>CAWEID010000043.1:0-59677 GCA_963809055.1 uncultured Pseudomonadota bacterium | reverse complement strand
TCCGATCGGCGACGAGCTGAAGAGCCCGATGCGCGGCCTCGTGCATCGCTATCCCGACCGCGTGCTGCTGAAGCTGGTCTCGGTCTGCGCGGTCTATTGCCGCTTCTGCTTCCGGCGCGAGAGCGTCGGTCCCGGCGGGCCGGCGCTCGACGAGGCGGCCTTCGCCGCCGCGCTCGCCTATATCCGCGCGCGCCCGCAGATCTGGGAAGTCGTGCTGACCGGCGGCGATCCGCTGGCGCTTTCGCCGCGCCGGCTCGCCGCGGTCGACGCGCGCGCTCGCGCCGATCCCGCATGTGAAGGTGTTGCGCTGGCATACGCGCCTGCCCGTCGCCGCGCCCGAGCGCGTGACGCCGGCGCTGGCGCGGCGCTGACGGCGGGCCACGACAAAGCCGTCTATGTCGCGCTCCACGCCAACCATCCGCGCGAACTGACGGCCGACGCGCGCGCCGCCTGCCGCCGGCTGATCGAGGCGGGCGTCGCGTGGTCAGCCAGAGCGTGCTGCTGAAGGGCGTCAACGACGACGTCGGCACGCTGGAGGCGCTGATGCGCGGCTTCGTCGAGACGCGGGTGAAGCCCTATTACCTCCACCATCCCGATATGGCGCCGGGCACCGCGCATCTGCGCCTCGACGCTCGCGCAGGGTCAGGCGCTGATGCGCGAGCTGCGCCGGCGCCTCTCGGGCCTCGCCATGCCGACCTATGTGCTCGACATCCCGGCGCGCGCGGCAAGGTTCCGTCGGCCCGGCCTATGTGCAGGGCGAAGGGCCCGGATTACGAGGCTGGCCGACCCCGCGGGCGAGCCGCTCGGCTATTCGCGACTTGGGCTGAGCCGCCTCGGCGGCGGCGACCGGGCTGAGCGCCTTCGCCAGCGCCTCCTGCTCGGCCGGGGACGGCGCGCCGAAATAGGCCGGCGCGTTGTCCTTGCCGCCGAGCGCCCCGAAGGCGCGCGCGCCGCCGGCGTCGAACAGCACGTCGAACTTGTGGCCCGCGCAGTCCGCGGCTTGCAGACGAAGGACAGCTCGTAGGGCTTGCCGTCGATCGTGACGCGGCATGATCTGGCCGGCGACGCCGTCGAAATTCTTGTTGAACTGGACGAGCCAGTCCGGCGTCGGCTGCACGTGCTTCATCAGCCGGTCCCAGGCGATGCGGTAGGTCGGCGGCGCGCAGCGCGTCGAACAGGAAGCGGCTCCTCGGCCGCGGGCGGCGCCGGCAGCGAGCGGGCAGCGGCGAGGAGCGCAGCCAGGCGCATGGACAATCCTGTGGCGAGCGCGTCTCAGAAAGCCCGGAAGGTGATGATCGTGCGGGTGTCGACGATGCCGGGGATCGTCTGCACCTTCTGGCCGACGAAATGGCCGATGTCGACGTCGCGCTCGACATAGAACTTGGCGAGAATGTCGAAATCGCCGGCGATCGAATAGATCTCCGAGGCGATCTCCGCTTCGGCCAGCGCGCTCGCGACCTCGTAGGTGCGGCCGAGCGCGCATTTGATCTGAACGAAAAAGGTCTGCATCGCCGTCACTGCCCCTGAGTTGGTCGTCGCTCTTTTGCAACGACTTCGACGTCGCGGTCCATACCTGTCTGGACCGTGAAAGGTCGATTGATAGGTCTTGGCGTCGTGCCGGGCGATGACGGCGTATTCGCCTTCGGCCAGCACCAGCGAGGGAAACGCGCCCATGAGTTCGCGGATGATGTCGCCGCCCGGGCGTCAGCACGGTGAAGGTCGTGTTGGCGAGCGCCTCGCCGCCGGGCTTGTTGACCAGCTTGAGCGTCAGCATCGCGCAGCGGTGGCGCAGCGTGACGTCGGCGATCTTGCCGGAGGCGACCTTGATGTCGGCGCTGACGATCGAGTTGGACGGCACGGGCGCGCCGGCGCCGCCGCCCGGGCGCGCCGACGCCGAGCGAGCCGACGCCGACCGTGTCGAGATAGGTCGAGACGATATGATAGGCGCCCTCGGGCACGCCGATGACCTCGCCCGCCTTCGCCTTGGCGTAGACGAGCTTGGCTTGCGGCTTGTTGCGCTCGGGCACGTAGATCGCGAGCGACGACTTGGACGGATCGATCGGCTTGTCGCCGAGCGCGCCGCCGATCCTCAAGCGCGCCCGCCGCGATCGGCAGGCGTTCGTCGCGCACTCCTCGGGCCCGAGGGTCAGGCGCTTGGCCGCGCTGGCGAGGCCGAAAGCGACATGGACGACGTAGTCGCCGGGCGGCAGGGTCAGGGTCGGCTGCGGCGAGCGCCGATTCGACCACCAGCGGGTGCGAGCCGTCCGCCTCCGGCTTGCGCGCGAGAACACGCGCCAGCGCAGGCCGCCTCAGCGGCGCGCCGCCGCCGAGCGATCGCCGACAGGCTGAGCGTCGCCTGCCGTCGGCGGCTCGTCCGGGCCTCGGCCGCGCCGGCGAGAGCGACAAGCCGCAGCCAGCGCCACAGCGCAAATCACTGCGTAACGTCCATGCCGTCCGCCTTGCCGCGAGCCGCGCGCCCGCGTCAAGCGCGCCGCGCGCTCGTGCCTGGCCGCCAATGGGGCGGATGCAAGGCGGTTTACAGCCGGTCGAAATGCGGTCAGGAAGGCGTAAAGCGATCCGCCGGCCCTGCACCGGCCCAATTCCGAGACACGACGCTCATGAACGACACGATCGACCTGCTCGCGCGCCGCCGCTCCGCTCCGCCGCCCGATCTCACCGGGCCCGGGCCCGACGCCGGACGAGCTCGAGACGATCCTGCGGCTCGCCTCGCGCGTGCCCGATCACGGCAAGCTCGCGCCGTGGCGCTTCGTCGTGTTCGAGGGCGAGGCGCGCGAACGGGCCGGGCGGATCGCGCTCGAGATCCGGCTCGCCGACAAGCCCGACCTCGACGAGCAGGCGCGCGCGGCGGAACTGACGCCGCTTCGCGCGCGCGCCGCTCGTCGTCGCGGTCGTCTCGCGCGCGGCGCCGCATGCGAAGATCCCCGAATGGGAGCAGGTGCTTTCGGCCGGCGCGGCGTGCATGAACCTGATCGTCGCCGCCCGCGCGCTCGGCTTCGCCGTCGACCTGGCTGACCGAATGGTGCGCCTATGACGCGCGCTTCCGCGCGGCGCTCGGGCTCGCCGAGCACGAGCGCATCGCCGGCTTCGTCCATATCGGACGCGCGACAGTGGCGCCGGAGGATCGGGCGCGGCCCGCGCTCGCCGAGATCGTCACCCGCTTTCCTGGACTACGGAGCAAGCGCTATGTTCTACGAGCCGGGCAAGCGCGACAGAAGCCGCTGCCGCACGATCCGTTCAAGGCGATCGTCGCGCCGCGGCCGATCGGCTGGATCTCGACCCGCGCCAGCGACGGGCGGATCAACCTCGCGCCCTACAGTTTCTTCAACGCGTTTTCGTCAGCCCGCCGATCGTCGGATTCTCCAGCGACGGCTACAAGGATTCGGCGGCCTTCGCGAAGGAGAGCGGCGAGTTCGTCGCCAATCTCGCGAGCTACGACCTGCGCGGCCGATGAACGCGACCTCGGCGCCGCTGCCGCGCGGCCAAAACGAGTTCGTCCACGCCGGCCTGACGATGGCGCCGTGCCGGCTCGTGAAGCGCGCCGCGCGTCGCGGAGGCCCACGCGAACCTCGAATGCAAGGTTGTCGAGATCGTGCAGCTCAAGAACCGCAGGCGGCGAGCCGCTCGGACAATCACCTCGTCATCGGCGAGGTGGTCGCGTTCCATATCGACGAGGCGTTCATCAGGAACGGCCGTTTCGACACCGCCGCGCGCCAAGCCGCTCGCGCGCTGCGGCTATCAGGACTACGCGGTGGTCGAATCGCTGATCACGCTCGCGCGCCCGCGCGGCGGCGGCGATGGGAGCTGACGGGCGCGCAGGCGCCCGGCGGCATGTGGCTTCGAGACGGCCGGCGCGCCCCGTCCCGATCAGGAAGCGGCCGGCAAAATGCGGGTATTCGCCGGCGCCTTGTATTTCAGGGCGCGCTTTTCGACGGCGCGCCAAGATACGTACGCAATCGCGAGCGTCGCCGGAGTCGCGAGCAGGCTCAATCTCGTCGCCGTAATCTGCGGGCCGAAGAAATGAACGATCGCCTGTTGGATGGGAAAGGCGAAGAGGTAGACGCCATAGGAGAGATCGCCGACCGTTTTGGCCAGATTCAATCTCGCGGGAACGCGCAGGCCGAGGATCATCACGAGATAGGGCAGACAGACGAAATACACGAGCTGCGAAATCGGCGTACGCGCGGCCGCGAACCAGATGACGACAGACAGCAGCGCCCAGCCGAATTTGAGCGGAATTTTCGCTCTGAAGATCCAGAACGCGCTGCCCATCAGGAAGAAGCTGCCGTTGGTCAGCGCCGCGTAGCTCGAGGCGCCGCTCCAGATCTGCGACCCTTGGTGGTCCCAGTCGAGGCCGCCGATTCTCGTGAAATAGAAATACAGGCCGACGACGAGCAGCAGCGCCCCAAGACACAATCTTTCGTAGGATGCGCCGAGCTTTACGAGAAAGAGAATCCAGATATAGAACCCGCATTCCACCGGCAGCGTCCAAAGAGAGCCGTTGATCGAGGCCGTTGGCAAGCCCGCGGTGGTATCCGCGAGACTATACTTGATATTGAAGACGGAGGCGGTCCAGAGATAATCGCGCGTCGTCGGGTCGGCGGCGTAATCCGCGATCGAAAGTCTCGTCAGCATCGGGCCGATCACGAAGACGGTCGCAAGGACGACAAAGACGAGGCCCGGCAGAATTCGCAGCGTTCGGGCGATCAGATAGTCGAGGACCGGGCGCTCGAGAGCCGACTTCGTGACCAGGTATCCGCTGATGACGAAAAACGTCGAAACCGCGATCCCGCCTCCGGAATCATAGCTGCTGAAGATCGCAAAGAAGATTTCCTGTTCGGGATGTCCGCTGATCGGATAGCTGTGGCTCCACAACACCAGCAGCGCGGCCGCGAGCCGGATCAGGTCGAAATTATTCGACCGCGGGGCGCTCGCGCCGGCATCGCCCTTCACGCGACGTCCCCCGGGCGCGGCGGCGTCGGCGAAGCGTCCCTCTCCAGGGTCCCCCGATCGGCGATGAGGAAAGGCAGGATCGCATCGGCGAGCCTCTCCGGGGCGGAATATTGCGGCGCATGTCCTGTCGGCAGCGAGATCACGCGTGCGCCCGGCGAAAGGCGCTGCATCCTTCGCTGCACCGCGGGAATGACCGAGCGGTCGTTCGAGGCTTCGACATAGAGGCGGGGAACGCGGCCATATCTCTGAGGCGTCGTGCGCATCGCCACCGCCCTCCCGCCTTCGCCTTGCGGCGTCAGGCGTTGGGCGGCCGCGCGCGCATCTTCGGGTGCGCAATCATTGAAGAAATACGCGATCGCCGCGTCGGGCGGAACATAGGATACGCGCCCATCCCGCGAATATTGCGTCGCCGGGTCGACCCCGACGGCGTCCGGGTGGGTCGCCGCCGCCTCGGCGACGATGTCGACGAAACTCTTGCCGTTGGGAAGCATGATGCCGGCGACATAGACGATGCGCGAGACGAGGTCGGGCCGAAGCTCGGCGAAGGCCGAGGCGACATTGCCGCCGCCGGAATGCGCGACAAGGCTGACCGGGTCGGGCAGGGCGTTGATCACCGCTTGGAGATGTCGCAGATACATCTCGAAAGTGACCGCCTCCGGCGCCAGCGCGCCGGCGCCGTTGCCGGGCAGATCGATGGCCGCGCACCGCAGCCCCGCCGCGCTCAGCCGCGGCAGCAGGCGATCCCAAACCCACGACCCCGCCCAGGCGCCATGGATCAGCACGACGGGGTCGAGACGGCTCGCCGTCCCCCTCATCGCTGGCCTGCGCCGGGCTGAAGGCTTGGGGCGCTCACAATCCCGCCCGCTCCAGCAGTTTTCGGGCGCGCCGGATATGCGGCATGTCGAGCATTTCGCCGTCGACCGAGAGCACCCCGGCGCCCGGCGCCGCTTCGAACGCGGCCAGGATCGCCCGCGCGCGCGCCACCGCCTCGGGCGTCAGCGAGAACACGGAATTGATGATCGGAACTTGCGCCGGGTGAATCGCCATCTTGGCGCCGAAACCATCCCTGCGCGCGGCGCGGGCCTCCATCTCCAGACCCTGCTCGTCGCGGAAATTGACGTAGACCGCGTCGATGGGGATCGCCTCCGCTGCGACCGCGGCGAATAGCGTGAGGTCGCGCGCCAACCGGTACGGACCGGTGAAGTCGCCGTCCGTCGTCCGATAGGTCTCGGAGCCGAGATCGGCGCTCAAATCCTCGGCGCCCCAGGCGAGGCCTTCGAGACGTCGGCTCGCCCCGGCATAGCTGGCAAGCCCGAACATCGCGCGCGCGCTTTCGGTCGCGAGCGCCAGAATGCGCGTGTTCCCATCGGGCAGGCCGTGATCGGCCTCGCGCACCGCCAGCTTGGCGCCCAGCCTTTGCACATCGGCGCCGTTGAGGCTCTTCGGCAGCATGACGCCGTCCGGCGCGGCGGCCATGACCGCGTCAAGGTCGGCCTCCGTCATGCCGGTGTCGAACGCATTGACCCTGACATAGAGCCGAGGGCGGGGGGAGACGCCGCGCGCGTTGGCAACGAATTGCGCGACGCCTTCGCGCGCGCGCGCCTTGGCGCTGGGCGCGACCGAATCCTCAAGGTCCAGCAGCAGCGCATCTGCGCCGCTCTCCAGCGCTTTGGCGAGCTTCTTCTCGGAGTCTCCGGGCACGAACAGCAGCGAACGCATGCGGCGACCTCTCGGGTTTCACGGGGCTGCGACAAGCTGTAGCGCCTCGCGCCCGTCGCGCAAGGACGCGCGCCGACCCGCCCGCCATTCGCGCGCGGAAATCGCTGCGTCTTGGAGGTAAATCTTCGCTTAAATGTATAATCAAGACGAGGCTGCCCAATACGATAATGCTCCCCGACATTTACTGACGAAATTAGAAAATTTGACTTTATTCGAGCGTGTTTCCGTCGCTCAACGCAGCGGAACAAGCGTCGCGCCGGGATCGAGATGTTCCGGAATGGGTCAATTTTCTCTCGTGGAATTCGTTTTATTAAGCCGGTGTTTACCCTGATTGGGCGAAAACCAGAGCCAGTCGCAATCTGGGATCGTTTGGGAGAGGCTCGTGAACGCCTTCGCCGCCGCCGCGAAATCGACGCCCGCCGCCGCTTCGGACCCCGGCGTCATAAGGCGCGCGCTCGCGTGGATGGGCCGGCAATCCGCGGAAGGGCGGGCCGAGGCCGTCAACGCGCTGGCTCGCGCCTATCTTCATTCCTCGCTGCCCGACGCGATGCGCGCCGAGGCGATGCTCGCCTTGACCTCCGCGCTCGACGATTCCTCAGTGCAGGTGCGCCGCGCGCTCGCTGAAGCGTTCGCCGGCGCCAGCGATGCGCCCCGCCATATCGTACTCGCGCTCGCCAGCGACCGATCCGAGGTCGCAAGGATCGTGCTTGCGCGCTCGCCCCTGTTCGAGGACGGCGAACTGGTCGATTGCGCCGCGATCGGCGACGCCGCGGTGCAGGCCGCAATCGCGCGCCGTCCGCGCCTCGGGCCGGGCGTCGCCGCGGCGATCGCCGAAATTGGCGAAAAGAGCGCCGTGGTCGCGCTCGCCGGCAATCTCGACGCGAAACTCGGTCCGAATGTGTTGCGCCGCATCTTCGAGCGGTTCGGCGACGACGCGCAACTGCGCGAGGTTCTGCTCGCGCGCGACTATCTGCCCGCGGGTCTGCGAGCCGACCTCGCCGCCGCGACCGCACATGCGCTGGCCGAATTTGCCGCCTCTCGCCTCTGGCTCGATCCACGTCGCGCCGAGCGCATCGCAAGGGACGCGCGAGAACAGGCCGTCGTGACGATCGCCGCGGAGAGCCAAAAAGAAGAACTGCCCGAGCTGGTTGGCCGCCTGCGTGAAAGCCGCTCTCTGACGGTCGCGCTGCTGATGCGCGCGTTGCTCAGCGGCGACGTCGGCCTGTTCGCGACGACGCTGACCCAAATGTCAGCTGCTCCGCCACATCGCGTCGCCGGCTTCCTCGCAAACTGGCGCGGCCAGGGCTTCGCCGCGCTCTACGCCAAGGCGGGCCTTCCCGGTCATCTCTTGCCGGCCTTTCGCGCGGCCCTCGCTGCGCTCGAACGCGAACCCGAAATCCTCGGCGACCGCATTTCCCACGCCTTGACGATGCGCGTTATTCACGACTGCGAAGCCTTGCGCGAGCCCAGCCTGGCGCCCGTCATATCGATGCTCTGGCGATTTGCCGCCGAGAGCGCGCGTGACGACGCGCGGGGCTTTGCCGCCGACGTCGCGCTTGCGGCCGAGCTTGCGCCAGTGCGCGCTGCCGAATTCGAGGCGAGCGCGGCGCCGGCGCCGGCGATCGCGCTTGAGTTCGAGGGCGCCAACGAGAATTTCGCCCCAGTGGTCGAAATCGAGGCCGAAACCCTCGAAGAGGCTCCGGCCTACGAGCCCGTCGAGGACGCGGAAATTGTCGACGAAGCGGCTTGAGCCCGGCGCATTCGCGTTCGGGTCAAACGGTCGCCACGCGCCCGCTCTCGTTGCGCGCTTCGGCCATGGCCCGCGCGAGCACTTCCGAGCTTTGCGCGCCTGACACCGCGAGCCGGTTAGCGAAAATGAAAAACGGCACGCCCGAGACGCCGACCCGCTGGGCGTGTTCGATCTCCGCGCGCACATCTTCCAAGTCGTCGGCGTCGACGAAACGTCGGCGGATCGTTTCTGCGTCGAGACCGCATTCGGCGGCGATGCTCGTCAGCGTCTCGCGGTCGCCGATGTCGCGCCCCTGCTCGAAATATGCGGAAAAGAGCCGCTCCACGAGCTCGTCCTGCACGCCGGCCTCGCCCGCCCAACGGATCAGGCGATGCGCGTCGAGCGTATTGGGCGAGCGCTGGATCGCCTCGAAATCGAAGGCGATGCCGACTTCGGCGCCGAGCGCCTTCAGCCGCGCGTGAATTTCAGCCAGACGCGCGTCGTCGCGAAACTTGGCGCGCATGTAGCTGCGCCGGTCGAGCCCTTCGGGCGGTATCGTTGGGTCGAGTTGGAACGGGCGCCAGCGCACGGCGACATCTGACTCGCCCGATTGGGCCAGGGCGGCCTCGAGCCGCCGCTTGCCGACGAAGCACCAGGGGCAGACGGCGTCGCTGACGACGTCGATGACGAGTTCCGACATGGAGTTCTCCTTAACCGCCGGGTTGACGGGGCCACCTTACCCGAATTTCGCCGCGCCCGCGCGCCGTCCCCGCGCATGGCTCGCGCCGACGACGCGCAGCGCGCCCTTGTCGTTCGCGCGCAGCCGCAAGACATGCGCCGGGTCCAGGCTGTGGTCGAAGACCGGATCGGGCGCGGATTCGGGGAGCGAAAGGGTCAGAGTGGCCGTCCTGCGGGTTGTCAGCAGGCCGGCGGCGCCGAGATCGGCCGCCGCCACGGCGGGCGCCGCGAGATGAACCGGCCCGCAGCTATCGAGGATCTCGACGAGCCGTCGTGCGTCGAACGGCGCCTGCCAGATCATCCGGGCTCCCGAGAGCATCGGGGCGAAGGCTCCACAGACGAGACCCGCGGGGGAGGCCAGGGAAATCAGCGAGACGATCGTGGCGTCGTCGCCAATTCCAGCCTCGGCGATCAGGGTCTCCGCGGCCTCCCACAACTTGACTTGCGAAAGCGGCAGTGCGCGGGGCGCCTCGCCGGAGTGCTCGAGCGCGAGCAATTGCGCCTCGCCGGCCGGCGGTTCGGCCGGCGTCTCCAGCTCCATTTCGGCGTCGAGCTGGAGCGAGCCCGGAAGGCCTCGCCCCCAGAGGGCGACTAGGCCGACGGTCGGCATGCGAGCGCCGGCCTGGAACAGCCTGTGGCCGAGGTCGAGGCCAGCCACCTGCGTCGGTCCGGCGAGCGCCGTCGCCTTGGCGTGCATGGCGGCTTCGGCGATGGCCGTGAAATCCAGACCGGGAGGCGTTAGCGCGACCTCGACGCGCGCGCGCATCGCGCCGACGATGGCGGCGATCGCAGCCGGTTCCGGCACGCCGAGGATCGCAGCGCGGGCGTCGTCCGGAGGGTAGGTGTCCAGAAACCGTAACGCATAGGCGTCGGCGGCCTGGTCGAGTTCGATCGCCTGGAGCTCCTCGCTCGAACCGTCCTCGCTCGAACCGGCGCGCATGAACGTCATCTGGGGCGACACCGCCGCCGCCCTTCTCAGCAGGCGGCTCAATGTCAGGGCGCGCGCCTCCGAGTTCATGAATGCGACCTCCACCAGGCGTCGACGTTCACGCCGAACATCGGGGTGTTCGCGGGTCGGCCCAGCCTCGAATAATAGGCGATCCATTGCTCAGGGGCGTAGTAGAGCGGAACAATGTAAAATCCCGAGATAAGGGTTCTATCGAGCGCGCGGGCGGCGGCGACGAAATCTTCGCGGCTTCGCGCCGCCAGCACGGCGCCGATCATCGCGTCGATTGCGGGCGAGGCCACGCCGGAGAGGTTGTAGGAGCCTTCCATCGTCGCCGATTGCGAGCCCCACCGGCCGCGCTGTTCGGCGCCTGGCGAGGGCGAGGCGAGCCATGTCCCTATCATCATGTCGAAGTCGAACTTGTCGCGCCGCCGCTGAAACTGCACCTCATCTACCATCCGCACCTCGGCATTGACGCCGATGCGCGCCAGCGAGCGGGCATAGGCCAGCGCGAGCCGCTCCTCCTGCCGGTTCTTGACCAGAATTTCAAAGGCGAGCGCCCTGCCGGCGGGGTCGCGCAGCGTGCGGTCGGAAAGCGTATAGCCGGCGCTTGCCAGTTCATCGAGCGCGCGCCGCGCCAGTGCGCGGTCGCGGCCCGAGCCGTCGGAGGCGGGCGGCGCCCAGCTTCCCTCCATCACGTCGGGCCGCACCGCGCCAGGAAACGGGGCGAGCAGCGCGCGCTCGGCCGCGCTCGCCGGACGGCCGACGGACGACAGATCGCTTTCGTCGAAAAAGCCGTGGGAGCGTTTGTAGACGCCGGCGAACAGATTGGCGTTGATCCACTCGAAGTCGAACATCGCCGCCAGCGCTTCGCGCACACGCGGATCGGAAAACATCGACCGCCGGGTATTGAAAGCGAAGCCGGAGACGCCCTTGGGCAGGCCGTTCGCGAGTGCGAGCTTGATCACGCGTCCGTCGCGGACGGCGGGAAAATCGTACCCTTGCAGCCAGCGCGTCGCGTCGTCCTCGACCCTGAAGTCGTAGAGCCCGGCCTTGAAGGCTTCGAACATTGCGCTGGCGTCGCGGTAATAATCGATGCGAATCTCGTCGAAATTGTAGAGCCCACGCGAAATCGGCAGGTCGCGCGCCCAGTAATTGGGATCGCGGCTGAGCACCAGGCGTTGCCCAGGCTGAACCTCGGTCACCCGATAGGGGCCGGAAGCGATGGGAATGGCGAGCGTCTCGTCCTCGAAATGCGCGCCGTCGGTGCGGGCGCGCGAAAGCACCGGCATCATCGCCAGCGTCATCGGCAATTCGCGGTCCTTCGCGCCGGTCAGGTCGAAGCGCACGGTTTCGGCGTCGGGCGCGTCGACCGATTTGACCAGCGCGTAGGCCGAGCGCTGTTGCGGGCGCCCTTCTGCTTCAAAAGTTCGAACGTGAAGATGACGTCGGCCGAAGTGATCGGGCTCCCATCGGAAAAATGCGCGCGCGGATCGAGGCGAAAGGTGACGAAATCGCGGGCCTCGTCAGTCTCGATCGTGCGCGCGATCAGGCCGTAGAGCGTGAAGGGTTCGTCCGCCGAACGGAACATCAGCGATTGATAGACGTTGCCGATTAGTCCCTGGGCGGTCGAAAGCGCCTTCACGTTATAGGGATTTAGGCTGTCGAAGGCTCCGATGAAGGCGAGATTGAGCCGCCCGCCCTTCGGGGCGTCGGGATTGACATAGGGCAGGTGCTGGAAACCCGGGGGCAAGGCCGGGTCGCCATGCATCGCAATCGCCGGGGCGCCGATCGGCGCCGCCTCGCCGGCCGTGGCGCCGGCGGAATCGGAGTCGACTGCCGACGCGGGCGAGCCCGCGAACAGCGAAAGCGCCAGAATCCAGCGAATCGGGAAGGACGTCATGCCGCATCCTAATGCCGGCCGGCGCCCGGCAAGATAGCGCGGTCATGCAAAACTTGGACAAGAATCTTCGATATTTGCGCGGCGTGGCGTCGCGGACCGGAAATTGTTGTTGGATTGTCATAGGGAATATGGAAAGAGGGCGCGCGAACGGCCATGCCCGGCGCGTCGCCCCTTTGTTGTCGTAATGTCGCGACATGGGATGATGTTCGCACGCGCGCACGAGGCGTCGGCGTTGACCTGGAAAGGACGATAGATGAGATCCCCGATTGTGCGCATCGGCGCTCTGGCCGTTGTGGCCGCCACCCTGCTGGGCGCTGGCGCCGCCTTCGCTCAGGCCACCAAGCCCGCTCCGGGCGCGCCGGCCCCCGCCGGGCAGCCCCAGCCTCAAGGGCCGATCAAGCTGGACCTGATCGCGCTGCAAAATCCATGGGTCAAGGTTTGCAACAAGGATCCGTCGGGCGCCAAGGAACTTTGCCGCATCACCCGCGAGTTCGGCCAGCAGGCCGGCCAGGCTCCGACGCTCGTTGTCGCGGTCGACCAAGTCACGGGCGACG
The DNA here is from genome assembly GCA_963809055.1 of uncultured Pseudomonadota bacterium. Lineage (GTDB taxonomy): Bacteria > Pseudomonadota > Alphaproteobacteria > Rhizobiales > Beijerinckiaceae > Roseiarcus. Next base: position 47,117 of record CAWEID010000043.1, on the reverse strand, counting down.
ACAAACGCATAGCGCACTTCCTGCTGCCGCTGGGCTTGCTGTTGCGTCCCGGGTTCCGGTTGATACTCGACAAGAGCGAACCGATCGAAGGCAAGTTCGCTCTGTGTTTCCAGAATGGCTGCTTCGGCGACGCCGACCTGAACAAGGAAGCCTGGGCCGCTCTCAGGAAGGCCCAGATCGCTTCCGTGGTCGTACGCAATCCCGCCAATGGCGAAGTCACTTTCAATATCCCGCTGAAGGATTTCGTGGCCGCCGTGGACGGCCCGGCGATGGACCCGAAAGTGCTCGAGCAGCAGAGCGAGGCTTTGCAGAAGCAACTCGAGGAAAAAGCCCGCCAGCAGCGCGAGCAACTCGAGAAGCAGAGCGGCGCGGCCCCGGCGGCTCCGGCCGCTCCGGCCCCCGCGCCGGCGCCGGCCGCGACCCCGGCCAAGCCGTAATATTCCCCGGGGCGCGGTCTGCCGATCGCGCCCCGTTGGCTTCGCCAGGCGCTCAGCGAAGTCTGACGGTTCCCATAGACGATTGCGGCTTCAGCTCGCCATGGATTTGCCGCGCCGGCGGTAACCGCCGGTTTCCGTGCGAATGAACGCTTCATCGACCTGCGGGTGGCGCACCGGCTCGCCGGTTTCGTCGGGCAACAGATTCTGCTCCGAGACATAAGCGATATATTGCGTCTCGGCATTTTCCGCATATAGATGGTAGAATGGCTGGTCCTTGGAGGGGCGCACGTCCTCGGGTATCGACCGCCACCATTCCTCGGTGTTGGCGAAAGACGGGTCGACGTCGTAGATCACTCCCCGGAACGGGTACACCCGGTGTTTGACGACTTGTCCAATACTGAACTTCGCGTTGCGCGCTTGCATGTCCCGAACACTATTGTTTTGGCCGCGATTGGTAGCGCCGCCTTGGCAGGAGAGTCAATTTCCCGGCGCGGTTTGGCGACGGGCGCGGCCCTTGAGGCCGCAAGCGCGGTTCATAACCCGTAAAGTGCGGCAAATTCGCGATCTTTGCTCGCGACCTGTCTGGCAAGGTCGACGATCACCCGCGCCTGTTTCCAGGTCGCGTCGTCCTGCATTTTCCCCTCGATCATCACGGCGCCGGAACCGTCCGGCATCGCGGCGAGAATCTTGCGCGCGAAGGCGACCTCGCTTGGATCCGGGGAGAAAACCTTCTTGGCGATCGCGATCTGGCTGGGGTGCAGCGTCCAGGCCCCTGCGCAGCCGAGTAGAAAAGCGTTGCGGAACTGGGCCTCGCAGGCGGCCGGATCGGAGAAGTCGCCGAACGGCCCATAGAACGACTTCAGCCCATTCGCCGCGCAGGCGTCCACCATGCGCGCGATCGTGTAATGCCAGGGGTCCTGCTGGGCGCTCTGGCGCGGCGCGCCGTCCGCGCTCGGATCGGCAAGCACGCGATAATCGGGATGGCCGCCGCCGACGCGGGTCGTCTTCATGGCGCGCGAGGCGGCCAGATCGGCCGGACCGAGACTCATGCCGTGCATGCGCGGCGAGGCCGCCGCTATCGCCTCGACGTTGTTGACGCCCTGAGCCGTCTCGAGGATCGCGTGCACCAGGATCGGTTTCTTGACCCCGGCTCGCGCCTCGAGCAGCCCGAGATATTGATCAATGAAATGGATGTCCCAGGCGCCTTCGACCTTGGGCAGCATCACCACGTCGAGCTTGTCGCCGATCTCCCCTACGATGCGCGTCATGTCGTCGAGGAACCATGGCGAGTTCAGCGCATTGACTCGCACCCAGAGTCCGGTGGCGCCGAAGTCCTGCGCCTTCGCCATCGCGATGAAACCCTCGCGCGCATCGGTCTTGGCCTCGATCGGGATCGCGTCCTCGAGATTGCCGAGCACGACGTCGACCTGTCCGACGAGGTCGCCGATTTTGGCGCGAACCTTCTCGTTGTGCGGCGGCACGAAATGGATCATGCGCTCGAGGCGAGCCGGCAATTCGGCATAGGGGCGCGGCGCGCCGATAGCCAGAGGCTCGAAGAATTTGCGCGGAGCTTTCATCACCCATCTCCCAACTGCGCCGACCACTGCAAGGCCTTAGGGCCATAAGGACGGACTTGGCAACGATAAGGCGAGGCCGGGCGTCTCGAACTTTCGTCGGCGCCGAGGAAGGTTCAGTCGGCGCTGGTCAAAGCCGTGAGCGTCGGCGCCGCCCACGGCCCATACAGCGCAAGGATGAGGCGGGCCGCGTCCGGCGACGGCGTTCCTAGCGCGCTGGCCTGGATCGCGCTGATGCGCGCTCGCCATTCGCGCCCGTTCAGGTCGATCGCGCCCTGGACTTCGACGATCGCGCCCGCCGCTTCCGCTTTGGCTTCGATTATGGATGCATGACCGTCCGCGATGTCGAGACGCGCATGCGCCGACTTGAAGGCGGTTCCGCCGATCGTGAGGTCGCGCTGCAAATCGACGGGCCGGCGCTGGCTTCGGCGCAGCGCCTCTTCGATGTTCACGCCTTCGACGGCGCCGTCCTGCAACTCGATACGCGCATCGCCCGTCGCGGAAGCCACGAGGTCGGCGGGCGAATTCCCGGTCGCGCTCAATTTGGCTTTCAGCGCGCCGTGGCCTGAAACGGACTTCACGCCCAGATTGGCCATCAAGGCGCCGACGTCGGCGTTGTTCAACGACACCGACGCCTGCGTCGCGCATAGGGTCTGGCAATTCGCAATCGACAATTCTCCTGCCAGCGCGCCTTTGAATGCGGTCGCCTCGAGCAGTTTGAGCGTCGCGCGCCCCTGCATTTGCATCAGCGAGGCCGCGGCTTCGTCGATGGCGAGCCACCCCCAGACCGCGTGCGCGGCGGAAACCCTGAGGTCGAGATCGTAATGCAACGACGGCGCGGGCAGGATGTCGCGCGTGTTCCAGCCGCCCTCTTCGCCGAACAACTGAGGCGGCGGCCCCAGAAGCGCGGACAAGTCGATCGTATCCGCCGCCAGCGTGGCCGAGGCGGACCAACGATCTTCGAGATGGGACAGGCTCGCCGAACCCTCGAATTTCTGCTTGGCGATTTCGATCTTGGCTTCGGCGAGCGTGAATTTCGAAAGGTCGCCGGCGAGCTTGCCCTCCAAGGAAATGACGTCTGGCGCGAAACCTCGGGGCGGCGCAAGACCTATCCAGCGCTCCAGCGCGGCGATGGAGGGCGCCGCTGCAATCAAATCGCCCTCGAAACCCGGCGTCGGTCCCGCCATCCAGCTTCCCGCGAACGCGAGTTCTCCCATCGGCGTGGAAAGTTTGAGCATCGTTGCGCTGGCGCCGCCCGCGGCCAGACCGGGCGGCGAGTCCAGTCGGGCTTCGAGCGCAAGACTTTGCCCGCGCCAATCGCCGCTCATCGTCAAGCGCAGCGGTTGCGAGACCTTCGGCCATTCCAGCGAACCGTCGAGATGGTCGATGTCGATGGCGACGCCGCGCCTGCGGCTCACGAATTCGACGCTGGCGCCGCTGAGGTCCAGCCGCGCGAGCGGCGGCTTCAGCGCGCCCGCGATTTCGGGCGCATTCGCCTCCAAGGCGTCGAGATCGACGTGGGCGACGCCGTCGAGGAGCTTCGCGGATTCGGCCGCGAATTCGCCGACCAGCAGCCGCAGCGGGGACAGCGCGACCTCGGCGAAGGGCGCCTGCAGAACGGTTTTGCCTTCGCCGTCGATCAGCGTCACCCCCGCCAGATGCAGCGCGGGCGCAGGGAACAGCGAGATCGAGGCTCGGTCGATATGCTGAAGGCGCAGGCCGGGCGGGAGCGGACTGGAAAGAGTCAATTTATCGCGTGCGATCTCGACGTCGATGCGCCAGGTCGCCACTGAGGCGCCGAGGGCGAGGACGGCGGCGAGGGCGAGCGCGACCCCCAGGCCAACCCATCCCCATCTCAAGCTGAAGCGCATCCAGTTGCTCCGACAAGCGCAAACGATTCGCGCGTCCGCGGCGGCTCGCGATCGCTTGGCCCGATCAGCGCTCTTCCCGCGCGGCGCGGCCGTTTGTCAACCTGCCTCGAGGAAACACGCGGCCCGCCCGGTTCACTCGGCCCCGGCCTCGCCCCTCTCGACAAACCGGATCCCATCGCTTGTCGCCGGTTTGCGGGGCGGTTCGGCATCGGCTTGCCACGATTCTTGAACGGCCGACCGCGTCGCGCGGCTCACAGTTTCGAGAGCCTGCAGGGTCGCGCGTCGCGCTTCCGGCAGCTTCGCCACGGCAATGGTCGTGAAATCCGATTGGGCGTGCTCCGACGCCTCGGCGCCGCTGAACACGATCAATCCGCCTTCCGTCATGACCGCGTCTCCTTTGCGCAACGTCGCGTCCCGCATCGGATTATAGGCGTCGGCCGTCGAGCGACGGCACGCGCATGTCGCGTCCTGGACGGCGCGGTAGCGCAACGCGGCCGGCAAGGCGCTGTAGCTTTCGCCGCTGGCCGAAACCGCGTCCTCGATTCGATCGGAACTGGCGGGCTGATAGAAAAGAGCGGTCGGCGCATCGGGGCACAGGCCCGCGCAGGCGTCCGCCTCATCGCCGGCGTCGCCGACGCCCGCAGGCTGGCTCGACGGGAAGAAGAAGCCGTCGCAGAGCCGAACGCAAACCGGGCGCGGCGGCGCGAAATTCGTCGCCAGACCCATATCGGCTTCCGCGGAGGGCCGCGGCCCTGTCGGAGCCGGGTCGACATGAACGTTGGGCTGGGGCGTGATTTCTATGTCGGCAAAGGCCGTCTCGGCCCGCCTGGAGCCCGCATTGGCGCCGACGGTTTGCAAAACTACGACTGCGGCCAAGATCCCGAACAGCAGCGCCCCGATCAGCGAGAGACCAGCTTGCCGGCGCCGCTGACTGGCCATGGCCTCGCGCTGCGTCAGGCCAAAATCGCGGGGTCTCGCGTAACGCGGCTTCACACGCACGGCCATGGCAAAACGCTCCGGTTCACGCCTCTCGGGCTCGGCGGCCGCCATCCGCGTTCCCTAACAAATTCTTAAAAACAAACCGCAACTTCAAGCAAACGAAACCGGCGCCGTTGGTTAAGCGGGCCCGGCGATGAGAGCGACGAGGTTTTGACGGGGCAGCGCGAATTGGCGGCCTCCCGACGACGGCCGCGATTGTAAATATCGTTAATCGCATGTATTTTATGCGCACGCACCCTTTGCGCGAGCCGCCAGCAAATTGCGGACGTCGGCGCGGCTGCGAAATTGTCGCGGAGAGACATGGCCCCGTTTTTTCTTTCGGCTCTGGCCAGCGGCCTCCTTCTGGCATTGGTGATATTTGCCACACCTGTCGACGATTGGCTCTGGATACAGTTCAAGAAAATCTGGTCGAAGCGGGAGTTGCTGCGCGGGAGTTCGTACCTGATCGGGTTGGCGCTCGGCCTCTATGTGACCGCGCCCCTTTTTCTGGTTCTGGCGGTGGCCGGCCTCGTTCATCCCGATCTGTCGGCCGTGGCGAAGATTTCGGACATTGCGTTCAGCGACGCGTTCCGGCAGATCGTGCTCGGCGCCGTTTTCGCCGCGATTTTCACCGTCTGGATCGCCCGGGCCTACAAACTCGCCCCGCACGAAAAATTTCCGATCTCGATGAAAGTCGAACTCGGCCTGCTCGCGTTCGTCCTGCTGGCCGGCGCGAGCGGCGTGCTGTCCCCTTATCTGCAACGCCTGAACGACCTCAAAGGCGCCGGCATTGAAATCTCGCTGTCGCCCATCGCTTCGTCCTCCAATTCAGGCGTGCAACCGGTGACCTCCGCCGTATCGGCAGGCGCAACGGCGCCATTGGCCGGCCTGACCCTGCTCACGTCAATCGGATCCTGGATGGCAAGCGACAATGACTATATCCAATTCGGCGGCGCTGCTCCCGAGCAGAGCACCCCGCTGGAAGTCGTCGACGCCATCGGAAACACCGTAACAAGTCTGGCAAGATGCCACGCCGCGATTTATCAATACTCGGGCGAACTTGAATTCACACGGCGCGAATTTGCCGATCTGCAGCCGCCGCTGAGAAACTATTTTTCGAGCCTTGCTGCGCTCTCGGACGCGCGGGAGTCCGCCGGAAACGAGGGAGGGGCGGCGGCGGAGAAAATATTCAAATATTCGGTCGATCAACTGACGAGAGCCACGATAAGGGCGGGCGCGCACGCGGTCCGCCGTGCATTCTCACCCGATCTGCTTGCCACGCTGCCCGGCCCCGGATCAAAAACATCCTCGTCAATCTTTGACGGGTGCTGGGACATCGCATCCAAGCCCTGCAGGCTAGGCCAGGGGCGAAGCTTCAACGGCGATGCGGAATCATCCATGTATTGCGCGGCGATATGCGATTTTGACGTGTCGCTGCGCGATGAGTTTGGCGTTCTCGATTGCGGCGAGATACCGGAGTCCATGCACGACCGGCGCCGGGCGGCGGCTTTCGCAATCGCGGGCCAATTTCTGCCGAATGAACGGAGCCGTCCATTCTGGTTCCAATCACGCGCCGTCCAGAGGTCATTGTTCGACGCGCTCAAGCAGTCGCTATCAAATATCGGCAACAGCGACCGCCAATTCGCAAAACGCCCCTATTCGAGCATCATTTATTCCGCCGTCGCCGCTCTGGCGCGGGAACCAGTCGCCGGATTGGAAGTTCTCTCGCACTGGATGCCCGCCCATGATTACGACCCGAAATCCGGCCTGGCATGGTATGACTTCAGGGCCCTGTCATCGATGGCGACTTTCGCCGACGAATGGGTGGCGACCCAACCGGCGCCGACAAACGAACAGAGGCGGCTTGTTCTGCGAATATATCGTCAGCTTCTTAAAATAATGGACAATTTATCGATAGTGAAAGAGGGAATGAAGCGGTTTGGTTCGGAGGACGTCTCTGATTTAGATACTCAACTTGTAAGCGCTCCTAAACAAAACGCTATTGAATGCATCGAAGAGGATGCTCCGGAAAGTCGTGAACGGCAACTTGGTGCGTTAAAATCAGGGTATTCTAAAATTACATTTACTTTGAATTTTTTGGAACGAGCGATGAACGATCGCTTTTACGACGAGTACTTTTCCACAGAGGTGGAGACGCGACTCCGGCAACTCGATCTCAATCTATTTTGTTTGCGTGAAGTGCTGGAGCCGGGGCAGGTGGAGGCGAAAACCGCCACACTCCAAGCCGATATCCGCAGATTGGAGGCCAAGCGCATCTATTTGAACGTGGAATCCGCCCGCAAATTGCTCGACGCTTCGCAGATCCAGGACAAACTGAACGTGGCCAGAGACTTGCTCGTCGAGGCGCGCAAGCTTGTGAGACCATATGGCGACGGCAAAGGGGAAATCGGAGAGGTCGGCTCCAAAGGGACGATCGTCGAGGAAGTGGAGCCCTCGCAGGCGGTCGAAACTTACAATCAGATCAGAGCGTTACAATCAACGCTCGCAGAAGCTTCGAACCGCTGATTTCGAGTTCGAGGGACGATCGACGGCGCAAGTCGCCCTTGCCCTCACGGCAAGAAATTGCCGACCGCGGCATAGGCGAACGCCGTCAACCCAAACAGGAAAAATAGCGCCGTCAGGAAAGCGATTTTCATCGCGAACTCCTCGGATTGAATACGTAATTATATCCCCTTCCGCGCAAGAACGCAAAGAGAATTGATTGGATGCGGATTGGCCGACGTCGCCAAGGCGTCGGCGCGGGACCCGGACCCTCTTGGCTTCATTCCGCCGGCGCCGGCAGCGGGCCGGGCTCGGGCTCCGGTTTGGGCTTCGGCTTGGTCGTGCGCCGTCCGGCGAGGAACGAGTCGACCTTGTCGAGATAGATATAGACGACCGGCGTGATGTAGAGCGTCAGCAGCTGTGAGACGCAGAGGCCGCCGACGATGGCGATGCCGAGCGGCTGGCGCAGTTCGGAGCCGGCGCCGGTGCCCAGCGCGATCGGCAGCGAGCCGAGCAATGCGGCGAGCGTCGTCATTATGATCGGGCGGAAGCGGATCAACGCGGCCTCGCGGATCGCGGTCGGCGCGTCCATGCCGCCCTCGCGCCGCCGCTCGAGCGCGAAATCGACCATCATGATGGCGTTCTTCTTCACGATCCCGATCAGCAGCAGAATGCCGATGATCGCGATGACCGACAGGTCCATATGGAAATATTGAGCGCCAGCAGCGCGCCGATGCCCGCCGACGGAAGCCCCGAGAGAATCGTGATCGGGTGGATGTAGCTCTCGTAGAGCACGCCGAGCAGGATGTAGATCGTCAACACCGCTGCGAGCAGCAGCCCGCCTTGTCCGGCCAGCGCTTGCTGAAACAGTTGCGCATTGCCGGCGAAGCCTGTGATGATCGATACCGGGCAGATTGGCCTTGTGCTCGACCCCCTGGATCATCGTCGATCGCCTGCCCCAGCGACATGTCCGGCGCGAGATTGAACGAGATCGTGACCGCCGGCTGCTGCGACTGCCGGTTGATCTGCAGCGGCCCGACCGTGCGCCGCATGGTCGCGATCTCGTCGAGCGGCACCAGCTGGCCGGTCGGGGTCGAGACGCCGGATGCGGCCGAGCGCGTCGGTGTCGTTCTGGAAATCTTCGGACGCCTCGAGGATGACCTCGTAGTCGTCGGCCTCGGTAAAGATGGTGGAAATCTGCCGAGTGCCATAGGCGTTGTAGAGCGCGGTGCGCACCTGATCGGTCGGTGATGCCGAAGGCGGCGGCCTTGTCGCGGTCGATGTCGACGCGCGTCTGCGGATTGGAGATCTGCAGGTCGCTATTGACGTCGCGCAGGCCCGGCAATTGCGCGATCGCGCGCTCCATTTCCGGCGCCTTCTTATAGAGCGAGTCGATGTCGCCCGACTGCAGCGTATATTGATATTTCGCGCGCGCGATGCGCCCGCCGGTGAATTCGAGGTTCTGCACCGGTAGCAGTATCGTGCGAATGCCGGGCAGCACCGACAGCGACTCCGCGCAGGCGGTCCATCATCTGCGAACATCGGCCCGCGGTCTGCTCTTCGGCTTCAGCTTGATGAAGAGGAACCCCTTGTTTGTCGCGCCGCCAAAGCCGACCGCAGAGGTGACGTTCTCGACCGCCGGGTCCTCGCGAACGATCCGCGCGGCGTTGACCTGCCGCGCGGACATTTCGGGAAACTCGTGTCCGGCTGCGCCTCGGTGATGCCGCGCATAAAGCCCGTGTCCTCGTTGGGAAAGAAGCCCTTGGGAATGTTGGATACAGCGAATAGGCGAAATAGGCCGTCGCGAATGTCGCAAGCAGCGCGAGGAAGCGGAATTTCAGGACGACGTCGAGCGTGACGCGATAGCCCGTCTGCGAGGCTGTCGACGAAGAAGTCGGAGAGGCGCGAGAACAGGCCGGCCTCCTTGCCGTGCTTGGGCGCGCTCAGTATCCGCGCGCACAGCATCGGCGTCAGCGTCAAGCGAAACAAAGCCGGAGACGAGGATCGCGACGGTGATCGTCACCGCGAACTCGCGGAACACCCGTCCGACGACGCCGCTCATCAGCAGCACCGGGATGAACACCGCGACCAGCGAGAGCGTGATCGATAAAATCGTGAACGCGATCTCCTTGGAGCCTTTCAGCGCCGCGTCGAACGGCTTCATGCCCGTCCTCGATGTGGCGAGTGATGTTCTCGAGCATGACGATGGCGTCGTCGACGACGAAGCCGACCGAGAGGGTGATCGCGAGCAGAGAAATGTTGTCGATCGAATAGCCGAAAATATACATGAACGCGCAGGCGCCGATCAGCGAAACCGGCAGCGCGAGCGCAGGGATCAGCGTCGCCGCGGCGGACTTCAGAAATACGAAGATGACCATGACGACGAGCGCGATCGAAAGCAAAAGCGTGAACTGCACGTCCTGGATCGACTGGCGGATCGAAACCGAGCGGTCGTTCAGCACCAGCGCCTGCACCGGAGGGCGGCAACTGCGACTGATAATAGGGAATGCGCGACTTGACGTTGTCGACGACGTCGACGGTATTGGCGTCGGACTGGCGATAGACCGCGAGCACGATCGCGCGATCAGGGCCGTTCCAGGCGGCGATCTGCTTGTTCTCGACGGAATCGTAGACGGTGGCGATTTCCTTCAGCCGGACCGGCGAACCGTTGCGCCAGGCGACGACGAGATTGTCGTATTCGGCGGCGTGCTCCATCTGTCCCGTCGCGTCGACGGTGACGTTCTGGCGCCGCCCGAGCAGCGCGCCGACCGGCGTCGAGGAATTGGCGGCGGCGACGGCGTTGCTGACATTGTCGAGCGTCAGGCCGCGCGCGGCGGCCTTGTCGGGATCGACGGAGACGCGCACCGCGAATTTCTGCTGGCCGAACACCAGCACCTGCGCGACGCCGGTGATCTGCGAGATCTGCTCGGCGAACACCTGTTCGGCGTAGTCGTCGACCTTCGTCAGCGGCAGCGTCTTGGAGACGAGCGCGATGAACAGGATCGGGCTGTCCGCCGGATTGAGCTTCTGGAAGCTCGGCGGCGCCGGCAATTGCGGCGGGAGCTTGCGCAGCGTCGCCGAAATGTTCGACTGCACGTCGAGCGCCGCGCCGTCGATGTTGCGATCGAGGTCGAACTGCATGACGATGTTGCGTCGTTCCGAGCGCGGAAGACGAGGTCATCATCGTGATGCCGGGGATGGTCGCGAAGGCGCGCTCGAGCGGGCCGGCGACGGACGAGGCCATCGTGTCGGGACTGGCGCCCGGCAGCGTCGCGGAAACGGAAATTGTCGGGAAATCGACGCGCGGCAGCGCCGAGACCGGCAATTGCCGATAGCCGAACAGTCCGAACACGATGAATGAAAGCATCAGCAGGCTGGTCATCACCGGCCGGCGGATGCAGAGTTCGGGCAGCGACATCAGCTTGCCCCTTTGGGCGGATTGCGGATCTTCGACCTTCGAGCCCTCCACAAGCAGCAGCGCGCCGTCGACGACGACGCTCTCGCCGCCGTTCGAGCCCCTTCAGTACGACGGTCTCGCCGTCCTGCGTGCGGCCGGCCTCGATCGGGTGGACATGCGCCTTGCCGTCGGCGATCGTGAAGACGAAATTGCCGTTCTGGCCGATCTGGATCGCCTCGCGCGGCACGAGGACCGTGTTCGGCTCGGTGCGCAGCGTCAGCTCGAGGTTGGCGAGCTGGCCCGGCCAGAGCTTTTCGTCGGCATTGTCGAAGATCGCGCGCGCGACGATGGTTCCCGTCGCGGGATCGACGGAATTGTCGAGGATCGCAAGCTTGCCCTCCGAGCTCGTTTTCGAGCCCTGCGGCGTCGCGACGACCTTGGCGCCGTTGGCCATCGCCTCCCGAAGCGCAGGCAGCAACGTCTGCGTGATCGAGAACGCGATATAGATCGGCGAAATCTGATTGATCGTCGGCGAACACGCCCGAGGCGCCGTTGTCGCCCGCCTTCGCGACATTGCCTGCCTTGATGTTGACGACGCCGACGCGGCCGGAGATCGGCGCGGTGACCGTGTACCAGCCGAGCTGCACTTTCAGGTTCTCGATCGCCGCCTTGTCGCCGAGGATCGCCGCCTTGGAGGTCAGCACCGCCGTCTTGGCGTTGTCGAGATTGAGGATGGGCGTCGCCGAACGCGCGACGAGATCGGTGTAGCGGTCGACGTCGCGCTCGGCCTGCTCGAGCTGCGCCTCATCCTTGGCGAGCTGCGCCTCGGCCTGCGCGAGCTGAGCCGCGACCTGACGCGAGTCGAGCGTGATCAGCACGTCGCCGGCCTTCACCTCGGCGCCGTCGGCGACCAGCACCTTTTCGACGGTCGCGTCGTAATGCGGGCGCAGCGCCACCGAAGAGATCGCCTGCGCGGTGCCGATCTCCTCGATCTTCCAAGGCGCGTCCTTGCGCACGACCTGGGCGACGAGGACGGAGACCGGCGGGCGCGGCGGAGTGGCGGGCGCGCCCGCGTTCGGCGTGGGCGGCGGCGACCGACGATGGCGGCGGGCAGAAGATCGTGGATTTGGTGGGCGTAGGGGCGCCGCGGCGGGCCAGATAGGTCGCCACCAGCGCGGGTTGTAGCCGGCATAGAGCGCGCCTGCGCCGGCGATGACGATTGCGTAGGTCAGGGTACGGGTTAAGAACGACAAACTCGGCCTCCGCACGTCCGCACAGGCGCCGGGCCTTCGGGCGACGGCGGGACCTTGCGAACTCGGGTTGATGAATACGAGAAATTCCGCGAGGCTTCGACGACCGTCCCCCCGGCCGACGCCGCGCGCCTCGCGCCCAAATGTCGAATTTTACACGAGTAATCGCAGCGGCTCAACGTCTCAAGGAAGCGCGGCTCACAAAGGCGTGAACGCATCCCAGCTAGACGGCCTCGCGCCCGCCTTGCGTCGCGCCCTGCAGTCGCCGGTACTCGAACTGCACCGCATCGGGGCCATAGCGCCGCTCCAGCCGGCGCACGATGAAATGGCCGCGCGCGAGGATTTGGAAATGTTCGGCGAAGGCGACATTGATCGCCGCCCCGCCGACCGCGCCGAGTATCGGCACCGCCTGGGCGGCGGCTTTCTCGCTCACAGCGACGCCGAAACGCGCCGCGACCTGCGAGATCAGTCGCACCACCGCGGGCGCGGTTTCGCCTGCGAGCGGCGACCTGAAGCAGAAAGCGCGCGCTTTCGTCTACGCTATTGCGCGAGCGTCGTGCGCACGCGCGAAATAGCCGCCCTCGAAGGCAGATCTCGCCCTTCCGGGCCGCCGAGAGCAAAAACTTCGATGCAGGCGAGCGAGGATTCGGGCCGCGAAAGATCCTCGCCCTCCTCGCGCGCGATGTCGGCGATCGAGCGCAGCAGGATTGTCGTCGAAACCGGGCAGTTCGATCGCCAGAGCCGAAAAGCCGAAGGCGCCGCCGAGCGCGCCCGACGCGGCGACCGCCGCCTTGTGCATGCGATTGGCGGCTTTCGTCGCGGCGCCTTGCGTCTGAGGCTGCGCACGGCGACGTGCAGCGCCGCCCTCAACGCGCCTTCCGACGCATGTGCGATGATCGTGCGCGCCGGCGCGGGCTCGCGGCCCGGCCGATCGCCTCGACCTTGCGGCCGAACACGCCGGTCAGGCGCGCAGCCAGGCTGACGCCGCTCCAGCAGACTGATGGCCGTGGCGAGTTCGTCGAGCTCCTCTGGCTCGATCCTCGCCGGCATCACTTCGATCTTCATGGCCGCCTCGTCCCGCCCGGCGCGAAACGCCAGGGCCGGATCTCCGGCAGATATAGCGCGCGCGAACCGGCCCGCCAAGGGGCGCGGCGGTCATCGCGTAGAAACGCCATCGAGCGCCGAGGCTCGACGAGGCCCGCGATCGCGCAATAATAGGAGAACGGCTTCAGCGCGTTGAACTCGTGTGTGTGGAAATAGCGCATGAGGAAGACGAGGCTCGCATAGGCGACGACGCCCGCGACGACGCCCGAGAGGATCGCCGCGCCGCCGAGCGTGGCGTCGGATTCAGCAGCTTCGGCGCCTCCAGCACGGTCGCGCCGAGGATGATCGGCGTCGCCAGCAGAAACGAGAAGCGCGCCGAATCCTCGTGGGTCAGCCCCGCGATCGTTCCGGCGACGATCGTCAAGCCCGAGCGGGAAAAGCCGGGGATCAGCGCAAAGCACTGCGCGATGCCGACGGCGAGCGCGCCTTTCCAGTTGAACTGCTCGAGCAGGCCGACGCTTTTGCCGGCGATCTTGTCGCCGAAATAGAGCAAGGCGCCGTTGGCGATGAGGAAGAAGGCGGCGATCGCCGGCGAGCCGAAGATCATCGCCAGCCGCTTTTCCAGGACGAAGCCGACGATCACGGCGGGGATCGTCGCGAGCACGACGAGGCCGAAGATTCGCGCTCGGTCGGCGACGCCGTGCGCGCTTCCCGGATTGATCAGGGATTCGAGGAACGCCCACCAGTCGCGCCAGAAGATAGGCGATCAGCGCGATCGCGGTGCCGAGATGCATGACCACGAGATAGGGCAGGAAGTCCGGCGCCTTTTGGTCGATCGGCCAGTGCAGCAGACGCGGCAGGATCACCGCGTGGCCGAGGCTGCTGATGGGGAAAAGTTCCGTCACGCCCTGAAGGACGGCCATGACGATGGCTTGGAAGCGTGGTCAATTCGGCACTCTTGAGCGCGGGGGAAGGGAGGGTCGGACGGGCGTACGCCCGGCTCGCTCTATCGCAAACGGCGATTCGTGTCGCCTCAGCAGGTCGCATGCCCGCACTTGTGAACGGAATCGATCTTGCCTTTGAGCTGGTCGTAGCCGACCGCGCCCACGACCACCTCGTCGCCGACGACGAAGCTCGGCGTGCCGTTGATCTGCAGCGAGTCGGCCATGCCCATGACCTCTTGCAGTCCGGTTTCGACCTTCGGGTCCTCCATGTCCTTGGCGAGCTTGTCCATGTCGAGGCCGAGTTCCTTGGCGACGGAGAGCGCCTCGGCCTTGCCGATCGGGCCGTGCATCGACAGGAGCTTGGTGTGGAACTGCCAGAACCGGTCGCCGGGCAATTGTTCGCGCACGGCGCTCGCGACCCGCGCCGCTTCGACCGAGCCCGGCCCGAGCACGGGGAAGTCTTTCAGGACGAGGTGCAGGTTCGGGTCGTCCTTCATCAGCTTGGCGATGTCGGGCAGGGCGCCTTTGCAGAAATGGCAATTGTAGTCGAAGAATTCGACGAGGGTCGCGATGCCCGCGGGATTGCCGACATTGGCCTGGAACTTCGAACTGAACAGCGGCCCCGACTGATCGCCGACCGCCTTCTGCCGCTCCGCGTCGGCGACCTCCTTGTCGTGCTTGTCGAGCGCGTCGATCGCGGCGCGCAGTACGTCGGGGTGGCTGACGAGATAGTCCTTGATGAAGGCGCCGAGTTCCTGCTTCTGCGCGGGCGAAAATTCGTCGGCCGCGCGCCGGCGGGCCCGGCGAACGCCAGCCACGGCGCGAGCAAGAGGCCAAGGGCGTATTTCAGTTTCATCGCGAATCTCCGGGTGCATGCCTGAGCGGCAGGTCAGCCGCGCGGGCGTGCTAAGCCCCGGCGCGTGGCCGTTTCATGGCGCGTCCGCCTCCGATTGGCAAGCAGCGTTCGCTCTCGCCGGCGACAACGTTTTGTTGCGGCTCTCGGCGGGGCCGCGTCGGGTTGACAGCCCGGCGCGGGCCGTCCAAATGCCGCGGAAATCGCGAGGTTTCCGGGGAGGACTGAGATGGCGACGGGATTTTTCGGCAATTTCGCGCCGATCCCTTACGAGGGTCCGGCGAGCGAAAACCCGCTCGGCCTACCGCCATTACGACGCGACCCGGACCGTGCTCGGCAAGACGATGGCGGAGCATCTGAGGCCCGCCATCTGCTACTGGCACAATTTCGCCTGGCCCGGCTCCGACATGTTCGGCGCGCCCGACCTTCGATCGGCCCTGGTTCGCCGAGACGATGGCCGCCGCGCGCCTCAAGGCGGACGTCGCGTTCGAGATGTTCGCGCTGCTGGGAACGCCGTTCTTCACCTTCCATGACCGCGACGTCGTGCCCGAGGGCGCGAACCTGCGCGAGTTCCAGCGCAATCTGGCGGAGATGACGGATTATTTCGCAGGAAAAGATCACCGTCTCGAGCGTGAAGCTGCTCTGGGGCACCGCGAATCTCTTCAGCCATCCGCGCTACATGGCGGGCGCCGCGACCAATCCCGACCCCGATGTTTTCGCCCATGCCGCCGCGCAGGTGAAAAACGCGATCGACGCGACGCACCAGCTCGGCGGCGCCAATTACGTGCTCTGGGGCGGCCGCGAGGGCTACGAGACGCTGCTCAACACCGACATGAAGCGCGAACTCGAGCAGATGGGCCGGTTCCTGTCGATGGTCGTCGACTACAAGCACAAGATCGGCTTCAAGGGCGTCATCCTCGTCGAGCCGAAGCCGCAGGAGCCGACCAAGCACCAATACGATTACGACGCCGCGACCGTGTTTCGGCTTCCTCCAGCGCTTCGGGCTGGAGAAGGAGGTCAAGGTCAATATCGAGGTCGGCCACGCGGTGCTCGCCAAGCATTCGTTCGAGCACGAGATCGCGACCGCCGCCGCGCTCGGCATTCTGGGCTCGGTCGACGCCAACCGCAACGACTATCAATCGGGCTGGGACACCGACCAGTTCCCCAACAACGCGGCCGAACTCGTGCCGGCGCTCTATCACATCCTGAAGGCCGGCGGCCTCGGCGCCGGCGGCTTCAATTTCGACGCCAAGGTGCGCCGCCAGTCGATCGACCCGGTCGATCTGATCCATGGTCATATCGGCGGCCTCGACACTTGCGCGCAGGCGCTTGCTCGGCGCCGCGCGGCTGATCGAGGAGGGCAAATACGACGCCCATCTCGCCGAGCGCTATGCGGGCTGGAACGCGCCCGAGGCGATGGCGATGCTCGCGCCCGGCGCGTCGCTGGAGGCTATCGCGGCGCGCGTCGCGGAGAAGAGCATCGATCCGAAGCCTCGCTCGGGCCAGCAGGAATATCTCGAGAACCTGCTCAACCGGTACGCATAGAGCCGGGATTTGCGGCCGGCCTCGCCGAAGCCGGAGGCGAGAGGGTAGATTGCGGAAGAGCGGGGATCGACGATCCGGAAACAGGGTCCGCGGGCCCGGCGGCAGGGAAGCGCCATGATCGTCGTCTTCGGTTCCATCAACATCGATCTCGTGACCCGCGCCGCTCGAATCCCCGGGCCGGGCGAGACGGTGCTGGGCGGCGACTATGTCGCCATTCCCGGCGGCAAGGGGGCCAATCAGGCGCTGGCGGCCCGACGCGCGGGCGCCAAGGTCGCGCTTGTGGGCGCCTATGGCGCGGACGGCTTCGCGGAAAATGCACTGGCCCTGCTGCGGCGCGACGGGGTCGATCTTTCCGCTTCGCGCAGGGTCGAAAAGCCGACCGGGACGGCTTTCATCGTCGTCGACGACGCCGGCGAGAACGCGATCGTCGTCGCCTCGGGCGCCAATGCCGAGGCGCGCGCCGCGCAACTCGAAGCGGTTGCGCTCGCCAAGGGCGATCTGTGCTGTTGCAGCACGAGACGCCGACGCCTGAAGTCGAGGCGGCGGCCGTCGCGGCTCGCCGCCGGGGCGCCAAGGTGATGCTCAACGCGGCGCCGGCCGGGCCGATTTCGCAAAAGCTGATCGGCGCGCTCGATTATCTCTGCGTCAACCAGCATGAGGTCGAGATCGTCGGCGCCAGCCTGGGAATCTCGGCGCCGGCGGCGGAGGCGATCGCCGCCGAGATCGAGCGCCGGCATGGGGTCGCCACCCTCGTGACGCTGGGCGCCGCCGGCGCCGTCGGCTTCAGCGGCGGCGAGCGCTTCGCCGCGCCCGCGCCGCAAGTCGCGGTGGTCGATACGACCGGCGCCGGGGATACGTTCGTGGGCGCCTTCGCGGCGGCGCTCGATCGTGGGCTCGGGTTTGGCGAGGCCATGCGGCGCGGGCTCGCCGCCGGCAGCCTCGCCTGCGCCAAGCCGGGCGCACAGACGAGCATGCCGTACGCGGCGGAGATCGAGAAGCTCGCTGCGAGCCTGATCTGAGACGGCGCCTTACGCCGCCTTGTCGAACCAGGCGGCTAGCGCGGGCGGCGCAGAGGCCGACTCCGTTTTGAGAAAACCGAGCAGGCGCCGCTCGGCCTCGCTCAGGCCGCCGCGCGCCAGATGCGAGAGGACCCAGCGCGCGTCGTCGTCGCCGATCCGGCCCGCCTCCTGCAGCCGGCGATCGGTGGCGTCGTTGATCGCAGCGTCGTCGTCCTCTTCTTCGCCGCTGATCGATTCCAGCGCGTCCGCGACGCCACGGGCGGTCGGCCCGGCCGCCATCGCGGCGAGAAAGCCGCGGATGCCGCTGGGCTTATCGAGTTCCGCCTCGCGGCTGAGGACGGCCGCGCGATCGGGCGTTCCCAGAAAGGCGGCGCCCATGAGGCAATTGCCGACCGCCTTGGCGAAAAAGTCCGCAAATTCAGGGGCATTCGGCGCCCCTGAGGTCGCGTGCGCGATTTCGAACAGCGCCTCGGCGGTTGCGCGGTCGACATGCAGCGACGAACCCTGGGTGGGCGCGAAGGCGAGCGCGCGCAGCGCCTCGACGTCCTCGGCCGCGACGACGCCGGCGGGGTGGTCGACGCCGCCGAACGCGTCGCGGCGCCCGCTCAGGATCGCCTTCTCGACCTCGCGCACAGCAAAGGCGGTGAGCGCCGGCGGCACGCTGACCGCGTGCCCGATCAGCGCCTTCAGCATCTGGAATTCGGCGTGGCAGGCGAGCCCGCCGCCTTCGCTCAGGCGCGCGATCAACCAATAGGCGACCGAATCCGTGATGTAGCCTTCGGGATCGACCTGATGGACGAAAACATCGGTCGCGACATCCGAAAGCAGGTCGGCGAATGCGGGATCGGCGCCCTGGGCCCGACCTTTCGCGATCAGCGCCTCCACGTCGGCGAGCGTCGGATCGCCACGCCCATAAATCGCCCGGCGAAGGCTGAGCGCATCCTCTCGCATCGGCGTCGTCATGACGAACTCCCGTTGGGCCGGGGCGGCCCTGGACGGGTAGAAATACACGCGATCGCTTGCCGTTGCGTTAAGGCTTACGCGCCAATTGTAGCCGGGCGGTCTTGCAGCCGGGTTCGCCGGCCTCTGGCGGCAGACCGCTCAAAATTCCACCTCGAGTTCCTCGATCTCTTCCTTCTCGGCCAGCGCCGCCTCGCGCCATTCCCGCATCGCCGGCAGGTTCCAGATCCGGTCGGCATAGGCCTGCAGGCCTGAGTCCAGCTTGACGCCATAGGTTCGGAAGCGGCTGACGACTGGCGCGTACATGGCGTCGGCGATCGTAATGTCGCCGAACAGGAATGGCCCGCCGTATCTGCTCGAGGCATTCGCGCCAGATCGCCGTGATGCGCTCGATGTCGGCGCGCGCCTTCGACCAGATCTTGAAGTTCGGGAAAATGCGCCTTGATGTTCATCGGCAGCGCCTGCCGCAGCGACACGAAGCCGGAATGCATCTCGCCGGAGATCGAGCGGCAATGCGCGCGCTTTGCCCGATCTTTGGGCAGAAGCGCCTTTTTAGGCGCAATTTCGTTCAGAAACTCGCCGATCGCGAGCGTGTCCCAGACCTTTATCGCCCTCGTAAGTCAGGCAGGGCACCAGGATCGAGGGCGAAAGCAGCAGGATTTCCGCGCGGCGTCGGCGTCGTCGGGCGCGACGATAACCTCTTCGAAGTCAATTCCGGCCAGCTTGACCATCAGCCAGCCGCGCAGCGACCAGGACGAGTAGTTCTTGCTGCTCAGGGTCAGCGTGGTGCGGGCCATGGGTCGATCCTCGTGATTTCCCGCTTTCTACGAAAGGCGGACTTGCAAATTGGGAGCAATCCCTATGCCATGGCATATCGCTTGCAACGAATTGAAGCAAAAACAGCGGACCGCGCAATGATGTATGACGCCTACCAAGCCATGGCCGATGTCGGCGACCGCGTGCGAAGCTTCGGCGCGCGAGCGCGGAGTCGATCCTCGGCGTCCTGGCGAGACCGTCCCTACGCCTCCCCGCTGGCGCGCATGGCCGCCTATTACGAAGTCGTCGCGCTCGCCGGCTTCACGCACGAGCGGCCCGACTACGGAATCGAGAGCATCGAAGTCAGCGGGCGAGCCGCGCACGGTGAGCCAGCGCGTCTCGACCTCGCACGCCGTTCTGCAATCTGCTGCATTTCCAGAAGGAGGGCGGCGCCGACGATCCGCAAGCGTGCTGCTTGTCGCGCCGATGTCCGGCCATTTCGCGACGCTGCTGCGCGGCACGGTGCGCACGCTGCTGCGCGACCATCAGGTCTACATCACCGACTGGGTCAACCCGCGCAACGTCAAGCTGGAGGCCGGGCGTTTCGGCCTGGAGGACTACACGCAGCACCTGATCGATTTCGTCGCGCCACATCGGCGACGAGTGCCACATCGTCGCGGTCTGTCAGCCGACTGCGTTTCCGCGCTCGCCGCGACCGCCGTCATGGCGATGGACGGCGCCAATGTGCAACCGGCGAGCCTGACGCTGATGGCCGGGCCGATCGACGTGCGCGTCGCGCCCAACAAGGTCAACAAGCTCGCGAACGAGAAGCCCTACGAATGGTTTCGCGACAACCTGATCGGCGTCGTGCCCTGGAAGTTCGCGGGCCGCGGCCGGCGCGTCTATCCCGGCTTCCTGCAGCTATCCGCCTTCATGAGCATGAACTCAGGAGCGCCATTCCAAGGCCTTCGTCGACCTCTTCCATGCCCGCGTCGACGGCGATTACGAGAAGGCCGACGCGATCAAGGAATTCTACAAGGAATATTTCGCGATCATGGACATGACCGCGGATTTCTATCTCGAGACGATCGATCAGGTGTTCCAGCGCTGCCTGCTGCCGAAGGGCGAGATGACGTTCAAGGGCCGCGAGATCGAACCGCGCGCGATCCGCAAGACCTTCCTGCTCACCGTCGAGGGCGAGAAGGACGACATCTGCTCGGTCGGCCAGACGCTCGCCGCGCAGGACCTCTGCTCGGGCCTGCGCCCCTACATGAAGACCCACCACCTGCAGGCCGGCGTCGGCCATTACGGCGTCTTCAACGGCCGGCGCTGGGACACGCAGGTCTATCCGGTGGTGCGCAACCATATCCAGTCGAGCGTGTGAGCGCGGCGGGGCTCGGTCTTCGCCGAGATGAGCGGCGTCGCGCACTTGCGCCCGCCCCTTAATCCTCGCCGAGCGGATAGCCCTTCGCCTCGACAATGTGGTCGGCGTAGTGGTCGGGGACGTACATTTCCTTCGGGATCGGCGCGCGGTGATAATCGGGATTGTGCACCCGCTCCGGCAGCACGGGCTCGACATACGGGGACAGGCTCGTAGGGGATCTGGGTCAAGAGGTGCGAGATGCAATTCAGTCGCGCGCGCTTCTTGTCGACCGCCTCGACCACCCACCAGGGCGCCTCGGGAATATGCGTGCGCTCGAGCATGATTTCCTTGGCCTTGGTATAGGCTTCCCAGCGCCGGCGCGCGTCGAGGTCCATCGGGCTGAGCTTCCACTGCTTCAGCGGATCGCGGATGCGCATCAGGAAGCGCAGGTGCTGCTCGTCGTCGGTGATCGAGAACCAATATTTGATCAGCTTGATTCCGGAGCGCACCAGCAGCCGCTCGAATTCGGGAGCCGACTGGAAGAAATCCTCGTATTGCTCGTCGGTGCAGAAGCCCATGACGCGCTCGACGCCGGCCCGATTGTACCAGCTGCGGTCGAACAGCACGATCTCGCCGCCCGCCGGCAGATGCGGGACATAGCGCTGGAAATACCATTGCGTGCGCTCGCGCTCGCTCGGCGCCGTCAGCGCGACGACCCGGCAGACGCGGGGGTTGAGCCGTTGCGTGATGCGCTTGATGACGCCGCCCTTGCCCGCGGAATCGCGGCCCTCGAACAGCACGACGACCTTCAGCTTCTTGTGCACGACCCAGTCCTGCAGCTTGATCAGTTCGCGCTGCAGCCGAAGCAGTTCATTGAAGTAGAACCTGCGCTCGACGGTCTGGTGGACCGCGTGGTCGCCGAGTTCGCCCATCAGGCTGGATAGATGCTCGTCGTCGATCTCGAGCTCGACCTCCTCGTCGAGATCGTCGATCAGCTCGGTGCGCGCCCGGTGGAACAGCGCCCCTTTCGGCTTCGCGGACGGATCGGTCATGGCTGGATTTCCCCCTCGGGCTTGGGCTGGAGCGGCGGCTCGGGACCCGAGAGTGCTACAGCCGTATGATGGATTTGCGACGGTTGTGCGTCGGGCCGTGCGCAGCCCGACGCGCTCTCTCAGGTCGGATCCTCGCGGTGCAGGTCGTGGACCGCGATGCCGTGGCGGATCGAGGACCGTTTCAGCCATTCGGGATGGCGAAGCGTGCGCACGGTGTCGGCATAGCCGGACTGCCAGTGCTCGCGCATCGAGGTGCCCGAGAATTCGTAATCCTGGACGTGGCCCTCGTAATCCTTCTTCTGATAGATCAGATGGACGATGTTGACGTCGCCGGAGCGCGAATATTCCTCGATCAGCTTCTTCTCGCCGTTGCCGAGCCGGTCCTCCGGCACCCGCTTGAGCGCGTCGAGCAGCTTCATCTTGAGATTGTGCACCCGCGCGTAAGTGTCGGTGTTCTGTCGCGTGCGGCTTGAATACGAAATGTCTTTGTGGCGCGCGAGCACGTCGGCCATCTGGCGCGGCAGCGCGCCGCGCGCGCTGAAGAGATCGACCTGGAACACGAGCGAGTTTTCCGAGGGTTCCTGGTCGAGCAGATGTTGCAGCGGGGTGTTCGAGACGATGCCGCCGTCCCAGTAATGCTCGCCTTCGATCTTGACCGGCGGCAGCGCGGGCGGCAGCGCGCCCGAGGCCATGATGTGCTCGGGGCCGAGCCGCATATTGGCGGTGTCGAAATAGATGAAATTGCCGGTTCGCACATTGACCGCGCCGACGCTGAGCCTTTTCTCGCCGCTGTTGAGCCGGTCGAAGTCGACCAGGGATTCGAGCGTGCGCTTGAGTTCGCCGGTCTCATAGAAGCTGGTCGCCCCGGATGCGCCGGCGGGGGCGAACCAGGGATTGATCGGGCGCGGTTTGAAGAAGCCGGGCTGGCCGAACGCCATCGCCATCATCGCGCTGGTCTGGTTGCGCAGGTCGCGGAACATGTCGCCCTCGGGCGTGTGCAGCCAGATGTGGCGAGAGGACACCGTGTTCCAGAAGGTTTCCAGCGCCTGCATTCTGCGCTCTCGGCGGATTGCCGGCGATCAGAGCCGAATTGACCGCGCCGATCGAGACGCCTGCGATCCAGTTCGGGTCGCAATTGGCCTCTGAAAGCGCCTGATAGACGCCGGCCTGATAGGCGCCGAGGGCGCCGCCGCCCTGCAAGACCAGGGCGACGCGGTCGTAGCGGCTGGCGATCGAGGATATGTCCTCGATCGCTTGCGGGCCGCGTTGCGGCGAATGCTGGTTCATCGTTCGGCTCCCGCCTTCAAGGCGTCGAGGGCATGGCCGGCGCGCGGCGCCTCGGCGAGATAATCGTAAACGACCTCGCCGAGCCCGAGCGTGAGGTCGGCGATGAAATGCGTGCCGCCGAGGACTTCGAGCACCGGCAATTTGGCGACGTCGGCCATCACATGATGAAACAATTCCAGCGCCGCCGGGCTGCTCCAGGCGCCTTTCAACTCGACGTCCTGCAGATGGTAGCGCACGAGTTCGCAGACTCGCAGCGAGTTGTCGACATGCGGGATGATCTTGATCAGGAAATTGGGCTCGTCCATCGCGCGAAGGATCGGCTCGGACGGCAGGATCGTGTGCTTGTAGCCCATTGTGGCGACCGCGCAAAGGATCGAGCCGTAGTGCAGCGTGCCGACCAGAATCTCCTTTTCGTGGGAAAGCTTGGGCTTGGCGAGCTTCTTCGGGAAGCCCCAGATCTCGCGCCCGCCAGCGATCGGCGCCTCGTCGTCCAGATACATCGAATGGACATAGGCGCCCTTTTCGCCCGTTGAACGTGACGGGGATCACCTGGCCCGATTTCGGTGTAGTCGCCGAAGCCGGTCGAATCCGGCATGCGGATGAATTCATATTTGACGATCGGCTCGACGACCTCCAGCGGTTCGGGCACGACCGCGCGCAGCGCGTCCATGTCGGTGCGGTACGTCACGACAAGAAATTCGCGATCGTAGAAGCGGTAGGGGCCCTTGGGATAGGCGGGATTGGTGAGCGGCATCGCGCTCGCGGTCTTCACAACATCGGTCAGCTTCATGTCGGGGCTCCCGTCGAATTCAAGGGAAAGGCGCGCGCTTGGAGATCTTCGGCGAAGGCCGTCGCGGGCCGCTATTCCGCGGTCCAGCCGCCGTCGATCGAGAAGTTCGCGCCGGTGATCTGCGCAGCATTGTCCGAGCAGAGGTACGTGACGAGCGCGGCGACCTGTTCGGAGGTCACAAACTGCTTGGTCGGCTGCGCGACCAGCAGGACGTCGTTGATCACTTGTTCGCGCGTGAGGCCGCGCGCCTTCATGGTGTCGGGAATCTGGTGTTCGACCAGCGGCGTCCAGACATAGCCCGGCGAGACGCAATTGGCGGTGATTCCGAAGGTCGCCAGTTCGAGCGCGACCGTCTTGGTCAGGCCCGCGAGGCCGTGCTTGGCCGCGACATAGGCCGATTTGAAGGGCGAGGCGACGAGCGAATGTGCCGAGGCCGTATTGACGATGCGGCCCCATTTCTGCGCCTTCATGCCCGGAGTCGCCGCGCGGATCGTGTGAAAGGCGGAGGACAGATTGATCGCGAGGATCGCGTCCCATTTCTCCGGCGGGAAGTCTTCGATCTTGGAGACGAACTGGATGCCGGCGTTGTTGACGAGAATGTCGAGCGAGCCGAACTTCTCGATCGCGTCCTTGATCATCGCCCCGATTTCGGCGGGTTTCGACATGTCGGCGCCGTTGTAGATCGCCTTCACGCCGAAATCGGCCTCGATTTTCGCCCGCTCCGCCTCGATCGCGGTGGGATCGCCCATGCCGTTGATCGCCACGTCGGCGCCCTCGGCCGCGAGGGCGCGGGCTATCGCGAGGCCGATGCCGCTGGTGGACCCTGTTACGAGGGCATGACGTTTCGCGATGGGCATGGCGGGCTCCGGATCTGTCGGACAATCCTTTCCGTCCCTAATGACAGGGTTATTTCACGGATTTGTGTCGGCCGGGACCCAATGGCCGGAGCGCGGGGGAATTTCGTCGATCGAGGGCAAATGCCGGCGATGGCGTCGGCAACGCCGTCTTCGCGCCCTCGCCCCGACCGGGCGGCGGCTTCACCGGGCTGCCTGCGCCCGATTCCGAATGCGCGCGGCGCGCGGACTATGGACGAAATCGCGGCGCGCTCCCGCAATTGCGCGGCGGAGCCCGATCAATGCACGTTGGCGTCGAGCCAGGCGATCAGGTCCGCCGTGACTTCTTCGCGATTGGTCTCGTTCAGCGTCTCGTGCCGCGCGTCGGGATAGATTTTCACCGTCACCGCCTCGAGGCCGGCGGCGCGGTAGACATCGATCAGACCCTGCAATTTGGCGCCGACGGGATCGCGCGAGCCGCTGAATATGTAGATCGGCAGGCCCTTGGGGATGCGCGCGGCGGTCAAGGGCGAGGCGAGATCGGCGAGCGCGCCGAGCAGGTCGATCGCGAGCTGGTTGGTCGAATCGAATCCGCAGAGCGGATCGGCGATATATTTGTCGACCTCGGCCATATCGCGCGAGAGCCAGTCGAACGGCGTGCGGGCGGGCTTGAACGGCTTGTTGAGCTCGCCGAACAGCAGCGCGGCGACGAGTTTGCTGCGGCCGCGCGGGCCCTGCCGCCAGCGCTCGAAGGCGGCGAGCCGGCGGCCGATCCCGAGAATCGCCGGCGGCGGTCCGCTTGTCCCCGACAGGACGGCGGCGGCGAGTTCCTGGCCATGTTCGGCGATATAGGTCTGGCCCATGAACGAACCCATGGAGTGGCCGAAGAAGACGATCGGCAGACCGGGATAGTCGCGTCGCAACTGATGCGTCACCGTCTCGAGGTCGGTCAGGCAGGCGCGCCAGCCGTCAGAATCGGCGAAAAAGCCGAGGTCGGCCGGCGGACATTTCGGGCCGTGGCCGCGATGGTCGCTCGCCGCGACGACATAGCCGGCCGCCGTCAACGCCCTGGCGACCCGCTCATAGCGTGCGGAATGCTCGGCCAATCCATGCGCGATCTGCACGACCGCCCGCGGCGCCCCGTCGGGCGACCAGCGGCGAACGAATATGGCGCGGCCCGCGCGCTCGATCTCGAACGATTCCGAATTCATGCCAACGCTTCCCCCTGCCGCGGCAGGCTAGAGCGCGCGGGCGGAGGTTGCAAACCGGGCGCGGGGTTCGCAGCCGGGGTAGGGCGGCGGCGCCTGCGATCGGAGCGTCGCCCTTCGAAAAAATCGCCATTCTTCTCGACGAATTACAAACTCCGGGCGATAAAAGAACACAGCACGAACATCCGAGCGAATGACCCGCCATGCCCGAGGCGACGCGAACCCCGGTCCCGGAAAACCTGATCGCGCGCCTGACCACGGCGGCGCGTTACGCGATCACGGGCGTGACGCCCGACAGCGGGTTCGGCCCGCAGCAGCCCTTGCAGCCGCAGGCCCCGCCCGACGCGAAGGGGCGGCAGTGGGATTGCCCGTTCGGCGTCAACCTCTCCTATGTCCCGCGCTCCGAGGGCGCGATTTCCTTCGCGGAGCTCAGGGCGCTCGCCGACGCGCTGCCGCTGCTGTGCACGGTGATCGAAACCCGCAAGGACCAGATCGCGGGGCTTGGCTACAGCGTGCGCGCGAGGAGGCCGGCCGTTGCGGCGGAGGCGGGGCCGCGCATCGAATCCGTGCTGGCGTTCCTGGCGCGTCCCGACCGGCGCCACAGCTTCGCGGCTTGGCTGAGGATGTGGCTGGAGGACATGCTGGTCATCGACGCGGCGTGTCTCTATCCCCGCTTCACCCGGGGCGGCGATCTCTATTCCGTCGACGTCATCGACGGCTCGACCATCACGCCGGTGGTCGGCGAGGACGGCCGCTCGCCCGAGCCGCCCGATCCCGCCTGTCGGCAGGCGCTGCACGGCGCGCCCGCGGCGGAGTTTTCGGCCGCCGAACGGCTGTATCTCCCGCGCATTCGGCGCCCGCATCGGCTCTATGGCATGAGCCCGGTCGAGCCGGTGGCCCTCAGCGTCGACATCGAGCTTCGCCGCGACGCCTGCTCTCCTATCTGTCGCAGGCGCCGGCGATCTGCAGTCTCGCGGCCGCGTCGCTCCCCGGCGCCCCCAGCGCCGACGTCTCCGCTGCGCTGACGAAATACGGGACTCTATTCGGGATATCGCCTCAAACCCGGCTCGACACCATTGCGTTCGAGACCGGCGGAACCTTCGACCCGAGTTCAGACAATGCCTCGGGGCGATGGGGCTTTTCCAAATATTGCCGTCCACTTGGAGCGACTTCGCGCTCAAGGGCTTCAACAATCCCTATGACATCGAACAGAACATTGATGTCGGCATGTTGAATTTCCCTCGGACGATGAATGCGCTGGCTCAAAATGGAATGGTCGCGCCGACGGAAGAACAGCTCTATTTGGCGCACCAGCAGGGCGGGGCCGGCGCGGCGGCCTTGTCGAACACCGCGGGGCTGAAGGCGTTGGGTTCCGGCTGAGCGAAGGCGCCGGTCGAAAAGAGCGGCACGCTGTCGCTCGTCTCGCGTCCGAACCGGGATTCGCCCCTCATCGCGGGCAATCGAGCGCTGTTCGGCGCCGACGTCTGGCAACACGCCTATTATCTGAAATATCGGAACACGCGCGCAGGTTGCCTCAACGCCTGGTGGAGCGTGTTGAGCTGGCCCCGCATCGCCCGGCGCTACGCGGCGGCGACGGCGGGCGCCCTTGCGATCTGAGCCCGACCGTTCAAGCGGGGTCGCCGACCCCGATCTCGCCGCGATCGCCGCCGCCGCCGGCTGTCGAACTCGGCGGCAACAACATTTTGCAGCCGGGGGGTCAGGCCGGCGCAAGGCGAAAGCGGCACAAACGCGCGGAATCATTCGTGTTACAAATAACAAAAAATGTCATTCAAAGGCCCAAGTTTTCGCCCCGCGACGTGGCGAGGGTTCCGCGGACGTTTGCGTAACGTATTGTTTTATTGCATTTATCAGGAACGCCCTGCGGCCGATGAACTCTCAATGCCCCGCTTGCGCCGAAAGTTCGGCTTGATCGTGTCACATGATGGGGCGATAGCGTCGGCCCATGAACCGCCGCTGACAAGGCGGCCCGCAAACGAGGACGATAGCCCATGGCGCGTAAGAAGATTGCTCTGATCGGCGCAGGCCAGATCGGCGGGACCCTGGCCCACCTGGCCGCCATCAAGGAACTCGGCGACATCGTCCTGTTCGACATCGTCGACGGCGTTCCCCAGGGCAAGGCGCTCGACCTCGCCGAATCCGGTCCGGTCGAGGGCTTCAACGCCAAGCTCGCGGGCGCGAGTTCCTACGCCGACATCGCCGGCGCTGACGTCATCATCGTCACCGCCGGCGTGCCGCGCAAGCCGGGCATGAGCCGGGACGACCTGATCGGCATCAATCTGAAAGTCATGGAAGCGGTCGGCGCGGGCATCAAGGCGCACGCCCCCGACGCCTTCGTCATCTGCATCACGAACCCGCTCGACGCGATGGTCTGGGCGCTGCAGAAGTTCTCGGGCCTGCCGCCGCACAAGATCGTCGGCATGGCGGGCGTGCTCGATTCGGCTCGCTTCCGCTACTTCCTCGCCGAGGAATTCAAGGTCTCGGTCGAGGACGTCACCGCCTTCGTGCTCGGCGGCCACGGCGACGACATGGTGCCCTCGGTGCGCTATTCCACCGTCGCGGGCATTCCGCTGCCCGACCTCGTCAAGATGGGCTGGACGACGCAGGAGAAGCTCGACGCGATGGTCGATCGCACGCGCAAGGGCGGCGGCGAAATCGTCAATCTGCTCAAGACCGGCTCGGCCTTCTACGCCCCGGCCGCCTCCGGCATCGCGATGGCCGAGTCCTATCTCAAGGATCAGCGGCGCGTGCTGCCCTGCGCGGCGCACCTGACCGGCCAGTACGGCGTCAAAGACCTCTATGTCGGCGTGCCCGTCGTGATCGGCGCCAAGGGCGTCGAGCGCATCGTCGAGATCACGCTCGACGAGACCGAGAAGGCGATGTTCACCAAGTCCGTCGCGGCGGTGCAGGGCCTGATCGCCGCCTGCAAGGCCATCAACCCCGCGCTTGCCTGAACCCGCCATTGCGAACGGTGCGCGGGCGGTGCGCCGCTCGCGCCGCGCCGCTTCACCTGAACCTTCCCACCCCGCGAGTTCGTCCCCATGAACATCCACGAATATCAGGCCAAGGCCGTTTTGCGCGCCTTCTCCGCGCCGGTTTCGAACGGCCGGCCCGCCTTCACGCCCGAAGAGGCCGAGGCGGCGGCGAAGGAGCTCGGCGGCTCGCTCTGGGTCGTCAAGTCGCAGATCCATGCGGGCGGCCGCGGCAAGGGCAAGTTCAAGGAAGCTTCCGCCGGCGAGAAGGGCGGCGTCCGGCTCGCCAAGTCTGTCGAAGAGGTCAGACAATTCGCCAAGCAGATGCTCGGGCGCGACGCTGGTGACCGTGCAGACCGGCCCGCGCGGGCAAGCAGGTCAACCGGCTCTATATCGAGGAAGGCTCCGACATCGCCAAGGAGTTCTATCTCTCCGCGCTGGTCGATCGCGCGACGCGCGCGCATCGCCTTCGTCCTCTCGACCGAGGGCGGCGTCAATATCGAGGACGTCGCGCACAAGACGCCGGAGAAGATCCTCACCTTCTCGATCGACCCCGCCACCGGCATCATGCCGCATCACGGCCGCACCGCCGCGCGGCGCTCGGGCTCTCCGGGCGATCTCGCCAAGCAATGCGAGGCGCTGATCACGCGAGCTCTATGCGGCCTTCGTCGCCAAGGACATGGCGATGCTCGAGATCAACCCGCTGGTCGTCACCACGTCCGGCCAGCTCAAGGTGCTCGACGCCAAGGTTTCGTTCGACGACAACGCGCTTGTTCCGCCATCCCGACGTCGTCGCGCTGCGCGACGAGACCGAGGAGGACGCCGAAGGAGATCGAGGCCTCCAAATACGATCTCAACTACGTCGCGCTCGACGGCACGATCGGCTGCATGGTCAACGGCGCCGGCCTCGCCATGGCGACGATGGACATCATCAAGCTCTATGGCGAAAGCCCCGCCAACTTCCTCGACGTCGGCGGCGGCGCCACGAAGGAGAAGGTGACGGCGGCGTTCAAGATCATCACCGCCGACCCAACGTGAAGGGCATCCTGGTCAACATCTTCGGCGGCATCATGCGCTGCGACGTGATCGCGGAGGGCGTCATCGCGGCGGTGAAGGAGGTCGGCCTGAAGGTTCCGCTGGTCGTGCGCCTCGAAGGCACCAACGTCGACCTCGGCAAGAAGATCATCCGCGATTCCGGGCTCAACGTGATCCCCGCCGACGATCTCGACGACGCCGCGCAGAAGATCGTCAGCGCGGTGAAGAAGAAGGCCTAGGCGCCGGTCGGCCGCTCCTTGCCGGCAATCGGCAAAGGGCGCGCTTCAACTGAAATTCCAGATCGAGGAAATTCGCTTTGTCCGTCCTCATCAACGCCTCAACCAAAGTCATCACCCAGGGCTTCACCGGCAAGAATGGCACGTTCCATTCGGAGCAGGCGATCGCCTACGGCACCAAGGTCGTCGGCGGCACTTCGCCGGGCAAGGGCGGCGCGGAAGCATCTCGGGCTGCCGGTGTTCGACACCGTCGCCGAAGCGCGCGAGACGACCGGCGCCGACGCCTCCGTGATCTATGTGCCGCCGCCGGGCGCGGCCGACGCGATCTGCGAGGCGATCGCCGCGGAAGTCCCGCTGATCGTCTGCATCACCGAGGGCATTCCGGTCATCGACATGGTGCGCGTCAAGCGCGCGCTGCAGGGCTCGAAGTCGATCCTCGTCGGGCCCAACTGCCCCGGCGTGATGACCGCGGGCGAATGCAAGATCGGCATCATGCCCGGCAACATTTTCAAGCGCGGCAGCGTCGGGCATCGTCTCGCGCTCCGGCACGCTGACCTACGAGGCGGTGTTCCAGACCACGCAGCGAGGGCCTCGGCCAGACGACCGCGATCGGCATCGGCGGCGACCCCGTCAAGGGCATGGATTTCATCGACGCGCTCGAGCTCTTCCTCGGCGATCCCGCCACCAAGTCGATCATCATGATCGGCGAGATCGGCGGTCAGGCGGAAGAAGACGCCGCGCAGTTCCTCAAGGACGAGGCCAAGAAGGGCCGCATCGAAGCCGGTCGGTCGGCTTCATCGCCGGCCGCACGGCGCCCTCCGGGCCGGCGCATGGGCCATGCCGGGCGCGATCATCGCGGGCGGCAAGGGCGGCGCGGAGAGACAAGATCGCGGCGATGGAAGCGGCGGGCATCCGCGTTTCGCCTTCGCCCGCGCGGCTCGGCAAGACCCTCGATCGACGTTCTGAACGGCAAGTGAGGAGACCCTCGCGATGACCCGGCAAGACATGAATCGGGCGTTTCTGCACACGGCGTTCCTCGACGGCGCCAACGGCGCCTATGTCGAGGCGCTTGCAGGCCAAGTTCGAGACAGGACCCGAATTCGGTCGAGCCGGGCTGGCGCGAATTCTTCGAGGCGCTCGGCGACGATCCCGAGAGCGTCGAGAAGACCTCGCAGGGCGCCTCGTGGAAGCGCCCGCACTGGCCGCCGACGCCCAAGGGCGACCTGATCAACGCGCTCGATGGCGACTGGCCGGCGACCGAGAAGGCGGTCGGCGAAAAGTTCAAGGCCAAGGCGGCGCCGGATCGCGACGATGGAGGCGCCGAGCGCCGAAGATCGATTCATCGCGCGACGCGCGATTCGGTGCGCGCGCTGATGATGATCCGCGCCTATCGCATGCGCGGCCATCTGCACGCCAACCTCGATCCGCTCGGCCTCGAGCCGCGCAAGGATCACGAGGAGCTGCATCCCGGCAATTACGGCTTCGACGAGGCCGACTACGACCGCAAGATCTTCATCGACAATGTGCTCGGGCTCGAATTCGCGACCATGCGCGAGATGCTGGCGATCCTGCGCCGCACCTATTGCGGCACGATCGGCTTCGAGTTCATGCACATCTCCGATCCCGCCGAGAAGGCCTGGATCCAGGAGCGCGTCGAGGGTCCGCACAAGGAGATTCAGTTCACCCGCGAGGGCAAGCGCGCTATCCTGTCCAAGCTCGTCGAGGCCGAGGGCTTCGAGAATTTCTTCGACGTCAAATATCCCGGCGGCAAGCGCTTCGGCCTCGACGGCGGCGAGGCGATGATCCCGGCGCTCGAGCAGATCATCAAGCGCGGCGGCCAGTTCGGCCTGAAAGAAATTTCGCTCGGCATGGCCCACCGCGGCCGGCTCAACGTGCTCAGCCAGGTGATGGGCAAGCCGCATCGCGTCATCTTCCACGAGTTCAAGGGCGGCTCGGCTTCGCCCGACGAGGTCGAGGGCTCGGGCGACGTCAAGTATCATCTGGGCGCCTCGTCCGACCGCGAGTTCGACGGCAACAACGTCCATCTCTCGCTCGCCGCCAATCCCTCGCATCTCGAGATCGTCGATCCCGTCGTGCTCGGCAAGGTGCGCGCCAAGCAGGATCAACTCAACGACTATATCGAGCGCGTCAAGGTGATGCCGGTGCTGATCCACGGCGACGCGGCCTTCGCCGGCCAGGGCGTCGTGGCCGAATGCTTCGGGCTGTCGGGCCTGCGCGGCCATCGCACCGGCGGCTCGCTGCATTTCATCGTCAACAACCAGATCGGCTTCACCACCTATCCCCGCTACAGCCGCTCCTCGCCCTATCCCTCCGACGTGGCCAAGCTCGTCGAGGCGCCGATCTTCCACGTCAACGGCGACGACCCCGAGGCGGTGGTGTTCTGCGCCAAGGTCGCGACGGAATACCGGCAGAAGTTCCACAAGCCGGTCGTGATCGACATGTTCTGCTATCGCCGTTTCGGCCACAACGAAGGCGACGAGCCGGCGTTCACCCAGCCGCTGATGTACCGCAACATCCGCTCGCATCCGACGACGCTGCAGATCTATGCGCAGAAGCTGATCGACGAAGGCGTCGTCACGCAGGGCGAAGTCGACAAGATGCGCGGCGACTGGCGCCACCGCTTGGAAGCCGAGTTCGAGGCGGGCCAGGCCTATGTCGCCAACAAGGCCGACTGGCTGGACGGGCGCTGGTCGGGCGTGCAGCCCGGCGCAGGACGTCGCCGACGACGACCGTCGCGGCGAAACCGGCGTCGAGGCGAGCAAGCTGAAATGGCTCGTCGAGCGCATTACGAGCTCGCCCGCGGGCTTCGCGGTCCACAAGACGATCCAGCGCTTCCTCGAAAACCGACGCAACTCGGTGCTGTCGGGCGACGGCATCGACTGGGCGACCGGCGAGGCGCTCGCGTTTGCTTCGCTGCTCGACGAAGGCTTCCCCGTGCGCCTTTCCGGCCAGGATTGCGAGCGCGGCACGTTCTCGCAGCGCCATTCCGTGCTGATCGATCAGCAGACCGAGGCGCGCTACATCCCGTTCAATCATATCCGCGACGGACAGGCGCGCTACGAAGTCATCAACTCGATGCTCTCGGAAGAGGCGGTGCTCGGTTTCGAATATGGCTATTCGCTCGCCGAGCCGAATGCGCTGACGCTCTGGGAAGCGCAGTTCGGCGACTTCGCCAATGGCGCGCAAGTCGTGTTCGACCAGTTCATCTCCGCGGGCGAGCGCAAGTGGCTGCGCATGTCGGGCCTCGTCTGCCTGCTGCCGCATGGCTATGAAGGGCAGGGGCCGGAGCATTCCTCCGCGCGTCTGGAGCGCTATCTCCAGATGTGCGCGGAGGACAACATGCAGGTCGTCAATTGCACGACGCCGGCCAATTTCTTCCACGTGTTGCGCCGCCAGCTGAAGCGCGAGTTCCGCAAGCCGCTGATCGCGATGACGCCGAAGTCGATGCTGCGCAACAAGCGCGCGGTCTCGAACCTCGCCGCGTTCGGCACCGGAACGACGTTCCATCGCCTGCTGTGGGATCACGCCGAGACGCACAAGGGCGAAAAGATCGAAGCTCGCGCGCGACGAGAAGATCCGTCGCGTCATCCTGTGCTCGGGCAAGGTCTATTACGACCTCTATGAGGAGCGCGAGAAGCGCGGCATCGACGACGTCTATCTCCTGCGCGTCGAGCAGCTCTATCCGTTCCCGCTGAAGGCGCTCGTCAAGGAATTGTCGCGCTTCAAGAAGGCCGAGATCGTCTGGTGCCAGGAGGAGCCCAAGAACATGGGCGCCTGGACCTTCGTCGAGCCCTATCTCGAATGGGTGCTCGGCGCAGGTCGGCGGCAAGTCGAAGCGTGCGCGCTACGCGGGTCGGCCGGCTTCGGCCGCGACCGCGACCGGGTCTGATGTCCAAGCATCTGGCGCAGCTCAAGGCGTTCCTCGACGAATGTTTTCGGCCTGACGAGGGGATCGGCGCGCCGTCATGGCCTATTTCCTCGTGCAAGCTGCTGCCCCCGCGCAAAGCCTTCGCCGTCGACATGACGGCGCAGGAAGCGCGCCGTCATGCATGCCCATGTCGATTACTGGCTGCCCCATGTGAACGCGGGCCTCGTGATCGCGATGGGGCCGGTCGCCGATCCCTCCGGCGATTGGGGCGTGGCGATCGTCAACGCGCCCTCGCGCGCGCTGGCTGGAACGGGCGCAGGCCGACGATCCCGCGATCCTCTCGCGACTCGGCTTTCGCTACGAGAATTTTTCGATGCCGGCGGTTCGGGTCGCTCCGGTCGAGCCGCTCGCGCCGGTCTCTTCGGTCTCTCCTTAACAGAAGGGCGCCGCTTCCGGCGCGATTTGCAAATGGCCACTGAAATTCGCGTTCCCACCCTCGGCGAGTCGATCTCCGAGGCGACGGTCGGCAAATGGTTCAAGCAGCGCGGCGACGTCGTGAAGGCGGACGAGCCCCTGGTTGAACTCGAGACCGAGAAGGTCACGCTCGAAGTCAACGCGCCTTCCGCGGGCGTGCTCTCCGAGATCGCCGCCGAGACCGGCGATACCGTCGCCATCGGCGCGCTGCTGGGCCCGCTTGGGTCCGCCGGAGCCGCGGCCGCAGCCGCGCCGGCCAAAGCCGCTGCGCCGCGCTTCCGCCCGCCAAGGCGGCCGCGGCTCCGACCGCGATGCCGCCTGCGCCTTCGGCCGCCAAGCTCGCCGCGGAGAGCGGCATCGACGTCTCGCGGCGTCGCCGGGTCCGGCAAGCGCGGCCAGGTGCTGAAGGGCGACGTGCTCGATGCGGTCGCCAAGGCCGCCGCGCCCCCTCTGTCGCCGCGCCCCCTCTGTCGCCGCGCCCGCCCCTGTCGCCGCCCCGGCCCCGGCCTCCGTCGCCGTGCGCGCGCCCTTCCGCGCCCGACGACGCCTCGCGCGAGGAGCGCGTGCGCCTGACGAAGCTGCGCCAGACCATCGCGCGCCGCCTCAAGGACGCGCAAAACACCGCCGCGATGCTGACGACCTTCAACGAGGTCGACATGAGCGAAGTGATGGCGATGCGCTCGCGCTACAAGGACGCGTTCGAGAAGAAGCACGGCGGCAAGCTCGGCTTCATGGGCTTCTTCGTGAAGGCCTGCGTGCAGGCGCTGAAGGAGATTCCCGCAGTCAACGCCGAGATCGACGGCGCCGATCTCGTGTTCAAGAACTATTACCATCTCGGCATCGCCGTGGGCACCGACAAGGGCCTCGTCGTGCCGGTCGTGCGCGACGCTGACCGTCTGTCGATCGCCGCGATCGAGAAGCAGATCGCCGATTACGGCCGGCGCGCGCGCGAAGGCCAGTTGAAGATCGAGGAAATGCAGGGCGGCACCTTCACGATCACCAACGGCGGCATCTACGGCTCGCTGATGTCGACGCCGATCCTGAATGCGCCGCAATCGGGCATCCTGGGCATGCACAAGATTCAGGACCGCCCGGTGGTCGTGAACGGCAAGATCGAAATCCGCCCGATGATGTATCTCGCGCTGAGCTATGACCATCGCGTGGTCGACGGCAAGGAGGCGGTCACCTTCCTGGTGCGCGTCAAGGAAGGCCTCGAAGACCCGGCGCGGCTCGTGCTAGACCTTTGAGGCGCATTTTGCGCCTCAAGGGGGGAAACCATGAGCGAACTGCTGTGTCTTGAACTGAGCGTCGTACTCTGGATCGCGCACGTTTTGACCCAGGCGGCGACGGCGAGGGCCGAATTCGGCGAAATGTACCTGTTCAGCCCGCGCGACGAGGGAAAAGTCGCGAAGGGCCTCGCCTGCGGCCGGGCGGCTCGCGCCCTCGCCAATTATGTCGAGAACCTGGGTCCCTTCATCGCCCTGGATCTGGCGCTGATCGCGACCAACCATACCGGCGGCCTGGGCGCCACGCTCTGGATCCTCGCTCGCATCGTCTATCTCCCGCTCTATCTCGCGGGAACCTACTATGTGCGCACCGCGGTCTGGGCCGTCTCGATCGTCGGCCTCGTTATGATGCTGGTGCGCGTCGCCAGCTGATATCAAGCCTTCTCCCGCCAAAGCGGGAGAAGGGTCACTCGAACCCCAGTGTGCTTTCATGTCCTATGATCTTATCGTCATCGGCGCCGGCCCCGGCGGTTATGTCTGCGCGATCCGCGCCGCCCAACTCGGGATGAAGGTCGCCGTGGTCGAGAAGCGCAAGACGCTGGGCGGAACGTGTCTCAATGTCGGCTGCATCCCGTCCAAGGCGCTGCTGCACGCTTCGGAGATGTTCGAGGAAGCCGGCCACGGCCTCGGCGCGCTCGGCGTCGTCGTCGGCGCGCCCAAGCTCGACATGGCCGCCATGATGAAACACAAGGACGATACCGTCGCCGCCAACGTCAACGGCGTCGCCTTCCTGTTCAAGAAGAACAAGATCGACTGGGTCCAGGGCGAGGCGCGCATCGCCGCGTCCGGCAAGGTCGTCGTCAGGGGCGAGGCGGGCGAGACTTCGCTCGAGGCCAAGTCCATCGTCATCGCCACCGGCTCCGACGTCGCGCGCCTGCCGGGCGTCGAGATCGACGAGACGACCATCGTCTCCTCGACCGGCGCGCTGACGCTCGCCGAGCCGCCGAAGAAGCTGATCGTGGTCGGCGCCGGCGTCATCGGGCTCGAACTCGGCTCGGTCTGGCGCCGCCTCGGCTCCGAAGTGGTCGTCGTCGAATTCCTCGACCGCATCCTGCCCGGCATGGACGCGGAAGTCGCCAAGCAGTTCCAGCGCCTGCTGGAGAAGCAGGGCTTCAAGTTCCAGCTCGGCCACAAGGTCGCCGCCGTCGAAAAGACGGCCGCCGGCCTCAAGGCGAAGATCGAGGCGGTGCAGGGCGGCGAGGCCAAGACGTTGGAGGCCGATGTCGTGCTGGTCGCGATCGGCCGCCGGCCCTACACCGAGGGACTTGGTCTCGAGGCGCTCGGCGTCGCGATGGAGCGCGGGCAGGTGGTCATCGACGCGCATTTTGAGACCAGCGTGGACGGCGTCTATGCGATCGGCGACGTCGTGCGCGGCCCCATGCTCGCCCACAAGGCCGAGGACGAGGGCGTCGCGCTCGCCGAGATCCTGGCCGGGCAGGCGGGCCACGTGAACTACGACGTCATTCCCGGCGTCGTCTATACGAGCCCGGAAGTCGCGGTCGTCGGCAAGTCCGAGGAGGAGCTGAAGGCGGCGGGGATCGCCTACAACGTCGGCAAGTTCCCGTTCCTCGCCAACGGGCGCGCGCGCGCGATGCGCAAGACCGACGGCTTCGTGAAGATCCTCGCGGACGCCGCCACCGACCGCGTGCTTGGCGTCCATATCGTCGGCTTCGGCGCCGGCGAGATGATCCACGAGGCGGCGGTGCTGATGGAATTCGGCGGCTCCGCCGAAGATCTCGCCCGCACCTGCCATGCCCACCCGACCATGTCGGAGGCGGTCAAGGAAGCCGCGATGGCGGTGGCCAAGCGCGCGATTCACGTTTGAGCGGCTGAGGGTTCGGTTCGCACTCGGCCGTCATGGCTCTTGCGAGCGACGATCCTTCCGCCCCCCGGCGAAGCCGCGAGGTTCGCCGGCGCCGACGAATTCGAAGCTCGGGAGCTGCGTGCAGCTCCCTGGCTGCAGGATTGACGCGGGTCGCTCTGTCCTGGAATTGAAGCGCGTCGAAACGAGATGCTTGCGGTGGCCCGATGTTCGCTCGCCAGTCCGAAACCTTCCGTCGCCGGTTCGCCGCCCTCGCGCTGGCCTCTCTGGCTTGGCTCGCCGCCGCGCCCGCGCATGCCGACCGCATGGCGCTGTGGAACATCGTCCACGGCCAGTGCGCGCCCCATTTCGAAGCGGGGCAGGGGCCGAAGCCTTGCGTCGACGTCGATCTTGCCGGCGGCGAGGATCGCGGCGTCGCGCTGCTGAAGGATCTGCATGGCGTCGCGGAGATGCTCGCCATCCCAACCCGCCGCATGACCGGCATCGAGGACCCCTACGTGCTCGCGCCCGAGCGCGCCGAATTACTTCGCCTATGCCTGGGCGCAGGTCCGGCGCTGGAGGGCAAGCTCGGGCGGCCGCTGCCGCGCGAGACGATCGGCATTGCGATCAATTCTATGTTCGCGCGCAGCCAGGACCAGTTGCACCTGCATCTCGACTGCATGGACCATGACGTCGCGGCGGCGATCGCCGGCTATGCGCCCTCGCTGGACGAGACGTTCCGCCCGATGACGATCGCGCTG
Source organism: uncultured Pseudomonadota bacterium (assembly GCA_963809055.1). GTDB lineage: Bacteria > Pseudomonadota > Alphaproteobacteria > Rhizobiales > Beijerinckiaceae > Roseiarcus. The sequence continues at coordinate 8,982 of CAWEID010000043.1, read as the reverse complement.
AAGGGCCGGCATTACTGGGCGCGCCGGATGGACGAGGCGGAACTCGCCGACCTCTCGCCGTTCCGGATGCTCGCCGAGGGGATCGAGGGCGCCAAGGCCGAGATGGGGCTTTGGACGCTCACGCTCGTCGGCGCCGATTTTGCCGGCAAGCCGGGGTTCGTGCTGCTGGCCGACCATGCCGAGCTGCTGCCGGCGGCCATGCCGAGGACCTGCAGGATCACGATTGCGCGATCGCGCAGCCCAAGCCGTGATTGACAGGCGGCTGGTCTCGCGGTTGCTTTCTTCCCCGGCAATGCGTCTTGGCGCCCGGATCCTGCATCGTTTCGGCGAGTTCGGGGGCCAGGCGGGGCAGGGGATAGCGTATGCGTAACATTTCGGCACTGGGGATCGCCGCCGGAGCGTGGTTCGGTCTCTCCTCGAGCGCATCGGCGATGGTGCGCATCGACGTCGATCTCAGCGCGCAGCGCATGCACGTCGAGCCGACTCCGGGCGCGAACTACGACTGGCCGATTTCCTCGGGCAGGCCCGGCCACGCCACGCCGCAGGGCGTCTTCCGCCCACAGGCGATGTACCGATGGTCTATTCGTGCAAATACGACAACGCGCCGATGCCGTTTTCGATCTTCTTCCTCGGCAATTCGCCATCCACGGCACGCGCGAATGGACCGCTCGGCCATGCCGTCTCGCACGGCTGCGTGCGGCTCGCGCCTGGCAACGCCGCCGACGCTCTTCGACCTGGTGCGCCATGAGGGCGCCGAAATCCGGATCGACGGCGATCCGCCGGGGAAGCGTCGCCGCCAACCGCACCGGGCCGGCCATGCGCTCGCGGCGGCCCAGCGCCAGCGATTGCGCGAGTCGGCGCTCGGCTACGCCCCGCGCGCCGAAGACGCAGACGTGCGCCAATGGCTGAAGGACCCCTTCGGCGCGCATTGAGCCGCTTCGCCGAATCCCCGCCACATCCCTGAGTTAGAGGGATTCGCGACTGGCGCGAATTCGCGGTCGCATTTTGGCGCGAATTGGGTTATCAGGCCGCTCGCCCCCGAAACGTCTGGTTAATGATTCCTTTGAGGAGGCCCGATTTGCGGCGACAGAGACTTTTTGGCCGGCGCGGCTGGTTTGTTGGGCGGCGCGCTCGCGCCGAGCTGGCGCTCGCCGAATGTGCCGACCGCCTTCACCTTCGACATGGCTCCGCCGATGGACAACCGCGAGAAGTTCATCGCCTGGGGCGTCGCGCAACGCGGCGAGGATCCGTTGTATCTGGGCGAGCGCTTCGATCGCTTCGTCGCGATGGTGCGCAACGACGACATCTGGGACGACCGCCACAAGCGCGCCTTCCTGCTCACGCCGCGCGAAAAATTCGTGCTGCAGCAGAATCTCGAGCCGCGCCTACGAGCACGCCTTTCTCGACATCGGCTTCGGCGTGACCATTTCGGGCCCGCACATGGTCGGCCGCATGACCAGCACGATCGACCCGAAGAAGGGCGAAAAAGTGCTCGAGATCGGCACCGGCTCGGGCTACCAGTCCGCCTATCTCTCGCACCTGACCGACCAGGTGCTCACCATCGAGATCATCAAGCCGCTGCCGAGCGCACCCGCGGCGATCTACGACGCGCTGATCAAGGACGGCTACGTCGAGTTCGCCAATCATCAAGACCAAGAACGCCGACGGCTACTATGGCTGGGAAGAGTTCGCGCCGTTCGACAAGATCATCGTCACCTGCGGCATCGACCACGTGCCGCCGCCGCTGCTGCAGCAGTTGAAGCCCAACGGCGTCATGGTGATTCCGGTCGGCCCGCCCGGCGCGCAGCGCGTGCTCAAGGTGGTCAAGACGCAGGCCGCGGACGGCACCGTCACGGTCGCGCGCTCCGACATCTACGGCGGCCGCATCGTCCCGTTCGTGCCCTTCACCAAGCTCGAAGGCGACGCGATCAAGGGCACGCATAACCAGTAACGGCGCGCGAATGCGCCTGCGCCCCCTCGCCTTGCCGGGGCGAGGGAGCCTGCCGTGATGCGGCCGGGATGAGGGACTCTCGCTCGCAACGCCCCTCACCCTAGCCCTCTCCCGCAAGCGGGAGAGGGGACGCCAGCATCGCCGGCGTCGCCGGAGCTCTGACGCCATGCAAGCTGAAACCGACGCGGGCGGCGATCTCGTGCTCGATCGCCGCGGACGGCTTGCGCTCTACCTCGCCGTCGGGCTCGGCGCCGGCTCGGTCATCGCGCTGCAGATCGACATCATGCGCGTGTTCGCGGTCGGCAACTGGACGCATTTCGGCTCGCTCGTCGTCAGCCTCGCCATGCTCGGCTTCGGCCTGACCAGCGCCGTGATGGCGATCGCGAAAGACTGGTTCTCGCGCCATTGGCGGCTTCGCGGCGGGGCTCGGCGCTCGGGCTCATGGGACCGCTCGCGGTGGCGGCCAATCTCTTCATCCAGCAGCTCGGCTTCAACCCGATCTACCTGGTCGCCGATCCGCACCAGAAGTGGAAGCTCGCCGAGATTTTCCTCGCCTCGCTGACGCCGTTCCTGGGCGGCGCGGTGTTTCTGGGCTGCGTATTCCTGAAGAGCAACAAGACCTTTGGCCGCGTCTACTTCGCCGATCTCGCCGGATCGGGGCTTGAGCGGCCTCGTCTTCCTGCTGCGCAATGTACGTCTTCACTCCCGTCCACCTCATCGCGGCGCCGCTCGCGCTGTGGTTTGCGGCCTGCATCGCGTGGTCGTTTCTGCCGGGCGACGCGAGTTGCGCGCGCATCCGTTCGCGCTCGTCGGCGGTCGTCGCCTTCGGCGCGCCACTTCGTCGTCGCGCCGGCGCTCGCGCTGCCGCGGCTGGCGGTCAACGACTACAAGGGCGCTTCCTATGCGCGCCGTCTGCCGGAAGCCAAGAAGGTCTTCGAGAGCTATTCGCCGTTCGGCTTCTCGAGGCCTATACGACCTCCTACCTGCATTTCGCGCCGGGCCTCTCCGACAACGCGGGCTTCAACCTGCCGGAGATGCCGGCCAACGCCTATCTCGGCCTCTATATCGACAGCGACGGCCCGATCGGCGTGATGCGCCATCTCGTCGACAAGGAGACGGCGTATTTCCGCTATCCTCCCGATGTATCTATCCCTATGTGATCAAGAAGGCGCCCAAGACCTTCATCACCCAGTTCGGCGGCGGCATCTCGACCGAGGTCGCGCTGCGCTCGGGCGCCAAGCGACGTCACCGTCGCCGAGGGCAACCGCGCCATTCTCGCCGCGTTCCACGATCCCGTTTTCAAGGATTTCACCGGCGATATTCTCGCCAAGGTGCAGGGTCATCGACTACGAGGGCCGGCACTTCCTGCACAGACCGACGAGAAGTTCGACGTCATCGATCTGAGCCTTGCCGATTCCACCGGCCTCTCCAATCCCGGCGGCTTCGCGGTCGTCGAGAAATTCGCCTACACGCAGGAGGCGATGGAGACCTACATGAGCGCGCTCGCCGACGGCGGCGTGCTCTGCGGTCACCATCTGGAACAAGGAAGAGCCGCCGAAGTCGGTGCTGAAGCTCTATGCGACGATGGCCGCCGCCTCGCGCGCGCTCGACGGCGACAAGATGGCCGATTCGTTCTTCGTCGCTTCGTCCTATCTCTCGACCGCGACCGTGCTCTACAAGCGCGGCGGCTTCACGCCCGACGAGATCGCCAAGCTGCGCAGCACTACGCATTCGATGTCGTTCGACGAGATCTATTCGCCGGGCTTCTTCTACGACGGCTCGCGAGACCGAGCGCGTGCTCAAAGGCTATGACGCGCAGTTTTTCTCGGCGCCGGTCAACGGCCCGCCGGTCCGACAAGTCCGCCGCCGACGACCGACGGCGCCGTCGATCCGACGGCGCCCGACGAGACCGGCACCGCCCGGCGGCAAGACCGACGAAGGCGTGCTGCCCTCGACCGTGATGGGCCGGCTTGCCTGGCACAGCTTCGTCAACGGCGGCTGGCCTGACAGTCGCCGACGCGCTATGTGTTCGACACGCGAAAGCTCACCAACGACACGCCCTATTTCGCCGCCTACGTGAAGACCAAGGACCTGCCGCAAATCATGTCCGATCCCGACCGGCTCGAGCCGCTGCAGGACGAATGGGGCTATCTGCTGATCTGGGCGACGCTCGGCGTCGCCTGCGTCACCGCCGCGGTGCTGCTCGTCATTCCCGTCGCTTCGGCTGGCGCACGATCTTCTCCAAGACGCCGGGCAAGGCGCTCACCGTGCTCTATTTCGCCTGCCTCGGCGCCGGCTACATCATGGTCGAAGTCGGGCTGATCGCGCATTTCGTCGATGGCGCTCGGCAACCCCACCGTTTCGGCCTCGATCCTGATCACCGGCATGCTGGTGTTCTCCGGCCTCGGCGCGCTCGTCTCCGAGCGCATCCTGCCGATCATGCGCGGGTTCATGCCGGTCCTGTTCATCGCGATCGCGGCGATCCTGTTCGGCTACGCGCTCGTTCCTCGACCGCGCGCTCGATGCGATCGGCGCGCTGCCCTATTTGGCGCGGCTCGCGCTCTGCTTCGGCTTCATCGCGCCGCCGGCGTTCCTGATGGGCTTCCCGATGTCGACCGCGATGACGACGCTTGGGCCGGCTCGGCAAGGAGCACATGTTCATCTGGGCCTGGGGCGTCAACGGCTGCTTCTCGGTGATCGGCGCCGCAGCGGCGCCGGTGGTGGCCACGAACTTCGGCCTCGGCGCGGTGATCGAAGTCGCCGCGCTCGCCTATTTCCTGGCGCTGCCCGCGTTCTTCGGAGTAATCTCGGCGCCGAGAAGGGCTTGAGCGTTGTCGAGCGGGGCTGGGAATTTACGCTTTCTCGACGTCGGCGCTGCTAGGATCGGGGCCGAAGCGCTGCGAGGTTTGAAGCGCGCGCGTTTCGCGCAGGTTCAGCGAAGCGTTCATGCGGGAGCGGCCGGATGAAGTTACTTCGATCGATGCAGGCCGCGGCGAGCCTCTCCGGACTGGCCATGGCCTTGTCCGGCTGCGTCGGCGGGCCCGGCGGGCAGATGGAAGTCGGCCTGCCGCCGTCGGGTTCCCAGCGCCCAGTTCGTCGACGCCGGCGGCGCCAATGTCGCGCTGGCCGAATTCAAGAATTCGGCCTTTCCCTATCACGGCGTGATCCCGAACGCGGACGACAGCGGCAAGTCGCGGCCCTTCCTCGACGTCGACGAGAATGGCAGGCTCGGCCATTCCTCGCCGCGCGGCGGCGTGCTGTGGGAGGACCAGACCTATAACGACCGCCATGTGCTGCTCGCCGCCGCCCCCGATTTCGACCCGAACGCGCCGGGGGCGATGGTCGTCTATTTCCACGGCAACCACGCGACGCTGACGCGCGACGTAGTCGAGCGCCAGCAGACGCCGCGCCAGCTCGCGCAGTCCAACCTCAACGCGGTGCTGGTGGCGCCGCAGATGGCGGTCGACGCGCGCGATTCCAGCGCCGGCAATTTCTGGCGCCCGGGCGCCTTTGCGGAATTCCTCGACGAGGCCGAGGCGAAGCTCGCCGCGCTCTATCCGCACGCCTCGCGCGCGACGTTCCATCGCATGCCTGTCGTCATCGTCGCCTACAGCGGCGGCTATCTGCCGGCCGCCTACTCGCTCGCGCACGGCGGCGCCGGAGACCGTGTCCGCGGCGTGGTGCTGCTCGATGCGCTCTATGGCGAACCCGACAAATTCGCGGGCTGGGTCGAATCGCGAATCAGCCGCGCCTTCTTCGTGAGCGCCTATTCCGTCTCGTCGAAGCAGGCAGAACCTCGAGATGCAGGCGCGGCTCGAGCATGACGGGGTGCATACGGTCGACGGGCCTGCCCGAGTCCCTGCGTCCCGGCGTCGTCGCCTTCGTCGACGCCGGCGACGTCAGCCACGAGGATTTCGTCAACGTCGCCTGGACGAGCGATCCTCTGCGCGACGTGCTGTCGAGCGATGGGTCAGTAACGACGCGCTGGCAGCCGGGATCGCCGCCTCCGGCCGCCAAGTCCCGCCTTGTCCGCGCCCGCCCACAGGTCTAGCCTTTCTCGAAGCCGCGGTTCGCCGGGAGGCGTCGATGCGCTTTATTCGAGCTTTGGCTCATTCTCGCGCTGTGCGTCGGCGCGCGCCCCGCTGCGGCGGCTCAGGCGCTCGACGTCAAGATCGTGCTCGCGGCCGATGTCTCGCGCAGCATCGACGACGACGAATTCGCGCTGCAAAGGCGCGGCTACGCCGCGGCGATCGCCGATCCGCGCGTGATCGACGCGATCCGCGCGGGCGCCATGGCGCGATCGCGGTCACCTTCGTCGAATGGGCGGGGGAGGGGGAACAGAGGACCGTCTCGACTGGACGCTGATCGCCAACGCCGCCGACGCGCGCGCCTTCGCCGGAGCGTTGCCGACGCGCCGCGCTCGTTTCTCGGCCGGACCGCGATCGGTTCGGCGATCGATTTTTCCGTGGGCGCTTCGCCGAAAGCGGCTTCGACGCCGACCGCAACGTGATCGACGTCTCCGGCGACGGCACGAGCAACCAGGGCCGCCCGGTGACCGACGCGCGCGACGCCGCGCTCGAGCCCCGGCGCACATCAACGGCTTTCGATCTTCAACCGGCGCGCCGCCGCCGAAGGGCGGGTACCTCGCCGCTGCACACCAATCCGCCCGGCGGCATCGACAAATATTACCGCGACAACGTGATCGGCGGCGTCGGTGCCTTCGTGCATCGGATCGACGATTTCAACAGCTTCGAGCGAGGCGATGATCCTAAAGCTGGTTACAGAGATCTCGCGCGCGCCGGAAGGCGATCGCGGCGAGCGGCCGGGCTGACGGCGCCGAGCGACAGATAGCGCGGCGCAAGAGGCCCCTCAATTCCCGCGCGCTTCCAGCGCCGCGATGCGCTCCTTGGCGTCGCCGAGGCCGGCGGCGAGGGCGCGGGAATAGTAATCGCGCGCGCGCGCCGCGTCGCCGGGCGTGCCCAGGGCCCCGAGCCGAGCCAGCGTGGCGGGATCATAGGTATCGCCGAGCACCATTAGAGCGCGCGCGTCGCCGGCGTCCGCGGCGCGATCGAGCCAGCGGCGCGCGCCCGCGATGTCGCCCTCGGCGAGCGCGACGAGTCCCTGCGCGCAGAACTGTGCGGCTTGGTCGCTCGCGCGAGGCGTCGGGGAAGTTTGCGGCTTCGGCAGGTTCAAGGCGGCCGTCGCCGCGGCCGGGGCGGGGGTCGGATCGGACTTCAGGGCCGCCGCGAGCTTGGCGAGACCGGCCTTGTCCTGCGCGGGCGCAATTGCACCGGGGTCGCAGGCGCCGGGGTCGTTGCCGGGGTCGTTGCGACGACGAAGACGGGCTTCTCGACCGCCGCCTTCAGGTTGACGAGTTCGGGCTGCGAACGCGGCCAGAACGCGTAAACGAGACCGCAAACGACGACGCCCGCGAAGGCGCCGGCGCCGGTCTTTATGGCCAACGACATGCGCGCCCTCCGGTCATGGCCCCGCGCCGCGCCATTGCATCAAGCTTTGATGAGTTTGTCCGCGTCCTCCGCGCCGGGCCCGCCGTCGGCCGCCGCGGCCGATTTCGCGAGCTGCTGGAACGCCTCGAGCGACGCGTCGGTCGCGGCCCGGTGGCTCTCGACCAGTCCTTTGCCGAGCCGAGCCGCGGCCAATCCACTGACGCGGCGAGGTTGACCTCGCGCCAATCGGGGCGTCGTTCGGGCCGATCAGGCCTTCATATTTGTCGAACATCGCGGCGACGACATCAGCGTCGAGCGCGGCGCGCGACGAGCCGGGGGCCGCGTCGAGCGCGATCAGCGCCATCGGCGCCGAGATCGTGTCGACCTTTTCGTCGGCGCCGATCAGGTTGGGCCTCGCCCTGGCGGTGAGCGTCACGGGCGCGTAGGCGCCATGCAGCGCGGGCGACCAGGGTATCGCGACGAGATGGAAACGTCCGTCCTTCCGAAATCCTGCAGCGACTTCGAACTCGGCCTCGCCGGTGGCGACGACGGCGTCGACCTTCCCGGCGGCAAGATCCGCGAGGCCCGCGGTCAAGGGCATGGCGATCCATTTCGGCTTCACGCCGAGCTTGGCGAACACCGCCTGCGCCACCGCTTCGTCCGCGCTGTCGGCTGGCCCAACCGCGACCGTGCGCCCGTTCAGGGCGGCAAGGTTGGCGACGCTGCGCGGAGCGACGATTTCTACGGTCTCCTGCGAAATCGCGCGATATAGGGCGCCTTGTCCTTCCAGGCGCCGCCGGGGGAAGCGTCGTCGACCGAGAGCGTCGATGGGGACGATCGCGACATCGGCGATGTCGTTGCCGACGAGTTTCTTGAGCGCATTTGATCCGGTGCGCCCGACGCCGACCCGCGCCCTGACGCCCGCGGCTTTCATCGCGTTGACGAAATCGGTCGCCATGCGCGAAGCGCAGACGTCGTCGCCGTCGATCAGCAAAGTGAACTCGTGCCGCGTCGTCGCGGCCGGCTTGGGCTTGGCGGGATCGTTCCTGACGGGGGCGTTCTTGCCGGAATCGTCCGCTTCGTCGCGGCCGGCGCCGTGCCAGAGCACGCGCTTGCCATTGTGATAGACGGGATGATCGTAAGGCACCATGCCGGCAGGCGCGGTTTCCGCCGCGGCCGCGAGCGGCGCCAAGCCCAGAAGGCCGGCAAGCGCCAGCCCTCCCATTTCGCGCGCACGCTCCCGCAAGGTCTTTGTCGATCGCCTTGCCCGGCCGCATGTCGCGCGCGCGCGTCGCAAAGGCCAGATTACGCCTGTCCTCATGGCCGCACAGTCCCTGCAAAATGCGACCACTTCATGGCGACCCGCCCGGATTTCAGTCTTGTTTCAGCAGTCTATGCAGGGCCTCGTCGAGCCTCGAGGCGGGAATTTCGTCAACTTGCCCGAATCCAGCCATATCAACAGGGCGCGAACGGGCGTTCCAGGATAAAAGGGCGCCAGAGCGGCCCGATACAGCGCGAGCTGTGCGACATAGCCCGCCAGGGCCTGCGGCGCGGCCGCGGCCGGTCTTGAAATCCGCGAGATCG
>CAWEID010000042.1:0-150594 GCA_963809055.1 uncultured Pseudomonadota bacterium | reverse complement strand
TTTGAAAAATCGTCCGCGATCGGGGCCGGCCTGCCCTCCCTGGGGATAAGTCGAGGCCGTCGCGCAGGCTTCGCGCAAGCGCCGCCGCATTGACGCCACGGTTTTGCACGAGGGAGCGAGGTTGCGCGACGTCCTTCGCGCGGGGTAACAAGTGATTTCGCTGCGCCCGCGAGGTATTCGGGGGCCCGCGAGGAAACGCCGGGATATCGTGACCGCCCTGACCGCCCGCATAGTTCAAACGCCCCGGCGCGTCGATCGCGGGCGCGCGAGCGTCGAGCTCGGCCACGAGCCGGCGATCCAGCTCGAGGGACCCCGGACCGACGGGCGCGAGCGGCGGCGCATCCCCGTGCGCTGGATGCTCGGCGTCGCGCTGACGGGCGTGTGCGGAATCGCGCTGATCGGTTCGGCGCTCTATCTCGATCTCGACCGGCAATCGACGTTTGCGCAGGCGCCCGAATTCGCCGCGGCGCCGCGCCGGGAAGGCGCCGAGAACGCGGCGGTGAACCCCGGCAAGGGCGACCGCCTCGTTCGCCCGGTCGACATCGTCGCGGCCAAGCAATCGTTCAAGTCGTCGATGACGATGAAGATCGGCGACAAGGAAGTCCTGAAGTCCCGCCCCTATACGCTGCTCTCGACCACGCTGACGACCACTCCGACCGGATTCGCGGACGCGGTGCCGCCGTTCAATCCGCTCAAGCTCACCAACGTTTCGGCTGAAAAAGGCGAGGCGCCGACGGAACTCGAGCCTGCGCCCGACGATTCCGAGGCCGCCTTCACGAGCCGCGACCTGTCCCAGTCCGACGCGACGAAGGTCAAGGGCGACCTGACGCTGGCCGAAGCGCAGGCGCAGGTCGCCGAATGGATCAAGGCGCAGAACGCGGGCCAACAACTGCCGGCCCTGGCCCCTCAAATGCTGCTGACCCAGACGAGCCGCGCGGGCGTCGACCCGCTCGGCGCGCTGGCCTATGCGACCACGGGGGCGGTGGAGTCGAACGCGCCGTTCTCGTCGATCGAAGTGCGATTGGTGCCGGAGAACGTCACCGACATTCCCAAGGCGCCGCTCGACCCGCACGCCAACGCAACCCGCGAACGCCTGGTGCAGATCCATCACGGCGAGACCTTCGAGGACGTGTTGCGCGCCAATGGCGCGGGCCGCGAGGCGATCGGCGCGATTCTCGCCGCCTTCGGCCTCAAGCACGGGGAATCTCCGGTCGCGGAAGGCCAGAAGATCATCCTCGAATTCGAGGATCCGCCCGAGCCCGGGCAACCCTCGCTGATCGCCCGCATCTCCGTCTATTCCGACGAACAGCTCAAGGCGACCGTCGCCATCAACGACGCCGACGGCTATGTGCCGGTGACGATCTCTCGCGGCCAGGCGCCGGCGCGGCCCAGATTGAGCGACGCCGACGACGAAGGCGGCATGAGCCTCTACCAGAGCCTCTACGAAACCTCGCTCAAACAGGGGCTCGCGCGCCCGGTCATCGACGAGTTGGTGCGCGCCTTCGCCAACGACGTCGATTTCCAGAGCGCGGTCCGGCCGGGCGATTCGATGATCGCCTTCGTCGCGGACCCCGACGAATTCGATCCGCACCCGACTTTGCTCTACGCCGCCATCACCGTGCGCGAACAGATCTTCCGCTACTACCGTTTCCAGACGCCCGACGACAATCTCGTCGATTATTACGACGAGAACGGCCGCTCGACCCGGAAATTCCTGATCCGCAAGCCGATCGCCGCCGGCGAAATGACCTCGGGCTTCGGCATGCGCTATCACCCGATCCTGCACTATGCGCGCATGCATACCGGCGTCGACTGGGCCGCGCCCGTGGGCACGCCGATCGTCGCGGCCGGCAACGGCGTCGTGATCAGCGCCGAATATACCCAGGCCTACGGCCGCCGCGTCGAGATCCAGCACGCCAACGGCTATGTCACCACCTACAATCACATGTCCGGCTTCGGGCGGGGCATCGCGCCCGGCGTGCGGGTCACGCAGGGCCAGGTGGTCGGCTATCTCGGCCAGTCCGGCCTCGCGACCGGCCCGCATCTGCACTACGAAGTCATCATCAACGGCAATTTCGTCGACCCGATGGCGATCAAGCTGGCGCGCACGCGCGAATTCGACGGCAAGATGCTCGCCGCCTTCAAGCACGAGCGCGACCGCATCGATCAATTGATGACCCAGGCGCCGAACGCCGGCGCCGCGGCGGCGGCCGCGCCGGGAGCGACCGCCCGGCTCAACTGAGCGCCGCCTTCAAACGGGTGCGGACGCCGGGGCAAAAACCGAGCGCGGCGCGGATTTCGCCGGCGCCGTAACCGTCCGCGCGCAATTGCGCGAGCGGCTGCGAGGCGGCGCTCTTCGACATTTTCGCGCCCTCGGCGTCGAGCACGAGCCGGTGATGGCGATAGCGCGGCGCGGGATAATCGAGCAACGCCTGCAACACGCGATGGACCGAGGTCGAGGGATAGAGGTCGCGCCCGCGCACCACCTCGCTGACGCCCTGCAGCGCGTCGTCGACCACGACGGCCAGGTGATAGGCCGCCGGACGATCCTTGCCGCGCAGCACGATGTCGCCCCAGTCCAAGGGCGTCGCGGGGACCCGCCGCTCGTCGTCGCCCTCGCCATATTCGCGCCAGTCGAGAGGGCCGGGCGCGAGCGCCGCCGCGCGCGCCATGTCGAGCCGCAGCGCGGCCGGCTCGCCGGCGGCGAGGCGCGCCTCGATCTCCACCCGCCCGACCGCCTTGCAGCGCCCCAGATGCAGCGGCGCGCCGTCGGGGTCGCGGCCGCCGCCGCTCGCCTGCGCGATCTGGCCGCGGGTGCAGAAACAGGGATAGACGAGGCCGCGCGACTGCAGGCGGGCGAGCGCCCGCGAATAATCGTCGAGGTGATCGCTCTGCCGGCGCGGGTTCGGCGCGAAGGCGACGCCCAGCCAGGCGAGGTCCTCTGCGATCGCGGCCTCGTATTCCGGCCGGCAGCGCGTCGGATCGGCGTCCTCGATCCGCAACAGCAGCGCGCCGCCGGATCGGCGCGCGAAATATTCGTTGCACAAGGCCGAGTAGGCGTGTCCGAGGTGCAGACGGCCGTTGGGCGTCGGCGCGAAGCGAAAGATGGGCTGGAGCGGCAAGGGGGAACCGGGCAAGATGCGGGATCGGGAGGATTCGGTCTTGGCGGGGAATGTTTCGAAAAAACGCGGCGCGGGCAAGCGAGCGGGCCTCAGGCGGGCGCCGGCGAAGAAGACCGGCCCGGCCAAGACGCGGGCCGCGCCCGGGAAGGCGGCGGCGCCCGGGAAGACGGCGGCGCGCAAGACGAAGGTTGCGGGCAAGACAAAGGTTGCGGGCAAGGCGCGCAAGCGCGCCCGGCCGAAAGCCGCCGCCGCGGCGAGGCTCTATCATCCCGGCCCGCTGATCGATTGCGAGGCAAGTCTCGCCGAGGCTTCGCGCAGCCTGCTCGCCCGGGATCCCGAGCTCGTCGGGCGGCTGATCGCGATCGGCGGCCCGCCGCCGCTGCGGCGGCGCGAACCCGGCTTCTCCGGTCTGGCGGCGATCATCGTTTCGCAGCAGGTCTCGGTCGCGAGCGCCAATGCGATCTTCGCACGGCTGGAGGCGCGCGTCTCGCCCCTGGAGGCGAGCGCGCTGCTGGCCTGCGACGACGAGCTGTTGCGCGGCTGCGGACTCTCCACCCCGAAGTTGCGCGCCTTGCGCGCGCTCGCCCGCGCCGTCGCGCACGAGGGCCTCGACCTTGCCGCGCTCGGGGCGCTCGACGCGGTCGAGGCGCATCGCGCCTTGGTCGCCGTCAGCGGCGTCGGGCCCTGGACCGCCGACATCTTCCTGCTGTTCTGCCTCGGACATCCCGACGCCTTCCCGGCCGGCGATCTCGCGCTGCAGGAGGCGGCCAAGCTCGCGCTCGGGCTGAAGACGCGGCCGGACGCGCGCCGGCTCGAGACGATCGCCGAGCGCTGGCGTCCCTGGCGCGGCGTCGCGGCGCGGATGCTGTGGGCCTTTTACCGCGAGGCCAAGCAGCGCTCGGGCATGGCGTTGTCGGAGGCTTCGGGTTAGACCCGCGCGCGAACGACGGCTTTTCTCGGAGGATTGGAATGGCGGCGAAACTGACCGGGCCTCGCCTCGAGGCCAAGAGCGGCAAGGCGCGCCAGCTCGTGGTCTTCCTGCACGGCTACGGCGCCGATGGCAACGACCTGATCGAACTCGGCCAGCAGTTTCGCAACCTGCTTCCGGACGCCTGCTTCGTTTCGCCGAACGCGCCCGAGCGCTGCGCGGGCGCCCCGATGGGGCGGCAATGGTTCGGCTTGAGCGCAAGTCCGCCCGACGATCCCCGCGGCGCCGAGGACCGCTGGCGCGGCGTCAATTCCGCCCGGCCCGCGCTCGACGGCTTTCTCGACGAGGAACTCGCGCGGCTCGGCCTCGACGAAGCCAGGCTCGCGCTGGTCGGCTTCAGCCAGGGCGCGATGATGGCGCTGCATGTCGGCCTGCGCCGGCGCGCCGCCCCGGCCGCGATCGTCAGCTATTCCGGGCTGCTGGTCGGCGCCGAGCATCTGAGCGAGGCCAAGGCGCGCGATGCGCGCGGCCAGACGCCGCCGATCCTGCTCGTCCACGGCGATCAGGACCCGGTCATTCCGGTCGACGCGATGTTCATCGCGATGAACGAACTGGCGGGGGCCGAATTCCCGTGCCAATGGCATCTCTCGATGGGCGTCGGCCACGGCATCGACGGCGGCGCCCTGCGCCACGGCGGCCTGTTCCTCGCCAAGGCGTTCGGGGTTCAGACGCGGTGACGGGCGTCCGCGCTTGCGCCGCCTAGCGTTTCTCGCGCTCGCCGTCGCCTTCAGCCTGATCTGGAGTTCGGCCTTCGTCGCCGGCAAGATCGCGCTCGCCCGCTTCGATCCCGCAACGATCCTCTCGACCCGCTTCGCCCTGAGCGCGTTGCTGCTGGCGCCCTTCGCGCGCGGCGGATTCGACCGCCGGACGATCGCGCTCGGCCTGAGCGTCGGCGCGCTCAACAACGCGATCTATCTCGGACTGACGTTCTCAGCGCTCACGCTCGTGCGCCCGGTCGTGGTGGTCGCGATCGCCGGTTGCGCGCCGTTCGCGACGGCGGCGCTCGCGGCGGGGCTCGGCGTCGAAGCGGTCCGGCCGCGGCAATTCGCGGGCGCGCTGATCGGGCTCGCCGGCGTCGTCGTCATCACGGGCCTCGACATGGGCGCGCTCGATCTCGCGGGCGTCGTTCTGGCCGCTTTCGGCGCGCTCGCCTTCTCCTGCGCGACGCTGATCCTGCGCGCCCGCGCGCAGGGAGCGCCCGTCCAGGCGCTGAATTTCTGGCAGTCGATCGCCGGCGCGCTCGCGCTGGCGCCGTTCGCGTGGCTCCATGGGCGCGGATTCGGCGCCGACGAGGGGCTGTCGCTCGCCGATCCCGCCTTGCTCGCGATTCTCTATCTCGCCGTCGTCGTCACCATCGGGGGCATGACGATGTGGCTCGCGCTGATCCGCATCGCCGGCGCCGCGAGCGCCTCGGCCTGCCACCTGATGAACCCGTTCTTCGGCGCCCTGCTCGCCGCGCTCGTGCTGGGGACGCCGTTGAAACTCGCCGATTTCCTCGGCGCCGCGATCATCGCGCTCGGCCTCGCGCTCAATTTCGGACTGGGACCGGCGCGGCCGGGGCGCGACTGAAGCGCGACGCAAGCCGCGCCATTCGGCTCAGATCGCGCCGAAGCAGGACGGGTTCGTGTGCTCGTCAGGATTTGTAGTGGTCGAACCGCAGGCCATCACAGCCGAGGTGTTGCTCACTTGCCTCCGGCTCCCGGTGATCTGCGAACTGCTGGACCTCTTTGCCCGCGCCGGCATGTATCCGGCCATCACCGAAAGCGACATCTTTAGTATACTGCTGCCTCGCATCCCTGACGGCGTTGCGGGAGAGGTCATCCGTAGCGTACGCGAAGCATGTGCAGCCACGGCTCGAGCCGCGTCCATGCTCTTCGCCGCCAAGCGCGCTGTCGAGATCGCCATCGAAGACGGCGAGACCTCCGCGATGGCCTATCTCGCCCAAGCCGAGCGGGCCGTCTGATGCCCCTTCCTCCTCGTGCGCAAGACTGGAGTCCGGGGTTCCGGCGAAACTTTACTTTACCCCGCTGCGCAGGCGTTGGCATTGCGGGCCAGACCGGCCGCGATGCAAGCCCTCGAAAGCGTGGACCCAAGCCGGCGGAAAGGGTGTAAAGTGTCGCCGGAATCGCGACGTGGAATTTTCTGGTACGGATTGATTCCGTATGCTATAATGAGTGGAACGAACTTTTGGAGGTTCCATGCCCCGTGCTCTCACTGACAGCGGCCGCGTCGAGTTGCGGCTCCGTCCCGAAGACAAGGCGACGCTCATGCGCGCCGCGTCCCTCAAGCGCCTCGATCTGACCGGCTACATTCTCGGCGCGACGCTGCCGAAGGCTGAAGCGGACATCGCCGAGGCCGAACGGCTCAAGCTTTCCGAGCGAGATTCCTTGCGCGTGCTCGCGCTACTGGAAAACCCGCCCGCAGCTTCTGACCGTCTCGTGCGCGCCGCGAAGGCTGGCTTCACCTTGCCATGACGGCGCTCGTCTGGGACGAAGCGCCGATCGCCAAGCGGCACGACCGCGCCGCGTTCGATTGCGGCGACGCCGATCTCAATCTCTATCTGCAAAAGTTCGCACGCCAAAATCACGAAGCCGGCGGCGCAAAATGTTTCGTCGCCGCGCCGTCCGACGCTCCGGCGCGCGTCCTTGGTTTCTACACGCTAAGCCCTGCCTCGCTCGATCATGCGCGGACGCCTGCGCTCGCGAAGAGAGGCCTGGCGCGGTACGATGTGCCGGTGTTTCGGCTTGGTCGGCTCGCCGTCGACAGGACAGTGCAAGGCCGGGGACTCGGCGGCGCTCTCCTGCTGCGCGCCGCGCATCGCTGCATTCGCGTCGCCGATGACGTCGGCGGCGTTGCGCTGCTAATCGACGCCAAGAACGAACGCGCTGCGCGCTGGTATCAAAGCTACGGCGCTCTTGCTCTCGGCGATGCGCCGCTTTCGCTCTTGCTGCCACTCGCCACGGCCGCCGATGCGATCAAGCGCGGCGCACAAGGGTAGACATCGCCCCTGCCATTTACGGACGCCTCTCTCACTGAAACCCCAAATGTGCCGTCGTCAGCGACGACGCGAGGACTCCGTCAAGGCGTCGGCTCATCACCTATTCCGGCGACACTTTACTTTACCCCCAACTCGGCAGGCGTTGGCATCGCGGCCCGGACCGGCCGAGACCCACGCCCTCGACCGCGTGGACCCCAAGCCGGCGGAAAAGAGGCAAAGTAAACCGCCCCTGGATTTCCGGAATTTCGAATTTTAATCGGCGTTTTTTGCGAAATTTACTTTCTGTTTTACAAAATTCATGCTATATTACCATTTCCGACCACCCTATCCCGTGAGCCTCGCCATGTCCGCTTCCGCTGCTCTCGTCGCCGCCTTCGCGCGCCCCAGAGGCGCCTGCCGCGCGGTGCGAGGCGCGGTGGATTTGGGGTCTGGCGATGTTGCGGGCCGGGCGCAGCCATGAGGCGGTCGCGCGTCAGGAAAGGCTTTCGCGCGAGCGCGCGGGCCGGATCGTCGCCGGGTCGCTGGAGACCGGGCGCGGGGCGAGCCTGCGCGAGTCCCGCCGCGTGCGCAGGGCGCGACGGGAGCCCCCGTTGCGGCGGCGAGCGGCGGCGGGACTGCGATCTCAGGGCCATTCCGGATAGGCTCCTCAGTCTCGCGCGGCTCGACAGATATGGGTCGCGCGCCCCGGCGGAGAGCGAAGACGCCGCGATGATTTGCGCGCGGCTGATGAAGACGATGCAGAGCGCGCTCGAGCGCGTCGGGGCAGGCGAGGCCGACCGGGACGCCGACGGGGCGCCCCGGAGGAGGCCCGCCGGCGCGGGAATCGCAAATCCGGCTTTTTGGACCCGTAACCCATTGATAAAAAACAAAACCGCCAAGAAGAATCTTTGGAAAAGCTTGCCGAATCCGAAAGCGGCGGATTTGGAAAGGTTCGGCGCGGATTTGGAGAAGCCGGCGCCCGCACGGCCGGCCGGCGCGCGACAGTCCGCGGCCCGTCCTGACGCCGGAATGCGTTCCTCGCCCGCCGGCGCATGGTCATCCGCGATTTGCGGAACAAGCGGGAGGGGAACCCACGCCGCGTCGCCGATTTCCGCTGCGGGCCCGCATTCGTACGTCCCTCTCCCCCGATTGCGGCTCAATCTCGTCGCGCGGACCTTCTCAACCCCTCGAGCCCGATTTGCATGCGTCGTTCCACGAGATCGATCTATCGCGAGGCGCTGCTGTTCCTGGTGACGGCGGGCGTCGTCGCGCCGCTGTTCTTTCGCATCCACGTCAGTCCGGTGCTCGGCTATCTCCTTGCCGGCGTAGCGCTCGGCCCGTTCGGGCTCGGCCGCCTCGCCGGCCGCGTGCCCTGGCTCGATGCCTTCGCGCTGACCAATGTCGAGGCGATCGACCGGCTCGCGGCGTTCGGCGTCGTCGCGCTGATGTTCACGATCGGGCTCGAACTGAAATTCGAGCGTCTGAAAAGCCTGCGCAAACTCGTGTTCGGGCTCGGCCTCGCGCAGGTCGCTCGCCTCGACCGCGCTGATCGGCGGCCGCGGCGCTGCTGTTCGGGCAGAAGGCCGCCCGCCGCGCTGATCTTCGGCGCGGCGCTGTCGCTTTCCTCGACCGCGATCGTCGTTCCCGTGCTCGCCGAACACAAGCTGATGACGACGGCGGTCGGGCGGTTACAGTTTCGCGGTCCTGCTGTTTCAGGACCTCGCGGTCGCGCCGCTGCTGTTCATGGTCGCGATGCTGGCGCGGCACAGCGACGAGGACGTCGCGCTCGGCCTCGCCCTGACCGTCGCGCCTGCCGCGCTGGCGGTCGGCCTCGTCATCGTCCTCGGGCGGCTGGTGCTGCGGCCCCTGTTTCATTCCGTCGCGATGACGAAGAGCGCCGGAATTCTTCATGGCGGCGTGCCTGCTCGTCGTGCTCGGCGCCGCGCTGATCGCCGCGGCGAGCGGGCTCTCGATGGCGCTCGGCGCCTTTATCGCGGGGCTGCTGCTCGCCGAGACCGAATACCGGCGCGAAATCGAGGTGACCATCGAGCCGTTCAAGGGCCTGCTGCTCGGCCTGTTCTTCGTCTCGGTCGGCGCCGGGCTCGATCTTTCGCTGGCGGCCTCGCGTCCCGGGCTCGAATTCGGGATCTCGCCGCTTTCGTGGTCCTCGAAGGCCGCGGCGCTGTATCCGCTGGCGCGGGCCTTCGGCGCTTCGCGCGGCGACGGCGCGCAACGTCGCGCTGATGCTGGGGCCCGGCGGCGAATTCGCCTTCGTGCTGATCGCCGCTGCGCGTCGCGGGCGGCGTCGTCGACGCCGACGAGCGGGCGAATCGCGCTGGTCGCGGCGGCGCTGTCGATGCTGATGCTGCCGCTGCTCGGGCGCGCGTGGCCGCGGCTCGCAAGCCGCCGCGCGCGCGCGGATCCGGCCGGCCGAAGCGCTGGCGACGCCGCCCGAGGACGAAGGCCATCGCGTCATTCTCGTCGGCTTCGGCCGGGTCGGCGCGCTGATCGGCGAAATGCTGGACGTCCACAAGATCCCGTTCATCGCGGTCGATTCCGACGCCAATCTGGTCGCGCGCGCGCGCCGCGAAGGCCGCCCCGCCTATTTCGGCGACGCCTCGCGGCCGGAATTCCTGCGCCGCTGCGGCATCGAAACCGCGCGCGCGCTGGTCGTCACGATGGACGCGCCGCGCGCCAACGAGACGTCGTCGAGATCGCGCGCAAGCTGCGGCCGGACATCACGCTCGTCGCCCGCGCCCGCGACGCCGAGCATGCGAGCATGCTCTACCAGCTCGGCGTCACCGACGCCGTGCCCGAGACCGTCGAGGCGAGCCTGCAGCTTTCCGAGGCGGTGCTGGTCGATCTCGGCGTGCCGATGGGCTACGTCATCGCCTCGATCCACGAGAAGCGCGACGAATACCGAAGTTGCTGGTGGCCTCGGCGGGCGCGACCGCTCGCGGCGCCCCCGCCGCGAAGCCCGGCGGCAGTTGAATTCGGGCCCGCCCCTCGGCCCAATAGCTGCAGCCGCCGCCCTCGCCCGCTTCGCCGCGACCGGATGGCGGCGCGGCCGGATCAGTTGTCCGCTACGCCCCGACGCCCTCGACGGGCGCGCGAAAGCCCGGCGGCGGATCGGTGAGCCACTCGCGATCAGGCTCCGGACCCAGCACGGTCGTGGGCCTTCTTCTGTAGGCCGACCCAGGTCAACGGATTCCAACTGACCACGTGGCGGCCGATTTCTGCGTGGGTTGCGAGCAAGGCGTAGCGACCCCGTCCTTGATGCAGGCCGGCGCCGCCAGCGCCCTGACCCGCGGTGGCGGCGGTGGTGACGGTCACGGGCTGGCCGCGGCTTGATCAGAGGCGCGTCATATCGGCCCACCGGCATCTGCGCCGGCTTCTTCGCCTCTTCCTTTTGCTTCTTGGCGCGCTGCACCTCGGGATCCACCGGCCAATCCGCCGTCGTCTTCGCGACCGAGAGCGGGGCGGAGGCAACGTCATCTTCGGCGGCACGACGAGGCTTGCCGTGCTCGCGATATTCGATCTGCTGATCGTCTTTCGTGCCTTGACGAGGCTGAACACCGTGCCGAAGCCCACCCAGATCGGCGCCGCGCCGTCATCGCCCGCGCGGGCCGGCGATGAGGCCAGCCCGCAAGCATACCCGCCGCGACCGCAAGCGACAAGCCGGCGCGCTTCCCTTCCACCGATTTCGTCGCAGACATTGGCAAATTCCCGTCGCGCGCGCCAAAAGCGTCCAAAATCTCCGGCGTTCGCCCCTCGAGGTAAACCCGACAATTCGGCCTTTCCATGGCGAGCCCGCCGCCTGACGGCCCGCCGGAGACGCCTGCGCGGCTGCAATTTTATCCTTATAGCACGAAAAGGCGCGCATGGCGCGCCCCTTCCTTTCGTCCCGCGTCAATCCGCCCCTGGCCGCCCCTGGCCGCCCTTGCGGCGCCGAACAGCCCATCGAGAATCGAGCAGCGCGACGCCGACATTGATCGCGGCGTCGGCGACGTTGAAGACGAAGAAATGCCGACCGAACGCGTGCAGGTCGAGAAAATCGACCACCGCGCCATAGGTCAGCCGGTCGCAGGCGTTGCCGAGCGCCCCGCCGATGATCGCCCCCAGCCCGAGCGCCGACGAGCGGCGACCGCGTGCGCCACAGCCAGACGCCGAGCAGCGCCGGTCGCCGCCAGGGTGAAGCCGAGCAGCAGCCAGACGCCGAGTCGCGGTGTCCTGGCGAAAGAAGCTGAAGGATATGCCAGGGTTGCAGCGCAGCGCGAGATCGAGAAACGGCGCCGAGCGGACTTCGCGCGGCATCGGCGCTCGCCAAACCTTGCGAGCGACGGCGAATTTCGAGGCCTGGTCGAGCGCGAAAACCACGAGCGCGGCCAGCGCGCCGAGCCTTCGCGGCGTCTCCCGCGCGCCGCAGCGCGGCGAGTTCGCGCAGCGCCGCCGCGTCGCGAGGCGTGACGTCGGGATATTCGGGATCGGCGGTCGCAGGATCGAAATAGCGCCAGGAGCGCGCGCATTTGACGCCCCGCGCGCGCTCGACGACCACGGCGACGCCGGGCGTATCGGCCGAGCGAAGGCGCTCGGCGGCGCCTCGGCCGCGCGTCTCCACCGTCAGGTCGGAGGTGATGCAGACCTCGGCGAAATCGACGCCCTTCAGCGCCTCGGCGAGCTTGGGATCGCCGACATAGACGATCGGATGGGCCTCCAGCGACGAGCCGATCTCCTTGGCCGCGCGCGCGATCTCGATCGCGCCGGTCACCGCCGAGCGCACGCGCCGGATCGTCTCCCATTTCGCGGCCAGCGCCTCGTCGCGCCATTTGGCGGGAATGTGGGGAAACGTCTCGAGATGAACCGAGCGCGCCTCCGGATCGCGCGCGGCCCAAGTTTCCTCGGCGGTGAAGACGAGGATCGGCGCCAGCCAGATCGTGACCGCTCGGAAAATATGGTCGATCGCCTCCAATGCGCCGAGCCGCTTCGCGCTCGAGGGCGGCTCGCAATAGAGCGCATCCTTGCGGACATCGAAATAGAAGGCGGAGAGGTCGGCGTTCATGAACGCCGACAGCGCGCGCGACGACGCGCGCATAGTCGAAATTGGCATAGGCCGCGCGCACGGTCGCGTCGAGTTCGTCGAGCTTGTGCAGCATCAGCCGGTCGAGCGGCTCCATCTTCGAATAGCCGACCGCGCGGCTCGGGTCGTAATGCGCGAGCGTGCCGAGCATCCAGCGGATGGTGTTGCGCAGCTTGCGATAATTGTCGCTGACGGTTTTCAGGATTTCCGGGCCGATGCGCTGGTCGTCGGAATAATCGACCGCGGCGACCCAGAGCCGCAGGATGTCGGCGCCGGACTGCTTGATCACGTCCTGCGGGAAGGTCTGGTTGCCCAGCGACTTCGACATCTTGCGCCCCTTCTCGTCGAGCGTGAAGCCATGCGTGAGCACGACGTCGAACGGCGCGCGCCCGCGGGTGCCGCAACTCTCGAGAAGCGAGGACTGGAACCAGCCGCGATGCTGGTCGGAGCCTTCGAGATACATCACCTCGTCGGCGCCGCCGTCGATCTTGCGGCGTATGCCGGAAAGGCCGGGGAAGTGGATCGGGTCCTCGAGCACATAGGAATGCGTGGAGCCCGAGTCGAACCAGACGTCGAGCACGTCGTCGACCTTCTCGTAATCGGCGGGATCATGGTCGGGCGCGAGGAAACGCGCCGCCGCGCCCTCGGCGTACCAGGCGTCGGCGCCTTCCGCCTCGAAGGCCTCGGCGATGCGCCGGTTGACGCGCTCGTCGACCAGCGGCTCATGCTCGCCCTTGCGCACGAACACCGCGATCGGCACGCCCCAGGCGCGCTGGCGGCTCATCACCCAGTCCGGCTTGGCGCCGACCATGCCGCGAATGCGGTTCTCGCCTGACGCGGGCACCCAGCGCGTCTCGCCGATGGAGCGCAACGCCGTCTCGCGCAAGCTCGGACGATCGCCGATCGGATGGTCCATCGCGATGAACCATTGCGGCGTGTTGCGGAAGATGACCGGCTTCTTCGAGCGCCAGCTATGGGGATATTGGTGCTTGAGCCTTCCGCGCCCGATCAGCGCGCCGGCCTCGATCAAGGCCTTGATGACGGCCTCGTTGGCGTCGCCCTTCTCGCCCTTGTCGTTGAGGACGCGCTTGCCGACGAAGCCGGGCGCCTCGTCCGTGAAGGCGCCGTTCTCGTCGACGGTGTAGGGGATGCGCGTCTCGATGCCGCGCGCGATCAGTTCGCGCGCGCTCGACATCCAGATGTCGAAGTCCTCGCGGCCGTGGCCGGGGGCGGTATGCACGAAGCCCGTGCCGGTGTCCTCGGTGACATGGTCGGCACACAGCAACGGCACATCGAAGTCATAGCCTCCAACGATCGACGAAAGCGGGTGGGCGTATACTAGTGTCTGCAGACGCCGCGCGAGGAGGGTGCGGGACTGATCTGCATGCAGTTCCGTAAATTCGGAAACTCTCGCCGCTTTGAAGAATTCATCTGCCAGCTTGCGGGCGACGACAAAGAGATCGCCGGCTTTCGCCCAGTTGCCCTCGTCAGCCGCCGTTACTTTATACAGGCCATACTCAATTCTATCCGAATAGGCGATGGCCCTATTGCCAGGAATCGTCCACGGTGTCGTAGTCCAGATGACTACCTTCGCCCTGTCCAGTTCTTTAGCGAATTCGTCATTACCTTCCCAGGAAGACGCAATGTGGACACGTCCGGCGCGAGGCTTTGGCCTAAACGCGACATAGATCGTGTCGCTGGTGTGCTCCTCGTATTCGACCTCGGCCTCGGCGAGCGCGGTCTTTTCGACCACGCTCCACATCACGGGCTTGGAGCCGCGATAGAGCAGGCCGTTGGCCGCGAATTTATGGATCTCGCGCGCAATCTGCGCCTCGGCGGGGAAGCTCATCGTGGAATAGGGATGGTCCCAGTCGCCGACGATTCCGAGCCGCTTGAACTCTTCGCGCTGCACGGACAGCCAGTGCTCGGCATAGGCGCGGCATTCCTTGCGGAAGGCGATGATCGCGGCCGGAATCCTTGAAGTCGGGCTTGGCCTTGCCCTTCTTGCGGTAGAATTCCTCCTCGACCTTCCATTCGATCGGCAGGCCGTGGCAATCCCAGCCCGGGACATAGTTGGAATCCTTGCCCGCCATCTGCTGCGAGCGCACCACCATGTCCTTCAGGATCTTGTTGAGCGCATGGCCGATATGGATGTTGCCGTTGGCGTAGGGCGGCCCGTCGTGCAGCACGAATTTGGGGCGATTGCCGCCGCTCTCGCGCAATTGCGCATAGAGATTCTCGCGCTGCCAGCGCCCCAGAATCTCCGGCTCCTTCTGCGGCAGGCCCGCGCGCATCGGAAAATCGGTCTTGGGCAGATAGAGCGTCGAGGAGTAATCGGGGCCTTCGGCGGGCGCGTCGGTCATGGTGCAGCCGGACAAGTCAAGTGACGGGGCGCGGACGAGGACGCCCGCGGCGAACGCTGGGGATTAGAGGATTTGGCGCGAATCGCCAAATGGCCGCTCGGCCAGGATCGCCTTCGCCTTGGCGATGTCGTCGGCCATCGCGGCTTTCAGCGCCTCGAGGGAGCCGAATTTCAGTTCGCCGCGGATGCGCTCGACGAAGTCGACCCGGATCTCCTGGCCGTAAATGTCGCCGTCGAAGCCGAACAGGTGGACCTCCAGCAACGGCGCGCCGTCGTCGACGGTCGGACGCACGCCAAAACTGGCCACGCCGTCATAAGCGCCGCCCTCGACATGCGCGCGCACGGCATAGACGCCGTGGGCGAGCCGGTTGGTCGGTTCGAGCGCGAGATTGGCGGTGGGCACGCCGAGCGTGCGCCCGAGCTTCTGGCCGCCGATGACGACCCCCGAGACGCTGTAGGGCCGCCCCAGACGCAGCTCGGCGCCGCGCACGTCGCCCTGTTCCAGCGCGCGCCGCACCCCCGAGGACGAGATCGCCTCGGCTTCCCCGATATGCAGCGCCTCCACCTTGGCCAGCACTTCGACGTCGAAACCGAATCGCTCGCCCGCGCGCTGCAGGAACGCCGGCGAGCCCGAGCGGCCCTTGCCGAAATGAAAATCGCCGCCGACCACCGCCGCGCCGATGTCGAGCGCGCGCACCAGAATGTCCTCGACGAACGCCTCGGCGGAAAGGCCGGCGAGCGCCGCGTCGAAGCTCAGAAACACCGCGCCGTCGAGGCCGAGCGCGCGCAACGCCGCCGCCTTGGCGGCGAAGGGCGTCAGGCGGTAGACCACCGGCGCGCCGGCGAAATAATCGGCGGGATGCGGCTCGAAGGTCAGCGCCGCGCCTGGCGCGCCGCGCGCGCGCGCAAGCTCGATGGTCCTCGTGATGACCGCGCGGTGGCCGAGATGCACGCCGTCGAAATTGCCGATCGCATAGACCGCCTTGCGCAGCCGCGGCGGCGGATGCGGCGGATCGACTTCGACGACGAAATCAGGCGAGGAGAGGGTCGAGTTCACGCGTTTTCCCGTAAGCCGCCGCGAAACGCGGCCTTGCCCGGACGCCGGCGCAAGACGCGCGCCCGCCGCGGGTTCGATGGCGCGCGGAAACTGCCCCGGCCCCGCGCGCGGGTCAAGGCGCGGGCGCATGCCATTTCGGCGTCGGCGGCACGCTCAGCACGCCTTCGCCGTCGAGCACCAGCTTGTCGCCGACCCGGCACTCGCAGGAAAGCCGCACCCGGCGCCCCTTCTCCGTCAGTTCGACGACCTCGACCGAGACGTCGATCACGTCGCCGATCTTGACCGGCCCGCGGAAATTCAGCGTCTGCGAAATATAGACCGCGCCCGGGCCCGGCAGCCGCATGCCGATCAGCGCCGAAATCAGACTCGCGGTATAGAGGCCATGCACGATTCGGCCGCCGAACCGGGTCTTGCGAGCGAAATGTTCGGAAAGATGGATCGGGTTGTGGTCGCCCGACAATTCGGCGAAGAGGATGACGTCCTCGTTTTCCACAGTCTTGCGCAGCGTCTCCCGCATGCCCAGCGCAAGGTCCTCGAAGTAATAGGTTTGGAATGGCGCCCTGGTCATCGCGAAACGCCCTCCTCCCGAGGCGCTCGGCGCGGCGCGTAGCGCCGCGTCCAGGCGCCAGCAAGGCCATGTCCCGCGTTCCCCGGATAGCCCAACTTTGGTCGCGGCCCCTGACGCACAGGCCGAAGCCCCTGATCTGAGGACATTCGATTGGCCCCCGAACTCGAAATTCCGATCCTCGCCGTCGACGATTATCAGACTCTGCTGCGCATTGCCTCAGAACTTCTGAGTCAGCTCGGCTATCGCAACGTCGACGTCGCGCGCGACGTCGACGAGGCGCTGGCGAAACTACGCGCCAAATCCTACCGGCTGGTCATCTCGGACTGGACGATGCAGCCGCGCGACGGGCTTGAACTCCTGAAGGAAATTCGCGCCGCGCCCGGCGGGGACGAAATCCGTTTCATTCTGGTGACCGCCGAGGCGCGCGCCGAGCGGCTGGAGGCGGCGCGCCTTGCCGGCGCCGACGCGCATCTGATCAAGCCGTTCAACCGGACGCAGTTGCTCGCCGCGATCGAGCGCGTTTTCGAGCCGAAATGAAGCCCCGATTCAGGGTTGCAGCCGCTCGATCGTCGCGCTCGGCCAAAGCCGCTCGCGCGCGAACAGCCGCTCGAGCGCCTCGGGAGTTTCGAGGCTCTCGTCGCCGTGGACTTCGCCGTGATGGATGCCCGCGCTGACGAACAAGGTGTCGAGGCCCTGGGCCGCGGCGCCGGCAATGTCGGTGCGCATGCCGTCCCCGATCGCCAGAGTCCGAGACACTGAAAGCGTGCGCCCGAGCGCGCTTTCCGCCGCCGCCAGCGCGACGCGATAGATTGGCGCGTGCGGCTTGCCGGCGTAAATGGGCTCGCCGCCAACTTCGCCGTAGAGCTTGGCGAGCGCGCCCGCGCAGAAGATCGTCTTCGAGCCGCGATGCACGATCAGGTCCGGATTGGCGCAGATGAAGGGCAGCTTGCGCGCCGCCATCGCGCTCAGCCGCTCGCGATAGTCCTCGGGCGTTTCGGTCTCGTCGTCGAACAGGCCCGTGCAGAGCGCATAGGCCGCCTCTTCCGCCCCCGTCAGCCTCGGCTGCGCGCCCGCCTGCCGGGCGGCCTCTTCGAACAGGCTGAGATCGCGCTCCGGCCCGATGTGGCGCACCGGCAGCTCGATCCGCTCGGCGATCAGCCGAACCGTCACGTCGCCCGAGGTCACGATCGCATCAAAGGCGTCAGGAGACACGCCGAGCCGCAGGACCTGCTCGCGAATCGGCGGGTTCGGCCTCGGCGCGTTGGTCAGCAGCACGACGACCCCGCCGCCGCGACGAAATTCAAC
The DNA here is from genome assembly GCA_963809055.1 of uncultured Pseudomonadota bacterium. Taxonomy (GTDB): domain Bacteria; phylum Pseudomonadota; class Alphaproteobacteria; order Rhizobiales; family Beijerinckiaceae; genus Roseiarcus. Next base: position 133,138 of record CAWEID010000042.1, on the reverse strand, counting down.
CAGCGCATCGGACGCCGCCCGGAACGCCTCGCGCCCATTGTGCAGGACGCCCCAGACGTCGCACAGCGCCGCGTCGTAGCCGCCGGCGAGTTCGCCAAGGCCGGCGACGGAGGGAACTCTGCGAGGCTTCGAGATGTGGGACATGGGCGCGAGCTAGGGCCGGCGCCGTCGAGAGTCAAGGCGGGCCTTTGGCGGGTCTTTGGCGAGCCCTTGACGGCGCCGCTCGCGCCCACGATGAAGGCTTCGCCCGAAATGCCAGGAGCGCGCGCCTTGAGCCAGGAAACGCCGAACGCAAAAATTTCCTTCGACGACTTCCTGAAGGTCGACATCCGGCTCGGCACGATCCTGACCGCCGAGCCCTTCCCGCAGGCGCGCAAGCCCGCCTACAAGCTGACGATCGATTTCGGCCCCGCGATCGGCGTCAAGAAATCCTCCGCCCAGATCACCCGCCACTACCAGCCGGAAAACCTCGTCGGGCGCCAGGTCGCCGCGGTGGTCAATTTTCCGCCGCGCCAGATCGGCCCGTTCATGTCGGAGGTGCTGACGCTCGGCTTTCCCGACGCGGAGGGCGAAGTCGTGCTGATCGGGCCGTCGCTGCCGGCGCCCAACGGAGGGCGGATGTTCTGAAGCCGGATTTGCGGCTCGCGCGGAGCGGCTCGGTCTCAGTCCGCCAGCGGCCCGATCAAGGCTGGGACCTCGGCCCTGGCGGCCACGGCGAGGGAGGGATCGAGCGTCGCCAGCGGCGCCCGTTCATGCGAGGCGAGCGCGAGATAGGCGGCGCCATAGACGCTGAGTCCGCGGTCGATCGCCAAGCTCATGATCACGGCGTCGTCGCCGGGCCCGGGCGGAAGGCGACGCCAGCGTAAAGCGCGGCGCCCGGATTGGTCAGGCGCTTGGCCAAGCCAGCGTGCGCTTGACGCTCAGCCTGCGGGTTCCTAACTAGTTGGGTCAGAGCGGCGCGCCTGCCGCCGGGGAATACGAGGAACCCATGTCCGCCACCGCCAAGGTCACCGACGCCAGCTTCGATGCCGACGTCATCAAGTCGAACGAGCCCGTCGTCGTCGACTTCTGGGCCGAATGGTGCGGTCCTTGCCGTATGATCGCCCCCGCGCTCGAAGAGATCGCGACCGAAATGAAGGGCAAGATCAAGATCGCCAAATTCAACGTCGACGAGAACCCTCAGATCGCGAGCCAGTTCGGCATCCGCTCGATCCCGACGCTGATGGTGTTCAAGGGCGGCAAGCATGTCGCGACCAAGACCGGCGCCGGCCCGAAGAGCGAGTTGCTGCGCTGGATCAACGCCTCGGTCTGAGGCGAACCGGCGCCCGGGATCGCCGATCCCGGCTTTCCTTTCAGGTGGGCGGGAGCCTGGCCGGGCTCGGCGAGCGCGGCCCGGCGGCCTTATTCCGCCGCTTGGTTCGGCAGCGCGGGCGAAAGCAGGCGTTCTTCCTTCAGCAATCCCGCGACCAGGAACGCGATCTCGATCGCCTGTTCCGCGTTGAGGCGCGGGTCGCAATAGGTGTGGTATCGGTCGCGCAGGTCCGCCTCCTGCAGCGCGCGGGCGCCGCCGGTGCATTCGGTCACGTTCTTGCCGGTCATTTCGAGATGCACGCCGCCGGCATAGGTCCCCTCGGCGCGGTGCACCGCGAAGAAGGAGCGGATTTCCGAAGCGATGCGCTCGGTCGGGCGCGTCTTATAGCCGCTCGAGGTCTTGATCGTGTTGCCGTGCATGGGATCGCAGACCCAAAGCACCTTGCGGCCCTCGCGCTGGACCGCGCGCACCAGCGCGGGCAGGCAGGCCTCGACCTTGTCGGCGCCGAAACGGCAGATCAGCGTCAGCCGTCCCGCCTCCTGCGCGGGATCGAGCGCGTCGATCAGGCGGATGAGATCGTCGGGCTGGATCGACGGACCGCATTTCAGGCCGATCGGATTGCGGATGCCGCGGGCGTATTCGACATGCGCGCCCCCGAGCTGGCGGGTGCGGTCGCCGATCCACAGCATGTGGCCGGAGGTCGCGTAGTACTCGCCCGAGGTCGAGTCGAGCCGCGTCATCGCCTGCTCGTAGCCGAGCAACAGCGCCTCATGCGAGGTGTAGAAATCGGTCGCGCGCAATTCGGGATGCGCCTCCGCGTCGAGCCCGATCGCACGCATGAAGCCGAGCGTCTCGGTGATGCGGTCGGCGAGCTCCTGGTAGCGCTCGGACTGCGGACTGTCCTTGACGAAGCCGAGCATCCAGCGATGCGCGTTCTCGAGATTGGCGTAGCCGCCGCTCGCGAAGGCCCGCAGGAGGTTCAGCGTCGCCGCCGACTGGCGATAGGCCTCGAGCTGCCGGCGCGGATCGGGTCTGCGCGCCTCCGGAGTGAATTCGATGTCGTTGACGATGTCGCCGCGATAGGCCGGGAGCGAAACGCCGTCGACCGTCTCCATGTCCGAGGAGCGCGGCTTGGCGAACTGGCCGGCGACCCGGCCGACCTTCACGATCGGCGAGGCCGCCGCAAAGGTCATCACCACCGCCATCTGCAGGAAGACGCGGAAGAAGTCCCTGATGTTGTCGGCTGAATGCTCGGCGAAACTCTCGGCGCAATCGCCGCCCTGAAGCAGGAAAGCCTCGCCGGCCAACGCCTTGCCGAGCGCGCGCTTGAGCTTGCGCGCCTCGCCGGCGAACACCAGCGGGGGATAGCCGGCGAGCTGGCGCTCGACTTCGGTCAAAGCGGCCGCATCGGGATAGGCCGGCGACTGCTCGATCGGCTTCACCCTCCAGCTTTCCGGACTCCAACGAACTTGCGCCATGATGCTACGCCTCGACCTAAACTCGCCGGTCTTTCGCACCGGCGTTCTTCTGAACGCGCGTCTATATATGAGACGCGCGCGGAAGGCGATATCCAGGTTGAGGATCGGGCGACCGGTCGCGCTTGCGATGCGGGTGGCGATCGCGGCGCTCGCATGCCAGCATGGCGTTCTCCCCTTTCGCCCCCGATTCGCCCGTGAAAAGCCTGTACCCCATAGCCGCGCTGCTCGCGTCCGTCTTTCTGTTGGTCAGCGGCAACGCGCTCATTTCGGTGGTGGCGCCAATCCGCGGCACGCTCGACGGGTTCGGCGACCTGACCATCGGACTGCTCGGCTCGGCCTATTTCGTCGGCATGCTCGCGGGTACGTTCTTCACGCCTGCGATGGTCCGCCAGGTCGGGCATATCAGAGCCTTTGCGGCCTTCGTCGCGATCGGCGCCGTCGCCGTCGACATGATGGCGCTCACCGAGACGCCGCTCGCCTGGCTAGGCGCGCGCGCGCTGGTCGGCTTCGTGCTCGCCGGCATCTATGCGGTCATCGAATCCTGGATCAACGGCGCGGCGAGCAATTCCAATCGCGGCGCGCTCTACGCGGTCTACCAGATCGTCAATTTCGCCGCCTCCGCTGTAGGCCAGCTGCTGCTGCGCGGTCTCGACCCCAAGGCCTACGCGCCGTTCGCGGTCGGTTCCGCTCTGTTCGCACTGGCGGTCGTCCCGCTCGCGATGACGCGCGCCGACGCGCCCGAATTGCCGCGCTCGGTCAAACTGCGCCTGTCCTCGCTGTCTTCGCTGGCGCCGATCTCGCTTATCGCCGCGCTGGTCGCAGGCGCGGCCAACGGCGCGGCGATTTCGCTCGCGCCCGTGTATGCGCTTCAGATCGGCGTGAAGCCGAGCGCCGCGCCGGTGTTCACCGCCTCGATCGTCATCGGCTCGGCGCTCGGCGTCTACCCCGCCGGACGTCTTTCCGACCGGATGGACCGACGCCTCATCATGGCTTTCGTCATGAGCGCCGGCGCGGCCACGGAATTCGCGCTGGCCTATTTCGGCCCCAGGGGCCCGAGCCTCATCGCGCTCGGCTTTCTCGTCGGCCTGTTCACCTACACGCTCTATACGCTCGCCGCCTCGATCGCGAACGATCGGGTCAAGACGCATGACATGGTGCTGGTCTCGGCCGGGTTGCTGTTCGTATATTGCCTGGGCGCGATCGCCGCCCCCGCGGTCGCCTCGCTCGCCATGCGCGACCTCGGCCCGGCCGCGCTGTTCTGGCAGAACGGCGCCTGCCATGCGCTGCTGGCGGCGATCGCGATCTGGAGCTTGTCGCGGAATAAGGAACTCGGCAGGCGATCGGCCTAGATCAAGTCTTTCCGTCGCGATCGCACGGGGTCAACGGCTCCGCTTCCGGCGTCAGTCCTTCACGACAGAAATATCCGGCGCGGCGGGATTTTTCATGCCGACCACGTGATAGCCGGCGTCGACATGCAGGATTTCGCCGGTGACGCCGAGCGCCATCGGGGAAAGCAGGTAGACCGCGCTCTGGCCGACTTCCTCGATCGTGACGGTGCGGCGCAACGGCGCGTTATATTCGTTCCAGCGCAGGATGTAGCGGAAATCGCCGATTCCGGAGGCGGCGAGCGTCTTGATCGGGCCGGCGGAGATCGCGTTGACCCGGATCCCCTGCACCCCGAGGTCGGCCGCGAGATAGCGCACGCTCGCCTCGAGCGCGGCCTTGGCCACGCCCATGACATTGTAATGCGGCATCCACTTCTCAGCGCCGTAATACGTCAGCGTGAGCAGCGACCCGCCACTCTTCATCAACTTTTCCGCCCGCTGCGCGATCGCGGTGAAGGAGTAGCAGGAGATCGCGAGGGACTTGTTGAAATTGCCCTCGGTGGTGTCGATGTAGCGGCCGGTGAGTTCGTCCTTGTCGGCAAAGGCGATGCAATGGACGACGAAGTCTATGCCGCCCCACAACTTTTCAGCTTCGGCGAAGACGGCGTCGATAGTCGCGCCATCGGTGACGTCGCAATGGCCCAGGATCGGGGCTTCGAGTTCGGCGGCGAGCGGGCGGACCCGCTTTTCCAGCGCCTCGCCCTGGTAGGTCAGAGCGACCTCGGCCCCCGCCGCGCGGACCGCCTTGGCTATCCCCCAGGCGATCGAGCGATTGTTGGCGACACCCAGGATTATGCCCTTGAGGCCGCGCATGGCGCCGGATTCGATCGCCCCGTTCATCCCATTTCCCGTCATTCAGGTCTCTTGCAGGTCTCTTGCGGATCGCTTCCGGATCTCGTGCCGATCTCCCGCCGGCGGTTTGGCGGGCTCCGCCGCTCGTTTCCTCACGCTGATTCGACGCCGGCCGGGCTCCGGCAGCCTCATCCCTTAACCTCGCATGGGCCCCATGGGAAGGCTCGGCGGACGCTTCGATCATAACAAAATGTGTGAAACCGCTCACAATCCGCTTGGAGCGCAAAGCCGTTCGGCATAAAGTTGTTAATCGAAATTAATCTATTCCGGTCCCACGACGTGCCAGCGACCAAAGACTGGTCTGACGATACCGGCAGCCTCAGGCGTTTCGGGCTGGCGCTGGCGCGGGACGATCGATTCGTTCTCGATGATGCGACCGCGAGCCGATTGGTGGACAAACTGATCCGCCAAAGCCACGTGGCGCCGATCGCGCTGGGCCCGAGCGAGAAAGTCCGCGGCCGGGTGAAGGCCTTTGCCCGCTTCATACAACTTTACAGGCGACACATTCGACGGATGGCGCTTGAGGAATACGAAGGCAATTGGACTGACGGGGCTTTCGCGCGAGGCGGCGCGACGGCCGTCGGCGGAGTGCGCGCGTTGCCGCTGGAGCTGCGCGAGGCTTTGCTGCTTGTCGTCCTGGCCGGGTTTTCCCACCGCGAAGCCGCCCAGGCGCTCGACATCCCCTTGGCGCGATTGGTCGAGCGGCTCGACCGCGGCCGCGAGAGGCTTGCTGAGAACATGGCCGTCAACGCCGATCGGGGGCGAAGCCAACCCTGGGTCGGCGCGCCGCATCTCAGGGTCATCAAGTGACCGATCGGTACGTTCCGGCCGACGCCCACGCCTATGTCGACAATTGTCTCGACCGCGACAGTCGCGCCGCCTTCGAGGCGAGTTTGCGCGACGATCCGCAATTGCGCGGCCGGGTAGAGCTCTGGCAGGCGCAGAACGAGGCGATCCGGGCTGCGTTTGGCGGCTCCGGTCGGTTGCGCGGGCCCCTCTCGATCGCGCGCCCGTCGAACGAAAATCTCTCGCCGCGCGTCGTCGCCGAAGCCGCCTGGCGTAAAAATGGCGGCGCGGAACGCGCCGGCTTGGGGGGACTGCCGAAGGGCCGGGCGCGAGGAAGCGACGCTCCGGCGTCCGTCGATGCGACGCCGCCCGCGCGTCGTCGCGGTCGCTCGGGTCGGAGACTCGCGCTGGCGGCGCTGTTGGCTCTTGGGCTGTTTTGCGTGAGCGCGGCCAGAGGGCCGAGCGATCCGCGCGAGCCGCTGATCGGCGCCGGCGTCGCGGCCTATCGCGCCTTCGCGACGACGAATGCCGCGCCGCTCGACATTGAAACCCACGATCCCCCGACTCTGCTAAAATCGCTTGGGCCAAAATTCGCCGCGCTGGATGTCGCGGCGACACTGGAGACGCCCGGCTGGACGCTGCAAGGCGCCCGGATCGTTCCAGGAACCCAGTCCGCCGCGGCGTTCGTCGTTCTAGAGAATGCCGATCGCGCGCGGGTCGGCATATTGGTTGAGCCGCTCGACGCCCCGATGTCCACCCCGCCGACGAGCGCACGGCGGCTCGGCTTTTTCGCGGCTTCCCGAACCGATCATGGATTCGGCGTCGCAGTCGTTGGAACCGAGCCCAGCCTCGTCGCCGGGATGATCCGCCGGCCTGACGACCTCCTGGGCGACCATTAGACGCGGCGCATATCTTAGAATCGCAAAATCACGCCGAGGCAAGTCCGGCACAACGACAATAACGCTGTAAGTTCTTGCTATTACGACACGACAGATCCTGCGCGCCGAAATGCCGAACTCAAGATTTTCAACCCCGGGCGATTGAAACGATGGCGTTGAAGCCGGCGCGGTTCATGTTCGGTTCATCCCCGTTTAGGCAAACACGTCGCGAAGCCTCGCTAGTGGGGCTCCGAATCATTTCGAAGGTCTTAACAATGATTAAGAATATTCTCATCGCTGCCGTGCTTGCCGCCGGCCTTGCCGCTGCTCCTGTGGCCGCCTATGCGACCGACGCCGCGCCGGCCGCCCCCGTCCAGCATCATCACCACCATCACCACCACCACCATCACCATCACCACCATCACCACACTGCGGCTCCCGCAGAGAAGAAGATGTAATCATCCATCGAGCGCCGCGCCGCTCAGCGGCGCGGCCTCTTTAAGCGACGCCGCGAAGTCAATTTACGTGTGCGAAGCTCGCGCCCTCCGGCAATGCGCAAGTCCTGAACGAACTTTGCGGTCTCAGCCGCCGCCCTCATGACATCCCCGAACGGGGGTCATAGGGCTTCTTATCCCGCCATTCCTTCATCAGATCGCGCAGGGCCGCGTCCTCGCCGTGCGGCAGGACGATGCGGAGCGTCGCTAGCAGGTCGCCCTGCGCCTGATCGCCGGCGGCCGGCAGGCCTTTGCCCCTCAGCCGCAGCGCGCGGCCCGAACTGGTGCCGGCGGGGATCGACATTTCAACGGCGCCTTCGAGCGTCGGCAGGCGCACCTTGGCGCCAAGCACCGCCTCGTAGAGCGTGATCGGAAAGTCCAGCCGGAGATCGCGTCCCTCGACCTTGAACAGCGGATGCGGCGCATATCGCACGGTCACGATCGCATCGCCGGCCGGACCGTTGCGCGTCCCCGGATTGCCCTGGCCGCGCAGACGAATCGCCTTGCCGTCCTCGATCCCAGCGGGAATGGCGACATCCAGCGACTTGCCGCTCGGAAGCGTCACCCGCGTCGAGCCGCCGCCGGCGGCCATCGCGAGCGGAACCGTCACGCTGACCGCGACGTCGTCGCCGCGCGCGGGCCCGCGGCTGCGCGGGTTCTGCCGCGCGCCGAAGAGTTCGGCCAGGATGTCGGGATCGATGCCGCCCGCTCGCGCGGAGGAAAATTCCGGGCCGCCGAAGTCGAAACCGAAGTTGCGGAAGTCCGCCCCCTCGCCGGCGCGGCGGCCGGCGCCGAAGCCTTCGAAATGCGGTGCGCGCGGCTTGCCCTCGGCGTCGATCTCGCCGCGGTCGAATGCCGCCCGCTTCTTCTCGTCGCCGAGAATTTCATAGGCCGAACCGACTTCTGCGAATCGATCCTTGGCCTTCGGCTCCTTGCTCTGGTCCGGATGATATTTCTTGGCCAACTTGCGGAAGGCCGATTTGATTTCGGCGGCGCTGGCTTTCTTGTCCAGGCCGAGAACTTGATAGGGATCGCGCATGATGAACCCGGGATATGGCCGCTCCGCCCAAGCCGCGGCCGCTTGTTCCCGCCTTATTTGGGCTCGCCGAACCCGGCTCGCAAGGGATTTCAGAGACCGGGCCAGGGAGCGACGTCCTCAAGGACGATCTGCCCTTCGCCGCGCTCGCAACCGACGCCTTGCCACTGCTTTGCCGTCTCCCCGTCGGGCTCCTCGACTTTCGCCAGAAACGCCCGGCACGCCTCGCCCTCGCGCTTGAACAGGCCCGCAACCGAAATGAACCGGCCGCGCCGGCCGGTTTCGGGATTGGACCAGGTCGACGGCGGCGCCGGCGCCTCGGCCCGCATCGCCGCGCGCAACGCCGGCTCGGCCTCCCGCCAATCGCCTGAGTCGAACGGATTTGCGGACGCCGAGGGCCTGGGCTTGATCGATCCCGTTGGATCGTTGTCGATCAGGCCCGGGATCGGCATCGAAATCGAACAGCCGGCCAGAACGCAGGGCGCCGCGAGCCCGATCGCAAGCGCGACGGCTCGCGATCTTGCGCCACAGGCGCGGAACCATTCGCGAGGCGAAACGGAAAAGACTATCATCAATGCCGACAGAACCAGGACCGGGAGTAATCTGCCGTTGAATTCCTTAAGATCGATTGACTTTACCCGGGCTGACGACCCTTTCGCGCTTTTTCAGGCATGGTTCGCGGAAGCTCGCGCCAGCGAAATCAACGACCCCGAGGCGATGACTCTCGCCACCGTCGACGCCGACGGGCTGCCGGACGCGCGCATGGTGCTGTGCAAGCATGCGGATTCGCAGGGTCTCGTCTTCTACACCAACATCGAGAGCGCCAAGGGCCGCGAACTGAGCGCGACCCCGAAAGCCGCGGCCCTGTTTCACTGGAAATCGCTTCGCCGCCAGGCGCGCTTTCGCGGCTCGGTCGCGTTGACCCCGGAGGCCGACGCCGACGCCTATTTCCATTCGCGCCCGCGCGTCAGCCAGATCGGGGCCTGGGCGAGCCGGCAGTCGCGCGAACTCGAATCGCGCGCTCATCTCGAAGCCCGCGTCGCCGAACTTTCCGCCCGCTACGGCGAGGGCGAAATACCGCGTCCCGCCTATTGGCGCGGTTTCCGCCTGACCCCCGCCGAGATTGAATTCTGGCAGGACGGCGCCTATCGACTGCATGACGAGAATTTTGTTCGCGCTGAGGGACGGGGCCTGGGTCCGCCGACGGCTCTATCCCTGAAGGGCGGCGTCGGCGGAGCGTGCCTGCGGCGCGGCTTCGTGATACCCAGTTGGGACCCGACGTCCTCCAACCGCGCGGATCCCCATGGCCTCTCCCCCGGCTTCTTCCCAGCCTGTGCGCACGATGCTGCTGACCGGCGCCTCGCGCGGCATCGGCCACGCGACCGTAAAACGATTTTCCTCGGCGGGTTGGCGGGTCATCACCTGTTCGCGCCACCCCTTTCCCGAGGGCTGCCCATGGATGGCGGGGCCGCAGGACCATCTGCAAATCAATTTGGCCGACGCCGACGACACCGCGCGCGCGATCGCCGAGGTGCGTGATCGCCTGGACGGCGGCCGGCTGGATGCGCTGGTCAACAACGCCGCGATTTCGCCCAAGGGACCCGGCGGCGCGCGCCTTGGACTGTTCGAGACCGAGTTTTCGGACTGGTTGACCGTCTTCCAGGTCAATTTCTTCGCGCCGGTTCTGCTCGCGCGCGGGCTCAGCCATGAACTGCAGCGCGCGCAAGGCGTGATCGTCAACGTCACTTCGATCGCCGGCTCGCGCGTGCATCCTTTCGCCGGCATCGCCTATGCGACGTCCAAGGCCGCGCTCGCAGCGCTCACGCGCGAAATGGCCGCCGATTTCGGCCCGCGCGGCGTGCGCGTCAATGCGATTTCGCCCGGCGAGATCGACACCGCGATCCTCTCCCCGGGAACCGAGAACCTGATCTCACAGATCCCATTGCGCCGGCTCGGCTCGCCAGAGGAGGTCGCCAAGGCGATCTATTTCCTGTGCTCCGAACAATCGAGCTACGTCCATGGCGCGGAACTGCTGATCAACGGCGGCCAACATGTCTGAGGCCGAATTCCCCGGGTCGAGTCGTGGATGATCGCCTCTATCCCGCGCGCCCGATCCTGGCGGCGTCGGTCGCAGTGATTCGCGAGGGTCGCGCGCTGATCGCGCGGCGGGCGCGCGCGCCGTTGGCGGGAACCTATTCGCTGCCCGGCGGCGCGGTCGAGGTCGGAGAGACCTTGCGCGCGGCGGCCTTGCGCGAGTTGAAGGAGGAAACCGGCCTCGACGCCGATCTTGTCGGCTTCCTCGATCACGTCGAGCCGATCTTTCGCGAGGGCAAGCGCGTTCGCGTCCATTTCGTCATCTGCGCCTTCGTCGCGCGCTGGCGTCGCGGAGAACCCGCCATCAGCGACGAACTCGACGATTTCGCCTGGGTCGACGCCGCCGAGGTCATGAATTACCGCACCACGCCGGAACTGCCGCGCCTCGTTGCGCGCGCGCTCGAGACCGAGCGGGGCCTGCCGTGAAGCGCCGGCGGGTAAAGCTGTTCACGCTCGCCGCGCTCGCACTCGCGTGCGCTCCGGCGCTCGCGCAGACGCCGCCGGTCAAGCCTGCCGCGCCGCCGCAACCGGTTCCCTCGCCCGCCGCCTCGCCGACCCCCGCGGCCGCGCCGCCGCCCTACGAGCCGCAGTTGCTGCGGCTGTCCGAATTGATGGGCGCGCTGTCCTATCTGCGCGATCTCTGTCACGACGGCGACGGCGCCCAGTTTCGCGACAAGATGGCGAAGCTGCTGGACATCGAGGCGCGCACGCCCGAGCGCAAGGAACTTCTGGCCGGCGCGTTCAATCGGGGCTTTGGCGACTATGAGCTGACCTACCGCGTCTGCACGCCCTCCGCGCGCGAGACCATCGCCAGATACCTCGACGAATCGGCCCGCATCGCGCGCGACGTCGCGACCCGTTACGGCGGCTGAAACTCAGGCGGCGAGGCGATAACGGCCGAACCAACGACGCGTGCGGCCGGCGTAGGCCTCGAATTCCTCGGGATGCAGCCGGCGCAGCATGTTCTCCTCGGTCGGCATCACGACGAGATCGTTAATAAGGAAGAAGGCGACGGGGAGCCCGAGCGCGGCGCCGACCATGAAAGGGCTCCACGGCATGAACGTCTGCAGGTACAGCGCCAGTACCGACCAGAGCAGAAATTGGACCATCGCGACGAGATAGGTCGGATGGCGGGAATAGCCGTAGGGTCCGTCCGTCACCAGCGCCGAGGATTTGACATAGGTGCGCGCGTCCCCGCCTTGCCGGTCGAGATGCGTGATCACGAACACCTTGCCGAAATAGCAGGCCATGATCATCAGTCCGAGAAACGCTGTCGGCAGGACGAGCACGAGGCTGCGATGCAGCGCGGCGGCCCAGACCGGCGTCACCGCGATCAGATAGAGGATCGATACCGTGAGGTCGATCACGAAAGTCGGCGCGACCTTGAACGTGTTCGGCGGGGCGGACGCGTCGACCGCCGTCGGCTCGTCGAAAATCGAATGCTCGAATGCTCCGCCCATAGTCCCGCCCTGCCCGCAAGCTCCGCTCCGGCTGGCATTCTGACGCCGAGCGGTAAAGGATTCCTGCCGGCCCCGGGGAGAAAACGCCAGCAAGGGACAAATGGTTCGTGAAACTTCGAGGCGGCGATTCGATGGCGCAGGGCCGCTGTTGCCCTCAGGGCCGCGGCGAGGCCTCGTCGGGTCGTATTACGGTCCCGGAACGCAAACACGCCGGGTCCTCGCGGACGGCTGCCCGCGAGGACCCGGATGAAGGCAGATTCGGGGCGCGCTATCGCTGCTCCGACGCAGGACTTCCGAGGACAGCGACCCGGCGCAGCAGGATCGGCCGCCTCGCTCCGCGTTCGATCAGTAGCAGCGGCGGACGCCGTTCACGATGCGGCACCTCGGCGCGACGACGGCGCCGCCATGGACGGGCGCAACGACCACGCCGGTGGCCGGCCGGCGAACGCAACCCGCGTGGTAGGCGCCGGCGGCGCAATATACGACGGCGTTGGCTTCGGTGACGGAGAAGGCCAGCAACAATGCGACGATTGCATATTTCATATTCACGGCTCCCTTAAAAGACGATGACTTCACCAGTTCCTATTACGGCCTTCCCATGACAGCCTCAGAACGGAACCGCTGTCGAGCCGGGATCGGCTCCACGGGTCGATCCCGGACGCGTTCCGACACGGGTCCATAACGGCCTCCGGCGTCTGCGAACGGCTTGCCCGCGCGAGATTGCGTTGGAGGGCGTTCGGCGACGAGACGGCAAAGGCTTTATAGGCAGACTTCAATTTCGGCGCCCCCGGGAGGAACACATGAACCGGCGGCCGCACCGCCCGTGCGCGGCCTTGCAAATCGGGCGCGAGCCATTCGATTATGACGCGCGGCGACAGTTTTTAAAAGGCGTTCGGCCGCCCGTTCACGCCTTCGCCCGCTCCATGAAAGCGCGGAACGCCGCTCGGGCCTCGGGCGAGCGAACGGCATGGGCGAATTCGGTCAGTTCCGCCTCCATGTGGGAATAGAGCGATTCGGCGTCGCCGCGCATCAGGCGGCGCGTCGCGAGCATCGCCGCGCGAGGCTTGGCCGCCAATGCGTGCGCCTTTTGCAGCGCGTGCGCCAACAGGGAATCGGCGGGAACCACCGCGTTGACGAGCCCGAGTTCGCAGGCTCTCGCGGCGTCGAAGCTCTCGGCGAGCAACAGCAATTCGGCCGCGCGCGCCCAGCCGAACCGCTCCCGGGCGAGCTTCGAAGAACCCGCCTCGGGAACAAGTCCGAGATCGACGAACGGCATGCGGAAGCGTGCGGACGGGGCGGCGTAGACGAGGTCGCAATGGAAGCACAGCGTCGTGCCGATGCCGACCGCCTGCCCCTCGATCGCGGCGACGATCGGCTTCTCGAAACGGGCCAGCGCGCGAATGAAACGCCCGCCCGGCGAGACCGAGCCGTCGGCCAGAGCGGTCTGCGCGGCCGCGGCGAAATCGCTGATGTCGTTCCCTGCGGTGAAGACGCCGCCCTCGCCCGAAAGCAGCACCGCGCCGACGCCGTCCTCGCCATTGGCGCGTCGCGAGCGCGGCAAAAAGGGCGTGGTACATATCCGAAGTCAGCGCATTTTTCTTTTGCGGCCGGTTCAGCGCGACGCGCAGCACGGCGCCGTCGCGTTCGATGTTGACGAGTTCGCTCATGCCGCGTCCTCCAGAGCCGCGGACGCCCCGGCCAGGGCGGCCGCGCCGGAAAGAACCGCCTGCGCAAGCCCAGGCGCGGCGGTCAGAAGTTTTTCGGCGAAGAAGCGCGCGAGCGCGACCCTGCCCTCGCGCGACGTGCCGCCCGTCTGCGACGGAATATCGCGAGCCGCGAGCGCCGCCTTGGCCAGGCACGCGCCGCCGAGGGTCAAACCGAAAAGCCTGAGATAGGGCGACGCGCCGGCGAGCGCCGCGGCAGGATCGCGCGCCAGAGCGTCGCTGCAAATAGGCGGTTGCGTCCTCCGAGCGCGTCCGCCGCCTCGGTGAGCCGCTGCGGCGGTCGGCGCCAAATTCGGCGTCGCCGCGCTCGGCGATCTCATGCGGCGATCAGCGCGAATGCCGACGATCTCGCGCGCCACGGTCGCGCCGCCCGACAACGGCAGCTTGCGCTGCACGAGGTCGATCGCCTGAATGCCGTTGGTCCCTTCATAGATCGCGGCGATCCGGGCATCGCGCATGTGCTGCGCCGCGCCGGTCTCCTCGATGAAGCCCATGCCGCCGTGAATCTGGACGCCGAGCGAGGCGACCTCGTCGCCGATGTCGCTCGAAAACGCCTTGGCGATCGGCGTCAGCAGCGCGGCGCGTTCGGCCGCCGCCGCGCGCTCTTCGGCGGTCTTGGCGTGGAACGAGCGATCGATGGCGACGCCGGTGAGATGGCAGATGCCGCGCGCGGCCTGCACCAGCGCCTTCATCGTCATCAGCATGCGCCGCACGTCGGCATGCTCGATGATCGGGCTCATGCCGGCGTCGGCGCCGGCTGCGCGCCCCTGCCGGCGCTCGCGCGCATAGGCGAGCGCATGTTGATAGGCGCGCTCGCCGATCGCGACGCCCTGCATGCCGACGGCGAGCCGCGCGCTGTTCATCATCACGAACATCGCGGCGAGGCCCCTGTTCTCCTGGCCGACGAGCCAACCTTTGGCCCCGCCGTAATCGCCAAAGATCATCACGCAGGTCGGCGAGGCGTGGATGCCGAGTTTGTGCTCGATGCTGGCGCAGCGCACGTCGTTGCGGTCGCCGAGCGAGCCGTCGGCTTTGACCAGGAACTTCGGCACGAGGAACAGCGAAATGCCGCGCGTGCCCGCAGGCGCGTCGGGCAGCCGCGCGAGCACGAGATGCACGATGTTGTCGGTGAAATCGTGCTCGCCGTAAGTGATGAAGATCTTCTGGCCGAAGATGCGGTAAGTCCCGTCCGCGGCGCGTTCGGCGCGGGTCTTGACCGCATTGAGGTCGGAGCCCGCCTGCGGCTCGGTCAGGTTCATTGTGCCGGTCCATTCGCCGCTGACCATGCGGCGCATGTAGGTCTGGCGCAGTTCGGGGCTCGCATGCGCGGAGAGCGCGCCCATCGGCCCCCTCGGTCAGAAGCGGGCAAAGCGCGAATCCCATCGAGGCGCCGTTCCAGATTTCGCCGCAAGCGAAATTGACCGCATGCGGCAGCCCCATGCCGCCGTCGTCGGGCGTCGCGGTCACTCCCGCCCAGCCAGCCTCCGCCCAGCTTTTGTAGGCGTCGCGAAACCCCTTCGGCGTCGTCACGCGGCCGTTTTCGCAGCGCGCGCCCTCGATATCGCCGCTCCGGTTCAGCGGTGCGATCACCTCGGTCGCGAAACGGCCGGCCTCGCCGATGACGGACGCTACAGTCTCGACGTCGAGATCGCCGAAAAGGCCGGATTTGATTTCCTCGCCCAGTTCCGCGACATGGTTGAGCGAAAACAGGATATCGGCGACCGGCGATCGATAGGTCATAAAACTCCTCCCCGGCCATCCGCCCCTCGGGACAGCCACGATCTTGACCCTAACGGCGCACCGCGGCGATAGCAGCGCAGGGCAAAACTCCGTTTATAAGTAAACCATAACACCGACAAGCGGGTGACAGTGCAATGGCCGACCCCCGCGCGCGCAAGACGGCTCTCGCGCCGCGCCAGACCCGCAGACCATCGACGCGGCGGCGCAATCGTTGAGAGAGGGCGGGCTCGTCGCGATGCCGACCGAGACCGTCTATGGCCTGGCGGGCCTCGCGACCTCCGATGCCGCGGTCGCCGCGATCTATGCGGCGAAAGGACGCCCGACCTTCAATCCGCTGATCGCCCATTTCGCTGACGCAGCGAGCGCGTCGCGCGAAGCCCGTTTCGACGCGCACGCCGACGCGCCTCGCCGAGGCCTTCTGGCCGGGGCCGCTGACGATCGTAGCGCCGGTTGCCGCCGATTGCCGGATCAGCCTGCTCGCGCGCGCCGGCCTCGATACGCTCGCGCTGCGCGTGCCCGGCTCACCCGGTCGCGCGTGCGCTGATCGAAGCGACGGGCGCGCCGCTGGTCGCGCCCTCCGCCAATCGCTCGGGCCGCGTCAGTCCGACGCGGGCGGAGCATGTCGCCGAAGATCTCGCGGGACGCATCGACTGGATCCTCGACGCGGGCGCGACCCCGCTCGGCCTCGAATCGACCATCGTCGCCTGTGTCGACGGCGCCGTGCGCCTGCTGCGGCCCGGCGCGATCTCCAGGGAGGCGCTTGAGGCCGCGCTCGGGGAGGGCGTCCTGGAGAGCGCGCGGCGCCCGGCGCCGAAGAGGCGAGAGATCCTGGCGCCGGGAATGCTGTCTTCGCATTATGCGCCGCGCGCTCGGCTGCGGCTGAACGCAACCGACACGCGCGAAGGCGAGGCGGCGCTCGATTTCGGCGGGATCCTCGCGGCGAGCGGCGCGAAGACGCGGCTCGACCTGTCCCCCGCCGGCGACCTTGCCGAAGCGGCGGCGAATCTGTTCGCCTATCTGCGCGCGCTGGACGCCGGCCGGCGCGCCCGCGATCGCCGCGGCGCCGATCCCGCAGCGCCGTCTGGGCGTCGCGATCAACGACCGACTGCGTCGCGCCGCGGCGCCACGTCCGCAGTCGACATGAGGTCGACCGCGAGAGACTTTGCGCAGACTCGCAACTGCAGGAAGCTTTCGCCCTTCGGACCCCAAGTCGCAGGGCGGGACGCGCGTGGATTCAACCGAGCGCAAATTCGATTTTCAGGGGAAGCCGTCAACCCTCACGTGTCGCTTGGTAGCATTCACAAGACCGCTTCAGGAGCGCAGGACGGTCGACGATCTTGATGTTGCCGCGGCTATAGCTGATGCAGCCTGATTTTTGTAAGGCCATTGCGTTGATGGTTACGGCGGTTCGCTGGACCCCGAGCATCTGCGACAGGAACTCATGCGTGAGTTTGACCTGGCTGCTCTCGACGACATCCTGCGTATGCAAGAGCCAGCGACATAGTCGCGCCTCGACGAGATGAAGCGCGTGACAGGCGGCCGATTGCTGGGTTTGCAAATGTATGTTGCCCTGGAACGCGTTCACGAGCCGCCGGAAGCTCTCGCTCGCCTCGAACAGTTTCAGGAAGCTGGGGCTTGAGCACCGTAAGGCCTGTCCTGAGATCTGAACGATGGCCTGCCCGATGGCCCTCGGCCCGAAACTTCCGATCGACGCGCCGAGCACCCCGCCTCGCCCGACGATCGCGGTTTCCACCTGCTCGCCGGTCTCCATCACCGCGAGGATCGAGATCATTCCGCTCAATGGAAAATATACGAAATCGATGTTCCAATTGTGGGAATGCAACACCGCGCCGCGAACCAGCTTGATCGACTGGAGGTTGGGTTCGAGCGCCGACCATTCCGCATCAGAGAGCTTTTCCAGTATCCGGTTCTTGCCAGACTGGACTGTGCAGGCATCGCGTCCTCATATGCCCGATCCGGTGCGCGAAAACCGCGATACTGCAACCCCGCGTTTGGGCATCGTTCCGGCGGCCGACGCTGATTGTCGATCTTAGCGCATATTCTTTCACACGTATGTTTGGTAGCAAACCGACCATTCGGCCCGAACTCAGATTGACCTGGGGAAAATGCCGTCAGGGATCGAAGATCAGAAAGGCTCGCTTGATGGCCACAATTCCGCGGTGAGCGCCGACCTTGAGTTGGCGGGCCAACGCTCTCGGTTCCGCCCCTGGACACGATATTCCACGATCATCGGCGCCGATGCGCTCGCCGCTTGCAATGGTTTGCTCGGATTTGCCGCCATTTAAGGCCGGCGTGCGGCGAAATGACAGCGTGTGGACTTATTCCCGAATTGCTATCGCGTGAGTCGGCGCGGGGGGACCAAGTTCAGCGGGCGCAACTAGACCTTGCTGCGGCATAATCGCACCTTTGCAACGCCGTCTGGGCCCCGCCGTTTTACATTCGAGCGATGACTTTCATATTGCAAATTGGAACGATCGAAGTCGTTCCCGGCTAATCCGGAGCGAACGAATTATCACAGGCCGTTGAAATACGCATGGTCGAAGAGGATTGAACTTCCGGGGCGAGGCGGACGCAGGCGGAAATCCTCTGCGAGGGGTTCGCGGGCCTGGGGAAAATACGTATCTGCTTGGGGCACCATTATGGGCGATTTTCGCGGAAATCTCATCAATTCCGGACTCCATCGACAGGCAATGGCGAGCGATCTGAACTGGGACGAATTTCGGCTGGTCAAGGCCATCGCCGAAAGCCGTTCCCTGGTCGGCGCCGCAGAGATGCTCGGCCTCAACCACTCCACCGTATTTCGCCGCCTCGGCGCCTCGAGGCGGCCGTAGGGGTGCGTCTGTTCGAGCGCTCGCGCGTCGGCTATCAACCGACGGCCGCGGGGGAGGAAATGATCGAGGTGGCCGCGAGCATGGGCGAATCGATCATCGAGTTCGAGAGGCGAATCGCCGGGCGCGACATCAAGCCCACCGGCGTGCTCAGGGTCACCGCCCTCGAGGGCATGGGTATGAACTTCTGCCGCCGATTTTTCGTCTTTTCGCGAGGCCAATCCCGGTATCCAGGTCGAAGTCATCCTCTCGGTCCAGGACCTCAGTTTATCCCGCCGCGACGCGGATGTGGCGATGCGAGCCACCAACGATCCCGGCGAAACGCTGGTCGGACGGAAAATCTGCGCCGCGCGATGGGCCATCTATTGTTCGCCGGATTTTGCGAAGCATTGGGGCGACGATTTGCGCGCCCGGGCGCCGTGGGTGGCTTGGCCGACAGCTTCGGCCCCCCCGCGCGGCCGTTGGTATGAGAAAAATATCGACCCCAGCAATTTGGCCTGCCGGGTAAATTCGTTGCCTGCGATGAGCAATTTTGCGGCCTGCGGCGTCGGAGCCGCGATCCTGCCGTGTTTCATCGGCGGCCTGCAGCCCAACCTCGTGCGCATCGGCGCGCCGCTGCCCGAACTCGACGTCGGCCTTTGGCTGCTCACACACGCCGATCTCAGACACTCCGCGCGCGTGCGCGCTTTCATGGACTTCGCCGGCGGCGAATTTGTCAAAAACGCAAGGTGATCGAGGGCGACTCGGGATAGCCCTGGGCTAGCGGACCGCTTAGGCGGTCGCGCCGGCTTCGGCGCGTTCGATCCGCGGCGATGCGCTTGCGCATCGTCACCAGTTCCTCCGCGGCGGTCGGATGCACCGCCATCGTCGCGTCGAGATCGGCCTTTGTCGCGCCCATCTTGATCGCGATCGGCGAGGGCCTGGATCATCTCGCCGGCCTCGTGGCCGAGGATATGCGCGCCGACCACGCGGTCGCTCGCCGCGTCGACGACGAGCTTCATGATCGTGCGCTCGCCGCTGCCCGTGAGCGTCGCCTTCATCGGCCGGAAGTTGGTCTTGTAGATGTCGACGACGCCGTAGCGCTCGACCGCCTCGCGCTCGGTGAGGCCGACCGCGCCGATCTCCGGCGTCGTGAACACCGCGCTCGCGACATTCTCGTGGTCGACGCGCGCCGCCGCCGCCGCCGAACAGACGATCGGCCAGCAGCATGGCCCTCGCGGATCGCGACCGGCGTCAGGTTGATGCGGTTGGTCACGTCGCCGACCGCGTGGATCGAGGGAACGTTGGTGGTCGAGCCGCGTCGACGACGACCGCGCCGGCCGCGTCGAGCGCGACGCCGACCGCCTCGAGGCCCGAGCCCCTGCGGTGTTGGGCGTGCGGCCGGTGGCGACCAGGACCTGATCGAACCTCGCGTCGTCGCCGTCGGAGAATTCCACTTCGAGCCCCGCGCCGCGCCTTGACGATCCGGCGTCGGCAATCAGCCGAAGCCGAAGCTCGACGCCCGGCGCGCGCCATTTCGTCGCGCAAGCCCGCGCGCATGTCCTCGTCGAAGCCGCGCAAGACGTTGTCGGCGCGCATGACCTCGACGACCTCGGCGCCGAGCCGGCGAAACAGCGAAGCGAACTCGACCGCGATATAGCCGCCGCCGACGACCAGCAGGCGGCTGGGGAAACGCCGCGAGATCGAAAATCTCGTTGGAGGTGATCGCGTGCTCGAGCGCCTTCGACGCCGGGCAAGGCGAGGGCCGCGCGCCGGTCGCGATCGAGGATGTGCCGCGCGGTGATCGTTCGCGCCCGTCGGCGAGCCGGACGCGTGCGGGCCCGTCGACGATCGGCGCGCTCGCTCGATCAGCGCGACGCCCGCCGCTTCGAGATTGGCGCGATAGAGCCGCGGACAGGCGCGTGATCTCGCGCCTCCTTGGCGGCGACGAGCCTCGGCCAATCGAAGCGCGTCTCGCCGACGCTCCAGCCGAAACCCTGCGGCGTCGCGGAACATCGTCGGCGAAGCGGCTGGCGTAGACCAGCAGCTTCTTGGGCACGCAGCCGCGAATGACGCAGGTTCCGCCGATGCGGAACTCCTCCGCCACCATCGCCTTGGCGCCGTGCCCGGCGGCGATGCGCGCCGCGCGAACGCCGCCCGATCCGGCGCCGATGACGAACAGGTCGACGTCGTAACCCATCGCGCGAACCTGTCCTCATGGACATAGCCTCGCGCAAGACCTGGCCGCTGGCGACGCAACGTCAGAACTCGTAGCCCTTCTTCTTCATTTCCTCGCGCAGCGCGGGCCAGCATGTCGGTCGACAATTGGCGGCGCCAGACGTTGCGCGGGATCGCCGAGTTCCTGCAGGATCGCGGACTGGGCAGCGACGATATTTCTTGCCGGTCGGGCTTTCGAAGAACGCCTGGGTGTCCTTGAGCTCCTGCTCGGTCATTTGCGCGGCGAGACACGTGGGCCGAGGTCGTCCAGCACGCCGTGCTCGGTCTTGGCGAATTCCGGCTGGATGCGCCGAGCAGCGTCTCGTGCAGCGCCGTCCTGCATCTCCGGATGCATCGCCGCGACGTTGTGCTCGAGTTCGCCGAGCATCGAGGGCACGATCACGGTCGACCGACTGCTTCATGCCGATGTCGGCGAGAACTGGTTCCGGCGTAGCGCGATCGCGGCGGGCGACGGCTCGTCGGCGCGCGCGCCGGCGCCGACGCAGGCCAGCGCGACGATCGCGCCGAGCGCGACTCATGCGTCTCGGCGTCAGGGGAAATGCCATTTCACTCTCCTTTGTTGCGGCGATTTCAGTCGCTGGGCTCGCAAGATCTCGACGCCGTCCGGCGCCCGCGACGACGGCGGCGCTCGCCAGGCCGATGAACAGGCCGTGGTCGACGACGCCGGGCAGCGCCGCCGAGCGCGCCGGCGAGCGCCTCGGGATCGGGGATCGCGCCGAACGCGCAATCGAGGATGTAATGCCCGCCGTCGGTGACGAAAATTCCGCCGTCGCGCCGGCGCAGGCTCGATCGATCCCGCCAAGTCCGAGCGGCGCGCAGGCCGCGGCTCGATGCCGCAGTCGCGTCGAGCCGAGGCCGAACGGGACGACCTCGACCGGCAACGGGAAAGCGCCGAGCCGCGCGACCCGCTTCGACCGGATCCGCGATCACGACCATGCGCTTGCGACGAGGCCGCGACGATCTTCTCGCGCAGCAGCGCGCCGCCGCCGCCCTTGATCAGGCGCAGCGCCCGGATCGAATCTCGTCGGCGCCGTCGATCGTCAGATCGAGCTCGGGGCTTTCGTCGAGCGTCGTCAGCGGCACGCCGAGCGCCTCGGCCTGCCGGCGGGTCGCCTCGGAGGTCGGCACGCCGACGATCTCGAGGCCGGCCTGCGACCGCCGCGGCCAAGCGAGTCGACGAAACAGCGCGGCGGTCGAGCCGGTGCCGAGGCCGAGCTTCATGCCGCGGCCGCACGAAGCCCATCGCCCGCTCGGCCGCCAGCCGCTTGAAGCGTTCGCTATCCGAGGACACTTGGCTTTCAGAGGACATCTGGCTTGCCGAGGATACTTGCGTGTACGAAGTCGCCTGGACGCTCCGGAGATCCGACGTTTGGCGGCCGCAGCGCTCCAGGCGCGATACAGCCGCCCCCGCGCGCGGATCGGCGGTAGCGGCTCGCGCGGGGAAAGGCAATCCCGCCGAGAAGGCGCGCGCCCTTGTCAGCCGTCGCCGCCTCGACGACGTCCTCGAATGTCCGCAGGCCCGTCCGCGGCGCGTTGACGAGCACCGCCATGTTGCCCGGCGCGTGCTGGTTCTTCCACATCTTGGTGTGGGCGAGCGGGATCTCGCTCCCAGGGAAACACTTCCGACATGCAGGGGTCGATGCGGCGCTCGATGACGAACTTGTTGGCCGCCGAGGCCTGCTTGAGATTGGCGAAATGCGAGCCCTGGATGCGCTTCTGCCGCATCCACACGAAGCGGGCGTCGAAGGTGAGGTTGAAGCCGGTCGTGCCGGCGCAGAACACCACCATGCCGCCGCGCTTGACGACGAAGCAGGAGACCGGAAACGTCTGCTCGCCGGGATGCTCGAACACGGTGTCGACGTCCCGCTTGCCGGTGATGTCCCAGATCGCCTTGCCGAACTTGCGCGCCTCGGCCATGTAAGCGGCGTATTCGGGCGAATTGACCTTCGGCAACTGGCCCCAGCAATTGAAATCCTTGCGGTTGATGACGCCCTTGGCGCCGAGCGACATCACGTAGTCGCGCTTCGATTCGTCGGAGATGACGCCGATCGCATTGGCGCCCGCCGCCGCGCAGAGCTGCACGCCGAACACGCCGAGCCCGCCCGAGGCGCCCCAGACCAGCACGTTGTCGCCGGGCTTCAGGCGATGCGGCTCGTGGCCGAACAGCATGCGATAGGCGGTGGCCAGGGTCAGCGTGTAGGAGGCGCTCTCCTCCCAGGTCAGGTGCTTGGGCCGCGTCCATCAGCTGGCGATCCTGCACGCGGCAGAACTGCGCGAACGAGCCGTCCGGCGTCTCGTAGCCCCAGATGCGCTGCGAGGCCGAGAACATCGGGTCGCCGCCGTTGCATTCCTCGTCGTCGCCGTCGTCCTGGTTGCAATGGACGACGACTTCGTCGCCGACCTTCCAGCGCTTGACCTTGGAGCCGACCGCCCAGACGATGCCCGACGCGTCCGACCCGGCGATATGATAAGGGCTCTTGTGGACGTCGATCGGCGAGATCGGCTCGCCGAGCGCGGCCCAGACGCCGTTGTAATTGACGCCCGCCGCCATCACGAGAACCAGCACGTCGTGGCTGTCGAGCGTCCAGGTCGGCACGACCTCGACCTGCATCGACTGTCTCGGGCGGCCCGTGCCGGTCCTTGCGCACCGCCCAGGCGTACATCGAGCGCGGGCACATGGCCGAGCGGCGGAATTTCGCCGATCTCGTAGAGATCCTTGATCGGCCGGCTCCCGATCCCTGGCGGTTCATGGATCTAGCGGCGGCCATCGCCGACATTTTCTCATGGCGTTCCTCGATTCAGTGCCGGCCGAGCGACGGTTGCCTACAGCGAAAGCGCTCGGCGCCGGCGCGGCCGGCGCTTCACGCGCGGCTGCTGTTTGTTGCATCGCAACATGACCGTGACATGCGCAAAATCAATAGCCATTTAAGTCAGCTTGACCGGCCATGTTGGCTCAGCGCGATTTCATTCGCGAAAACTATTTTTGGCTATGTTTCGGCGAGCCTTCGAAGAATAACGGCTCCGCGATACGTTGCCAGCCGCTTTCGGGGCCCGATCGGAGTCGCGCTATGGAGGCGATGTCAGCCGTTCTCAACCTTATCTTTGGTCTCGAGGGATTCGAATTGGTCGCCTTCTGGCTCGCGCCTGTTCATGCTGTTCGCTGCATGACTGGTTCTTTCTCGACATGATCATGCAACGCAGGGATTTCGGACCGATGCTGAACGGCGCTGTTGGCACTCTGCGGCGCTGTTCGGCGGTCTCGTATCTCGGTACAATTACTTCTGCACGTGTCCTGGTATCGACTACGAGCCCTATCTGACCATCGGCGCTGATGCTTTGGCGCGGTCGCGTTGCTACTGATCGTCTCGCCTTTATTCGCGGCCATCTGCGCTGACCGCGCTCTCGAGCCGCCCGGATCGACCTTCCGCACCTGTTGCGGGCAGCTAGGCCGGGTTTTTCTGCTTTTGTGCTATGCACAACGGAAGTCAGGCTGAAAGGTCGGCGACGAGACGCTGCTGGCGATGTCGCTGGACGGCTCGCGCGCGCGATCAAGCGCGACAAGCCGTGGATTTTCCGCACCTATGCCGGCCATTCGACCGCGGCCGAATCCAACAGCTCTATCGCGCCAATCTCGCCAAGGGCCAGACCGGCCTCTCCATCGCCTTCGATCTGCCGACCCAGACCGGCTACGACAGCGACCATCCGCTCGCGCGCGGCGAGGTCGGCAAGGTCGGCGTCGCCGATCTCCCATATCGGCGACATGCGCGCGCTGTTCGACGACATCCCGGTCGCCGACGATGAATACGTCGATGACGATCAACGCCACGGCGCCGCTGGCTGATGGCGCTTTACATCGCCGTCGCCGACGAGCAGGGCGCGCCGCGCGCGACAGCTGCAGGGCACCACGCAGAACGACATCATCAAGGAATATCTGTCGCGCGGCTCCTATGTGTTCCCGCCCGGCCCGTCGCTGCGGCTGACCAAGGACCTGATCCTGTTCTGCGCGCGCGAGACGCCGAAGTGGAACCCGATGAACGTCTGCTCCTATCATCTGCAGGAGGCCGGGGCGACGCCGGTGCAGGAACTCACCTTCGCGCTGGCGACCGCGATCGCGGTGCTCGACACGCGTGCGGGAGTCCGGCGAGGTCGATGCCGGAGCGTTTCGCCGACGTCGTCGGGCAGATCTCGTTCTTCGTCAACGCCGGGCATGCGCTTCGTCACCGAACTCTCCAAGATGCGCGCCTTCATCGAACTCTGGGACGAGATCGCGCGCGATCGCTATCGGCGTCACCGACCCGGCCAAGCGGCGCTTCCGCTACGGCGTGCAGGTCAATTCGCTCGGCCTGACCGAGCAGCAGCCGGAGAACAACGCCTACCGCATCCTGATCGAGATGCTGTCGGTCGTGCTTTCCAAGATCGGCGCGCGCCCGCGCCGTGCAATTGCCGGCCTGGAACGAGGCGCTCGGCCTGCCGCGTCCGTTCGACCAGCAATGGTCGCTGCGGCTGCAGCAGATCATGGCCTACGAGACCGACCTGCTCGAATACGGCGACCTCTTCGACGGCAGCCGGGAGATCGAGAGCAAGGTGGAGGAACTGAAAGCCGAAGCGCTCGCCGAACTCGCCGCCATCGACGCGATGGGCGGCGCGATCGCCGCGATCGAGAGCGGCTACATGAAGGCCAAGCTCGTCGAATCGAACACGCGCCGGCTCGAGGCGATCGAACGCGGCGAGCAGATCGTCGTCGGCGTCAACGCCTTCACCGACGACCGACCCGTCGCCGCTGACCGCCGGCGACAACCTGATCCTGACGCCTTCGCCCGAAGTCGAGGCCGAACAGATCGCGCGGCTGAAGGCCTGGCGCGGCGCGGCGCGACGGCGCACGCGTCGAGGCGGCGCTCAAGGCGCTGCGCGCAGCGGCCGCGAGCGGGCAGCAACATCATGCCGGCCTCGATCGAGGCGGCGAAGGCCGGCGTCGACGACCGGCGAATGGGGCGCGGCGCTTGCGCGGCCGAATTCGGCGAATATCGCGCGCCGACCGGCGTCAGCCCGCTGGCGCGCCAGGAGGCGGCCGATCTCGACGAACTGCGCGGCGAGGTCGAGCGCGTCTCGCTGAAGCTCGGCCGGCGGCTCGAATTCCTGGTCGGCAAGCCGGGCCTCGACGGCCATTCCAACGGCGCCGAGCAGATCGCGGTGCGCGCCACCGACGCCGGCATGGACGTCGTCTACGACGGCATCCGCCTGACGCCCGAGGAGATCGTCGAGCGCGCGAAGACAGGCGTGCATTGTCGTCGGCCTGTCGATCCTCTCGGGCTCGCATCTGGCGATGACGCGCGACGTGCTCGCGGGCTGAAGGCGGCGGGGCTCGGCCACATCCCGGTCGTCGTCGGCGGCATCATCCCGCCAGAGGACGCGGAGAGTGCTGAAGGCCGAAGGCGTCGCGGCGGTCTACACGCCGAAGGATTTCGCCATCAACAGGATCATGGGCGACATCGTCGCGCAGGTCGAACGCAGCTTCTGCCCGTCGGCGGCTTAGCCGCAGGCCGCGCGCCTGACGCCCTGCGGGGACCCCAAAGTGGGCGGCGGGCGTTGTGGCGCGGGCGCGCGCTGGTAAGATGACGCTTTGGAAGTCTGGCGCGCCGCGAGGCGTTGATCGCTGGCCCGCGTTTCGGCCCAGCCACGAGATCCATGGGCCGCGCGAATGAACGCATCGGGAATTCATACGCTGACCGAGCGCGACAAGCGCCAGATCGTCATCGGCGTCATGCTGGCGATGTTTCTGGCGACGCTGGATTTGACCATCGTTTCTCCGGCCCTGCCGACGATCGGCGAACGGCTCGGCGACGTCGCATTCCTGCCCTGGATCGTCTCGGCCTATTTCCTGACCAGCACCGCGGCGACGCCGCTCTATGGCAAGCTTTCCGACATCCACGGCCGCAGGCCCGTATTGCTGTGGGCGCTGGTCATCTTTTTGGTCGGGTCCGTGCTCTGCGCGCTTTCGCCCGACATGCCGATTCTGATACTCGGCCGCGCGATCCAGGGCCTCGGCGGCGGAGGCCTGGTCGCCTTGGCGCAGACGGTCGTCGCCGACATCGCGACGCCGCGCGAGCGCGCCAAATACGTTGTCTACATCACGACGGTCTGGGCGACCTCGAGCATCGCCGGACCGGTCATCGGCGGCTTCCTCGCCCAGCATCTGTCATGGACACTGATCTTCTGGTTGAACTTGCCGCTCTGTCTGGCCGCGCTCCATATCTGCAACCGGCGGCTTCGCAAGCTCCAACAGACGCGGCGTGAGCATCGGCTCGACCTCCTCGGCTCCGCGCTCATCATAGGCGCGAGCGTCGCCCTGATGCTGACGCTGACGCTTGGAGGGACGCAATATTCCTGGACGTCGGCGCCGATCCTCGCGCTGCTCGCCGGGTCCGTCCTGCTCGCGTTGCTGCTCATCGCGCACCTCGCGCGCGCGAGCGAGCCGCTGATCCCGCTTTCGATCTTCTCCAATCGCGTCGTCGGCAAGGCGGCCGGGGCGCTGTTCGCCGCGATGTTCGGCTTTGTCGGCGCCACCGTCTACCTGCCGATCTATTTCGAATATTCGCTCGGGATGGATCCCACGCGCGCCGGCGCGGGCCTCATGGTTCTGCTCGGCGCCAGCGTCGTCGGCTCCAACAGCACGGGGCGCTACATGCCGCGCGTGACCCATTACAAGCGCATGGGCTATGCCGGGCTTACTCTCGCGATCGCGGCGCTGGCGGCTTTGGCCGCGTTTGCGCCGCGCCTGAATTTCGTGGCCGCGCAAGTCCTGGTCGCCCTGTTCGGCCTCGGCATCGGCCCGCTGTTTCCCACCACGACCGTATGCGTGCAGAACGCCGTCGACGGCAGAGATATGGGCGTCGCGACCGCGACGCTGGCGTTCCTGCGCACGCTCGGCAGCGCACTTGGCGTCGCCGCCTTCGGCGCGATCATCTTCGCGTTTGGAATCGTCTCCCGCGACGCGGGGGCGCCGCGCCAGTCGCCATTGACCCGATTCAGGCGGGAAACGCCTTCCGCGCGGCGTTCACAGCGATGGCCCTGGCGACACTCGTCGCCCTGGGCTTTTTCGCCGCGATGGAGGAGCGTCCTTTACGGGGCCCGGCCAAGCTCGCCGAGCCCGACCGCGCTTGAAGCCGCCCGCCGCTATCAGATCATCGCCTGGCCGCCGTTGGCGGACAGCGTCGAACCGGTGATGAAGCCGGCGTCGTCGGAGGCCAGGAAGACCACGCAACGCGCGATCTCTTCGGGCTGGCCGAGACGGCGCACCGGGATCTGCGGCAGGATCGATTTCTCGAGCACGTCCTTCGGCACCGCCATCACCATTTCGGTCGCGATATAGCCGGGGCAGATCGCATTGACGGTCACGCCCTTGTTTGCGTTCTCCTGCGCGAGCGCCTTGGTGAAGCCAAGGTCTCCCGCCTTCGAGGCGGAATAATTGACCTGCCCCATCTGGCCCTTCTGGCCATTGATCGAGGAAATGTTGATGATACGGCCGAACCCGCGCTCGCGCATGCCCTCGATGACGGGGCGGCACATGTTGAACAGCGAGTTGAGGTTGGTGTTGATGACCGCGTACCACTGCTCCGGCGTCATCTTGTGGAACATGCCATCCTTGGTGATGCCGGCGTTGTTGACGAGAATATCGACGGGCCCAAGCTCCGTCGCGACCTGCGCCAGGCCCGCGACGCAAGCGTCGTAACTCCCGACGTCCCATTTGTAGACTTGGACGCCGGTCTCGGCCTTGAATTTGGCCGCGGCTTCGTCATTGCCATGGTACGTGGCGGCGACCTTGTAACCCGCCGCGATCAGGCCCTTCGAAATCGCCGCGCCGATGCCGCGCGTGCCCCCGGTGACGACCGCAACCCTGCTCATATCCCAGCTCCCTTGAGAAATTTCCACCCGAATTGGGGTCGGCTCTCGCGGAGCCGCTCCCCCTATCCTCTAATGACTTCAGCGCTCGACGGTGAGGGCGATGCCCATGCCGCCGCCGATGCACAACGTGGCGAGTCCCTTCTTCGCGTTGCGCCGCGCCATTTCATGCAGCAGCGTGACGAGCACGCGGGCGCCGGAGGCGCCGATGGGATGGCCGATCGCGATCGCGCCGCCGTTGACGTTCACAATCGAGGGATCCCAGCCCATGTCCTTGTTGACCGCCAGAGCCTGTGCGGCGAAGGCCTCGTTGGCCTCGACGAGGTCGAGGTCCTTGACCGACCAACCGGCGCGGGCGAGCGCCTTGCGCGAGGCCGGGATCGGGCCTGTGCCCATGATGGCGGGATCCACGCCCGCGGTCGCCCAGGAGGCGATGCGCGCCAGCGGCGCTATGCCGCGCTTCTTGGCTTCGGCCGCGCTCATCACCACGAGCGCAGCGGCGCCGTCGTTGATGCCGGAGGCGTTGCCGGCCGTGACCGTGCCTTCCTTGGAGAAGGCGGCCCGCAACTTCGCGAGCGCGTCATAGGTCGTGCCGGGACGGATAAACTCGTCTTCGGTGACGACGACGTCGCCTTTGCGCGAAGGCACCGTGAAAGGAACGATCTCGTCCTTGAATCGGCCGGCCTTCTGCGCCGCCTCGGCCTTGTTCTGCGAACCGGTCGCGAACCGGTCCTGTTCCTCGCGGCTGATCTGCCACTTGGCGGCAATATTCTCCGCCGTGTTGCCCATGTGATAGCCATGGAACGCGTCGGTCAGACCGTCCTTCAGCATCGAATCGACGAATTTCAGGTCGCCCATTTTCACGCCGTTGCGCAGATGCGCGACGTGCTGGGCCTGCGACATGGATTCCATGCCGCCCGCGACGATGATCTCGGCGTCGCCGCTGGCGATCTGTTGAAGCCCGAGCGCCACCGCGCGCAGGCCGCTGCCGCACAATTGGTTGATGGCGAAGGCCGTCTTTTCCTGCGGCACTCCCGCTTTCATCGCCGCCTGACGGGCCGGGTTCTGACCCTGGCCGGCAGAGAGAATCTGTCCGAGGATGACCTCGTCGACTTCGCCGGCCTCGACCTTGGCGGCCGAAAGCGCCGCGGTAATCGCCGCAGCGCCAAGATCATGCGCGGGCGTATTGGCGAAGGCGCCGTTGAAGGATCCAACCGCAGTGCGCTTGGCGCTCGCGATGACGATTTCGGTTGCCGACATGAGGTTCTCCCTGGATGAGGTCTCCCGGCGACGACCTTCCCGCCGCCGCCTTCTGCTCGGCGCGACTTCTACACCATCAGAGCGCCCGCGCCACTAGCCGTTAGAACTCGAAACTTTCGGCGGGTCGAAATCCCGATTCGCGCGCTCGACGGCCGCGGATGGCCATTTTGACGCGCGACAGCCTCCCGCACTGCGAAAAATCCTGTTCCTCGAACTGAAAAGCGCCTATTCTGACTTGCCAGTCAGGGCCATTCTCCATCGAGACCTCAGCGTCATGTCGAATCCCTCATCGCCGATAACGATCAAGAAATACGCGAACCGACGGCTCTACAATACAGCATCGAGCGCCTACGTGACGCTGGCGGACCTCGCCAAAATGGTCAAGACGGGCGAAGACTTCGTCGTCTACGACGCCAAGACGAACGAGGACATAACACGCTCGGTTCTGGCTCAGATCATCTTCGAACAGGAAGGTATAGAGGGTCAGTCTCTGCTTCCGATTACGTTTCTGAGGCAGATTATCCGGTTTTACGGCGACAGCGTGCAGGCGCTGTTGCCCAGCTATCTCGAATTCTCGATCGACCGATTCACCGGCGAGCAGCAGAAGATGCGCGAGGCCGCCGCCCGCGCCTTCGGCACCGGCCCCTTCGCGGGAACGTCCTTCGGCGCCCTGGAAGAGTTAACTCGCAAGAATTTGGCCGCCTTCACCCAGGCGCTCGGCCTGTTCTCGCCTTTCGCCGGCGCCGCTGCGCCGGGAAATTCGGCGACGAAATCCCTTTCAAAGGACGCGGCGCCCTCTGCCGATATTGAAGACCTGCGCGCCCAACTGACGGAAATGAAGCGCCGGCTCGACGACATGGCGGAAAAAAGCTGAGTAGCGCGCGAAATCCCGGCCGTCCTCAGGCCATGGCCCTGCCGCGTACGGCGGCCGCGCGCCGAGGCGCGCGGATCTCGGGCGGAACTTCGGCGCGGCCGATCGCGTGGCCCTGGAGGTAATCGATCCCCCATTCGGTCAGCAGCGCGACGGTCTCCGTATCCTCGACCCATTCGGCGACGGTCTCGATCTTCAAATGGCGGGCCAGCGCCGCGAGTGTGCGAACGAAGAAGCGATCGTCGACGGAGCGCGCCAGATTCTGCACGAAGGCGCCGTCAATCTTGACCAGATCGAATCCGAGTTGGCGCAAATTGCGAAACGACGTGCGGCCCGCGCCGAAATCGTCCATCGCGACCCGCACGCCGAGACGCTTGATCTTGTCGATCGCCCGCGCGGCGACTGCGGCATCTTCGACCGCCTCGGTTTCCAGGATTTCGATAATCAGCCGCTCGCCCGCGCCGGGACAATCGGCGAGCCGGCCCTGGAGACGCTCTAGCCAGCGAGGCGAGCGCAACGCCGCGGCGGACACGTTCACCGACAATCGTCGGCTTCGGTCGTCGGCCAAGCGCTCGACCACGAGTTCGAGCACGCGCTCGTCCAATTTATCGAGCAGGCCCAGCTTTCGGGCGACCGGCAACAGCAATTGCGGCCCCAACGGCCTCCCGTCGCGCCGGACGATCCTCAGCAGCGCTTCCTCGAAGCCGACGCCGTCAGCCTGGGTCGACGCAACCGTTTGGAACGCCAGCGCGATCCTCCGTTCCTCGAGCGCCGCCGCGATCTCGCGGCCGATGTCGCTGTCGCGCCGGCGCGCCCTGTGAATTGCGTGGTCCAGGCTATGGACCGCGAATGCGCTTTGCGCGCCTTCGGCCTCGTCATAGGCCTGTTCCGCGCATTGCAGCAGTTGATGGGCGCTGCGGCCATGGGCTGGCGCCAATGCGGCCCCGATGCGGAGCTCGGCGTTCAGCGCGCCTGCCGAAGTCTCGAAGGCCCCGGCGCAAATCGAGCGCGCGATGCGCGCGGCGGCCTCTTCAAGCCGATCGTGAGAGCCGAGCGAAACGAAAAGGGCGAACCTGCCGCCGGAGTAGCGGACCAGCCGATCGCCAGTGCGCAGCGATTGCGCAAGCTTGCGGCCGACCGCGAGAATCAGGTCGTCCGCCGCGTCATACCCCTCACGCCGGTGGATCGCGGCGAGGTTGACGATGCCGAGGATCAGGATCGCGAAACAGGCGCCGCCGGGGCGCGCCTCAGCGCAGCGGGCGTCGACCCAAGTGTTGAAGCTGCGGCGCGCGCAGAACGGGGCCGGGTTCCCGTCCGTTGCGATCGCGATGGCGTCGACGGCCTGGGCGCCGCCAGGCAGAACGCGCAGCAGTCCGTGCGCGCGGCGCGGCCTGCCGGTCTCGTCGGCGAACCAGCGCCCGAAGTCCTCGACGTCGAGGCCGACCCCATCATGCGAAACCAGACGATACGTCGCTCGGTACGAAACGCCCTGGCCTTCGTCCACGGCCTGTCCGCTATGGATCTCGTGAAAACGAGACGTCGTCGAGTCGCCGCGGACCAGGCCCGCGAAGCCCACGCCGGTCGCCAGGCTTTCGCGCGGGAAGCCCGCCAAGGCCGTTGTTACGTTGCGGCCCCAGGTCAAACGGTCGTCGACCAAGTCCCAGTCGTAGACGACCGCTTGGAGCGTCTCCGGAATCGAGATCGGATCGCCCGACGTCGGCGGCGCGGACGCCGCAGTCGGACTTGCAGCGACCGCCGGCTTGGCGCGAAAATGACCCAAAGTCTTCACTTGCGCCGCCCCCGAAAAATCCCGACCGACGGCGCCGCGCGCCCACGCAGCCTGCCGTGCGATTGCGAACAATTCGACGCAAAGGGTTAAGGCGGCGTTTAGATTAGCGCCGCCGAAGGGGACAGCCGGCCCGGATTAAAAGCGATCCTTGCGCGATCTGATTTCGGCGAACACCGCCGCCGGGTCGGCGCCCGGCATGCCCACGGCCGCCTGCACGCTCGCCTGCTCCGCGCGCAGAAAGGGATTGGTCGCGAGTTCCAGGCTTATCGTTGTCGGCACCGTCGGCCGGCCCTCCGCCCGCAGGGCCGCGACCGTCTCCGCGCGCGCTTTCAGCACCGCGTTGTCGGGATCGACGGTCAGCGCGAAGCGGGCGTTCGATTGCGTATATTCATGGCCGCAATAAATCTGCGTTTCGCCGGGCAGATCTGCAAGCTTGCAGAGCGAATCCCACATGACCGCCATCGGCGTCTCGAACACGCGTCCGCAGCCGAGCGCGAACAAGGTGTCGCCACAGAAGGCGATCTCGTCCTCCTCGAACCAATAAGCGATGTGGCCGGCGGTATGGCCCGGCGTTTCGATCACCTTCGCAATGAGTGCGCCCACCTTGACCCATTCGCTCTCGCCCACTCCGGCGTCGAGCCCGGCGATGCGCGAAGCTTCCTTCGCCGGGCCGATGACGCGCACTCCGGGGAAAGCGGCCTTAACGGCGGGGATGCCCTGGGTGTGGTCGGCGTGATGATGGGTGATCAGTAGATCGGTCAGCGTCCAACCCTGAGATTTCGCCGCAGCGACGACGGCCTCGCCGTCGGGTGCGTCGACGGCGGCGGTGGCCCCAGTTCCCGAATCATGGATGAGAACCCCGTAATTGTCCTTTAGGCAGGGAAATTGGTAGACATGGGTGGTCATAGGCCTTTGAACTCCTGAGGCGTCGCGGCGGACGAAGGTTCGCCCGCTCCGTTGCTAAGGGAACCGGGGTCTGTGACCTAGCCCGAGCCGGCCCGCGGGTTCAAGCCGGGGGGCGCTCGATCCTACTGCGGCCGATGACCCTCGACGTCAACGATCTCGACACCTTCTACGCTTCGCCGCTCGGCGAGGTTTCCCGGCGTTTGATCGGGCGTGTTCTGCGCGCGCGCTGGGATCACTGCAGGGGGCTCTCGATTCTGGGGCTAGGCTATTGCGGGCCCTATCTCGATCGCTTTCGCGAAGAGGCGCAGCGGATCCTGGCCTTCATGCCGGCCGCGCAGGGGGTGGTCCACTGGCCCCCGACCGGCCGCTCGTCTTCGGCGCTCGTGGTGGGCGAAATGCTGCCGCTGCCAGACGCCAGCGTGGAACGGGCCTTGATCGCGCACGGACTGGAGACCGCCCAACATCCCGGCGCCGTGCTGGAGGAAATCTGGCGGGTGCTGACGCCGGGCGGCCGAGCGATCGTGATCGCGCCCTCGCGCCGCGGCGTCTGGGCGCGCGCCGATGGAACGCCGTTTGGACACGGTCAGCCGTTTTCCAAGGGCCAGTTGCGCGACCTTGTGCGCGAGGCGCTGTTCTCGCCCATCTTCTGGGGCGAGGCGCTTTACGCGCCGCCGTTCCGCCGTCGCTTCTTCGTCAATTCCGCGCCAGCGATCGAGCGGCTCGGGTCCGCGATCGGGCTGCCGTTCGCCGGCGTCCATATCGTCGAGGCGACCAAGCAAGTCTACCGGCCGGTGAGCGTGCGCCGGCTTGCGCGCCGCCCGCTGGTGACGCTCGAGCCGACGCTGGCGCCGACCGCGCGCCGGGACGGACTTTCCTGAACCGGGCGATTGTCGGCGCGCCCGGAACGTGCTTTTTAGCCCCGCCAATCTCTCCGCCAGCCCTTGCGATGGATCCCCGGAATGACGACCGCCGCTCCCCTGCTCGTCCTGCTGCGTCACGGCCAGAGCGAATGGAACCTGAAGAATCTGTTCACCGGCTGGAAGGACCCTGATCTGACGCCGCTCGGCGTCGAGGAGGCCAAAACGGCGGGGCGGCGCTTGAAGGCGCGTGGTCTGGCTTTTGATCTCTGCTTTACTTCGGCGCTGACGCGCGCCCAGCATACGCTCGACCTCGCGCTCGCCGAACTCGGCCAGACCGGATTGCCGGTCCTGCGCGACCAGGCGCTCAACGAGCGCGACTACGGCGACCTGAGCGGCCTGAACAAGGACGACGCGCGCAAGCGCTGGGGCGAGGAGCAGGTCCATCTGTGGCGTCGCAGCTATGACGTGCCCCCGCCGGGCGGCGAAAGCCTGAAGGACACGGTCGCGCGCGCCCTGCCCTACTATTGCCAGAACATCCTTCCCGCCGCGCTGCGAGGCGAACGCGTGCTGGTGGCTGCGCACGGCAATAGCCTGCGCGCGCTCGTCATGGTGCTCGACCGGCTGACGCCGAAGACAATCCCCTCGATGGAACTCGCAACCGGCGTGCCGATCGTCTATCGCCTCAATCCCAATTCGACCGTCGCGTCGAAGGACGTTCTCGAGTTGTGAAGTCGGATTCGGCGGCGACGAAGCCGTTCGGGCGGCGAGCCCGATCTGCGCGATTTCGTCATCAGCCGGCGAGCGAAATCATCTCCCTAACCGCGTCGTTCATGGAACGCATAGACGCGGCGCCCGGCCGCGATCCCACGCGCGGCTGACTCAATTTGTTCGCTCGCTAGAAGGTTGCGCATCGCTTCCGCTATCGCGTGCGCATCGTGCTCAAAAACGGCGAAACCTGCGCCCGGCGCCTCCGCAGACCGGGCATTGTATGGTTGGTCAGCAAACAGCGGGACGACTACAACCGGTCGCCTGGCGGCGGGTATGCTCACCAGGGTTCCCAAACCACCGTGACAAACAGCGGCGCTCACGTAAGGCATGGCCTCCGCTTGAGGCGCAGATGTTTCGACGGTGACGCTCGGGGGAGCGACGTCGAGCGCGTCCCTCGGCATGATCGGTCCGATTGTCATGACGGCAGCGACGGGCAAAGAGACGACCGCCTCAAGCAAGACCCTATTAGCGTTTCTTACCCGCTCGGAGCGGCCCGCGACGGCGCCAAATGTCAGGTATGGGAACGGCTCTTTTTCCACCGGCGCCCAACGTGGCCGTATGGCGTCAGAGGCCCATGCGGCCGCCCGTGTTTCCGGAGCTGCTCGAAAGGGTGCGGGCCTATCGAGGAGCAGCGGCTCACGGTCAAAGGACGTCGGAGCTGAGGCAAAGGTTCGCTGACTTCGCCGCGCGTAACGGCCGTCGGGCTTCAGACCCACGGAACTGCGAAATCGATCAATCGCCTGTTTGACCTGGGCGGCGATCCATACCTCGTAGTCGTTGCAATTTACGGTCACGCATGCGAGAGACGCGCCCGCTTGTTCCGCGGCCGCCAGAGACGCAAATTCGGCGGTCGCGCGGCCAGATAATTGTATAGCGAAAGTATGTAATTTAATAATCCTGTTTGAATCAATATGATTTGCTACAATAATGCGTCGTGTTAATAATGGGGCGGTATAGATCGAGGACGCTATTTGAATTTCGACCCGGCCGGCAAAGCGGATTTTGATCGTCGGGAATGCATTTGAGATGCGATTGATAGACCGACGCCGCGACCAGAAGGATGGCGACAAAGGGCTTGCAGCTTCAATGTTCTGATCGTCGAGGCGGAGGTCGCGAGCGTACCGCCTCAAAACCAAACTCGGCGGGACCGCCCGGCAATTGGTGGGTCCCGCCGAGCCTCGTCCGGTCCCTCGGACCCGGCGCGCAATGCCGGGTTCCGAGGGGTCGGTTCGATCGGCGACCGTTATGCTGGGGGATCAGCCGGTCGCCATACAGCGATAGGGAGGCCGCGACCCAGCTTCGAACGGGAGACGAACCAGTCGGGCATGTGGAACACAGCTCCTTATCGCATCTCGAATAAAATCAAACCTCTCCGATCTAGGATTTCAAGACCGGCTTGCAGGCGCCAGACAGCCGGGCGCCGAAGGCTCGCTCGGACCTCGCCGGCGCCCGCCCCGCTTGGACCTGCACGCCTCTGCGCTCCAAATGGCTTCGAAGCGGAGCGCTCTCAGGCAAGAACAAAAAAGTCCCGGCCTCAGTTCCTAGCAGATCGGAACACACGGTCGCATTGCGCGCTACAGGCCTGCCACCCGCAACGCTTCTCGAATGTGGTTCCGATCCTTGTACAGCCTCAGGGGCGATTTCGGAAGCCAATCATTAGTCAAGAAGTTGGGATTTTCTTTTAAAAATCTTGCTCTTAACTCGGCCGTTTGGTCCTTTTCCCCCAACATTGCAAGATTGGCCATCTGCAACCTGAAAGCCGTCGCCGGCTCCGGCATTCGAGAAATCTCCGAAATCGAGGCGCGATACTCGCCACGGAGAAGATGCCCGATCGCCGTCGCCCAATGGAAGAAGCCGTCCATGGCTCCTCGGCCGGCCGGGCCGGCTTTGATGAACTCGACGCCCGCCTGGGTTTGGCCATCGTGGATCAGTACGGAGGCATATTCGCCTGACACGCGAGAATCGTAAGGCGCGATTTCGCGCGCGCGTGCGATATGCTCTAAGGCCGTGTCGTGGTCGCCCATGAACTGAGAGGTCCCCGCAAGTTCGCGATAGGCGAGCGCGGATTCCGGCGCCAGGTCCAACAGCGCCCGTGCGGCGCGCTGGGCGTTCGGAAGCAGCGTCGGATCCCGCCCCAGAGTTAGGAACCATTCCATCCGGTAGCTGCGGCTCAAAGCGGCGAGGGCCCGGGGCGACCTCCAGCCGTCTTGCATCGCGATCGCCAGCAACCGCCGCGCGCGTCGTAGGGCGGCCGGATCGGTGCGCGCCGCCTCCCGCTCGGCCATGGCGACCAGGATATACTTCGAGCGTTCCTGGTCCGTCCGACCTTCCGAGGTCGCGATCTGGTGCTCATCGATCTTGCGTTGGATGAGGTCGCCAACTCGCGCGACGACGTTGTCATGGCGCTCGGCAATGAGATCGACAGTATCCGCCCAGAGAATGTCGGAGCCCGCCACGGTCGATAGACGCAAAGAAGCGCGCACGGGTTCGGGCCCGCGGAACAGGAGGTTCAGGTTGTATCGATTCGAGCTATTGGCCGGGGCGATCGCGGCCCCTCGCGCTTCGCCCGAAACGCAGACAACCCGCGGCAGGCCCGCCTTCCACAATTGCGCCAATAAGTCCTCGGTAAATGCGGCCCGGACGCCGCGCGCGGCATCCTCCTCGAAGCCGGGCGCGGCGTAGACCACCAGTTCGGGCATTTCCGCGGCGACGGAATTGACGACCCTCGGCGAGGCGCTCGCTTCGTCTGGTTTCGGCGTCGCGATCGCCGTATTTTCCTCGCCTTCGCCGCCCAGAGAAACCGCGGCCTCGCGGGCCGGCGCGGGAAAGTCGTCGAAGCCGGGCTTTTCCAGGATTTCAGCGAAGTCGCGAACGGATCGGCTGGCCTTCGAACCCCCGCGGAGCCCCTGCAACTTGAGCAGCGCGCGATGCGCCGTCGGATCGATCGGCGCATTGTGCAGAATTCTCAGCGCCAGGGCCTCTCGGATTCTGGGTTGCGCATCGAGGTCGCCGCGGTCGATGACATTGGTGGCCGCCTTCGCAAAGGCCTGACGAAGCCCGTCGCGTTGACGCTCGAGCCATTCCTGGCTCTGTTCGCATGCGCCTTCGAACCCGTCGAGCAGATCGTCGCGCAGCAGGGACAACGTTTCAACGACATCGCTGGCCGAGGCGCGCTTCAACCGTTTGAGGACATCGACGAGATCGCAGTCGACGACGCTCAAGTCGAGCGCGACCGAACCGTCATCGATCCGGAAAGGCGGGGCTGGACGGGATCCCATGGCTTGGCGAACCCGCTTCAGCAGCGTCCGCAATCCAGCCTGTTGATGGGAAGAATCCGAGTCCGGCCAGAGAAAATAGCCCAGTTCAGTGCGCGGACATTGGAAATCATTGCGGTCGAGTATCAATCGCGCCGCTATGGCAAAGGCCTTCTTCGGCAGGTCGATCGTATCACGGCCGCCGAACCGCAGTTCCGGCCGACCCAATAATTTTAGCCGCCAAAAGGCCCCTCCGCCCCCGCTGGTTTTGTTCGCGCCCATGGCTCGCCCTGTCTAAACATCCAAGCTATTGCGTTAAACTTTCTGTTTTTTTGCTGCTAAATTCTAAATGGATGTGTGATATTTTCGCGCTTCCGCCGCATTGAGCTCAACCGCATGGCGAATTCGGCGAACTGCTTAACAAACCACCGGATTCGTCGTTAAAATCCTAGTGATCCGCCCATCCCGCGTTTTTCCACCCGCAGGCCGGACAAATCTCCTCTTTATCGCGTAGCGACGCCCGCAGCAGAGCGAACTGATCTGGCCGTCTATGGACAACAGTCCTTGTCCACAACATGGCACGAGAACCTCACGCTTATCCATAAGTTTCCAATATCACGTGTACGCAACGGTAAATAGTGACAACGCCGCGTGACACTCGGAAACGATTGGCGTGACTAGGTAAAATTATGTGTTTCTTTTATAACATACTGATTCGCGCAATATTGCAAGCGGGTCATTGCAAAAAAGCAAACTTGGATTGATTTCGAATCGAGATGTTTACCAATATCATAGTGTCTAATCTAATTCAATACCGCAATAAATATGGATAATAACAGAAGTTGCCAATGTTTTAATAACGAAATTAATCTGATAATACTGCGATCATTATCACATATCTTAAATGTGATGTAAGCTCTGGAAGCTCGCCCCGGCAAATGCGGCGACCTCAGTGACTTGAACGACGCTCAAGCGTGACAAAATTCAATGCCCAAAATTATTCGTTATTTACAAACTATGACTTCAAGCCCCCAGGCCACCCTTGTCGCGGATAAACCTGATCACCTCATCGACGCCCTGGCCGGTTTTCATGTTGGCCATCACGAAAGGCCGCGCCTTGCGCATGCGGGCCGCGTCGCTCGCCATCACCTCCAGCGAAGCTCCGACATAGGGCGCCAGATCGATCTTATTGATCACCAGCAGATCGGAGCGCGTGACTCCGGGCCCGCCCTTGCGCGGGATTTTCTCGCCGCCGGACACGTCGATGACGTAAATCGTGATGTCGGCGAGTTCCGGCGAGAAAGTCGCCGCCAGATTGTCCCCGCCCGATTCGATCAGGATGAGATCGAGGTCGCGGAAGCGCTTGCGCATCTCGTCGACGGCGGCCAGATTTATCGATGCGTCCTCGCGGATCGCCGTGTGCGGACAGCCGCCGGTCTCGACCCCGAGAATCCGCTCGGGCTCGAGCGCGCCGGCCTCGACGAGGATACGAGCGTCCTCCTTGGTGTAGATGTCGTTGGTGATCGCCGCGATGTCGAAGCGCGCTCGCAACGTCTTGCACAATTGCTCCATCAGCGCCGTCTTGCCCGACCCGACCGGGCCGCCGATTCCCACGCGCAGCGGTTGCTTGGAAGGATTCATGATCGAAACAACCTCGAATATTGGGTCTCATGCTTAAGGGCGGCGAGATCGGACCGGAAAGCACAGCCGCCGAGACTCTCGAATCCGGCCATTTCGCATCGCTTGGCCAATGCGATCACGCGCGGCGTCAGCGCAGCGAGAGCGCGCTGGCCGTCGCTCTGGCCGATCGCGCTGAGCCTGACCGAAGCCGAAACAAGATTGGCGAAGAGCGAGACGAGAAAGGCCGGCAGCGCCGATTGCAGACGGAATCCATGCCCTGCAGCCGTAGCGGCGACGGCGACGGGATAGGCGACGCTGGCCTCGGCGGGATCGGGCAGATACGCCAGCGCCCGGCAGTCCCAAGCCGCGCGGGCCGCGACGACGAAAGCGCCGCCCTGCGCGCAGGTCTCGAGTCGCCGTTCCGTCGAGCCGGCCAGCGCGACGGCGAGTTCGTTGACTTCGATTAGCCCGGTCCAATCGCCGGCGCCGACGGCCCGATGCGACTTAGCGAACAGCAAAGCGTCGACGCGCGGAGCGCCAAAGTCGCAGAGGTCCTCGAGCCAGGCGATCAGCGTGTCGACGTCGGCGACGTCGCCGGCCTCCACCGCCCATTCCAACCCGTGCGAATAGGCGAAAGCGCCGACGGGAAAGGCCGGAGAAAGCCAGACGAACAACGGCAGCTCGCGCGCGATTGCGTCAGCCGTGTCGATGGCCATGCCCGCGTCCGTGGTCATGAACGTGCTCGTGCTCGTGCCCGTGGCCGTGTTCATGCGCATGTTCATCTTCATGTCCGCAGCCCGGGCCGTGGACATGGGGCGCCGGATGCGCCCCGTGACCGTGATTGTCGTGATGCCCATGGCCGTGATCGTGGCCCTGGCCATGCGCATGATGCTCGCGGTCGTGATCGCGATGATCGTGACCATGCGACGACGCGGGGCCGCGGACGTAGGCGCCGCCTTCGGGATTGAAAGGCGCCTCGATCGCGACGATTTGAGCGCCGAGGCCTTTGACCATCTCCTCGATGACGACGTCGCGCCGTATTCGCAGGCTCTTGCGCATCAATTCGGTCGGCAGATGGCGATTGCCGAGATGCCATGCGACGCGGGTCAGGGCGGCGGCGTCGGCCGCGCGGATTTCCGCAAGCGGCTCGGGCGCCGCGACGACCTCGACGATGCGCCCGTCCTCAAGTTTCAGTCCATCGCCCGCGCGAAGCAAGACCGCCTCCTCGAGTTCGAGCAGGAAGGCGAGGCCGCGCACGCCCGTCATGGAGACGCGCCGACGATGTCGCTCATCGAAATCTAGCACGACGCTGTCGCAGGGCTCGCCGCGCCAGCCGCCGGCGGGAAGAACGTCTCGAGCGCGCAGCATCGCCTGGGGCATCCTCTCGTCAAGGGAGCGGCGCTGGGCCGCGGGGCCCACCCTTACGCCTGACAGGCCCGTATGAAAAGCGATTCAGAGCCTCATCATCGGCAACGGACGCCACGGCGTCGTCGCCAGGGCGCGCCCGGTCAGCAGCACGAGCCGGCGATGAAACCCCGCATTGGGAAAAATCCGGCGCACGTCGCGAAGAAAGTTCCGTTCGAGGCCGAAAGCGACGAGGCCTAGAGACAGATCGATCGCGTCGGCGCGGCGAAAGGCCTCGGGCAGCGGCGAGCCGCTCGGCTCGCAAGCTGTGATCTTGTGATGGGTTTCGATTGCGCCGACGATCTCGTCGCTCCACTCGCCGCGGCCGATCTTGGCCAGATGCGCGCGGGCGAGCGCCTGGGACGGATCGAGATAGTCCCAGGTCTTCGCGGTCCAGATCCCGAGATCGTGGAACGCGGCGGCGATCGCGACCTTGTCCTCCCAGCCCTCGCCGAGCAGCGCGAGCGCGAACAGCGCCATGCGTTGGCCATGGTTGCGATAGCCGTCGTAGTCGGCGCCCAGCGCCCCGCGATGGGGCGCCAGCAGGCCGTCGATCGCTGGAAGCGCTTCGGTCCGATGCCTGATCGGGAGACTCATTTTGCGGATCGCATTGCCCTTGCGCCCTTTCGGGCGGGGCGGCCCCCGGAGGCCGCCCCTCGAATCGAAAACGCCAGCCGGCCTGTAAGCCGGGTTCTGTATGGCCGGGAGCTTGCGCCCCCGACGTGACGACCATTCCTCTGGGACGCCCGTTGCCGGGCGCCTCTAGCAACCAACCCGAGCGACAAGGCCGACGGACAGGCCCCGCGACGCCTCGCGGCGGCGCGCATCGCTCCTATTCGGTTTTGCTCCCGGCGGGGCTTGCCATGCCGCTGACGTTGCCGCCCGCGCGGTGCGCTCTTACCGCACCCTTTCACCCTTGCCTCCTGTCCCTTTCCGGCTAAGGAAAAGGCAGAATCGGCGGTTTGCTTTCTGTGGCGCTTTCCCTGGGGTCGCCCCCGCCGGACGTTATCCGGCGCCGTATCCGTATGGAGCCCGGACTTTCCTCCGCCTCGCGGCGACGGTCGTCCGGCCGACTGGCGCGACTGCCATAGGCGCGCGCAGCGCCAAGGGTCAAGACAATCCGTCGCGGCGCCACGCCGCGTTTTAGGGGCTGGCGTCCAAGGGAATTTGCGTGTAAGAGCCCGCCTTCCCTTTCCCGACCGGTTCGGCTCCGCCGCACGACCGGCGTATTTTGCTGGAGTTCACGATGGCTGTTCCGAGACGCAAAACCTCCCCCTCGCGCCGCGGCATGCGCCGTTCCGCCGACGCCCTCAAGGCCCCGACCTATGTCGAGGACAAGGACTCGGGCGAACTTCGTCGTCCCCACCACATCGACCTGAAGACCGGGATGTACAAGGGCCGCCAGGTTCTCAAATCGAAAGCCGCGGTCGAGGCGTAAGCCTCGCAGTTCCCTCTTGGGAAGTTCAAGAGCCGGCCCTAGGGCCGGCTTTTTGATTTGGCCGTTCCAAACCGCCGGTCGCCGCCGTCGCAATCGGGTGGTCGGGTCCGCGGGCGCATGAGATTTTGCTCAGCGCCCGACCGGAGACACGGCCATGAATTTTCGCATCCTCGGACTTTCGCCTGAACCGTTCCGCCATCTCTATGGGCTCGACGACGAGGCCTTGGCCGCAGCGGGCGCGCGGCGCTTCGTCGCGGACAAGCGCCCGGGTTTTCCCGATCGCGTCGGCATGCGCGACGCCGAGATCGGCGAGAGCGTGTTGCTGCTCAATCATGTGTCCCAGCCCGCCGACACGCCGTATCGCGCGACCCATGCCATTTTCGTTATTGAGGGCGCCGAGGAGACATACGATCGCGTCGGCGAGGTCCCCGGGGTCCTGCGCCCGCGACTCCTCTCATTGCGCGTATTCGACGCGGCCGGCATGATGATCGACGCCGACATAGTGGAGGGGCGCCAAGTCGAAGGTCTAATCGAGCGCCTGCTCGCGACTCCCGACGCAGCCTATATCCACGCCCACTATGCCAAGCGCGGCTGCTATGCCGGGCGCATCGAACGCGCGTGAAGGCGCGCGTGGCGCTTCCGGAGCTAAGCGTTCGGCTTGATCCTGTACGCCACGAACCCGCCAGGCGCCGGACCGAGCGACGTGATCGACAGGCGCGCGGGCGGTGGGACATTGGCGGCGGCGGGCGAGGTCTCGAATGTGACGATCGCTTCATCGGGCCAGGGCGCAAAGCGCCAATTGTCGTCCGAGCGCGGATCGACGTGGCCGGTCTCGACGATGTAGCGCACCAGCGCGTCGCGATTGGAATCGGGAGCTTCGAAGACGATCGTGTTCCCGTCGCAACCGGGGAAATTGCCGCCCCCGCTCGCGCGATAGGAATTGGTCACGACCAGGAATTCCTGGGCCGGCTCGATCGGCTTGCCATCGAAACGCAGATCGACGATCCGATGGGCAGCGCTCGCGACGACCTCGCCGTCGTTGTCGTACCGCGCCGGTTGAGTTACGTCGATCGCATAAGTAACGCCGTCGATGACGTCGAAATTATAGGAAGCGAAGGCATTGTCGACGAGCGGTTGCGGGTCCCGAGATTGTGGGTCGATGCGGCGATAGAGGCTCGCCGAGCGCTCCAGCCATTCGCGCAAGATCTCCCCGTTCACCCTGACCACCCGCAGGCCGTTGGGATAGACGTAGAGGTCGGCGACATGTTTGATCGCGACCGGCCCGGCAGGCACGTCGGTGTAGTAATCAGGACCGCCGCGTCCGCCGCATTTGAACGGCGCCGAGGCGGACAAGATCGGCAGGCCCGCCAGCGCCGGCACGGTCGCCGCAAGGCGCTTGACGTACCAGCTTTGCGCGGCGTTGACGATCTGCACGGAAGGATCGTCCGCGACAAGCGCGAAATAGGAATTCATCGGCGAGGCGATGTCGCCCACAGGCGCGCGCACATAGGTCAGCGTCGCCTCATGGGCGGCCCGCGCAGCGCTCAACACGGTCGGATCGGCTTCGACCTTGGCCTTGATCGCGTCGCCGTCGCGCTCATAGATCGGCCGCAGCGCGACAGTCGCGCTGTCAATCCGCCACCCCGCCTGGGCTTCGACCAGCCGGAGATCGACGAGCCCGAGATGGCTGCCCCAAAATCCCGGCATGAAGGCGGGCACGCCGTTCAATGCGCCGCGATCGGCGTCGACGCCGGGAAAGCCGACGAAGTCGAGGCCCGGCAGCAGGAGATGCTGATGGCCGATCACGATCGCGTCGATGCCGCCGACGCCGGCCAAGGCGAGCGCCGCGTTTTCGTCTCCCGGCGCGGGCGGGCGTTTCGACATCCCGGAGTGACACAGCGCC
The DNA here is from genome assembly GCA_963809055.1 of uncultured Pseudomonadota bacterium. Taxonomy (GTDB): domain Bacteria; phylum Pseudomonadota; class Alphaproteobacteria; order Rhizobiales; family Beijerinckiaceae; genus Roseiarcus. Next base: position 88,861 of record CAWEID010000042.1, on the reverse strand, counting down.
ACAACGAGATCGACGCCAAGGGCCCGCAACCTGGGCAGATAGAGCGTCGCCGCTTCGACGATGCCGATCGTCGTGGCCCGCCCGACCAGGTGGCTCTGGTCCCACTGCACGATCTGCGGCGTCGTGAAGCCGATGACGCCGACGCGGATTTTTCTGCGCGCGCCCGCTTCATCGAGCATCTCGCGTTCCAGCACGGTGAAGGGCTCGAAGTAGAACCCGCCGTCCGGCTTGAAAATGTTGCAGCTCAACACCGGGAACTTCGCGCCGGCCAGGGTCGCCTCGAGCACGTCGAGCCCGTAGTTGAACTCATGGTTGCCCAGCGCGCCGGCGTCGTATCCGAGCGCGTTCATCACCGAAATCATTGGATGAAGCGCGCCCGGTTGGTCCCGCATCGTTTGCGCGAAATAGTCGCCGAGCGGCGTGCCTTGGATGAAATCGCCGTTGTCGAGCAGCAGCGCATTGGCGGCCTCCGCCTGCGCCGCGGCGATCAGCGTCGCGGTCTTGGAAAGTCCGACCGTCTCGTCCGGACGGTCGCGGTAGTAGTCGTAGGGGTATATGTTGGCGTGCAGGTCGCTGGTGCCGATCAACCTCAGGCGTAATCCGACCCCCATCTCAGCCCCATCAATTCCTTTCCAACGCGACGCACAAGAAACTAGTCCATACGGGCGGACTCCGGAATCGGAAATCCCTGCCGAGCCCTCTCAGCCATGCGCGCCGGGGGTCGGGGAGGGCGAGGGGCGAGCCGCCTGCGGCGCGCCCGACTTGCCGTCCCAACCGCCGGCCGGCGCCGGCGCGTCGTTCGCTTCGGGCGAAGGCGTCTGCAGCTTGAATTCCGCCAGCGCCTTGGAGGCGGCGGCGAGTCCGTTCGCATCGAGCTTCGCGCCGACCTCGTCCCGCTTCTTGCCGGCGTCGGCGTCGCCCTGCTGCGCGGCGAGCGAGAACCAAAGCCACGACTGCCCGAAATCCTGGGGAACCCCGAGACCGCGGCCGTAGAGAACCCCGAGATTGTATTGGCTGTCGCGCACCCCGAACTGGCCGGCGCGGCGGAACCAGGAGGCGGCTTCGGCATAGTCGGGCTTGCCCGAGCCGGCGTCCTCGGCGTCGAGCACGGCCAGGTTGTGCATCGCGCGGGCATTGCCGGCGTTAGCCGCTTTGAGATACCAGGAGCGAGCGAGCTGCGGATCGCGACCGACGCCGATGCCCTTCTCGTAAAGCGCCGCGAGTCGATATTCGGCGACTGGCGCGCCCTGCACGGCGGCGAGTTCGAGCCAACGCGCGGCGATCTTGGGATCGCGCGCCAGCGTGCGGCCTTCGAGCCAGCGCAGCCCGACTTCCGTCTGCGCGCCCGGATCGCCCGCCGCGGCCGCGTCGCGCAAGGGCTGCGGCAGCGTGTCCGGAAGACCCGCCATCAGGTCCGCCGGCGTCGGGCGGGCCGCCTGCCCCGATGTATTGCCTGCGACGGGCGGCTGAGTGGAGGACGAGGTTGGAGCGCCCGACGGGCCGATCGCTCCGGTCGGGCTGTAGTCGACCCGAGCGCTCTGTTTGACCGATTCGTCATTGGCCCCGACTTTCGCAGGCGACGCGGGGCTCTCGACCGCTGCAGGGAGTTCGGACTTCTGTACGCCCGGCGTGCGGCCGCCGCGCAGTTCGAAGACGGCCGCCGCCGCCGCAAGCACGAGCACCGCCCCGCCGATCAGGAACGGCACCCGCTTCCCGGCGACGAGCGTCTGCGCCTGCTTAAGCGCGGCCATCCCTTGGGCGAACCGCGACCCCGTCTCGGGCGGCGAGCCGGCGCGACGTTCACGCTGAGCCGCCATCTCGACCACCGCGGCTCTGCGGGCGGCGGCGATATGGGCCTGGATGTCGGAAGCCTTGGCGCCTTGCGGGACATTGTCCTCGGCGCCGCGCTTGGACCCCGGAGCGGCGGCGCCTGGCTCCAGGAAGAAGTCCGACGCTTCCGCGCCGTCGGCGATGGTCACGCCAAAGCCCGCTGCGGACGAGGCGAGCGCCCCGACCTTGGCCGAGGCCCCGGCGCGGTCGGGGATTTCGCGCAAATCGAGATTCGCGGCGCCGGCGGCGAGGCTCGGCTTTGCCGGCGTCTCCGGCGCGGGGTCCCCTTGCGAGCCGCCCTCTTCGATCTCCTGCAGCCTTTCGGCGAGCCTCTCCACGATATCGTGAACGCTCGCCAGCCGCGCCGCCATGCGACGCTCCGAATTCGTCTGTTCGCTCTTCAGCCCGGCGATTTCATTGACGAGGCTGCTGGAAATGGGCGAGGGCAATGACGCGGACTTGATCAATTCGCGCGTCGAGTCGAGTTCGGAAGCGAGCTGGCCAACCGCCCGTTCCAGCGCGGCGTTCGAAGCCGAAGCGGCGTTCAAGGAATCCAGCCGCTCGTGGATCTCCGTTATCTGGTTGATCAGCGCTTCGGCGTCCATGTTGAGGCCGCCGCGCGCTTCGATCCGCTGGGCGATCAGTTCGGCGGTCTGCTCGATCGGTTTGGCGTCGAACGTCGGCGTTTCCAACGATTCCAGTCGGTCGCGAACGTCGAGAATGGCGAGTTCGATTGGGCGCGTGTCGACCGCGTCGAGCTTGGCGTCCAGCCGATGCAGCAGGTCTTCGAACGACGACGCGTCGACGGTCGGCGGCGCGCTCGTCGAGACTTTTTCGTTGAGTTCGGCGAGCATCCGCTGGATTGGCGTCGTGTCGATTTCGACAGGCCTCGACTGGACTGCGTCGAGCTTGGCGTCGACCCGATGCAGCAGATCCTCGAACGAGGCCGAAGCGGCGCCGCCCGACGCGCTCGCGGCGACCCGGTCGCTCAAGTCGTCCAGCATGCGCTGGATCCGCGTCGTGTCGATTTCCACCGGGCGCGCCTCTAGCGCATCGAGTTTGGCGTCCAGGCGACTCAGTTGGTCCTCCAGCGAGGTCGAGGCGCCCCCCGACGTCACGTTCGTGGCGAGTTTGTCGCCGAGCTCCTGCAACATGCGCTGGATCGGCGTCGCATCGAATTCAAGCGGGCGCGCTTCGACAGCGTCAAGCTTGGCTTCGAGACGTCCGATCAGGCTCTCGACCGAGGCCGCGTCGATGCCGCTCGATGCCTGGGCGGATATCTTTTCGCCGATTTCCCGCAGCATGGCCTGAAGCGGCGCCGCATCGAATTCGAAGGGGCGAGCCTCCGCCGCATCGAGCTTGGCCTCGAGACGTCGCATAAGACTTTCGATCGGAGCCGCATCGACGCCGCTCGAAGCCTGCGCCGAGATCTTCTCGCCGACTTCCCGCAGCATCGCCTGAAGCGGCGCTGCATCGAATTCGAGGGGGCGAGCTTCGAGCGCGTCAATCTTGGCCTCGAGACGGCCCATCAGGCTCTCGATCGAGGCGGCGTCGAAAGCGCTCGACGCCTGCACCGCGATCTTGTCGCCGATTTCGCGCAGCATGGCCTGAATCGGCGTCGCGTCGAATTCGAGCGGGCGGGCCTCGACGGCGTCAAGCTTGCCTTCGAGCCGACCGATCAGGCGCTCGATAGGCGTCGTGTCGACTACGACTGGCCGCGCGCCGAGGTGGCTGATCAATTGCTCGAGTTGTTTGGCGTCGACGACGGGGTTGGCGCTCTGGTCGATTCGGTCCGCAAGAGTTCGGACCACATCGGTCAGTGCGCGCGACTCCTCGCTGGCGGGAACCTGCCTGTCGATCTTCGCGCTGAGTTCGCCGAGCGCAGATTCAAGCTTTGCGATGTCGGGGCGCAGGTCGGCCTGACGCTCCATCGTCGCGCGCACGCCTTCGATGCGCCGCGCGAGCTCTTCGACAGGCCGCGCGTCGAGCGCGGGCGAGGCGCTCGGCTTGCGAAAGGCGTCTTCCAGCCGAGCCGTCAGAGTTTGCAGAGTCGAGTTCAATTCCTGCGAGTTCGGGCCCGCCGCGGAAATTCGGTCCAGCTTCGCGCTGATGTCGGCGAGCGCGGCTTCGAGCTTGGCGGTCTGAGGACTCGAATCGCCCTGCCTTTCCAACGCGACCCGCACGCTGTCGATGCGCCGCGCGAGATCCTCGATCGGCTTGGAGTCGAATTTGGGCTCCGGCTGGGGACGGCTCAGCGCTTCGTCGATCCGTCGCGTCAGGTCCTCGATCGGCTTAACGTCGAGCTGCGGAGCCGGCTGTGGCCGGCTCATCGCCGCATCGATGCGCCGTGTCAGCTCCTCTATCGGTCGGGCGTCGAGCTTCGGCGTAGGTTGTGGCCGGCTCAGCGCCTCGTCGATCTGTCCTGCGAGCTGTTCGACCCGCCGCTCGATAGAATTCAGCGCCGCCGGCGACGTCGCCCGTTCGATCTGCGCGCGCGTGTCGGCGAGCAGGCTCAACATGCGCTCGATTTCGGCGCGGGGCGCTGGGCTGTCGGCGAGACGTTCGACGCAATCGGCGAGATGGCCGATCTGCTTTTCCAGACGCTCGACCGGAACCGATTGCGCGGCGGCGGCGCCCAGAAGGCGGCGGATCTCCTGGGTCTGGCTGAGGATTTCGCCCAGCGCCTGAGGCTTGACGACCGCGGAGTTCAGCGAATCGATCTTGCCGCTCAGCGAGTGCAGTTCGCGCTCTAGCGCTCCGACCGCCGCCTGCGGATCGTGTTTGCGCAAGGCCTCGATGACCTCGCGAAGTTTGGCCTCGACGGGCGCGAGCGCCACGCCGCCGTTGTGCGGCGCGAGATTGGCGAGACTGCGCGACACCGCAGCGAGTTCGGCCCGCACGGCCTCCGCGTCGGCGGAACTCAAACGCCGCTCGTTCGATTCGACGCGCGAATCGGCGCGCATCCGATCAAGCCGCGAATTCAGGGCGAGTATTTCGGCGCGCAGCGCATCGAGCGCGGCGCCCGGGTTTGCGGGGGCGGCGCTGGCGGCGGCGGATTTCGAAGGTTTGTCGCTCGCCGAAGACTCTACGGCCGAGCGCGAATCAAGCGCGTTTTGTCGTCGCGCGATCTGCGCCAGCGATTCGCGCAGGTCCAATCGGGGGCGGTTCAAGGGCGCGCGAGGGGGCGCCGTCGGCAGGGTCCTGGCCTCCACGCGTTTGGCCAGTTCGTTGAGGCGAACGTCGATCTCTTCGGCGCGCGATTCTATCGGGGCGGCCTCGCGACAGGCAGCCGAGCGTTCGGACGGCGCGGATTGCGGCGAATTCGAGCGCGCCCCGACCGGCTCGGGAAGGCGTTGCGGAGCTTCCTGCAACGCGCTCAATTTCTCGGCGACTTTCGCCAGTTTCGCGCTTTCCTCAGCGCGTTCGGACGCGTCGCGCTCGATCCAGCTCGCAACGGATTCGAGAGCTTTGGCCGTGCGCTCCTCGCTGCGGGAGGCCCGGGCCTCCACTTTCGCGAGCGCGGCTTCAAGCCGGTCTTGCGCGCGACGCTCTTCGTTATGGGAATCCGCGTCGTTCCAGGTCTCCCGGCCCAGTGACGCGCGGGAGTAGCGACGCGGCGTCGGAAAATTGCGAATCGGCTGCCGATCGGGCCCTTCAAACCGATCGCGCGGGTGCGGCGACCGACGCGACAATTGCGATAGGCGCCCGCCAATCGCATCGAGCCGATCCTCCTCGCTCCAGTCGTCGAGCGAAACCCCTTGCTCGGCAGCCTGTTCTGCGACGACCTGGTCAAGCCAGTCGGCCAAACTCATCCCGGCTCTTCGGGCGGCCTCTTCGGCAATGTCTTGGGTCTCGCGCTCGACGCCCCTCACGCTCCAAGCCGCGGCTCTTCTCATTTTTGCAGACCGTCGCCGAGTTGCCCACGCGTCGCGCCTTCGGCTCTTGGGGCGACACTTACCGATATTTCGATGTTCATAGTGAACAATTCGTTAAGAGCGCCCCAAAATGGGGCAATTCCGTTTTTAGACAGGGAAAAGAGTTGCATTAATGCGAAAATACCCGTATAGGTTGCATTCCGTTGGGAAATGCGTTAACGTCTTGCGGACCGGGGGAATCATCGCGGGGGAATCTAGCGCTTCCGCGAACTGAACAGGGGAATTGTGATGACGGCGACTGCGACCTTAGGGAATGCGCATAACGCTCTGTCGATTTCCGATTCGCCAATTGACGAATTCGGCGTCCGAATTGACGATTGGTGAAATGGCCAGCGAATTCGGGGTCAGCCTGCGGACGCTGCGTTTCTACGAGGACCGCAAGCTGCTTCGTCCCCGGCGCGAGGGCAACACGCGGCTCTACGGACCCGGCGACCGCCTTCGGTTGCAGATGATCCTCAAGGGGAAGCAGCTCGGCTTCACGTTGACCGAAATCAGCGAGTTGATTGGGGCGCAGGACTGCAGCGACGACTTCGAGCAGAAGTTGCAACCCCAGCAGATCGTCACCCAGATCGACCATCTCGAACGCCAGCGCCGCGAGATCGACGAAGCCATCGCCCGCCTCCGCGCAACCCACGCGCGTCTGGCCGGCCCGCAAGGCGAGCAACGCCTCGCTTCGTGAGGGCTTAGCTTGGGTCTCGCCCCGGCTACCGGAGTCGGGGGCCGCGCGCTAGAGATGCGCCCTGGCGCGGGCCCCCTCGACGATCCTCACCGCGGCGGCGAACGCGCCCTCGACGCTCAGATGCGTCGTGTCGAGTTGGATCGCGTCGGGAGCAGCGCGCATGGGCGCCTCGGAGCGACCGGCGTCGCGCTCGTCGCGCCTGACAATTTCTTGCAATACTGCGGCGTAGTCGACCTTCTCGCCGCGCCTGGCGAGCTCCAGCGCGCGGCGCTGCGCGCGCGCCGCCGCGCTGGCGGTGACGAAAATCTTCACGTCGGCGTTCGGGCAGATCACCGTGCCGATGTCACGCCCGTCGAGCACCGCCCCGCTCGCCCGCGAGGCGAAATTGCGCTGCATCTGCACAAGCGCCGCGCGCACCTCCGGCATCGCGGCGACGATGGACGCCGATTCGCCCATCTCCCGCCCGCGCAGGCTCGACTCCTTGAACTCGGTCAGGCTCAGCGAACGCGCGGCCGCGACCGCGGCGTCGCGGTCGTGCAGGTCGCGATCGGCCTGGATCAGGCTCGCCGCGGTCGCGCGGTAGAGCAACCCGGTGTCGAGATGCGGCAATCCGTAATGCTCCGCCAGCCGCCGGGCCAGGGTTCCCTTGCCCGAAGCCGCAGGTCCGTCGATCGCGATGATCATGCGCCGGGCAGCCTCCTGAGAGCCGGCTCATACGCAACGCCGCGCGCGCTGTCACGGGGGGGTGGGAGGGGTTCGCGCTACCGCCTGCGCCTTCCCTTCGCTCCGCCGCCGCTCGGCCGCGCCTCGCCGCCGCCCCAGTTGTGCGGACCCATGTCCGCGTCGGTCGGCTTGCGCGCGCGGCTCGCCGGCAAGTTGGCGGCGCGGCCGAACGGCCGCTCTCCGGCATAGCCGCCGGCGCTCGCTTCAATCTCCGCCTGCCGCGCCAGCGGATCGTCGCCGACCGCGAGTTCGACCGCCTGCAGGCGCTTGATTTCGTCGCGCAGCCGGGCAGCCTCCTCGAATTCGAGATTGCCGGCGGCTTCCTTCATGCGCTTCTCGAGGTCTGCGATCGTCGCCTGGAAATTGTGGCCGATCGGCGCGCGGCCGGCGGCGAGCCCGACGTCGACGGTCACGTGGTCGGCTTCGTACACTGAATTCAGGATGTCCTGAATGCCCCGCTTGATGGTGGAGGGCGTGATTCCGTTGGCGGTATTGTAGGCCTCCTGCTTGGCGCGGCGACGGGTGGTTTCGTCCATGGCGCGCTTCATCGATCCCGTGATCTGGTCGGCGTAGAGAATCACCTTGCCGTCGACGTTGCGCGCCGCGCGCCCGATCGTCTGCACGAGCGAGGTTTCCGAGCGCAGAAAACCCTCTTTGTCGGCGTCGAGGATCGCGACCAGCGCACATTCGGGAATGTCGAGTCCCTCGCGCAACAAGTTGATGCCGACCAGCACGTCGAAAGCCCCGAGCCGCAGATCCCGGATGATCTCGATTCGCTCGATCGTGTCGACGTCGGAATGCATGTAGCGCACCCGCACGCCATTCTCGTGAAGATATTCGGTGAGGTCCTCGGCCATGCGCTTGGTCAGCGTCGTCACCAGCGCGCGATAGCCGGCCATCGCAACGCGCTTGGCCTCGCCGAGGAGATCGTCGACCTGGCTGCGCGCCGAGCGCACTTCGACCGGGGGATCGATCAGGCCGGTCGGGCGAATCACCTGTTCGACGAATACGCCTCCGGTGCGCTCCATTTCCCATTTGCCTGGGGTCGCGGAGACATGGACCGTCTGCGGCCGCATCGCTTCCCATTCCTCGAAGCGCAGAGGGCGGTTGTCCATGCAGGAGGGCAGGCGGAATCCGTATTCGGCCAGAGTGGCCTTGCGCCGATAGTCGCCTTTATACATCGCGCCGATCTGCGGCACCGTGACGTGGCTCTCGTCGGTGAACACGATCGCATTGTCCGGGAGATATTCGAACAGGGTCGGCGGCGGCTCGCCGGGCCGGCGGCCGGTCAGATAGCGCGAATAGTTCTCGATGCCGGCGCAGGAGCCGGTCGCCTCCAGCATTTCGAGATCGAACAAGGTGCGCTGCTCGAGCCTTTGCGCCTCCAGCAGGCGGCCATGGGCGTGGAGGAAATCGAGCCGCTGTTTGAGCTCCTCCTTGATCGCCTTGGTCGATTGCAGCAGCGTCGGACGCGGCGTTACATAATGGCTGTTGGCGTAGACCTTCACGAATTCGAGGGACTGGGTCTTTTGCCCCGTCAGCGGATCGAATTCGACGATCGATTCGATCTCATCGCCGAACAGGCCGATCCGCCAGGCGCGGTCTTCGTAGTGGGCGGGGAAAAGTTCGATCGTATCGCCGCGCACACGGAACACGCCGCGCGAGAAGTCGCCGAGCGAGCGCTTGTATTGCAGCGCCACGAGATCAGTGATGATCTGGCGCTGATCGATCTTGTCGCCGACCTGCAAGGAGAACGTCATCGCGGTATAAGTCTCGACCGATCCGATGCCGTAGATACAGGAGACCGAAGCGACGATGATCACGTCGTCGCGCTCTAGCACCGCACGCGTCGCGGCGTGGCGCATGCGGTCGATCTGCTCGTTGATCGAAGATTCCTTTTCGATATAGGTGTCGGTGCGCGGGACGTAGGCCTCCGGCTGGTAATAGTCGTAATAGGAGACGAAGTATTCGACCGCGTTGTCCGGGAAGAAGCTCTTGAACTCGCCGTAGAGCTGCGCGGCGAGCGTCTTGTTGGGCGCAAGGATCAAGGCCGGGCGCTGGACCGCCTCGATCACCTTGGCCATCGTGAAGGTCTTGCCCGAGCCGGTGACGCCGAGCAGCACCTGGTCGCGCTCGTGTTGCTCGACGCCATCGACGAGCTGGCGGATCGCCTCGGGCTGGTCGCCCTTGGGCTCGAATTCCGAGACGACCCTGAACTTGCGCCCGCCCTCCGACTTGCTTGGCCGTTCGGGCCGATGCGGCGTCCAAGGCGGCCGATCGCGGATATTGGGATCGCCGAGTTCGAGCAGCGTCTTGAGCGAATCGATCGTCGCCGACGCTCCGCTCATGCCTCGGGGATGCGCAGACTCCTCCCCGACGAAGGCGGCCTGCGGCGCCTCGGAAAAGCCCTGAGACTTGTCCATCAGCGCGGGATTGAGCAGCGCCGCGAGATATTCGCCCAACGGCTGCACGTCGGGCTTGGAGGCTTTCGCGCGGGCAGGACGCGAGGCAGGTTTTCCTGGCTTGGGCATTGCGGGAATATGGGGGCGAATCGCCAATGAGGGAAGGGGCGGCGCAGCGGAGGCCGAAGTCCCGCTCCGGCCCTGAAAATTTGGCGGAAATCCAAAAAGACCGGTAGTATGGCCGCCGGGTCGAGTTCTCTCGCGGCAAAGCAGAGATTTTGCAAGCATGGCGATTTGGCGACGCGCCCTGGGTCGAACATTGCTGGTCGTCCTGACGATCTGGGCGCTCGCGATGGTCGTCCCCGACCTCTACCGCCTGGCGCATCCTCTCGGGTCATTCGGCTTCAACGTCGACGGCGACGGCCTTGTCACCGACGTGCAGGGGCCTTTCGCCGCGGAGGCCGATTCCCCGGCGTGGCAGGCGGGATTGCGCCGGGGCGATCGTCTGGACCTGGCGCAGATGCGCTGCATTCCGGTTCAGACTTTGCGTTGCGCGAGCGCGCTGGCGACCTTGGGCGGACTGCAACTCGTCAGCGAGAATCGACGCGCAGAACTCGCGATCGCCGCGACGCCGGAAGCGCCCGCTCGTGAAATCGAGCTTGTCGCGAAGGCGCGGCCGTTCGACGGCTGGGTCGTGGCGGTTCTGCCATTCGATCAGATCGCCGCCACGCTCGTCATACTCGCCGCCGCTTGGCTGGTCTGGACCCGGCCGGGGCCGATGACATGGGGTTTCTTCCTCTATGTCATTTGGTTCAATCCCGGCCAATCGTACCAATATTACGCCTGGCTGCAGGCCTCGCCGCTCGCCCTGCTGTCGCAGAACCTGATCAGCGCTTTCGCCGAGGGCGCAGGCTTCGCCGGCTTTCTGCTTTTCGCTCTGCGGGTTCCCCAGGATGCATGCGCGCCTCGCTGGCGTCCGCTAGAAAAGGCCCTGCCGGCGATCGCAATCGGGCTTGCGATCCTGCTCGCCCTGGGCAATGCAAATGTCTTCGGCTATCCCGCGGAAATATTGACGCGGGCGGGAATCCTGAGCGGATTCCTGGTCGCGGCCTGCGCTCTCGCCATTCTTCTGGCGCGGCGCGGCGAGCTGCCGCCGTCCGACTTTCAGCGCCTGCGATGGGTGATCTGGGGCTGTCTGATCGGCTTGCCCTCGCTCATCCTCGCCGATATCGCGCAGGAGACCAGCCTCCTCGTCGACATGCTGGGCCCCTCCGCACCGCCGAGCGAGGCCTGGGATCTGGTGCGGCTGATCAACGGAATTCTCTGCCTATTCGTGTTCGAGGCGGTGCGGCGTCCGTTGGTCGTCAGCGTCGCCATCCCGCTGCGGCGGGTGACGATTCTCGGCCTATTGCTCAGCGCGCCGACATTGCTGCTGCACAGAGAATTGGAGCACGCGGTCGAGGGGTTCCAGGAGAGCTTCACGCTTCCTGGCTGGGCGTGGCTCGCGATCGCCACCTGCGCACTGTTCGTCATTTCGAAGTTGCACGAATTGGCCGTGCACCACGCGGATCGGATTTTTAACCGGTCGGTCGCCGCGGCGGGCCGCGATCTCGGCGAGGCGATCTTGCAGGCGCGGACTTTCGCTCAGATCGAAGAGCAACTCGCGAGCGAGGCCTGCAAGAAACTAAAGCTCGCCTCGGCCTGCCTGTTTCGCAAAGACGGCGTCGACTTCCGCCGCAGCGCCTTTGCCGGCGATTGGCGCGAGCAAGACGTCGAAGCATTGCGGCCGGAGGATCCGATGGCGCGGCCTTCGGGTTCGCCTCGGCTTTTCCCGGTAAACGGCGATTTTGCCGAACGCAACCGTCTGCCCGTCGGCCTGGCGCGCCCTGTTCTGGCCGTCCCCGTCGCCGACCGCTTCAATTGCTATGCGATCGCGCTCTACGGCGCTCATGCTACCGGCGCCGACATCAATCGCGACGAGCGCGCGATTTTGGCCCATTTGGCGCAATTGGCCGGCGCCGCGTGGACCGCGATCGACCATGAGACGCTGCGCCGACGCGTCGAAACGCTCACGCGAGAGCTCGAGGGTGCAAACGCCAAATTGGCCGCCGCGCCTGACGGATCGGTTTCGACCCGATAAACCTTGCAGGAATCCTGCATGCGAATTGTTGCGCTTCTGGCTCTCTTGGCGCCGCTTCTCATCGCGGAATTGTCCCCCGCTCAAGAGAGACATCGAACGATAGGCGACTTCCAGGTCGAGATCGACAAGGATCCATTGACGCTGGATAGCAATGTCACCGCTACGGCGCGCTCGGGCGAGCGCATCTTCGGCATCCGCTGCCTCGAAGGACAGATTTCACTGGGCGTCGGATGGGGGGCTCCGGGCGAACGTCTGGTGGCCGGCGAGTCGGTCCGGGTATCTCTCACGATCGACGGAACGACCCGCCTCGACCTCGAAGGGACCTCTCTGAACGAGCAGGAGGTCGAAATCGCCGGCGCGGACCCATTGCTGCGGAAACTGACCGACGCGAAACTCATACGGGTCGAGGCGACTGCCGACAGCCGGTCGTTCGGCTACGCATTGCCGGTCCGCCAGATGGGCAAGGTCATTCAGATGGTGGCCCTCGCTTGCGGGAAGTGAGCCCCTGCGCGCTCAGTTCGCATTCGCGACCGTCAGAGGCGTCGTTGTTCCCACAACTTTTCCGTCGCGCCGCTTGACCGGGAAACTGGCGACGCGCGGAGCGCCCGCGGCAGAGGTTGGCGCTGCGGGAGGCGGCGGGCTGCGCGCCTCGACGGGTTCGACGCCGAGGAAGCCGAAAATGTCCCTGCCCGGCATTGGGCGGCTGAACAGATAACCTTGCGCCTCTGCACAGCCTTCAACGGCAATCAGCGCGAGTTGCTCCTCCGTTTCCACGCCCTCGGCCACCGCGGTCATGTTCAGCGCATTCGCTAAGACGACGGCGGCGCGCACAATCGCGGCGCTGTCGGCGCGCTTGCCCAGTTCGCTGACGAACGACCGGTCGATCTTGATCCGATCAAAGGGGAAGCGCCTGAGATAGCTCAGGCTCGAATAGCCCGCGCCAAAGTCGTCCATCGCGATCGTGACGCCCAGCTCGCGCAGGGCGTGAAGCGTGGCGAGGGCCTGTTCGGCGTCCTTGATCATGACGCTCTCGGTGACCTCCACGATTACGCGCGCGCCCGCCAGGCCCTCGGCGGCCATCGCAGCGGAAATCGTCGGAACGAGACGGTCGGACTTGAACTGCACGGTCGAGACGTTGACCGCCACCTTAAGATGCGCCGGCCATTTCGCGGCTTCCCGGAAAGCTTCGCGCACCACCCAGTCGCCGATCGGCACGATCAGGCCAGTCTCCTCGGCCAGAGGAATGAACTCCGCGGGCGAAATGAGTCCGCGCTCAGGATGGTTCCACCGCAGCAAGGCTTCGAACGATTTCACTTGGCGATCCGCCGCCGTCACGATCGGCTGGAAATGCAATTCGAACTGCCGTTCGGCGATCGCCATGCGCAGTTCGTGCTCCATGCGCCGGCGGTCGCGAACCTGTTTGTCCATCGACGGCTGAAAGAAGCTGTAACTGCCGCGGTCCGTCTTCGCGGAATAGAGAGCCATGTCGGCGGCCCGCATCAACTCGTCGGCGTCGACGCTGTCGTCGGGCGCCAGGGACACGCCGATGCTGGCGGTGATCTCGATCTGGTCGCCGTCGATTTTATACGGATCGCTCACGACCGAAATCAGCCGCTCCGCCAGACGCATCGCGTCGCGGGGAACCTGAACGACCCGCTGAATGATCGCGAACTCGTCGCCGCCGAGGCGCGCGATCGTGTCGCTCTGACGCACAACTCCCTGTATGCGTTCGGCGACCTGTTGCAAGAGTTTGTCGCCGACGGGATGTCCGAGGGTTTCGTTGACGGTCTTGAAATTGTCGAGATCGAGATAGAGCACGGCAAACTTGCCCGAGCGGCGGCGAACCTCAGACAGGCATTGACTGAGCCTGTGCTTGAACTCCAGGCGATTGGCGAGGCCGGTCAAGCCGTCCCGCGACGTCATTTCCTGAACCTTGTCCTCCGCGCGACGGCGCAAGGTGATGTCCTCATGAGTTGACACGCATCCGCCGTCCGGGAGCTTCTTCTTCCGCTGGGCGATGATGCGCCCGTCCGGCAGTTCGCTGATGATCAACAGGCTGCCGTCGGCCTCGCGGCGCGGCTCGCTCAAAGGTCTTCCAAAGCTGTGATTCGTGCGATGCGCGAGCATTTGAGCCAGCGTGGAACCGTTGCCCGGCGCATCGGTCGGAAGTCCATAGATTTCGGCGTAGCGTTTGTTGCATGCGATCAGGTTGTTTTTCCGATCGTACATCGCCAGCCCCTGGACGATATTGTCCATCGCATTGTTGAAGCGCTCGTACTCGATCTCCGCCTGCGTCCGGACCGCCTCGCGTTCGCGCGCGGCCGCCAGTTGTTCGATATGGACGGCGAGCCGAGCCGTCCCGAAGGCAAGCGCCAGCACGATCACCGCGGCGCCGAAGGCGAGCGCTTCGGCCTGATGCAGCCAGTTGGCCGCCACATCGTTCATCGCAATGGCGACTACGGCCGCCACGGGAAAGGTCTTGGAATGGGCGACCGCAAGCATCCGGTCCACGCCGTCGACGACGCTCGTCTCGCGCGCCACGCCGTCCTGCTTCTTGGACACGAGTTGGGCGAACAATTCCCCGTCGCCGATGTCGCCGCCGAAGGCGATCTCACGCTGGGGGAAGCAGGCAATGATCGAACCGTCGTCGCGAAAAATCGACGCCGACGTGTGTTCGCCCGGCGCCACCTTCTCCAGAAGATCTTCAAAAGCGGCCAGCCTTATGACCCCACTGACGATGCCGCGAAAAGATCCGTCGCTGGCGGACAGACGTTTGGCCAGAACTCAATTGCCAGACGCCGGTGGCGACGCTCTGAAATGGCGGCGAAACGTAGACGGCGTCAGGACGCGCCGAGCGCAGGGAATCCAGATAATCCTGCCCGTGCAGATCGCCTATCGATCGGAGTTGCTCGGAATCGGGATTCTCGATCTTGCCGTCGGCGTCGACGATGTAGATGCTGTCGAGGAAGGGAGGCGCGGAGACGCTGTTGAATAGAATTGCCCGGACATCTTTGTCGGCCACGGCCGATTTGACGGCCGCGTTCGTTGCCAAGCCGCTCTTTTGTACGCGATCCACGACCTCGGAAACCGTCAGCGCGACGGATTGAAGTGCCCGATCGGTCGCGTCGGAGATTATGTAGGAGAGATTGCGCGCCGTGCGCCCGCCTTCCTGCACTTCGAGCTGGTGTAAATATAAGTCGAGCGCGAGCATTCCAGCCACAACAAAGGCTATCAAAACGACCGCGCCGACAAACAAAGCCGCTTGTCTGCGCACGAGTCGACCAAGCCTTACGGGCCAGTGCTGAATTGAACGCAGGAACGCAGGCATTGCCGACAAATCTCGCTACATTCATTAGCAATAGCTCTAATTCATTTAATAAATTTCCAACGTTAAAAGAAACAACGCGTATGCCTGAATGACTTTTATCATTCATTTACTATAAATGCTATCTCCAACAACTTACGTTATGGCAGGCTGTGGTCGGCGCAGCTGGTCAATCCGCACATCGCAAGCTCGGGTCCTGCAGGGGACGACAAGCCGGGCGTCATATGGGAGTTTAGAATTGGGGACGCCCCGAACCCGGGAGCGTCGCTGATGGATGCTGAAAGATGACACGGAAAATGAGCCTCGGAGGCCGCGTGGCGGTCGTGACCGGCGCCGCAAGCGGAATCGGTCGCGCGATCGCGATTTCGCTGGGGCGTCGGGGCTGCCACGTCGCCATGGCCGACATCGACGAGCCAGGGTTGGTCGAGACCCAACGGCTGGCGGCGGCGGCAACCGCGAAATTCAGCCGTCATCGGCTCGATGTCGCCGACCGCGAGGCCGTCTTGCGATTCCCGGCCGCCGTCCTGGCCGCGCATGGTCGGGTCGACCTCCTTGTCAACAACGCTGGCGTCGCGCTTGGTGGAAGCTTCGAGCAGGTCAGCGAAGGCGATTTCGAATGGCTGTTCGAAATCAACTTCTGGGGCGCGGTGCGCTTGAGTCGCGCCTTCTTGCCCCATCTGAAGTCGAGCGACGACGCGAGGATCGTCAACATTTCGAGCCTGCTGGGCATCATCAGCGGCGCCCGGCCAGACCGCCTATGTCGCAAGTAAGTTCGCCCTTCGGGGATTTTCCAATTCGCTCGGGCTCGAATTGAAAGGCTCGCCGATCGGCATGACCGTGGTCCACCCCGGCGGCGTCGCGACCTCGATTGCGAAGAATGCCCGCCTGCCCGAGATATTGGACACGAAGGCCGCCGCAGAAGCGACCGCGCGCGTCAACAAACTGCTCACACTGCCGCCCGAGACCGCCGGCGAAATCATCGTCAACGCCGTGGAGCGCCGCGCGTCGCGCGTCCTGGTCGGACGGGATGCGAAAATCCTTGCGCTTATCGAGCGGCTTTTCCCTGTCGCCTATCCGGCCATGCTGGGGCTTGTGTTGCGAGCTTCGTGAAGGACAATATCCGATCACACCGGAATGCGGACGCTTGCTCTCAGGCCGCCGAGCGAGCTGACGCCGAGCGTGATGTCGCCGCCATGGGCCCGCGCGATGTCGCGAGCGATGGCGAGGCCGAGGCCCGAGCCTCCCTCATCCTGGTTGCGCGCCTCGTCGAGACGCAGAAACGGCCGGAATACATCTTCGCGATGTTCGGGCGCGATGCCCGGCCCGTCGTCGTCGACGTGAATCGAAACGAACCGCTGCTCGCGCGCGGCCGAAACCGCCACCTTCCCGCCATAGCGCTGAGCATTGGTCACGAGATTGCCGAGGCAACGCTTGATCGCCAGCGGACGCACCTTGACGTTGAGATCGCCCTTCGCCTCGACGGTGACAGGTGCGCCGTGCCGCTCGGATTCCTCCCGTAATTCCTCCAGAGTGGCGCGCAGATTGGTCAGCGACGTGGGCTCGCCTCCATCCCCCCGCGCGAAGGCGAGGTAGCCCTCCAGCATGCCCTGCATCTCGACGACGTCGCGCTGCAACGGCTCGCGCTCGGGGCTGTCGTCCATCATCTCGAGGGAAAGCTTGAAGCGGGTGAGGATGGTGCGCAGGTCGTGGCTGACGCCGTTCAGCATCTGGGTGCGCTGCTCGGTGGCGCGCTCGATGCGCCGCTTCATCTCAATGAAGGCGTAGCCCGCCTGCCGCACTTCGCGAGCGCCGCGGGGCTGGAAATCGAGATCGCGGCCCTTGCCGAAATCCTCGGCCGCTTCCGCAAGCCTCAGGATCGGTCGAATCTGGTTGCGCAGGAACAGAATCGCCACAAAGATCAGAAATGAAGAGGCGCCGACCATCCAAAGAATGAAGATATGCACGTTCGCGTCATAGGCGAGCGCGCGCCGCGTAACGAACCGAAGCACGCCAAAGCCGAGATCCACCCGGATTTCCATCAAGCCGGAACGCCCCACGGCGTCCACCCAGAACGGCTCGCGCAATTGCGTGCTCAATTCGCTCGGCAGCGCGCGAATGAGCGGGTCGAGCACGTCGAAAAACGTGTGCGGCAAACGCGGCGGCAGCGGTTGCGGCGGCAGCAATTCTACGCTCATCCGAAATCGTTCCGACGCGATCGCGCGCAATCTGCTGTCGTCGGCGCCGCGCGGCGCTTCGCGGTAGAGGTCGGTGATCGCGCCGACGTCGCGGGCGACGGCCGACGACAGG
This sequence comes from uncultured Pseudomonadota bacterium, assembly GCA_963809055.1. Lineage (GTDB taxonomy): Bacteria > Pseudomonadota > Alphaproteobacteria > Rhizobiales > Beijerinckiaceae > Roseiarcus. The sequence continues at coordinate 71,520 of CAWEID010000042.1, read as the reverse complement.
CGATGCGTCACTAGGTCCCAATGACGCTGCATGAAGACATAGGCGACCGCGCCTTGCAGCAAGACCATCGGCAATATCACGATCAACAGCGATCGGGCGTAGAGCCCCTTGGGCAACATGTTGGCGAGCGACCTGGCCCCGCCGCGCCAAAGCGACAATGCGCCCGAAACTGCGCCGCGAACTCCGGATTCAACGGCCGCGCTCAAGGATCTACGACCAGTTTGTAACCGGAGCCGCGCGCGGTCTGAAGATAGAGCGGATTGGTCGGATCCCGCTCGATCTTTCGGCGAAGCCTGTTGATCTGTACGTCGATCGTGCGCTCCTGAGCATTGGCGCCCGGCCCGGACAAGGCCTCGCGCGAAACGCTGGCGCCCGGAGACGCGCCCAACAGGCGCAGGATTTCGCGCTCGCGCTCGGTCAGCCTCACGATTTCCTCGCCGTTGCGCAATTCTCCGCGTTCCATGAAAAAGACGAAAGGACCAAATCGAAGCGTAGATCCGTCCCCGCGGACCGGCGCGACGCGCGCGCGTCGCAAGATCGAGGCAATGCGGAGCAACAATTCTTTCGGCTCGTAAGGTTTTCCGAGATAGTCGTCCACTCCGGCCTCGAGGCCCCGCACGCGATCCACCGCGTCGGATCGGGCCGTTAGCATGAGTATCGGAATGTCCGACGTCTCGCGCAGGCTTGCGGCCAAAGACAGACCGCTTTCTCCCGGCATCATGACATCGAGCACGATCAGCTCGAATTCGAGGCTTTCGAGATAGGCGCGCGCTTCCGCCGCCGAGGCCGCGGCCGTCACCCGATAACCGTTCTTGCCCAGGAACGAGGACAGCAACGCCCTCAGTCGCCTGTCGTCGTCCACGACCAGGATGTGCGGGGCGTCGTCCGATGGAGGATTGGGCAATGCCGTCAATCGAGACTCCGAAAGCTTTCAATTCAGACTAAGTCATGCGCCCGCCTGGCGCCGATCAATTCGATCACGCGGTCGCGTTCCGCAGCATCGATCATAGCCAGCAAGAAGGCGATCGATTGATCCCGGGCGTGTGGACCCAGGCGTTTCATCGCATTCGAAAAGCGTCGCGTCTGCACGCGGGCAAGGTCCCGGGCGAGTTTTTCGCCCTCGGGAGTCGCAAACAATTGCCTTTGACGCCGATCGACCTCGCCGGCGCGCGCTTCGATGAATCCCTGGGCGAGCAATTCCTTCAGCACGCGGTTCAGACTTTGCTTGGTGATCTTGAGGATGTCGAGCAGCGCCGCGATGGTCAAGCCGGGCTGCCGGCTGACAAAATGAAGAACGCGATGATGCGCCCGGCCAAAGCCGTAGGCTTCCAAGAGACGATCGGCGTCGCCGACAAAATCACGATAGGCGAAATAAAACAGTTCGATAAGATCGAACATCGGCGCCCCGTCGCCCTCAGGGGCCAGGTCCGGTTCGTTCGAGCGGATGTCCCGCATGTCGGTTCCCATTAGGCCAGCGCTACTGACATATTTCAACCGCCCATTTTTGGTTTGATCGGTCGACGGACATTCGGGTGATAGAATCCGGCGCCGCCAAAAGCAAAGCCCGGCTGCCGGGCCGATGAAGGGGAGGCCGCGACGTCTCGGGCTCTTCGCAATGGCAAGCCTCGGATTCGCCTCGGCCCTCAGATCGTCGCTGGAGGGTGCGCGAGGGCGCACGAGCCGGCCCGCAGCCCGCACTATGGCCTCGGACGTTTGGAAAAAAGGGCGAGCCGGGGCGCTGGACCATAACTTCCGACAGTCGCAAGAGCCGCCTTGCCCGAAGACCCTCGGCAGCATTCTGGATTTCGCGGCTCACAGGGTGCGGCGGAAATTGACGCCGCGAGCGCATCGCGATCTTCGAGCGGCGCATCCTATCCCAAGAACTCGCCGAATTCTGCGAGTCCTTCCCCACAGGGTCATCGATGGAAGTTACGCCAGTCGGCGAGATCGGAGCCGGCAAGTTCAGGCCCGACGCGCCGGCATCGGAGCTGAACTGCGTTTACAACCAGAAAGTTCAGCGGAAGTCGCGGACGGCGAGACATTAGGGGCCGCGCCTTCATCTCGGGTTAAGGCGAGCATGAAATACTGATATAATATGTTGTTTAACTGTCGAAATTTGGCGCCTGATCATGTCGACGAGCGAGTCTTATCACCCGAATTGGCGCATGCGGTATGCGCGCCTCGGCGCGGAGGGCTCTTGGCTCTGGGCGAGCCTCGCGGTGATTGCGGGGATTGCTTCATTCCGGTTCGGCCTGGTTCCGATTGCCGCCGGCACGCTTGCCTTTTGCGCAACTGCCGCCCTTGCCCAATTCGGCTCAGGTCGCGTCATGACGGGCCCGTCGCGCGCCAGCACGAGCCTAGACGGACTCCGGCTCGCGCTCGACGAAATCTCGTCCGACAATGCGGGGGCGCCGACTCCGAATTTGGGCGTCGACGAAGATCTGGAGCCTATTGCTGAGGCCCTCGAGCGGCTCAAGAACACCTATCGCGCCGCCAAACAGGAAGAGCGCGAGCGGATCGTCCACTCGGTGAGCCAATTCCGATCCACAGCGGTTGTGGCGTTGGGCCTGATGTCGGCGAATGCTGAACGTCTCGCCCTCGCGTGCCAGACCCTGACCGCAGCGATCGGCGACTGTGATGCGCGCACGAATTCCGCGATGGAAGCCAGTCGCGATGCATGGGACGCCGGGCTGGCCGTCGACACGGCGGCTCAGAATTTCAACGCCGCGGTTCGGGCTGACGAGGCCGACGTTCTAGCGGCGCGTGACATCGTGATCGAGGCGGCCTCGGCCGCGCGGCAAACGCTAGCCGCCGTAGACGGCTTGGCCGCCAAGACCCACGAGATTGGCGAGCTCATCGAAGTCAGCCAGGCGGTCGCCGGACAGGCCAATTTTCTCTCGCTGAACGCGACGATCGAAGCCGCCCGGGCTGGGCAGGCGGGCAAAGGGTTCACGGTAGTGGCGCTGGAGATCAAATCGCTCGCGGCTCAAATGACCGATACGAGCGAGGGCTTGAGCCAGCGCGTCGCTGAACTGCGATTGGCCGCGCTACAGGCCGTCGAATTGGTGACAGCCGTCGAAAGCGCGATGCGCCAGGCCGAGGCGCGCACTCAAGGCGTCGCGACCGTGATGAATGCCAGAAACGAGGCGTGGGAACGGATCGCCCGCGGCTCCTACCAAGCTTCGAAGTGCGCCGACGCAACCGTAGAGACGCTGGACGCCATGAATGCATCGCTCAGCGCCGCCGGAAAGATCGCCTTGGACTTGCGCGCATCCGCGCTCGAGACCAGCGGTCAGGCGAAAACCCTACGCGAGAATATCGACCGATTCCTGCTCGGGCTTGCCACGGTCTAGGCGCTGGCGCGTCAACCGAGCCCGTTTACGAAGCTGTCGAGCACCATTTTGCGTCCCGCCTTATCGAAATCGACAGTCAGTTTTGCGCCATCGACCGCAAAGACGCTGCCAGGGCCAAATTTGACATGAAAAACTCGGGCCCCGGGGCTAAATTGCGACGCCTGCGGTTCGACAGCGACCGCGCGCACTGTCAGCACCGGAGCGCCACGCGGGCCGCTATTTGTCGACGGCCGAAAAGGCTCCCGGTCGCGTCCTTGAGACTGTGCGCGCCGCCAACCCGGCGTCGAATAGGTCGATCCGGAAAATACGACATTATCGAAACGCGAGCCGGAATGCCTCCAGGACTCATCTGAGCGGGCCTCGTCGCTATCGACATGATCGGCGGGCAATTCCGACACGAAACGCGACGGCGGCGAGGATTGCCAAAGTCCCCGAACCCTCCGGTTGGCCGCATGATAAATGGCGACTTTCCTGCGCGCGCGGGTCAGGCCGACATAGGCCAGACGACGCTCCTCCTCCAGCCCGGCCGGTCCGTTCTCGTCGAGCGAACGCTGGTGCGGGAAAAGCCCTTCCTCCCAACCCGGCAGGAAGACGATCTCGAATTCCAAACCCTTGGCCGCGTGGAGCGTCATTATCGACACTCGCGGTCCCGCATCGGCGCTCTCGGCGTCCATGACCAGCGACACATGTTCGAGAAAGCCACCCAGCGTGGGAAAGTCGCCCATCGAGCGCGCGAGTTCTTTCAGGTTCTCAAGCCGTCCTTCCGCTTCGGGCGTTCGTTCAGCCTTCCACATCGCAACCAGACCGCTCTCTTCCAGCACGATCTGCGCGAATTCTTCCGGCGCCCGCTTGTCGATCAGCGAGGACCAACGTGCGAAGTCGCCTAGCAAGTCTCTCAGAATTTGGCGCGGACGCGCCTTGAGTTCCTCGCTCTCGACAAGTTCTCGCGCAGCCCGCATCAAGGAAATGCCAGCGCGGCGGCCGAGCGCGTGGAGCAGCGAGAGAGTCGCCTCGCCGAGCCCCCGACGCGGCACGTTGTATATCCGCTCGAAAGCGAGATCGTCGTCGGGCTGGAAAGCGCAACGGAAATATGCAAGCGCGTCCCGAATCTCCGCCCGTTCATAAAAGCGCGGGCCGCCAATGACCCGGTAGGGCACTCCGATTTCGAGAAACCGCTCCTCGAACTCGCGCATCTGAAACGAGGCGCGCACGAGAATCGCCATATCCGCCAGTGAGACGCCCGCCCGCTGCGCCGCTTCGATTTCGTCGCCGACTGCGCGCGCCTCCTCGGAACTGTCTTGTACGCCGTGAACCGCCGGCCGTTCGCCCAATTCCGAATCGGTATATAGCGTTTTGCCGAGGCGGTTCTTGTTGTGTGCAATCAGGCCCGCGGCGACAGCCAAGATATGCCCGGTCGAGCGATAGTTTCGCTCCAACCTGATCACCGTCGCGCCCGGGAAATCGCGTTCGAAGCGCAGGATGTTGTCGACCTCCGCGCCCCGCCAGCCGTAGATGGACTGATCATCGTCGCCGACGCAGCACAGGTTGCGATGCGCCTGCGCGAGGAGGCGAAGCCAGAGATATTGGACGACGTTGGTATCCTGGTATTCGTCGACCAAGATATAACGGAAACGCTGCTGGTATTGCGCCAGAATGTCCGCGCGCTCGCGGAACAATCGCAAACTCTCCAGCAACAGGTCCCCGAAATCAGCCGCATTCAGCGTCTTCAATCGGTCCTGGTAGGCCCTGTAGAGGGCTGAGCCTGCGCCGTTGGCGAACCCGGCCGATTCCCCCGCGGGAACCTGGTTGGGATCGAGCCCTCGATTCTTCCACGAATTGATCTGGCTGGCCAACGACCGCGCCGGCCAGCGTTTGTCGTCGATATTTGCGGCCTTGAGGACCTGTTTTATGAGCCGAATTTGATCGTCGGCGTCCAGGATCGTGAAGTTCGGCTTCAGGCCTACAAGTTCGGCATGCCGCCGCAGGACCTTGGCGCCGATCGAATGGAAAGTGCCCATCCACGGGAAACCGTCGTACACGCCGGTAATTGCGCCGATTTGCTCGCGCATCTCCCGGGCCGCCTTGTTCGTGAACGTGACCGCGAGGATTTCGTGGCCGCGCGCGCGCCCGGACGCGATCAGATGGGCTATCCGTGTCGTAAGCACTCGAGTCTCTGCCGACGCCCGCGCCAGCCAGCACCAGCACCGGCCCGTCGAGCGCCTCGACCGCCCGCTTTTGCTCGGAATTCAAGCCCTCGAGATAGCGCGGCCCCGGGCTGCGACGCCCGCCGACAAGCGCCGCGCCGCCAGTCGGCGGACCCGGGGAAATCGGGTCATCGTCGAATGGCGTCTGTGGATCCGCACGAGTGGGTTCGGGAGAATTGGGATGCATGACCGTCTTCGCGCCGCCCTTCGGGCGCGCGCAAAGTCATAGAGGCCCTGCGGTCTAATTCCAATGATTGATTTCGACGATCGCCGGACCAAGGATTGCGCAGAACAACCCCGGCAGGAAGAACAGGATCATCGGAACTGTCAGGGTCGGCGGCAAGGACGCGGCCTTTTTCTCGGCCGCCGTCATGCGCTGATCTCGGCTTTCCTGCGCCAGCACACGCAGAGCCGCCCCGAGCGGGGTTCCGTATTTTTCCGATTGCACCAGCACGGTCGTCAGCTGCTTCACAGACTCCATTCCTGTGCGCAAATTGAAATTCTCGAACGCCGTCCGGCGTTGTTCGAGATATGACATTTCCGCGGCGAGCAACGACAATTCTTCCGCCAGTTCTATGCTTTCCGAGCCGATTTCCAGGCTGACCTTACGCACTGCATGCTCGATCGACATGCCCGACTCCGCGCAAATGATCAGCAGGTCCACCATGTTCGGATAGGCGCGATTCATCGCGAGCTGTCGTTTGCTTTTCTTGTTGTTCAGGAAAATCTCCGGCGCCTTGATGCCGAGAAACGCGCCGAACAGGGCGATAGCAAACTTGATGATCGGCGTGTAGCTCAGCTTCGCGACGAAGAACACGTAGACAAGCGTCAAGATGAACAGTGCGATCGGCGAGACAAAGCGGAAGGCCAGAAACGCGTATTCTGCGCCCGCGCCGCGAAACCCGGCCTGGGCCAATTGCGCCTTGGCGTTCTCTGTGCTGAGCCAGCTGGCCAGATTGAGCGAATTGACAATGTTTTTCGCCAGTCCTCCGGTGTTCAGACGGAGCTGTGTCTTGACCTGAGAATTCTGCGCTGCGGCCAGGCGCTCGCGCTCGCGGATGCGAATTCGCTCGCGCTCCGTGCTCACCGCCTTGATCCTGCGCGAAAGGTTGTCGGTCTGGAGCAGGGGCATGAAAGCCATCACGACCGACGCCGCGCAACCCAGCGAAGCGAGCATCACGGCCATGAAGTGCGTATCGCCCAATTTATCCAGGACTAAATCCAGCATGGCGGAGTTCCGTCAGAAATCGAAGTTGATCATCTTCTTCATCATTGCGACGCCGATGCTCATCCATCCCAGCGCGATCACCATGATGATGCGGCCGTGGTAAGTGAAAAACAGCAAACCCATGTAGTCCGGCGAGATCACGTAGAGCGCGCCCGTCACGATGAACGGCACCAATCCGATAATGGCGGCGGAGGCCAGCGCCTCCATCGACATCGCCGAGATCTTGCTCTTCATTTTCTTTCGCTCACGAACCGTTTTCGAGAGATTGCCAATCGCTTCGGAGAGATTGCCGCCCGCCTTGGATTGAATTTCGATGACGATCGAAAAGAAATTCGACTCCGTCGCGGGGACCCGTTGCGCCATCCTGGCGCAGGCGTCCGCAACAGAAATGCCGAGCGTTTGCGACTCCACGATTTTGCGAAATTCCGAGCGAACAGGCTCCTGCCCCTCGGCGGCTATGATTTGCAGCGTGTCGCCGAGAGGAAGTCCCGCGCGCACGCCACGCACGATAATGTCCAAGGCCGCCGGCAGCGCGTCGACGAACTTCTTGATTCGGCGTTGGCGCATGCGCAACAATACGAAGTTCGGCAGGCCCAGGCCCGCCATGACCGCGATCAGGCCAGCCAGTAATGGATTCCTGGACTTCACATAGGTCAAGAGACCCAAAACCACGGCGATCGTTGCGAAGATCATCAGATATTGCTGTTTCTTGATCGTGAGGCCCGCCTGCTCCAGGCGAGTTTGCAGATCTGCGCGCTTACGCTTCGACTTCTTCTCCAGTTCGGCCAGGCTTTCGGCGATCTGCTTCTTCTTGGCCGTGCGGTCGACAGCAGCAGCGCGCGTCTTCTTGACATCGGGCTTGGCGATCGCCTGCCGACGGACATCGGCGCGTCCGTCCCCGCCCAGGAACACGAACGCCAGGCCGCCAATCGCCACCGCGACGGCTCCCGCGACCAGAATCGCACTGTTGGCCATGGCCTAAACTCTCGCCCCTCGCGCCATTTCTACGCCTCTTTGATTTCAGCGGAGTCGAGCGCAGCCGCCAGCCGCTGCTCTTCGCCGTAATAGCGCGCGCGATCCCAGAACCTTGGGCGACCGACCCCGGTTGACCGGTGACGCCCTTTGAGCTTGCCCTGCGCATCTTCACCGAGGATTTCATACACCAACAAATCCTGCGTGATGATGACGTCGCCTTCCATACCCATCACTTCTGTGATGTGCGTGATGCGGCGGGAGCCGTCGCGAAGTCGAGCGGCCTGGACGATTACGTCGACGGATGCGGTGATCATCTCTCGTATTGTCCGAGAGGGCAGCGAATAGCCGCCCATGGTGATCATCGATTCCATGCGGCTCAGCGCCTCACGCGGCGAGTTGGCGTGGAGCGTACCCATCGACCCGTCGTGGCCCGTGTTCATGGCCTGCAGAAGATCGAACGCCTCGGGTCCGCGAACCTCGCCCACGATGATCCGCTCGGGTCGCATACGTAGGCAGTTTTTTACCAGATCCCGCATCGTGATCTGTCCGGCGCCCTCGAGATTGGGCGGCCGTGTTTCCAGACGTACGACATGGGGCTGTTGCAGTTGCAGTTCGGCCGCATCCTCGCACGTGATTACACGTTCGCCGGCTTCTATGTAATTGGTCAGGCAATTGAGCAGCGTCGTCTTGCCCGAGCCAGTGCCGCCCGAAATGACGACGTTGCATCGCACGCGTCCGATGATCTTCAATATCTCGGCGCCCGCCGGAGAAATCGCGCCGAATCGCGTCAATTGATCGAGCGTGAGTTTATCTTTCTTGAACTTTCGGATCGTGAGCGCGGCGCCGTCGATCGCCAGCGGCGGCGCGATCACGTTGACGCGGGACCCGTCGAGCAGGCGCGCGTCGCAGATCGGCGACGCCTCGTCGACGCGCCGGCCGACCTGGCTGACGATGCGCTGACATATGTTCATCAACTGCGCGCCGTCGCGGAAGCGGATGTTGGTCAGCTGGATTTTGCCTCCGACTTCAATGAAAGTGCGCTGCGGGCCATTAACCATAATGTCGGCGATGTCGTCTCGCGCTAGCAGCGGCTCGAGCGGCCCGAAGCCCAGAACATCATTGCAAATGTCATCGAGCAGGTCTTCCTGCTCTGAAATCGACAGGATCAGGTTCTTGATCGTAACGATTTCGTGCACGATGTCGCGAATTTCCTCGCGGGCGCTCTCCTGGTCGAGTTTGGACAGGGCGGCAAGATCGATTGCCTCGATCAGCGCCCCGAAAATCATCGACTTTGTCTGGAAGTAGCTCTCCGAACGCTGATCCGTCTGCGGATCCGGCGGAGCGGAATATTCCGCGCTGGGGCGAGCCGGCTCCGGCGCCGGCGGAGCAACGCTCTGCGCCGGCGAAGCCGGCGCCGGCTTAACGCTGAGTCTCAGGATTGGCACGCTTACCAAACATGCATGGCTTCCTTGCGTCTCCAAGTACCGATGCGAACTAGCGATTTCAACTAGTAATCAAAAAAGCTAAGATTATGCCTTCTTGAGATTGAATCTCGACATCAACGGATCGAATAGGCTTCGCTTCGCCTTGCGAGCCTCCGTCCGCCCAGCGACGGTGTTGGCCAGATCTGCAAACAGTTCGGCGCAGCGGCCCTTGGGCTCGATTTCGGCGATCATCTGTCCATTATTGGCGGCCGATCCGAACAGTTTGGCGTCGTGCGGAAACACGGCGACCGGCTCGATCTCGATCGTTTTGGTGAAATCGGCGACGGAGATTTCCGGACGTTTGGCCATGCCTACCCCATTGAGCACCAGCCGCGGGGGGTGGTCATGCGGTCGGGCGCCGCGAATATTGTCCATTATGTTCTTTGCGTTGCGAAGGTTGGCCAGGTCCGGCGACGCCACGACGATGACTTCATCGCCTCCCACCAACATGCGCCGGGTCCAGCCATTCCAGCAATGGGGCACGTCCAATACGACCCAGGGCGTCGACGCGCGCACGGTATCGACGAGCGAATTGAAGGAGGTCTCGCCGAAGTCGTAAAGGCGATCGAGCATCGCCGGCGCTGCGAGCAGGCTCAGGTTTTCGCCACATTTCGAGAGCAATCGATCGACCAGGGTCGAATTGACGCGTTCCGGAGCAAACACGGCTTCGGCGACGCCTTGCGGAGGATCCTGATTGAAGTCCAGCGCCGCCGTCCCGAAACCGAGATCCAGATCGGCGACGATCGTGGCCATCTCGAGTTCCTGGGCCAAATGCCACGCGAGGTTGTGCGCGATTGTCGAGGCGCCGACGCCGCCTTTGGCGCCGACGACCGAAACCACGCGGCCGACCGGTTTTGCGCCTGGACCGCGGAACAGATGCGAGATGGCCTGCACAAAATCGACAACGCCGAATGGCCAGACGAGATACTCGCTCACTCCGCGCGCCATCAGTTGGCGGTAGAGCACGATATCGTTGACCTTGCCCAGAATGATGACTTTCGTGCCGGCGTCGCAATATTGGGAAAGCTCGTCGAGTTGCTCAACCAGCAGGTCCTTGTTGGCGGTCGCCTCGAGGATGATGACGTTCGGAGTTGGGGCGTTTCGATAGGCTTCGACCGCAGCCGCGGCTCCGCCCATGTTCTGTTTGACATGAGCCTTGCTCATGCGGCGATCGCCGATCGCAGCCTGTACCACAGTCGCCACATCGGCCGTCTCGCAGAAGGCCTGAATGGAGACCCGAGGAACCGGATCAATCTGAGGTATCGGCGCCGATGACGAAGCCGATGCGGGGACCGTATCATCCATGATTTGCACGGCCATTTGTCAGCTTCCCCCAACCGTGCCAATCGCGGTGTTCTGAATTTTCCAGTTAGTGCCCGGATCGTTGCCTTTGCGGACGGCGTCGATTGCGCGCAGCCGCATCTCGACGTCGGGCTCGGTCACCGCGCGCGCGCGGGCGAGGTCTCTGGGATCGTCGATCTGCGCAGCCAACATGGATTGCGTCGCGCAGCCAAAATTCTCGTAAGGCAGGTTTTTCCACTCGTTGAAATTGTCGCCCGAGGCGAGATCCTCCGGCCATTTGCCGCAGCGCGTGGGCACTTTGGCGGTCAAGCCTTGGAAAACCAGACGCACTGGCGCGGCCGTCGCGGAGCCGGCGACCGGATAGGAACCCACGGCCACATTGCCGCGAACGCCGCTGGCGTAGAGCTCCCTGCGAATTTCGGCGATCGTGACGCTGCTGCTCCCGCGACGGGAAGACGGCGCCAGAATGGCGATTTGCCCCGCGCCGAATTCGCGATACCGATCGGCAAAGGCGTGGATGCTGGCGGCCGATTGGGCGTCGAGCTTTCCGGTGGGCGCAAATATATCGACCGTCGTTGGCGCCTGCGTGAGCACGATCGGATGCTGCAGGTGATAGTCCGTCTCGGCGATGGGATCGCCGGACCCGTCTTCGATGTGGCACGCGGACAGGGAAAGCGCGGAAAGTCCGAGGCATAGCAGGGCGGGAAGAGCGCCCATTCTTTTCCTCGGTGCATTGGATGGCTTGAACATGATCGGCGTCTCGCTGGGATAGGACGTCATTGATTTATTGCGAATGCTCAATCGGTGATGAAGCCGACTTTGCCGGAATAGCTCGGCGTGGATTGCTGATTGCTCGGTCCCGAATAGATGCGGTTCACCTTGCCGAGCAGCCAGGCTTGCGGATCGGTCGCGTCAACGAAGCCGCCTTCGGGCCGTACGACATCCTTTGGATCCACCGCATGAACGATGTAAGGCGTCACCACGATCAAGAGTTCTGTTTCCTCACGTAGATAGTCGCGCGAACGGAACAGGGCCCCAAGCACCGGCAGGTTCATCAGGGCCGGCACGCCGGTGATGGCCTGTTGGGACTGCGACGATATGAGGCCCGCCGAGGCGATCGAGCCGCCCGAGGGCAATTCAACGGTTGTCTCGTTCTTGCGCGTGCGGAATTCCGGGATCGACGTGTTGTCGATCTGAAGCGTCTTCGAAGTGTCGATGTCAGTCACTTCGGTCGCGATTTGCAGTTGAATGCGTCCCTGCGAAAGAACGACGGGCGTGAACCCGAGGCTGACGCCATAAGGCTGCTGGATGATCGACAACTGGCAGACGCCCGCGGTGCAGGACTTGCCGCCCGGAATTGGGATCGTGCCGCCGGCAAGGAACTTGGCCGACTCGCCCGATATCGCAGTGACCGTCGGCTCCGCTAGCGTGCGCGCGACGCCTTGCTGCTCGAAGGCTTGTAGCGTCGCGGTCAGCTTCGCTCCGCCAGCCGCCCACCCTATAGTCGCCTGGTTGCTGCTGAGCGCGCCATTGACTGCGAACGGGTTGCTCGTGATCAACTGGCTCAGGTTGTTCCCGCCCCCCTGGGCGTTAAAGTTGATCCCTAGCTGCTTGACAATTTCGCGGCGTATCTCGGACACCGTCACCCGCAAACTGACTTGGTCGAGACCGCGGATCGTCAGCGAATTCACGACTTTGCCGCCGCCGGCGCCGTTGCCCCCGCCGTTGCCGCCGCCGTTGGCGCCCGTGGCTCCGGCCGCGGCGGCCGAGGCTAGGGCGTCGCCGTTCGAGAGAAATCCGGAGGCAATGTCTAACGCCTTTGCGGCCTCGCCCGCGGAGGCCACCGACCCCGTCAATATGATCGAACCGCCTACAGTGCGGATGTGAATGTCATTGCCTGGTATGGCCGCTTCGAACAATTTGGCGAGTTCTCCGACGTCCCGACCGACGGTAATCTCAAGAACCGCAATCTTGCGACCATTAGGTCCAAGCGCAAAGATGGTTGTCTGACCCGCGGAAAGGGTCGAGATGTAGAGACGGCGCGCCGAACGCACGATCGCATTGGCGACTTTAGGCTCGCCGACGAATATTTCGGTCGCGTCTTCGGGCAGATCAATGATCATCGATCGGCCGACGCCCAGTTGCAAACTCCTGACTCCTTCAGAGGTGATGGCCACGGACGGAGATGAGGAGGCAGATTGTGACGACGTCATAGATCCAGAGGTCAACGGGGCCGAGCTCATATCTGCCGCGGAGGCCTGCGAGACCGCGCTCCAGCGCCATGCACTCGCTGAGAGCGTCGCAATGATTGCCAGCGCAGGTAGACCCGCCCGTCGCACCGCTTGCCAGTTTCGCATCTTCGGACCTTGATTTGTAATTCGCTGCATGGATGCGCGTCCCGTCATCTTGCTGCCTGCTGCGACGCGCCGTAGCGCATGATCGTCAGACCGCCTCCCTTGCTGCCCTGCATATCGCTGACGGTTTCCGTCTTGCCGCCGCTGTCGACCAGGCTGCGGAGAATGAGGTGCAGATTTGATCCGCCCGTATGCTGCGCCAGCACCACGAGTTCAGACTGGGCCGGATCGAGCTCGAGCGTCGCGTTGCCGCCGGCCACGACCTTCTTCCCATTCTCTTCTTGGATGTTTTGGCCGATCGCGAGCACGCGGACGTTGGTGAGAATGGTCTGGGTCGCCAAGACCTCAGCGCCGCGCGCCTTGGTCGCCTCGTCGTCGCGGTAAACTCGGACCACGTCGACGCGGTCGTTGGGAAGAATGAAGCCGCCGGCGGTCGAATCGCCGGAATTGTCGATTTTGATCGCAACCGCGCGCATGCCAGCCGGGAGAATCGCCGACATGAAGCCGCCTTGACCGCCTTTAACGAGCTTATCTTGTCGAATTGGTTCGCCCCGAAGGAACGACACCCTGGTCATGGAGCCCTTGATCTCGTCGATTTCATGCGGCGAGGCCGACTTGGTAAACATCTGTTCAGAGATCGCGGCGCGAGGCCAAACCTGCCAGGAAACAGAGTTTTCGCCCAGGGCCGTACCCATCGGCACGTCCTGCGCGGCCACCAGCACTTCGTCGGTGTCGAGCTTTGGCGCGGCCGGCGCTAAGACAACCGGCGCCGGCGCCGGCGCTTGCCAGGAACTGAAGAGAAAGTAAGCGGCGCCAAACGCGGCGATCGAAACGCCCAACACCGCAATCTGCATTCTGTTCATGAGCTTTAGGCCCTTTTCGCGACTCCACGCGTCGTCAGGGCTGAATATGAAGCGCTAATCGTCAAATTACGGTTAATCAGGCGTATCCAAACGATTGCTAAAAAATAAACGTGCGCCGCTGTTTCGACGCCATGGGCTTGAAATTTCGGCCCCAGCCCCAAAACACGAGAATTTTCCGTTAGATTCTCGGCGTTAGCCGACCGCGAGCGTGCGCCAAAGCGGGGTCTGCGGATAAATCATGATCCCCGCTGCGGCGAGCGCGATGCCATAGGGAACGCCGGTTTTGGGACTGTGAAGGCGCGCGATCCAGCTCTGCTTCGACATCCAGATCGGCAATTCGACCTTGCGAGCCAGAATCAGCGCCACGCTCAATGCGCCCCCGTAAAGGGCCGCGGAAAGACTATAGTCGATCATCGACCCCCAGCCCAGCCAAAGCGCCGTCGCAGCGGCCAGCTTGGCGTCGCCGCCTCCGATCCAGCCCATTGAGAACAAGCCAAACATGACCATGAGAACCACGACGCCGCAGGAGATATTGAAGAGAATGCTGTAGACGGGTACTCCGACGATCGCGGCAAATAGGAAATAGCCCACCGCAAGCGCCAGGCACAGGCGGTTGGGAATTGTCATCGTCAACAGATCCATCGAGCCCGCGATCGCCATAACGGCGGGAAAGAAGAACAGGGTGGCGAGCAGACCGAAATGTGTGGCCATTATCCGTTGATCTCGTGAGCGGCAGCGTAATGAAAGATAAATGGAGAATGTTGATTTGACGTTACCATGAGCGCGGATCGCAACCACGCCGCCGACGCCGGCGGCGGAGTTGGAAAAGCAAAACGCCGGCGGGGCTGCGGCCCCACCGGCGGTTCGTTTAGCGCCATTGTCGGGCGTCGGCCCGAAAGGCTTACTTGAGGGCGCCGCTGATTTCCGAGAACTCGGTGCTGAGGCGTGTGCCGAGGCTGGTCAGAATGCCAACCAGAGCAACTGCGATCAACGAAGCGATCAGCGCGTACTCGATGGCGGTGGCGCCAGACTCGTTACCAACAAACGCCTTGAGGGACTTGATCATTACTTTGCTCCTGCTCCAAAAGAAACTTCCATCCGGCTTCGATTTTCTTGCCTTCGGAATAGCCTGAAGATAGGGCGAGCACGTTTCAGACGGGTTAATTCGACCCGTCGCAACGCGCGCTTTCAAGGTTCCGTGATCAATTGGTTAAGCGCCGCCTAATGTCGCCGCCCCGCGAATGACGCGGGGGAACCCGCGATGCGGGCGCCAAATCAAGATTTCGCGTGGCGTAAGCTATAAAGTCCAACGTCAATCATGCCGGAGCGGAACCCGCCTTCGCAGTAGCAGAGATAATATTCCCATAGGCGTTTGAAGGGTCCGTCAAAGCCAAGTCGTTCAATTTGAGGCCAGTTTTCTACAAATCGTCGACGCCACTCCCTCAACGTCAACGCGTAGCTTTCGCCAAAATTCTCGGCCGCCACGAGTTTGAGGCCAGCGCGCTCCGCAGCTTCGCGCAAGAAGGTCTTCGACGGCAGGAAACCGCCGGGAAAAATAAAGCGCTGAATAAAATCGGGGCGTCGACAATAGTCGACAAATCTCTCCTCGGCAATCGTGATCGCCTGCAACACACAAATACCTTCAGGCTTCAAGCGGTCTCGTATGGTTTCGAAATATTTGGACATAAATTTCTTGCCTACCGCCTCGATCATCTCGATCGACACGATCCGATCGAAGCGACCGTCGACGTCGCGGTAATCTTGAAGCCGGAACTCGACGCGATCCCCGACGTTCTCGCACTCGACGCGCGCGCGCGCCTCCGCCAGTTGCGCCGGCGAGATCGTCAGGCTCGTCACCTTTTCGGCGCCTGCCCGCGCGAGCGCAGCCGCCAAACCGCCCCAGCCGCTGCCGATTTCCAGGATGGACGAAGCCGGCGAGATTTCGAGCTTCTCCACGATCCGGGCGAGTTTGGCGCCCTGCGCCTCGTCCAGGGTTGCGTCGCGCCGATGGAAAATCGCCGAGGAGTACATCATCCGCCGATCCAGCCACAGTCGATAGAATTCGTTGCCGAGATCGTAATGCGCGATAATATTTCGACGACTGCCGGTCTTGGTGTTGTCGTTCCCCCGGTGTGCGATCCTATTGAGGAAGCGAAACGGCAGCATGCCCGCAAGGGCGTCCATGAGGCGAGAATCGTTGCGCGCGCCCAGCTCTATCAGGGCCGATACGTCCGAACTCGTCCAGTCGCCGTCGAGAAATCCCGTGGCGAAACCGATGTCGCCTTGAACGAACATCCGCCGCAGAGCGCGCCAGTTGTTGAATTTGATGTCCGCGACCGGGCCGGGCTTTTCCCCGACGTGTTCGATCCGATCGCCTCCGGGCAGTTCGATGCAGACGCGGCCGACATGGACAACGGAAAGAAACTTTTTGAGGGCGTAGCGTCCGAGTCTCGCCCCTGCCCCCGCCGCGCGCGACCCGGCATCCGAAGCGTCCCGCCCGATGTTCAACAATGCCATTTTGGGCCCCTGAAAGTCTCTGCCAGTCCAACGCGGGCGCAAACATCCCTCGGCGCGCTCTCAAAGAAAAATGAATTTTGACGCCGGCGCAAGAGGCGCAGGAGGGCGGCGACGCGGCGTCGCGAAGTCGACGCCGGTTTTGACACCGGGCGAGTGCGTCACTATCTCCTGAGACGAGATGTCAGCGGTCGGGTTCTCCCAGAAGCGAGTCCGCTCGGGCTGTCCCATCAAGGGGCCCGGTCGGCGCTCGCGCGGCTCGATAGGCGCGCCGCCATGAACGACATGTCCATGGTTGGCTCCCGCTCCCGCCTCCTCGCCGTGCTCGGCCCGACCAATACAGGCAAAACCCATCTGGCCGTGGAACGGATGCTGGGTTTCGCGTCGGGCGCGATCGGGCTGCCGTTGCGACTGCTCGCGCGCGAGATCTACGACCGGGTTGTCAAGGCGCGCGGCCTCGGCAGCGTCGCCCTGATCACCGGAGAGGAAAAGATCGTCCCGCCCTCGCCGCGCTACTACGTTTCTACAGTGGAGGCGATGCCGCTCGAGCGGCGAGTCGATTTCCTCGCGATCGACGAAATTCAGCTCTGCGCCGACCCCGAACGAGGGCACGTCTTCACACACCGCCTGCTGCATGCGCGCGGCGGCTCGGAGACGATGCTGATGGGCGCGGCGACGGTGGCGCCGCTGATTCGACGGCTGTGCCCCCACGCTGAAATCCAGTCACGCGAAAGGTTATCCCAGCTTGTCTATGACGGCCCGAAGAAACTGACGCGGCTGCCCAGGCGCAGCGCCATCGTCGCCTTTTCCGCGGAGTCCGTTTACGCCATAGCCGAACTCATTCGCCGCCAGCGCGGCGGCGCAGCGGTGGTGATGGGCTCGCTCAGCCCGCGCACGCGAAACGCCCAGGTCGAATTGTTCCAGTCGGGCGAGGTGGATTTTCTCGTCGCGACCGATGCGATCGGCATGGGGCTGAATATGGACGTGGACCATGTCGCCTTCGCGGGTTTGCGCAAATTCGACGGCCGCCGAACGCGCTGGCTCCACCCGCACGAAATCGGCCAGATCGCCGGCAGGGCCGGCCGGTTCCGCAGGGATGGCGCCTTTGGGGTGACGGGCGAGGCGCCGGATCTTGACGCCGACGTCGTCGCGGCGATCGAGGGCCACGCGTTCGCGCCGGTCGCGGCGGCGGAGTGGCGCAACGCCGGGCTCGACTTTCAGTCGCTTCCCGCGCTGATGCGCTCGCTCGCGGCGCCCGCGCCGTCCCCGGGGCTGAAGCTTTCGGAGGAAGCGCAGGACGAGACGACGCTGCGTCAGCTCTCGAGCGACGAACTCGTCCTTCGCCGTTGCCGCGACCGCGCCAATCTGATGCGGCTCTGGGAGGCCTGCCAAACCCCGGATTTTCGTAAGAGCACGCAAGACGAGCACACGCGCCTGGTCGGCGCGATGTTCGAACACCTGACGCAAGGCTCGCGCCGGCTGCCCGAGGACTGGATGCAGGGGCAATTCGCGAGCCTCGACCGAACCGAGGGGGATATCGACGCCTTGTCGGCGCGCCTTGCCCGGGTCCGCACGCTCGCCTATGTCGCCAATCGCTCCGACTGGCTCGCCGATCCCGAGAATTGGCAGGGGCGCACCCGGGCGCTGGAGGATCGACTCTCAGACACCTTGCATCAGCAATTGATGCAGCGCTTCATCGACCGACGCACCTCCGCCCTGCTGAAGACGCTCAACCATCGCTCCGGCCCGATCCTCGGCGGCATCGGCGCCGACGGTTCTGTCATGGTGGAGGGCCATCTGGTCGGCAAGCTCTCGGGGCTCGAATTCGAGCCCGAGCGGGGCGCCTCGGAACTTGAAAACCGGGCGTTGCGCGGCGCTGTCGATCGCGCAGTGGCGCCGGAAGTGACGCGTCGCCTCGGCGAACTCTCGGTCGACGGCGACGAGGCGTTCGAAATCGCACCGGACGGGCGGGTGCTCTGGCGCGGCGCCGCCGCTGCCGAAATCACAGGCGGCGCGCCCTTTGCGCCGAAATTGCGTCTTTTCGGCGAACTCGGCGCAGAGGCCGCGCGCGAACGCGCCGTCCGGCGCATCGAGGCTTTTGCCGCGGCCGAAGCGCGTCAACGCCTTTTCCCGCTCGCGCGCCTGCAGCGGGCAATCGCGGAGGGTCCGCTGGAGGGGGCCGCCCGCGGCCTCGCCTACCAGCTCGTCGAAGGATACGGGGTCCTCGATCGCAGGAGCGCGGTCGAGCAGATTCGCGCGCTCGACCGCAAAGACCGGCAACGCCTGAAAGCGCTCGGCGTGCGCTTCGGCGCGTTCACGGTCTACCTGCCCGCGCTGCTGCGGCCGGAAGCGCGAATCGTCGGCGAGGTATTCGCCCGCCTCGCCGCGCCGGACTGGCGGCCGGCGTCCGAGGGCGCCGTCAGCCTTCCTCACCCCACGCCCGCGCCCGAGGCGCTGGCGCTGCGCGGACTGCGGGCGATCGCCGGCCTAGCGACGCCGTTGCAAGCCCTCGAAAAACTCGATGCGATTGCGCGCTCGGCGGCGGTGGACGCCGGCGGTCTTGAGATGACCCCGCAGGTCCTGGATTCGCTGGGTTGGCAGGCGGGCCAGGCCGAGACCATTCTGCGCGCGCTCGGATTCCAGCGCATTCGCAGGCCGGACGCTTCGCGGACGAGCGTTCATCGGGTCCTTTGGCGACGACGATTTTCCGACGGCGAGGCCCGCGAAGGGGAAGCCGACGCTCAGAGCCGCGCCGCCTTCGTCGCAAGCGAGGCGCACGCGGCAGGGGCCGCCCGCCGGCCGCGCCGGCGGCGACTTCGCAGGCGCGCGGCTCTGCAGGACGCCGAGGCGTGAGCGAACCGACCGAATCGTGTCGGGCCGACGTCTGGCTATGGCGGGCCCGTTTCTTCAAGACCCGCGCCCTCGCCGCCATTGTCCTGAGCGAAGGCGGCGTGCGGTTGAGCCGAGGCGTCCTTCGTAGCCGGCTGGACAAACCCAGCCGGCCCGTGCGGCCGGGCGACGTCCTCACGCTTGCGCGGGGCGAGGGCTGGGTTTCGGTGAGAATCGAGGCGCTTGGGCATAGGCGAGGGCCCCCCAGCGAAGCGCGCGCGCTTTACATATTGGTCGAACCGGAGAGCGGTTGAAGGAGGCGCATTCGGAGTCTCCAGCCTTCCCCACGTGTAATTGCATGAATTTCTTCGAATTTTCATTCTCGTCGGCAGCCAAAATCTGATCCAGCAGCCAACGAAGCCTGGTTTTCTCGTAACGATAAACGTCTATCCCACAATTTTGATTCGATAATACATGCTGGTGCATCAGCTTCGCTTCCATCGATTGGCTTGATGTGCGTAGCGTGCGGCTTGTCAATTTGCGATTACTCTGAAATGGGCGTCACGCGAGGTGGCGTTCGCAAATCGCGGCGGCGCTATCCCCACGCCGCGAAGCGAAAGACGCGCGAAGTCGCAACAAGACTCCCAAACCGGACTTGCGCCTCCCGAGCGACTGGGACTGACGCTATTTCGGCCTTGTAATTCCCTCGCCCCTAGGCGGACGATCGCCGGCGATCCCGACTTTGGAGCCTTCGCTCCGGAAAGATCGAAAAAGTGCCGCCCGGGTCAAATCGCGATCTGACCGCCTCGAACTGGGCCCAGTGGGGAAAGGCCTTCTCCAAGAAGGTCAAATCGGGCGGGCGGTGGAGTTTTCCCCAATGGGGCTGGGCGTTAAGCTCTCGCATGATGTCTTCGAACGGATTGAAGATCGACAGTTTGACATCTTCTCCGACAAGCCACCAAATATTGAACAAAACACTGTCGCGCTCTGCGTTCGGACCGAGGAAGGAACGATTACTTTGTTTGAGAAACTTTAGCTCTACGATCATGTTGCGATGCTTTTCTGCAAATTCCGATGCTCGAATACGATCGATGGCCATTTCGATCTGTGAAAGGGCGAGCCCATATTGCATACTTACCCAGACATGCCGCCCGCCGCCCGCGGTCGCTGTTAGAGAGGCCGCTGGCGGAAGCGATCTTCGGAGCGACTGCCATGAGCCGCTGTCGCCAATCACATAGGGATAAAATCCCGTCTCCGGCTCAAGACGGGTCTCCAGGCATTCGATGTGAATTTGGTCTTTTCCGAGGGTCCAATGGCCCCAGACATGTTCGTACTGCGACAATATCGTTTGCCTCTGCGCAACGAATGTCGGGATGTCCATGTTCAATTCCGCAAGCCGCACCCACGGCATAGCTATGGTCTCGAGTTCCAGTTCGACGATCACGCCCAGCATCCCTACCGCGACACGGGCGGCGCGGAGTTCGTTCGGCGGAGAAGCCGGACCAAGCTCTCGAATCTTTCCCGAGGATGTGACGATCTTCATAGATCGGATCGAGTCGGACAGGGTTCCCCATTTCGGGCTCGTGCCGTGGGTCGCGGTGGAGACGGCGCCGCCAACGGTCACGTTTGGATTGAACGGCAGCGAGCGGAGCGAAAGACCCTGAGCGGCAAGCGCTCGGGTCAAATCGCCGAGTCGCACCCCGGCGTCTACCGAAACCGCGCCGCCTGCCGGATCCAAACCGTGAATGCGGTTGAGTCCCCTCACGCTCAAGGATACGCCCTGGGTCGCGAGTTCGGGCGCCCATGAGTTCGCTACGCCCATCGCGCGTATTCGGCGCCCAGAGGACACGGCCTCTGTTACCGCCGCGCAAACGTCAGCGACTGAACCGCAGTCGACTCGAAATTCGGGCTTGAAGGCCCAGACGCGGTTGAATGTCGCGATCTCTCGACTCGCTGCGTGCAAGGCCGGATAGAGAGACGACGCAACGACCGGCCGCCCTTCCCGACTGGATTGCAGCATGGCCTCGACGACCGCGACATCGCGCAGCGCTTCGGACGGCGAACTGAGCAAAGTCGACTTGTGTCGAAGCGCGTCCACGCAATGCGCAATCGTCCCGTAGACGCCGCCTTGCACCCATGGGTCGTCCGGCACTCCAACGATTCGCTCACCCGAGGAATCGCGCAGGCGAATGACATTGCTGAACAGGTCGACATGCAACGAGCCTTTCGAACCTGTGACAGTCAGCGTCGGCGGCCGCGCATCCTGCGGGGACGCGGCGAATGACAGCTGAAATCCGCCCTCCGTTCCATTCGCAAAATTGATCACCGCCGTCACGCTGTCAGCCGGCGGCAAATGCGTGCGGCGCTGGCTAACGGACGCGCTGACCCGATCGACTTCGCCGACCACCTGACGCAGCAAGGCGACAAAATGAACCCCGACATCCAGGAGATGACCGCCTTGATAATCCGGCGATCCTCTCCAACCCAGATAGAAGCTCGGCGACGCGCTTGTTATCCATTGAAAATCCGCCAAGAACACGCGGCCAATGCGATCGCTCTTCACAATTTGCTCGAGGATCCTCGTCGTGGGCTTGAATCTCCAGTTTTCCGCGACCGCCCAAAACGGCGGAGACTCCAGTCGACCATATTGATTCAACAGGTCCATGCACGCCACGACGCTGGGCGCACAGGGTTTCTCGCTTATGATATGCTTTCCCGCGCGCAGCGAGGCTTCGATGGCCGCCGGCATTGCCCCGATCGGGAGCACAAGATCCAGGAGATCGATCCCGGGATCTTCGAAAATGGACTCCATATGCTTATACTTGCGCAGCGCACGAGAACCAAACAGTTCGCTCACACGCGATAGAGATTCCTCCGACCGGCTGCACAAGGCTGCCAGTTCAATCACGCCCTCGCTTTCCAGTCGCTTCAGGGCGGGGACATGAGCCTCGGATGCGAACCAGCCGCAGCCTACGAGCGCCACCCGGAGGCGCTGACTCGATGGAAACGCATATTGGTTGGCCGGAGGCAGTTCCCCGTAAACCTGGATCTGATCGGCGGACCGGATCGCAGGCGGGCTCGCGCTGTCTCTCGGGGCGCCAATCGCCGCCTTGCCCTCCGGCAGCGGCTCCTTGTGAAACACCATGCAGACCTGGTTCCAATGACACGGCGACAGGTCGAGGTCTTCAACCGAATGGACCAGTTTTTCGATAAATTCGCTTTCTCCAGCAAATCCATGCCAGTTCCAAATCGGAGACGCCGCGTCGAAGATCAGCCGCGAATCGAAGGCGAACCCGCCCTTTGCGACCGGGTATTTCCTCTCCGTCCAGCCGCCTTCCCAACGGATCAATTTGCCGTTGCGGACAATTGGACGCTCGACGCCGCCAGGCCCAAGATTTCCGACCGGCACAATTGCGACCTTCGATATCCCGCGCAGCTCCGCAGCCAGACTCGAGTAGACCAAATTGTTGTCCTCGAGATTATAGACGACGCCATCGAGGCGCTGATCGCGAATGTATTCGAACGCCAAATTCCGTTGGGTCCCCCCTTCGTCGCTGGTCGGCCCGATGTTCAAATACCGTGTGTTCCAGCCTTCCAGCAATATTTGCAGTTCCGGGTCCAAGCGATCGCCGTCCTCGACAACGATCCAGTGATAGCGATCGATCTGAGAGATCAGCGTGCGAATATGCCGGCGGAAGTAGTCCAGCCGCCCCCGTCTTCGATAGGTGCAGGTAACGAATATCAGATCGCGCATTTGATATCCTGCCTCTCCAATAGCTCCGCTAGCGTTGACGCGATTTGCTACGCGACGCGTCGGCGAACCGGAACGTCCCGGCGACATCCCGACGGATGTGTCTCCCATTTCAATTGACATGCGGATACACGCGATCGACGGCGAACCGGGTCCCTCAAGAGCGCCAGCGGCCTGTGCGCAAATCGATGCGCCTGCCGAAACGTCGCCAGGACCCTGTCCTCAATCGACAGACCCAAATAACAGACGCGACGCCTTTTGCGGCCGGCGCGCGCAAAGAGGCGTGATTTTGACGAAAGGAACGGGCCTGACAAACGCCTTGGCGGCTCTCATGGCGCATGCGCGTCCAGCCATTTTCTTGCCGAGGTCATCGATTGGTTTATGACCTGATCCATATCGAGATATTGATATAGGCCGCATCGCCCGATGAACGTCGTGGCTGGCGCCTCCGTCTTCGCCAGATTGCGATAACGTTCATAGACTTTCGAATATCGTTGATCAGCCGTCTTGACGGGATAGTACCGCTCAAAATCATTGTCGCGGTAATCGCACGGCTCTTCCAACGTGACCGAGCCGACGCTTGTTTGCGAAACGACGTGGTGAGGCAAACAGTCCCACTGTGTCTCCCGGGTAAATTTGCTCTCGTCGGTGAAATTCGTGACGCTCCACCCGCGCATCGGCTGAAGCGCGGCGTCGCGATGATGAAAGCGAATTGACCGGTAAGGCAGCTCGCCAAGCGCGAAATCGAAGTACTCGTCAATTGGCATGGAATTGAAGCTATGGAAGTAGTCGCGCTCCATGGGTTTCCTGAAAGCTGTCCCGAGCGTAAGCCGTATTCGTGGATGATCCAGGATGCGCTCGAAGAGATCGGTGTAGCCATCCCGCGGCAGGACCTGGCGTTCGTCCGCGGAAAAGTAGGAATCCGAATTGTCGAACCGGATCGGAATGCGTTGCACGACCGATGCGGCCATGTCTTCGAGATCGAGCCCCCACATTTTCTTCGTGTACGGGCGGAAGAAGATATCCGTGAGTTCACGGCCAATGTGGGCGTAGAGATGCTCGGCCGCATTGGAGACATTGGGGATTTTCTCTGAAATGTCCTCGAGGTGGCGCTCGACCTGGCTCGCGGTTTCAAAACGCGCGCCGAACACGACGTTGACGGTTTCCAGATTTATCGGAAGCGGGACAAACGCGCCGCTTCGCAGCTTCGCCTTGACGACGTGCCGGTAGGGAACAAACTCCGCGAACCGCTGCAGCCACTCGATCACATGGTTCATCTTGGTATGAAGGAGATGAGGACCATACCGGTGAACTCGGATTCCATTCTTGTCGACAAAATCGAATGCGTTGCCCGCAAGGTGATTGCGCCGGTCGATCACCTGCACATGCCATCCGGCCTCCGCCAGCAATCGGGCGTGCACGGCCCCGGCGAATCCGGCGCCGACTATCAGGACAGATCGCTGAATGGCCATCGCAACGCATGGTCCCTGGTTTGGCTCACCACGCCGACTCTGAACCCGTCCAACAGGCGGAGGCCAACGGATCGTCGGCCCAACCGACTCAGGCGCAACCTTTGAACATGACGACGGGTCTAACCTCAATAGGCGGGGCCGGCAATTTTCACGCTCGCTCCAATCTGCCTCGCTCAGCGGCGCGGCAACTCGTAAATCGGCCCGAGGGTCCAAGACCTGACCGGGCATGCGACCCTCCGGACGGCATCGCGAGCGCATTCAGCGATAGCCTTGCGGCGGCTCAGAAGGCCTGGCAAGTCGTCGCGAACGACGGCTTTTCGAAGCCGGAAATCGCGCGAATTTATTCTCACGCGTGGTAACTTGCTTCGACAGAATTGCGTTGCCTGGTCAATTGGCCCGCGCCGATTCCCGTATATAGCCGCATTCCGTAGATGATCCAGTTGTGATCAAAACAATCCTGTCGCTGCCGCGTTGAACATATCGCCTCATTCAAGCGATGCGTTCTGGGTTCGTTATTGCATAGGCGGCGTTCGCCGGCCTCAAGAGTCGCTATCGACGTCCGAAGTATTTGGTGGAATTGATCCACGATGGGCCCGGCGCAATCGAACCCTTGGGAAGGTCGGCCCGGAAACCATTCGTTGACCTGAGCCAGCGCGCCAGCCCCCTGGCACCGCGTCAAAAGCTTCGGTCGACGATCAATTCACAGGCGGCTCTCTCGGTCAGCCCTGCTTTAGTTTCGTCGGCCATTCTGATTCTGCCCCGACGCTATTCCCTCGGGCCGGCGCAAACAGATGAATTACGGCAGCACCGATGTGTCGCACGCGATCGTAACCCCAAGGCGCCGTGGCGCGCAGCCCTTAGAAATCACAACCCGGCGACGCCTGCCGTCGTGGCGGATTGGCCGTTCCGCGCCTTGCGCGACATTGTTTCGATGCGTCTCGCGTTCCAGCGCTTTTGACAAGGTACTGCGAACCCGCATCCCGACCACGCCGGAGGCCGGATCTGCGACGTGCCAGCGCAATAGTTTCGAGCTGGAAGCCCTGATTCGGCGGCGCGCAGCGCCGAATCGTCTCCGACCTCGGGTCGAATATCGTTCGGAGTTGCGCAGAGGCCGCGTCTATTCCGTCGACGCGGCGCATCGGAAGAACACGCCCGAGTCTGATGGCGTTTACGACAACATTGAACCTGGCCGATTTTGGTCAACTGCGCGGCAATCTTTGGGTCTCAAATCGTGCGAGGAAGAGAGATGGCGTCGGCCGTAATCTTTGTATGGAATCACAGCTATGCCGCGGTTTCGGGACCGGGAGTCGCGGTCGGCCAAGCGCTGGAAGCGCTTGGTTATCAGGTTTCTTATATAAACTCGCATGATAGCGACGCGGTAATGCGAGCCCGGCGCTCTGCGCTGACCGACGCCGATATCGCCATCTCAATGGGCGCGCTGCCGCTTTCGATACGAGTCTCGGACCAATGGCTGTTCGAGATCTTCGGATCCGTCTTCTATCTATTTTCTCTTGATTCGATTTTCTATGATCTCGCCAGAATTTCGGGCGTCCCGGAATTTCTTGAGAGCGCAGTGGGATCGCAACGGCTACGTATTATTTCACCCGACAAGATTTCGTCGGACATTGTGAATGAATTTGCGCCCGAATCTTCCTCTTACGTCCCGTTTGGAGGCTTTTTCCGCCCGCTTCCGAGATATGAGCGCGACCGGCTGCGGCGAATTGCGGTTGTCGGCACCATAGGGGCTGAATTGGCTGATCTGCCGCAAGAGCTATCTTTCGCCGATCTTGTTCAGGAGGCGCCGGCCATAATAAGACAAGACTTGAGGACGAAATTTGCAAGCGCGATTGAACGGCCTGGCGCTCCGCTGAACGTGCTCGCTGTCGCCAGAAACCTGCTTGGCCTTTCGCCCGATCAACTGTTTTCGCGCGACGCGAGCGGGTACTTTGCTCGAATTCGACGCATTTCAAAAACGTCGGCGGCGGACCTTGGCGGTGCGCGCGCTCAAGGAACATCCGATCGACTTTTTCGGCGCCGGCTGGGAAAGCATCGCCTCCGACTTTCGCGATCGCCGCTTTCTCGGCACGGTCGCGCACCACGACATAGGCCTGCTGTGTCAACGCTACGCCGTATTGCTGAATTTTGACCCCAATTGGGGACATGGGCTTCACGACCGCGTTTTCACCGCGGTTGGAAACGGGTGCCGCGTGCTTACCAATCGTTCCGGCGCGCTGGACGAACTCAGGTTGCCCGCCGCCGAAGCGGTCCTCGCCTACGACGCGAACAATCCGGTCCTGGGGCATCTGGCGGAACGCGCCCTGTCTCTGCCTCCAATGGCTACCGAGGCGCTCCTCGGCTTCAGGACCGACAACTCCTGGTTTTCACGAATGGATCGATTTTTGACAAGCGAATTCAAATGACAATCGCGTCGCGCTCGGCGCCGCCGCCCTACGCTTCGGCGAAAATGGGGCGCTGGCGCTTTCGGCGGGGCCGGGCGTCGGTAACCAAGCTGCGCGCGGAGATTATTTTACCGTAGCCATATGTTTTTAAACATGATAGCCAGCGCCCATGATCTGCCGCGCCTGATGGCGCGGCCGTTGCGAGCGTTTTCGGAAGTCATGCCCTCGGACAGCAAAACCTCAACGGATGTCGAGTTGAAGCTGGCCTTTCTCGAGCGTCGCCTGACCCTGCTCGAACGCGAGTTCGCAAGATTTTCCGCCCGAAACTCGGTCGCCGCGCGGCCGGAGCCGGCGAGGGCGAGCGCGGCGCGCTACGCCTGTGACGCCCCCGGCATCATGGTTTCCAGAACCTATGGCGTGGAAATCGACGAAACCGGCGCAAAATACTGTTGGATCGGGAATGAGGGCCCGATTCAAATCGTGGCGCCTTTTTCACCGGCGGGCCCGGGAACCTGCAAACTGTCGGTAAGGCCGCATCATCGCGTCGACATCTCCGGATTGCGTCTGATCGTCGACGATCGAGAGCGCGAGTACAAAATCCTCGATGGCGGGGGCGACATTTCCCAGATCGCATTTCCCGTTCCGGGCGGCGGGGGCCGCGTCACCAACATCTTGCTCGAAAATATCGCATCGGTGCGTCCGGTCGACCTTAACGAAAACGAAGACCGTCGTCTGATCGCGATGCGCTTTTTCGGCGTCGAATTCTCGTCCGATCCATTCGACTCCGAATAGCCGAGCGCGATCGTGGCTGTCGACCTTTCGATCATCATCTGCACTTACAACAGGTACGACCTGTTGCCGGAAGCCATCGCGTCGGTCGAATTGCAGGAACTCTCGCAAGACCGCTTCGAGTTGCTCGTTGTCGACAATTCCACGGACGAACTTGCGCGAGCGAGGTTTCTGCCGTCGCTCGACATCGAGTGCCGGCACCAGATTCTCGAGTTGGACTCGCCCGGCCTCTCCCGTGCGAGAAACTGCGGCGTGGAGGCGGCGCGCGGGCGGATCGTCGCGTTCATGGATGACGACGCGCGCGCGTCGCCGGGCTGGGCGACCGAAATTCTGGCGAGCTTCGAGCGGTTCCCCAGGGCGGGGATCGTCGGCGGTCCGGTGAGGGCGATCTGGACGAAGCCGAGGCCGCCCTGGCTGCACGCTTGGCTGGAAGGCTACCTCACGATCCTGGATCGCGGCGCCGAGGAACGTGTTCTCAATTCGGACGAATGGCTTGCCGGAACGAACATAGCCTTTCTTCGCGAGCCGCTGAAGGAAGCGGGCGGCTTTGAAGAGCGGCTCGGGCGAATCGGCCGGCTGCTGTTGTCGAACGAGGAGCTTGCGACCACCCGCGCGATCGGCGCTAACGGCTATTCGGCCATCTACAATCCCCGCGCCGAGATGCGCCATATCGTTCACGCGGAGCGATTGCATCCATCCTGGATCCGTCAAAGAATATTCTGGCAGAGCGTGTCCGACATGTTGAGCGGCGTCGGGGACGACCGGGATTTCCACTCCCAAATCGCCAGGATCCTGGACTATCAATCCAAGCTTCGTCCCAGGGACCGCGGTCTGGCCGGCCTCTTTCAGGACGTCGACGATCCTCTGCTCTTCCATGAACAAATGCAGGCGTTGGCGACCCTGCTGCGGCTCTGCGCGACTGACGGTCGCGATTGGCGCGGCTTCCTCAGCGCCGACGGTCGGTGATGGCGGCGCGCTTGCCCCGAACCGCGCTCGTGCTGTCCACGACGCCGCCGTTTCCCCGGCATTACGGCAACCGGAATCGGGTCCGCCAGACCCTCGAATTTCTGAGGGCGTCGGGCTATTCGATATCGTTTTTACTTTATCCCTTTGACGAGGAATGGACGCGCGGCATTCCCGACTATTACAAACAGCTCGCCGAACAATTCGATTATTTCAGCGTGATCCCTAACAGCAGGGCATTGCATCAGCAGGCCGTCGGCTTCCATCATGGAATCGACGAATGGTGGGACGAAAACATCGAACGTCAGTTGACCTGGCTGCTCGCACGCAAGCGTTTCGACGTGCTGTTCGTGAACTACACGTTCCTGTCCAAGGCGTTCCTGGCGGCTGGGGACGCGTGTCTGAAGCTGCTCGACACGCATGACCAATTTACGGATCGCCGCGAAATATTCGAGCGTTTCGGCGCGCCGCCCGAGTTCTTTTACACGACAGCCGATCAGGAGGCGATCGCGTTCGATCGGGCGGACGCGGTCATTGCGATCAAGGCTTCCGAGGCGGATTTCATACGCGCCGTCACGAACAAGCCTGTCTTCGCGATCCCATATTGGGACTCCGACGCGCTTGCGAAGTCCACAGCGGGCCGGGGCGCGCAAGTCGCCTTCGATCACGAACGACCGCTGAGGCTTGGATTCATCGGCGCCGCCAATTCGGTCAACTCGCTAAATTTGAGGCGCTTTCTCAATCAGTTTTACCGGCACCTCCGCCTCTACGACCTGCCGGTGCGGGTGATCGTCGCCGGCGGCGTGTGCGCCCAGATCGGCGACGACTATCCCTTCGTCGAGCGAGTCGGCCGAGTGGAGGACCTCGCCGACTTCTACCACAATATCGACGCCGTGATCGCGCCGCTCGAATTTTCGACCGGGATCAAGATCAAGATCGGCGAGGCTCTCGCTTGGGGCGTTCCGGTGCTGGCGACGAGGAACGCATTCGATGGCTTTCAGGACTTCCACGCGGGACAGTCCGCGCGCGACGTCGCGGAACTCTGCGAAGTCATTGCGAGCGTGGCGACCAACGAGAGTTCCCTGGAGCCGCTGGTCGCCGCGGGCCGTCGCTCCGCGCGCGCTGCGGCCCGCGCTCAGGACCGCGGCTTTGCCGCGCTGCGCGACTGGATGCGAAAAAAGTCGCGCCGCATCGTCGTCGCGACGGGTCGGCCCTTCTGGGATCGCGCCACGTTCGTCGACGAGCAGATCGCGCAGGCCGTCGAATATTTCTCTCATATGTTTCGCACGATCGTCATTCACGCCGCGGGCGCCCGCCCGCGCCGGGACGCCGTCTATGCCGAGGCGGATTGGATTGGCGCGGACGAAGCCGAGATACCGAACCTGCTCGGCGAGATATCGGCGGCCTGCGCCTCGACCATCGCCGTGCTTTGCGACGCAACGCCTCTCGCTCTCGAAGGGGAATTGCCGGCGGATGTCCGGGGTTGGCGACTGGAGGCGTCTGTCCGCGTCGACGGGCTCGAGTCCGCGACGTCGCGGCTGCACGGGATTGGTTGCGCGCCTACGTTCCAGATTGCGCCCCTGCGTTACCTGCCGATAGGCGCCAATGTCGAAATGTCGGCGTCCCTAGCCACCATCATCGTGGCTGAGAACGCCTCGGAGTGGGAGGCCAGCGTCGCCGAATTTGCCGTGGAGCTTTGCAGGCTGCGCGGACTCGAGAGCTCAATCGTTCGGGCGCCCGATCGCTACGAGTCCGATTTGGAATTCTATGCTCGCATGAAGAGGGACGGCGCCGCCCGTTGGCTGTTGATTGGCGATCGCGACTGGACCGGATTTGTTTGTCAGTTTTCGCGCTATCGCGACGCCGAATGCCTGATCGCGCAACCCGATTTTGTGACGCCCCACGCGTCGACGCAAGCGAGATCCCCCTCTCTGGTCGAGGCTCTCGAGGCGTTTCTTGGGGGAAAGGCGAGCGCCGTCGTCACGGCCGGCGCCAATTCCGGATGGGGACTTTTTTGGGACCACGCGACGGCGGAGCAAGGTTGAGCGCGCCGGAAGGGCTCGCCGCGCCGCCACGAGATCCCTGCCGCGAGAAAGCCGACGCGAAGCGATTTCGCTGCCGCGCTCCGGAGCCCGAGGTCGTCGCTCCCAATCGGGGAACCGCGGTTCTGAGCTGAGTCCGCGGGTCCAGACGGCGAGCGAAAGCTAGGAAAAGCGAGCGGAAATCAGCGCGGAACCCGACAATTCGAAATTCTGGGTCCGGCGCTTGGGATAATAAGTCCCGCCGCAGCAGCCGGGATGGCCCGCAGCGAAATGGCGCCGCGGGGACGATCGCAGACTTGACGTCTTGCGCTCTCTGCGGGCCATCTTGTGAGTTCTTATGGAATCGGACCCCCGGCCCAAAGCAAGCGATCTCGTTGATCTGGAACAGTATATCGCGCGGCCGCGAGATCGCATTTGCGTTGAACCTGGACCCTGCGAATGTCAGCGAAATCCTTCTGACGACCAACAGCAAGGCGGACCAGAAGCCAGGGGCGCGCTTCCATGCGCGTTTACAGCGCCGACGATGGCCTACCCTATCCACGAGACCGGCGATCCCGCGCCCTGGCTGCGCGAGGCGATGGGCGACGTCAATCCGAGATTGGCGGAGCTTGCGCCGCATGTCGTTCTGGAAGCCGTGCTGTATCAGTTGCGAGCCTTCCGAAACGCCGGCTTTGCCGCGGCCGTCGTGCTCTCCGGTCATCACGGCGGCAATCAGGAGGATCTTCGCAGGGTTGCGCGGATATTTTGCGAGGCCTACCCTTTCGAGGTCTTCGCCTGCAGCGACCCTGAACTGGTCGAGGGCCGCTACCAAGGCGATCACCCCGGCTATTACGAGATCTCGCAGTTGCTCGCCATAGATCCCTCGCTCGTCGATCTGAGCCGTCAGCGCGGGGCGCACGCCGATCCGCTCGGTCGATTCGCGCAGAACCCCGATGCGGGAGACGACGACGCGGCCGACGGGCGGAAGATGCTCGAAGCCGAGTTCGAGAGTTCTCGATCGCGTCGTCGCCCGCTTTGTGCTGACCGCCCGCGAGTCGCCGCCGATCAGCATGGAGGCGATGGCGCCGCTCTGGGCCAGCATCAACGCCGAGCGCGCGAACTGGCGCACGCTCAATCTCTGAACCCAGGAGGACCGTCTGAGATGGACACGTCAATCTTTCCCCGCACGGACCGCGTCGTCGGCCGGCTCGGCTTCGGCGCGATGGGCTTCGCCGGTTGGTTCGGCGAGCAATCCGAGGCCGAACACATCAAAGCCTTGCACTACGCGCTCGATCATGGCGTCAATTTCATCGACACCGCGCGCGCCTATGGCGAGTCGGAGCCGATCCTTGGCCGCGGCCTGAAACAATGGCGAGGCGAGAAGCCGTTCGTGGCGACCAAGGTCGAAGGTCTGGCAGGGGGCCCACAATGGAGCACCCCGGTCCCGGTGGCCTCATCGCTGCCCAAGGGCCAGGTGCTGGCGAGCTGCGAGGCCTCGTTGCGAGCGTTGCAGCTCGACTCCGTGGATCTGCTGCAACTTCACGCCTATTGGCCGGTCTGGGGCGTCGAAGGCCACTGGATGGATGAACTGCGGCTGTTGAAAGAACAAGGCAAGGTGCGCGCCGTCGGCATTTCCGTTCCCGATCATCGCTCCGACATGGTGTTGCCGATCGTCATGAGCGGAGCCATCGATTCCGTTCAGACGATCGTCAACATTTTCGATCCGCTCGCGCTCGAAAATCTCGTGCCGATCTGCCAGCAGCACAAGGTGGCGGTGATCGCGCGTTGCATCCTCGACGAAGGGGGATTGACCGGGATGCTGACGCCCG
Organism: uncultured Pseudomonadota bacterium; assembly: GCA_963809055.1. Lineage (GTDB taxonomy): Bacteria > Pseudomonadota > Alphaproteobacteria > Rhizobiales > Beijerinckiaceae > Roseiarcus. Next base: position 39,190 of record CAWEID010000042.1, on the reverse strand, counting down.
ACATCCAGTTTCCGCCCGGGGACTTCCGAGCCGGCTATTTCGAAGGCACGACCCCGCGCGCGACCTATATCGAGAAGGTGGAGGCGCTGAAGGCGTTCTTGCCGGCCCATGCGAGCAGCCTGGCCGCACTGGCGCTAAAGTTCGCGCTCTGGCATCCCGGCGTCACCACGGCCATCACGTCGATGCACGAACAGCGTTACGCGCGAATGAATATCGCCGCCGCCGCCGAACCCCGCCTGTCCACGGCAGTCTTCAAGACCCTCATGTTCAAGCATCGTTTCATCAAATCGTTCATGGACGTTCGGAACTTCGTCGACATCGACGCGATTCCGGACCCGCCACTGTCCGTCCCTTGATTGCAGATCGTCGGGATAGTCTTGTCCCGGGCTGCGCGCCAATTCCGTCAAAATTCACTCTTGGCGATGATCGTATTCGAGGCGTTTGGCCGCCGCCGGCCGCCGAACCGTCAGGCTGAGCGCTGCGCGCTGGAGGGCGCTCCGATCGCGCTGTCCACCATGGCCGATGCGGCGGGCGCCATCTGCGCCGCGCTCGATCCGCTGCCCCGTCGGGTCGAGGGCTGCGTCATGGCGGCGGAACGCTTTGCATGGGGAGGACAATACGGTCCCCGTACCGGCGAAGGCAGGACCTATACGGGCAGGATTTGGGCCTGCGTGCGCGACGACAGGCCCTTCGCCGGCGCTGGCCCACCGGCGGCGATCGTCCACGGCTCGCACAATCGGCGCGGCGAGCCTCCGCCGGGGCGTCTCTCGGGCCACGCCGGCATCCGGCAAGCCGACGCCCATGATGGCTGTGACTTTGCGCCAAAGCAGGGGTCCGACGTCACAATCGGTGAATTCCTGGATTCAGTTCCGATTCGTTTCCGATTCGGAGCCGAACCCTGCTCTCTCTCGACTTTTCACATAAGTCAACACTCAAAGCGGGCGATGGTGGAGCCAGACGGAATCGAACCGACGACCTCTTCAATGCCATTGAAGCGCTCTCCCAACTGAGCTATGGCCCCAGATTTCCTTCTTCAAACCTCGCCTTTCGATTGGGATCGAACGGCGTTCGCTCGGCGGAGCGGCTCTATAACCGCAAAAGAGATCGCGCGACAAGGCCCGGCGAGCGAATTTTCGCCAAAGCCGACTTTTCAAGGCTCCTCGTCGGGCGCGATCTCGCCGTCGATCAGCGACGTGACGTCATCGTCGTCCTCTTCCTCCTCCTCGAGGAAGGCGTCGTCTTCGGCGCCGTCGTCCTCGACGTCGATATCGTCCACGACAGGGTCGGCGGCCTTCTCCTCGCTCGCCTCGACCTCGTCCAGAGAGACCAGTTCTACGCCGGCGGGCGCGACCGATTCGTCCTCAACTTCGTCTTCCTTGGCGGTTGCGCGTTCCGCCCGAGCGACCACGCCCTGGAAGACCGTCCCGCATTTCGGGCAGACGATAGGATCCTTGTTCAGGTCGAAGAACTTGGCGCCGCAGGACTGGCATTGGCGCTTGGCTCCGAGCTCGGGTTTTGCCACGTTTTAGGTTTCCCTGGTCGATGGGCGGCTGGTTCGGAGGCTCCGGTTAGTCGGCGTCCGCGCCCATGTCAATGCGTTTGAGCGCGCAGGTCGACAGCGGCCGACGCGGGTGTTAGGAGCCCGCCCGCGGCGCGCGGCCTGCCCGGCGCGCCGGGTAAATCCATGCGAGTTCGTATGACCCAGCCGGCCCCTCACGCTTCGCATGCGCTGACCGCGCGCTCCACCGGCCCGTTGCGCGGGCGCGTGCGTCCGCCGGGCGACAAGTCGATTTCGCATCGGGCATTCCTGTTCGGGCTGCTCACGCGAGGGGTTACGCGGATCGAAGGCCTGCTGGAGGGCGAGGACGTGATGCGCACCGGGGAGGCCTGCCGGGCCTTGGGCGCAACCCTCGAACGCCTGGGTCCGGGAAGCTGGAGCGTCGCGGGGCCGGGTCTGGGCTCGCTGCTGGCGCCGCGCGGCGTTCTCGACTTCGGCAACGCCGGCACCGGTTCGCGGCTCATGATGGGCGTCGTCGGCGGCCATCCGATCACGGCGACGTTCGACGGCGACGCCTCGCTGCGCAAGCGGCCGATGCGGCGCATCCTCGATCCGCTGAAGCTCATGGGAGCGCAGGTCATTTCGGAGGCCGAGGGCGGCCGGTGCCCGATCACGTTGAGAGGCGCCTCGGAGCCGGCGCCGATCGTCTATCGCACCCCGGTGGCTTCGGCTCAGATCAAATCCGCCGTGCTGCTTGCGGCCCTCAATGCGCGCGGAACGTCGACGGTGATCGAAACCGAAGCTTCGCGCGACCACACGGAAAAGATGCTCGCCCATTTCGGCGCCGACGTGAAGGTCGAGGTCGAAGGGGAGGGACGCAGAATCACCCTGGTCGGCCGGCCGGAATTACGTCCCAATCCCGTCAGCGTCCCGGCCGACCCTTCCTCGGCGGCGTTTCCGATCGTCGCGGCGCTGATCGCGCCGGGGTCGGACGTCGTAATCGAGGGCGTAATGACCAATCCGCTGCGCTCGGGCCTGCTTACGACGCTCATGGAAATGGGCGCGCGGATCGACATTTTGGACAAACGTCTGGAGGGAGGCGAGGAAGTCGCCGACTTGCGCGTGCGATCGAGCGGTCTCGTCGGAGTCGACGTCCCCGCAGCGCGGGCGCCTTCGATGATCGATGAATATCCTGTTCTCGCCGTAGCCGCCGCTTTCGCGCGAGGCGTCACCCGGATGCGGGGCCTGCACGAGTTGCGCGTGAAGGAAAGCGACCGGCTGGCGGCTGTCGCCGCCGGCCTCGCCGCGGCGGGCGTGCGTCATGAAATCCTTGGCGACGATCTCGTCGTCGAAGGCGGCAACCCGAAAGGCGGGGGCGAGGTCGCAACGCATCTCGACCATCGCATCGCCATGAGCTTTCTGGTCATGGGACTGGCGTCGCAAGCGCCGATGCGCGTCGACGACGGTTCGATGATCGCGACGAGCTTCCCCAACTTCCGCCCGCTGATGGAGAGCCTCGGCGCCGCGATCGAATGAAGGCGGCGTTCCAGCGTCTATGAATAATGGAATTTCTGTTCTAGATTGAACCTGCAACGTCGTATTCCCAACGGCCGCGGGAAACGGGGCCGCGGCGATTTCCGGCGCCAATGAGCGAAACAGGGATTGCATGGAAGCCCCCGAGGACTTCGAGGCGCTGAAACGCCGCCTGATCGAAATGGAGCCGATGTTGCCCAAGCGCCTGCGCCAGACCGCGGCGTTCGCGCTCGAACATCCCGACGAAATCGCGCTCGGCACGGCCTCAGGGTCGCCCAGCGCGCCCAGGTGCAGGCTTCCACCCTGGTTCGATTCGCCCAGGCGCTCGGTTTTGCGGGTTTCTCGGATTTGCAGAGCGTGTTCCGTTCGCATTTGCGCACGCGCTGGCCCGATTATTCCGAACGTCTGAAAGCGTTGCAAGAGAGCGCCCGCGACAGCGGCGATCCGATGAACCTGTTGTTCGGGTTCGCCGAATTCGGCGGCGCAGTCGATCGCCCGGCTGCGCGAGGCCGTGCATCGCGATGAACTCGACAGGGCGATCGAACGGCTCGCCCAGGCTCGGACGATCTACCTTGTCGGCCAGCGTCGCTCGTTCTGCGTCTCGCATTACCTCGCCTATGCGCTGGCGCAGCTCGGCGTCCGCGCGATTCTGATCGACAATGTCGGCGGGCTCGGGCCGGACCAACTGGCGGGAGCGTGCGAAAATGACGCGCTGGTCGCGGTCAGTTTCGCTCCCTATTCCCCGGTCACGATCGCGCTGGCCGAAACCGCTCGCCAGAAGAAGACGCCAATCGTCGTCATCACGGACAGCGCTCTCAGCCCGATCGCCGGCATGGCGGCGGCGCGCTTCGAGATCGTCGAGAGCGACTTCGGCGCCTTCAGGTCATTGGCGGCGACCTTCTGCCTCGCCATGACGCTGGCGGTAGCGGTGGCGGAGAAACGCGACGCGCGCGCGAACCCCTGAGGAGCGGCGATCAGAGGCGCGCGGTCGAGTTTGCCAGCGCAGCCGACCGCATCGCGTCCAGCCCGTCGTTCAACCGGGCCAGGAAATTCGCGAGATCGTCGGTGACGAAGTCGATTGCGCCCGCCGCCGCGGGTTCGCGATCGTGCGGCTGGCGATGATCGGTCTGCCCCGCCCGGGCCGTCACCAGCACGGTCGTCATCCCGCGAGCCCTCGGCACAATCAGGTTCTTGGCGATGTCCTCGAACATCGCAGCCCGCCCGGGATCGACGCCATAGCGCGAAAGGAACGAGTCGTAGGCTGAATCCGCGGGCTTTGGCACCAGGCCGGCGGCGACGATGTCGAAGGCGTCCTCGAACAATCCCTCCAGGCCGAGTTGCTCAATCGTGCGCAGCGCATGGTCGCGCGAGCCGTTGGTGAAAATGAGCTTGCGGCCGGGCAGGCGCGCGACCTCGAGGGCGAGCGCGGGATTGGGCGGCAGCCCCGTGCGGTCGATGTCATGCACGAAATCGAGGAACGCCGCGGGATGTACGCCGTCTTCGTCGACCAGACCGCGCAGGGTCGTGCCGTGCTGATGGTAATAATACCGCTGCAAGGCGCGCGCGGAGGCGCCGTCGAGGCCGCTGTGTTCGATCAGGAAAAGTGTGATCCGCTCCTCGATCGCCGGCCACAGCCCGCTGTCGGGAGGATAGAGCGTATTGTCGAGATCGAAGATCCATTCGCGGACATGGCCGAACTTGGCCATGAGATCGGCGTCCAAGCCGGCCGGAGCAATATTGATGGTCATGGCGACAACGTCGCGGCGCGTGAAGGGGCCCGCCCGAATGGAACGCAATCGGGTCGAAGGGACGGACTTGAGGCCATACAAGCCTGGGATCGGCTCGCGACTCTTCTCAGGGATACCGACATCCAGGCTGCGGCGACCTCCAACTTTTCAGTACGATTTTCCACGATTTGTGTCGAACCTTTCCAAAGATTCCGTTGACGGTCCGTTTCCGCTCCAGCCTCTTCGCATTCAAAGCCGGCCTTTTGTGTACGCCGGCGAGGCTTTGACGGCCCCGCCCTCGGCCCCGGGGCGAGGATTTTCTCTTGCGCCCGTTCGGCTCCACGCTCCGGGACCATAACCCATAGCCCATGATGTTTATATGATTTGCGCCCGAACCGATCGTCGCGACGGGAAGGTCGCGCTTGCGACCGGTCCCGGCGGCGCCGCGCCCCAATCTCGTTTCGCCGGAGCGACCCATGCTCGATTGCCGGTTTTCGAGGCCGCTTCGCCAGACCGCGACGGGCGCTCGGGTCGGATCCGACGCGCGATCCCGGCCCTTGGGCGCGCAATGGCACAATTTATCACATAAGACGCGTAGATTGCTCGACCGTCAAATAACAAACGCTATTTGTTTGATTGATGTTTTCGTTCGCGAACTCCGATGTTTGAACGCCGAGCGCATTCGCTCGTCTCGGGACGCTCGCTTCGACGTCTCACTGCGATCTCGGCGGCATGCCGATTGCGGCTGATCTCTCGTTCCGCCCGCGAAAGCGTTGGCGTTCGAGAGTTGTCTGGTAATGAAACAAGCGCGTATTCGACATGTGAAATCGTCAGATATGACGGATTTCACAAGTTATTTCCAGCGAAAGCGACGCCGTGCGGCTCACGCGCCTTCGCGGCTCGTCGGCGTCTGTCGTCAGGCAGCCATTCTCGGATTTTCATATCTCGCGGGCCTGGCTGACGTCGGCTCGGTGGTCGCGGCCGCATATCTCTCAAACAAGCTCCTCAGAGTAGCGAGCCTTGGCCTGCTGCCCAGCGTGGAGAGCGTGACCTCGGTCGGGGTTTTCGTCGCCGCGCTGGTCGCGCTGTTCGCGCTGCAGCGCGGCGAATACGATCTGCGTTTTTATCCAACCAGGACCGGGCAGTTCACCCGCACGTTCCCAGCATGGAATCTCGCCTTTCTCGTCGCTCTGGCGCTGGGTTTCGCCACCAAGACGACGGCCGTGTTTTCGCGAGAGGGCGTCGGCGTTTTCTACCTCTTCGGCTTCATCTGCCTCGTCCTGGCCCGCTACGCCATCGTGGATCTCGCCGCGGCGTTGCGGCGATCGCGGCTGGTGCCGCCGCGGCGGGTCGTGATCGTAGGATTCGAGGATCGGCTGAACGAAATCAGGCGCAGGCGACACCCGCAGTCCGACGACATCGAAATTGTCTGCATGATGGCGTTGCGTCCTGACGAGAAGTTGCTCGCGGAGGATCTCGCGCTCGCAACCGCCGCCGTTCGCGTCCACAGGGCCGACGACGTATGCGTGGCTCTGCCGTGGTCGCGCCACGACCTGATTGGAGCCTGTGCGGACGCCTTCCTACGCACGCCCGCTGAGATCCATATCGGAGCCGAGGAACTTCTCGAGCGCTTCAGGGAAGCCAGAGTGGCGCGCCTCGGCGCGGTTTACGGATTGCGCGTCACGCGGCCGGCGGTGTCGCGGCTCCGACAAATGGAGAAGCGCGCATTCGATCTGATCGTCGCCGGCGTGGCGCTGATCGCGTTGGCCCCGCTGCTTGTGTTCGTGGCGCTGCTGATACGCCTGGAGACGCCCGGCCCCGCACTTTTCAGACAAACTCGCTACGGCTTCAATCAGGAGCCGTTCCGGATCTACAAATTCAGGACGATGACGATCGATGGAGAACGGCGCCAACGTCGTCCAGGCGACGCGGGCCGATCCGCGCATAACGCGTCTGGGCGCATATTTGCGCCGCTTCAGCATCGACGAACTGCCGCAGCTCATCAACGTTCTCACGGGTGAAATGTCGATTGTCGGCCCAAGGCCGCATGCGCTCGCTCATGACCAGCGCTACGTCGAAAGGCTCGATCGCTATGCGCGAAGGCACAACGTCAAGCCGGGAATCACCGGCTGGGCGCAGGTGCACGGCCATCGCGGCGAAATTCGCGATGACCAGGCAATGCAGGCCCGGCTCGATCACGACCTCTATTATGTCGATCACGGCTCGCTCTGGCTCGACGTCAAGATCGTCGCAATGACGATCTTTTCGCCGAAGGCGCATCGGAACGCCTATTGAGGGCGGGGTCGGCCTCGAACAGGATTGCCGCCGACTCGGCCGCCTTGCGCATCAGGCTGGAAAATCCGGACGTCGTCAGGCGGTCGGGCGCGATCCATCGGAGCCCTTCGGGCGGTTGACCTTCGAAATCCGCCGGCGCCGCGAACAGCGCGAGCTTCAGCGAAAAATGCGTGAATATGTGCTCGACGAAGCCCGGCAGCCGCCGCCACGACGCTTCGAAGGGCGCTTCGTCGGCGGTGACCTCGGCGATTTCGCCGATCTTCCAGACGCCCCCGGGCAGCTCCATCGTCGAGCCGAGCAGCCCCGCGGGCGGTCGACGCCGCGCCAGAAAGGCCCCGTCAGGACGCCGGGCATAGAATGCGGCGCCGACCCGCGCCGGTCGCGCATTCCGCTGCGGCCGCGGCGGAAAATCCTCCGGCGAGTCGGTTCGCGCGGCCATACAGGCGCGCTCCAACGGGCAGCGCGCCGCAAGTCGGGGTTGCGCGGACGGCAGATCGTCGCGCCAATGTCCATCATCGCCTGCGCGAAGTCGCCGGCGCCGGTCGGCCGGAGTCAGAGCGCGCGCGGCCGCCTCGATCGCCGCCCTGTTGGCGGCGATCGGCGTCGCGAAGGCGTGCAGCCGCGACAGGATGCGCGCGATATTGCCGTCGACCGGCGCGGCCGGCTGATCGAAGGCGATGGCCGCGATCGCCGCGGCGGTATACGGACCTACGCCCGGCAGTTCGCGCAGCGCCGCCTCGTCGCTCGGAAAGCGCCCGCCGCGCGCGGCGACTGCCCTCGCGCAGGCGTGCAGGTTGCGGGCGCGCGAGTAGTAGCCGAGTCCGGCGAAAGCCTGCATGACCTCCTCCAGCGGCGCGGCGGCGAGCGCCTTCAGAGTTCGGCCAGCGGGCAACGAAATCATGGAAATAGGGCGTCGCGCCGGCTGCGGTCGTCTGCTGCAGCAGAACCTCCGACAGCCACACCCGATAGGGATCCGGCGTCTCTCCCGGAGGCGCTCGCCACGGCAGGTTGCGCCGGTGGACGTCCCACCAGGTCAGAACGCTACGGGCAATTTCGCGCGGCTTCAAAGCATGGCCGCGACGGTCTAGACTGTCGCTCATGTCGCCGACCGTAACCTCGCACGCGCCGTGAGAAAACCCGGCGCTCCGGCCGCGCCGCTCGGCGCCTTTGTCGGCGATCTCGTTCGCCCGGCCCTGGCCGCGCGCGGCCTCGGCGAGGCGAGCCTGGTGACCCATTGGGAGGAGATCGTCGGCGCGCAGATCGCCGCCTTCGCCCGGCCGATCCAGTTGCAATGGCCGCCGCGCGGCGCCAAGCCCGATCCCGACGAGCCGGCGGCGCCGGCGACGCTGGTGCTGCGGATCGACGGCGCCTTCGCGCTCGAGGTCCAGCACGCAAGCGCGACCATAGTCGCCCGGGTGAACGCCCACCTCGGCTGGCGATGCGTCGAGAAGGTCGCTTTCCGGCAAGGGCCGCTGGAGCCGCTTGAAGCCGGCGCCGAAGCGCGCGGAACCCGCCGAGCCCGCAATCGCTCGCCCGCGCGGCGGAATGGGGCGACGGGCATCGAGGACGAGGCCTTGCGCGAGTCGCTGACGAAGCTCGGCGCGCGCATCATCGACAACGCGGGAACCAAGCGCTAGATCGCGCTATCCGTCCCGCCACCCGGAGAGTTCCGCCATTCCCGCCTCCCAAAGCGCCCTCGCCGGCCGCCGAATCCAGCGCATGAACGGCGCCGGCAACAAGATCCTCGTGCTCGACCTGCGCGGCGGGACGAGGCTTGCCGACGCCGGTGGAGGCGCGCGCCATCCATCGCGCGCCGGGCCTCGACTACGACCAGATGATGGTGCTCGCCGATCCTCGCAGCGCCGGCGCGCTCGCCTATGTCCTGATCTACAACAACGACGGCAGCCTCGCCGGGGCCTGCGGCAACGGGACGCGCTGCGTCGCCGATCGGCTGGCGCGCGAGACCGGCGCCCAGACGCTGGATATCGAGACTGCGGCCGGCCGAATCGTCTGCGAGCGGCTGGGGCCCTGGAGCTACCGCGTCGACATGGGCGCGCCGCGCCTGGCCTGGCGCGAAATCCCGCTCGCCTACGCCGTCGCGGATACCCGCGCCGTGACGATCCCGCTCGAGGGAACGCCGGACCTCGGCCCCGCCGGCCTCGTCAACATGGGCAATCCGCATGCGGTGTTTTTCGTCGATGACGTCGCTGCGATCGATCTGGCGGGCCTGGGTCGCCGCTTCGAGACCCATCCGATTTTTCCGGAGAAAGCGAACATCTCGTTCGCCCAGATCACGTCGCGCGACCATATCGTGCTGCGGGTCTGGGAGCGCGGCGTCGGCGCGACGCTTGCCTGCGGCTCGGCGGCCTGCGCCGCTCTCGTCGCCGCCGCGAGGCGGGGCCTGACCGGCCGCAAGGCGCGGATCGACCTGCCCGGCGGCCAGCTGGAGATCGTGTGGCGCGAGAGCGACGATCACGTGCTGATGGCTGGCCCGGTCGAATTCGAGCGCGAAGTCGAACTTGACGCCTCGATATTCGCCGCGCGCTCGCCGGCATGAGCCACGCCCCCGACGCCAGGCTTCGGCGCATCGACGCGATCGATGTTGCGCGTGCGTTCGCGCTGCTCGGCATGGTGGCCTACCACCTGAGCTGGGACCTCGCCTATTTCGGCTTCGCGCCCCCCAATCTGCCTTTCACATCGGGAATGCGAATCCTCGCCAATATCGTCGCGAGCGCCTTTCTCGGTCTCGTAGGCGTCTCGCTCGCAATCGCGCATCGCGACGGCGTACGCTGGCGCCCGTTCCTGTTCAGGCTGGGGCGCATCGTCGCGGCCGCGGCGCTGGTCAGCGCCGCGACCGCCTACACCGCGCCCGAAATGCCGATCTGGTTCGGCATCCTGCATTGCATCGCGGTCTCCAGCCTGGTCTCGATCCCGTTTCTGCGCGGGCCCGCCTGGCCCGCGCTGCTCGTCGGCGCAGCGGCGGTCGCAGCGCCCCATGCCTTCGCCAGCCCGCTGTTCAATCCGACATGGCTGCTCTGGCTCGGATTGGGCGTGCGCGAACCCTCGACCCTCGACTGGCGCCCGCTTTTGCCCTGGGCCGGCGCGGCGCTCATCGGAGTTGGGCTGACCCGGCTCGCGCTCGGGCGCTTCCTCGGCTCGCCGCTCGCGCAATGGCGCGCGCGCTTCATCCCCACTCGCGCGCTCGCGTTCATCGGCCGCCACAGCCTCGCGTTCTACCTCGTGCATCAGCCGATTCTGTTCGCGCTGCTGTTCGCGCTCGCCCAGGCGACCGGCGTCGAGGCGCGCCAGCAACGCGAACGCTATCTCGCCGCCTGTACGCCGGCCTGCGTCGAGAAAGGCGGCGATATCGTCGCCTGTCGGCGGGCCTGCGAGTGCGTCGCGGACGGCGCAATCAAAGCCGGCGTCTTTGCGTCGATGATGTCGCGCGAAATCAGCTCTTCTGACCGCGAGCGTTTCATGACGATCGTGCAGTCGTGCAGCTCGGGCTGAGTTCGAGATTTATTTCATCAGCCATTCATGCGCGGGATCGTTGCGAAACCGCCAGGTGCGCTTTGGACCGGCCATGACGTTGAGGTAATAGAGATCGTAGCCGTGCGCGGCGCTGACGGGGTGATATCCGCGCGGGACCAGCACGACGTCGCGGTCGCAGACCGCCATGGTTTCGTCGAGATCGCGTTCGTCGGTATAGACGCGCTGCAGGGCGAATCCCTTCGCCGGCTTGAGGCGGTGATAATAGGTCTCCTCCAACAGCGATTCGCGCGGCAGGTCGTCTTCGTCGTGCTTGTGCGGGGGATAGCTGGACCAATGCCCGCCCGGCGTGATCACTTCGACCACGAGCAGGCTCTCGGCCGAAGCGCTCTCCGGCAAGACATTTCGGATGTGGCGCAGGTTCGTTGCCACGCCGCGCGTCGCGGTCCCGACGTCGGCGGGCGCGATCACGCGCGCCGGCAACTTGCCGACCGCCGGAGCCGAGCAAATCGCGACCTCGCATTCCGTCGCGGCCTCGATTTCGACGTTGGTGTGCGGCGGCGCATATACCGACCACGGCAGCCCGGCGAACACGTCCTCGCGCTCGCCTATCACCCCCGAATCGAAGTCCTTCGTGGAAACCCGCGCCTTGCCGGAGAGCAGCACGATGCAGATCTCCCGCAGACCCGTCTTCAGCGCGGCGTGTGCGCCCTTCTTGATCTCGCGCGATTCGAATCCGACATAAGTCCAGCCCGCGCTCTTGGGCGTGATCCGATGCCGGATTCCGCTCGAGGAAAAGCGGGGATGGACGAGCAGTTTCGAGCGCGCCATGGGCTTTTTCTCCCGCGATGGATCAGACAAGGCCGCTGTCCCGGAAGGCTTTGCGCAAATGCGCGACGCCCTTCTTGGCGTAGGGCAGGGCAGGCGCCTTCTTCGGGTCCTGTTCGGCCTCCAGTATGACCCAGCCCGAATAGCCCTTCAACTCACGGAAGACCGCGACATAATCGATCATTCCGTCGCCCGGCACGGTGTAGACGCCAAGGTCGGCGCCTATGCCGAGGATCGAGTCGAGGAAGCTCCAGTCCCCGGCGTTGGACGTCTTCATGATGGCTTCGCGGACGTCCTTGCAATGGACATGACCGATCCGATCGCGGTAGCGCCGCGCCAGCGCGGCCGGGTCCGAACCGCCCCAAGTCGCGTGGCCGGTGTCAAGCAGCAGATGCGCGGAGGCCCCGGTATTGGCCATGAGGGCGTCGATATCGGCCTCGGACTGGACGATCGTGCCCATGTGGTGGTGATAGCAGAGCTTGAGGCCTTCGTCGGCGACGCGGCTCGCGAATTCGGTCATCTTGGCCCCGAAGGACGCCCAGTCGCCCTTGTCGAGACGCGGCCGCCGGGATAGCGGCGTCGCGCGATTGCCGTGGATGGCGTTGGAAGTTTCCGCCGCGATCAGGATGTTCGCGCCTGCGCCCTTGGAGAGCGCGATATGCGGCCTGGCCGCTTCGAACTCTTCGCGCGCCGAGCGCAGCAGCAGTTCGGTCGAATACCAGCCGCCGACGAAGACCATGCCGAAATCGGCCAGCTTCGCTTTCAGCGCGGCGGGCTCCCTGGGAAACTTGTTGCCGAGCTCCATGCCCTCGAATCCGGCCTCGCGCGCCTGCGCGAGGCAGGTTTCCAGCGGCGTGTCGCCGCCGATTTCCTTGAGATCGTCGTTGGACCAGCCGATCGGGTTGGCGCCGAGCTTGATTGTCATGTTCTCAGTCTCCCACGCGCTGCAGCGGCAGCGCCTTCACATAATTTTCGCGCGCCGCCCGGACTTCCTCGCGCGCCGAAGTCGCGGGCACTGCGACGTCCCACCAGGCGCCGCCGGCGTCTGTCGAGGCGATGGGATCGGTGTCTATGACGATGACCGAGGTCGACTTCGCCTCGCGCGCAGCGGCGAAAGCGGCCTCGAGTTCGCCGATCGAGCCGGCCTTGACCGCATGGGCGCCGAGGCTGCGGGCATGGGCGACGAAATTGATCTCGGGCAGCTCTTCGTGCCGCGCGTCCTTCAGCAGATTGTTGAAGCTGGCGCCGCCCGTACCGCGCTGCAGGCGGTTGATGCAGCCGAAGCCCCTGTTGTCATTGACCACGATGATCAGCTTGCAGCCCAGCATCACAGAGGTTGCGATCTCCGAATTCATCATCAGATAGGAGCCGTCGCCCACAGTGACGATCACTTCGCGCTTCGGGTGCGCCATCTTGACGCCAATGGCGCCGGCGATCTCATAGCCCATGCAGGAATAGCCGTATTCGACGTGATAGCCGAGCGGCGCGCCCGCCTCCCAGAGCTTGTGCAATTCGCCGGGCAGGCCGCCGGCCGCGCAGACCACGATATCGTCGGCGCGGCCGGCCCGCATGAGCGCGCCGAGGACCTGAGCGTCGGTCGGCTCGGCTGCGTTCGTCGGCGCGAGATAGCGGGCGGCGACGCCGAGCCAGTCGCGGCGCGCGGTCCTGGCCCGCTCGGACCATTGCGCCGGCGCGCGCCAATCGCCAAGCGCGGCGTTCAGCGCCGCGATCCCCAGCCTGGCGTCGCAGACCAAAGGCAGCGAGCGATGTTTGACCGCGTCGAACGGCTGCACGTTGAGGTTGACGAACTGCCGGTTCGGGTTCTGGAACAAGGCCCAGGAGCCGGTGGTGAAGTCGGCCAGACGCGTGCCGACCGCCAGAATCACGTCGGCCTCGTTCGCCATCGCATTGGACGCCGCCGTGCCGGTGACGCCGACCGCGCCCATGTGCAGCGGATGATCGCCCGGCGTCGCCGACTTGCCGGCCTGGGTCTCCGACATCGGGATGCCGCGCTTCTCGCAAAAGGCCAGCAACTCTCTTTCCGCCTCGGAATACAGCACGCCGCCGCCACAGATGACGAACGGCTTCTTGGCGCCGCGCAGGGCGGCGACGGCGTCGGCGAGTTCGCTTGCGTCGGGGCCCTGGCGGCGCATGCGATGCACGCGCTCGGCGAAGAAGCTCTCGGGATAGTCATAGGCCTCCGCCTGAACGTCTTGGCACATGGCGAGCGTGACCGGCCCGCATTCCGCGGGGTCGGTGAGAACGGCGATCGCGCGCGTCAGGGCGGGGACGATCTGCTCGGGGCGGGCGATGCGGTCGAAATAGCGCGACACCGGGCGGAAGCAGTCGTTGGCGCTGACTACGCCTTCGCCGAAACTTTCGACTTGTTGCAGCACGGGATCGGGAACGCGATTGGCGAACACGTCGCCGGGCAGCAGGAGCACGGGCAGACGGTTGACATGGGCGACGGCTGCGGCGGTCACCATATTGGTCGCGCCCGGCCCGATCGAGGCCGTGCAGACCATCATGCGGCGGCGACGCGAGGCCTTGGCGTAAGCGATCGCCGAAAGCGCCATCGCCTGTTCGTTGTGCGAGCGGTAAGTCGGCAATTTGTCCCGCATGCCGTAGAGCGCCTCGCCAAGCGCGGCGACGTTGCCGTGCCCGAAGATTGCGAAGGCGCCGGCGAATAGTGGAAGCTTCGCGCCGTCGATTTCGGTCATTTGCGCGGCCAGGAAGCGCACAGTCGCTTGGGCGGCGGTAAGGCGTATCGTATTCATCGGCGTCAACTCCCTGACAACGGCGGGGTTCGCGCAGCCCGCCGCGCTTTGCGGTTAGCGCGCCGATCCGGGCGCGGCGTCTTGCCACAGCGCGCACAGGCGCTGGAAAGAATCGGCCATCGCGCGCGTCGCCTCTGCGTCGCTGATCCGGCCGGCGAACCAGGCGAGCGCGGGTTCGACGAAAATGGTTCGCCCAACAGCGAAGCCTTTGACATGGGCGTGGCGGCGCGCGATGCGGAACGCTTCTGCAAGGTCCTCTTCGGGCGCCTCGAGTCCGAGCAGCATGACTCCGCGACAGAGCGGATCGCCCGCCTCGATCGCGGCGCCGATCGCCGCCCAGGCGGCATGAGTCGCCTGGCCTTCGAGCTTCCACCAGTCCGGCTTGACGCCGATCTCGTAGAGGCGGGCAAGAACCTTCGCGACGGTGTCGTCGCCGATCGGGCCATGTTTGCTCGCGATGATCTCGATCAGCAATTCCCGGCCGATCGTGCGCGCGGCGTCGTGCAGGCGCGTAAGTTCGCGCTCTTGGCGCGCCTTCATCTCGGCCGAATCGTCGGGATGATAAAAGCACAGGCATTTGACCGTGTGTCCGATCGGCCATTCCATCAGCTTGGCGCCTAGCGAGCCGCCGAATTCGAAATCCAGCGGGCGCGAGGCGGGCTCTTCGACCGGTCGGCCGATCCAAAAGTCGTGGTCGGCGGCCCGGAACAGAGCTTCGCGGCCATATTTGCCGTCCAGCAGCATTCCGTAGCCGGGCCGACCCGCCGCCACTGCGGCCGCCGCCTCGACCGCAAGCCGCTTGAAGACGCCGATGCGCTCCCGCGGGGCGCCCGCGTCGTCGGCGATCTTCTCGAGTTGGGCGCGATGGTCGACCGCCAGCGCCATCAGGCCCGGCGGCTGCCGCCGCCGCGTCGTCGCCCAATGAATGTGGTTGAGGTCCTCGTCGTGGCGCAGGGCCCGATGCGGCGAGCCCCGATCCAGGAAGCGGCGCAATTCCGCCCAGGTCGGATATTCGGCCGAGCAAAGCAGGCGCGAGACGGCGAAGGCGCCGCCGGCGTTGGCGTAGGCGCAGCAGGTCTCGATCTTCTCCTCGCGCAGCCAGCCGCGCAGGAATCCCGACATGAACGCGTCGCCGGCGCCCAGCACGTTATAGACTTCCACGGGAAAGCCGGGGCCCTTGACGCCGTCCTCGACCGAATCGGGAATCTGGCCGGGGAATACGACGCAGCCCATGGGGCCGCGCTTCATCACGATCGTCGCCGCCGAGCGCGCGCGCACCGCCTTCAGCGCGGCGTGCGGATCGTCGACCCCGCCGGCTATCATGATCTCCTCCTCGGTGCCGACGATCAGATCGCACGAGGGCAGGATCGGCTGCAAATGAGCGGAGACCTGATCGGATTTGATATAGCGCTCTTCGCCTGCGCCGTGGCCGGCGAGTCCCCAGAGATTGGGACGATAGTCGATGTCGAACGCGACCTTGCGGCCATGCTTCTTGGCGAAGGCGACCGCGAGGTTCTGCGCGGCGGCGGTATTGGCGCGCGCGAAATGCATGCCGGTGACGACGATCGCCTTGGCCGTCGCGATATAGGCTTCGTCGATGTCGCTCTCGTCGAGCGCGCCGTCGGCGCAGTTCTCCCGATAGAAGATCAGCGGAAAGGTCTTGTCGTCGCGAATGCCGAGCAATACGAGCGACGTCAGGCGCTTGGGATCTGTGCGAACGCCCCGCACGTCGACGCCCTCGCGCGCGCATTGCTCGCGAATGAAACGGCCCATGTGTTCGTCGCCGACGCGGGTGATGAGCCCGCTCTTCAAGCCCAGGCGCGCCGTCCCGATCGCAATATTGGTCGGACACCCGCCGACCGCCTTGGAGAAGCTTGTCATGTCCTCGAGACGACCCCCGACCTGAGCGCCGTAGAGGTCGACGGAGGAGCGTCCTATCGTGATGACGTCGAGGGTCGGATCGGACACGGGGGTAGACTCCGAAGGCGGGACGAGGGGATCCCTTCAGGGCTCGAGCGGGGGATCGCCGGCGCCGACGACAGTCTGGTCGAAGTCGATATTGGAGCCCGTCATCAGGCCCGATTCGGCGGAGGCGAGATAGGCGCAGGCGCGCGCGACTTCCTTGGGATCGATCAGACGCCCGAAGGGACGCGACTTGACCGCCTCCTCGAGCCAGCCGTCCTTGGCGCCGTGATAGGTCTTCATGATGCGATCCTCGCCCGGCGTCGACATCCAACCGATGTTGAGGCCGTTGACGCGGATGCGATATTTCAGCAGCGAATGCGCGACGTTGCGAGTGAGCGTCGCGAGGGCGCCCTTGGAAGCGCAATAGGCCGTGATGAAGGGTTGGCCGCCATGGGCCGACATGGATTGAATGTTGATGATCGAGCCCTGGATCCTCTCGCGCTTCATGATCAGCACAGCGCTCTGAATCAGGAAGAACGGCGCGCGCACGTTGACGTCGAAGATCTCGTTGTAACGCTCCTCAGTCGTGTCGAAGATGTTGCCGCGGTCGGTGAGCGCGGCGGCGTTGACGAGCACGTCCAGGCGGCCAAATCTCTTGTCGGCCTCCGCAATCACGTTGCGGCATTGCGCGACCTTGGCGAGATCGGCCTTGACGAAATAGGTCGGGCAGCCAGAGGCGGAGATTTCCTTGGCGACGCGCTCGCCGTTGGCGGCGTTGCGCCCGCAGATGACGATGCCGGCGGCGCCCCGTTCAGCGAACAGACGCGCGATGCTTTCTCCCAGACCTTGCGAGCCGCCGGTTACGACCGCGTATTTCCCGTTGAGATTCGCAGGACCTTCGTAGGCCGCGCGGGCGGTCGCGGATGCCTTTGCCATGGAATTTCCTCCTGATCGGGTCCGGCGCCGCCGAGACTGCGACTGGCCGCGAAAATCTGTTATCGGCGGCGCCGCCGCCGGATTCGGCCATAATGAAACAAAAATTCTATTCCCAAGTCAATATGGAATGTGTATTCTTTTTCGAAAGCCGTCGTGCATAGGCGGTTTACCGACCCCAGACGGGAGGACGTCATGAAATTCGGCATAATCGGCGCGGGGCGCATCGGCAAGATCCACGCCGGCAACGTCGCGGCGCGCAAGGATTGTTCGGTGGCCATCGTCGCCGATGCGGACGCGAACGCCGCATCGAGCCTTGCGGCCGCCACCGGCGGCAAGGTCGGCTCAATCGACGAGATCTTTGCCTCTTCAGGAATCGACGCGGTCGCGATCTGCGCGCCGACCGACATGCACGCCGACCTGATCGAACGCGCCGCGCGCGCCAGGAAGGCGATCTTCTGCGAGAAGCCGATCGACCTCGACGCCGACCGAATCGCCAAGTGCCTTGAAGTCGTCAAATCGACGGGAGCGACGCTGATGGTCGGGTTCAACCGGCGCTTCGACCCCAATTTCGCCGCCGTGCGCCAGCGCATCGCCGACGGACTGATCGGCAATCTCGAAATCGTCTCGATAACCTCGCGCGATCCCTCGCCGCCGCCGCTCTCCTATATCTCGCGCTCCGGCGGTCTGTTCCGCGACATGATGATCCATGACTTCGACATGGCGCGCTTCCTGCTTGGCGAAGAGCCGATCTCGATCAGCGCGATGGGCTCGGCGCTGGTCGACAAGGCGATCGGGGACGCCGGCGACGTGGACACCGCCGTCGTCATCATGGAAACGAAGTCGGGGAAGGTCGCGCAGATCTCGAACTCGCGCCGGGCGGCTTACGGCTACGACCAACGCATTGAAGCGCACGGATCGAAGGGCATGATCCAGGCCGGCAACATCAAGGAGACGACGGTCGAATTCGCCGGCGCCGCGGGTTTCGCAACCGACAAGGTTCTTAACTTCTTCCTCGAGCGCTACGCCGCCGCCTACCGCGCGGAGCTCGAGTCGTTCGTAGAAACGGTCAGGTCCGGCGCCAAGCCGAACCCCGACGGCGAAGACGGGTTGAGGGCCAATCGGCTGGCGGATGCGGCCTATCTCTCTTGGAAGACGGGCAAGCGAGTTTCATTGGCTTAGAATTTACCAAGCGAGCGACCCGGCGGAGCGCTGACGGCATTCGCGCATTGGCGTTGAAGCGGGCCTTCGCCTTGCAGCGAACGCACGGGCGTCCGGACGAAAGCGGCCCGCGCGGCGCTGGCGAGCGCAGCGTCGTCGAAATCATCCGCGACCGCGAGGCGTTCGACGCATCGCCGCCCGGCTGGGACGCCGGGCGCCGAGCTTTCTGGCTCGGGCGCTCAACGCTGGAGCCGCGGACGTCTGTCTCGACAGCGCCGTTTGGCCGCGCTAGAGGCGATGCGGCCTGCGCGTCTCGCGCGGACTCGCCCCTGCGGAGACCCCCGACATGCAATCTCGCGCCGCCGTCGCCTGGGAAGCCAACAAGCCGCTCACGATCGAGACTATTGAAATCGGCGGGCCGAAGCCCGGGGAAGTGCTGGTCGAGGTCAAGGCGACCGGCGTATGCCACACCGACGCCTACACGCTTTCGGGGCTGGATTCAGAGGGCAAGTTTCCCGCCGTTCTCGGGCACGAAGGCGCGGGAATCGTGCGCGAGATCGGCGCCGGCGTGACCTCGGTCAAGGTCGGCGACCACGTCATTCCGCTCTACACGCCGGAATGCCGGCAATGCAAAACCTGCCTGTCCCGGCGTTCCAATCTCTGCACCGCGATTCGCGCGACGCAGGGCCAGGGCCTGATGCCTGACCAGACGTCCCGCTTCTCCTGCCAGGGGGGCGAGGTTTTCCATTATATGGGCTGCTCGACCTTCTCGAACTTTACCGTGCTGCCGGAGATCGCGGTCGCCAAGGTGCGCGAGGACGCGCCGTTCGACAAGATCTGCTACATCGGCTGTGGCGTCACGACAGGCATCGGCGCCGTCGTCTACACGGCGAAGGTCTGGCCCGGCGCCAATGTGGCGGTATTCGGCTTGGGCGGCATCGGCCTCAACGTGATCCAGGGCGCGCGCATGGTCGGCGCGGACAAGATCATCGGCGTCGACATCAACCCGGCCCGTAAGGAGATCGCCCAAAAATTCGGAATGACGCATTTCGTCAATCCCGACGAGATCGGGCGAGACAAGGTCGTGCAGGCGATTGTCGACCTCACCGGCGGCGGCGCGGATTTCTCGTTCGAATGTATCGGCAACGTGCATACGATGCGTCAGGCGCTCGAATGCTGCCACCGCGGTTGGGGCGAGTCGATCATTATCGGCGTTGCGCCGTCGGGCACGGAGATTTCGACGAGGCCGTTCCAACTGGTGACCGGCCGCGTCTGGAAAGGCTCGGCGTTCGGCGGCGCGCGCGGGCGCACTGACGTGCCCAAGATCGTCGATTGGTACATGGAGGGCAAGATCAACATCGACGATCTGATCACCCACACCATGCCGCTGGATCGCATCAACGACGCATTCGACCTGATGCATGCGGGCAAGTCGATCCGCAGCGTGGTTGTCTATTGAAAGGCGCGCCAAGCCCATTTCCGTCGCGAATGGGTTATGGAAAGCGTCCGCTTACTGAAAGATCATGACCGCGCTCTGCAAGGTTTTCCAGACGCCCCAGGCGATCGGGATGCCGACCGCCAGCCACGCCAGAGCGGAGACCAGGCTGAAACCGCCGCCGAGCCCGATGCCGAAGGACTCGCCGTGGGTCATTCCAGCGGCGGCTGCCGCCGGCGCGCCATGCGTCTCTCGCCGCATCAGCCATTTCGGCGCGACCGGTCGGACCAGAGCGTTGCAGATGAAGCCGGCCACGAGGAACGAGGCCAATATGTACAGCGTGCGGTCATAGACCAGCGCGCGTTCGACGCCCGCGGCGATCTGGGCGTCTCTGATATAGCCGATCACGAAGGGACCCACGACGCCCGCGGTCGACCAGGCGGTCAGCAGCCGGCCATGGATCGCCCCGACAAAGCGCGTCCCGAATATGTCGGCGAGATAGGCGGGCACCGTCGCGAAACCTCCGCCGTACATCGACAGGATCACACAAAGAGCCGCCACGAAGAGCGCCTTCTGTCCATCATGCGCCAACGTCGGCGTTGCGGCGTAGAGCGCGATCCCCAAACCAAAGAAGACGAAATAGGTCATCTTCCGGCCGATCCTGTCGGACAGCGACGCCCAAAAGAAGCGGCCCGCGATGTTGAACAACGATAGCAGTCCGACGAAGCCCGCCGCGATGGTCGCCACCGCCGTCTTTTGTCCCGCATCGAGCGCGGAAAAGCCGATCTCGGGATGCCCGACCAGCGAGCCGCCAAATATTTCCTGCAGCATTGGCGAGGCCATCGCGAGGACCCCGATCCCCGCCGAGACGTTCAGGCACAGCACCGCCCAGATCAGCCAGAACTGGGGCGTCTTGTGCGCATTGTTCAGCGCCACGGAATCGTGCGTGATCATGGCCTGCGTCTTCGGGCTCGGCGGCGTCCAGCCCTCAGGCCGCCATCCCTCAGGCGAGACGCGGTAGCCCAGCGCGCCGGCGCTCATGAACACGAAATAGACGATCCCCATCACGGCCATCGTCTGCCAGGCGCCGACTTCATTCGCGGTCTTGAAATGATTCATCAGCAGATTGGCGAGCGGCGAGCCGATCATCGCTCCGCCGCCGAAGCCCATGATCGCCATGCCGGTCGCCATGCCCCGCCGATCCGGAAACCATTTGACCAGGGTCGAAACCGGCGAGATGTAGCCAAGGCCGAGACCGATCCCGCCGATCACGCCGAGGCCGCCCCAGATTATCCAAAGCTTGTGGAGGTACACGCCGAGCGCCGCCAGCAGAAAACCGCCGCCCCAACAGACCGCCGCCACGAGGCCCGCCTTGCGGGGGCCTGCGCGTTCGAGCCAGCCGCCGAACAGGGCCGCCGAGACCCCCAGGAATACAATGCCGATCGTGAACGTGAAGAGCAGATCGCTGACGCGCCAATTGCAGTTGGTCGTGGTGAGCGCATCCCACCATGTCATCGATTTGCATTCGGCCGGCGCATCGCCCGCAATCGCCTTGCTGAGCGGAAGCCAGAACACGCTCAACCCGTAGGACATGCCGATGCAAAGATGAATGGCCAGCGCCGCGGGCGGAACCAGCCATCGATTGAAGCCCGGCCTGGCGACCGTGGCCGCCTTATCGAGCCAGCTTCCCGCCGGACCGTTTGTCGCTGCGGTCGCAGTCATCGCCCCTCCCTATAGCTTTTCTTGGCTGTCTTATTATTGTCGTAATCGCGCTGACGGGCCGGTTGCAATTCATTTTTCCGTTAACCTTGGTCAGGCTCCGCGCCCGCGCGGGTCCGACGCGCGCTGGCCCCGGCCTCTCGCTCGGTTCGGCGCCCGCCTCGCGTCGCCGCTCGACAGAATTGGGCGTCCTCGCTGGCTCCTCGACCTTGGCGCGGCTCACGCCGCCGCCCCCTCATCCGTCCCGGCTTTCGTTTCAATGAAGGCGAGCGCATGGTCGGCGCGGGCGATCGCAATCAGGGCGACGCCGGAGGCCGCAGCCGTGCGCAAGGCAAGCGACGTCGGCGCCGATACCGAAACCAGCGCGCCGGCGCCGAAGGCCGCGGCCTTGGCCACCATCTCGAACGAGCAGCGACTTGTGATCAGCACGAAGCCGTCGTCGGGGTCGGCGCCCTCGCGCAGCAGCGCGCCGATCAATTTGTCCAGCGCGTTGTGGCGTCCGACGTCTTCGCGGACGCAACGGATTGTCCCGTCCTGTCCGCACCAGGCGGCGGCGTGAACCGCTGCGGGTGCGCGCGTTCAAAGGCTGCGCCAACTCGAGAGCCTTCAAGGCGGCGCCGATCGCGTTCGGCGAAGGCGCGGACGCAGGCGCGCGTCGCCGGGGCGCCACGGGCAAATGGGCGAGATCCTCGATGCCGCATACGCCGCAGCCAGTGCGACCCGACATGGCGCGCTTTCGCGCCAGATGCGCGCTCAAACGCTCGCCGGAGAGCGCGACGTCAACCCGTCCGCTATCGCCCTCCAGCCGGGCCTCCACGGCGCGAATGTCCGCAAGTCGCTCCACAATGCCTTCGCTCAATGCAAAGCCGACCGCGAAATCCTCGAGGTCGGCGGGCGTCGCCATCATCACGGCGAAAGCGCGCCCGCCAAACCGAATCTCGATCGGGGTCTCCGTCGCAATTTCGCGGGTGAGAACGGGTCCGACCTCGCCGAGTTCGTAGCTGTAGGCGCGGGTCGGGGCCGAAACCGTCCGCGCGTCCTCATTCGGCGACATGGGCGGGCGCTCGCTCGATTGGGGGCGGCGAGGCGGCTGCTCTGCAGTCGCGTTCTCGCCGGGCGGAATATGGGTTCAAGCGTGGCGCCTGCATTGCGGTCACCTCCCTTGGGGACGATGCCTGTCCCAGTCGGAATTGATCGTGTCCCTGGACGTGATGTAGGGCGTTGGCTTTGATCACGAGGATTTCCGGTCGGGGCCGGATCGGTCATTTGGCCACGGCGGGCCTTCCGACGGCGGCATCATCGCTCAATGTGGCGATGGTTTCCAGCGCCATGTTGCGCCGCCCCAAACGTCTCCGCTTGCAACCCACGCGAACCGCGCCGGAATGGAAATTGGGCCAGACGCCGTCAAATTCCGCCTTCGCGCGGTTCGTGCGGCGCAGCGCCCGGAGTCGCGATTCCCGCGACGCGGACGAGGCTTTCGACTTGAAATGTCCGGCCGGCGGACGCAGGCTGGATCTGGCGCAAGCCTCTACAGGGTCAACGCAGGTCGGCGATGAACGCCCGAAGTTTGTTGCAGGTGTTCTTTCTGTTGGCGGCGGGGCCGCCAGCTACGGCGGAGCTTTGCGCGCCGATACGTTGCAGCGGCATCGCGACGCCGTCTCCGGAAAACCTGTTCTCGTCGGGAACGAGGCCCAATGGAATTCGGCCTGTCAGTCGAAGGGCGATGCATATGTCGAATTTCGACAACTGCCGGCCCATGGTTCAATTTCGACGCGGGGCGAGGACAAAATTGGTCCTGACGTACAGACCGTCCCGAGCTAACACTATAGAGTGCCGCCGAGCACGTAGGGAACACAGGCACCCGAAAACGTCGTAAATGCTCAAAATCGAGCTGCGCCCATTGAACTCGTTAGAGAACGGCTCGCGGGATAGCTGACGGTCACTGTGAATTCACACTGCGACATTTGTCGTCGTATTTTGTAACGATCGTTTCGACTTGAAATTCTCATCCGTCAAAAAAGCCAACGTCTCGACAACTCGCTCGACAAGAGAAGAGAACTAAAGTAGCAGAATATTTCCGAATGGTAATTCGAGCGCCCGGACCGCGCGCCATTGGTCCCCTGGACTCGCCTCGATCAACGACAAAAGCCAGGTAACCAAAGTCCGCAAATTTGCTCGTCCAGTATTCAAAATTGACATCGCTAAGGGCATCGCGAGAATATTCGAAGAATATTGGCGTTTTGTTCCGCATACATCCAACCAGTGTTGGGAATACATCAAATTCCCGCCCTTCTATATCCATCCACACGAACGAAACATCCGAGGGAGTAAGCGATAGGTCTGCGAGTATCGTTGGGAACTGTGCCTATCTCGATTTCGACATCGTCGACTGATCGCTCGGTATTCACGAAATGCATACCCGAGTCATTCTCTGTTGATGGAAAGAAACGCCGTTCCCTCCTCGCCGCCCACTGCTTTTTCGACGACATGGACAGGAATCGAAAGCGAATTGAGCCCAACGTTCTGTCTGAGTAGGCGAATGTTCTCACGCTCCGGTTCGATCGCGACCACGGCACGAGAATTCGCTTGCTGAGCGCAGCGTCAGATCGAATGCGTTCCTATGTTTGCGCCGATGTCCACAAATACGCCGCCGTTTCGGAAATTTCTGGTCGCGACGAGCCGCATCAGCCGCGTCGAAATCGTCGCGCTGCCATTCGCCTCTCTTCAACAGCCCGAGGCCAACTCCATGAATCGTTGTTGCCCACCCACATGTAGTGGTCACCGCAGGCTACAAGTGTTTGATGCGGCAGTTTGCAGATTGGCCCCCGATACGCAGGGTCCGCGCCCATCATGTCCATTAGCGCGCGCCGCGACTTACCGGAATTGCCGATTAGGAAATATCCGAGACGCACGGGGAGCGCTCGCAAGTGGTCTCTGTATTTTGTCACGAGGATACCCCAAGACGTCTGTCGTGAGTCTCAGGGAAGCTGGAAACGTCTGGATCGGAAGGCTTCATTTCACGTTGAGCGGTCCACCCCTCCTCATCGGTGGGCTGCTGCAACGGAGGAACGGCTATTCGGTGATCGATAATTGAAAATTACACGCGTCCGAGGAAAACGTCCAACGCTCGAACACAACACATCTGCATTGTTATTTTGGGCAGCGCGAGTGACAAGCGAGCACATCGTAATGTCATCGTGGCAGGGGGTGGCCGTCGTTCGTCCACCCGACTATTGCAAGACTTACCGACGGTTCGTCGTGAGACAATTGCGAACAATCGGCCCAGGGGTCAGCTGTAGGTCGCGATGAACTTCGGCGGAGACTTTCGCCGTAATATTTCGAACATGCTAATCGCTCGGAATTCTAGACAACTAAGGATGGTGCAGAGTCCTCGTGAGGCGCAAAAGCCATCGCTCTTATCCCCGCCGCTTCGCTTTCGAAGGCTTCGCCTCCAGCGCCAAACGGTCGCAGTCACGGTCGCGTGCAGCAAGTCGAGGGCGGAGATTTCCGATGCCTGTCCTAAGTCGTTTTTGCGGAGAATGACAGAGAATCAAACGTGTGACACAAGAGAATAATTCGGATTTCGCCTCAGGAAACGGTCGGTCGCCAGGATTACGCCGGGAAAGCTCTCCGAATAGTCGTGCAAGCAAACATAACCGCCGTCAACGAGCAAACGGGTCCATCGTAAGTCCTGCGTGACGTATTTCAGGTCATGGTTGCCATCGATGAATATGAATGCAAAGCGATCGCCCCGCGACTGAGCCGTCTGAAGCTGAGCCCAGCTATATCCGACGCGGAAGTCGACGTCGGCGGGATCAATTCCCGCCGATCTCAAGTTCTCTTCGACCGCCGATCGCTGCCGTTCGAAGTAGGTGAACGGATCGACCACGACAAATTGTGGCCGGCTCTCGGCGGGGTAACACGACATCAATTCCTTCAACGTGCCCCCGGCTGCAGTTCCGATCTCCAAATGTGCGCCGGTGAGCGCAGCGTCTTTCAAGAGTTGCGCAAGCGCCTCGCGTTCGGGTCCTGTCGTTTCCGAAGATAACCGCCAATTTTGCATCGTACCCTCGTTCGCGGTCGTTCGGCGGTCCCTTCGAGAACGGTTATTCGGATCTCTCAGTATCCGATTGGTGCCTGCCCGGAAATATTGAGTGCGGCATAACATGCGGAAACTCTACGCCCAAGCTCCCTGTTCAAGGCCGTCGGATGCAGGCGGCTGATCGGCGAGCACTTTCTTTACACTTCCTCTTTTTGGTAGGACGATCGACATTCCAAATTTTCGACTTTCGAACTCTTGCCACACAAACGCTTGGGGTCGATTATGTTCTCCAATTGTCTGTAACGAAACCCAATGGGGATCCGCCTGTCAATGGAAGGGCGATCCCTATTTCGCGTTTGAACAAAAGCCCGCCCACGGTTCAATTTCGACCCGAGGCGAGGATAAAATGATCGAAACTTGCATAGCGGGCGAATGTGGTTGTGTAGGTAAAACAATTCACGGCTTTTCTATATATTTTACGTCGCAGCCGGTTTTGATGGTAAAGACGCCACCAAGTACATATTCCAGTTTAACGATGGTTCTATTATAAATCACGAGAATACTATCGACGTAAAATGATACGGGTTTATACGTCGATCGGGTAATCTGGCGTCGCAGACATCCTAACCTCCGCACAACGCCAGCAGCCGCGTCAATTGCCGGCCCCGGCGATATGGGTTCAACCCTCCCAATCGAACGCGCACAGATTGCGGACCGTGAGGCCGAATCGAATGTGATGCCGGCCGGCGTCAAATTTCGAGTTCCTGCGATTGCCTATGCTGGGGACTAGCCTCCGGGGTTCGCAAATGATTTTACGAAAATTAAAAGTGAATCTCCTCACGTGTCGGCGAATCCCCGAATGATGAATCGTCTGTTAATGTAGGCGAGAAATTAGGCGCATTGCCGAACGGGTTTCATGCGGTTTGCCGGACGCGTCATCAAAGCCTCGATCACATCGATCCTTGCGATCGTCTGGGTCGCGCTGAGCCTGTCCGCCGCTCACGCTCAGAGCCGTCTGCCCGCTTGTCCCGAGAACGCGCCCGCCGCCGTCTGGACGAATTGTCAGGGCCGCGTCAAATACGCGAGCGGAATTCAATATGTCGGCGAATTCCAGGACGGCAAGCGAAACGGCCAGGGAACGGTCACGCTTCCGACCGGCGAGACTTACGTCGGTCAGATGGCGCGACGGCAAGATGGACGGCCGGGGCGCGCTGACCACCCCCAATGGGACCAGATATGTCGGCGATTTCCGAGACGGCGTGTTGAACGGAACCGCCACGGAATACTTGCCCAACGGCTCGGTAGGGCGATCGGGTTTGTGGGCGAATAACGGTTTCTTGGGCCCCGCAAAGACGCCCTCCCCGACCGCGGCGCCGCCCGCAGAGCCCGCAGCGCCCGCAAAACCTGCGCCGCTCGCCGCGCCGACGCCCACCGCGACGACGGCGGCGGCCTCGGCCGCGCCGGAGCCCCATCCGACGACGCCCGTGACATCGGCGACGCCCGCGAAGTCGAACCCGCCGGCCGCGCCGAGCCCTGCCCCAAGCGCCCCTGAACCCTTGGCGGCGAAAACGCCATCGGTTGCGCCGGAACCGGGTCCGACGCCTGCGGCGTCGGCTCCAATGGCGACCTCAACGATCTCGGTTCCACCGGAATGTCCCGCGAACGCGTCGGCGGCCGACTGGACGAATTGTCGGGGCCGCGTCAAATACGCCAATGGAATTCGATATTTCGGCGAATTCCGGGACGGCCGGAGAGAGGGACAGGGAACCGCGATATTTCCGACCGGAGAGACCTATGTCGGGGAATGGCGCGACGGCAAGATGAACGGCCCGGGCGCACTGACCCGACGCGACGGAACAAAATATGTCGGTGAATTCCGCGACGGCGTTCTCGATGGAATCGCCACGGAATATCTGCCCAACGGCTCGGTAAGGCGGTCGGGTCTGTGGGCGAACAATGGCTTCCTGGGTCCTCGGCCGACGCCCTCGGCCCCGACGCCGACAGCCGCCGCGGCAGCGCCTTCGCCCGCCATGACGCCGCAGGCGACGACGACGCCCGTCGCTCCCGCCGCCCCTGCGAAACCGACGCCGACCGCGACGCCGACGGCGGCCTCGGCCGGACCCCAAGCCCCTCCGACGCCGACCGCGACTTCAGCGGCGCCTGCCAAGCCGGCGCCGAGCGCCACGCCCGCCCCTTCGGACATGGCGATGGCGACGCCGGCGTTGAAACCAGGCTCGGTCCCGCCGGAACCCAATCCGACTCCGCCCGCTCCGTCGGCGGGACCCGCGAAAACGGCGCCGACCTCCCCGCCCACGCCTTCGGCGGCCGCTACGCCCGCAATGTCGACGGCGCCTGCCAAACCCACGCCGTCCGCCGCACCGACGCCGATGGCGACGACGCCGGTCTCGGGACCGCAAGGACCTCGTCCATCGCCTGCCGCCGTGGCCTCGAACCCGGTCACGCCGGCCGCCCCGCAGAAGCCGGTTGCGAACGCCCCTGCCGCCGCCACGACGGCGTCAACCGGGGAGGCGGCGCCGACCGAGCCCAAGGCGGGCGGCGGCGAGTCCGCCCATTGGTTCGTGGTGGGCGTCCCCGGAAGTCCGGCCGAGGGGAAATGTCTTCCCCTGCAGGGTCTGACTCCGAAAGATTTCTACGCGGACGCGGTTTCGAGAGGAGAAAAACCCATTATGATCGAATTGCCGATGTTCGTTCACATCACGACGGGCGGCCTCGATATGCGATTCTACCGCTCCATGGACAATTGCGAAGCGGCTCTCAAGTTTCTTAGTCCGGCTAAATAACGGGAAGCGCCAAATCGGACCCTTGACGTCACAATCCAACCGGCCACACAAAGGCGTCTTTTCCGACGGCCAGATAGTAGCGTCCCGCGGGAGTTTGAGGAATGAAACAAGAGATCCGAAAATCCGGCGCGCTGTGCGCTCTTCTGTGTCTTGGCTTAGGTTTGAGCTTCCCGGCCAAGGCGCAGAACGCCGCCCCGCCGGCGGCCGACGCTCCCGTTTTGAGTTTGCCTGCGCCCGCAGCGGCGCCGGCGACGAGCGATGCGGCCAAGCCGGCAAAAGCCGCCGCAGCCAAGGCCAAGGCGAAACCCAAGCCTGAGCCAAGCCCGGCCAAGAAACTCGTCGTCACCGTCAACAACTCCCGCTCGGTCGCACTGACGGGGCTCGAGGTCGCTTCCGGCGGCGGCGAACCCAAGCGCGTCCTCAGCGCTCTGGCGGCCGGCAAAGCGGCGACGGTGAAAATCGAGCGGGGCAAAGATTGCGTTTATGACCTGCACGGCGCCTACGAAGACGGCTCCACCACGGACATGCCCGGCGTAGACTTGTGCAAGATCAGGAAGCTCAATCTCGTGGAATAGCCGGCGCAACGAGGGTTCGCAGCTCGCGAAGTCGAAGAGCGCCGGACGCCAGCCGGCGCGAAATTCGGGACGCGGGGAATTGCGTTTGGCTCGAAATCCATGCAAATGAGCGCCCGTGTCTGAGATCTGCGGGGCGCGACAAAGGGATGTCTCCCCGCAACCCCCTCACGAAGCGGGGATTGGGGCGGCGGGGCCCTGCGATTTCTGTCTCGGCGGGTCTGGGACTATCCTGCAGCAACGGCTAGAGATTAATCTTTTCGGATATATCTTGGCTTAGGTCTATGAAGCAAAAGCTCGTGTCTGCGAATAAATGGAACTGAATATGCGCGGCATTCACGCCCCGGCGTTCTTGGCTCGCTTCGGCAAGCTGTTGAACTCCGCGAACATGGGCCTCATCAAGCGGTTGCTTTCCGATCAAGGCGTAAAGCATTGGAAGGGTTATGCTTTTGCAATCGGGATGACAGTCATTGTCGCCGGAACGACATCGATGTCGGCGATGCTGATGAGAGATGTCATCAACAAGGTTTTCATCGCAAAGAGCCTTTCTTCGATGTGGCTGATTGGGGGGGCCATCGCCGCAATTTACACCGTGAAAGGTTTTGCAACCTATGGGCAGACGTCAGTGCTGGCGCGCGTCGCCAATTCCATCGTAGCGGACGTCCAGAACCGGATATTCGATAAGATGCTGGCAATGAGCGTCGGTTTTTACAATGTCCGTCACTCGACAGAATTTATCGCACGCCAAGCCTTTATATCGCAAGCCGCAAGCAATACGCTAAATCTTCTTATTAACGTGTTCGCCCGAGATGTTCTGACCTTGATCGGGCTCGGTTTCGTCATGGTGCGTCAGGACGCCTTGATGTCGGTCCTGGCGCTCTGCGTGACGCCTTTCGCGGTTGTGGGGGTGCGGCGGATCGGCGGGCGCGTCAAGAAAGTCATGCTGCATGAGTTTTACGGGTTCTCGACCATTCTGGAGTCGCTGCAGGAAACCGTGCAGGGGATCCGGGTCGTCAAGGCCTTCGCGCTGGAGCCCTATATGCGGGAGCGCCAGGCCGCCGCGATCGCCAGTTTCGAACGGGCCGCGAACAAGCTGTCGGTGGTCGGGGCGCGATCGAGTCCCCTCACGGAGACGCTCGGCGGATTCGCAATCGCCGGAGTCGTCATTTACGGCGGCCTCAGGGTTATCGAGTCCGGTCAGGCTCCCGGGAATTTCTTTGCGTTCATCACGGCGTTGATGCTCGCTTTCGAGCCGGCCAAGCGGGTGGCCAGGCTCCATATCGATCTGACGTCCGCGCTGATGGGCGTGGGCATGTTGTACGATTTCCTGGACCAGCCGTCCCAGGAAACCGAGACCGCGAACGAGCCGGAACTGCGCACAGGCGCAGGACGGATCGAGTTCAAGGATGTCAACTTCTCCTACCGCAAGGGCGAACCGGTGCTGCGCGGTTTGAATCTGGTCGCGGAGCCCGGCCAGACTACCGCCCTGGTTGGCCGATCCGGCGGCGGCAAGACCACCACGATGAGCCTGATTTTGCGGTTCTACGAACCCGATGGCGGCGCCATTGTCATCGACGGGCAATCTATCGGCGCCGTCTCGCGCGCGTCGCTGCGGCGGCAGATCGCCTATGTCAGCCAGGAGACATTTCTCTTCAAAGGCTCGATTGCCGAAAACATTGCCTTGGGTCGCCCCGGCGCGACGACGGAAGAAATCGTCGAGGCCGCGAAAGCCGCGCATGCGCACGGCTTCATCATGGGCTTCGATCACGGCTACGCGAGTCCGTGCGGCGAACACGGCATGCAATTGTCCGGCGGCCAGAGGCAGAGAATTGCGATCGCCCGCGCGTTCCTGAAGGACGCGCCGATCATCCTTCTCGACGAGGCCACGTCCGCCCTCGATTCCGAATCCGAGCGGGCGGTGCAGGACGCCTTGCAGCGTTTGTGCGCCGGCCGCACGACCCTCGTGATCGCGCACCGGCTGAGCACGATCGTCAATTCCGACAAGATCTATGTGATCGAACGTGGCCGCGCGCAAGAAGCGGGAACGCATGACGAATTGATGAGGAGAGAGGGCGCCTATTTTCGACTTCACCAGACGCAGTTCCAGAACGAAGTTGAACCGGCGATCGAAGCCGCGCAGTGACGGAGGTCGTGATCCTGTCGGCAGGGGAGGTCGGCATAGACCGGCCGCGCCACGCTCGGCAGGCGTCGCCGAGTTTGTCTCGACGAACCGAATATCCGGCAGCCCGGTCTGTGGTGGCGCTCAAGAACGCAGTGATTATTTTGGCGCATAAGACGGCGGCGGCCGTTGCAGCGCGCCCCGCTGCGGCGGTTAAATTTCGATGAACGCGGCGCCGCTGGCGGCATTAACAATGTGGCGGATTTGAAGTAGCAACGCACAGCGTTTCCGTATTGAGTATATAGTCAATTAGCACACCGACCAGCCAAGCGAACCATGATTAGTTTCACTTCGGCGATCCGCGCGGACGGGGGTTAAGAAGAGTGGCCCAATCATTGAAAATTTTAGTGACAGGCGGCGCTGGCTTCATCGGTTCTGCCGTCGTTCGTAAGATCATCGGGACAACTCCGCATCAAGTACTGGTGTTCGATAAGCTGACCTATGCGGGGAACTTGGCCTCGCTCGCGCCGGTCGCCAAGGATTCGCGCTTCCGTTTTGTGCGCGGCGACATATGCGACGGGCAAGCCGTCGCCCGGGCGATTGAGGACTTCCAGCCGAATTGGATTCTTCATCTGGCGGCCGAGAGTCATGTCGACCGCTCGATCGATGGCCCCGGGGAATTTGTTCATACAAACCTCGTAGGCACCTATGTGATGCTGCAATCGGCCTTGTCATACTGGCGCAAGCTGGCGCCGAATGAATCAAAGGCGTTTCGATTCCATCACATCTCCACTGACGAGGTGTTCGGCTCGCTGGGTCCCGAGGGGTTTTTCCGCGAGGAGACCGCCTACCAGCCGAATTCTCCCTATTCCGCCTCGAAGGCGGGATCGGACCATCTGGTGCGGGCCTGGGGCCACACCTACAACCTGCCGATAATTGTGACAAATTGCTCCAACAATTACGGGCCTTATCAGTTCCCGGAGAAACTGATCCCATTGATGATTTTGAACGCCCTGGAACGCAAGCCGCTGCCCGTCTATGGACGGGGCGAGAATGTGCGCGATTGGCTTTATGTCGATGACCACGCCGATGCGCTGTTGTCGGTCGTCGCACATGGCCGCGTCGGCGAGTCCTATAACATTGGCGGCAACAGCGAGCGCAGAAATATCGACGTCGTCGAGGCGGTTTGCGACCTCGTCGACGAACTCGCGCGCGTCGGAAAACCAGGGCCCAGTCGGGAGTTGATCACCTACGTGGTCGACCGGCCTGGGCACGATCAGCGCTATGCGATCGATTGCGGCAAAGTCCTGAGCGAACTGGGATGGCGTCCGCGTGAAACCTTCGAGAGCGGACTGCGAAGCACCATCCAGTGGTATCTCGACAATTCCAAGTGGTGGGGCGACATCCGGTCGGGCCAATATCGCGGCGAGCGCCTGGGCGTGATCTAAGTCCTGGCGTGATCTGATTCATGGAGACGCAGTAAATGGTTGCGCCGAGCGTGACGGGGACGCTTCTGCCCGACGTGAAAATCGTCAGTCCTCGCAAGTTCGGGGATGAGCGGGGGTTCTTTTCGGAAACCTATAATCGGCGCGACCTGGCTTCGGCCGGTATCGATGTCGAATTCGTGCAAGACAATCATTCGCTATCCGCTCAAGTCGGCACCTTGCGCGGATTGCATTTTCAGACGCCGCCGTTCGCGCAAGGAAAGCTCGTGCGCGTCGCTCGCGGACGCATTCTCGACGTCGCGGTGGATATCCGCAGATCGTCGCCGACCTTCGGGCGTCACGTCGCCGTGGAATTGTCGGCGCAGAACTGGCTGCAACTCTTTATCCCCGTCGGGTTTCTCCATGGCTTTTGCACTTTGGAGCCGAATACGGAGGTCATATACAAGACGACCGAATACTACTCCGCGGCGCATGACGGCGGCGTTTCCTGGGACGATCCGGATATCGGCATCTCGTGGCCTTGCGCGCATGCGGACGCGATATTGTCCGAGAAGGACCGGCGCCAGCCGCGCTTGCGGGACCTTCCCGCGTATTTCGAGTAGCGCGATGAAAATTCTTGTGATCGGCGCGCGCGGGCAAGTCGCGGAGGCGCTACGGGAGCGGGGCGGCGCTGAGGTCGTTGCTTTCGGGCGTCCGGAAGTCGACTTGGCGGCGCCGGAAACGATTCGGACCGCCTTCGATAGCGGCGATTGGGACGCGGTCGTCAACGCGGCGGCCTACACCGCAGTCGACAAAGCCGAGGCCGAGGAGGCCATCGCCAATAAGATCAACGCGGAAGGCGCGGGCGAAGCGGCGCGCTTGGCCGAAGCCCGCGCGATTCCGTTCTTGCACCTTTCGACCGATTACGTCTTCGACGGCCGCCTGGATCGACCCTATCGAGAGGACGACCCGGTCAATCCGCTGAGCGCTTACGGCCGCAGCAAGCTCGCCGGCGAGCGGGCGGTCGCCGCCGCTGCGCCGGGCTCCACGATACTGCGCACGTCCTGGGTTTATTCGCCCTATGGAACCAATTTCCTCAAGACCATGCTTCGGATCGGCGCCGCGAACGCTACGGTTCGCGTCGTCGCCGACCAGGTCGGCGCCCCCACCTCGGCGCTCGACATCGCCGACGCCATACTTCGCGTGGTTCGCGCGCGGTTCGAAAACCCCGCCGACGTCGGCCAGCGCGGCATTTTTCATATGACGGGCGCGGGCGAGGCGAGCTGGGCCGAATTCGCCGAGGAGATTTTTGCGACGCCCGCCAACTGGGCCGCCCACCTGTCGAAGTCCGCCGCATCACGACGGCGGAATATCCCACGCCGGCGGCCAGACCCAAGAATTCAAGGCTGGACAACGGCAAATTTACCCGGACTTTCAATTTGCCTTGCCAATTGGCGACAATCACGCGCAACTGCGTGACAAGTCTGCTTTTGGACGGCGCATCGAAGAGCGAGGCCTGAATATGCGCGGCATTATATTGGCCGGGGGGTAGCGGCACGCGACTGCATCCGATGACCTTGGCGGTCTCAAAGCAGCTGCTGCCAATTTACGACAAGCCGATGATCTACTACCCCCTGACAACTCTGATGTTGGCGGGGATCCGCGACATACTGGTTATTTCGACGCCACAAGATTTACCGCTTTTCAGACGGTTATTTGGCGACGGTCGCAGTGGGGCATGATGCGTTAAACTATGCCGAGCAGCCGCGTACCCGGAGGACCTGCGCAAGCATATATTATTGGGCCGCCTTTCGTGGCGAGACGAAACTCAGCGTTAGTGCTCGGAGA
Organism: uncultured Pseudomonadota bacterium; assembly: GCA_963809055.1. Classification (GTDB taxonomy): domain Bacteria; phylum Pseudomonadota; class Alphaproteobacteria; order Rhizobiales; family Beijerinckiaceae; genus Roseiarcus. The sequence continues at coordinate 5,084 of CAWEID010000042.1, read as the reverse complement.
CAATCTCTTCTACGGCCATGGGTTGCCGAAATTGCTCCGAAGGGCGACAAAGCTGTCCGGTGCGACTGTTTTTGCTTACCACGTCACGGATCCGGAGGATATGGCGTAGTCGAGTTCGATTGATCCGACCGCGCAACTAGCATCGAAGAGAAGCCAAAAGCTCCCAAGTCGAATTGGGCTGTTACTGGACTTTATTTTTATGATGAACGGGCGATGAATATGCCGCGATAATCATCCGTCACCACGTGGGGAACTGGAAATAACAGACCTGAATTTGGCCATCTGCGTGACGGGGCAATGAAAGTCGAGCGAATGGGGCGCGGGTACGCTTGGCTCGAACAGGTACGCCCGAACTCGTTAGTCGAAGCCGCTGAATTTATTAGATCTTAGAGAAGCGCGAAGGCCTTCGCGTCGCCTGCCCGGAGGAAATAGCGTTCCACTCCGGATGGATTGACGCCGACCAGCTTTTCGCGACAGCCGAGCCATTAAAGAAGAGCAGCTATGGGGCCTATCTGCTGGCAATTCTTCATGGTTCTGCGTCGGATAACTTTCCTGGTGACTGACACTGACGGGTTGAAATCGAGGGGTTGGGAGAGGTCCCGGATCACGCATAAGCTACGTTGTGCGGATCAGGAATTTAGTCCCAATACTTCGGATTCCGCGTCAATCGTAGCAATATCGTACCCGGCAGCGCGGGCGGCGTGGTTGAAAATCCGCTCGACCGCATGTTCGGTGGCGCAGTCGAGGCGGCCGGCCTCTGGGGCGAACGCGCCCTCCGCCAGAGAAGCGAACGTAATGGCTCTGGAGCTTTGCGGGCGCACCCAAAACATTGTCGTTTCAAAAAAATCAAATTCCTGACCGACGACCGGGCGCCCATTCGCATCGCTAGAGCTTCGACCAGAGGCCTGTTGGGGCCGAGGACATCTCGCGGGCTCTCACTACTAGATGACGCCAGAAATCTCCGTGGCCCGATTACGCCAACGCGTGGATTTTCTCGGAACATCGCGACGATACGACGCACCTGGGCGTCCGACGCAATGAGGTCAAGGAACGCGGCGCGTCTCATAACATCACCAAAGATTGGCAGCCGCCCCCAGCCAAGTGACGTTTGCCGTGAATTTTGCATACTAAATCGAAGTGCCGAAAACGACCCCCTTCCAATAAGACGAGGAAGGGCCTGATATCCCTGCCAAGATTATCAATTACGATAATATGTGAATCCGAGTACGCCTCCTCAATGCGTCTACGTAGCATCAAGTTCTCGGCTGACAGCGTCACAAACAGCGTGATAGGCACTCGCCAACAACTCAGTAAAAGCTCGATTTCCGGCCAAAGTTCCGTATAGTATAAATGTACAACGACCGCAATCTTTAGAGGAATAAACGCCGCTGGTTGAGACTTGTAGCTTTGATTAGCAGTTGTATGATGCCACCCTTTTAACAATATCGGATTATCCCTTACAAACTGACCGTCAAACTCAATTCTACATTGTCGCGCAACTTCCACCTGCTTTCTATAACGCCGAGTTTTCTTGCGCCCGCCTTCCGGGAATACGTCGAACCCGTCGTAGTGGAGAATTGATCGACGCAGTGATGTAAACTTAACCCTAAAAATTGCCGCAAGCGCGCCGAGCCAGCCGACCGGTTCGAGTTTCGCGCCATCCGAATTCGTCACGGCGATGTCTGTCCCGTCGGCTGCCTGTACGAGCAGGTTAACCCCCCCGCCTACCGGGAGCAGGACTTCAACCTTCATTCCATTCGCCCCCGAAAGACTAAGGGGAAATAGCGAAGTTTCTCTGAGTTTTGGTTGGGTCGGATCCGACGAATTCGCAATAAGGACCGCAGCCGTTTGATTGATGCCATTGTCGGTGCAAACATGGATTTGTCTGACGCTCTTAGGGTAGCGATTTCATCGGTCAACAGTTGCTACAAGTGTTGTGGGGGAATTGTTGTCCCGGCACAGGTAAGCCTAAATCATCCTTAAAAAAATATCGCAAGTTGAAGACGCTCAGCGCGCCATGATTTTATCCGGAACTACTTGTGCATGCGCAATTCTATTCCTCTATTTGTTTTTGAGTACGAAATCCGGAACCTGGCGCCACATCAATGTTAATCCGCTCTCGCTCAACGACGATTGGCCCTCGCCGCACCTGAGCATGGATCGCCGTAATATATTCGCCCAGCAGCCCGATAAACATGAGTTGCAGCCCCGAAAGAAAAACAACGCGACAATTATAGTCTGAGTTCCTCGTGGCGCAATGCCGGGGATAAACAGCGCCAGGAGCAGCGAAATCGCCGCGTATATGAATGCCAATAAAGCGATCCCAAAGCCGACAAACGCGCTAATTCGCAAAGGCGCGCTAGTGAACGAAAAAATTCCATTCATCCCTTGATCGATAAGACGCACTATGTTGTTTTTCGAAATCCCGCGCTTCCGCTCGCGCCATGTGTACGGGAGGATCAATCGGCGAAAGCCGGCAGAGGCGATGATCCGCGGATGTACGGATAGTGATCATTATGGCTGACGACGACTTCCCACACTTTTCGATCGATCAATTGAAATTCGCCAACCTGCTCTGGAATGTCAAATTCGGAGAGAGTGCTGACTAGGCGATAGAAAATATGACGGCACGTCCGAAGCGCCCACGTCTCCTCGCAATTCGTCCGAGCGCCGGCTATGACTTCGATGCCACTTTCCCAGTGCCGAGCCATCTCCGGTATTAACTCTGGCGGATCTTGTAGATCTGCAGGCAAAAATACCACCACCGCGTCACCGGTTGCATACCTAAGAGCGTTGAAATTGGAACAAACGGGCCGAAGTTGCGAGAGTTCAATATGATTTTGACCGCCGGGTCCATAATCGCAAATTTGCGCAGAATGTCTGCGGTAGCATCTTCCGACGCGTTATCTGCGAATATATGTTCCCGCTGGTAGCCTTTTAAATGGGTCTCGAATAGGTTCTTGATCGTATCGTAACACACACGAACATTTAGTTCTTCGTTGTAACATGGTGTTACGATCGTTATTTTCTTCATCGACATTTCTCTACATTTTGTTTGCGATCCGCAAAAACAAAAGTTTTGTTCAATCTAAAGGACAGAAATACCAGGAATGGGGTAAGCATTGCCTGGATGATGACAGGACTAACCCCACTCCGGCCCAGCGCCGATAGCCCGCAGCGTTTGCGATAAATACGAGCGTGTACGTCGCAACAAAACGCCATATTAGATAGCTCTGCAGGTTTCGGAATACATAATTGCCTATCGTAAAGAAATTGAATAGAACACCAAGGAGCGTGGCTCCGACTAATGCTGTGAACGAATTTCCAGTAAGCCAAAAACCGATGCAAAACACACAATATCCAAAAAATGTATTGATGGCGCCTGCAATCAAGAAACGTATTACCGCATGCCGTTCGAGCATCGATCGGGCGCCATATTTCACTTCGGAGAGATAGTCCGTAAAATTCGTCATGCTCCTCACCCCGGCCTGGTCAAGTGCGTCGACCACTTCGTTGAGCCCATCATCGAGAGGGATGATCAGTTCCCACCCGTTGTGGATCTCAACCGCCGTATATCTGCTTGCAGATGCATCACTTGGTCGGTCCGATAGGCTAGTGACCCAAAATCTGGGGACATGGAAGGCGCAATACGGTCCCAAATCTTAAGGACGACATCGCGTAGTATCACGGCATTGCCTGAACCGATGTTGAATACCCCGGACGCTAAGGCGCAATGCAGGAGGGCCGACACAGCGCGTGCGGCGTCCGACACATGCAGAAACTCCCACATTTGCTCGCATTTCGTTACTTTGGGCGCAATCCCCGACTGAAAAGACCGTATCAACGAGGGTATAAGCCAACGCTCGTCATCGTCGGTCCATCGAGGGAGTAAATACGCCCCCAGACGCCGCGCACGCCGCGAGCAGCGGTTCTTAGCATCAAACTCTGTCCAGCGGCCACTTTGGCGATGCCGTAAAGCGTGTTTGGGCGCGGGGATATTAATTCGTCAGTGGGTACGTCGCAAATGCCATATTCGGCTTGAGATCCTATGCCAATTACTGTTTTGCCCCCGCGCCCGTAGCGATCTCGGCAAGCGCCGCGGTGGCTGAAATATTTTCGAGCTGCGAGACATCGTTGCGCATAGACCCGCCCACGCCTCCCCAACCGCAGTGGATGATCGCATCGGGAGCGAAAGCGACCGACAATCCCGGTAGCTTTCGGGACGAAGAAGTCCCCTGGTATTGAAAGCACCCTGTCCTCAATTGCCGTCAAGCGAGTATTGGTGAGGGCGTGGCGCGTGAGAACGGCAATCGAATGAATTTTAAAATCGAGAAGTTCGCGAGTGACGGCCGCGCCCAGAAAACCTGTGGCTCCCGTTACGAAAACTTTCATTGGGTTTTCGCCTCTCGGCTTGGCTCGAACTTATCATTAGATGCGATGCGCATATGTTCGGGCCGTGGATAATCGACATATCGATTTCCACGAGCGTACTCGTCATTGGACAGATATGGATATTGGTCGTTTATCGGACGACCCATCTCGAGCTTCGGCTCGATAAGGGTATCGCTGTTGATAACTACTTCAATTACGATCGGTCCCCGTTTAAATAGATCCTTGGTAAGATCTTCTACTTTGGAAACGCGCTCGTAGTCGAGACCGTAGGCTTTAGCGATTTTACCAAAATCCGGCACACTGTACCCGTGAAGCGACGCGGTGTAACGACCTTCGAGATAGCTATCTTGAAATTGCTTTATTATTCCGTATGAAGCATTATTCATCGCGATAATGGCGACATCTAAATTCAAATGCCGTATCGTCTGCAATTCTTGTATATTGAGTTGGAATCCTCCATCTCCATTATATGAAATTACTTGCCGATCCGGTGCCTCGAGCTTCGCACCAATGGCAGCGCACAAAGCGTATCCCATCGGAGAATTGCCCCCAGCGGTGAAAAGCCTATGCCGCTTACACGGAATGATTGGAACAGCCAGCACAACGCCGCTCCTGTATCCGCCGCAACAATTGCGTCGGTGTCGACAACCTTGTTGAGACGCCGGATCGCTTCGTAGGGAGACAGAGAGTTA
>CAWEID010000041.1:0-37618 GCA_963809055.1 uncultured Pseudomonadota bacterium | reverse complement strand
GCTGCGCTTCGCGCGATCGTCGCGTAATCGATAATCTCAATGCCGCGCGCCGAACACTAAATTATTTTTTCGGGACAAGATCTTTGGACAGCGTTCGACAATATTCATGCCGTCGCGCCGCCTCCGCGTCACGATCAGTGTTGAGTTTTGTGCGGACCGATGCGGACGTGGATCCGTGGTGAACTTGGACAAGACGATCCGAGTTGAGGTCGCATGGGGCAACTTCTAAGCCCCGGGCGCCATCGGGCCTGCAATGATCAAATTCGATCGGCTGTGCCGCGATCCGCCGCCGGGCAGACCGCACGAACGCGCTCGAATGCCGAATCCGCGACCTGCCGGGGTCGCGTATCATAGCGCTGGCGCCCTATCGAACGCGAGATATCCGTTCGGTCACAGTTTAAATATTTTATTAGTTGAGACTGTCGCTGCCTAAAGGCAATGCTCCTGTAACGATGCAGCGGGACGCAACCTACCTTCGTCACGGCAAGGAGTTGCAACAAATCATCGAGGCGAAGAAAACTCGAACACCTGAACTGTTGTTAAAGAAACAAATAAAGTCTCGTTCAATGCGCCGGCGTCCAATCGATTGACGGTGCGATTGCGAGGCGAGGGTGAGCTTTACGCGCTGATGACTAGTGTCAACTCCACGCCGGTCCTGTCGCATCGGAGACCTTGAGGCCACTTGAGAGCCGGTTTGTGCGCGCCGGGCGTTGTTGGGTTCTGCCGGGAGCGTCTCGGCGGCTCGAAACGAATCGCCCCTCAGACGATCGTGAGAAATCTGCACCTGAGCTTACTGCTGGTTTGCCTGTCATCGGCGGCTTGCGCCGAAAGCGGTCCCAAAGTCGTCGCCGCGAATTCGCCTGGCGCCAATCAGGTCGCTGGCTACTCCTCGCTCGGCCCGGTAACGGCGAACCATGTCGTCGCCAGCGCCAATTCGTGTGCGCCGGATCAGGCGGCGGCGGTCTTCGGACCCGGCCAGTCGCTCGCCGGTTACACCTGCTTCACCAACGCGAACGGGCAGTGACGGCTCGTTCCGCGACAGCGGCGTCGCGGATTCGCATTTCAATCTGGCGCAAGCCGGCCGAGTCCGGTCGCGGCGTCGCCAGTGTTTGACTGAGAATCGCCGAAGGAAGCGCCAGTCCGGTCTGCGTCCGCCCGCGATGGCGACGATCGTCGTACGGCTCAGTGCGAGCGAATTCAGGAAGCCTCGCCAGTCGATGGCGCTCCCGCCTATGCATCGAGCGGCAAGCGGCAGGGCGTCCTTTCGGAGTCCGGGAGTGGCCGGGATGAAACAGATATCTTGCAATCCGGCTTGAGGCGAGGCGGCGACTCCAACTTTGGGCGGTGACGATGCAATCCGCGATGCGGCGATGCATCTCGCGCAAATGGCAGCGGGCCGGGCAGGTGTTCGCATTTTGGACGGTTTGCCTGGCGAGTCTCGTTCGCGCTATCGCCACGGCGCGAAACATTGGGTTCGCGCCGGGAGTCCGCTGTTTTGAGATGGAAGCGGCAGGCGCGCTGACCGTCTCCCTGCGAAGGCGGGGATGCGGCTTTGCCACACGGGCCTGCGCGCCAGACCCCCGCTTTCGCGGAATGACAAGGCTTGCGAGCCCGTCAATTGCGGTCAGCCGTTAGACAGACAACTCCAGTCCACGGTCGAATTGCCGCCGTGCAACGCGACGGCTCGAAGCTGGAATTACGACAAAGAACCAGGGCGAGAAGGTCTCGCCCTGGGCCAACTGGGCGGCAGTATTCGTGGAGTCGGGTCTCGTCTGACCGCCGTCAGGCGTTAGAACCGGAACCTCAGGCCAATGGTCGGATCGACGTTGACGTGTCCGCCAGTCTGATATCCGTTCGCGAGGCCGTTGTTGACCTCGGAGAACATCACGCCGGCGTAAGTGTCGAACTTCTTGGCGAATTGCCAGTCGACCATCGCAGAAACTGCGTCCAGCGTGCCGAGCAATTCGCAGCCGAGCTGTTCGAGCACTCCTTGGTGGTTCCGGAGACGTAACTGCCCTGGATGTAGTGGTGATAAGCAAGGAGAAATTCAAGTCAGGCGTGATTGCGTATTTGCCGCCGACCCACATGACCTGGAGATTTTTGGTGGTGGTGTACTTGAAGCCCTGGTTGAGGGCGGGGTATCCGCCGATCGCCGTGAAGACATATTTGCTGCTCTCGAACTGATCGGACGGGTTGCTGAAGTTGATATTTTCGTAGCCCGCCATCGCCTAAATCTGGTTCCAAGTGTATTTGGCGAGCAACATGATGCTCTCATTGTCCGAAACCGTCCCCTTTAGCTCGTTGGGATTATCGGTCGTTTTGCCCTTAGTGGTTGTTGTGGGACCGTTCCGTGTGCCGAGCGAGACAGCGTCCTGGACCTCGCTGAGGATGGCGTCGAACGAGAAACCGTAGAAGGTCGCGCCGACCTGACCTTGATAGAGGCCAGTCGAGCCATTGCCCTGGGCGAAGCCGCCGACCTGCGCCATCGCGGCGGCGCGGAACTGGCCGACGTTCACACGGTACTTGAATGCGGAATTCGAGCGGGTGTCTTCGGTGTTCCCAGTGCCGGCGGTCGTGCCGGAGTAGCCGATTGGCGAGAATGCGTAAGAGCCGCCCATCGGATCGTAGGCGTTGACGCCGTCGAGGTCCAAGGTGTTCTGACGCCCGAATGTCAGCGTGCCGAACGTCACGTTGCTGAGGCCCGCAAAGACCTGCGAATTGAACAACTGGCCCGCGCGGCTCGAGCGCCGTTCGCCGACTGATACTGAAGCTTGGTAAGATTGTTGGTCCACTGGGACCCGGGGCCGTTCGCCAGTTCCAGCGAATACGGATCGAACCCCACTTCGGCCTGGCCGACGATCGACCACCCGTAAGCGACCTCTTCCTTGATCTTCACGCCGATGTTCGACTGGCTTAGACCGTTCGGCGCCAGGCTGTAGAGGTTAGGGTTGCCGGCCTTGCCGATCAGATAATCGAGGCCAGTGGGATATTGGCTGTTCAGAGGCGCGCCGAATTTTTGATAGCCGACGCCGACGTCGACCGTGCCGTAGAAGGTCACGCCGCCCCAGCTCAACGGGCAGGCGGTCATGACGAAATCCTGTGCGCTCGTGCAGGACCCCACAGTCATCGGAGGCGCGGGCACAGCCGGCTTCGCGGTTGGCAGATCGGCAGCCTGCGCGGCGGTCGCCAAGGCGATGCCGGCGCTGCCGGCGAGAAGAAAGCGCTTAACCCTATTCATTTTGCCGCCCCGTATTGGATTTGGAGTGTAGTTTCCGACGTGTCGTCCGACATCTGCTGTCAATGACCTGGCCGTTCGTTTCTAGCTGAATAGCCGGGGTAAAAGCTGTAGTGTTTTAGCAACACTTATTATGATTTATTTGAAAGGCAGTTTATTTACTGTGACAATGCACTGTCACAGCAAAGTATAATGTGAAAGTATTGTGACAAAGACGTATGTCATCTTAGTGTCGTAGCTGTGAACACCGAAATATGGCTGCGAAGCGGGCTCGACGCTGGCAGACTACTTTGCAAGCCCGGTTCGCAATGCCGAGGCGAAGGTCGGCCTTCAGGTTGCAAAGCAAGCCAGGTCGAAGGTCGCCGGACGATCCCGGAAGGACCCGGATCGGTTGCGCCAGCGCGCGAATTCGAGGGCAGGGGAAGCTTCCGGTTTTGGAGCGGCGGGACGGAAAGCGCGGGGTCCGCAGATCGCCGGCGCAATGACCCTCAGAAATAGCCGCGGCTGGATCGCCTGCGCCGGGTCGGTACCACCGAACCCTGTGACGCCGAGCGCTAGTTTCCTAATCCCTGAATGACCGGATCGACCCGGGCGGCTGGCGCAGAGGCGGCCGCGGAAACGCCCGATGTCGTTTCGAGCAGTTGTTTCAAACGTTGATTTTCGGCTTCCAACGCCTTTAGGCGCGCCTCGAGGGCCGGCCGGTTGCGTTGCAGCCGGGACTTCCAGCGGTAGAAGGTTCGCAAAGTCATTCCATGACGCTGGCAGAGAACCTCTGGAGATTCTCCGGCCTCGAATTCATCCAATATGGCGCCGATTTCAGCGTCGTTAAATTTGCTGACAAAGGTCATACAAGATCTCCAGAATTCATATTGAGAATTATGACCTGCTTTATGACAGTGGGGTGACATGTTGTTGTTTGGAAGAATAAAATTATATTTATAAATTATTATTTATAAAATAATTTTTAGAATACGATACTAACGATACTAGGTTTCGCAGGGCGAGAGTTCAGTCCTGCAAAATCGGAATCGCAAAAAGCGATCGAGGCGAGTGCGTCTGGCCCCGGCGCCGGGCGGGTCTCGTCGGCATGGGCGGCGGCTCACCCAAGCGCCAGGGGTCGCCGCCAACCGAGAGCGCAGCGGGCGAACACCTGGTTTCACTTGCAATCGCCCTCACGCCGTCGTCCCGTCCTCCGTCACGGTCCGCCGCCGGGTCGGTTCACAATCTTCCCTTCCATCGCGTGCGCGACGATTCAGGCTCAAGATCGAGAAAACTGACGGAAAATCGCTCAAGCGGCGACCGAGCGTCCGGGAAGGCCGCGCCCGGATGCCTGGGGATGGTCATCCGACGAGCGGCAAGTCAAGACAGTTAAGCGCCCCGCAAGCCGGGGGCCTTGCGTTCTGAGCCCCCGAAACGCGCGGGGTCGCAGCGAACTCGCCGCGGACCTCGACCCTGAGGCGGCCGTCCTGCGGAATCAAGCACATCGGCAATCGTCAACAGTAATTCCGGCTTGAAAACTGCCGACTGCGGAGTCAATACTGGGAATGTGGGTTCGCTCGGCGCGGGAGGGGCGAGATGACGCTGCAACTTAATGAAATCGCCCCAAATTTCAACGCCGAGACCACCGAGGGAAAAATCAATTTCCATGACTGGATCGGCGATCATTGGGCCGTGCTGTTTTCGCATCCCAAGGATTTCACCCCCGTCTGCACGACCGAACTCGGCTACATGGCGCGGATCAAGCCAGAATTCGACAAGCGCGGCGTCAAGATCATCGGGCTCTCCGTCGACCCGCTCGACCGGCATTCAACTTGGGCCGCCGACATCAAGGAGACGCAGGGACACGCCCCGAACTATCCGATGATCGCGGATGTCGATTACAACGTCTCCAAGCTCTACGGGATGTTGCCCGCGCCGGTTTCCGGCGATCCGACCCAGCGCACCGCAGCCGACAATCAGACGGTGCGCAATGTGTTCGTTATCGGCCCCGACAAGAAGATCAAGCTCATCCTCGTCTACCCGATGACAACGGGACGCAACTTCGACGAAGTGCTGCGCGTCATCAACTCCCTGCAACTCACCGCTAAATTCAAAGTTGCGACCCCTGTGAACTGGAAGACTGGCGAGGATGTCATCATCGCAGGCTCGGTCACCGACGAGCAGGCCAGGCAGACCTATCCGCAAGGCTGGAAGTCGCCCAAGCCCTATATCCGAATCGTGCCGCAGCCTAGCTAAAGGAACCCTTTCCCGTCAGTCGGCAGAGATTGGGGGCCACCCGTGATATTTCGCCAGCTGTTCGATCAGGCGTCAGGCACCTATTCTTATCTGCTGGCCAGCCGCCGGGGCGGCGAAGCGATGATCATCGATCCCGTGATCGAGAAGGTCGATCGCTATCTCCAGCTCATCAAGGAGCTGGACCTGAAATTGGTGAAGGCGGTCGACACGCATCTGCATGCCGATCATATCACGGGCCTTGGCGCATTGCGCGACAAGACCCATTGCATCACCGTCATGGGCGAGCAGACCAAAGCCGACGTCGTCTCGATGCGTCTCAGCGACGGCGACAAGCTCATGATCGAAGGGCTAGCGCTCGAAGCGCTCTATACGCCAGGCCACACCGACGATTCCTATAGTTTTGTCATGTCGGACCGAGTGTTCACGGGCGACACCTTGCTGATCCGCGGCACGGGCCGGACTGACTTTCAAAACGGGGACCCCCGGCAATCCTATGAATCGATCTTCGGCCGGCTTCTGAAACTGCCGGAATCGACGCTCGTCTTTCCCGCCCATGATTACAAAGGCGACACGGTTTCAACCATCGGCGAGGAGAAGGCTTTCAATCCGCGTCTTCAGGTCAAATCGGTCGACGAATATGTCGAGCTGATGAGCAACCTGAAGCTGCCGAACCCCAAGATGATGGATGTGGCCGTTCCCGCCAATATCAACGTCGGCCTTCATCAGGAAGAGATCGCACGTCGCGGCTGGGCTCTCTCGGTCGAAGAAGCGATGGCCGCGCTGGGACGGGCGGACATCGCGCTGATCGACTTGCGCGAGCAGGGGGAACGCGAGCGGCACGGGACGATTCCCGGATCGCTGCATGTTCCTTACACAGCGTTGCAGGAAAACCTGTGTTCCGGCGGCATTCTGAGCGAGCTCGCAAATTCGAGCCCTAAACGGCTGCTGTTCTATTGCGCTTTCGGCGAACGCTCGGCCATGGCGGTTCAGGCCGCTCAGGACGTCGGATTAAGCTCCGCGCGTCACATCAGCGGCGGCATTGCAGCCTGGAAGAAGGCGTCGGGGCCGCTGGCCCATTAGCCTGCGCCCCAACCAACGATTGGTTTCGAGCCGGACCGGCACAATGGCGTTCGCCGCAAGCGGGCATCAAGGCCGAATTCAGTGTTCATCGCGATCGGCCGGAATCCCCATCCCGAACGACGAGGGTCGCGGCGACGGTTGCAAGCCGACCCAGAGCGGCGCCTTGATTCGAATACCCGCTTTCCAGTTCCATCAGCCAAGGGTCGCGGATCGCGCGGCGATGCGACCCCTGATATGTCATGTAGTCAATAAGCGTTGGCGAGATAGTCGATAATCTGCTTTGCATCGGCGTCAGTTATCGGCGCCTTGTAGATATTGATCATCTTGGCGACCTCCGCCGCCCAGAATGCTTTGCCTTTGTTCGGCGGCTGAATGGCCAGATAGTCCGCCGAGTGGCAAGTTCCGCAGTTCGCCTCGGCAACTTCAACTCCGGGACCCGGCCGCAACATCGCTGTTTCCGGCGGCAGTTCGTAGGTTATCGGGGCGGCGATGGCGCAACTGGCGACAAGGGCGGCAGCGCAAAAGGCCGGAACTCGCATAACTTGTTTGTCCATAGCGATTACCCCTTCAGGCGGCGCGGAGCCGGACGCGTTCGACGACGTTCCGCATGTAGCCTGCGGGGTTCCAAAGCGGCTCCATGGGCTGCGACTGCCCGATGCGGTTGGTCGCACGGACCATGACCACATGTTCCCCGGCCGGAAGCGTCACAGTCGTCCGCCATTCGCGGAAGGAGTAGCGCCCAAGATCCTGCCCGAGCGTGGCTTCGCCCCAGGTCAATCCTTGATCGGTGGAGACTAGGACCTCGGAAACGCCATAGCCGCCGTCGAAGGCGATGCCTTTCAGGACCGTCGGTTTGGCGGCTTGAATAGAAGCGCCATCGACGACATTCGTGATGAACGAGCGCACGTTGAACCGCTGGATCGGCGTCGTCGCCGTCGGGGCCTTGCCCGGTTCGACGCACGCGCAGGCATTGTCCGGTATGCGATAAGCGGTCTTCATCCAGAAGCCATCGAAAATGGCGTCGACCACTTGGATCTCATTCACGTGCTTGATCCAGTACGTGCCGTAATGGCCGGGCACGACCAGCCGAAGCGGAAATCCGTTCAGAAATGGTAGGTCCTCCCCATTCATCGCATAGGCCAGCATGACTTCGCCGTCGCGAGCGTGATCAATGTCGAGCGCTTTCACAAAAGCGGGCGTCTGCGGCAGAACGGGGCCGTCGAGACCCTTGAAGACGGCCTGCTTCGCGCTGGCCTGCACGCCGGCGAGGTCAAGGACAGCCTTTAACGGCGCCCCTTTCCATCGCGCGTTGCCCATAGCCCCATTCGCCAGTTGCCCGCCCGCGACCCGGGGCTCGAAGAAACCGCGGCTGTTGCCCGAACACTGATTGACCGCGACGACCTCGACCGCGGGCAACGCCTTGATCTCGGACAGCGACAGCGACAGCGGCTTCGCAACGCTTCCCTTGACGTCGAGCTTGAATGTTTCGGGATCGATGCTCAGCGGAATGTCCGCCAGGTGATACCGCACGAAGAAGGCGTCGTTCGGGGTAATGACGCCTTCGTCGAACACGGAAAACGGCGTCTCCAATTGAGGCGGCCGCTGGGTCATCTGGATCAACGGTCGTTTCTGCGGATACCGAACCAGTGGGCGCTCGCCCGAACCGAAGGGGAGCGTGACGAGATCCGATGCGGCGGCAACCCGACCGGCGGCGCTGAGCGCGATCGCTGAAAGTCCCGCCTGCCGCAACAGCGTCCGCCTGCTGATCATGACTGTTCCTCCAAACTTATCCTACGAATGGGCCGCCGCCTGCGCTTAAAGCTTGGGCGACGCCCGATGTTGCACTCCGTGCGCTCGGCAGAGGTACACGTCAACAGCCGAAGGCGGTCGAAATTCGCCAAGGTTCGGGCATCGGGCTGGACGTTCGGGCTGCGCGAAATATCGGCGTTGCGAAGGGCGCGCGAATTTCCCCTAGGACGAAAACAATTGACGTGGGCAATATCGTCCACGTGTCGCCCTCGCGAATACGGAACCAAAGACTGCTGGCGGGAGAAAGTTGAAGATTGCAGGCGCGGCGACCGGCCGGTTCTCCTCCACCTGAGACGGCCGAGGCAAATTTTGCAAGTCGACTGCCGCGTCCTCGACGCTCAATTGACAAACGCATCCAGTGTCATCCAGAGGCCAAGCCGCAACACAAGCCCCTATAGGAGCGCCGCCCAGCCGAGAACCGCGATCGCGATGGCCACAGCGCCGCCGCTCCAGACGCTGTGAGCGAGCGCTACCCGTCGAGCTGTTGCTCCGGAGGACCCTCTTCAAGGCAAATCCGGGGTCCCGCTTCGGTGATCGTTGACAGGCGATCGCCGCCTCAGTCGGCGCAACTTCCTCTGCCGGGTCCAAAAGCGACCCATCGGGCAATTTCCACGCAGCCGTCATTTGATCCGGAGACAGCGCCATTTGCACCCCCTTGTGGGTCGGCCGTCGCTGGCGGTCTCAAATGGCTCTGTGGCGGCGCAAGGTTTTTTTCAAGGATGCGCGTATTGGGAGCGTTTTGCTCGCGCCTCCAGCGTCGATCTCGATCTCTTCGCCGCATTGGATCCCGGGAACCAGAGCGGGAGCGATCGCTCGGCGTCCGGAAAAGTGTGGGGCGCGTCGATCGCGGCGGAACATGAAGAGCGCATCGTAAGCCAGGCAAGCCACGCCGGTGGCGCGCCCCCGCAACCCGCTAGCTCGCTCAACCAAAAACTCCGGCAAACAAGCCGGGGTTTTTGCGTTTGGGGTCCCCGAAAGCCGCCGCCCTCCGTAGCAGTGACCGCGACCGGCTCGATCAGGCCGCGGTCGAGCTCCGGCGCCCCGGTCCGTTCCGCTTCGTGCTCAAGCAAGGCCGCGAGAGCGGCGACGCGCCGACGGCCAACTTAGGCTCAGGCCGTCTCTTCATGAAGTTCCTTGAGCTTGGAAATTCCCAGCACGTCGAGAGCGAGCTTCTCATAGAATGTCTCGCTCTTGCCCTGACGGATCTTGCGCAGGAAGTACCTTTCGAAACCGACCTTGGCGGTGTGGACCCATTTGCCCTGGGAAGACCAGTTCACATTGCGCGGCGGAATCTGGGGCTGCGCCACGAAGGCGATGCCTCCGTCGCCGAAATCGGCGAGGCAAATCGCGTTCCAGGACGGCACCGTCTTGGCGTCTTCGCCACGCACGAGCGCGCCAATGTTCTTGGCCGTCGCCGTCACCATCGACTCGATCATGAAGCCCGTCTTCGGCACGCCGCAGGGCACCGGCGTCGGACCTGTCGGCGGGATCGCCACGCAGACCCCGATCGAGAAAATGTTTCGGAACTTCGGATTGCGCTGGTGTTTGTCGGCCAGGATGAAGCCGCGAGGGTTGGTCAGCCCCTCAATGCCGCGAACGGCTTCGACGCCGCGAAAGGCGGGAAGCATCATCGAGAAAGCGAAGGGAAGCTCGTGCGTCTTCTTGACGGCGCCGTTCTCGTCGACCTCCTCGACCTGCATGGCGCCGGCTTCGACTTTTTTCACGCGCGCGTTGGTGATCCACTTGATGTGCTTGTCGCGCATCGCGCCTTCGAGAAGGGATTTCGTGTCGCCGACCCCGTCGAGTCCGAGGTGCCCGATATAGGGCTCAGGGGTCACGAAAGTCATCGGGACCCTGTCGCGCGATTTACGCCGGCGCAGCGCCGTGTCGAGCGTGAAGGCGAATTCATAGGCCGGCCCGAAGCACGATGCGCCTTGAACGGCGCCGATGATGGCGGGGCCGCCCTTCGTCGCGAGTTCTTCGAATGACGCCCTCGTCTTCAGGGCATGTCCGACTTCGCAGATGGAATTGGTGTGCGCCGCGGGACCGAAGCCCTCGATCTCGTCGAAAGCCAGTTCAGGCCCGGTGCCGATGACGAGGAAATCATATTCGACGTCCGCGCCCGAATTCATCTCGATTCGGTTCTGGTCGGGATGAATGCGTTTGGCGCCCTCGGTGCGAAAGGCGATGGCGCGGCGCTCAAAGACGGGAGTCAGGTCGACCTGGATATCCTCTCTCTCTCGCCATCCGACTGCGACCCACGGGTTCGAAGGGATGAAAGAGTAGGTTCCTCCCTTGTTGATGACCGTGATGCGGTCCTCCTTGCGCAGAGCGTCCTTCAACTCGTAGGCCATGATCGTGCCGCCGAGACCGGCGCCCAAAACCACCACGTGAGCCATGCTGTCCTCCCATTGTTGAGCTCGTCGCCGGCGCAGCGCCTTTTGTCGCTCCGCGGATCTTCCAACTATTTGAACGCCGTCCCGGATTTGAGGCCGAGACGCTTGAATGCAATTGCCGCGGGACAGAAACCCGTGAACGACGCCTGGATCATGTTGAGGCCGGCGAATGCCGTGAGCAAAAGCCACCACGGCGAGATAAAGTGTGAAAGCGCGAGACTGACGAGCACAATTGTTCCCGCAAAAGTCATTACGGCCTTATCCAAGTTCATTTGGGTCTCCTTGTCGGGCGGATGCGCGTCGGCGCGCTCTTCGGCGCGCAATAGATCTTGTGCAGAGCGCCAAGCATCGTCTCGGCGGCTTCGTTGACGAGCGAATAATAGACGTGTTGCGATTTGCGTCTCGCTTTCACAATCCGTTCCTCCCTGAGAACGGCCAGGTGCTGAGAAATCGACGACATGCTGGTTCCGAGCGCCTGTTGAAGTTCCGTGACGGTCCGCTCTCCCTTGAGCACTTCGAGCAGGATCATCAGGCGGGCTCGGCTGGCCAGCGCCTTCAGCAGGCGCTCCGCTTCCCCGCGCAAAAATGAGAAGTCGCTAAATTCATTGTTGCTCATTTAGAAGAATCTGATATACACGTCAAGCCCAATCTCGGAGTTTCCGTTTCATGGTCCGTTGGTCGCCCTTGCTCCTCCTGGTTTTCGCCACTTGCGCTTTCGCCGGGGAGGATTACGTCGCCAAGTCGCTCGACGTCGTGGACCGCAAGGCCGTCATCGCCACTGTCGAGCCTGTTCACCAGATCGTCGCCCGCGCCCGCATCGGCGGCACGATCGCGGCTCTGACGATCAAGGAGGGCGACGCCGTCGACGCGGGGGCGGTCATAGCGCAAGTCGCCGATGAAAAACTGGCCCTGCAAATGTTGGCGTTGGATTCGCGCATCGCCTCGCTGAAGTCGCAGCGGGATCAGGCCAAGGTCGATTTTGATCGTGTCTCCGAATTGCAGAAGCGCGGCGTTTCCACCCAGACGCAGTTTGATCAGGCCAAGACCAATCTCGACGTCGCGGAGCGCAACCTTGCGGCGTTGCGCGGAGACCGCAGCGTCATCGCGCAACAGGCGACAGAGGGCGCCGTCGTCGCGCCGGGCGCCGGCCGCGTCCTCTCGGTCCCCGTATCGGTCGGGCGGGTCATCTTGCCCGGCGAAACGATCGCCACCCTGGCGGAGAATCAATACATCCTGCGGCTGCAACTTCCCGAGCGGCATGCGCAGTTCCTGCGGGCAGGCGACAAAGTCAGCATCGGCGCGCGCGGCATGGGGGAAGACGGCTCGGGCGCTTTGCGCGAGGGCGTCGTGCGCATCGTCTATCCGGAAATTCAGGGAGGGCGCGTGATCGCCGACGTCGAGGTCCCCGGTCTTGGCGACTATTTCGTCGGCGAACGGACCCGGGTCTTCATCGATGCGGGCATGCGCAAGGCGATCATGATACCCGCGTCGTTCGTGTATCGCCGCGCGGGCGTGAATTATGTCCGGCTCGCGGGCGGCGACGAAGTCGTCGTTCAGCCCGGAGAGATCCACGAAAATGGCGGTCCGCCGAGCATCGAAATTCTCTCCGGCCTCCGGGACGGCGACAAGCTGGTGGCGCCATGAAGCTGGGGCTTTCCGGCGTCCTGACGCGCGCGTTCATCAATTCGCCGCTGACCCCGCTATTGCTGATCGCCGCCCTGCTGGCGGGCGCGCTGGCGGCCGTGTCGCTGCCGCGCGAGGAAGAGCCGCAGATCAGCGTGCCGATGGTCGACATCATGGTCGCCGCCAACGGCTACAAGGCCGACGAGGCGGTGGAACTGGTGACGCGGCCGCTCGAGGATATCGTCAAGGGCATCAACGGCGTCGAGCATGTCTATTCGCAGACCGAGGACGACCAGGTCGTCGTCACCGCGCGCTTTCTCGTCGGGACCGACGAGGACACGGCGGTGCTGCGGGTGCATGAAAAGATCCGCGCCGCGCTCGACCGCATCCCTAAGGGCATCCCGGAACCGTTGATCGTCGGCCGCGGCATCAACGACGTCGCCATTCTGGTGCTGACATTGTCGGCCAAGCCCGAAAGGGCGTCCGAATGGACCGACAACGGCCTCTATCAGGTGGCGGAAGAGCTTCAACATGAACTCACCAAGGTCGATGGCGTCGGCGAAACCTTCATCGTCGGCGGGTCGCCGAGCGAAATCCGGGTCGAGCCGGATCCGGAGAAGCTCGCGCTCTATGGCGTGACGCTCGAACAGGTCATCGGAAAGGTTGAGAACGCCAATCGGGCGTTTCTCGCCGGCGCTTTCAACGAGAACGGCCAGACGATCCCGATCGTCGCCGGCCAGACCCTGCAGGGCGTTCCCGACATTGGCCTGTTGCTGCTGACAACCCGCGACGGGCGCCCAGTTTATGTGAAGGACGTCGCCAACGTGGTCGTCGGCGCCGCCGAGCCCGGCCGCCGGGCCTGGACCATGACGCGAGAGGCCTCAGGCGGTCTGAACCGGCGTCCCGCGGTCAGCCTCGCCGTGGCCAAACGCAAGGGCGAAAATGCCGTCAACGTGGCCGCCGCCGCCCTGAAGCGGCTGGAGGCGGTCCGGGGACGGCTCGTTCCCGCCAATCTCGAAATCGAGGCGACGCGAAACTATGGCGAGACCGCCAACGACAAGGCGAACGAACTGTTGTTTCATCTCGCGCTCGCGACCCTGTCGATCGTGATCCTCATCACGCTGACCATCGGCTGGCGCGAGGGCGTGGTGACGCTGATCATCATCCCGACGACGATCCTCCTGACGCTGTTTGCTTCCTGGATGATGGGCTACACGATCAACCGCGTCAGCCTGTTCGCGCTCATCTTCTCCATCGGCATCCTCGTCGACGACGCGATCGTGGTGGTCGAGAATATCGTCCGGCACTGGGGTATGCGCGGCGAACGCGGCCTTGTCGAGACGGCGGTGGAGGCGGTCGCCGAGGTCGGCAACCCGACCATCGTCGCGACCCTGGCCATTGTCGCGGCGCTGCTCCCGATGATGTTCGTTTCCGGGCTGATGGGTCCCTACATGAGCCCGATTCCGGCGAACGCCTCGATGGCGATGCTGTTCTCGTTCTTCGTTGCGGTGATTGTCACGCCCTGGCTGCTGCTGCGCCTTGCAGGCAAGCGCTTCGAAAGCGGCGCCGGAGGCGACCATCACGATCCCCATGATGCCGGCGCGATGGGGCGGTTCTACGTCCGCATCGCGACGCCGTTGTTGAAGGGCCGCTGGCGCTCCAAGATTTTCCTGATCACGGTCGGCCTCGCCACCGTCGCCGCCTGCGCGTTGTTCGCGACCAAGGACGTCGTCGTCAAGCTGCTGCCCTTTGACAACAAGTCGGAGATTCAGGTCGTTCTCGACCTGCCGCGCGGCGCCAGCGTGGAGGAGACCGACCGCGTGTTGAAGGAGGCCGCCGACCGCATCGCCGACCTGCCGGAACTGGTGTCGATCCAGGCCTATGCAGGCGCCGCGGCGCCGTTCAACTTCAACGGTCTGGTGCGTCATTACTATCTGCGCAGCGAACCCCAGATGGGCGACCTTTCGATCAACCTGAAGCCGAAGGGCGACCGCAAGCGCGCCAGCCACGCGATCGCGCTGGATATTCGCAAGCGCCTCGCCGAACTTCCGCTGCCGCCGCATGCCTCCATCAAAGTGGTGGAGGTTCCCCCTGGCCCGCCGGTCCTCTCGACGCTGCTCGCGGAGATCTATGGTCCCGACGCCGCGACCCGGCGCAATGCCGCCGCCGGCGTGCGCAAGGCGTTCGAGTCGGTCGACTACGTCGTGGACGTCGACGACAGCTACGGCGTCCCGACCGAGCGCGTCCGGTTCGCCATAGACCAGCAGGCGCTGGAATATCACGGGGTCGACGAGCAGGCCGTCTATGACACGCTCGGCGCGCTGATCGGGGGAACGCAGCTCGGCTATTCCCAGCGCGGCGGCGGGCTGAAGCCCATCGCGATCAATGTCGCTCTGCCGCGCTCCGGGCTGACGCTAGACGAACGGCTCCTCTCGACGCCCCTGCCGGCGGGCGGGACGCCGCGCCAGGGCGCGAACGTCGAACTTGGCGACGTCGTGTCGGTGAAGCGGGAAATGTCGTCATTGCCGATTTTCCGGCACAATGGCCGGTTCGCCGAAATGGTGAGCGCGGAATTGGCGGGCCGCTTCGAAGCGCCGATCTACGGAATGCTCGCCGTCGACGACGCCCTCGGCAAAGTCGACTGGGGAACGGCCGGCAAACCCGAGATTGCGCTGCACGGGCAGCCGCTCGACGAAACCAAGCTGACGATGCTTTGGGACGGCGAGTGGGAAGTCACTTACGTCACCTTCCGCGACATGGGCGCCGCCTTCGGCGTCGCAATTCTCGGCATCTACCTGCTCGTCGTCGCGCAGTTCGGTTCCTTCAAGCTGCCGCTGGTCGTACTGACGCCCGTGCCGCTGACGCTGATCGGCATCGTGCTCGGCCACTGGATGCTGGGCGCCGCGTTCACCGCGACGTCAATGATCGGCTTCATAGCGCTCGCGGGCATCATCGTGCGCAACTCGATCCTGCTGGTCGATTTCATCCGCAGACTCCGGGGCGAGGGCATGGCGTTGCGGCCGGCGCTGATCCAAGCCGGGGCCACGCGTTTCAAGCCGATCGTGCTCACCGCCGCTGCGGCGATCATCGGCGCCGCTTTCATTCTGACGGACCCGATCTTCCAGGGCCTCGCCATTTCCCTGGTGTTCGGCCTTGCCTCTTCCACCGCGCTGACGCTGCTCGTCATACCCGCCATCTACATCTGGCTGCGGGACGACGAAACGCCGAAACGAGCCTCGGCATAAATGCCCAACCATGGAGTCTGAAATGAACCCGACCAACTGGGCCGAATTGGCGCAGATGCTGAGTGGCGAACTGCGCCATCTGCGCGGCGGCGCCCCTCAGGTGATGAAGGGCTTCTCGGCGATCGCCCAAGCCGCGCTCGCTCCGGGCGCGCTGGACGTCAAGACGAAGGAACTGATCGCCCTGGCGATCTCCGTCGCCGTACGCTGCGACGATTGCGTCGCGTTCCACGCCAAGGCGGCGCAGGAGCGGGGCGCTTCGCGGGAAGAGGTGCTGGAGACGCTCGGCATGGCGATCTACATGGGCGCGGGTCCATCCGCGATGTACGCGAGCCATGCGCTCGCCGCCTTCACCCAATACCAAGACGCCGCGACAGCGGCCAAAGCCTGAGAAGGATACGCTCATGAAACTGTTCGGAATGTTCGCCAAGGGCGGGTCGGATCCCGACGTCATCGGTCACGACGAATTGGCCGCCGCGGTGAAAAGCAAATCCTGCGTCGTCGTCGACGTGCGCGAGCCCGCCGAGTTCGCAAGCGGCCGGGTCCCTGGCGCGATCAACCAGCCGCTGTCGCAATTCGACCCCAAGCGTCTCCCGAAAGACAAGCCTGTCATCTTGATCTGCCGCTCTGGCGGGCGGTCGGCGAACGCGCTGAGCCAGGCGCGCGCGGCCGGTCGCCAAGACGTGCGCCATTACGCCGGCGGCACGATGGGGTGGCAGGGACGCGGCGAGGCGATCGAGCGATAGCGCCGGCGGCGATTCAGCGCGTCTGGCGCCCTTTGCCGGACTTCGCGGACTTCGTCGAGGGCGCGCAATAGACCTGATAGAGCGCGGCGAGGATTGTCGAGACCTCGTCGCCCTTCAGCGAATAATAGATCGACTGGGATTCGCGCCGGGTCGAAACCAAGTCGGCTTCCCGTAAAAGCGCAAGATGCTGCGACAGCGCCGACTGGCTCAGATCGATGATCTCCAAAAGCTCCCCGACCGACTTCTCTCCCTTCACCAATTGGCAGAGAATCAGCAGACGCCACTTGTTGGACAGGGACTTGAGCGTATTCGCCGCCAACGAAGCCTTCTTTTCGAGAAGGCCGACGTCGCTATCGGAGATGGAGAGCATTTGCGGTTTGAACCCTTGCCGGCCTTTGATATCAGATATATCTAATATAGGCGCGATTTCCGAGCCGCTCAACAGGTTTCTTCCGGCGAGCCTGCGCCGACGCCTTGACTCGGTCACAGACCGAAGACCCAGATTCAACTGGCCGCGAGTTTGATGGCGGCCGGAGCGTTTCTTTCTGTCGCCCCGTGCGCCGCAGGGACGCAATGGCGAAAAGTCGTCGATCGGTTGCGGTCCAATCTGACGAAGCCCGCCGGCTTCATGGATGAGGCCGAGGCCGACGCGCTCGCCTGCATGGCCTCCCGCCGGACCCTTGGCCGAAGCTTCACTCCACCAACGGCCTGGAACGTCTCAACGGCGAAATCAAACGCCGCACCGAGGTCGTCGGCATCTTTCCCAACGACGAGGCCCTCGTCCGTCCTGTCGGCGCGATCCTGCTCGAACTGAAAGACGAATGGGCGGTCCAGCGCGCCCGCTACATGACTCTGGAAACCATCGCCAGCCCGAGCGATGACGGCGTCGTCGGATGGCCCGCCGCGGCGATCCGACCGATCCGCACCAACCCGACGCCATGGTGGATCCGCCCGAGCTACGCCACGCTATGGGACAGGATCACGCATGCCGCAGGCGGAAGACGAGCATGCTATTCGCCGTCCGCGAACGATCCCTCCGCCCTACAAATGTCATTGAGCCGACTCGCGCAACCTCGTCAGTTCGATTCAGGCAAATTGCTTCCACGATCTTGGCCGCCGAGCAGCGGCGCGCCCATCGATGACCCCGTCGGCGAGAGGGGGCTTGTGAATTGAACTGTTATAACATAACATTTCGACGTCACCTTGCTTTGTCTCGGATGGGAGATCGACGTGTCGAGCAGAACCTTCGCGATTGCGGCCCTTCTGGGCGCCGCCCTTTGTCAACCGGCTTGGGCCGATCCCATCAAAATCGTCGCGGCCGAGAATTTCTATGGCGACGTCGCCAAGCAAATCGGCGGGGCGAATGTCGAGGTGATCAGCATCCTGACCAATCCCGACACGGACCCGCATCTGTTCGAGGCAAGCGCGGAGACGGCGCGGGATCTCATCGGGGCGAATGTGGTGATCGCCAACGGGGCCGGATACGACGCGTGGATGGAACGGCTGATCGCCGCCAACAAGGCGCCGGGCCGCAAGGAAATCAACGTCGGACAATTGGTCGGCCGGCGCGCCGGCGACAATCCGCATCTTTGGTATCACCCGGGCTACGTGAAGGCGATGGCGAAGTCGCTGTCCGTCGCTTTGGTGGCGATCGATCCGGAGCATCGCAGCGATTACGCCAAGGGCGAGGCCCAATTCGTCGCGTCGCTCGAACAGATCGAGGCCAAGATCGCCGAAATGCGCAAGAAATACGCGGGGCGCCCGGTTTCCGCTTCCGAACCGGTGTTCGGCTACCAGGCCGAGTTGATCGGCCTCAAGGTTCACAACGAGAGATTCTGCGTGGGCGATCATGAACAATGCCGAGCCTTCGGCCTCCGAGGTTGCGGGATTCGAGGACGATCTCAAAGGCCATCGTGTCGACGCGATGCTGTTCAACGCCCAGGCGAGCGAACCCGCCGTCCAACGGCTGGTTGATCTCGCCAAAGGCAATTCCATTCCGATCGTCGGCGTCTCCGAGACGGAACCGCCCGGTTCCAGCTACCAGGCCTGGATGCTGGCGCAGCTCAACGCATTGGACCGGGCGCTCGCGAAAGCCTCGAAATAGGCGCGCGAGATCTCGCCGGTCTCAGGGTTTGCTAGGTTTGAGATAGCGGATCGGCGCGACAAAGCTCAGGGCTTCGTCGCCGAGGGCCGCGGGCGGCGGGGGGAACGGCTGCGCGCGCTGGATGAGGTCGAGCGCCGCGCGGTCCAGATCGACGTTGCCGGACGATTTCAACACGTGCGATTCTATAAGGCGTCCCTGCCGGTCGATCCGGAACGCGACGCTCACGACGCCGATTTTCCCTCGAGCCTCGGCCGGGAAGCGCTTGTGGCGCTCGATCTGGGCGATCATGTCCCGTTCCCAGCTCTGGATCTGAACCCCTGATCTGGCGTCCTCACGTCCGGGCGCCGGCGCGCTTGCGGCTTGCGCACCGGGATCGGCGTCCGGCGCCGCCTGAACGTCGTCAGGCGGCGGAGGAGGTGGTGGAGGAGGCGGCGGCGGAGGCTCGACTGGCGGCGGAGGCTCCGGCGGCGCCGGCGTCGCCTCCTGTGTGGGCGTGGCCGTGGGCGTCGCTTCGGCGACCGTGACAGGTTCGGCGGCCGGAACGGTCTCGGGCTCCGGGCTCGCTACCGGCGGCGGAGGGGTCGGATCGGGCGGCGCGGCGCTGGCGGTGGGTTCCGGCGTAGGCTGGACGTCAGGCGGGGGCGGGGTCTCGCGCGCCTCCGGCGCCGGGGGCGGCGGTGGAGGCGGCGGCGTCTCGACGGGAGCGGGAGGCGGCTCCGCGACCGGCGCGATCGGGGCAAGATCGAGCAGCACGACGGACGAGCCCGCCTCGGCGTCGGGAGCGGGACGCGGCGCCCAAAGCGCGAAACCGGCCGCGCCGTGGGCCGCCAGAACGAGAACTGCGCATGTCGCCCAAAGGGAAACTTCGCCCTTCACGGCGCATTGTCCGCGGCCAGCCCGACGAGCCCGATCTCGAGATAGCCGGCGGTCCGCAGGTCGTTCATCAGCGACATCAGATCGTCGTAGGTGACGCTCTTGTCGGCGCGCAGAAAAATGCGGCGGTCGCGATCCCCATTCGAGGCCTGATCGAGCGCCGCTCCCATTGCGTCCCGGGCGATCCGATCGTTGCCGAGTTGTAGCGAGCGATCCGCTTTCAGCGTAAGCGTGATCGGCTTCTCCGGCGGCGGCTTCGAGGCCGCGTTCGAGGCCGGCAGATTGACATTGACGTCGACCGTCGAGAGCGGCGCGGTGATCATGAAAATGATCAGCAGCACGAGCATGACGTCAATGAAGGGCGTCACGTTGATCTCGTGCGCCTCGGTCAGTTCCTCCCCGGAATCGAAACGCGCGCCCATGGTTCACTCGGCCGCCGAGGAGCGTACACGGGGGCTTTGACGCGCTTGCGCGCGGTCGAGGTCGCGGCTCGCCAAGCGCAGGATCGCAGCGGCGCCATCGGCGTAGCGGGCTCGGCAGCCGGCGATCGCGCGCGCCAACATGTTGTAGAATACGACCGCGGGTATGGCGGCGGCCAGCCCGAGCGCCGTCGCCAGCAAAGCCTCGGCGATCCCCGGCGCGACGACCGCCAGATTAGTCGTGTGTTGTCTGGATATGCCGATGAAGCTGTTCATCACGCCCCATACAGTGCCGAACAATCCGACGAACGGCGCCGTTGCGCCGGTAGTCGCGAGAACGCCGATCGCGCGCGCGAGCCGTCGACCGAATTGCGCCTCTGCGCGCTCCAGTCTCGAGGCGACACGCTCCTTGACGCCTGAGGCGTCGAGATTTGCGGAGGCCTCGATCTCTCCTCTCGCTTCGCGCACTGCCGTCTCCAGCCCGCCGCGGCCCTGCAACGCGGCGATCGCCTCGCCGAGGTTCGAGGCTCGCTCCAGCAGCCGGATTTGGCCGGCCAGCTTGCGAGCGCCGCCGTCCACGTCACGACGGACGCGAGCGCGAGCAGGACCATCACGCCCTTGACGAAATTGTCGGCCGACAGGAACATGCCCCAAGGCGACAGATCGCTGGGCAAGAGCGCGGCCGCGATCGGTGCAACCTCGTCGGCGCCGGCGGACGCCGCGCCGGCGACAAGGACGAGCAGGGCGGCGATCGCCATGGTCGCGGCAACCTTTATCTTCATCAGCAGCGTTTTCCTCACAGGGCCTGGGAAAGGCTGAGAAATGCCCCAAAGCGGGGACCATATTGCGGCGCGAACACGCCGATGCCGCTTCCATTGCGGATGACATAGGTTGAATCGAACAGGTTGACGACGCTGACCCGCACCGTCAGAGGCTTCTCCGTGGGTGACCACTGAAACGCATGCGAGACGCCGAGATTGACCTGCGCGTAGGGCGGGACGGTCGAAAGATTGGCGAAGCCGCTGCGCAGGCCGCTGCCGAAGATCATGTCTGCGCTGTAGAGCGTGCCGTTCCACTTGTACGAGCCGCCGGCCGACCCCGTCCAGGTCTGAGAATGATCTGTCGGGATGTAATGAGTCATCGCGTATTCGTACTCCTCTGGGTCGCTCCAGAGAAACTGGTTCGAGTTCGGGCCTGTGGCGTATTGATGGCCCCAAGCCAGGTTGCCATAGAGGTTCAATCCGTCTCGCGTGTAGCTCACCTTGCCCTCGACCCCTTCGTTCCAACCTTTCGCGTAATTGAAAGCCGTCAGGGTATTAGCTTGCCCGAACTGGCCGTCGTCGATCAGATCGGTCGCGTTCTTGTAGTAAGCGTCGAGCCCGCCCGTAAGGTACTGGGAAAACTGCTGATCGACTCCGACGTCGTAATAATTGGATCGCTCCGGCTGTACCGGATCATCCAGCGGCACGGCGGCTTGCTGCGTTGTTCCGTTGTAGTTGGCGAGGTTGATCGGCGCAGACAGCGAGAGTTCTGGCGGGGTGAAATAGCGAGCGTAGCCAATGTGGAAGTTCGTCTCCGGAGTGATCTTGTAGGAGAGGTTGATGCGTGGACTGAACTGATTGGCGGCGACATAGCCGTACATTTGGTCGAAGCGCAGGCCTGCGTTGATGGTCAATTGTTTCGTGGCCTTCCATTCGTCCTGGATGTAGCTGCCGAACAGCCATCCGAGCTTCGAATCGAGCTGCGCAGGCGCTACGAAAGGCGGACCGTCGACGTTGCCGTTGCCGTCCACTGGAAACACCGTAGAGGTGTTGTTTGCATTCGCGAGTTCGCCGCTTCCTACCAGACCGAAGCGCACGGTGTTCGTGGAATTGACGCGCCAGGAGGCGTCGCCTTCGACGCCGTTCAGGAAACTGCTGCGAAAGACGTTGGACGCCACGCCGTTGAACTCGAGGTCGCCGACCTGATCCGGAATGAAATTCAGGCTGCTGTAGCGCGAGAAAGCGGAAACTTGAAAGTCGACTGTCGGGAGCGACTTCTGCCAAGCCAGAACGTTGTAATAGTTCTGCTCGAACTGGTTTTCGTTGACCTGCGACGAAGGAACCGGGGCGGCTCCGGGAACGGGGTACACAATCGGCTGGCCGGGATTGTTCGGAATCTGGTACGCGCCGTCCGATACGCCACTCATAAGGACGACGGTGGAGCCGTCTCCGAGGTAGGTCTTGGCGTAACCGAAGAATTTGGCCTGGTCGGAGAGGTCGTGAATCGGATTGTAGTTTGGGATCGGGTTTTCGATGCCTTCGTTGGTCTGGAAGCCCCGTCCGATCACATAATATTCCGTTCGACCGTAAGTCCCGCCGTATTGGAACGACGGCGTGACCGTGCCCTGGCTGCCGGCAAGAATTCCTACGGAGCCCCCGCCCTCGAAGGCGTTGCTCCTCGGCGTGATGTCCACGATGCCGGTGTTGTGAAGCCCATATTCGGCCGGCAAGGCGCCATCGATAACCGTCAGTTCGCCTATGAAGGCGCTGTCCAGCAACTGGGTGAAACCTGAGACGCCGTCGGGAATCCAGACGCCGTCGATCCGATATTGCACATTGGCGTGATCGTTGCGCAGGTGCAGCGCGCCGCTCGCCGCCGAATCCTGCGAGAAGCCGGGCGTCTGCAGCAGCGTCTTTTCGATTGGCGTATCGTCGCCGAGCGGCTGGGCCTGGATGGCGGCCTGGTTGAGGCTGTAGGCGTTGGTTCCGGTGATCGGCAGGATGTCGTTGCGAATGGCGTCGAACGATTGGTACTTCGGGACCGTCACCCCCGCCGCGACGGCGTCAGCCGATAGCGGCCCGCTCGCGGCCGTCGGACTCGCGCCGGTCGCCGCCGGGGTCGGCTGCCCCGAGGCTGCGGTAGTCTTGGACCGGCGCTTGGGCTTCGGCTTCTGCTGCGTCGTCGTAGCGTCCGGCGGTTTGATCTGCACCTCGGGCAGCGCCGTCTGCGCTTTCGCCTGGCCAAAAGAGCAGAACGCCAGAGCGGGCGGCAGCACGGCGAAGAGAGCCACTCTCATGGAATAACGCATCGGCTTGTCGTGGTCCTAGTTCGCGACCGCCTGCGAGGGCGCTCGTCGTTACGACGCAATGTTATAATATAACTTAAGAGGAGCGCCGATCGGTTGTCAATGCCCGTGGACCTCTCGGCATCTCGGTCATCCGGCTACGCATCGGCTCAATAGTCGAGACGTCGTCGACGCGAGGTCTGCTTTCGCGTCAGACCGTCCGCAACCTGCCGTTCTTCGGCCAGGCCTTGTTATTTGCTCGCGTCTTGGGTTTTCGGGCACAGCATATCAAATGCCTATTTGTTCCTCGCGATCGGCCTGTGCGCCTCGACATCGAGGCCGGGCCAATTCCGTCCAAGCTGACGAAGCCCGCCGGCTTCATGGATGAGGCCGAGGCCGACGCGCTCGCCTGCATGGCCTCCCGCCGGACCCTTGGCCGAAGCTTCACTCCACCAGCGGCCTGGAGCGTCTCAACGGCGAAATTGAACCGCGCACCGAGGTCGTCGGCATCTTCCCCAACGACGAGGCCATCGTCCGTCCTGTCGGCGCGATCCTGCTCGAACTGAAAGACGAATGGGCCGTCCAGCGCGCCCGCTACATGACGCTGGAAACCATCGCCAGCCCGAGCGATGACGGCGTCTTCGGATGGCCCGTCGCGGCGATCCGACCGATCCGCCCCAACCCGACGCCATGGTGGATCAGTCCGAGCTACGCCACGCTATGGGAAATGATCTCTCAAGGAGATCGGCTCCGTCGCCTCCGCTTTCTAGGCTTTGTGAAAGAGCGCCCGGATCACAAACTGAATCGCCGATTCCGAGCCGGGGCGAAATCGTCCGAGTTGACCGACTTGGGCGCATTGCCGCAGCAAGACGAGGCGTCATGTCGCCCCGCAGGAAATGGCGGTCTGTCCCATCCCGACGCGCGCGGCAAACGGCGCCAGCCGACGCCGGCATTCCCGATCGGTGCGACTCCTGCCCAAGAATGTAGCGCTTGGCAGCGCGGGCAAGCCTGGCATAGTTTCGGCTGTTGCCCAGGAGCGCGCCATGAACGTTGTCGAAGAAGCCGGCCCGGGGGCCCGAGGACGACGCGAGCGCGGCGCGCGCTCCGCACAGCGCGAAGCCCGCGCGAACCGCGTCCAGCCGGTCGGGCGGCCGTATATCCTGCGCAACATCCCGACCTACGACATCCTCGGCGAGGAGAGCCTTGCCCGCATCGAGAACGCCGCCGATCGCATTCTCGCCGAGGTTGGCGTCGAGTTTCGCGACGACCCGGTGGCGCTCGATCATTGGCGGCGCGCCGGCGCGGCGTTGGATGGCGTCCGCGTGCGCTTCGAACCGGGAATGCTGCGCGAACTCCTGAAGACCGCGCCGTCTCGATTTGTACAGCATGCGCGCAATCCTGCGCGCTCCGTCGAAATCGGCGGCAAATCGGTGGTCTTTTCGCCGGCTTATGGTTCGCCGTTCGTGATGGATCTCGACAGGGGCCGGCGCTACGGCACGCTGGAAGACTTCCAGAATTTCATCAAGCTCGCCCAATCCTCGCCTTGGCTGCACCATTCCGGCGGCACGATTTGCGAACCCGTCGACGTGCCCGTCAACAAGCGACACCTCGACATGGTGCTGAGCCACATCCGCTATTCCGACCGCGGCTTCATGGGCTCGGTGACGGCCGAAAGCCGCGCCGAGGATTCGATCGAGATGGCGCGAATCCTGTTCGGCCGCGATTTCGTCGACGCCAACTGCGTCATCCTCGGCAACGTCAACGTAAACTCGCCGCTCGTCTGGGACGGCGCGATGACGAAGGCGTTGCGCGCCTATGCCCGCGCCAATCAGGCAGGCGTAGTGGTCCCGTTCATCCTCGGCGGGGCGATGGGCCCGGTGACGAACGCCGGCGCGATCGCGCAATCTCTTGCCGAGACCATGGCCGGCTGTGCGCTGACTCAGTTGGAGCGGCCCGGGGCGCCCGTGATCTTCGGCAATTTCCTGTCGTCGATGTCGCTGCGCTCGGGATCGCCGACCTTCGGCACGCCGGAGCCGGCGATCGGGTCGATGGTGGTGGGTCAACTCGCCCGTCGGCTCGATCTGCCGCTGCGCTGCTCCGGCAACTTCACGACCTCGAAACTGCCCGACGCCCACGCGATGAACGAGGGGACCATGTCCATGCTGGCGGCCGTGCATTGCGGCGCCAACTTCATCCTCCATGCCGCGGGGTTCCTCGACGGCCTGCTCTCCATGTCCTACGAGAAGTTCGTGCTGGACGCGGACTTTTGCGGCGCGCTGCACAGCTATCTCGATGGGGTCAAAATAGACGACAACGAACTCGCGCTCGAGGCGTTCAAAGAGGTGGGTCCTGGGGCCCACTTCTTCGGCTGCTCGCACACGATGGCGAATTATCAGACCGCATTCTGGGACAGCGAACTCGCCGACAACGAACCTTTCGAGAAGTGGGAGGCCGCCGGCTCCGAGGATGCGGCCAAGCGAGCCAATCGTTTGTGGAAGAAGCGTCTGGCCGAGTATCGGGCCCCGCCTCTCGACCCTGCCATTGACGAAGCGCTCGCCGACTTCGTGGCCCGTCGCAAGCGCGATATGCCCGACGCCTGGTATTGATCCTAGATCGGAACCCGGCGCGACAAAGCCGGGTCGGCGCGCCCCGCCCGACGGCGCGGGGCGCCATTGCGCGTGCTCACGGCCGCTCGCCCTTGGAAGCGCGATCGAGAACTCGCGCCCGATTGGCGGATGTCCACGTCTCGTCGTCAGAGGCGAGCTTTTCCCAGTCGAGAAAGCGCTGGGCCGGGGGCCGGTCTTTTCGCCGCAGTCCGCGATCGACTGTGAGGTCCGGCGCCTGCGCCACGGAAGCCGTGATGAAATCCGCATGGCGTCGATGCGCTGCGAGCGTTGGCCGCTCCCGGAGGCTTCGGTTCGAATCGGCCCGCGTCGCGCGCTCTGCCTCCAGCGCGCCGCACCGCGGCGCCGGCCCCAAACGTTCCCCCGCTTCCCGGCGAGATCGACGCGCATTTAGCGCCGCGACCAAGACCTCCCGGAGTTCGCTCGAAAGAGCCTTGCGTCGCAGTCGCCTTGGCGAGCGATAGCCGGCAAGACATTCAAGTCGAATCGCCCGACGCCGCGCGACCGAAGGCTTCGTCGATGATCGCTCGCAGTCGCGCCAGCGATTCCGCGGACGGCGGGTCGAAATCGGCGAGCTCGTACACCTTGCCGAGAAATGCGTATTTCGAGGCGCCGAAACGATGGTAGGGCAGCAATTCGTAGTCGATGACATTGTCGTGCGGACGGATGAATTCCAGCACGGCGCGGATATGCGCCTCGTCGTCATTGACGCCTGGAATTAGCGGCGTGCGCGCGATGAAGCGGGTGGCGGGGAAGGTTTCATAGGCGCGCTTGAAGTTCTCCTTGATCCGCTTGTTGTCGACCCCGGTCCATTTCTTGTGGCGAACCGGGTCCGTCAGCTTGTGGTCGTGCAGCATCACGTCGACGTGCGGCAGCACCTTCGCCATGAAGTCCCAGGGGACGTTGCCGGCCGTCTCGATCGCCGTGTTGATCCCGCGACGATGCGCCTCCGCGAGCAGGGCGGCGCAAAAGTCCGGCTGCAGCAGGCACTCGCCGCCGCTCAAGGTAATTCCGCCTCCGGAGTCACGGTAGAAGGCGCTGTCCTGCTCGACCTCCTCCAGCACCTCGTCGACGCTCATGCGCTTGCCGAACATGTAGAGCGCCTCGGTCGGGCAGAGCGCGGCGGTCTCCTCGCCGCACTCGCTCGCGAGGTCCCAGTTGACGCGCGCCTTGTCATCCGCACCCTCGACGAAATACATCGCGCCTTCCGGCGCCGGCGGCTTCAGGCAACGCCCGCAGGCCTTGGCGCCGATGCATTTGCTCGCGTTGTAGGCCAGCTCCGGCTTTTGCCCGATGCTCTCGGGGTTCGAGCACCATTTGCAGCGCAGCGAACAGAACTTCAGGAATACGTTCGTGCGGATTCCCGGGCCGTCGTTGGTGCAGAAGTGCTGGATGTTGAGAACGAGGCCTTTGGGGGCGTCAGCGGACATCGCGCCCTCCCATTGGCTCATCGCCGAGGCAAATGCCGACCGCGCGCGCGAGGCGCACGAATTCGCTTTCGGGCGGGACGACCCGCACGCGGTTCAGCGCCTCGCCCAGAGGCACGAACTTGAGCTCGGGCGGTTGCAGCGCGACCAGAACGCCGCTCTGCCCCAACTCCAGCGCGCGGATGGCGGCGGCGCCGTAGCCGACGCCGAGTTGCCGGTCCACGGCGCTTGGCGCGCCGGCGCGCGCCAAGGCGTTGAGCGGCGTCGGAACCGCCTCGAACTCGGTCATCGCGCGGATTGCCGACGCCAGCTCGCGCGAGGCGCGCCCCGCGCGCTCGATCACGGCGCCGCCTTCGCCATATTCCGGTTCCGCATGAGGCGCGAGGCTGCGGCGCAGCGCAGACGGCTCCGCGTCGCCGCGCTTGACCGCCGCGGGGCGCGCGCCCTCCGCGACGACGACCAGCGAGGGCCGCCGCCCTTTGGCTCCGGCCGCGCGCAGGGCCGCGCCGACGGCGGCGAGGTCGTAGGCGATCTCAGGGATCAGCACGACGTCGGCGCAGACGGCGAGGCCGGCTTGCAGCGCGAGCCAGCCGGCCTCATGACCGGGAACCTCGACAACCGCGATGCGCCGCACGTCCCGGGCGGCCGTTCGCAGCCGTTCCAATGCATCGACCACATAGGAGAGCGCACTGCTGAACCCGAGGGAAAGCGACGTGGCCGCGATGTCGTTCTCCGCCGACTTGGGAATGCAGACAATCGGAAGCCCCTTGCGGCTGAGCTTATAGGCGACGCTCAGCGCGTGAGCGCCGGTGATCGCGCTGCCTCCGACAATCGACACGATGGCGTCGAAGCCTTCGCGTCGAAGGATCGCGATCACATCGTCGGAACGATCGGTCTCCTCGACGAAACCGAGTTCGTTGACGCCGCGAACGCGGAATGGATCCATGCGCGCGCCGGTTCCGAGCAGACCCGAACCGGCGCCTTCAATGCCGTCGGCGTCGAGCCGCACCCGGCCGCCGTCGCTGTAGCCTTCGGGCGCCAACACCCCGTCGAAGCCATCGTGGATGCCGACCAACTCCCATGCGAGCCGAGCCGCCGCGCGCGCCGCCCCGAGCGCGACGGCGTTGAGTCCGGGCGCATAGCCGCCGCCGCAATTGATCGCGATCCGTTTCGCCATGAAGACGCCCCCAACTACGTGGACTGGCTCAAGCCTTTTGCGCCGCCTTGGCCTGCCCTTCGGCAATGCGCTGGCGGATCATCGGACGCAGGTCTTCGCCATATCCAGTCATGACGCCGCCATCGACGTCGATCACCTGTCCCGTGACCATGTCCGCGATGTCGGAGGCGAAATATACGGCGGCGCCGGCAATGTCGGCGGGCGTGCACCAGCGGCCGAGCGGAATCAGTCGCTTCTCGACCATCAGACGATATTCGGGCGTCGAGCTCTGCTCGGCGAGGGGCGTCAGCGTCGCGCCTGGGCAGATCGCATTGACCGTGATGTTGCTGTCGGCGAGCTCCCAGGCCAGGTGCTGGGTGATGCCGATGCCGCCATGCTTGGAGGCCGTGTAGTCCGCGCTGCCGAAAAACGTCATGCGCCGGCCGGCGAGCGAGTTGATGTTGATGATGCGGCCCTTGTTCTGCTTCATCATCTGAGGGATCACGGCCTGGCAGCAGAGAAATACGCCCTTCAGGTTGACGCCGAGCACACGGTCCCATTGCGCCTCGGGTATGTCCTTGAGAAGCATGGGATGGGCTTCGATGCCGGCATTGTTGACGAGGATGTCGAGCCCGCCGAACTTCGCCACACAGGCCGCGACCATCGCATCGAGCTCCGCCCTGGCTGTCACGTTGGCCTTGAACGGCATTGCCGACCCGCCGGCGGCCGTAATCGTCTTGACGGCTTCGTTGGCGTTTTCGATGCTCATGTCGTTGATGACGACGTTCGCGCCTTCGCGCGCGAAGGCCTCGGCGATGCCGAAGCCGATTCCGCGGCCTGAGCCCGTGACGATCGCTGTTTTGCCTTTGAGTTGCATGGTGTCGTCCTTTCCGTGGATTTATTGGGGCCGCTCAGGCCGCCTCTTCTGTGCGTGCAATGATCTCGGCTTGCTGCATCGGCGAGAGATCGACGAAATAGGCGGAATAGCCGGCGATGCGCACGACAAGGTCGCGATATTTCTCGGGCTCTTTCTGCGCGGCGAGCAGCGTCGCCCGATTGATGATGTTGAACTGTACGTGCCAGTGCTTGAGTTCCGACCAGGTGCGGATGACCTGCATCAGGCGGCGCGTCCCGTCTTCGCCGGAGACGTTCGCCGGGCTGAACTTCAGGTTGATGAGGTCGCCGCCCTTCTCCCGGAAGCTACGGTCGCGCGCGTTCGCAATCGAGGTGAGCGCCACCGTCGGCCCCTTCACGTCCATTCCGTGCGACGCGGAAATGCCCTCCGACAAGTATTCGCCGGCAGGCCGCCCGTTGGGAGTCGCCCAGGTGACTTTGCCGAGCGGGATATGAAAGGTGATCGGGATCTGCCGCAGCAGGAACGCCTGACCGTGCGGCTTGGGATGGGCGTGCAGAAACTCGAGCAAAGTGCGCTCGATCTCGAAGCCAATCGCGTCCACCCAGGCGATTCCATTGCCATATTTGGGGGCGTTGAGGCACATCTGGCGGATGGCCTCATGACCCTCCCAGTTCGCCTCGACGGCCGCGAGCAATTCGTCCCAGGTCAATTTCTTGGTATCGAAGATGAGATGCTTGACCGCCGCGAGGCTGTCGATCGCCGTGCCCTTTCCGATCGCCTCGAACGTGCTGTGGTCGATCGCGCCCTCGAACCATTCGCCATGGGTGTGGAGATCGCGGCACTCGTTCATCGCCAGATCGTGCAGCATCGAAGTCTGCGGCGCCGCGAAATAAGCGGACTTCAGCTTCATCGCTTGATGCTGCTGTATCAAGACGTGTTCGGCGACGTTGAGCATCTGGGCTTGAAACGCGCGCCAGACCTGATCGAAGCTGGTCCAGCTTCGCGGGTCGTCCGTTTGGAGGCCGAACTGGATATCGCGCAGGACTTTCAGTTTCCCGCGGCGGAAAGTCATTTCCGTGACGGATCCGTAGTTGATGCCGCCGCCTGCGGTGACGTTGGTTTCTCGATTGGGCAGGCGGTTCTCGCAGCAGCCGGAGATGCACCAATCGAGAGCCTCCTTCATCGTCGCGCCATTGGCGAGATAGAACGGAATGACCATTTCATCGTTCAGCAGCTTGGGATAGCCCTTGCCGTCCTTGATGCACTCGACGACGTGATGCAGGAACGCGTCGGGCGTGCCCGAATGAATGCGCACGCAAGTGTCGGGCGCCGTGATCTGCAACGCCCGCATCGACTCAAGAATGAAGTACGACAATTCGTTGGTGGCGTCGCGTCCGTCGGTCGTCTGTCCGCCGACGCAGACGTCAGGAAATTGAGAGAATCCTTCCGTTCCCGCCGCCGCGACGGGATTGAGTTTGATCTCCGTGACTTGCGACATGTTGAGCCACAGGCAGTGGAACAGCTCCAGAGCCTGTTCCCTTGTGAGGCGTCCCTCGTCGAGGTCTTTCTTGTAGTAGGGCCATAGATACTGATCCATGCGCCCTTGGCCCATCGCGCTGCTCGTCTGTTCTATGCGGTTGAAGAGCTGCCCCCACCACTGCGCCTGCAGGGCCTCGCGGAAATTGCGCGCGGGATTTTCGGGGACCCATTCGCAGACCTCCGCGATGGCGATCAACTCCTTGGCGCGAGCCGCGTCGGACGTCTTGGCCGCGAGTTCGCGCGCCTTCTCCGCATAGCGCCGCGACCATAAGGTCATGGCGTCGCAGGTGATGACGACCGCATCGAGGAACGGCTTCTTG
The DNA here is from genome assembly GCA_963809055.1 of uncultured Pseudomonadota bacterium. GTDB lineage: Bacteria > Pseudomonadota > Alphaproteobacteria > Rhizobiales > Beijerinckiaceae > Roseiarcus. Next base: position 6,888 of record CAWEID010000041.1, on the reverse strand, counting down.
CCGATGATGTCGACAGGGTCGCTCAGAACCGCGAGCTTTGCCTGCGCATCTTCGCGGATGCCCTTCACGCCGCGCCGCAGGATCTTTGTGAAGTCCGGCGTCCAGTTCTGCGAATGCCGCATCGGCGATGTCGAGAGCGCGACACATGTGAACATGATCGTGTTCTTCGGATCGGGACCATAGATCATGAACCTCGTCGGTTCCGGAAGGCTGAGAGCGAAATTGCTCGAATAGTCCTTGCCCGCCCAGTAGGGCGTCAAAACCTCGTTGATGAGCCTCGCGTCCTCGTCCGTGACGACGACTTCTCCGACTTTGCCCTTGTTCTTACGGAACATCTCGACGCCGGCCGGCATGACCGCGCCGTCGAGTTCGGGATACACGAGGCCCCAGCGCCCGAGCGCATCGTTCGGGCGCCCGACGATCAGTTCATCGTCGAGAATGACGACGGTCGATTTTTCTGCATAACGCTTGAGGGCCTTGGCCCAGCGCAGCACGAGCGGCTCATGCTCGGTCTCCTTGAAAGACTCCGTGAACAGAATGGACCGCTCGAGGCAGACCCTTGGAGGGCCGTAGGCGCGCATGCCTTCGTAAAGGCGAAGCACGCGGTCCGACACGGTTCCATGCATGGACTCCGCACCGGAGGCGATCGCCTGTTCTTGTGCGGAGAAGGCTGTGGCGGCGCTGCTTGGCATCGGTATTGTCTCCGTGGGATATGGGTCAGGAACACGCGTCGAGGCTGTCGATGACGGCCGCGATCGCCTCCCAGGCCTTACCCATCCGCGGCGCGCGGCGCGCCGGCCGGGCGGGGAAGGCCGAGATTCGGAAATCGGAACCTCTGGGACGCGCAATGTCGCAGCAACGACGGCATCCCGGCCGCGATCGCGCCGGCCTTCGCCGCCTTGGCGACCCGGCGGCGCGCGCCAGGGGCGATGCACGGGCCGTCGTCGCGGGGCGATACGGACCGACTATCCATTTCGTCGCCTCTCCGGTTCGGGCGCCAGGTCGAGAGTCGGCCCGGCTCGCGCGCTCGGTTGCGCTACTTCCGCCGCTGGAGTCCTCGGGGGGAACGCGCCCCGAGCTCGGGCCGGCCTATTGCATGAACCAGCCGTGGCTGACGACGAGCGATTGCCCGGTCAGCGCGTTGGTCGGCGAGGCCGCGAAATAGAGCACGGCGTCGGCGACGTCCTGGGTAGTCGTGAACTCGCCGTCGACAGTGTCTTTCAGCATTACGTTCTTGACGACTTCCGCTTCGGTAATTCCGAGCGCCTTCGCCTGTTCCGGAATCTGCTTGTCCACGAGCGGCGTGCGCACGAAGCCGGGGCAGACCACATTGGCGGTGACGTTGTGCTCGGCGCCTTCCTTGGCGAGCACGCGCGCAAGGCCCAGCAAGCCGTGCTTGGCGGTGACGTAGGGCGCCTTGAGCTTCGAGGCTTCGTGCGAGTGCACCGAGCCCATGTAAACCACGCGGCCGTAATTGGCGGCGTACATATGCTTCAGGCACGCCTTGGTGGTGAGGAATGCGCCGTCGAGGTGGATGGCGAGCAGTTTCTTCCAATCCGCGAAGGGGAAGTCGACCAGAGGATGGACGATCTGGATGCCGGCATTGCTGACGAGAATGTCAATCTTGCCGTATTTCGCGACCGTCGCGGCGACGCCTTTCTCCACCTGTTCCTCGTCGACGACGTTCATCGCGACTGCGAAAGCGTCGGCGCCACTGGCTCGAATCTCCGCGGCCGTCTTCTCGGCGGCGGCGAGATCGAGATCGGCGATGACGGGAACGCCGCCCAGCGCGGCGAGTTTGATGGCAATTTCCTTGCCGATGCCGCTCGCGGCCCCGGTTATGATGGCCACCCTGCTCTTCAGGTCCATGGAACTCTCCTTCGCAAAAGCGCGTTTAGCGGGCGGCGAGATAGTCGTGCACGACCTTGCCAAGCCCGAGGGTGAGATCGGCTAGAATGTGGACCGCCGATACGACCTCGAGGACGGGCAGTTCGGCGATCGGCGCGAGCGCGTGCGAGAACAGCGAGAGCTCGGCCGGACCATTCCAGGCGCCCTTCAGATCGATGTCGGTGAGGTAATATTCGACCAACTCGCAGATCCGCGGCGTGCCGTCGACATGCGGTATGATCTTGAGCAAATAATTCGGGGCCTCCATCGAGGCCTTCACCGCGGCGAGATCGGCCTGGCGATGCTTGTAGCCCATGGTGCCGACGGCGATGCGCAAGGGGCCGTAATAGAGTTCGCCGATCAGAGTGTCGATTTGGGCCTTCAAAGTCGGTTTGGCCAGCTTCTTGGGGAAACCCCAGAGTTCGCGCCCGCCTGCGATGGGCGGATGATCGTCGAGGAACATGCAATGGCTGTAGCCGCCCTTGCGACCCTTGAACGAAACGGGGATGACCTGCCCGCTCTCGGTGTAGTCTCCGAAACCGGTGGAATCCGGCATGCGGATGAATTCGAATTTGACCAAGGGCTCGGAGACCTCCAGCGGCGCCGGCACCAATTCGCGCAGCTTCTGCGGGTCGGTTCGGTAGGTGATGATCAAATATTCGCGGTTTACGAACCGGTAGGGCCCGATCGGATAGGCCGGGCTCGTCAGCGGCATCGCAAACGCGCGGTCTCGCACTTCGGATTCTTGCATCGCATACCCCTTCGCTGCGCCGCGTGGCGCGGAATCGGTTTCGTTTGACCTCAGCGGTCGGTGGGTTGGGAGAAATCGAACAGGCTGAATCCCTCGATGTTTTCCGGTCGGCGAAGGGTTTCAGGATGGCTCAGCGCGCGGCTTGCGTCGTCGAGGCCCGCGCGCCAGTGTTCCTCCATCGTGCGCCGCGAGAACTCGTAGTCCTTCGCGATGCCCTCATAGCTGCGCGAGCGGTATGTGAGCTGCACGATGTTGTAGACGGCCTCGTGCGACTCGCTCGCCAGCAGCTCAGCTTCCGGAGTGTTCTTCATCTCGGCGGGCAGCCGCCGATACAGATTGCGGAACGCATGCCGGAACCGTTGCGCGCCGAGGACTTGCGCCAACGCGTCATGGCTTCGGCTCGCAAACTGAATGTCTTTCTGACGAACGCTGGCGGCGGTGAAGTCGCGAGGCAATTCTCCCTGGGCGTTCCAGAGATCGACCTGAAACGCGAGCGTGTCGCGATGGGGTTTGGCGTCGAGCACCCATTGCAGGGGCGTGTTGGAGACGATGCCGCCGTCCCAGTAATACTCGCCGTCGATCTCCGTCGCGGGAAATCCGGGAGGCAGCGAACCGCTCGCCAGCACGTGACGCACGTCGATGCGGTGGGTCGTCGTATCGAAATAGACGAAGTCGCCGGTGCGCACATTGACCGCGCCGACGCTCATCCGCGTCGGGCCGCTATTGATTTGGTCGAAATCGACGAGCCGTTCGAGCGTCGCCTTCACCGGAGAAACATCATAGAGGCTGAGATGCGCGGGGTCTGCGGCGCCCAGCGGGTTCGAAGGAGGGAACCGGGGCTTGAAGAATCCGGGCGCGCCGAGCGCCGCGATCCCGAATGCGCGAGTCTGATTGACCGCTACGCGGAGATATTCGTTGGTGACCGCAATCGCAGGATTGTAATGGACGCCGAACAGCCCGAGCGGCGGCTCGCTCACGGTCTCCCAGAATTCTCTCAGCCGCTCGACGCGCTTCTCCTCGGGATTGCCGACAATCAGAGCGGTATTGATGGCGCCGATCGAAATGCCGGCTATCCAGTTGGGCGTGACCTGCGCACGCGCAAGCGCCTCGTACACGCCGGCCTGATACGAGCCCAGCGCCCCGCCGCCCTGAAGAAGCAACGCCACCGTATCAAATTGCGAGGCTGTAACGCTTGGCGCGGCTGCGCTCGACTTGGCGGCCATGACCTTCAAAATCCATCTCTTGCGCTTCGAAACGCGCCGGAGGCCGGAAAGGCGTTCCGTTGCGCAGCCACGCGGCGGGGGTTCGCTTTAAATGAATCGCAGCGCGCGCATGCCGATTGGATAGCAAGAAAGCGCCGGCCGGGTTTGACATATTGCGACATTGGCCCGCGCAGCGACGGAAAAGAGATCGTCGGACAGGTCGCGGTCTCGCCGGCCGTTTGCTTTCCCTTAGGCATTTGCGACCGCCGCCGCGTCTGCGCGCGTCTCGCTGCGCCATTCGGCCGGAGGGACCCCGGCCGCGGAGACGAAGAACCGGGTGAACGCGCTGACCTCCGAATAACCCATTATATTCGCGACGTCGCGGATCGAGAACTCGGTGTCGATGAGCAGTTGAGACGCCATCTCGAACTGGGCCGTCTTCAGGATCGTCCGAAACTGTGTTCCCCTGGCGTGCAACGCCCGGTTCAAGCTGCGCGGGTGCATGCCGATCCGGCGCGCGACCGACGAAAGAGAATGCGATCCGGAGAGAACGGAAGGGACGAGGACGCGCAGGACCTGATCTTGAATGTCCGGGAGCATGCGGCCCCAATGTTCCGCGACGGCCGCTCGCAATTGATCGTGAGCGCCTGCGTCCGCCGTCGGAACTGGCGTCCTGAGCGCGGCTTCTGGGTATACCAGGCCATAATGCTCCGCGCCGAACTCGACCTCGCTTGGAGCGAAGGCCCGAAAATACGGCGTCGCGTTGGCCGGTCGGGGAATCGCGAGCAATACCGAACTCGGGGTCACGCCGCAGAGTTCGCGAAAGATTCGAAATCCGAAGGCCACCGCGCCGATGCTGAATTGGCTCACCCCCCGCAGTCCCGGTTGGTGCGTGCGATATCCCGCGAGCACGGCATGCTCCGCCCAGTCGAGAAGATAGATCCCCGCTCCCCGAACGAAGCGCCCATGGCTATCCGCATAGTCGACGAGGGCGGAATGGAAATCCGGAGCGGCGCGGAGCAGATCGCCGACGACGCCGAGATGTCGCGGTTTGGCGGCGCAGCCAATGAGCAGCGGCAGGTCTTGACGCCCCGTGCGCTCGACGCCGGCAGCGACCAATTGCGTAACTTGGGAGAACGAGAGTTGGTTCTCGACGTCCGCAAGCCATTCCGACCTGACGCCCGCCTTGGCGAGCACAGGACCCGGTTCTACCCCCAGGTCGGCGAGGATGCGCGGCAGTTCGACCAGGACGCCGACGCGTTGCGAACCCGCAGAGCGGGATACAGGACGTTCCCTCTCCTGGCCGGACCCCGCGAGTTGCGGCCAACCGCCCCCGTGCGTCGAAACGACCCGAATGCGCTCGAATTCCATTGCCGACCCGTTGTTTGTAGGGTTCCGACCGCGATATTTTGTGAAGGGTCCGGCAGCGGCATTGAGCTACATCAATATGTATATGCCTGAGCGGCATCTGATCGATGACTTCGCCTGTGGCGCGGCCCGCTTGCCGCAGGCGATCTCGCGGGCGGCGCGCGCAAAGCCGGCCGATCCGAAGAGGCCGCTGCGCTTGACACTGTTGTCGAACACACATATTACCAGCGGGTAATTAAATGCCCACAGGGTCAAGTCGAAATCTTTCGGGAGGAGCCGATGTCAGCGAAGGTCATCGTCGCGGGGGTCGGCATGATCCCCTTCGCCAAGCCGGGCGCGAGCGCGAGCTATCACGAGATGGGCGCGCAGGCGGGCCGGCGGGCGCTCGCCGACGCGGGCCTTGGTTACGAGGCGATCGAGCAGGCCTACGCCGGATATGTCTACGGCGACTCCACCGCGGGCCAGCGCGCGATATACCACCTCGGAATGACCGGGGTTCCGATCGTCAACGTCAACAACAATTGCTCGACGGGTTCGACCGCGCTGTTTCTCGCCAGGCAGGCGATCGCCAGCGGCGCCGCCGATTGCGTCCTGGCGCTCGGCTTCGAGCAGATGAAACCCGGAGCGCTCGGCTCCATCTATACCGACCGGCCGAGCGCCTTCGAGGCATTCGACGCCCTTGCCGACACCTTGGTCGACGCGCCCGGCGTTCCCCTGGCGTTGCGATATTTCGGCGGCGCCGGGCTCGCGCACATGAAGAAATACGGCACCAAGCTGGCGGCCTTCGCCAAGATCCGCGCCAAGGCGAGCCGTCACGCCAAGAACAACCCGCTCGCTCTCTTTCGCAAGGAGGTGACGGCCGAGGACGTGCTGAACGATCAAGTGATCTGGCCCGGCGTCATGACCCGCCTGATGGCTTGCCCGCCGACTTGCGGCGGCGCGGCGGCGATTCTCGTCTCCGAGACTTTCGCCAAGCGCCACGGCCTCAACCGCGACGTCGCCATAACGGCGCAGGCTATGACGACCGACACCCACAGCACGTTCGACGCCAAGGACATGATGCGGCTGGTCGGCTACGACATGGCGCGCGCTGCGGCGAACAAGGTCTATGAGCAATCCGGCGTCGGCCCGAGCGAAATCGGGCTCGTCGAATTGCATGATTGTTTCGCCCACAACGAGTTGATCACCTACGAGGCGCTCGGCCTCTGCCCCGAAGGCGGCGCGGAAGCGTTCATCGACGCCGGCGACAACACCTATGGAGGAAAAGTCGTGACCAACCCGTCCGGCGGCTTGCTCTCCAAGGGTCATCCGCTCGGCGCCACTGGCTTGGCCCAATGCTACGAGTTGACGCGCCAATTGCGCGGAACCGCCGAAGCTACGCAGGTCGAAGGCGCCCGCCGCGCGCTGCAGCACAATCTCGGCCTCGGCGGCGCTTGCGTGGTCACGCTCTACGAAAGGAATTGAGGGCGCCATGGTCGATTGGTCGGCGGGCGGGCGCAGATTCGCGCCCACCCACGCGCGCGTCGAACCAGAGCGGCCGCGCTATTTCTTCAACACGCTCGGCGAGACCAAACCGGTCTACCGCGATCCCGCTGCCGCCGAGGCCGCCGGTCTCCCGGGGCGGCCGATCCCGCCGACCTATCTCTTCTGTCTGGAGTTGATGGACGCCGAATAGCCGTT
>CAWEID010000040.1:0-40608 GCA_963809055.1 uncultured Pseudomonadota bacterium | reverse complement strand
GCTTTCGCCTCGGCGACGATGCGCGCGGCCGCGCCTTCCGCCTCGGGCACCACCCGGTTGGCGTAGGTCTCGGCGTCGTTGACCGCGCGCTGCTGGTCCTGCTGCGCCGCGGTCACGTCGCGATAGGCGGAAATGACCTGCGCGGGCGCGTCGACCGATTGCAACTGCACCTGCTTGACCAGGACGCCGACGCGATAATCGTCGAGCACCTTCTGCATGCGGGCCTGCACGTCCGGCTCGATCGACTTGCGGTCGCTGGTCAGGATGCCGTCGATGGTCTTCAAGCCGACGACCTCTCGCATGATGCTCTCCGCGACCGCTTTCACGGTGTCGCGCGGATTGAGCACGTTGAATTCGAAATCTTCGGGATGGGCGGGGTCGATCTGCCAGGCGACCCGGAAATGAACCGTGACGATGTTCTGGTCGCCCGTCAGCATCTGGCTCTCGGCGAGATCGTCGGCGCCGCGGGCGTCGCCGCGATAGCCGACCTCGGTGATCTGCTGGTCCGCGACCGGAACATGGACCACGCTGCCGATCGGCCACGGCCAGTTCATGTTGAGACCGGGCGCGGTCTTGCCGGTGTATCGGCCGAACACGAGATTGAGCCCAACCTCGTTGGGTTGGACCGTATAGAAGGTGCCGAAGGCGAGCCAGACGAGGATCGCAAGCAAAGCGATGAGCGCCGCGCCGCGCCAGCCGGGCGAGCCGCCCAAACCGCCGGGCGTCAGGCCGCGCAAGCCCTGCTGCAGACGCCGGATGGCTTCTTCGAGATCGCCTGGCGGGGACGAACCGCCGGGACCCTGCCCCCAAGGCCCCTGCCCCGGGGAGCGCCAGGGACCGCCGCCTTGATTATTCCAGGACATGAAACCTCGAAATCGGCGCAAATCGCGCCCGCCTATATAGGGTAGGCCGACGGCTGCGGCAACGCGGGCCGCCGTCCCGGGCTCCGGTCAAGGCGTACTGGCGGGTTTCGGTTTGTCCGCCTTGCCCGCCGGCAGTTCCCGGTCCGTCATCGGCGTGATCCGCAACGCCGCGATCCGGTTGCGCTGGCGCCTGAGCACCTCGAACCTCAAGCCGTGGAAGACAAAGGTCTGACGCGGCTCGGGGATGGTGCGCGCCTCGTGAATGACGAGGCCCGCGATGGTCGCCGCCTCGTCGTCCGGCAGATCCCAGTCCATCGCGCGATTGAGGTCGCGGATCGTGACGGACCCGTCGACGATCAGCGAGCCGTCGAGCTGTTGGCGCACGCCTTGCGCCAGCAAGTCGTGCTCGTCCTTGATGTCGCCGACGATCTCCTCGATGATGTCTTCGAGGGTGATCAGGCCCAGAACGACGCCATATTCGTCGACCACCAGCGCCGAATGGGTTTTGCGCCGCAGAAACGCCTGCAACTGGTCACGCAGGGTCGTAGCCTCGGGGATGAACCAGGCCTCCAGCGCGATATCGGCCGCCTTGAGCTTGCTGGCGTCGCCCCCTGCGGCCGCGAAGGCGCGGAACAGGTCCTTGGCGTGCAGCATGCCGATGATGTTGTCGGGATCGCCGCGCCATAGCGGCATGCGGGTATAGGGCGAGGCGAGCACCTCGCGCACGAGTTCGTCCGGCGGCAGGTCGGCGTCGAGCGTGCGCATCTTGGTGCGATGGATCATCGCGTCGCCAACGGGAATTTCGGCCAGTTCCAGCAGCCCGCCGAACATGTCGCGATCGCTGCGCGCGACTTCGCCCTCTCGGTGCAGAATGTCGACAGCGCCGCGCAGCTCCTCCGCGCCGGTGACGCCGGGATCGTTCTCAACCAGCGAGAATCCGCAGAGCTTCAGCACAACGCGCACCAGCCACTCGACGGCGCTCACGATGGGCCCGAAAAGGGTCACGAAGAACGCAACCAGCGGCGCAATCAGCAGCGACATCCGGTCGGGATAGGCGATCGCAATCGTCTTGGGCATCACCTCGCCGAAGATCACGATAAGCGCCGTCATGATCAGCGTCGCATAGACGACGCCGCGCTCCCCGACCTCGGCGACCAGCACATTGGTCGTATAGGCCGAGGCGCCGATGGTGACGAGCTGGCCGCCCAGCAGCATCGCCGAAATGAGCCGCCCGCGCTTTGCGATCAGCTTATTGGCGAGCGCGGCGCGATGGTCCCCGCCCGTCTCGAGCGCCTGCATGCGCGCCCGCGAGGCCGCAGTTAGCGCGGTTTCCGCGCCGGCGAAAAAGGCGGCGGCGATCAGACAGAGGACGACGACGGGGATGGCGAGGGTGACGGGCATGGCGGGTATTTAGAGCTTTGCGGGGCGCAACGCGATAGGCGCGATGGATATCGGGCGGCGAACCGGCGCGCGGAAGCCCGAAATCGGCGCGTTGGAGCCCTTCGGATCCGGCCTGCGCTGAAATTCCAGCCGGGCGTTTCGTCCCGGCCGGCCGCGGCGAGCGCCCGTAGAAGCGCGGCTCACGCCGCCTGCAAATCCCGCTCGAGGAACCGCAGCACATCCGGCTCCGGCACGTCCTTGGCGATGAACGACTGGCCGATGCCGCGAGCGAGGATGAAGGTCAGCTTGCCCCGTTCGACCTTCTTGTCCTGCCGCATCGCGGCCAGGATCGCCTCCGGATCCGGCCGAAGGCCCGGAATCTGCGAAATTCGCGTCGGCAGGCCCACGCCGGCGAGGTGGTTCTCGATCCGGACCGCGTCCTGGCCATGACAGAGGCCGAGATCGCGGGAGAAGCGGAACGCGCAGGCCATGCCGACCGCGACGCCCTCGCCATGCACCAGCCGGGACCCGTCATATTGGGTCAAGGCCTCGAAGGCGTGCCCGAAAGTGTGGCCGAGATTGAGCAGCGCGCGCGGGCCCTGTTCCGTCTCGTCGGAGGCGACGACGCGCGCCTTGGCCGCGCAGCTCACCGCAATGGCGTGGTGGCGCGCGGGACCGCCGGCGAATACGTCTCGCCAGTGGGCCTCCAGCCATTCGAAGAATTCCCGGTCGTCGATCAGGCCGTATTTGGCGACCTCGGCGTAGCCGGCGCGGAACTCGCGTTCGCTCAGCGTATCGAGCGCCTTGGCGTCGGCGAGCACCAGCGAGGGCTGATGAAAGGCGCCAATCAGGTTCTTGCCGAGCGGCGAATTGATCGCGGTCTTGCCGCCGACGCTGGAATCGACTTGCGCGAGCAGCGTCGTGGGAATTTGCACCAGCTTGACGCCGCGCCGCAGCGAGGCCGCGCAGAAGCCGGCGAGATCGCCGATCACCCCGCCGCCGAGCGCGACGACGAGATCGCGCCTCTCGATATGGGCGCCGATCAGCGCGTCGCTGACGCGCGCGAATTCGGCGTAGGACTTGGTCGCCTCGCCCGGCGGGCAGACGATGACGCTTGACGCGAGACCAGCCGCGTCGAGGCTTTTCAGCAGGGCGTCGAGATGCAACCCGGCGACCGTCTCATCGGTGACGACGGCGCATCGCGCGCCGGGCGCGAACTCGCTTATGTGCGCGCCGGCGGCGGCGATCAGCCCTTCGCCGATCAGGATCTTGTAAGATCGCTCGGCCAGCGCAACCGGCACCTCGCGCACGCCGGGCCCGCGCGCCAGCGCCGCGCTCTCGGCCTCGATCCGCCGGCGCAAGGCGCCGACGATCGCGTCCACCGTCGCCTCATGCGGCCCTTCGCGCGATTCGACCGTGATGTCGGCGAGCGCGTAGGTCGGGCTGCGCTCCTCCAGCAGCCGGCGCAGCGTCGTCTCGGGATCGGCGGTTTGCAAAAGCGGACGGTTCGAGCGCTTGCGCACGCGCCTGAGCAGCACCTCGAATTCGGGCTTCAGCCAGACCGAGACGCCCGCGCCCGCGATGCGTTCGCGCGTCGCGGCGTTCATGAAGGCGCCGCCGCCGGTCGCCAGCACCTTCTGGCCTTCGTCAAGCAGGCGCGCGATCACCTTGCGCTCGCCGTCGCGGAAATAGGGTTCTCCGAAACGCTCGAAAATCTCCGGGATGGTCATCCGGGCGCCCGCTTCGATCTCGGCGTCGGCGTCGACGAAGGGCAGGCCAAGCCGCTGCGCGAGCCGCCGGCCGACCGAGGTCTTGCCGGCCCCCATCATCCCCACGAGAACGATCGAGCGTCCCCCGAGCGCCGAGGCCAGCGCCTCCGTTTCCTGTCTGATCTTGTCGTGCATGCCTAGATCGCGCCGTCGCCTGACGCTTCCTTTCGGCGCCCGTCCTATCGCAGCAGCGCCCGCTTGGCCACTCTGCGGGCCGAAAGGCTGACGCCAACCTGCTTGCGCAGTTACGCGAGACTTGCCAGCATGGGCGGTGAAGCGACGGAAGATATCGACGGGAGGAGACCATGGGAGCGATGGGTCCTACAGGCGAGCACCGCATTTCCGGACCGCGATTGATCGCGATCGTCGGCCCCTTTCAGAGCGGGAAGACGAGCCTGTTGGAGGGGCTGCTCACACGCGGAGGCGGCGCGGCGCGCCAGGGTTCCGTGCGCGAGGGCACCAGCGTCGGCGATTCCAGCCCCGAGGCTCGCGTGCACGCGATGAGCGTCGAGCCGAACATCGCCCATGTCGACTACCTCGGCGACCGGTTGACTTTCGTCGATTGCCCGGGCTCGGTCGAATTCATGCACGACATGCGGCACGTGCTGCCGGTCTGCGACGCCGCCGTCGTCGTCTGCGAAGCCGATCCGCGCAAGACGCCGGCCTTGCAGGTGATCATGCGCGAGCTCGAAGAACTCGGCATTCCGCGCCTGTTGTTCCTCAACAAGATCGACCTCGCCGGCGGCGGCGTGCGCGAGGCCCTGGCGCTGCTGCAGCCGGCTTCGCGCACGCCGCTGCTGCTGCGTCAGATCCCGCTCTGGGAGAACGGCGTCGCGACCGGCTTCGTAGATCTCGCGCTCGAGCGCGCCTTCGTCTATCGCGAATCGGCGCCCTCCGAGGTGATGGAAATGCCGGTCGGCGTCGCGCTCGACGAGAAGCAGGCGCGCTATTCCATGCTCGAGCGGCTCGCCGACTACGACGACTCCCTGATGGAGCAATTGATCGGCGACATCGAGCCGCCGCGCGATCTCGTGTTCGACGATCTCGCGCGCGAATTGCGTGAGGGCCATGTCGTACCGCTGCTTATGGGCTCGGCGACCGGGGGCCACGGCGTCACACGGCTCCTGAAGGCGCTTCGTCATGAGGCCCCCGGGATCGCGCAAACCCGCAATAGGCTCAAGCTGGAGTCGGCGGGAGCGAATCTGGCTCAGGTCGTGCGCACCATCCACACGGCGCATGGCGGCAAATTGTCGCTGGCGCGGGTGCTGCGCGGCGCCTTCGCCGACGGCGTCAGCGTGACCGGATCGCGCGGGGGCGAGGATCGCATCGCGGGTCTGGTGCGCCTGACCGGCGCGACCTCCTCCAAGGTCGCGCGGGCCGAGGAAGGCGACACGATCGCATTCCAGCGTCTGGAGAGCGTGGCGACCGGCGAACGTTTCGCCGAGGGCAAGAGCGCTCCGGAAGCCGCGGCCAAAGTCGCCCCGCCGCCGCCGACGCAATCGGTCGCGATCCATGTCAAGGACCGCAAGGACGAGGTGCGGCTGACCGCCGCGCTCGCCAAGCTCGCCGACGAAGACACGACGCTCGCGTTCGTGCACGAACCGGAGTCGGGCGAACTCAAACTGTTCGGCCAGGGCGAGATGCATCTGCGCGTGACCGCCGAGCGGCTGGCCGATCGCTTCGGCGTCGCGGTCGAGACCACAAAGCCCTCCGTCGCCTATCGCGAAACGATCCGCGACGCCGTGACGGTGCGCGGCCGACACAAAAAGCAATCGGGCGGACACGGACAATTCGGCGACGTGCTGGTAGAAGTCGCCCCGCGCGCGCGGGGAGAAGGCTTCGCCTTTTCCGAGAAGGTGCATGGCGGCACGGTGCCGAAGCAGTATTTCTCTTCCGTCGAAGCGGGCGCGCGCGACGCGCTGACGCGCGGCCCGCTGGGCTTTCCCGTCGTCGACGTCGCAGTGACCCTTATCGACGGCTCGTATCACACGGTTGATTCTTCCGACATGGCGTTCCGCGCCGCGGCCAAGCTCGCCCTCGGCGAGGCGCTGCCGAAAGCGAGGCCTATCCTGCTCGAGCCGGTGCTCGCGGTCTCGATCTACGTGCCCTCCGACGCGCTCGCCAAGGCCAGCGCTCTCGTCACGGCCCGGCGCGGCCAGATTCTCGGCTTCGAGGCGCGCGAGGGCTGGCAGGGCTGGGAGACCCTGCGCGCGCTGATACCCGAAGCGGAGATAGGCGATCTCATCGTCGAACTGAGGTCGGCCACCGCAGGCGTCGGCGCCTTCGAAAGCCGGTTCGATCATTTGGCCGAGTTGTCGGGCCGGAACGCCGAGATCGTCGTCGCGGCGAGGAAGCGCGCGAATTGAAGCCTCGCGCCGCGCAATCCGCCAAGGAATCGCCGCCGTCCACGGTAATGTTTTGATAACTGTGATAGATAGCTTTTATACCAATTAATTTTGTACAAATGAATCTTGTTTTATAGAGGACGCTCAACTCGAAGGGAGCGTCCTCGTGTTTCAGCGTTACGCACTGCTCACGCTTTTTCCACTTCTGCTCGGGGCCTCGAGCGCATGGGCCGCGGACTGGCAGGTCGAAACGATCGAGGGCCGCGCCAAGGTGCAAAAAGGCTCGGTTTGGACCACGCTTCATGTCGGGGACACGGTCCCCAACGGTGCGGCCATTCGCACGCTGGCGGATGGTTCGCTCGAACTCAAACGCGACGCCGAGCGGATCGCCATGGCGCCGGACACGCAAATCGAAATCTACGAGCGCTCCGACCACAGCTTCACCAGCGTGGACGAGAAATTCGGGACGATCGGCGTCGAGGCCAGAATCGAAAATGTCCAACATTTCACTGTGCGGACGCCTTATCTGACGGCAAACGTCAAGGGAACGGTTTTCGGCGTCAGCACCGACGACCAATCTTCAGCCGTGTCGGTTCGCCGCGGCTTGGTCGAGGTTGTGGACAACGCCAACAACGTCAAGGCCGATGTGCGCGCCGGACAGAGCACGGTAGCCGGCAAAGGACTGGAACTCACCGTTACGCCCTTGTCCGACACCGGCCTGGGCGCGATCGCGGCCGAGGCCGCGGACGTGGCCGCAAATCCTACGAGCGATTTGACCGCCGGCGCCTCAGGCGCGACCCCCGACGGCGCCTCAGGGGCGAATCCCGCCGGCGCGGGCCTTGCCGCCGGCGCCGGCGGAAAGGCCGACTTCAGCAATTTGGAAAAGGTCGCCGAGGCCGCCGGCGAGGCGGCGGTCTCCGGGAAAAAAGTGGACGTGTCAGGCCTCGACAAGGTCGTCGCCGCGGCGGGCGCCGGCGCCGCCAAGGGCATCGAAGCGCGGGCCGAAAAGGACGATGACGAAGACGCCGACAAGGCGAGCGCGCCCGATGCGGCAGCGGCCGCGAGCGCGCCAAAGCCTCCCGAATCCCATGCTCCGAAGCACATCAAGCTCCGGAAGGCGGCGAAAGCCGCGCCGCTGCTCAAGGTCATGTTCGGGATGGAAGCGCAATATCTTTGGGGAGTGTTCCTCGGCCTGTTCCTCGTTTATTTCGCGATCGGGAAAATTCTCGACCTGATCCTGCGCGACGTCGGCTTTGGCGCCGCCCTCAATGGTCTGATTGCGTTGATCGGATCTTTGATCGGCGCCTTTATTCGCGACACATTCTTCTTCAACGAGGGCTGGTATCGCTGGGAGCCCTACGTGAGCATCGAGTTGATCGTCGGAATGACCCTGGCGCTGCTCGTTGCCGCGCTCGTTTTGCGCTATCGCAGCCTGACCGGCGCGGCCCCTGAAATAAAGTTCAGTCCATCGAGGTCGAGCCCGGCCGCACGCCTGCAACGGCGGTAGGGATCGCGAGGCCCGGCCGCGCGCGGTTCGGCCCCGCTGGTCTCGGTGGCGCGGAGCCGATGGGCGCATCCACTCCCAAACGTCGGCCGCCGGCGCCAACGCCTTCCAAGGTCGGCTTCGACGATCTGATCGAACGCACGCCTGGCAACGGCGAGATCGCCGTCGACGGCGCCAGACGCGCCGGCCCCAACGTTAAGACTTCGGTAACATTAAGGGATGGCATTTAAGCTAAAGTCTTTTATACGTCTATTTTATGTGATATTACCATCGACGCCGTAGTTTGGAGCGTCCCATGTTCCAACGTTTTGTCTTCGCCGCACTTATGCCGCTCTTCTTCGGACTTTCGAGCGCGTCGGCCGAAGAATGGAAAGTCACAGGCATCGACGGGGACGCTCAAGTTCAGAAGTTCGCGGGCTGGGCGCTGCTCCATCTCGGCGACGCGATCCCGAAAGGCGTCTGGGTCCGCACAATGCCAAATGGCTCGCTGACACTGAAGCGCGACGGCGAGCGGATCTCCCTGGCGCCGTACACGCAAATTCAGATCAATGACCGGGCCGGGCAAAACGCGACGAGCGTCGATGCAAAATACGGAACCGTCGGCATCGAAGCCGGGGCTGAAGACATCCGTTATGTTTTGGTGCAGACGCCCTATCTCACGGCGACGGCTAAGTGGGCCAATTTCGGCGTCAGCACGGACAGTCTGGCTTCGGCCGTGTCGGTTCTGCGTGGCGGAGCCAGGGTCGCGGACGTATCGGACCGAATGGTTGCAGACATTAGCGCCGATCAAACCGCCCGCGCAGGTCGCGGACTCGATATGATCGTTACGCCCCTGTCCATCAACGGGCTCGGGGGGGCCGCGACAGAGGAGGCGCAGACTGCCGGCAACGCGAGCAATCAAGCTTCAAACCTCCAGGCAAGCGTCGGCTCCAATGCGGGAACCGACGCCAGCAACCTGGACCGAAGCGCGCAGCACGGCAGCGACGCTTTGGTCCCGTGGGGCAGGATCGACGGTGGCGATCTGGACAAGGTCGTGCGGGTCGCCGGCGAAGCCTCGGCGCCGGACCAAAAGGTCAATGTCAACGGTCTGGGCGACGTCGGCGACTCCACTGTTTCCAGCGGCAGTCTCGACTTGTCGAGAACCGACAAGATCGCCGTGGCCGGACGCGCCGCGACGGCGAAGGGCGTCAAGTCTCGGCTCGAAAACGACGACGTCACCGACGAAATGGAGGCGGCCGGCGCGAGTATGAAGTCGGACGCATCGGCGAGCGCCGCCGGGTCCTTCGAGACCCAAGCCGCTGAGCGGCGCCGCGAACGCGAAAAGGCGATCGCGGAAGGGCCGTTGCTCAATATCCTGTCTGAGATCGACGCAAGATATCTTTCAGCGACGTTCGTAGGCCTTTTCGTCTTCAATCTCGCGATCGGAAAGCTGCTTGACCAAATCCTGCGCGACGAAAGTTTCGGCCCGGCCGTGAATGGTCTGGTCGTGGTGGCGGGCTTCCTTATCGGCGCCGTCGTTCGAGACCACTTATTCTTCGGAACGGCGTGGCGTCGCTACGAGCCGGACCTGAGCATCGTGCTGATCATCGGAACAAGCCTGATCATATTGATCGTTTCGCTTTTCCTGCGATATTGCATGTTGAACGGCCTGGCCGCCCGGATCAAAGCCAAAATTCCGGACGTCGCCGCGATCGGGCGCCTGCAACGACGACAAGGGGCGGCGTGAGCCGCCGGCGCTTTCATACGAACTTGATCTGAATTCCGGCGCCGCCGTCGTAAGCCGAGACATGGAAATTGACGTCGCCGGCAAAGTGCAGCGTGCAATGCGCCGAGCCGTCCGTCAGCGTCAGCGCGCCGTGGCCGGCGCTCGTCAGTTGGAACGCAACATGCGTGCTCGCGAATGCGAAAGACGCGATGTCGAAGGCGTCGCCCGCGACGACGCCGCGGATCGGCGCGTCAAAGCCGGCCGCGTCGTCGAGGATTAGCGTGTTGCCGGCGCTGGTCTCGGAAACAGTCTGCCCGCTGGCGACTGAGGCCCCGAATTCCAGGCTCGAGCCGTCGGTCAGAGTGAAGACGCCATCGGCGCCCGTCACTGCGCCTTGAACGCGTTCGGAATCGTCGTTGAGATGGACGGCGCCGGTATTGACCATTCCGCCCGAGACATTCAGCGTGGCGGAATAGCCGAGGGCCCCGAAGAGATCGATCGTGCCGGAATTGACGAGGCTCGCCGCATCAACCTCGGTCGCGACCGAACGCCCGCCGCTCGCCGGGCCGATCGCGAGCGTGCCGGAATTGGTCAGTTGGCCCGCGACCGACAAATTCGATCCGCCCGCTCCCGCAGAGCGATCGAGTGCGACGAGGCCCTTGTTGGTCAGCGCGCCGGCGATTTGAAGGGAAGCGCCGCCCTCGAGATTGAGCGCGCCCGCGATCGAGGATAGGCCGGTCAGCGCGCTATTCGCGGCTGTGTTCGTCTCGTCAGCGACGAAGGCGCCGGCTCCATTCAGGCTCAGTTCACTGCCCGCGGCGATCGATCCGATCTGACCGCCGGCGAATTCGATCAATGCCTCGCCGCTGAGATTGACCGCGCCATATGACGTTCCCGTAGATCCGAAGCCGGCGGCGCCGGATAGTTCGAGCGCCGCGACCGCATTCGTGTTGCCTGTGAGGTCGATCGCGCCCAATTTGCCGCCGATTTGATTTGACAGGCTGGCGGCGGACACGACTGACGCGGGGCCTGTCTCTCCCGCCGGAGTGACGAGCGAAGTCGAGCCGATCGAAATCGTCCCGCTATTGGCGAGCGCTCCGCCGACGCCGAGTTTCGAACCGCCCGCCTGCGCGATCGCGTCGACATCGATGTCGCCCGAGTTGGCGAGCGCGCCGGTCGGAAGCACCCACGCGCCGTCATCGAGGTTGAGTTGGCCGTCGATGGTCTTGAGCCCGGTCAGCGCGCTGTTGGAATGGGTCGCGGAGGCGTCGGCGAGAAAGACGTTGTAATTTCCAAGGGTCAGTTCGGCCTTCGCCGCGATCTCCGTGATTTCGCCGCGCGCAAATTCAATGATCGCGTCGCTCTGCAGATCCACATGGCCTTCGAGCGCGCCAGCGGCGCCGAATCCCGCGCTCCCGCCTACGTCGAGCATAGCGCTCGAGGGCGTCGACATGTACGCGCAGCCATAGAGATCGATCGCGCCGCCGAAATTGTCGAGGGAGCCGACCGACAGCATGTCGGTCATGCCGAGGGTGAGGCCCTCGTCGCCGATCTGTAGCAGGCCGCTATTGATCAACTCGCCTGCGACCATGACGGACGACCCGCCGTCGCCGTTCTCGGCGTCGACGAGCAGGCGACCGCTGTTGCTCAGATTGCCCGAGACGGCGAGCGACGTTGCGCCTGCGCCCATCATGGCGTCGTTCGCCGGGGTTTCGAAATCCAGCGTCGAATTCGGCCCATCGACGGAAATCGCTGCGACCGCGCCGAGCAATCCCATCGCGTGGACCTCGCCGGCGTAGACCACGACATCGCTTGCCGAAGTCGGCGTCCCCTGCGTCCAGTCATTCGGGACGCTCCAGGCGGCTTTGCCGCCCTTCCACACGTCGACGGCCATGTCGAACTCCACGGAAAACCTTCCGCCGGGGTTAGCCTATAAACATTTATATCATGTTGAATAGAACGCCTGCTTTTCGCGACGAATCGATGATTTGCATCTGCATGACGCTTCGCTAGGCCACGCCGGCGGCGCAACCGACCGGCGCCGACGATCTCGCGCAATCGGCGCGGCTTGTCTGTACACCCGCCTCTCCATCGAATAAGGAGGGGCGATTTTGCTGCATTGCGAAGGTGCGCTTCGATGGCCGAATTTCTCACTCCCAGCGACCGGCTCGTGACCATATTCGGCGGCTCCGGCTTCGTCGGGCGCCACATCGTGCGCGCCTATGCGCGCCGTGGCTGGCGCGTGCGCGCGGCGATGCGCCGCCCCGACCTCGCCGGCTTCCTGCAGCCGCTCGGCAATGTCGGCCAGATTCAGGCCGTTCAGGCCAATCTGCGCTATCCAGATTCGGTTGCGGCCGCGGTCGACGGCGCCGAAATCGTCATCAACGCCGCCGGCGTGAAGCGCGAAACGGGCCGTCAGGGCTATGAGGCCGTGCACGCCTTCGGCTCCGACGAGGTCGCCAGGGCCGCGCGAGCCGCCGGCGCCCGCGCGATGGTGCAGGTCTCCGGCATCGGCGCTGACGCCGCTTCGAGCAACCCCTATATCGCCAGCAAGGGCCGCGCGGAGGAGGCCGTCCGCGCCGCGTTCCCCAGCGCGATCATTCTGCGGCCCTCGGTCGTATTCGGACCCGAGGACGACTTCCTCAATCGTTTCGCCGAGCTCGCACGCTTCCTGCCGATCCTGCCGCTGTTCGGCGGCGGAGAGTCGCGCCTGCAGCCTGTCTTCGTCGGCGACGTCGCGCTGGCGGCGACAAGCGCGATCGACGGCGCCGCTCAGAGCGGCAAAATCTATGAGCTCGGCGGGCCGGAAGTCCTGACGCTGCGCGAGACGGTCGAACTCGTGCTGCGCATCGTCGAGCGTCGCCGCGTCCTGCTCGGCCTCCCGTTCTCTGCGTCGCGACTGATCGCGGGCGGCACGGAATTCGCGAGCGCGCTGACGTTCGGCCTCTTCCCGCAGTCGCTGACGACCACGCGCGACCAGGTCGAGTTGCTGCGCGCGGACAATGTCGTGTCCGCCTCGGCCATCGCGGAGGGGCGCACGCTTGCCGGGTTCGGCGTCGAGGCGCAGGGGGTCGAGGCGATCGCGCCGGCCTACCTCTACCGTTTCCGCAAAACCGGTCAGTACGCCCCCAGCCGTTTGGCGTGAATGCCGGGACCGCGCCGCCCGGAGGCGGCCAGCCGCGGCGGATTCTGCGACGAATGTACCCATCCTCGGCCCTTGCAAGGCGCCGCGGCGGGGGCTAGGGTCTTGCTTTAGCGTCCTAATTTAGACGCGCCCGGGGGGGTGTAGGGTTCCGGTTCGCGTTCGAGGCAGATATTGTCGATTTCCACAGCCGATTATCTGATCGACCGGCGCCGCCTGCGGCGGCAAGTCGTATTTTGGCGCGTCGCCGCCTTCGTCGTCGCCGGCCTCGCCATCATTGCCTTAGCCGCAAGATATCAAGGGCTGGGGGCCGCGCAGGCCCATATCGCCAGGGTTTCAATCAGCGGGCTGATCACTGGCGACGAGAAGACGCTTAAGTTGTTGCGCGACGTGCGCGAGTCCAAAGCTTCCGCTGCGATCCTGACCATCGACAGCCCGGGCGGGACCACCGAGGGTTCGGAAGTCCTGTATGACGAAATCCGGCGCCTGGCGTCGAAGAAGCCTGTTGTCGCCGTGGTTGGCTCGATGGCGGCCTCGGGCGCATATATCGCCGCGCTCGGAGCCGATCGCATATTCGTGCATGGCAACTCCATCGTCGGCTCGATCGGCGTTCTCGTGCAATTTCCGAATTTCTCCGGCCTGCTGGATAAGGTCGGCGTCAAATACGAGGCGATCAAGTCCTCGCCTCTGAAGGCCGCGCCGAACGGTTTCGAGCCGACCACCGACGCCGCGCGCGACGCGATGGCGGCGCTGATCGCGGATTCTTTCGTCTGGTTCAAGGATCTCGTGCGCGAACGACGCGGCATGAGCGATGAGGAACTCGCGCGCGTCGACGACGGCCGCGTGTTCACCGGCCGCCAGGGCGTTCCGCTCAAACTCGCCGACGCGATCGGCGGCGAGCGCGAGGCGATCGAATGGCTTCAGGAGCAAAAAGGCTTGCCCAAGGGCGTGCCGGTGCGCGACTGGAAGACGGAGCCCGGCTTCTTCGGGCTCAAATTCACGAGTCTGGCGGCCGAAGCTGCCGATGTCGTAGGGTGGCCCGCGCTTGCGGGCGCTCTGCGATCGCCGTCCTGGGGGGGCGACGCGTCGGTTGACGGGTTGGTTTCGGTTTGGCAGATACATCAAGGGAATTGACGCGCACAACGTTGGCGTTGAGCGTAACTTTGGGTTAGGGGCGTCCACGTGATCAAGTCCGAGCTCGTGCAGCGGCTGGCCGCGCGCAATCCGCATCTGTACCAACGCGACATCGAAAACATCGTCGATGCGATTCTCGGGGAAATCACCGACGCGCTCGCGCGCGGCGATCGTGTGGAACTGCGCGGCTTCGGGGCGTTCTCGACCAAGCAGCGCCAGGCGCGCACCGGCCGAAATCCGCGCACGGGCGACAAGGTTCCGGTGACGGAGAAGCATGTGCCGTTCTTCAAGACCGGCAAGGAGATGCGCGAGCGGCTCAATCGCTGACGCCGCGACGCTTCGTCTCATCAGGATTGGCGCGGCGCGCGATTTGGTGCACTCTGCCGCCGCTTCGAAGGCCTGAAAGGCGTACCGAACCCCATGCTTCGTTTCTTGAAATATCTCATCATCGCGCCCGTCGCGATCCTGCTGCTGATATTCGCCTATGCCAACCGGCATTTCGTGACGGTCAAGTTCGACCCATTCGACGCCGGCGACATCCCCGACTTTTCGATCACCGCGCCGCTATTCGTCGTGATTATTGGCTCGATTATGATCGGCGTCATAGCGGGCGGCGTGACGACCTGGTTCACTCAGGGTCGGCATCGGCGCGCGCTTCGTCAGATCAAGGGCGAGAGTGAAAAGCTTCGCGCCGATTTGCAAGCGGCCAAGGCGGCCTTGCCGCCCGCGCCGATTGGAATTTCCCGGCGCGCCTGATCGCGAGAGATCGGCGCGCGATCCCTGGGAGGGGCGAAATGCGATTCTTCTCGGCCTCCGAAATTGATTCCGCGCTAAGATTTCCCCTTCTCGTCGATGCGCTCGCCGAGGCGTTTCGCGGCGGGCTCACTGCGCCCCACGCGCCACCATCACGCCATTGCGCGAGCTGGCGGCGCCGCGGCGACGCATCTGCTCATGCCGGCTTGGACTGAGGCGGGCGCCGCCGCGGGCGAGTACATCGGCGTCAAGATCGTCAACGTATTCCCCGGCAACGGCGCGCTTGGCCTCTCCGCCGTGCAGGGCCTCTATGTGCTGCAATCGGGGCAGACCGGCGAGACGATCGCCGTGCTGGACGGCGCGCGCCTGACACAATGGCGCACCGCCGCCGCCTCCGCGCTCGCGGCGCGCTATCTCGCGCTCCCCAATGCGCGCAAGCTGCTGATGGTCGGCGCCGGTTCGCTGGCGCCGTTCATGATCCGAGCGCATATGAGCCAGCGCCCGATCGACTTCGTCGAAGTCTGGAACCATCGCGCCGAAAGCGCGCGAAAGCTGGTCGAGCGGCTCGAAAAAGAGGGCGTCCGCGCGCGCGTCGCCGATCATCTGCAGGACGCGGTGCGCGAGGCCGACATCATTTCCTGCGCGACGCTTTCGCATCAGGCGCTGATCGCCGGCGCCTGGCTGCAGCCGGGCCAGCATGTCGATCTCGTCGGCGCCTTCAACATGCAGATGCGAGAGGTCGACGACATCGCGCTCAAGCGCGCGCGGGTCTTCGTCGACACCCCTGCCGCCTTGGGCGAGGGCGGCGACGTCGCGCTGGCGCTGCAGAGCGGCGCGATCGCCAAGAGCGACATCGTCGCCGACTTGCCCGCTCTCGCCAACGGCGCGCCCGGCCGCGGAGACGCCAAGGAAATCACTTTGTTCAAGTCGGTGGGCGCCGCGATTGAGGACCTGGCGGCGGCGATGCTGGTCTACAAGCGAGTCGGCCGCGCTTGAAGCCGTCGTCGCCCCTGCCCTACCGGACCGCACTCGTCACCGGCGCCTCGAGCGGCATTGGCCGGGCCATAGCCGCGGCGTTGTGCGACAAGGGCCTGACCGTGCTCGCGCTCGGGCGCGACGCGGCGTCGCTCGGATTGCTGCAGGCCGAATGCGGCGCGGTTCCGATTGTCGGCGACGTGCGCGACGCCCTCGCCATGGGGGCTCTTCTTGCGAGCCGCGAGATCGACGTGCTCGTCAACAACGCGGGCGTGTTGCTCGCGCGCGGCCCGTTCCAATTGTCCGACCCGAACGCCCTCGACGAGATGATCGCCATCAACTTCGCCGCGCCGCTGAAACTGGCGAGGCTGGCTCTGACCGGCATGATCGCCCGCAAGCGCGGCCACATCATATTCATCGGCTCTTCCGCCGGCCGCACTCCGCATCCCGACCTTGCCGCCTATGGCGCGACGAAAGCCGCGATCGGGCATTTCTGCGACAGCCTGCGCGGCGACCTGCTCGGCACGGGCGTGAGAGTGACCGAGATCGCCCCTGGCCGCGCGCGCTCGAAGCTCTATCGCGACACGATCGGGCTCGAGACCGTCGAGGCCGAACTCTATGAGGGCGTCGCGCCGATCGAACCTGAGGATATCGCCACGCTGCTCGTCGCCGCGCTCGCGACCCCCACCCGGGTCGATGTCTCGCGCATCGAGGTCTATCCCGCGACGCAGGCCATTGCCGGGACGAAGGTGGTCAGACGGACATAAAGCTGCAATTCGGCAAGTGGATTGCGCGGGTCCCCTTTGACACCGCGCCCGTCCTGGCCGAAAGAGGCGCGCATGGCTCAGACGATCAAAATCTGCGGGCTTTCGACGCGCCGAGACGCTGGACGGCGGCGCTGGAGGCCGGGCGCCGACATGGTCGGCTTCGTGTTTCTTCGCCAAGAGCCCGCGCATCGTGACGCTACGAGCGGCGCGCGCGCTCGCGGCGCATCGCGCGCGGGCGCGGCCGAGATCGTCGCGCTCAGCGTCGACGCCGACGACTGAGGCGCTCGCCGCGATCGTCGCGGCGACCGAGCCCGACTATCTGCAATTGCACGGCCGCGAAAGCCCGGAGCGCGTCGCCGAGATCCAGCGCAAGTTCGGCGTTTCCGCGATCAAGGCGATCGGCGTCGCCGAGCGCCGCGGATTTCGCGCAGGCCGAGGCCTACAAGGAAGCCGCCGACGCGCTGCTGATCGACGCCAAGCCGCCGAAGGGCGCGGTGCTGCCCGGCGGCAACGGCGTGCCGTTCGACTGGCGGCTCGCCGCGATTTCCACCCGCGCAAGCCCTGGCTGCTGTCGGGCGGGCTGGACGCCGACAACGTCGGCGAGGCGATCGCGCTTTCGGGCGCGCGCGGCGTCGACGTCTCCTCGGGCGTCGAGAGCGCGCCGGGCGTCAAGGACATCGGGAAGATCAACGCCTTCGTCGCCGCCGCGCGCGCGGCCTTCGCGCAGCCGTTCGACGCAGCGACAGCGATTGCGGAACTCGCGTTGAGCCCCGCATGCGGGGAACGCAATGTTCGAGGAGCCTAGCTTGACCAAGATCGACAAGCCCAATTCGTTCCGCAACGGCCCCGACGAGCGCGGCCATTTCGGCATTTTCGGCGGCCGCTTCGTCGCGGAGACGCTGATGCCGCTGATCCTGTCGCTGGAGAAGGCCTACAAGCGCCGCCAAGGCCGACCCGAGCTTCCAGGCCGAGCTCGACCATTTCCTCAAGCATTATGTCGGCCGCCCGAGCCCGCTCTATTTCGCCGAGCGGCTGACCGAGCATCTCGGCGGCGCCAAGATCTATTTCAAGCGCGACGAGCTCAACCACACCGGCGCGCACAAGATCAACAACGTGCTCGGCCAGATCCTGCTCGCGCGCCGCATGGGCAAGACCGCGCATCATCGCCGAGACGGGCGCCGGCCAGCACGGCGTCGCCACCGCGACCGCCTGCGCGCGCTTCGGCCTGCCCTGCATCGTCTACATGGGCGCGGTCGACGTCGAGCGGCAGAAGCCGAACGTTTTCCGCATGAAGATGCTGGGCGCCGAAGTCGTGCCGGTGCAGTCGGGCGCGCGCACGCTGAAGGACGCGATGAACGAGGCGTTGCGCGACTGGGTCACCAATGTCGCCGACACGTTCTATTGCATCGGCACGGCGGCGGGCCCGCATCCCTATCCCGCGATGGTGCGCGATTTCCAGTGCGTGATCGGCAACGAGACGCAAGGCGCAGATGCAGGAGGCCGAGGGCCGCCTGCCCGACAGCCTCGTCGCCTGCATCGGCGGCGGCTCGAACGCGATCGGCCTGTTCCATCCCTTCCTCGACGACGAGAGCGTCGAGATCTTCGGCGTCGAGGCGGCGGGCCACGGCCTCGACGTGCCCGACGGCCACGCGGCCTCGCTGTCGGGCGGGCGCCCCGGCGTGCTGCACGGCAACCGCACCTATCTCCTGATGAACGAGGACGGCCAGATCAACGAGGGCCACTCGATCTCCGCCGGCCTCGACTATCCCGGCATCGGCCCGGAGCACGCCTGGCTGAAGGAGAGCGGCCGCGTCACCTATCTCTCCGCGACCGACAAGGAAGCGCTCGACGCGTTCCAGCTCTGCTCGAAGCTCGAGGGCATCATCCCCGCGCTGGAGCCCGCGCATGCGCTCGCCAAGGTGATCGAACTCGCGCCCGAAGCGGCCGCGCGATCATCTGATGGTGATGAACCTGTGCGGACGCGGCGACAAGGACATCTTCTCGGTCGCCGAGCATCTGGGCGGGATGTGAGGAAACAGGATCGTGCCGCCAACCTTCCTGCAAACCGACCTTCGTTTGAGAGAGACCAGCCATGGCGCCTGACAGAGTCACGACTGCGCTTGAATTGCCGGGCTACCGGGTCAAGCGAAATATCGGGGTGGTGCGCGGCATCGTCGTGCGCTCGCGATCGCTGCCGGGCAATATCGCGGGAGCGTTCCAGACCCTGTTCGGCGGCAATATCACCGTCTACACCAACCTCTGCGAGCAGACGCGCACGCAGGCGTTTCGCATGATGTGCGAGCATGCCGACGCCAACGGCGCGAATGCGATCCTGATGATGCGCTACGACGCGACCGAGATCATGACCGGCGTGACGGAGGTCATCTGCTACGGCACGGCGGTCGAGGTCGAGGAGGCGCGCCCATGAAGACGCAGATCGCGATCGCTTTCGCGCTGTTTCTCGCAGGCGTGCTCCTCGGGCTGACGCAATTATGGTTCGCCGTTTTCCCGCCCGATGTCTTCGTCAAGCTCGCCATCACGATCGGCGCGCTGCTCGCGATCGTCGTGGTCTGGGCGTTTCTGGTCCGTGAGTGGCGGGAGACTTCGCGGCTACGCAACGACAAGCGGCTGGGGTGAAGCGCAAACCTACGTCGCCGGCACGCGCGCCTTGATTGCGGCCGGCGCGAGCCTGAGAACCTGCCGCCTCGCCGCGCCCCAATAGGCTGAGAGCAGCAGCAGGCCGGCGCCGGCGATCAGCGCCGACAGCGCGAAGCTGACGGTCAAGGCGCCCGTCGCGCGGAAGACGGCATTCATCGCATAGAGCAGATAGATCAGTGCGGAGACCATCAGCGCGCGTCGGTCGACCCATAACGCGACCAACGCGAGCCCGACATAGAGCGCAACGGCCAGCACGGGTCCCGACAATTCGAACGAGCCGGAGTCGACGCCGCGCCCCTGTGCGAACAGGGAGAACCGGCTCAAGCCGAGCATGGAAAAGGCGGGATGCACGATCAGCGGCGCCGCGGCCAGATGCAACCAGAACGCGACATCCGAGCGCCTCGTCTTGCGTTGGGGATCGCTCATGTCCCACCAGAGCGCGAGCGCAAACACGCCCAAGCCGCAGAGCGCCATCAGCGGCAGCTCGAAGCGCTCGCCGAGCGGCGTGAATGCGCGCAGCGACGCCACCAGCCCGAACACCGCCGCCAACGCGCCGGCGGCGACCGTGATCGGCACATGGAACCGGCGCCAGTGCAGAAAGGCCGCCAAGCACGCCAGCGCCCCGACGCCGAGCGCATTGAAGCCCGCGCCCGGCCCGCTGGCGCCTGTTGGCAGCGCCGAAACGCCCGCCGACAAGACGCCGCCGACGAAGGCGATCAGCAGCAGTATGCTCGGCAGCGCCATCCGCCGGCGCCGGGTGAAGAATTCGGCGAGGCCCCAGCTCGCGAGCGCGACCAGCGCCGCGCCGATCCAGGCCTGCGAGCGCGCGCCGAGCCAGCCGAGCGCCGCCAGCACGAGGACGATCGCGATGGAGACGAAAATATCGTTGAAGCCGGTCAGCAGCCGGAACGATTCCTCGTCCGCGGTCGGCGCCGCGCGGCGCGTCTCGACGAAAAGCCGGAACGCGGCCGCGGCCTCGGCCGTCATCGCGCCCGCCGTCGACGGCCGCGTCGAGGTCTTCGTCAGTGAAAGTCGCCGCCACGGGCTTATTCCTTCCCCGCCACGCCCGCTTCGGCGAAGGTCGCCATGCCGTTGTGGCAGGCGACGGCCGCCTTGAGGACGCCGACCGCCAGCGCGGCGCCGGAGCCTTCGCCGAGCCGCATGCCGAGGTCGAGGAGCGGCGTCTTGCCGATCCGGCGCGAGCGCCTCGGCATGCGCCTGTTCGGCCGAGACGTGGCCGGCGAGGCAATGATCGAGCGCGCGCGGATCGAGCGCGTGCAGCACCGCCGCCGCCGAGCAGACGACGAAGCCGTCGAGCACGACCGGCGTGCGCTGGATGCGCGCGGCGAGAATCGCGCCCGCCATCGCCGCGATCTCGCGCCCGCCGAGCCGGCGCAGGACTTCGAGCGGATCGCCAGAGATGCTCGCGATGCAGCGCGACCGCCGCGCGCACCGCGTCGGCCTTGCGCTTCAGGCCCGCGTCGTCGACGCCGGTGCCGCGCCCGACCCAATCCTCCGCCTCGCCGCCGTAGAGCGCGTGATAGATCGCGGCCGCGACGGTGGTGTTGCCGATGCCCATTTCGCCGAGGCACAGCACATCGGGCTGCGAGGCCAGCGCCTCCATGCCGAACGCCATCGTCGCGGCGCAGTCGCGCTCGTCGAGCGCGGGCTCCTCGGTGATGTCGCCGGTCGGCTGTTCCAGCGCGAGTTCGTAGACCTTCAGCGAGATGTCGAAGGTCTTGCAGATCTGGTTGATCGCCGCGCCGCCGGCGGTGAAATTGGCGACCATCGCCTGAGTGACCGAAGGCGGAAACGGCGAAACGCCCTGCGCGACGACGCCGTGATTGCCGGCGAAAACGGCGACCAGCGGCGCGTCGACATGCGGGCGGCCCGCCCTGCCAGGAGGCGAGCAACTCGGCGATCTCCTCCAGCCGGCCGAGCGAGCCGGCGGGCTTGGTCAGTTGCGCCTGCCGCGCGCGCGCGGCCGCGAGCGCGCCTTCGTCGGCCCTGGGCATGGCGTGCAGCAGGGCGCGGATGTCGTCGAAGGGGCGCGTTTCGGTCATTGCAGGCTCGCGGCTGGCAAAAGGGCGCCTGGCGATCCCGCGGCGCGCCCCCGCTCCTATTCCGCCGCGGCGCCTAAGGGCAAGGCAGCGCGACAGCAGCGCGCGCAGCGGCGCCGGCTTCAGCGGCTTGTTGAGCAGCTCCACGTCCGCCGCGCGCGCGGCGTCGCGCACCTCCGACGCTGCGGTCGGCGGTCGCGAGAATCGCCGGCGTCGGAAAGCCGAGCGTCTCGCGCAGACGCCGCGATCGCCGCGAGCCCGTCGCCGTCGTCGAGGTGATAGTCGGCGATGATGACGTCGGGCGGCGGGCTCGAGCGCCGGCGAGCGCGCTCGGCGACGCCGGGAGCGACCGCGACGCGGCAGCCCCATTTCTCGAGCAGCATCCGCATGCCCTCGAGCACGCGCGGCTCGTTGTCGATCGCCAGCACGCGCAGACCCGCGCAGCGGCTCGCGCCGGCGAGCGCCGGCTCGGCGCGCCGCGCCTCGGCCGCGAGCGCCGGACCGCGCGCGCCGAGCGGCGCCTCGACCGAGAACACCGAGCCGCGCGCCGGGCCGCGAGCGCACGTCGATCGGGATGGCCGAGCACGCGCCCGAGCCGCTCGACGATCGACAGGCCGAGGCCGAGGCCGCGCGCGGCGCGCGCGCCCTGATCGAGGCGCAGGAACTCGTCGAAGATCGCGCGCTGCTTGTCCTCGGGGATGCCGAGGCCGGTGTCCCAGACCTCGATCCGCACGTCGTCGCCGCGCGCGCCGGCAGCCGACCAGCACGCGGCCCTTGAGCGTGTATTTGATCGCGTTGGAGACGAAATTCTGCAACAGGCGGCGCATCAGGCGCCGGTCCGAGCGCAGGATAGAGCGAGGTCGGCGACGAAACGTCAGCTTCAGCCCCTTCGCGCGCGCCATCGGCGCGAATTCGATCTCGAGCTGGCGGAACATGTCCTGGACCGGGAAATCGGCGATCTCGGGCCTCGTCGCGCCGGCGTCGAGCCGGGAAATGTCGAGCAGCGCGCCGAGAATCTCCTCGACCGCCTCGAGCGAGGCGTCGACGTTGCGCGCCAGGCTGACGCGCTCCTCCGGGCCGGCGTCCGCCGCGCTCTCGGTCAGCGAGCTCGCATAGAGCCGCGCCGCGTTGAGCGGCTGCAGGATGTCGTGGCCCGCGGCGGCGAGAAAGCGCGTCTTGGAGAGATTGGCGTCCTCGGCCGCGGTCTTCGCGCGTGCGAGCTCGCCGTTGAGCCGCTCGAGTTCGGCGGTGCGCTCCTGCACGCGCCGCTCCAGCTCGCTCGTTGGCGGCGGCGAGCTCCTCCTCGGCGGCGACGGTCTGCGTGACGTCGGTGTAGGTCGTGACGATGCCGCCGTCGGGCAGCCGCGCCGAGCGGATCTCGATCACGCGCTGCGAGGGATACAGCCGCAGGCGCATCGGCGCGTCGTCGTTGAGCAGGCTCGCGATGCGCTCGGCGACGAAATCGTCGGACGAGCCCGGCCCGTAGGCGCCGCGCGAGGCGTTGAAGCGCACGATCTCGTCGAGCCCGACGCCGGACGCAGCATCGGCGCGCGGCAGATCGAACAGTTCGGCGAATTCGCGGTTCCAGGTGGTCAGCGCGAGATTGGCGTCGAACACCGTGATGCCCTGGCGCGCGTGGTCGAGCGCGTGCTGCAACTGATCGCGGCTCGACTGGATCGCCGCCGAGGCGTCGTCGAGCAGTTTCAGCGCCGACTTGCCCGACATCGCGCGCCGGCGCAGCAGCAGCGACAGCACGAGCCGCGAGGTCGAGGCGCCGATCGCGGGCGACAGCAGATGCTCGGCGTGGCGGATCAGATGCGCGTCGGCCTCCTCGCTCGCGCTCGGCCGCTCGCCGCGCTCGCGTAGAAAGCGTCGAACGCGCGCCGCGCGCGCTGCGGCGCCGAGATAGCGCGCGACCGTCGCCTCGAGTTCGCCGACCGTCGCCGAGGCGCGCCACAGCCGGAACGCCTGCGGCTTGCCGCCCGGGTTGGCGCCGACGAAGGCGGCCGCCTGCGTGCGCTCGAGCGGATTCGGCCTGCCGGCGTCAGCGAGAACAGCGACGAAGGCGAGCGATATTGGCGCCGAGCGAAAGCGACGACGCCGCCGACCAGCGGATAGGGCGAAAACGCCACCAGCGCGGCGGGCCGCAGCCAGGCGACGCCGAGCGGCCCGGCGTCGAGCAGATCGGCGAGCGCGCCCTCGGCGGTCGAGCGAGGGCAGGAACAGCAGATAGAGCCAGACGAGCGAGCCCGACGATCATGCCCGCCGCCGCGCCGCGCGCGGTGCCGCGCCGCCAGACCAGCGCCGCCCAGAAACGCCGGCGCGATCTGCGCGAGCGCGGCGAACGAGAGCAGGCCGATCGAGGCGAGCGCCGGCGTCGCTGGCGAGGCGCGCGTAGAGATAGCCGATCGCCAGCACGAACAGGATCGCGAGGCGCCGCACCGTCAGCACCCGCGCGCCGATCTCGCCTGCCGCCGCCTCGGCCTGGGCCGCCGCGCCGGCGCAGCAGGATCGGCATGACGAGATCGTTGGAGACGGTGATCGCGAGCGCGACGCTGTCGACGACCACCATGCCGGTCGCCGCCGAAAGGCCGCCGATCATCGTCATCAGCGCAAGGCCCCGCGCGCCCGCGCTGCAAGCGGCAGCGCGAGCACGGTCAGGTCGCGGTCGATCGCGCCGTCGGGAAACAGCGTCAGCCCCGCGATCGCGAGCGGCACGACGAAAAGATTGATCAGCGACGAGATAGACGGGAAACAGCGACGCCGCCGCGCGGATGTCGCGCTTGTCGCCGTTCTCGACGATCGGTGACGTGAAACTGGCGCGGCAGCAGCAGGATCGCGCTCGCCGACAGCAGCGTCGTGACGAGCCAGTTGGCGGGATCGGGCGGCGTGCTGAGCACCTGCGCGATGCGCGGGTTGTGCGCGAGCGTCGGAGAGCTCGCCGAGGCCGCCGAACAGGCCCCAGACGACGAAGGCGCCGACGCGCGAGAAAGGCGACGAGCTTGACGACCGATTCGACGGCGATGGCGAGGATCAGGCCCTGCTGATGCTCGGTCGGATTGATGCGCCGCGTGCCGAACGCCATCGCGAACAGCGCGAGCAGCGCCGCGACGGCGAGCGAGAACAACGGCGAGGGCGAGCCCGGCGTCAGCCGGCCGTGCTCGAACGAACCGAGCACCATCAGGATCGTCTGCGTGATCGCCTTGAGCTGCAGCGCGATATAGGGCGCCGAAGCCATCAGCGCGATCAGCGCCGCGAGCGCCGCGACGATCTGCGACTTGCCGTAGCGCGCCGAGACGAAGTCGGCGACCGTCGTCAGGTTCTGCTCGCGCGCGAGTCTGGCGATGCGCTTGACGAAGCGATGGCCGAAGCCGACGACGAGGATCGGCCCGATGTAGATCGGCAGGAAATCGAGGCCGCGCGCGGAGGCGAGGCCGACCGAGCCGTAATAGGTCCAGGACGTGCAATAGACCGCGAGGCTCAGCGCATAGACGAGCGTGCGCCGCCCGCCGGTCAAGAACCGCGGCCCCTCCCGGTCGCCCCACCAGGCGATGAAGAACAGCAGCCCGACATAGCCGAGCGAAGCGGCGAAGACGGTCGAGCCGGTCAGCATGGGGCTTGCGCGGGCGCGGGGTTCATCGGCGCCAGTCTAATCGGAGCGCGGGCGCGGGGTAAGGGGGCTGCGCCTGGGATCGCGGGCCCCGGCCTTGCGAACCTGCAACTCCTGGAGGAGACCGGCTCCAAGGGCGTCACTTCCCCATCGCGTCGAGCGCCTGCCGCATCGCCAGCGGCGAGACCTTGACGATGCCTTCCAGCGGCCGATCCATGTCGTTAATGACGTTGAGCGCGATCGATACGCAGAATGCGCTGATCATGATGGAGATCAACGTCAGTCGGTTGAACGGCGCGAACAGCGCGTAGCTGGCGTACAGCATGCAGAGCCAGAAGATCACCACCATCCGGAACGGCAAGTCCGTTCGGTCGCTTTCCTGGACGTCGATAAGGCGGTTGGTGCGCTTGAGTTCGGTCAGCAATGCGAGCGCGCTGGTGCGCGCTTCTTTGCCGGCGTCGGTCTGCGGGGCGGAAGCGCGCAGCCGTTCCTGCAGGTCATCGAGCCGATGGTCGGTGTCGTAATCCTGCAGCATGGGCCCGTGTCGACGATCGTCCGGCCAGGTCATCGCGATCTTCTTGGCGGTGAACGCGCGCAGCGCCTCGCGCAGCGCGGAGGAATTCCACGCCGACGCGCGCAAGATCGCCGTCGAGCAGCGACAAATTGGCTGCGAATTGCTCGAATTCGTTATTGGTGGTGTCGAAATTCGCCTTCGAATTGGCGATCATCAGGCCCAGCACCAGGGCGGTCAGGATGCCGACTATGCCGGTCGCGGATTGCAACACTTTTTGCGAGGCGTCGGAGCGGGAGTCCTCCGGCAGCTTCCGCCCGAGGAGATGGCCGGCGCAGACCGCGCAGCAGATGCATACGAAAGCCAGCAACCCCACCCCAGTGAACATTCCGTCCCCTCTGGAAACATCGTGCGTCCAGGAGCTTAGCGCGCGACAGGGGAAGATGAAATGACAGGCGCCTCCAACTGGGCTCGTCGGCCCCGGCTTCAATCCCGCGGCCAAACCATGCTAGGCCGCGGTCGGGAGGCTCAATTCATGCGAAACCTGATCACCGACGTTCGGGGCGTGCTCGTCGGGTCGGCGCAGGACGCGCGCGTCGCCTCCGGCGTCAGCGTCGTGCTGTTCGAGGCGCCCGCGGTCGGCGGCATCGCGACGCCCGGAGGCGCGCCCGCCCTGCGCGACGGCGCGCTGCTCGCGCCGGAGATGACGGTGCCCGCCATCGACGCCTTCGTGCTCTCCGGCGGCTCGGCCTTCGGGCTCGACGCCGGCGGAGGCGTCATGGCGCATCTTGCCGCCAAGGGCCGCGGATTTGCCAAAGGCGACGCCCTTGTGCCGATCGTCCCCGGCGCCGCGCTGTTCGACCTCACCCACGGCGGCGACAAAAAATGGGGCCGGCGCTCGCCCTATGGCGATCTCGGCTATGACGCCGTCGCGGCGGCGAGCGAGACCTTCTCGCTGGGGACGGCGGGCGCGGGCTATGGCGCCTGGACCTACGACCTCAAGGGCGGCCTCGGCTCGGCGAGCGCGATGACTTCCGGCGGCTTCACTGTCGGCGCGCTGGTTGCAGTCAACGCCGCCGGACGCGTGAACTCGCGGATCGAGCCCGCATTTCTGGGCCGCGTCGCAAGAACGCGACGGCGAATTCGGCGGCCTCGGCGAGGGCGACGCGGCCCCCGACGCCTTCACGCTCGTGCTGACCAGCGACGATCCCTCGCAGACGACGCTCGCCGTCGTCGCGACGGACGCATCTTTCAGCAAGGCCGAGATGACGCGGATCGCGATCATGGCCTCGGGCGGCTATGCGCTCGCGATGCGCCCCGCGTTCGGTCCCAGCGATGGCGACATCGTCTTCGCCGCCTCGACCGGTCGCGCCGGAAAAGTCCCGACGCTGCGCGACCTCACCGAGATCGGAGCGCTCGCCGCCGAATGCGTCGCGCGCGCGGTGGCGCGCGGCGTCTACGAAGCGCGCGGGCTGGAGGTGTGTCCGCAGCGGCCGAGTTGGAAGCAGAAGTACGCCAAAATGTGATCCCCATCTCGCGCTTGCCGGAGAACGGCTTCAGCGTATCTCGAATTCCTTGTCGACAGGCACGCCGAGCGCCGTCACCAGCCGGTTCGTTTCCGCGGCCATGCCGACGATCGCGACGAGTTCGCGATATTCCTCTTCGCTCATCCCCTTCGCGCGCGCCGCCGCCGTATGGGAGTGGATGCAATATGGGCAGGCGTGCGCGATCGACACGGCGATGTAGAGCATTTCCTTCGTTTTGGGGTCGAGAGCGCCTGGTCCCATCACCGCCTTAAGGCTCTCCCAGGTGCAGCTGAGCGTCTTGGGATCATGCGCAAGCGCGCGCCAGAAATTGTTGATGAAGTCGCTCTTGCGCGTCGCGCGGATGTCGGCGAACACCGCGGCGGCTTCGGCAGAGAGTTCGGCGTCGGAGAGCAGCTTAACGGTCGCCATGTCAATCCTCCATAGGGGTGGAAACCTCTCAGCCGAACCGCTCGGCGCGAAACGGCGCGGGATCGACGACGGGCGCTTCGCCAACCATCAGCTGAGCCAGCAACCGCCCGCTGACCGGACCGAGCGTCAGGCCGAGATGCTGGTGGCCGAAATCGAACCAGAGTCCTTTGTGACGCGGGGCCGCGCCGATGACCGGCATCATGTCGGGCAGGCAAGGACGGCGCCCGAGCCAGGGCGCCGCGTCGCGTCGCTCGCCGAGCGGAAACATTTCGCGCCCGAACGGCTCCACGCGGTTCAGATGCGCGTCCGAGGGCGGATCGTCGAGGCGCGCGAATTCCGCCCCGGTCGTCAGCCGCAAGCCGCGCGCCATCGGCGTGACGACATAGCCCTTCTCGAAATCGAGCACCGGCCGGCTGAGGCCCTGGTTGCCGCGCGGCGCGTAGTGCATGTGGTAGCCGCGTTTCACCCCGAACGGGAAGCGATAGCCGAACGCACCGGCAAGTTCGCCCGACCAGGGCCCTAGCGCGACGACCGCTTCGCGCGCGGCGACCGGCCCCGCCTTCGCGGCGACCGTCCAGCCTTCGCCGGAAGCCTCGAGCGTCCGAGCGTCGGCCTCGACGATCCGTCCGCCGCGCGCGACGAAAAGGTCGGAATAGCTCTTGGCGAGCGCCTGCGGGTTGGGCGTGGTCAGCGGATCTGTGAAATGCACGCCACCGATCGCCGCCTCGCCCACATGCGGCTCGAGTTCGGTCAGCCGCGCGCGGTCGAGCCGCTCGTAGGCGACGCCGTACGGCCGCGTTTCCTCGGCGTCCCTCAGCCCCGCGTCTTGCCCGCGAGCGGTGCGAAAGACCTTGATCCAGCCGCCCGTGCGCAGCAGCGTTCCGGACCCCGCCGGGCCGGCCAGGGCGAGGTGCTCGCTGACGCAAAGTTCCACCAGTGCGCGCATCGCGCGCGCTGTGTTCAGCCTGAATTGCGGCGACGAGGCGAGAAAATAGCGCCACAGGAACGGCGCGATCGAGGGCAGCGCGGAATATCGGACCTGCACGCGTGGATCGAGATTGAACCCGGCCCTGAGGATTTCCGCCGGCGCGCGCGGAAACGTATAGGGAAACATGGCTTCGAACTGGACGATTCCGGTGTTGCCGAAACTGGTTTCGCCCGCGACTTCGCTCAGCCGGTCAATCAGCGTGACCGACCGCCCGCGCGCCTGCAGATGCAACGCGGCGGAAATGCCGACGAATCCGGCGCCCAGGACGATTACGTCGACGTTTGACGGCAAGGCTTCGCTCTCCTGAAAGAGGTTTTGCCCCTTTTGCGCGGGCGCGCGTCCTCTGGCAATGCCTCGAAGCGTCGCTCCCCTCTCGATTATCGTTCGCCGCTGCTGTAGACCGCGCGTGACCTTTGCGCTTCACGGAAACCGCCATGATCCCCCGCTATTCACGTCCCGAGATGGTTTCGATCTGGGCGCCGCAGACCCGTTTCAAGATCTGGTTCGAGATCGAGGCCTATGCCTGCGACGCGATGGCCGAGATCGGCGTTATCCCGAAGGCAAGCGCGAAGGCGATCTGGGAGAAGGCGGGTCATGTGACTTTCGACGTCGCGCGCATCGACGAGATCGAGCGGGTGACCAAGCACGACGTGATCGCCTTCCTCACCCATCTTGCCGAATTCATCGGCCCCGATTCGCGCTTCGTGCATCAGGGCATGACCAGCTCCGACGTGCTCGACACCTGCCTCGCCGTGCAATTGCAGCGCGCGAGCGACATCCTTATCGCCGACGTCAACGCGCTGCTCGCCGCGCTGAAGCGGCGCGCCTATGAGCATAAGACGACGCCCACGATCGGGCGCTCGCATGGCATCCACGCCGAGCCGACCACATTCGGCCTCAAGCTCGCGCTCGCCCATGCCGAATTCCAGCGCGCTCGCGCGCGGCTCGTCGCCGCCCGCGCGGAAATCTCGACCTGCGCGATTTCGGGCGCGATCGGCACCTTCGCCAATATCGACCCGCGCGTCGAACGCTATGTCGCGGAGAAACTCGGGCTCACGGTGGAGCCGGTCTCGACCCAGGTGATCCCGCGCGACCGACACGCCGCCTTCTTTTCGGCGCTCGGCGTCGTCGCCTCCTCGGTCGAGCGCCTGGCCACCGAAATCCGCCATCTCCAGCGCACCGAAGTCCTGGAGGCGGAGGAATATTTCTCCGAGGGCCAGAAGGGCTCCTCGGCAATGCCGCACAAGCGCAATCCGGTGCTGACCGAGAACCTGACCGGCCTTGCCCGCATGGTGCGCAGCGCGGTCACGCCTGCGCTCGAGAACGTCGCGCTCTGGCACGAGCGCGACATCTCGCATTCCTCCGTCGAGCGCATGATCGGGCCGGACGCCACGATTACGCTCGACTTCGCGCTTGCGCGCCTGACCGGCGTCGTCGACAAGCTCGTCGTCTACCCCGGGAACATGCGCAAGAATCTCGACAGGCTGGGCGGCCTCATCCATTCCCAGCGCGTGCTGCTCGCGCTCACCCAGAAAGGCGTCTCGCGCGAGGACGCCTATGCCTTCGTGCAGCGCAATGCGATGCCCGTCTGGCGCGGCGAGGGCGACTTCCTGTCGCTGCTCAAAGCCGACAAGGATGTCTCGCGCGCGCTGAGCGAAGCCGAGCTCGAAGCCCTGTTCGACCTCGGCTATCACTTCAAGCACGTCGACACGATCTTCGCGCGGGTGTTCGGCGAGGCTTGAGGCCTCGTCTCCTCCTTACCGGCTATTGCCTTGCGCGCGCCGGCGGTTCATTGGCTTGAGCTGCCGCCAAGCGAGCGACAAGCGCGTCCCAAACAATCGTCTCGTCAAAGCGCTAGGCAGGGAGGGTTATATTCCATGCAGATGAACGAAACCCAGCGGGTGCCCGCGCCGCAAGCCAAGGTGTGGGCGGGCCTCAACGACCCCGCGATCCTCAAGCAATGCATTCCCGGCTGCCAGAGCCTGGAGATGACTTCGCCGACTGAAATGACCGCGGCGGTGGTGGTTAAGGTCGGGCCGGTCAAAGCCAATTTCACCGGCAAGGTCACGCTCTCAGACCTCAACCCGCCCAACGGCTATCGCATTTCCGGCGAGGGCTCCGGCGGCGTCGCGGGCTTCGCCAAGGGCGGCGCGACCGTTACGCTCGCGCCCGACGGGCCGGACGCCACCAACCTCAATTACGTCGTCGACGCCCAGATCGGCGGCAAGCTCGCGCAGCTTGGCGCGCGCCTGATCGACGCGACTGCGAAGAAGCTCGCCGGCGAGTTCTTCGAGAATTTCGCCGCTGCGCTGACGACGCCGGCGCCCGAGGCGACAGCGCCGGCCGCCGTCCCTGCCCCGGCCGTTGCGCTACCGCAGTCGCAGGGTTTGTGGGGGAGGTTCCTGGCGTGGCTGAAGGGGCTGTTCACGTAAGCGCCGCATCCGAGCGTCGCGATCGGAAGGAGGCTCGATGCGGGCTCTGATCACAGGCGCCGGCAAGGGCATCGGCCGCGCGGTCGCGCGTCGTCTCGCGCGCGAGGCGGGGCAGAGCGGATTTCTGGTGCTGATGGATATAGACCAGTCCGCGCTGGCCGAGGCGGCGAGCGAACTCTCGCCGAGGGTGCGGGTGGAAACGGTCGCGGGCTCGGTCGCCGACGGCTCGGCGTGCCGGCGCGCGGTCGCCGCCGCCGGGACGCTCGGAGGGCTGGACGTCCTCTCCCATAACGCGGGCATCCAGCGCTACGGCACGGTCGAGACAACCCGCGAAGACCTTTGGGCCGAGACCATCGGCGTCAATCTCACAGGGGCCTTCCTGATTTCGAAGGCCGCGATGCCCTTGCTGCGGGCGTCGCGCGGTTCGGTCGTCCATATGGCCTCTGTGCAGGAACTCGCGAGCCAGGCCGGCGTCGTCGCCTATTCCGCGGCCAAGCATGGCCTGATCGGTCTGGTGCGCGCGATGGCGGTCGACGGCGCGCCGCATGGCGTGCGCGTCAACGGCGTGGCGCCCGGTTCCGTCGACACGCCGATGCTGCGCGAGTCGGTTGCCCTATCCGCGAATCCAAACGAGGTCTGGGCGACGATCCGCGCGATGCATCCGCTCGGGCGCGCCGCCGAGCCCAGCGAAGTGGCCGAAGTCGTCGCCTTCCTCGCCTCCCCGGCCGCGTCGTTCATGACGGGCGAGGTCGTGCGCGTCGACGGCGGCCTGATGGCGCGGATCGGGGGATCGCCGAAGGAGGCGTGAACGCTGCGCAGACTTCCCAGTGGCCAGCGGGCCGGCGTTTGCGTATGAGATCATTTCATGAACATCGCCGCGATTCGCATTCTCGGGGTCGACCCCGGCCTTCGCAACACCGGCTGGGGGCTTGATCGAGAGTCGCCGGTTCGCGCCTCGCCTATGTCGCCTGCGGCTCGATTCGCACCGATACCGGAACCGCGCTCGCCGATCGGCTTGCGCTCATCCATCGCGCGCTCGCCAAGCTCATCGAGGACGAGCGGCCCGCAGGAGGGCGCGGTCGAGGAGACCTTCGTCAATCGCGACCCGCAATCGGCGCTAAAGCTCGGACAAGCGCGCGGCGTCGCGCTCGCGGCGCTCTCGCTCGGCGGCCTTGAAGGTCGCGGAATATTCGGCCAACCTGATCAAGAAGACGGTCGTCGGCGTCGGCCATGCCGAGAAGGAACAAGTGGCGATGATGGTGAAGATGCTGCTGCCCGCCGAGCCAGGCGCGCACGCCCGACGCGGCCGACGCGCTCGCCGTTGCGATCTGCCACGCGCAGCACCGCACGCGCGCGCGCGCGAGGCGCGGCATGATCGGCAAGCTGAAGGGGCTCGTCGACGGCGTCGACGAGGAGGGTCTGATCCTCGACGTGGCCGGCGTCGGCTATCTCGTCGCGGCCTCCGCGCGCACCTTGCGCGCGCTGCCGCCCGCCGGCCAGGCGGTGACGCTGCATATCGAGACGCAGGTGCGCGAGGACGCGATCCGGCTGTTCGGGTTCCTGACGCTCGCCGAGCGCGACTGGTTCCGGCTGTTGCAGAGCGTGCAGGGCGTCGGCGCCAAGGTCGCGCTCGGCATTTTCGGCGCCCTCTCCGGCGAGGCCCTGAGCGCCGCGATCGCGCATCAGGACAAGGCGATGATGGCGCGCGCGCCCGGCGTCGGCCCGAAGCTCGCCGCACGCCTCGTGCTCGAACTCAAGGACAAGGCGCCGGCTTTCGGCGTCGCGGATCTCGGCGGCGCAATTTCGGGAGCGGAAACCTCTTCGAAGCTGCCCAAGGCCGCAGAGGACGCGGTGCTCGCGCTCGTCGGTCTGGGGTACGCCCGCCCGCAAGCCGCCGCGGCCGTCGCCAAGGGTTTCGCCGCGCTGGGCGCCGATGCGCAGACCTCCGCGCTCATCAAGTTAGGGCTGAAGGAATTGGCGCAGTGAGCCCGTCGCAGGGATTGCCGTCCGGGCGTCCCGTCATTCCTCCCGCGCCGCGCTCCTTCGTGATGTCGACGCTCGGCCTCACGCTGCTGTTCGCCGCCTTCGGCCCCGCGGTCGGCGGCGTGGTCTTCCTGCCGCTCGCGATTGCGCTGGAAGTCCCGCTCGCATTGCTGCACATGGCTTGGCTCGCCGGCCTCGCCGGCCACGCCTTCGCGCTGATCCCCGCCTATGTCGTCGGCCTCGGCCCGGCGGCGGCGACCGGATTTCTCTATGCGCTCTGGGACGCACTCGCGCCCGAGCGATGGCCGCGCTCGCTCGTCGGCGCGGCGATCGGCGGCGCGATGGCGCATGGCGCGCTCGTCTGGCTCGCCTCGCTCGGCGCAAGCGTCGAGACGAGCGTGACCGTCAACATGGGCCCGAACGCCGAGCGCTGGGCCGACGCGGTCTTTTCCGGAGCCTTCGATGCGAGGCTGAAGCACGCCTTCGAAGCCAGCGGCGCGGTCGCGGGCTTCGCCTGCGCGGTCGCGGCGGGACTCTTCGGGTTGACGACGCGGGCGCCTGCGACGCACGACTGAAGCCGGCCTTCGACATGACCACTCCGCCCCGCCGCCTCGTTTCCGCCGAGAAACGTCCCGAGGACGAAACCGCGCTGCGTCCGCAGTCGCTCGCCGATTTCACCGGCCAGGAGGCGGCGCGCAAGAACCTGAAGGTGTTCATCGAGTCCGCCAAATCGCGCGGCGAGGCGCTCGACCATGTGCTGTTCGTCGGCCCGCCGGGCCTTGGCAAGACGACGCTCGCGCAGATCGTCGCGCGCGAACTCGGCGTCAATTTCCGCTCGACCTCGGGCCCTGTCATCGCCAAGGCGGGCGACCTCGCCGCGCAGCTCACCAATCTCGAGCCGCGCGACGTATTGTTCATCGACGAGATCCATCGGCTAAACCCGGCCGTCGAGGAAATCCTTTATCCCGCGATGGAGGATTTCCAGCTCGACCTGATCATCGGCGCCGGCCCCGCCGCGCGCTCGGTCAAGATCGACCTCGCGCCGTTCACGCTGATCGGCGCCACCACGCGCGCCGGGCTGCTGACGACGCCGCTGCGCGACCGTTTCGGCATTCCGGTCCGGCTCAATTTCTACACCGTGCCTGAGCTCGAAGGGCATCGTGCGGCGCGGCGCGCGCGTCATTGGGCTGGAGCTCTCCGACGAGGGCGCCAACGAGATCGCGCGGCGCTCGCGCGGAACGCCGCGCATTGCCGGGCGACTGCTGCGCCGCGTGCGCGATTTCGCCGTCGTCGAGGGCGCTGGGATCGTCACGCGCGCAATCGCGGACGGCGCGCTGCGCCTGCTCGACGTCGACGCGATCGGCCTCGACCAGATGGATCGGCGCTATCTCGAAACTGTCGCGCTGAGTTTCGGCGGCGGGCCGGTCGGGGTCGAGACCATCGCGGCCGCGCTCTCCGAGCCGCGCGATGCGATCGAGGAGATCATCGAGCCCTATCTCATCCAGCAGGGCTTCGTGCAGCGCACCCCGCGCGGCCGGCTGCTCACCCCGCACGCTTTTAGGCACCTCGGACTGGCCGAACCGCCGCGCGAGGCGACGCAGGCGCTACTGTTCGACGACGAAGCGGAGGAGTGAGAGACTCCGATCATGCTGGAGCCTGCGGCCTTGATTCTGTATGCAAGCGTTATGTGCGCCCCGCCTCCGGCCCTACGGTAAACTCGGCTGCGCCCGACCGAGACTCCTGCCGTGCCGACGCTGATCCGCTTCATCATACTGACCGGCGGCGTCGTCGGGCTGATCTACGTCGGCCTGCTCGCGCTCGCCAACAACGTGAACGTGCAACCGCGGGAAATGACGCGAAATCGTCGAAATCCCGAAAGCGCCGAAATGAATGCGCGCGCGCCGCGCTGGATCGACGACTTTCTCGACGCGATCGCCGCCGAACGCGGCGCCGCCAGGAACACGATCGAGGCCTACCGGCGAGACCTGACCGCCTACCTCGACTTCCTGAAATCGCGCGGCCGCGGCGCGCTCGAGGCGGACGACGACGACATCCGCGCATTCCAGGCCGACGGCAGGCGCGGCCGGGCTCGCCAGCGCCTCGATCGCGCGCCGGCTCTCCGCCGTGCGCCAGTTCCACAAGCATCTCTATCTCGAGGGGCGGCGCGGCGACGATCCGACGCTCGCGATCGAGGGCCCGCGCCGCGCGCGCCCGCTGCCGAAGGTGCTGGGCGTCGCCGAGGTCGAGCGCCTGTTCAGACGGCGCGCGAGGGGCTGGAGGCGCCAGGGAGCAAGCCCGCCGAGCGAGCTTGGCGGCGGCGCGCATGGCGTGCCTGATCGAATTGCTCTATGCCACCGGACTGCGGGTCTCCGAGCTGATCGCATTGCCCAGATCCGCCGCGCGCAGCAAGGAGCCGCTGATCCAGGTGCGCGGCAAGGGCGACAAGGAAAGGCTCGTGCCGCTCTCCGATCCCGCGCGCGCGTCGATGCAGCTATATCGCGGCCTTCTCGAGGAGATCGCGCCCGGCGGGCCGCCGGGCCCTGGCTGTTTCCCGCCGAGGGCGAGAGCGGCCATTTGACCCGACAGGTTTTCGCGCGCGACCTCAAGTCGCGTCGCCGCCGCCGCCGGCATTTCTTCGTCCCGCATCAGCCCGCATGTGCTGCGCCACGCTTTTGCAAGCCATCTGCTGCAAAACGGCGCCGACCTGCGCGTCGTGCAGGACCTGCTCGGACATGCCGACATCTCGACGACTCAGATATACACCCACGTGCTCGACGAGCGCGCCAAGGCGATGGTGCGCGACCTGCACCCGCTGTCCGACGAGGAGACGAAGTGACTGACGCCCCCTGGCGCGCGACCCTGGACGGCGTCGCCATCGCCTGCCGTCTGACGCCGAAAGGCGGTCGCGACGGGATCGACGGCGTCGCGACGCTCTCCGACGGCGCGCGCGTGCTGCTCGCTCGGGTGCGCAGCGCGCCGGAAGACGGCAAGGCCAATGACGCGCTCTGCTCGCTTATCGCAGCGAGACTGGGCGTGCCCAGCTCGCGCGTGCGATTGCTTTCCGGCGCCAAGAGCCGGGTCAAGCAGATCGGCGTTTCCGGCGACCCTGCGGAACTGCTGGCGCGGCTGGACGGGGTCAAGTCCGCGGCGGGCTGATCTCAGGCCGAAAGCGCCGCCGCCTTCGACCTCGCCCGCAAGCCTGGCCCTTGCCGCCTCGACCTCGCGCAGCGCCGCGCGCAGCACCTCGGTTACGCCCTGGCGCGACACGGCGGAGAGGTCGAGCGGCGCGCACGCTTGGCGCCCGGCGCGACCGGCGGTCCATAGGAGCGCATCGCGCGCTTCAGCCGCTCGCGCTGCAGTTTCAGCGTGTGCTCGTCGACCGCATCGACCTTGGAGAGCGCGACGATCTCGGCCTTTTCGGCGAGCCCCTCGCCATAGGCCTCGAGCTCGCCGCGCACGGTCCGCTAGGCCGCGCCGGCGTCCTCGCCGGTCGCGTCAACCAGATGCACGATCGCGCCGCAGCGCTCGACATGGCCGAGGAAGCGGTCGCCCAGCCCCGCGCCCTCGTGCGCGCCCTCGATCAGGCCGGGAATGTCGGCGAGCACGAAATCGCGCTCGTCGACGCTCACCACGCCGAGGCCGGGATGCAGCGTCGTGAACGGATAGTCGGCGATCTTCGGCCGCGCGGCGGAGACGGCGGCGAGCAGCGTCGACTTGCCGGCGTTGGGCAGCCCGACGAGGCCGACGTCGGCGATCAGCTTCAGCCGCAGCACGAGCGTGCGCTCGATGCCCGGCTGGCCGGGATTGGCGTGGCGCGGCGCGCGATTGGTCGAGGTGGTGAAATGCGCGTTGCCGAAGCCGCCGTTGCCGCCCTTGGCGACACGACGCGCTCGCCCGGTTCTGTCAGGTCGGCGAGCAGCGTCTCCGGTCTCCTCGTCGAACACCTGCGTGCCCGACGGGACCTTCAGCACGGCGTCGGCGCCGCGGCCGCCGGCGCGGTTCTTGCCCATGCCATGCATGCCGGTCTTGGCCTTGAAATGCTGCTGGTAGCGGAAGTCGATCAGCGTGTTGAGGCCGCTCGCGCATTCGACGACGACGTCGCCGCCGCGCCCGCCGTCGCCGCCGTCCGG
The DNA here is from genome assembly GCA_963809055.1 of uncultured Pseudomonadota bacterium. Taxonomy (GTDB): domain Bacteria; phylum Pseudomonadota; class Alphaproteobacteria; order Rhizobiales; family Beijerinckiaceae; genus Roseiarcus. The sequence continues at coordinate 3,944 of CAWEID010000040.1, read as the reverse complement.
ACCGCCGAACTCGATGAATTTCTCCCGCCGGAACGAGACGCAGCCGGCGCCGCCGTCGCCGGAGCGGACATAGACGCGGCCTGATCGAGGAATTTCATTCGGCGCCCCTGCCTGGCCGACGCGCCTGGCCCTGGCCGCGCGCCGCGCTTTCGTCCAGGCCGCGCGGGTCAACTGAACGGTCGCACTTGACCATGCCGCCGCGCGCCGGCGCGCCCTGCGGTCCGGTTCCGACGTGGGCGAAGCCCGCCTTTTCCACACGCGGCGGGAGTCGGGGTTCTCGACCCGAACGCTCGCGTTGATCGCAACGCGTCGGTCAGCGAGAAGCCGCTCGACCATCGCCTCGACCGCCTCGCTCGCATAGCCCTTGCCCCAGACCTCCGGAGCCAGCGCATAACCCAGGGTCGCCGGTCCTGCGCCCCGCCCTCGAGGCTGACGGCGCCGATCGGCTCGCGCTTGTCGCGCACGGCGTCAGCACGAGCGTCAGGTCGCGGCCCGAGGCGTTGCCCTCGCGCGCGGCGAAGATGAAGCGCTCGGCGCTGCCCTCGGGATAGGGATGCGGAATACGAGCGGTATACCGCGCCACTTCCCATCGGCTGATAGCGGTGGATCGCCGCCGCGTCGACGCGCGCGGCCAGCGCAGCCACAGCCGCGCCGTTTCGAGGCGGAAGACATCGTCTCTGGCAATATCGGGAAACATTTCCGCTCCGGTCCGCGGGACCAAGCTGTCGGGCCCCAAAACGACGAAGGGGATGCGGCGCTCCGTATCCCCTTTTAAGCGCTTGCGGCTTGCCGGACTTTACGAAGGACTTTCTCGTCCTTCGTGGTCTCGGGGGAGCTCGAGACCGTCCGCGGGGTCTGGCGCCGCGGCGGGTCTCGTCAGTCCCCGCCGCTTATTCGGCCGCGGTTTGTACGATGACCGTACGTATTGGCGGCCGTCATTTCTGCTCGAAGCATACCGCGCCGGCGGCGGTGGCGAACAGAGTATGGTCCTGCCGATGCCGACATTGCGGCCGGCGATGATATTTCGTGCCGCGCTGGCGCACGATGATGTTGCCGGGGATGCACGCTGCTCGCCGCCGAACTTCTTGACGCCGAGGCGGCGGCCGTCGGAATCGCGCCCGTTGCGCGACGAGCCGCCTGCTTTCTTGTGTGCCATGATCACCCGCTCCAAATTCCGAGGGCGCGCGCGAAGCGCGCTGAATCGGCGCGCGTATATCAGGAAATTCCGGACGAGAGGAAATCCCGCGGCGCGACGCTTCGTCCTTACGCCACGGCTCGCGCCGCCCGCGTCAGATCTCGACGATGCGCACGATCGTCAGGTCCTGCTTGTGGCCGCGCTTGCGCTTGGAGTTCTTGCGGCGGCGCTTCTTGAACGCGTAGACCTTGGGGCCGCGCGCCTGCTCGACGATCTCGCCGTGACGCAGGCGCCTTCGACGCGCGGCGCGCCGACTGATGCGCCTCGCCGTCGAACAGCGCGAGCACTTCGGAGAAGGTGACCTTGCGCCCGCCTCGCCTTCCAGCAGCATGACGGTGATCTCGTCGGTCAGCGGCGACCTTGTACTGCTTGCCGCCGGTCTTGATGACTGCGAACATCTTTCGTGTCTCCGTGTTCCCCGGCTCTTCGCGGTTCGCCCCCGCGGCCGGCTTCTTGTCGCGGGAATGACCCCGCTGGTTCTTGCGCCCCCGCCCCGCCGCGCACGCGGCAAAGCAAAAGCGCGGCCGGAGCCGCGCCTGGAAGCTGGGCGCGTATAGGTCGAAGGGCGGCCGAAGTCAATCAGAATTCGAGTAGGCGCGGGCGGCGCCCCTTGGCGCTTCCCTCCCGGAGCGACACGCCCTAGAAGCGGCGGCGCCGAGCCCTTCCGACGCCAACGAAGCCCCGTGACCGCGAACCCAGACGCCAAGTACCGGCCGGAAATCGACGGCCTGCGCGCGCTGGCGGTGGCGCCGGTCTATCCTGTTTCACGCCGGCTTCAACCTCTTCAGCGGCGGCTTTCTCGGCGTCGACGTCTTTTTCGTCATCTCGTGGATATCTGATCGCCAAATATCATCCATTCGCAGATGCTTCGCGGCGAATTCTCCGTCCTCGGGTTTTATGAGCGACGAATACGGCGGATTTTTCCCCGCGCTCTATCTCGTCATCGCCGCGTTTCGCTGCCTTTCGCCTGGGCACTGGTTGTTTCCGACCGAGCTCGCCCGACTTCGGACGCAGCCTGACGGCGGTCTCGCTGTTCCTCTCGAATGTATTTTTCAACCGAGCGAAATCAATTACTTCAACTCGGATGTCACGACGATCCCCCCGCTGATCCACACCTGGTCGCTCGGCGTCGAGGAGCAGTTCTACGTCGGGATTTCCGCTGCTGCTGTTGGCGATGGTGCGATGGCCGCGGCGGATAGCAATATCCCGGGGTCGTGATCGCGATATCCCCGCCGCCAGCCTCGCGCTCCCGCGCAATGGGCCTCGCACCGCCGACCCGCAAGCCAATTTCTACCTGCTGCCGCACGCGCGCCTGGGAGCTCGGCGCCGGCGCCGTGATCGCCCTCGCCCCGTCGAACCCACTTCCGCACAGGGCCCGGCCTGCGATCGGAAGCGGCGGCGGCGCTCGGCCTCGCGATGATCGTTTTCGCTCCGCTTTTCGCGTTCAGCGCCGCCATGCCGCTGCCCCCTCGCTTGTGGTCGCTCCTCCCGGTCGTGGGGACCGCCGCTGGCGCTGCGTTTTGCAACCGCCCAGACCCTGGCAGGCCGAGCCGCTCGCCGCCAGGCCTTTGGTCCTGGCCCCGGGCTCGTCAGCTACAGCGCCTATCTCTGGCACCAGCCGCTTCTCGCCTTCGCGAGGTTTCGGTTTGACATCCAGCCGAGCCTTGCGGTCGCCGCAGCGGTCTTCGCCGCGACCTTCGCGCTCGCCTATCTCTCCTGGCGATTCGTCCAGCAGCCCTTCCGGGACCGATCGAAACATCGCGCCGGACGGTTTTCGCGCTCGCCCTCGTCGCCGTTGCTGCGGCGATCGCCCTGGGCAGGGCCGCTGCGGTCTACCGCGGCTTCCCCGGCCGGATGCCGGCGATCGAGGGCCTCGCCGACGCCAGAGACAAGTCGTCTCTGCTCTACAAATGTTCCGACATCGAGGATCTCAGCCCGGGCGCGCTCGACGCGCTGAAGGATTGCCGCCTGGGCGCGCCCGGCAAAACGCCGGACTTCCTCTTGATCGGCGACAGTCACGCCGGCTCGCTCGCCTATGGCGACAGCGACGCGGCGTTCGCGGCCGGCCGAGCGGGCTTGCTGCTCGCCTCGAACGCCTGCCTGCCGATCATCGGCCTTAAAGGGCGCTATCCCCGCAGCGAGGCCGCCTGCCGCGATTTGCATGACAACTTGATCGCGATCGTACGCCATTTCGGGGTCAAGCTGGTGATCCTGCACGCGCGCTGGGAGGCGTTGGGCGAAGGCGGGTTCCTCGCGCCCGAGGACCTGCGGGCCGCCGCGCCGCAAGCGGCTGTGAAAACGCATCTGATCGAGACGCTGGACGAACTCGCCGCCGCAGGCGCCCGAGTTGTCATCCTCGCAAGCACGCCGAGTTCGGCCTATCGCGTGCCGGAGATCCTCGCGAGAAAAGCGCGCTACGGGCTTCAGGTAGACGAAAAGGGAGCCGTTCTCGAACTTCCGTCGTCAGAACGAGGCGGCGACGCTGTTGTTCTCGGATCTTGACGAAGTGCGACGCCGCGCGCGCATCGTCGAACTCTATCCGTTCTTCTGCGGCGACCCGCCTCTTTAATCTCCGTCGCCGAGGGGCAGCATCCCTATTTCTTCGACGACAGCCATCTCACGCATTTCGGCGCGAAGCGGCCGGCACCGATCCTGGCGCAGGCGTTTTCGCCCTGAGCGCGTCGCCGCTCAATCGGGAACCCATATCGCGGAATCCCTCGTCGCCATGGGCGGTCGCCCGGCCCTCCAG
>CAWEID010000039.1:0-160821 GCA_963809055.1 uncultured Pseudomonadota bacterium | reverse complement strand
CCTCGTCGCCATGGGCGGTCGCCCGGCCCTCCAGCGCCGCGATTCCCACAGCGGCGCAAACGACCGCGTCCAGCTTGTCCTCCCAGAACGCCTTCAGACGCGCGATCGGCAGCGTCTCCGGCGGCATTGGCAGCGCGTCCTTCACGCCTTGGATCCGAAGCTCCAGCGCGTCGACAATCCCTCGCCAGACGGCCCGCAATCTGGCGCGCCGCTCGGCCGGCGCGGCTTCGGGCCAGTATTTCAGCGTCTTCGCCGCTTTGTATTCGAGCCGGTAGGGCGCATTGAGAAACGCGATCAGCGCCGGATGGGGATAGACCTCGATCAGCCCCTTTTCGAGCCCGGCGCCGGTTTGCAGGCTATAGCCGGCGGCCCGGAAACTCTCCCGCAGTTCGTCGCTAGATCTTTCCGGGGCGCACGGCGCTGGGCGAATGCGTTGTGCCGCCTTGGCCGCCTCAAAGTTCCGTGATCACAAGATCGCTCGGCCGCCGCTGCTCCATTTTCGAATTCGCCATCGGCATGTCGACCGCGACAAATACCACGGGCGCCCGGCCAGGCTTGCCGCCGCGTCGAGCAGCCGTTTGGGCTCTGGCAGAGCCCCAGCCGGTCGCCGTCCGGGCGCGGCCCGGCCTGCGCCAAAGCGAGGAAATGGCTATAGGACGCCTCGACGGCGGCGAGGCGCCATCCTTCGCGGGATTCGACGGCGAGCGCGACGCCGCTGGGATTGTGGGCCGTCCAAGCCGCGTCGATTCCAAGCACGACGCGGGCCAAATCGGATCTTGGCTTCAAGCGAGCCCTTTCCTCGTTGCGCGCCTCAGACGTTCGCCAGCGCGACGGCGGTCGAAAGGTCGCTTAGAGGTTCGCGCGACAGGCGGCGCCCGCCAACCTATGTCGCGAAAACCGTTTGTTTACAACATTCCTGCGACGTAATAAATTCGTGTTCGGCGGTTCCAACGATCGCGCCGAACAAGACATAGAAAATGAAGACATTTTTAAAGGTGACGCCTTGTTGAATTTTCTGGGCGGCCTGCAATTGTTGGGCGCGCTTTTCGCCCTCGTCTCGGCCGCCTTCTGGTTCATCGCGGCGCTGGACTCGGCTCCCGCGGAGATCGCGACGGAGATGCGGAGCCGCGCCGGAAGCGAAACATCGGACAGCGATTTGGCCGCGCTATTGCGAGCCATACGGAGACAGAGCCGGTACAGCGCGCTCGCCGCCGCAAGCGCGGGCTGCGCCGCATTGCTGCTGGCGGTCCAGGGCGTGCGGCCGTATTGACCTGGCCCGCAATTTTCGCACGTTGCGTCAGAACGGATGGTACTGGAACATCCAGGTTTCCGTCAGCGTCTGTCCGCCCGACTGCAGGAAGCAGCGCATTTCGACCGGGTCGGCGCCGTCGACCGCGAGGTCGAATTCGACGCGCCAGTGGCCGGGCGACGCCGTCGGGCACGGCCTCGATGATGCTGGTAGCCCTGCAGCGAGCCGCGCGAGGCCGTAGACCACCATTTCGGGCTTCACGCCGTAGGGCAGCGTCGCGAGCGGGCCGCCCAGGAATTCGACCACGAACTTGCGCACGCCTTTCGGCCGCGGCAGGCCGGGCTGGCCGCCGCGACCGAGCCGGGTGGCGACGCAGCGGCCGAGACTTGCGGCTGGAACGGCTCGTCCGCCACCCAGTGCAGGCGATAGGCGAGTTCGAGCTCGGCGCCCGCGGGCACCGGCTGCTCGGGCACCCACATCGCGACGACGTTGTCGTGGATCTCGTCGTCGGTCGGGATTTCGCAAAGCTGAATCGAGCCTTTGCCCCAGCCCTGGCCGTGCGCGCTCGGCAGCGGCTCCACCCACAGCGTCGGACGGCGGTCGTAATAGACGCCGTCGAGATAGTGATCGAACACCCGGTCGCGCTGGCAAAGTCCGAAGCCGCGCGGATTGTTGTCGGAGAAGGCCGAGACCATGATACGCGGCGGATTGTTGAGCGGGCGCCAGAGACGCTCGCCGCTCCCGGTCCACATGCACAGGCCGTCGGAATCGTGGACTTCGGGACGCCAGTCGATCGCGGTCTCTTTCTTGGTCTCGGAGAACCAGTACATCGAGGTCAGCGGCGCAATGCCGAAGCGAGACACCGCGGCGCGGGTGAACAGCGTCGTCTCGATGTCCATGATGACGGCCTTGGTCGCGCTGCATCACGAACTTGTAGGCGCCGACGATCGACGGGCCCTCCATCAGCGCGTACAGCGTCACGGTGTCGTCGGTCTGCATCGAGTCGATGTAGAAATTGGTGAAGTCCGGAAATTCCTCCGGCCGGTCGGCGACCGCAACGTCGAGCGCGACCCCGCGGGCGGAAAGCCCGTATTGCCGCAATTCGCCGATCGCACGGAAATAGGCCGCGCCGAGAAAGGCGACCCAGTCGTTCTTGCGCCAGTCGAGCGCCCCGTCGCGCGCCTCCTGGAGGCGCAGCCCCGCAAAGCCCGCGCCCTGCGGCAGCTGCCTCGCAACCGAATCGGGCGGCATATCGAAATAGGCTTGTTCGTAGATGATCCGCTTCGACATGCCGCCTTCGACGACGTGCATCTCGACCGCCTTCTGAAAGAACAGGCCGAGATGGAAGAACATGAACGGAAAGCGGCCGGGTCCGTCGCCGAACAGGGCGGCCTCGGTGCGGAACCGGATCTTGCCCCATTCCTCGTAATTGATCTTCTGCACGACCTCGGGCGCGGGGCGCGGCGGCGGGTTGTAGGGGGCATGGGCAAGTTCGCGCGCCCGCGCCTTGAAGAGATCATAGGAGAAGGGCTTGGGCTCGTCATAGGTCAGCGCCTCGCCGGGATTGGCGACAGCTTCCCCGATGGAGCCGAGCGCGACCGCGGAGACGGCGACGCCCTTGAGGACGGTGCGACGGTCGAGATTGTCGGACATGTCGATCCTTCGAAGCAGCGAAATCCGGCCAGACTAGCCTAAAATTATTTACGAATCGGAAGGGTGGCCAGGGCCGGCCGCATTTTCCCGCCTTCGGAAGGTCAGATAGGCCGACGCCCGCCCTGCCGCGCGGGCCTTGGCTTCGTAGCGGGTCGGCGCCCAGCCGAGCCACGGCAGCCGCCAGTCGTCGGCCCTGTGGGCGAGCCATTGGAAGTCCGGAGACGAGAGAAAGCGCACCAAGGCCCAGCCCGCGTAATCGTCGATGTCGGTCGCGAATCGGACCTCGGCGCCCGGCTTCGCGACGCGCGCCAGTTCGCGTATCATTTCGGCGCCGATAAGGCGGCGCTTGTTCTGGCGGCGCTTCGGCCAGGGGTCGGGATAGAGAACATAGATGCGCGACAGGCTCGCGGCCGGCAGCGCCTCGATCAGCGATCGCGCATCGCCCGCGCGCACTCGGATATTTTCGAGCTTTTCATCGTCGATCGCGGCGAGCAGCTTGGCGACGCCGTTGACGAAGGGTTCGCAACCGATGATCCCGACGCCGGGGTTTTCGCGCGCTCGCGCGGCCAGATGCTCGCCGCCGCCGAAGCCGATCTCGAGCCAGAGTTCGCTCGGCGGAAAATCGAACAGTTCGGCCGGCGAGGCCAGCCGCGCGACGTCCACTTCGACCTTGGGGAGCAGCTCGGCGACGAGCCGGGCGTGATAGGCCCGGAGCGTCTTGCCCTTGCTGCGTCCGTAAAGCGCCCGACGCTTGACGGCTTCGGGCGCGGCGCTCGATTCCGAGGGCGCCATGTCTTCGATCGCGATCAGGCCAGACGGGCCAGTTGATCGGCGAGGTCGGTCTTCTCCCAGGAGAACCCGCCCTCTGCATCCGGCGCGCGGCCGAAGTGGCCGTAAGCGGAGGTGCGCGCATAGATCGGCTTGTTCAGCTTGAGATGCTCGCGGATGCCGCGCGGCGAGAGGTTCATGATCTCCATCAGCACGGTCTCGAGCTTGGCCTCGTCGATCTTTCCGGTTCCATGCAGGTCAGCGTAGATCGACAGCGGCTTGGCCACGCCGATCGCATAAGAGAGCTGCAGCGTGCAGCGATCGGCGAGCCCGGCGGCGACGACGTTCTTGGCCAGATAGCGCGCGGCATAGGCGGCCGAGCGGTCGACCTTGGTCGGGTCCTTGCCCGAGAACGCGCCGCCGCCATGCGGGGCCGCGCCGCCGTAGGTGTCGACGATGATCTTGCGGCCGGTCAGTCCGCAGTCCCCGTCGGGGCCGCCGATGAAGAATTTGCCGGTCGGGTTGACGTGCCAGACCGTCTTGGGCGTGATCCAACCCTGCGGCAAAGCTGCGAGCACATAGGGGCGAACGATCCGCTCGACGTCCTGCGAAGTGAGGCTCTCGTCGGTGTGCTGATGCGAGACGACGATCTGGGTCGCCTCGACCGGCTTGCCGTTCTCATAGCGCACGGTCACCTGGCTCTTGGCGTCCGGGCCGAGCGCTTTCTCCTTGCCGGAGCGGCGCGCATCCGAGAGGTCGTGCAGGATCTTATGTGCATAATAAAGCGGCGCCGGCATCAGTTCAGGCGTCTCGCGGCAGGCATAGCCGAACATGATGCCCTGATCGCCCGCGCCCTCGTCCTTGTTGCCGGCGGCGTCGACGCCCTGGGCGATGTCGGCGGACTGCGCATGCAACAGCACTTCGACCTGAGCTTTTCGCCAGTGGAACCCTTCCTGCTCGTAGCCGATGTCCTTGATCGCGGCGCGGGCCGTGTCGACGATCGTCTGCGGGCTCAGGTTGGGGCCGCGCACCTCGCCCGCGATCACGACGCGGTTCGTGGTGGCGAGCGTCTCGCAGGCGACGCGGATCTGGTAGGGATCAATACCCGCCTTCGCGCCCTCGCGGAAAAACAGATCGACGATTTCGTCCGAAATGCGATCGCAAACCTTGTCCGGATGTCCCTCGGACACGGATTCGCTGGTAAACTGATAATTCTGTCGAGCCATAAAGGCAGTCTCCCTGGCGCCGTGCGGGCCTATGCGTGACGCTCTCGCGCAGCCGCGCAGGATCCCTTCGGACCGGGCCATCAGCGAAAACCGCACGCTTTTGGCAGGGGCCGTTCGTTTGGTCAAGCCAATCGGGACGATACGTTCGTTTTACCGAACGGACGGCAGGGTCTACTCGGCCCCCGCCGCGAGCGACAGAACGAGGTCGAGGATCTTCTTGCGCACCTTGGGGTCCTTGATGGCGGCAAAGGCCCGGTTGAGTTGAAGCCCCTCGTTCGTCGAAAGGAAATCCACGACATAGGAATTGCCGTCGGGCTCGGCGAATCCGTTCGCGGTCGCGCCCGAAGACGGCGCGCCTTCAAAAAAATATGCCGGGGGGACGTCGAGAACCCGGGCCAGCTGCTGAAGCCGGCTGGCGCCTATCCGATTGGCGCCCTTCTCGTATTTTTGAACCTGCTGGAATGTGACGTCCAGCGCCTCACCCAGTTTTCCCTGACTGAGACCTACCATCAAACGGCGCATCCGGACTCGTGCGCCGACATGCTTGTCAATTGGATTGGGCGCCTTATTCATCTCGTCACTGTCCAATCGCGGACCCAAAGGCCACTACCGTAGCGGAACTAGTAACCTACGCCCGTATTCCGCGCAACGGAGCCAACTCACAATCGGGGCGATTTTGCTAAATTTTTTTGTTAATAATAAAAGATACGTTGGTTAAGAGAATTAACGCCTTAGCTTTGCAATCAAACTCCAGAGCAGCGCGAGACTTAACGCGACCGCGAAGGTGAGGGATCCCCAGCGGGACTGCCAAGTCGGGGGCAAAGCTCCGGGAAGTCTCCCGTCTAGCACCGCCTCAATTCCTAGCGGCGCAAATTCGACAATGCGCCCCCGTGCGTCCACGATTGCTGAAATGCCAGTATTGGCGACGCGCACGAGCGGCAGGCCCCATTCGATCGTGCGTAGGCGCGCCTGCGCGAAGTGCTGATGCGGTCCCGCCGTCAATCCGAACCAGGCGTCGTCGGTGACATTCAGCAACCAGCTCGCCCGACGGGCGTCGCCATCCCGCAACCCGCCCCATTCGTTGGTGAATATCGCCTCGTAGCAGATCATCGCGATCGCGGGCGGCAAGCCGGGTATCTCGAGAATATCGGGGCCGAGGCCGGAATCGAACCCGCCAGGGAACTGCACGAACTGCGTAACGCCGAGGCGCCGCAGCCAGGTCTGGAACGGCATGTATTCGCCGAAGGGCACCAAATGGCGCTTGTCGTAGCGCGCGGAGGACAAGCCGTTGCGATCGAGCACTTCGATCGAGTTGAAATAGCGGTAGTCGCGCGAGCCGCGTTTGCCGTCTTCCATGCGGGCGGCGCCGGTCGCCAGAACTGCGCCCCCATGCAGGAAATCCGAAATGCGCGCCAGCGCGCCGGGATCGCGAGAGAGAATGAACGGGAACGCGGATTCCGGCCAGATGAGATGCGTGACGTCGGCGACGCCGCTGCGCTCGGGCGATGTCGCCCGGTCGGAGAGGGCGAGATAACGGGCGAGAATTTCGGCCCCCTTGTCAGGGGCGAAATCCGGTCCTTGCGCGACATTGGGCTGCATCAAACGCAATTTCACGCCCGAGACGTCCGCAGGCATGGGAAGTTGCAATTGATAGAGTCCGAAACCGGCTATGGCCGCCAGCGCCGCGGCGGCGACGCCCGTCGGGGCCCTGTGTCGCCAACCCCGCTCCGAGTCCCACAGGGTTGCGGGCGCGGCGGCGATGGCGACCGCGGCCAAAGTCAGCCCGTGCAGGCCCACTAGCGAGGAGACTTGCGCCAGGATCAGATTCTGCCCGAGCGCCATGCCGAATTCGTTCCATGGGAAGCCGGTCAGCACGACCGCGCGAAGCCACTCGCTCAGCGCCAAGCCGAAAGCCAAAGCCAGCACTCGCGCCGCGCCGTGCGGCCAGATGAGCCGCGCCATTGCGAAGCCGAGCGCGGGGAAGAAGGCGAGTCCTGCCGGCAGACCCACAACCCCAAGCGGCAATGCCCAGAGGAAATGGTCGGCGTCGACCAGAAAGGCCGAACCCAGCCACCAGAGCGAAGCCAGAAAATAGCCGAAGCCCCACCACCAGCCGGCGCCAAAAGCCGCGCTGAGCGAAGCGCGCAGCGATCCGCCCCTTTCGTCTCGATCCGCTGCGCCGTCGATCAGCCACACCGCCGCGATCATCGGCACGAGCAAGGCCGGCGCGAAATCGAACGGCGGCATCGCCAGCGCGCCGAAAGCGCCCGAGCCGAGCGCGATCAGTCGGCGCGGCCAGCCCCAAGCCAAGATCACGCCGGGGGCCAGAGCGGCGATCGATCCCGCGTTCGGCCCTGGCGTCGAGGCGAGAGATGACAATTCGTACGTTCCGTTTCAGCGAATCAGCGCCTGCACCATAACCCGGATGCCGTGCAAATTCGAAGGCGGCCTCAGTCGGAGCCCTCGGTGGGCGGGATTCGGGCCGGCGCGGCCTTTTCGTCCGGCGCATCTGGTTGGACGGGTTTCGTCGCTTGCGGACCGGCGCGCCTATGGATCTTAAGGCGCTTGACCCGTCGCGCGTCAGCGTCGAGCACTTCGAATTCGAAATCGCCGAGCCCCGAAATGATCTCGCCGCGCACAGGAACGCGTCCGGCGACAGCGGTGATGAGGCCGCCGATGGTATCGACATCATCGGCGTCGGCGTGCGCGGCGAAATCGAAACCGACGGCGGCGGAAACTTCATCCAGCGGCGCACGGCCTTCAACAAAAAAGGTCCCGTCGGGACCGGAAGCGACCTTGGGGCGCTCGGCCTCGTCATGCTCGTCCTCGATGTCGCCGACGATCGCCTCGACCACGTCCTCGATCGAGACAAGCCCGTCGGTGCCGCCATATTCGTCAATGACGAGGGCCATATGCGTGCGCGAAGTCTGCATTTTCAGCAGGAGATCGAGCGCGGGCATCGAGGGCGGCGCATATAGCACCGGCCGAAGAATCGCCGCCGCCGCCAGCGACATCCCCATGCCGACGTCCACGCCGGACGGACGTTCGTGCCGCGCGCTTTGAGATCCCGCCGGCGCCAGTCCGAACTTCGGCTCGGAGGCGAGAAAATCGACGAAGTCGCGGATATGGATCATGCCATGGGGATCGTCGAGCGTCTCGCCGAACACGGGAAGGCGGGAATGACCAGCGGTGCGGAACAACGACAGCACTTCGCTCAGCGGCGTCGTGCTGGCGACGGCGATGATGTCCGCGCGCGGCACCATGACGTCGGCGACGCGAACGTCGTGCAAGGCAAGCACGTTCTTGAGGATTGCGCGCTCTTGCGGCGTGAAGTCGGCGTTGGTGCCCGCGTCCTCGAGCGCATCTTCGATGTCGTCGCGCACGGAACCGGCGCCCAGGCCCAGCAAGCCGCGCAGGCGCTCGAACAGGCCGTGGCCTTCCCGGTTGGACTTTTCGTCCGGTTTTTCGAATTCGCTCACGGCGCCGTTTCCACGAGCTCGCGCTCGGCATAGGGATCGGCGACGCCGAGGCGCGCGAGCGCCCTCGTTTCCAGGGCCTCCATCGCCTCGGCCTCCGCATCCTCGATATGATCGTAACCGAGAAGATGCAGGAAGCCGTGGATAGCGAGATGGCGGAAGTGATCGGAAAGCGACTTACCCTCCTCGTCCGCTTCGCGGGCAACCGTCTCGAAGGCGACGAAGACGTCGCCTAAAAGCTTGGCCTCCCTGATACGCGCCGGCTCCACCGCAGGAAACGAAAGCACGTTTGTGGCCGCGTCCTTCCCTCGCCATTGCAGGTTAAGCGCCCTGATCTGCGCATCGTCGATCAGGTGCACGGTGACCTCGGCGCCGCTCCGCAGCTTTACGCCGCTCTCGTTCAACGCCGCGGCGATTGCCTGGCGAGCGAGCGAGCGCGCCGGCAAGGCGGCGCGCCAGCGACGCGTCGTCTCCACGAACTCGACGCGCAGGCTCATCGCAACGAGCCGGACCGCGCGAGCGGGGGCGTCTTGGGCTTCGCGTTCTCGTAAGCCTCGACGATCTGCCGCACGAGTTCATGCCGCACGACGTCGCCGTGACGGAAGCGGACATGTCCCACGCGGTCGAGTCCGGCCAGGAGGTCGATAGCCTCGCTCAGTCCGGAAATCTGGCCGGGCGCGAGGTCGGTCTGGGTCGGATCGCCGTTGATCATCATGCGCGAGCCCTCGCCCAGGCGCGTGAGAAACATCTTCATTTGCATCGCGGTCGCGTTCTGCGCCTCGTCGAGCAGGATCGCCGCCTTGGAGAGCGTGCGCCCGCGCATGAAGGCCAGCGGCGCGATCTCGATCATGCCGGTCTGGATGCCGCGCTCGACGACCCGTCCCTCCATGAAATCGTAAAGCGCGTCATAGATCGGCCTGAGATAGGGGTCGACTTTGTCCTTCATGTCGCCGGGCAGGAATCCGAGCCGCTCGCCCGCCTCGACCGCGGGACGAGACAGAACGAGACGCTCGACGATCCCCTGCTCGAGCAGCGACACGGCGTGACCGACCGCGAGCCACGTCTTGCCGGTGCCGGCGGGCCCTTCGGCGAAGACGAGTTCGTGGTTGCGCAATTCGTGGAGATAGCGGTCCTGCGCGGCGTTGCGGGCGCGGACGACGCCGCGGCGACGCGTCTTGATATGGCCGAAGGAGTCGCGCACGCCCTCGAATTCGCTCGGAAACAGGCTGCCTTGATAGGAGGTCTCCTCGATTGCGCCCTCGACGTCGCCCTCCTCGGCGCCCTGTCCCAGCTTTGCGCGCTCATAAAGCATCTCGAAGACGCGCCGAGCCTGTTCGCTGGCTTCCCGGGGACCTCGGATCAGGATCTGGTTGCCGTTGGCGTTCGCGCTGACGCCCAGCCGTCGCTCGATGCGGGCGATGTTCTGGTCGTAGTGACCGAACACGATCGAGGCGAGGCGATTGTCGTCGAAGGCGAGCGCGATTTCGTTGGGTTGGGCGTCTCGCTTTTCGCTCTCGCGACGGGGACCGGCGGTTCTCGGCAACGTGTGGTCCTGAGCTTTCAAATTCGCAGCCTCCTAGAAAATTCGACGAGAAACACACCCACAAATCATGACGCGGACGCGACAACGCGCGCGGTCAACGAATTCGGCTTGACGCCCGTGACCTCCACCTCGACCAGTTCGCCCAAGCGAGCAGGGTCCACGACCGCGTTGACCGACTGCATATAAGGCGAACGCCCGATGAACTGGCCCTCGTGCCGGCCGGGTTTGTCGAAAACCACCGTGAAACGACGCCCTACGCTGGCGCGATTGAAGGCCTGCCTCTGCGATTCCAGCAAAGCCTGGAGAATCGCCAGGCGCTCCGCCTTGACCTCCGCCGCGACCTGCTCGGCGGATTCGGCCGCCGGCGTTCCCGGCCGCGACGAGTATTTGAACGCAAAAGCCGAGGCGAAGCCCACCTCGCGCACGAGGCCCAGCGTCGCGGCGAAATCGGCGTCGCTCTCGCCGGGAAATCCGACGATGAAGTCGGAGGAGAGCGCGATGTCTGGACGCGCGCGCCGCACCCGGGCGACCGTCTCGAGATATTCGCGCGCCGTGTGCCTGCGGTTCATCGCCTCCAGGATCCGATCCGAGCCTGACTGGATCGGCAAATGCAGATATGGCGCCAAGGCGTCGATTTCGCCATGCGCGCGAATGAGATCCTCGCGCATGTCGTTGGGATGCGAGGTCGCGTAGCGCAGGCGCCGCACGCCGGGAACATGGGCCGCCCGGGAAATCAGATCGGCTAGACTGACGTCTTGGCCCCGCGCGTCAAGTCCGTGATAGGCGTTGACGTTCTGGCCGAGCAGCGTGAATTCACGCGCCCCGCCGCGGGCCAGTTGCTCGATCTCGGCGAGGATTCTGGCGGCAGGCCGGGAGCTTTCCGCGCCACGCGTGTAAGGCACGACGCAGAACGAGCAGAACTTGTCGCAACCCTCCTGAACCGTCACGAAGGCGCTGACGCCTCGCGAACGGATCGCTTCGGCCGAAGCGGGCGGCAGATGGTCGAACTTGTCTTCGAGCGGAAATTCCGTGTCGACGACGCCCATGCCCTGGCCCACGGCGATCAGAAGCTCGGGCAGGCGATGGTAATTTTGTGGCCCGACGACGAGGTCAACGGCCGGCTGGCGGCGCAGGATTTCGCGGCCCTCGGCCTGGGCGACGCAACCGGCGACCACAAGGGTCGTCTTTCGCCCCGCTGCAGCGCGCTCCTGCTTCAGTTCGCGGATTTTCCCGAGTTCGGAATAGATTTTTTCCGAGGCGCGCTCGCGGATGTGGCAGGTGTTCAGCACGACGAGGTCCGCGTCCTCGATCGCCGTCGTTTCCTCGTAGCCTTCTTGTCCCGCAACGTCCGCCATGCGCTGGGAGTCGTAGACGTTCATCTGACATCCGAAGGACTTGATGAACACTCGACGGGTGGGCGCCGCTTTCAGCGCCACACTCTCGTTCGCCGCGTCTGCGGGCGAGGTCATTCTGGACAAAAAAGGGGCTCCGAACGGGAAATCACACTCTTCTAACCCGTTTCGGGCGCGGCAGGAATAGGCGTTCTCGATCGCTGCAATTCGGCCTCGCGGGCCCGCTGGCCGAGCCGGCGCACCGCCTGCTCCGTCGCCCGAGCCAGCTGTTTGCGATCGCTGCCGGCTTCGACCCGGATTGGCTCTCCGTAAAACACCTGGCAGTTCACGCCGCCTGCGCCGAGGTACCTGAGCAGGTGAGGGAAGAACGTCATTTCGCCGTACCAGGCGACCACCGGCCGGTCTCGCCGCCCCAGGACGAGGCCGGAGAGCCTGTGGTAATGCAGGAAAACCGGCTGAATCGCCGCCCCGCCGCCGTCCGTCTGGGCGAGGTCGCAGATCGCCTGGAAATGCGAGGAGCGGAAGCGCAGCAGCCGATTGCCGTCGCCCGTCGTCGCCTCCGCGAACAGGACGACGGGTTCGCCCGCCCGCATGGCGCGGGCCATGTCCGAATTGACCTTGGGGATGAGCCGCCTACGCTGCCGGTCGACGTAGACGACCCCCTGCAACCCGGCGACCTCGCGGCCGAGGAATGGTCTGCCGACCTCCTTCTTGGCCAAAAAGGTCATCGGCTCGATCGTCCCCAGGACCGGGATGTCGAGCCAGGAAACGTGATTGGCGACGATCAGCCGGGGGGCGGCGACGCTCGGTTCGCCGATTCTGACGACATGCGCCCGCAGAATGAAGCAGAGCAGGCGATGAAAGGCGACCGGCGCCCACCGCCCGAAGCGCGATCCCAGGCGCTGCGCGATCCGGCGGGGCGGTCCGAGCACGGCGAGGAACAACCCAGCCGCGATCAGACCCGGCCCTACGCGCGCTGCGCTCATCTTCCCAAGCCCCGCCGCAGCCGGACCTGCGAGCTCACGCGAGATCCTTGCGCATGACGATCGCCGTCGCCAGCTTGCCGTCGCGTCGGCGGTAATACCCCGCCCGCTCGCCGACCTTGACGAATTGAAAGCGCTGATAAAGCGCGATCGCCGCCACATTGTCGGCGTCGACCTCAAGAAAAATCTTCTTAGCGCCGGCGAGCGCCATCTGTCGCAGATGCGCGCCGAGCATTTCGCGCCCCACCCCGCGCTTGCGCCAGGCCGGGTCGACCGCAATCGTCAGAATTTCCGCTTCATCGCCAGCCTGCCGCGAAAGCGCAAAGCCGCGAAGGCGAAAAGTCGCGGGATCGAGCGCTGCAGTTCCGACCGCAGAAGGGCTCGCCAGCAGCGCCGCGAATTCTTCCGCCGACCAGGGATGGGCGAAGCCGCCGGCATGGATCGGCGCGCATTCCTCGGCGTGTTCGGTCCGAAGCGGCCGCAGGATCGAGGGCATGTGCCTTCGCTGCCAGAAGGCCATCGCTTCGCCCGCTCAACCGTCGAGGCGGGCGACGGCGTCGCCCTGGGAGGGATGCGCGTCGGGGGCTTTGACATAGAGCGGCCGCGCGGGCGAGGCGTCGGGATCCGCGACGGCCCCCATGCGCGCAATGGCGACGATGTCGGGATAGGCCGCGCCTTCGGACGCGTCGAATTCGACTCCGCCGCGCTGCGCCTCCTCGGCCATCAGAGCCGCGGCGTTGCCGGCCAGGCGGGCCGGTCCTCCGCCGATCGCGCGCACGGCGTCGCGCAGTTTCGCTACGCGCGGCGCGAACAGCGGGCGCCCGCCGGACTCGAACAGTTGGAAGTAGACTTGCCCATGCTTGGCGTCGATCACCGCGGCGATCACGCCGGGCTTGAGGTCGGCGAGCAGCGGGCCGGCAAAGGCCGCGAAGGCGGAAACGCCCACGACCGGGACCTCGAGCGCGAGCCCCATCGCGCGCGCCATGGCGAGCCCGATGCGAATGCCGGTGAACGAGCCTGGCCCTACACAGACCGCCATGCGATCGAGCGAGGCGAACCCGCCTTCGACGCCGGCCATTAGCCGCTCGACCATCGGGGCCAGCGCCTCGGCGTGACCGTGAGCCATGACCTGGCTCTCGGCGGCGAGCGTCTGGCGGGTCTCGGCGTCGTAAATGGCGACCGAGCAGGCGCCGCTGGACGTGTCGATGGCGAGGATTCGCATCATCACCGCGTGATCAAGGTGCCCGCGCCGTGATCGGTCAAGAGTTCGATCAACACGGCATGGGGGATCTTGCCGTCGAGAATCACGACGCCCTCGACGCCGCGCTCGACCGCATAGATGCAGGTCTCGACCTTCGGGATCATGCCGCCGGTTATGGTTCCGTCCGCAATCAGGGCGTGGATCTGATCGATCCTGAGATGCTTGATCAGCTTCTTCTCCTTGTCGAGCACGCCGGACACATCCGTCAGGAACAGCAGCCGCTTGGCCTTGAGCGCGCCCGCGACGGCGCCGGCGAAGGTGTCGGCGTTGACGTTATAGGTCTGCCCGTCCGCGCCCTGCGCCACCGGCGCCAATACGGGTATGAGGTCGCGCCCGAGGATCTGTTCGAGCACCGTCATGTCGATCTTGTCGGGTTCGCCGACGAAACCGAGGTCGACATAATCCTCGTGGTCGCCGCCCGGACCGGGCGGTCGCGAGACCTTGCGCGCGGTCACCATATTGCCGTCCTTGCCGCACAGGCCGACGGCGCGTCCGCCCTGCGCATTGATGGCGCCCACGAGTTGCTTGTTGATCGAGCCGGCAAGCACCATTTCGACGATCTCGACCGTCGGCTTGTCGGTGACCCGCAAACCCTGGGAGAAGCGCGACTCGATCCCGAGCTTTTTCAGCATCGCGCCGATCTGCGGTCCGCCGCCATGGACGACCACCGGGTTCACGCCGGACTGCTCGAGCAGAACCATGTCGCGGGCGAAATCGCGCTCCTTGGCCTCATCCCCCATCGCATGGCCGCCGTATTTCACGACGATCGTCGCTTCGTCGTAACGCAGCATATGCGGCAGCGCCTGCATCAGGATTTCGGCCTGTTCCTGCGGATTGGCTTGCGGCGTCTCGGTCATGGTCGCTCCGGGAGAAGGGGCGCGCTCTTCTAGCGGGTCGATTTGGGGCGCGCAAATTCCGGCCGCGCCCTACCCTCGCAGGGCCGCATTCGAGGCGTCATAGGGGCTGTCCGCGACCACGACGGCCCGCCTGCGGCTCGCCGAGGACGGAAATCTCGACCTCGGTTCCGACCGCGGAAAACTCCGGCTTGACCATGGCGAGCGCCAGCGACTTGCCCGTCCGCCAGCCATAGCCGCCCGAGGTGGTGCGCCCGATCGAGACGCCGCCCAGGCTGACCGGCTCCGAACCGCGCGCGTCGGCGTCGACGACGCCGTGAAGCTCGAGCGTAACCAGCCGGTTGGCGAAGCCCTTGGCGCTGCCAGGCGAGGAGCGCGTCGCGCCCGAGGAAGTCGCCCTTGGTCAGATCGACGAAACGATCGAGCCCGGATTCGAGCGCCGCATATTCGATCGAGAGCTCGCGCCCGACCAGCTTGTAGGACTTCTCGAGCCGGAGCGAATCCATCGCCCTGATGCCGAACGGCTTGATGTCGAACTCGGCGCCCGCCGCCATCAATTGGTCGAAGATGTAGTTCTGCATCTCGATCGGATGGTGGATCTCGTAGCCGAGTTCGCCGACGAAATTGACCCGCAGCGCGAGCGCGCCCGCGGCGCCGACCGAGATCGGCCGCGCGGTCAGCCACGGGAAGGCTTTGCTGGAGACGTCGATGTCGGCGACCTTCGCGAGCACTTCGCGCGAGCGCGGGCCGGCGAGCACCAGCACGCCATATTGCGTCGTCACCTTGTCGATGCCTGACGCCGCCGTCGCTGCGGCGCGAGCTTCGTCAGCGCATCGAAATCGTGCGCTTTCCAGCGCGCCCGCCGAGACGAGATAGAAGCGCTCCGGCCCGAGCCGCGTCAGCGTGAATTCGGCGCGCACGCCGCCGCGACGGGTGAGCAGATAGGTCAGCGTCACACGCGCCCGAGCGCTTTCGGGATCTTGTTGGTGAGGATCGAGTCGAGCCAGGCCTCCGCGCCCGGACCCGAGACCTCGAACTTGGCGAACGCCGACATGTCCTGCAGGCCGACGTTCTCATGCACGTTGCGGCATTCGGCGCCGATGAATTCGAAATCGTTGGAGCGGCGGAAGCTCCATTTCTCGCGCGGGCGCTCGCCCGGTCGTATCTTCGGATGGTTTTCGTTGAGCAGCACGTCGGGCTTGCCGAGATCGGCTTCGCTGAGGCCATAGCCTAGCGGCGCGAAGAAGTTAGGCCGCTCCCAGCCATAGACCGAGCCGAACACCGCCCCCAGCGCCTTCATGCGGTCGTAGCAGGGCGTCTGGCGCAACGGGCGCGCCGCGTCGCGCTCCTCGTTGGGATAATGCACGGTGAAGACCTTGGCGTAGGCCTCCTCGTTCTTCTCCCTGAGATAGCCCGCCTGCGCATAGGGGCCGAAGCGGCGCGGATCGACGCCGAGCATGTCGATGGTCGGCTCGCCCTCGACGATCCATTCGGCGAGCTGCCAGCCGGCGCCGCCTGCGGCGGTGACGCCGAAAGAATGGCCTTCGTTGAGCCAGAAATTCCTCAGGCCCGGCGCGGGACCGACGATCGGCGAACCGTCGGGCGTATAGGCGATGGCGCCGTTGTAGACCTTCTTGATGCCGACTTCGCCGAAGGCGGGCACGCGCGCGATCGCGGTCTCGATGTAGCGGCCCGAGCCGCTCGAGGTCTTCCTGGAACAATTCGTATTCGCTGTCCGCCGAGGGACCGTCGACGTAGCAGGCGGGCGCGCCGACCTCGTAAGGCCCGAGCAGCAGGCCGCCCGCCTCCTCGCGCATGTACCAGGAGGAATCGGACTCGCGCAGCACGCCCATCTCGGGCAGGCCCTTGCGCGCGCCGCTCCAGGATCGCGGGATGCGGCTCGGTGACGATGTATTGATGCTGCACCGGAATGACCGGCACGTTGAGCCCGACCATGCGGCCGGTCTGGCGCGCGAAATTGCCGGTCGCCGAGACCACGTGCTCGCAGGTGATCTCGCCCTTGTCGGTGACGACCTTCCATTCGCCGCGAGCGCGTGCGCTCGATCGCGACGACGACGGTCTGGCGGTTGATTTCCGCGCCGCGATCGCGGGCGCCGCGCGCAAGCGCCTGGGTGAGGTCGGCGGGCTGGATATAGCCGTCCTGAGGATGCCGGATGGCGCCGATCAGACCCTCCGTCTCGCACAGCGGCCAGATTTCGCTTGACCTGGCCCGGGGTCAGGAATTCGACCTCGACGCCCCCGATCGTCGCGGCGACGCCGGCATAATATTTGTACTCGTCGAGGCGATCCCGCGTGCGAGCGAGGCGGATGTTGGAGACCTGGCGCAAGCCGACGTCGAGCCCGGTCTCAGCGCCGAGCGTCTTGTAGAGAGCGACCGAATATTTGTGGATCTGCCCGACCGAGTAGGAAAGGTTGAACAACGGCAGCAGGCCGGCGGCGTGCCAGGTCGAGCCGGAGGTCAGTTCCTTGCGCTCGATCAGAACGCTATCGCTCCAGCCCTTCTTGGCCAGATGATAGAGCGTGGATACGCCGACAACGCCTCCGCCGATCACGACCGCTCTTGCATGCGTGCGCATGGACCCCCCAAATAAAACCCCTTTTCCCGCCGGCGGGAGTCGGGGAGACTCAATAATTCGCGTCCGGCATCGAAGCCTTGCGCCGGTCGATAAAGTCGCGCAGCGCTTCGTCGACGCCGGGATCGATCGGCGGCGGCTCGTATTCGCTGAGCATCTGTTTCCAGATGGCGTTGGCGCGCAGGGCCGCGTCCTTCGAGCCTTCCTCCTGCCATTGCTCGACCGAATTGTTGTCGGCGACGTTCGGAGCGATAGAACGCGGATTCGAAATTGGCCTGCGTATGCGCGCAGCCGAGGAAATGTCCGCCGGGCTCGACCTGCGAAAAGGCCTCCATCGCCTGCCCGTTCTCGCTGAGGTCGATGCCCTTGGCAAGCACATGCATCGCGCCGAGCTGATCGAAATCCAGAACAAATTTCTCGTAGGACGCCGAAAGTCCGCCCTCGAGCCAGCCCGCCGCGTGCAGTACGAAATTCGCGCCAGCAAACATGGTGGGGAGCAGCGTCTGCGCGCTTTCGTAGGCGGCCTGCGCGTCCGGGATTTTCGAGGCGCACAGCGAGCCGCCGGTGCGGAACGGCATGTTCATGCGGCGCGCGAGCTGCCCGGCGCCGTAAATCGCCAGCGCGGCCTCCGGCGTGCCGAAGGTCGGCGCGCCCGATTGCATCGAGAGCGTCGACACGAAGGTTCCGAAGACGACCGGAGCGCCAGGACGCGCGAGTTGGCAGAACGCCGTTCCCGCCATCACTTCGGCGAGCACCTGCGTCAGCGTGCCGGCGACGCTGACCGGGCTCATTGCGCCGGACAGAATGAACGGCGTGATGATGCAGGCCTGGTTGGCGCGGGCATAGACCTCCGCCGCGCCGAGCATCGTCGAATCCCAAACCAGCGGCGAATTGGCGTTGATGAGGCTGGTGCAGACCGTGTGCTCGGCGACGAATTCCTTCGCCGAACAGGATCTCGCACATCGCGACCGTATCCTCGGCGCGCTCCGGCCTGCGTCACCGAGCCCATGAACGGCTTGTCGGAATAGCGCATATGCGCATAGACCATCTCGAAATGCCGCTTGTTGACGGGCAGATCGACGGGCTCGCAGACCGTGCCGCCGGAATGGTGGATGATAGGGCGTGAGA
This sequence comes from uncultured Pseudomonadota bacterium, assembly GCA_963809055.1. Taxonomy (GTDB): domain Bacteria; phylum Pseudomonadota; class Alphaproteobacteria; order Rhizobiales; family Beijerinckiaceae; genus Roseiarcus. The sequence goes on along the minus strand of CAWEID010000039.1, from coordinate 142,734 downwards.
TAGGCGAGCTTCACGAAATTGCTGGAAATCCTCGATCGTGCCGTAACGCCGGCCGCTTGTCGAGGTCATGGACGAACGGCGAGCCGTAATTGGGCGCGAACACCGTGGCGTCGCCGCCGATCAGACGTTGCGCTCGGGATTGCGCGCATGCTGGACGTAACGGCGAGGGCGCCGTCGCGCAGAGCTTGCGCGCGAGCCCGCGAGGAAACCGCACGCGTTCGCCCTTGATGTCGCAGCCCGCCTCGCGAAACCGCGCCAGCGCGACGGGGTATTCGCGAAACTCGACGCCCACCTCCTGCAACAACGTCTCCGCATTGCGCTCGATGATCGCGAGGCCCTCCTCGCTCAGGATCTCGGTCGTCGGAATCGCGCGCGTGATATAGGGGATCGACGCATGGCCGCGCTTCGCGCGCGCGGCGCGTCTCGCTTCGCGGCCCCGGCGCGGCTCCGTCGCAGAGCCATCGGCGGCAGGCGTGGACGACATGGGGCGATTCCTCCAAAATCCGGCTCGAGAGACTGCGCTACATCACGAAAGATTTGAACCCGCAAAATTTCGGCGCGGGAACCAAGGCCGTCTGGCGACGCGCCAAATCTGCAGTTCTTGCGGCTCGCCCCGCTGAGGCCGGCCGGTCCGTAAGTCTCGGCCTGTCGTCTCGCGCGACCCTCGCCGACACAGGCGCGCCGCGCCGGGAGCTCACCGCTGCGCCTCCCGCCAATTCTCCGCGCCATAGAACGGCGCATTCGAGGCGGGCAAGGGATCGCGGCCGAGGATCTGGTCGGCCGCCTTCTCCCCGATCATGATCGTGGGCGCGTTCAGATTGCCCGAGGTGATCGAAGGCATGATCGAGGAATCGACGACGCGCAGGCCCTCGAGGCCGATCACGCGGGTTTGTTCGTCCACGACCGCCATCGGGTCCTCGGGCGACCCCATTTTGCAAGCTCCGCACGGATGATAGGCGCTCTCGACCTTGTCCCGCACGAAGGCGTCGATGTCGGAATCGTCGACACATTCGGCGCCAGGCTGGATTTCGCGCCCGCGATAGGGATCGAACGCGGGTTGCGCGAAGATTTCGCGCGTCAGCCGGACGCAGGCGCGCATTTCGATCCAGTCGTCGGGATGGCTCATGTAGTTGAAGCGGATGCGGCGGCGCTTCACGCGGGTCGGCGGAGGCGAGACGGATCGATCCGCGGCTTTTCGACCGCAACGGCCCGACATGGGCCTGAAACCCGTGCTCGCTCGCCAGACTCGCGCCGTCGTAGCTCACCGCGAGCGGCAGGAAATGAAACTGGATGTCGGGATGCGCCACTCCCGCCTGCGAGCGGATGAAGCCGCCCGCCTCGAAATGATTGGTCGCGCCGTCGCCGTGGTCGCGCATCAGCCAGTTCAGCCCGATGAGCGCGCGGGAGAGCAGCCCGGTCTTGCCGTAGAGCGTGATCGGCTTCTTCGAGGCGATCTGGAAATAGAATTCGAGATGGTCTTGCAAATTCTCGCCGACGCCGGGCAGCGAGCGCACGACCTCGATGCCGAGCTTGCGCAATTCCGCTTCGGGACCGACGCCGGAGAGTTTCAGCAATTGCGGCGAATTGATCGCTCCGCCGGCGAGAATGACTTCGCGTAGCGCCCGCACGAAATGCCTGCGTCCCGAGCGCTCGTAATGCACGCCGATCGCGCGCCGGCCTTCGAATGCGACGCGAGTGGCCAGCGCATGGGTGACAACCGTCAGATTCGGCGCGCTGACATCGCGGGCCGGAGATAGGCGTTCGCGGCCGACCAGCGCACGCCGTTCTTCACGGTCATGTCGAAGCGGCCGAAGCCTTCGGGATAGGCGCCGTTGAGATCGTCGCTGACGGCGTAGCCCGCTTGCCGGCCCGCCTCGATGAATGTGTCATAGAGCGGATTGCGACGCGCGCCGCGGCGCGTCGCGAGCGGGCCGTCGACGCCGCGGTAGAGGTCGGCGCCCGCGCGCCAGCCTTCCGCGCGCCGGAAATACGGCAGCACATGGCGATACCCCCAGCCACGCGCGCCCTCCTGCTCCCAGCGGTCGAAGTCAAGCGGATGGCCGCGGACATAGACGAGGCCGTTGATCGAGGACGAACCGCCGAGCGCCTTGCCGCGCGGGCAAGCCAACCTTCGACCCCCTAGATTGGGTTCCGGCTCGCTTTGATAGCCCCAATTGAACTTCTTCATGTTCATGGGGATGGAAAGCGCGGCGGGCATCTGGATGAAGATCGACCGGTCCGAGCCGCCATATTCCAGCACGATCACGCGGTTTCGAGCGTCCTCGCTCAAGCGGTTGGCGAGCACGCAACCCGCCGATCCTGCGCCGACGATGACGTAGTCATAGGAATCGCTGGCCGGTTCGGACATGAGGGCTTTCTAGCCCAGACCGAACAAAAAAGGCGAGAGCTTTTGCCCAGAGATCGGGCAAAAACTGACGCCGGTCTCGCCGAGGCTGGCCATTCCGCGATCGCCGCGCTGAACCCTCGGGATCGGCGATCGCATTTTGAGGACCTCAGATCGGCTCCGGGCCGCGCGAGATTGCGGCGACGCCCGTGCGCGAGACCTCGACGAGGCCGATCGGCAGCATCAGCGCGACGAAATCGTCGATCTTGCGCGGCGCGCCCGTGATCTCGAAGATGAAGCTCTCGGTTGTGGCGTCGATCACCTTGGCGCGGAACGCTTCGGCCAGTTGCAGAGCCTCGACGCGATTGTCGCCCTTGCCGCGCACTTTCACCATCGCGAGTTCGCGCTCGATCGCGCGCGTCGACAGCGTCAGGTCGGTGACGGAATGGACGGGAACCAGCCGCTCCAATTGGTGGCGAACCTGTTCGATCACTTCGGGCGTGCCCGAGGTGACAATGGTGATGCGCGAGAGATGCGTCTCATGCGCGACCTCGGCGACCGTCAGGCTCTCGATGTTGAACGAGCGCGCAGAGAACAGCCCGACGACGCGCGCGAGCACGCCAGGCTCGTTGTCGACGAGGACGGAAAGCGTATGGCTCTCGGCGTTGGCCTTGCCCAAAGGCGAGGAATAGGGCGAAGGCGGATAGGCGGTCTTGCTCATAAATCATATCCTCGAGTCGAAACCAGACATCACGTGCGGCCGGCGTCGGCGGCGCCGACAACCCAGCGTTTGAAGAGATCGAAATCGATATTGCCCCCGGAAAGGATGAGGCCGACCTTGCTGCCGGCCAGTCTTTGTCTTTCCTGGATCGCCGCCGCGAGCGGCGCAGCGCCCGCCCCCTCGGCGAGATTGTGCGTGTCCGTCCAATAAACGCGGATCGCCTCGGCGATCGCGGCGTCGTCGACCAGCGCGATCCGCGCGACCCCCTTGCGGATGAGTTCCACCGCTTCCTCGTCGGGGACGCGCGTCGCCATGCCGTCGGCCCGAGTGTCGGCGCTGTCCGTGGTCACCACTCGTCCCGCCGCCGCGGACAGCGCATATGCAGGCGCCTCGGTGGACTGTACGCCGACGATTTCCGTCTTCAGACCGAGCGCATCTCGCGCCGCGATGCAGCCGCACACGCCCGAGCCCTGCCCGATCGGGACATAGATCACGTCGAGGTCGGGATGGTCGCTCAGGAGTTCGAGCGCATAGGTCGACACCCCGAACACGAGATCGCGGTGGAACGAGGGGACCGCTTCGACCCCGCTCGAGGCGGCGATCCGCATCGCCTCCTCGCGCGCTTCCTGAAAGTCGGCGCCGTGCTCGACGAGTTCAGCGCCGAGCCCACGCATCGCCGCGTTCTTCTCGACCGAATTGCCGCGCGGGGCGTAGATTTTCACGAAGAGGCCGGCGCGCCGCCCGGCAAACGCGAGGCTTTGGCCGTGATTGCCGCGCGTCGCGGAGATCATTCCGGTCGCGCTCGGCGAGCGCCGCTTCAGCGCGTCGACATAGGTCAGCCCGCCCCGCACCTTGAAGGCGCCGGTCGGGTTGTGGTTCTCGTGTTTGACCATGACATCCGCCCCCAAACGGCGCGCAATCAAAGGCCACGCCAGGGCCGGCGTCGGCCGCAGCGCTGAGTACACGACCTCCTGGGCCGTGCGCAGTTGGGACAGGCTGAACATGTGCGCCTTCCGACTGGATGGCCGTCAGACCAGCATCTTGCCCTTTTCGTCGATGACGGAGCCGAGTTCGACGCCGGCGTCGTCGCCGAGTTCGGCGAGCAGCATTTCGTTATGCGCCTTGCCCGACGGGATCATCGGGAAACAGTTTTCCTTCTGATCGACAAGGCAATCGAAGATCACGGGCTTCGGCGTCTCGATCATTTCCATGATGGCCTCGTCGAGCTTGGCCGGATCGGAGCAGCGGATGCCGTGCGCGCCATAGGCTTCGGCGAGCTTGACGAAATCGGGCAGCGAATCCGTGTAGCTCTCGGAATAACGCCCGCCATGCAGCAGTTCCTGCCACTGGCGCACCATCCCCATATATTGGTTGTTCAAGATGAAGATTTTGACCGGCAGGCGATACTGGATCGCCGTCGACATTTCCTGAATGTTCATCAGGATCGAGGCTTCGCCTGCGATATCGATCACCAGCGACTTGGGATGGGCGAGCTGGGCGCCGATCGCGGCCGGCAGGCCGTAACCCATTGTGCCCAATCCGCCCGACGTCATCCAGCGGTTCGGCTCTTCGAAGTGGTAGTGCTGCGCGGCCCACATCTGATGCTGGCCGACTTCGGTCGTGATATAAACGTCCCGCGTCTTGGTCAGCTCATAAAGACGCTTGATCGCATGCTGCGGCTTGATTGTCTCCTTAGAGTTGCGGAAGCCGAACGAGTTGCGCTTGCGCCAGTGTTCGATCGTCTCCCACCATTTGGCGAGGGAAGCCGCATCCGGCCGCAGGGCGTCGGCGCGCCAGAGCCGCACCATATCCTCGAGCACATGCGCGCAATCGCCGAGAATGCCGAGATCGACCTTGACGTTCTTGTTGATCGAAGACGGATCGATGTCGATGTGGATTTTCTTGCTGTGCGGCGAGAACGCGTCCAGACGTCCGGTGATGCGGTCGTCGAAGCGCGCGCCGACGCAGATCATCAGATCGCAATCGTGCATCGCATTATTGGCTTCGAACGAGCCGTGCATGCCGAGCATGCCGAGCCACTGCTTGTCGGCGGCGGGATAGGCGCCCAATCCCATCAGCGTTGAGGTGATCGGAAAACCGGTCAGCCGGACGAGCTCGCGCAGCAGGGTAGAAGCGTTCGGGCCGGAGTTGATCACGCCGCCGCCGGTATAGAAGATCGGCTTCTTCGCCTTCGCCATCATCTCGACCGCATGCTTGATCTTGTCGACGTCGCCCTTCAACTTCGGCTGATAGGTCTTGTGCTGGATGTTGCGCTGGAAGGTGTAGGGCCCGCTGGCGAACTGCACGTCCTTGGGAATGTCGATGACGACGGGGCCCGGACGCCCGTTCGAGGCGACATAGAAGGCTTCGTGCAGGATTCGCGGGAGATCCTCGACGCGGCGCACGAGGTAATTGTGCTTGGTGCAATTGCGCGTGATGCCGGTCGTGTCGCATTCCTGGAACGCGTCCGAGCCGATCAGATGGGTCGGCACCTGGCCGGTGATGCAAATCAAAGGGATCGAATCCATCAGAGCGTCGGTGAGCCCTGTGATGGCGTTGGTCGCGCCGGGGCCCGATGTCACCAGGAGAACGCCGACCTTGCCGGTCGAGCGCGCATAGCCTTCGGCGGCGTGCGCCGCGCCCTGCTCATGGCGCACCAGCACATGCCGGACCTTATTCTGCCCGAACAGGGCGTCGTAGATCGGCAGAACCGCGCCGCCGGGATAGCCGAACACATGCTCGACCCCCTGGTCCTTCAGCGCTTCGACGACCATTTCGGCGCCGGTCATATGCTTCGCCATCGCGTGTCTCCTCGTATCTTCGTCCGCGACGTTCAGACGCCGGGAATTCAAGGCAATAAAAAAGGCCCGCGAGGGGCCTGGGTCATGCGCCGGTGCGTGGAGATCGGGATTAAGCCCGTCCACCTCGCGGCGCGCATCCTACGATAAGTTCAACGCCCACAGCGGGCTCCTTCAACGAAACAAGTCGCGGGACACTAGTCAAGCGACGCGACGCCGTCAAGGGTCGCTATCGCCCGGGATCAAGTTTTCTCTGGCCTCGCCTCGGCGCCCGAAGCGTCCCTCGACGGGGACTCCGCAGGCTTTTTCTTGCGCCCCGCGAGCCGCGCCTGGATGCGCGCCGCCTCGGACGGAATGTCTTGCTTCGGTCTTTTGGAGGGCGTGTTCCAGGAGGCCGGGTTGGGCTGAATTGTTCTCATGACCCCGACATAGGCCAAGTGCGGCCGAGATGCGAGGGCAGACGCGACGGCCGCCCTCGGCCTCCCAGGGTCGGCGCGCCGGCCGCAATCTTTCGCGCTACGACAGCGCGAAAGATCGACGAGCATAGAATTTGTGTTTTTCCGCAATTTCCAGCGCACAGAGAACATGAATTATAAAATCGCTGTTCCGGGTGGAAAATTGCCGACTCTTGAGACGGGGGCAGAACGCCTCTACGCGTCCGGTTGGCTAGGGAGCGTTGATGCGATGTCCGTCGAACCGATGACCGCCCGCATCCGGAGAGCGCTGGAATTGGCCTACCCGGGGCAGGACGATCGATATTTCAGCCCAATGGCGATCGGCAACACGCCCGAAACCGCAGACGAAGGCGCATTCTCGCAAGACACGCCGCTGATATTCGAGTGGATGCCGTGGCGAGACGGCTCTGATCATTCCCGGTGAAGCTTGCGCCCACCGAGCCTATCGCCCCGATCTTGCCTCAGCTCGCCATCGCCCCCGGGCCCGGCGTCGCGCCGGGCGGGCATTTGCCCAGGATGATCATGCCCAGCACTTCGTCCTTGGTCATATCCTCTACTTTGCCGATGCCGACCATCTGGCCGTTCTTCATGACCGCGACGCGATCCGCCAGATCGAAAACGTCGTGGATGTCATGGCTGATCAGGAAAATGCCGATGCCCTCGGCCTTGAGTTGCTTGATCAACTCGCCGACCTGCGCGGTCTCTTGCGGCCCGAGCGCTGCGGTCGGCTCGTCCATGATCAGGATGCGCGCGTTGAAATGGATTGCGCGCGCAATCGCGACCGATTGGCGCTGGCCGCCGGAGAGTGATTTCACAGGGTCTTTGAAGCGGCGGAAGTTGGGGTTGAGCCGCCCCATCACCTTGCGAGCTTCCGCCTCCATCGCGGAATCGTCGAGCGTTCCCCATTTGGTGAGGATCTCTCGGCCGAGATAGAGATTGGAGGCCGCGTCGACATTGTCGGCGAGCGCGAGCGTCTGATAGATCGTCTCGATTCCGTAGTGCTTGGCGTCGCGCGGATTGTTGATATTGGCTTCCTCGCCATTGATGTAGATCTTGCCGCCGTCGCGCTTGTAGGCGCCGGAGAGCACCTTGATCAGCGTAGACTTGCCGGCGCCGTTATGCCCGAGCAGGCCGACGACCTCGCCGGGATAAAGGTCGACCGAGGCGTGGTCGACCGCCTTGATGCCGCCGAACGCGATCGAGATGTCCTTGAGTTCGACGAGGGGAGTTGTTGCGTTGGTCTCCATGACTCACCCCTTGGCCGTGCTGCGACGATAGAACGTGTCGATGCCGACGGCGCCGACCAGGACCACGCCCACCACCATCTGTTGGAACGCCGAGTCGAAACCGAGCAGCACCATGCCCGATTGCAGCGACTGGATGACCACCGCGCCAATCAGCGCCCCATAGATCGTGCCGATGCCGCCCGCGAGCGAGGTGCCGCCGATGACCGCCGCGGCGATGACATAGAGTTCGTCGGTCGTGCCGAGTGCGTTGGTCGCCGAGTTGAGGCGCGCCGAATCGATGCAGGCCGATATGGCCGCAAGCGCGCCCATGAGGGCGAACACGAGCACCGTGATGGTGCGCGTGTTGATGCCAGCCAGCTCCGCCGCCTCGGGATTGCCGCCGATCGCATAGACGTAGCGCCCGAAGCGCATGCGCGTGGCGAGGAACGTCATAGCGGCGCCGACGACCAGCGCGATCAGCACCGGGATCGCATAGCCGGTGGAGATGAACAGGCCTCCTTCGGGCACGGGCACATTGTTTTCCGCCGCCCATTTCGCCGCCACGCGTTCGGGCCAGGGATAATCGTTGACGATCCAGGTGGCGCCGAGCGCGATGAAGGCGCCGACAATCGCCAGAGTGATTTCCGCCCACATCGGCCGCTGCGGGAAATTGAACCGCGCGCGGCGGCGCCGGCCCGCCCACAGGCTCAATACGATGCCGATGCAGGCGAGAATGCCGAGCGTCCAACTCGCTGTGGCGCCGATCGAACCGCGCGCGCCGCCGCCGATCAGCGAGAAGCGCGAATCAAGCGGCGCAATGGTCGCGCCGGTCGTCACCCACCAGGCCGCGCCGCGCCAGAACAATTGGCCGCCGAGCGTGACGATGAAGGCGGGAATGCCGAAATAGGCGACCAGCGCGCCCTGGAAGCCGCCGATCGCCGCGCCGACGCACAGCGCGATGAGGACCGCGATGATCCAGATATAGGGGCTGTCGAGCCCGAGATATTTGGGCAGGAAATAGACCTGCGCAACGCCGATGATCGTCGAGACGAAGCCGAGAATCGACCCGACGGACAGATCGATGTGGCGCATGACGATGATCAGAACCATACCCGTCGCCATGACCGCGATCGACGAGGTTTGGACCATCAGGTTCCAGAGATTGCGCGGCGTCATGAACAGACCTTCGCCGCTCGATATGTAGGTGTAGGCGTGGAACCCGACCCATATCAGCAACAGTGCGCCGATCATGCCGATCATGCGCGTGTCGACCTCGGTCGCGCGCATGAGCCTGCGCAACAGCGGTTCGTCGGGCGCCCCGCCGATCGATCCTGGGGCCGCTGATGTGGCCATGATCCCTCCCTCGCCTTTTTCTCGAACTTCCGCCCCGCCAACGCGCGACGAATTTGTTCATCCTTTTAGAAAAAGCCGCGCCGCCGGTGAGGCGGCGCGGCTCGATCGATTTGTTCCACCAGGAACGTGCGGGGTCAACTCACTTGCAGAACGAGTTCGAGCCCGGCTTCACGCCGGCGCAGACTTCGTCCTTGGTGATCCAGCCCTTGGCGACGATCACGTCGAGGTTGTCCTTGGTGACCGCGAGCGGGGTCAACAGGACGCCGTTGACGGTGACGTGCTTGGCGCCGCCCGAGAACGGCTTGACGCCGGGGATGTCGGTCATCTTCTTGCCCTGGGCGAGAGCGACGGCGGATTCGCCGGCGAGCTTGCCGAGATCGCGGCTGTCCTTCCAGATCGAGACGGTCTGGGTGCCGAGCGCGATGCGATTGATCGCGGCGTGGTCGCCGTCCTGGCCGGAAACCGGGACCGAACCGGCGAGGCCCTGCGCGGTGAGCGCGGCCACGACGCCGCCCGCCATGCCGTCGTTCTCAGCGACGACCGCATCGACCTTGTTGTTGTTCTTGGTCAGGATCTGTTCCATGTTCTTCTGGGCGTTGTCGGGCTTCCAGCCGTCGGTATAGGTCTCGCCGACGTTCTTGATCTTGCCCGCGTCCATCGCCGGCTTGAGCACTTCGGTGATGCCCGAGAACAGGAAGTTCGCGTTCGGATCGCCCTTGTCGCCCTTGATGAAGGCGTAGTTGCCTTCCGGCTTGGCCTTAAGAATGGCCGAGGCCATCATGCGGCCGACGCCGACGTTGTCGAACGTGAGATAGAGGACATTGGGGCTTTCGATTTCACGGTCGTAGGCGATGACGGGAATGCCTTCGTCGGTCGCCTTCTTGATCGCGGGCAGGATCGCGTCGGCGTCCATCGCCAGAACGATCAGGACATTGGCGCCCTTGGAGATCAGGCTTTCGACGTCGGCGAGTTGCTTGGTCGGATTGCCCTGCGCGTCAGCCGAAATATACTTGGCGCCCGCAGGAGCCAGAGCGCCCTTGATCGCGGCTTCGTCGGTCTTCCAGCGCTCTTCCTGGAAGTTCGACCAGGAGACGCCGACGACGATGTCCTTGGCCATGGCGGCCATCGACCATACGCTCGCCGACGCCAGCAGCGTCGCGCCAATCACAAGAGTCTTCATGGATTTCATCAACTTTCCTCCACTTGAGGTCCTGTCAGGACCGGTTAAATTTTGACCGCGGCTCTGATGCGCGACTTGCAAACGGCGTTAGCCGTTCTTGATGGGCGCCCGCAACCGTCACCGCGGAACGACGGGCGCAAGAAGCTCTCGCGATCGTCGATGCCTTGCTCCCAGGCCAACCCGCCTTCCCGTCGGGAAGGGTCAAAGTCAAGCCGGAGATAATGATTTTCGCTCCCTCTTGCCGCACTGCGCGGATTTGCCGCTGACCCATCAACTCAGGGCAGATTGTCCCTCATCACGATGTCGATTCGAATCTTCTCCTGTTCGGCAAGAATCGGTTCATTGCGAACCAGCGACATCAGGACCCGAATCGCGGACCGGGCCTCGTGCCCGGGATCCTGCGATATGACGGCGTCCATGACGCCGCGCAGAAGGCAACGGCGCGTGAAATGGGTCAGATCGTGCGCGATGAAAACAATGTCGCGCTCTCGCTCCGCGTCGGTGATCGCCTTCGCCACGCCCGGGGTCCCGGCCCCGACGTTGTATACGCCGACAAGATCGGGATGATCTAACAGCAACCTCGCCATGAGGTTTTCGTTGAGGGAATCTTGATCGCCGCCCTCAACGAGGCCGAGGACGGTCAATTCGGGGTACTCGAGGCCCATCACTTGATGGAAGCCGAAAATCCGCTCCGCGTGGTCGCGAAGCAATTGAGAACCCGCGATTATGCCGATTTTGCCGGGGCGACGCCGGACAAGGCGCCCAACCAGGGTTCCCGCCGTACGTCCGGCGGCGACGTTGTCGATGCCGACATAATGCTGCCGACGAGAGCCCGGCACGTCGGAAACCAGCGTTACGACCAGGGTTCCGCCCTGGACGAGATCATCGATCGCCGCCCGAACGCTCTGATGGTCCAGCGCGACCACAGCCACGCCATCATACCGGCCCGCCAGGCATTCCAGGGTCTCGGTCAGAATTTCAGGGTTGAATACGTCCGTCACCACGGTCTCGACCGTCGTCCGGCGCGCGGCCAGCCACCCCGACATCTCCGCGACTTGCCCGAGGATCATCTGCATGAAGATGTTCGAGCCGGTCGGCATCACGAACGCGAACCGCATCGCCCGTCCGCGCGCGAGCTCCGCCGCGGCGATCGATGGACGGAAGCTATGGCGTGCGATGGCCTCGCGCACGCGCCTCGCCGTCTCGGCGCGAACGCCGCTGCGTCCATGCAGCACGCGATCTATAGTCGCGACGCTGACTCCGGCTTCGCGCGCAATATCCTTCAAGGTAAGGTGACCTGAGGGCGTTTCCATGTTCGTTGCGGTCAGCTATATCATGATTTTTGACGTACGCAACTCAGAAATTGCGCATGAACTTCACGGGCACTTGCGGGAGCCGCCGGGCTCGTGACAAGGTCGCGGCCCGTGCGCGAATACGCCGTCAAAGAGAACGAGAGGGACATGAGGGAACGCACCCGGGGCCATTGGGGCCGCTCCTTCTTGTTGGTCGCCTTGGGCTGCCTCGGCGCCGTAGGCGCCGCTTCGGCTGGCAGTTGGGACGAGCGCGTCTTCAATTCGCACCTCGACTTTGACGCGATCGCCGCCGGCGGCCCTTCGGCTCTGCCCGCGCTGATCGAGCGGGGGCGCGAACTTTTCAAGGCGAAGTTCACAACCGAGGACGGCGCGGGGCGCCCGAAGGCGACGCAGGCGATCGTGCCGACCAAGCGCAAGAGCGGCGTCAACCCGGCCTTCACCCGCACGAGCGGGCCGGATTCGAATTCCTGCGCGGGCTGCCACAACGATCCGATCGTCGGGGGCTCCGGCGACTTTGTGACCGACGTCTTCGTCTCCGAGGGCTTCGAGATCCGCGCAATTCGATTCGACGGACCCTTCATTCTCTAGCGAGCGCCATACGATTGCGCTGACCGGCGCCGGTCTCGTGGAGCTGCTCGCGCGCGAAATGACGGCGGACCTTCAACAGGAGCGCGCCGCCGCGGTGGCGCAAGCGCGCGCCGGCGGCGCCAGCGTCACCGCGGAATTGACGAGCAAGGGCGTGCGCTTCGGCGCCATCACCGCAAAGCCGGATGGGATCGTCGATCTCGACGGCGTCGAGGGCGTCGACGCCGACCTGATCGTGCGGCCGTTCAGCCGCAAGGGCGTGTTCACCTCGATCCGGCAATTCACGATCAACGCGCTCAACGTTCATCATGGCATGGAAGCGGCGGAACGCTTCGGCGTGCGCTGGACCGGGTCGCATGATTTCGACGAAAGCGGAGTGCCGGACGCGGTGACCGCAGGCGACGTCACCGCCCTGGTCGCGTTCCAGGCGACATTGCCGCCGCCGACCGTCAAGAAGGACCTGCCCGAAGATTGGCGCCTCGCCGCGGCGGAGGGGACGAAGGAATTCAGCGCGCTCGGCTGCGCGTCTTGCCATATGGCGACGCTGCCGCTGAAATCGCTGAGTTTCACCGATCCCGCGCCCTATGACATGGCGGGAACGCTGCGCGCAGGCGAAGTCAAAAAGGGCGTGACCATCGACCTCTCGCAATTGCCGTTCGCCAAGACGCTCGCCAGAAACGAGCAGGGCGAGTGGCTTATTCCGCTGTACAGCGATCTGAAGCGCCATCTGATCGTCGACAGCGACGTCAACGAACTCGGCAATGAACTGCAGGCGCAACGATTCGTCGAGCGCGACGTTTTCTTGACGCCGAGGCTCTGGGGCGTCGGATCGACCGCGCCGTATGGCCATCGCGGAGACTTTCGGATGCTGGATGAAATCATCGCCGCGCACGGCGGCGAAGCGCGATTTGCGCGCGACGCCTATCTCGCCCTCGACAAGAGCCAACGCGACAGCGTGATCGCCTTCCTGCGCTCGCTCGTGATCGAGGCGCCCTGATGAGACCGCTTCTCCTCGCAGTGTTGACGCTTCTCGGCGCCCTGCCCGCCCTCGGCGCGGAGAGCCCGCAAAAGCCGCTGGGCGACGTGCCCATCCTGCATGAAGAGGCCGCCGCGGCGGGGCTGAATCAAACCTACGACGGCCCCTGGGAGTTCTTCGTTGGCGGCGGCGGCGCCGCTTTCGATTGCGACGGCTCGGGCTTTCCCAGCGTCTTCCTGGCCGGCGGCAAGAATCGCGCGAAACTGTTCGTCAACACGTCGCGGACCGGCGGGCCGCTGAAATTCGTGGAAAAGCCGCTCGACATCGGCGCCGACCCGGCCTTGCTCGACAACGTCATCGGCGCCTATCCCATCGACATCGACGGCGACGGACATATGGATCTGTTCGTGCTGCGGGTCGGACAGAACCTGCTGCTGAAGGGCGGCCCCGACTGCACCTTCGCCCTCGCCAATCGCGAATGGGGCTTCGACGGCGATCCCGGTTGGACGACTTCGTTCTCCGCCGAATGGGAGAAAGGCCAGAAATTCCCGACGCTCGCCATCGGCCATTACGTCGACCGCAACGCGCCCGGCTCGCCCTGGGGCACTTGTGAGGAGAATTCGCTCTACCGCCCGCAACCCGGCGACAAGCCGGACTATTCCCAGCGCACGCCCCTCGCGCCCGGCTTCTGCGCGCTGTCGATGCTGTTCACCGACTGGAACCGCTCGGGCGTCCCTTCGCTGCGCGTTTCCAACGACCGGCAATATTATCGCGGCGGCGAAGAGCAGATGTGGCGGATCGAGCCGGGCAAACCGCCCAAGCTTTATACTCGCGCCGACGGCTGGCGACATGTCTCGATCTTCGGCATGGGCATCGCCGAGGGCGACATCGACGGGTCGGGCTATCCGCAATATGCGCTGACTTCGATGGGCGACACCAAGCTGCAGAAGCTCGACCCCGACGAGGGCGGGCGCGGCGAATTTCCGGTCTACCGCGACATTTCGGGCGAACTCGGCGTGACCGCTCACATCCCCTATGCCGGCGGCGACAAGCGGCCCTCCACGGGCTGGCACTCTGAATTCGCCGACTTCAATAATGCGGGCTTGCTCGATCTCTTCATCTCGAAAGGCAATGTCGCGCAGATGCCGGACTTTGCCGCCTTCGATCCGAACAATCTGTTGCTCGGCCAGTGGAACGGCAAGTTCGCCGAAGCGGGCGCGCAGGCCGGCATCGCGATGAACCGCCAGGGCCGCGGCGCGCTGATCAGCGATTTCAATCTGGACGGAAAGCTCGACCTGCTCGTGGTCAACCGCGCGGCGCCGGTGAGCCTGTTCCGCAATCTCGGCGCCGACGACGGCGCCGGCGGCGTGCTGCCGATGGGCAATTGGACCGAGATCCGCCTGACCCAGCCGAACCCTAACCGCAATGCGGTAGGCGCCCATATCGCGGTCAAGACCGGCACGCGCACGCAGATGCGAACTGTCCAAATCGGCGGCGGCGACGCGTCCGGTCACGCAGGCTGGGTTCACGTGGGTCTGGGCACCGCCGAGCGCGCGGAAATCCGGGTGCAGTGGCCGGACGGCGAGTGGAGCTATCCCTATCGAGTTTTCGCCAACCAGTTCGTCGTGCTCGACCGCGCCAAGCCGCAGGCGGAATATTGGTATCCCGGGAGATAGCGAAAGATCCCGCTTCACGCCCATGCGAACCCGTCAACCCTAGGAATATCGAACCCAAGAGTGAGACCCGATGAAACTCTATTATTCTCCTGGCAGTTGCGCCCTCGGAATCCATGTGTTGCTCGAGGAGATCGGCGCGCCGTTCGAGTTGCGCCGGGTCAATTTCGCGGAACGCGAGCAATACAGCCCGGCCTATATTGCGATCAGTCCCAAATCGAAAGTTCCGGCCCTGCAGCGCGACGACGGCTCGGTCCTCACTGAATTTCAGGCCATCTCGGTCTATCTCGGCCTCACCCACCCGGAAAAGCGTCTGATCCCGCCCGACGCGGAGCGGCACGCGCGAATGCTGGAGGCGATGGACTATATCGTCGGCACAATGCACGGGCTGGGTTTCGCGCGCGTGTTCCGACCCGGCGCTTTTGCATCTGCCGAGGCCGACCATCCCGCCATCAAGGCGCGCGGGCTGGAGATCGCGAACGCGGGGTTCGCCTTGATCGAAAAGACGCTTGCCGGCAAGGATTGGATCGTCGGAGATTTCTCGCTCGCCGATCCGGCCCTGTTCTTCGTCGCCTATTGGTCGGCGGCGCGCCTCAAGATCCCGCTGCCGCCCAACGTCCGCGGCCATTTCGAGCGCATGATGGATCGGCCGAGCGTCCATAGGGCGCTGAAGGACGAGGGGCTCTGACGCTTCAGGCCTGCGCCGGCGCGTTGTATTTCCAGATCGCGAGACCGATCGCGATCGTGACGATTCCGGCGCCGATGACCGACAGGGGATCGGCGCCGAGCCGTTCGAACCACTGCGTGTAAAAATGGATCGCGCCGAAGCTGGCGACCGTATTGACCAGAAACCGGCGTCCGTTGCGAGCGCCCCAGGCGCCGGCGACGACCAGGGCGAGCGCCCAGGCAATCGCGAAGGCGAGGTCTGGGATTTGGCGGCGCTCGCTCCACAGGCCTGAGGGATTGCGCCAGAGATCGCCGGGCGCATCGCCCCAGAGCGACCCGACCCAGAAGCCGAAATTGACGAGAATGACGCATATGCGCGCGAATGTGAGGCTCAGCGCGGCGAACTGCTGGGGTCCCTTCAACGCAACGAGCCAGGCCAGGAAGCCGAGCGCGGTGAACAGCACGATCGTCAGCGTCGGCTCGCGGACCGCGATTTCGTAGCAGGCGCCCCAATATCCCGTGCTTCCGCCGATTGCGGCGGCGAGCGCCAGGGGCGTCAGAGCGATGAGAAGATGACTTTGCGCGGGGATCGCGACCGCGAAAAAAATCGCCGCCGCCACGAGAGGGCCGAGCATCGGCCGGCCGATCCAATAGCCGAGCGACCCCGACAGCAGCAGTGCGCCGGTTATCATCCATATCCGGCCGAGTATGGTCCATTGCCGCCCCGCAACGCGTTCGACGAGATAGCCGACCAGCACGAAGGCAAGGCCGAGCAGGGCGCCGAGCCGCTCGGACTGGAACAGGGCGAGCAGGCCCACGGCGACCGCCGTGGCGCCGAACGCCAGCACCGCGTTGATCGCAGTCGAACCGGTGTCGCGAATAGCGGTCTTGCGAAGCGTCGCGGCAAGTTCGGCGCTCAGCACGCCTTGGCGTTCGAGTTGATCGACGTCGATAAGGATTTTCATGCCGATCCCCCGGTCGCGCGATTCCTCGCGCCTATTTGACCACCACCCCGCCCAGGATCGTCCCCACCACCTGCCGCTTGGCGCGCTCGAATGTCTCGTCGTCGAGCGGACGGCCCCTCTCGAGGCTTTCGATCTCGTGAGCGGCGTTGGCGTAATGCTGCGTCGTCGCCCAGATCATATAGAACAGAACTTTCGGTTCGATCGGCTTGATCTTGCCGTCTGCGATCCATTTGCGCACGACCCGCTCGCGCGACCGCACCCACTGGGTCAGGGTCGTATCGAGGAAATCCTGGATGACGGGCGCGCCGCGCATGATCTCGCTGGCCCAGATGCGCGAACTCAGCGGCATTTCGCGCGCAAGGTCCATCTTGGCCTCGATATAGGCCGTCAAGGCGTCGGCTGGATCGGCGCTGGTGTCGAACGAGCGGGCGGCGTCGAGCCAGGCCGTCAGAACCTGCTCGACGACCGCGCGATAAAGTTTGGCCTTCGTTGGAAAATAATAGTGGACATTGGGTTTTGGGACCCCCGCCCGCGCGGCGATCGCGGCCATCGTGGCGCCGCCGAACCCCTGCTCCGCGAACACCGCCTCGGCCGCGGCAAGAATCGTGCGTTCGTTGCCCTCCCTGATGCTCGGCTTGGCGATCGGCTTGTCCATGGCGCGTCCGTCTGGCGCCTTCTCGCGAGGCGCCAGGGCCAAGAATTGCGGCATTTGACCGTTTGGTCAAATTTATAATAGCGTCCCACAAAGTCATTTCGTTACGGAGCCCGAAATGTCCGATCTTTCCAATGTGCGCATCAACGGTCAGCGACTCTGGGATTCGCTGATGGAGATGGCCAAGATCGGCGCCACGCCGAAAGGCGGCTGCAAGCGCCTGACCCTCACCGATCTCGACAAGCAAGGGCGCGAATTGTTCCGCGCCTGGTGCGAGAAGGAAGGCTGCACGATCAAGGTCGACCAGATGGGCAACATGTTCGCGCGCCGCCCCGGCGTCGAGGACGATCTTTCGCCTGTGCTGATGGGCAGTCATCTCGATACCCAACCGACCGGCGGAAAATTCGACGGGGTGCTCGGCGTGCTCGGGGCGCTGGAGGTGATCCGCTCGCTCAACGATCTCAAGATCAAGACGCGCCGCCCAATCATCGTGGCCAATTGGACCAACGAGGAGGGCTCGCGCTACGCGCCCGCGATGGTGTCCTCGGGGGTCTTCGCGGGCGTCTATTCCAAGGAATTCGCCTATTCCCGCGTTGACGCCGAAGGCCTGACCCTGGGCGGCGAACTCGAGCGGATCGGGTTCAAGGGCGAAGAACCGATCGGCGGATGGCCGATCCACGCCTCGTTCGAACTTCACATCGAGCAGGGGCCGATCCTGGAAGACGAATCGATCGACGTCGGCGTCGTCACCCATGGCCAGGGCCAGCGCTGGTACGAAATTCGCCTGACCGGTTTCGAGAGCCACGCCGGCTCGACTCCGATGCCGCGGCGAAAGGACGCATTGCTCGGCGCCGCGCGCATCGTGGAACTCGTCAACGCGATCGGTCTTTCCAAGGCGCCGCTCGGCGTATCCACGGTCGGCATGCTCAATCCCTACCCGAATTCGCGCAACGTCATTCCCGGCGAAGTGTTCATGACCTGCGAATTCCGCCATCCGATCGACCAGACCTTGACTGAAATGGACGCCGCGCTGAAGGCTGGCGTCGAGGAAGTCACGAAAAAGATCGGCCTGACCTACGATCTCAAGCAGGTCTTCTATTACGCGCCGGTCGAGTTCGATAAAGGCTGTGTCGCCGCCGTGCGGCGCGCGGCGCAACATCTCGGCTACACCCACCGCGACATTGTTTCCGGCGCCGGGCACGATGCTTGCTATCTGGCGCGGGTTACGCCGACGTCGATGATCTTCACGCCCTGCGTGGACGGCGTCAGCCACAATGAGAGCGAAGACATCAAGTTTGAATGGTCGACCGCCGGCGCCAACGTACTGATGCACGCCGTACTCGAAAAGGCCGAGATCGCCGCCTGAACCCAGTCCGAACCCATATTCGTGAGAGGAGAGGCCACAAATGACCACCCTGATCAAAGGCGGAACCATAGTCGCCGCCGACCGCTCTTATCCCGCCGACGTGCTGATCGAAGGCGAAACCATCAAGGCGATCGGCTCGGGGCTTTCCGGCGACAAGGTGATCGATGCGCACGGCTGCATGATCATGCCGGGCGGCATCGATCCGCACACCCATCTCGACATGCCGTTCATGGGCGCCAATTCGGCCGACAATTACGACAGCGGCACGCGCGCAGCGATTTCCGGCGGCACCACGATGGTCGTCGACTTCTGCATCCCGGACCGCGGCCAGCCGCTGATGGACGCCATCGCGGCCTGGGACAAGCGCGCCGAACTCGCCACCACCGACTATTCCTACCACATGTGCATCACTTATTGGTCGGACAAGGTGCGCGAGGACATGGCCAAGGTGGTCGAGCATGGCGTCACCACATTCAAGCACTTCATGGCCTACAAGGGCTCGCTGATGGTCAATGACGAGGAGATGTTCGCCTCGTTCGAGCGGTGCGCGGAACTGGGCGCCATGCCGCTGGTGCACGCCGAAAACGGCGATCTCGTGCAGGCCTTGCAGAAACTCTATCTCGCCAAGGGAATCACCGGCCCCGAAGGCCACGCGCTTTCTCGCCCGCCGGACGTCGAGGGCGAGGCGGCCAACCGCGCGATCGTGCTGGCCGACCAGGCCGGCGTGCCGCTCTATATCGTACACACCTCCTGCATCGAGGCGCACGAGGCGATCCGACGCGCGCGCGCCAACGGCAAGCGCGTCTATGGCGAGCCGCTGATCCAGCATCTCGTGCTCGACGAGGGCGAGTATTACAACAAGGACTGGCATCACGCCGCCCGCCGCGTGATGTCCCCGCCGTTCCGCGACAAGAAAAACCAGGACGATCTCTGGAACGGTCTGCGCGCGGGCTCGCTGCAGGTGGTGGCGACCGATCATTGCGCGTTCACGACCAAACAGAAGGAAATCGGCCGGACCGATTTCACCAAGATCCCGAACGGCACCGGCGGACTCGAGGACCGCATGCCCGTGCTTTGGACCTACGGCGTCGGCACGGGACGCCTGACGCCCAACGAATTCGTGGCCGTAACCTCGACCAATATCGCGCGCATCCTCAACCTTTATCCGCGCAAGGGCGCGATCCTGCCGGGCGCCGACGCCGATCTCGTCGTCTGGGACCCCAAGGCCAAGAAGACGATCACCGCGGCGAACGCAGGTCTCCGTAATCGACTACAACGTGTTCGAGGGGATGAAAGTCGAGGGCCTGCCGCGCTACACGCTGTCGCGCGGTTCCGTCGTGTTCGAGGACGGCAAAGTGCTCGCCAACAACGGACGCGGCCGGTTCGTCAAGCGCGAGCCATTCGCCGAGGATGCGCGCGCGCTTGGCCAAATACAAGGCGCTGACCGCCGCCAAGGCGGTCGCGCGCTGACATGACGCAGTCCAGGGCGAATGCGCCGGACAACGTGATCGATATCTCGGGGCTGTCGCTGAGTTTCGAAACCCGCGACGGCCCGGTGCGAGCGTTGAGCGGCGTGGACCTAAAGGTCGCGCGCGGCGAATTCGTGTCTTTCATCGGCCCCTCCGGCTGCGGCAAAACGACCCTGCTGCGGGCGGTCGCCGATCTCGAGACGCCGACGAGCGGCGAGATCCGGGTCAACGGCATGACGCCGAACGAGGCGCGCCTCAAGCGCGCCTACGGCTACGTGTTCCAGGCGCCGGCGCTCTATCCCTGGCGGAGCGTGGCGAACAATATCGCGTTGCCGCTCGAGATCATGGGCATCGCGAAGGCCGAGCGCGCGTCGCGGGTCGCGCGCGGGCTCGACCTCGTCAATCTCACCGGGTTCGGCAACAAGTTTCCTTGGCAATTGTCGGGCGGCATGCAGCAGCGCGCCTCGATCGCGCGCGCGCTGTCGTTCGATCCCGATCTGCTTGCTGATGGACGAACCCTTCGGCGCGCTCGACGAGATCGTGCGCGACATGTTGAACCAGCAATTGCTCCGCCTGTGGGAGAAGACGGGCAAGACGGCGCTGTTCGTCACGCACTCGATTCCCGAGGCGGTGTTCCTCTCCACCCGCATCGTCGTCATGTCGCCGCGGCCGGGGCGGATCCACGACGTCATCGAATGCAAGTTCCCGCGCGACCGCACGCTCGAAATCCGCGAGACGCCGGAGTTTCTCGAGGTCGCCAATCGCGTACGGCACGGACTGCGCGAGGGGCATTCTTATGACGTGTGAGCCCCGCTCGTCCCTTTGTCCCGCTCGCGTGCGAAGAGGCGGCGAGACGCGCCGTTAGGCGCGTCGCGTCGCCGCTGTTGCGGAGCGAAGCGCGTGCGAACACTGCCGGCGCTTCGCGGCGCCTTCTCCCGCAAGCGGGAGTGAGGGCCCGATGAATCCGTCCTCCCGCTCGCCGACCGTCCTCGTCGTCATCTTCGCGATCTGGTACGTCGCCGCGGCGTGGATGAACGCGCCGTTGCAGCGCGACCTGTTCGCCAACTCCGGCCAGACCGCCTATTCGACCGCCGATCTGGTAAGCGCCTCGCTCAACATGGAGCGGCCGAAGCTGCCGGCGCCGCATCAGATCGCCGCGAACTCTATAAGCTGATCGTCGCGACCGACCCGTCGTCCAAGCGCAGCCTCGTCTATCACGCCGGCATCACGCTCGAGGAAACGCTGATCGGGTTTCTGCATCGGCGCGCCGCTCGGCGTCGGGCTTGCGGTGCTGATCGTCTTCGTCAAGCCGCTCGAACGCTCGCTGATGCCCTGGATCGTCGCCTCGCAGACGGTGCCGATCATCGCGCTGGCGCCGATGATCGTCGTCATCCTCAACCAGTTCGACATCGGCGGCATGACGCCGAAGGCCGTGATCGCCGCCTATCTCTCGTTCTTCCCGATCACGGTCGGCATGGCCAAGGGCCTGCGCTCGCCCGATCCGCTGCAGCTCGACCTGATGCGCACCTATTCGGCGACGCCGGCGCAGACCCTGCTCAAGCTGCGCGCGCCCGCGAGCATGCCGTTCTTCTTCGCCAGCATGAAGATCGGCGCGGCGGCGGCGCTGGTCGGCGCCGTCGTTGCCGAAGTCACCAAGAGCGAGGACGGCGGGCTGGGCGCGCGCCTGCTCGCGGGCTCCTATTACGGCCAGACCGTGCAGATCTGGGCGGCGCTGTTCACCGCCGCCGCGCTTTCCGGCGCGCTCGTCGGCATGATCGACCTGATCAGCCGGCTGACTCTGCGACGCATGGCGTTCACGTCATGAACGCGCGCAACCTCGTCCGATCTCGTGCCGCCGCTGTTGTTCGGCTTCGGCGTGCTCGTCGCTCTGGGAGGTCGGCGTGCGCGTCGCTCGGCGTGCCGGCGATCATCCTGCCGGCGCCTTCGGCGATCGCGTTGCGGCTCGTCGACCTCCGTCCCGACGCTGGCCGCCGATTTCGTGCAGACGATCGCGCGGCATGCTCGCGGGCTATCTGATCGGCAGCGCCGTCGGGCCTCGATCGTCGCCGTCCTGATCGACCGCTCGCCGTTCCTGCAGCGCGGGCTGCTGCCGCTCGGCAATCTCGTCTCGGCGCTGCCGATCGTCGGCGTCGCGCCGATCATGGTGATGTGGTTCGGCTTCGACTGGCAGTCGAAGGCGGCGGTCGTCGTCATCATGACGTTCTTCCCGATGCTGGTGAACGCCGCGGCGGGGCTGACCAGCGCCGGGCGCGATGGAGCGCGACCTGATGAAGACCTACGCGGCCAATTACGAACAGACGCTGTTCAAGCTGCGGCTGCCGGCGGCCTTGCCGTTCGTCTTCAACGCGCTCAAGATCAATACGACGCTGGCGATGATCGGCGCGATCGTCGCCGAGTTCTTCGGCACGCCGACGGTCGGGATGGGCTTTCGCATCAGCACCGAGGTCGGCCATCTTGAGCATCGACATGGTGTGGGCGACGATCGTCGTCGCCGCGGTGACGGGTTCGGCTTTCTATGCGCTGATCGCTGGCTCGAGCGGCGCGCGACGTTCTGGCACGCCTCGTATCGGGCGAGGTGAGTTTGTGGGTGAGGAGGAAGGAACAATGAAGAAACTGGCGTGGGGATTGATGGGCGCGGCGGCGATGTTCGTCGCCAGCGGCGCGCATGGCGGCCGACAAGGTGACGCTGCAGCTCAAATGGGTCACGCAGGCCCAGTTCGCGGGCTATTACGTCGCCAAGGACAAGGGCTTATTACAAGGACGAAGGCCTCGACGTGACGATCAAGCCGGGCGGCCCCGACGTCGCGCCGGAGCAGGTGATCGCCGGCGGCGGGGCCGATGTCGTCGTCGATTGGATGCCCGCCGCGCTCGCCGCGCGCGAAAAGGGCGCGCCGCTGGTCAACATTGCGCAGCCGTTCAAGCATTCCGGCCTGGAGCTCACCTGCCGCGCCGACACCGGCATCAAGACCCCGGCGGACCTCAAGGGCCGCACGCTCGGCGTGTGGTTCTACGGCAACGAATATCCGTTCCTGAACTGGATGGGCAAGCTCGGCCTCAAGACCGACGGCTCGCCCGGCGGCGTCAAGGTGCTCAAGCAGGGCTTCAACGTCGACCCGCTGATCCAGAAACAGGCCGACTGCATCTCGACGATGACCTACAACGAATATTGGCAGGTGATCGACGCGGGCTACAAGCCCGAGCAGCTCGTCGTGTTCAAATATGAGGACCAGGGCGTCGCGACGCTCGAGGACGGCCTCTATGTGATGGAAGACAAGCTGAAGGACCCCGCCTTCGTCGACAAGATGGCGCGCTTCGTGCGGGCCTCGATGAAGGGCTGGGCCTGGGCGCGCGCCAACAGCGACGCCGCCGCCAAGATCGTGCTCGACAACGACGCCACCGGCGCCCAGACCGAGCATCATCAGAAGCAGATGATGAGCGAGATCAACAAGCTCACCGAAGGCTCGGACGGCAAGCTCGACAAGGCCGACTACGAGCGCACGGTCAAGACGCTGCTCACCGGCGGCTCCGACCCGGTCATCTCGAAGGAGCCCTCGGGCGCCTACACGACCGTGGTCACCGACAAGGCGCTCGCGAAATAACGCTGCGCTGAGAGACTCAATTCTGGCGCGGCGCCCGAAAGGCGCCGCGCTTTTTCGCGCCGCGGCGAATGTATCCTTGCCTTCGCCGTACCCGCGAGCCCCGGCGAAGCGATGGCGCAGGCGCGTCGATTGCGAAGCCCCTACCCGGCCCAGCCGATCACGCCCTTGGTCTCGAGATAATCGTCGATCCCGAAATCGGCGTATTCGCGCCCGTTGCCTGACTGCTTGTAGCCCCCGAACGGCGCATGAACGTCCCAGGCGGGGTAGTTGATGTTGACCGTGCCGGCGCGCAGCCGCTCGGCGACGCGGCGGGCGTGGTCGAGGTCCTGGGAGGAGACA
Source organism: uncultured Pseudomonadota bacterium (assembly GCA_963809055.1). Taxonomy (GTDB): domain Bacteria; phylum Pseudomonadota; class Alphaproteobacteria; order Rhizobiales; family Beijerinckiaceae; genus Roseiarcus. The sequence goes on along the minus strand of CAWEID010000039.1, from coordinate 119,033 downwards.
TAGGCGGCCAGGCCGTAGACGGTGTCGTTGGCGATGGCGATCGCCTCCTCCTCGTCGCGATAGGACAGCACGACGAGCACGGGGCCGAATATCTCCTCACGCGCAATCGTCATTTCGGGCGTGACATGGCCGAACACGGTAGGCTTTACGTAATAGCCGACCTCCAAGCCCGCCGGCCTCCCGGGACCGCCGGTCACCAGCCGCGCGCCTTCCGCGACACCGGCGTGGATCAGCCGCTGGATCTTGTCGAATTGCGCCTGGCTCACCACGGGTCCGAGGTCGACGCCCTGCGCCTTGGGATCGCCGACCACCAGCCCCTCGGCCGTAGCCTTGGCTATAGCCAGCGCCTCTTCGTGGCGCGCGGCGGGCACCAGCATGCGCGTCGGCGCGTCGCAGGATTGCCCGCTGTTGCTGAAGCAGCCGAGCACGCCCGCTTTCACCGCCGCCTCGAAATCCGCATCGGGCAACAGAATGTTCGGCGACTTGCCGCCGAGTTCCTGCGCCACGCGCTTGACGGTGTCCGCGGCCGTCTTGGCGACGATGATCCCGGCCCGCGTGGAGCCCGTGAACGACACCATGTCGACATCGGGGTGGCCGGCCATGACCTGGCCGACGTCGGGGCCGGTCCCATTGACGAGATTGAAAACGCCCGCCGGCGTTCCCGCCGCATCCATGACCTCGGCGAAAAGGATCGCGCTGATCGGCGCGATCTCGCTCGGCTTGAGCACGACCGCGCAGCCCGCCGCCAATGCGGGCGCGACCTTGCAGACGATCTGGTTCAGCGGCCAGTTCCATGGGGTTATCAATGCGCAAACGCCAATCGCCTCCTTGGCGATCAGGCTCGCGCCTCGCAATCGGCGGAACTCGTAATTGCGTAGCGCCTCGATCGTCGCTTCGAGATGGACGCGCCCCGCCCAGACCTGGGCCTCGCGCGCGAAGGCGAGCGGCGCGCCCATTTCGTCGCTCACCGCGCGCGCGATCTCCTCGCCCCGGCTGTTGTAGATTTCGAGCACGCGGCCGAGCAGCGCGATCCGCGCCTCGCGGGAGGATGTCGAAAACGCCGGAAAGGCCGCCCTGGCCGCGGCGACCGCCCGACCAACGTCCGCACGTGACCCGGCCGCTATCCAAGCAAAAGGCCGCTCGGTCGCAGGATTGACAACGTCGAATTCGGGCTGCGAAGCGAGGGCGCGACCCAGCGCCCGCCGATATAGAATTGATGGTTGTGGTCCAAGGGTAATTTCTCCGCGAGGCCCGGGGACCTTAGGACGACCGCGCGCGCGAGGGAAAGGTCGACCCAACCGACGGCGCTGCGGCTAGCCTCCTTGGGGCCGGCGGTTCGGCGCGACAATGGCGGAAACGCGGCAAGATCGGCCATACCGGCCACAGATGCGCCGGCCCGCACTCGCCCATGCGTGACTCGGCCGCAGATTTGTCCACAGCCCTGTCACAACTTGGACGCGATTACTCGCTAGAGATTCGCGCGACGAAGTCTCGACAGGGGAGGAAGCGTGATGATCTATCGCGAGATCGTTCATACCTGTTCCAACTCCGCGGTCGCGGGCGCCGCGGTCGATTCGATCGGCGGCGAGTTTGCAAAGGCATTTGCGGCCGAGGCCTCGCGCCGCAAGGTTTCCCGCGGCGCTTTTGCCGCCAAGCTGGTGCGTGAGTTCGCCAGCCGCGCGGACGAGATCGAACTGCAGCGCGTCAATGCTGCGGCGCACAAGGCGGATCATCCGATCCTGAACGGTCTGCGTTACATTCTCGAGCGCGGCGTGGACGACTGCAAACGCGGCAGAGGCTCGAACCAAACCCCGCCCGCCTGGATGATCGCCGCCGCTATGGCCAACGGCTGATCGCCCCTTGTCAGCGCTTGCCGCGGAAAAATTTTTCCGCGACAAGCGTTCCATGAGCTATCTCGGCATCGATTGCGGGACTTCGGCCGTCAAGGCGGTCTTGATCGATAGCGAGGAACAGGCGTTCGCGAGCGGCGAGAGTTCCTATCTCCCCGACCATCCGCATCCGCTCTGGTCCGAACAGGACCCCGCGGTCTGGCGCGAGGCGATGTTCGCGGCGATTGCCCAGATCCGGACCAAGGCGCCGCAGGCTCTGGCCGCGCTCGAAGGCGTTGGCTTTTCCGGACAGATGCACAGCGCCGTGCTGCTCGGCGCCGACGATTTGCCCGTGCGGCCCGCCATGCTGCACAACGATGCGCGCGCTCATGCGGAAGCGCGTGAACTCGCTGAGCGCCACGCGGACCTTGCGAGCGAGGTCGGCGTCAAGCCGATGGCCGGCTTCACCGCGCCGAAGCTGATGTGGCTGCAGCGGCATGAACCGGAAGCGCGCGCGCGCGTCAGGACCGTGCTGCTCCCGAAAGACTACTTGCGATTCGTGCTGACCGGCGAAAAGCGCGTCGACATGAGCGACGCGGCGGGAACCTGGTGGCTCGACGAGGCCGGGCGCCGCTGGTCCGAGCGCGCGCTCGCGGCCAGCGGGGTCGAGCGCCCGCTGTTGCCTGAGTTGATCGAAGGCGCTCAAATCGCCGGACGTCTGCGCCCCGCGCTCGCCGACGAACTGGGACTGCCTCGCAACGTAGTCGTGGCGGCGGGCGGCGGCGACGCGGCGGTCGGCGCCGTCGGGCTGGGCGCCATCCGGCCGGGCGACGCCTATATCTCGCTGGGCACCGCAAGCCAGTTGATCGTCGCCTCGGACGTCTATCGCGCGGCGCCGGAAAAGCTCGTCCACAGCTTCGCGCATGCGCTGCCCGGCCGTTGGTACCGGATGGCCGCCATGCTCAACGGCGCGGGCGCGCTCGCATTTGTGGCGCGGCTGGTCGGGGCGGAGATTTCCGCGCTCGAGCGCGAGGCGAGCGAGGACTATGGCGGACCGGGCGAATTGCTGTTCCTGCCCTATCTCTCCGGCGAACGCACCCCGCTCGACGATCCGCATGCGCGCGGCGTCGTGTTCGGCCTGGCCGAGGGCTCCTCGCGCCGCGATCTGATCCGCGCAGTGATGGAGGGCGTCGCGTTCACTCTGGCCGACGCGCGCGAGTGCCTGGAAGCCGCAGGCGATCGCCTCGGCGCGATCGGCCTGATCGGCGGCGGCGCGCGCAGCGCGCTCTGGACGCGCATGATTGCTTCCGCGCTTGACCGGGACATCCTGCGTTACCGTGGCGGGGAGGCCGGCCCGGCCTTCGGCGCGGCGAGGTTGGCGCGCATCGCCGCGACGGGGGACGCCCCGGACGTCGTCTGTAAACCGCCGCCCGTGCTGGACGTCGCGAAGCCGGAGCCGGCGCTGGTCGACGCCTTCGCCGCGCGGCGCGTTCGGTTTCAATCGCTCTATCGCGCGCTGAAGGGCGAGTTCGCCGGCGCCTCGCCGCGAAATTAGCCGAAATGCCGGGTCGCTGATCGCCGCAGCGGCTCAAACCTCCCGGGATCGTCGTCAACGGATGCTATGGCGTATGAGCTCTACTTTCGACGTAGGGGCGCACGGGATCAGCGCCCGCGATGTCGGGGAGAAACGCAGGCGATTAGCAATTCAGCCCTTTGTTGGATTTTCATAAGGCCCGCGCGCGCGGAGATGCGGCGCGGCGCTGGGGCCTGCCAAAACACTATCACGGGAGCGCTGGTCGCCGAGTGACCGCCGGTTCGGCGGGCCCCGGTTTGTTTCGTTGCGCCGACTGGCTATAAGGGACAAGGCCGCGCGCAGTTTCGCGGCGATCGGGGGACTGCCGTGAAATCGACCTTCTCGCGCCTGCGCGCGCTCTTCGCCGTTGTGTTGATTGCCTTTTCCGTATCGGCATGCGGCTACAACACCATCCCGACGCTCGAAGAGGCCGCCAAAGCCAAATGGGCGGAGGTCGAAAACCAGTATCAACGCCGCGCGGATCTGATTCCAAGTCTGGTGGAGACCGTCAAAGGCTACGCCAAGCAGGAAAAGGACGTTCTGACCGCCGTCACCGAAGCGCGGGCCAAGGCGACCTCGATCCATGTGGACGCCGCCGACCTCACCGACCCCGCCAAGATCAAGCAGGTGCAGGACGCGCAGAACGCTCTTTCGGGCGCGCTCGGGCGCCTGCTCGCGGTCAGCGAAAACTATCCCGACCTCAAGTCCAACCAGAACTTCCTCGCGCTGCAGTCGCAGTTGGAGGGCACCGAGAATCGCATCGCGGTCGCACGGAAGGACTATATCGCCGCCGTACAGGATTATAACACCGCGCTGCGCACCTTTCCGAGCGTGATCTGGGCCTCGACCGTGTTCCGCGGCAACAAGCCGATGGCGGGATTCACGGCGACCGACGATGCGCAGACCGCGCCGAAGGTGAAGTTCTGACCCCTGTGGGAACGCGCGCCATGCGCCCGGCCTGGATCAGCGCCGTCCTCATCGCCCTCGCATTCGCCTTCTCGCCGGCGCGGGCGGTCGAAACGTTTCCGGCCCTTACCGGCCGCGTCGTTGACCAGGCGGGGATACTCTCGCCGATCACCCGCGCGGACCTCGAGGGCAAGCTCTCGACGCTCGAAAGCAAGTCCGGCATCCAGCTCGTCGTCGCCACGGTCTCCAGCCTCGGCGGACAGGAAATCGAGCCCTACGCCAACGATCTCTTCCGCGCCTGGAAACTGGGCGAGGCCAAGAAGAACAACGGCGTCCTGTTCCTGATTGCGCCGAACGAGCATCGCGTGCGCATCGAGGTCGGTTATGGCCTCGAGGGCACCCTGACTGACGCCCTGTCGAAAATCATCATCGTCAATGCGGTCGCGCCCAGGTTCAAGGCGGGCGATTTCAACGCCGGGGTGTCGCGCGGGGTCGACGACATCATCACGGTTTTGACGACCGACTTCGAGCGAATGGCAGAAGAAGCCGGAATTGCGGGCCGAGAACGACCCCTCGACCTTCGACATGATCGCCGGGCTGTTGTTCGTCTTCGTCATCATCTTCGTAATCTTCCGCTACGGCAATCGCGGCGGCATGGTCGGCAATATGATCGTACTGTCTTCGTCGATGAATTGCGGCGGCTTTTCCGGCGGCGGCTTCTCCGGCGGCGGGGGCGGATTTTCCGGTGGGGGCGGATCGTCCGGCGGCGGCGGCGCCTCGGGGAGTTGGTGATGGCGATGACTCCCGACGACGCGAAGACGGTCGAGGCGGCGTTCGCGGCGGCGCAAGCCAAGACTCGCTCGCCGCTGGTCGGCGTACTCGCGGAGCAATCGGGCGAATATGCCCTGCTGCCGCTCATCTGGAGCGGCGCCGTCGCGCTGGCGACGCCCTGGCCGCTGCTGCTGTTCACCGAGTTGTCGGCCGAGCGCATCTTCACCGCACAGCTCGCGCTTTGCCTCTTCGCGTTGGCCTTGTTTTCGTCGGCGCCGATCCGGGTCCGGCTGACGCCGCTCCGCTCGCGACGGGCGCAGGCGCACCGCGCCGCGTTGGTGCAATTCGCGGTGCGCGGGCTCGACCACGCCCCCGAGCGCAACGGCGTGCTGATCTATGTCTCGCTCGCCGAGCGCTATGCGCGAATTGTCGCAGGCGAGGCCGTCAGCCGGAGCATCAGCGCGGAACAATGGCAGGGCGAAGTCGACGCGCTGGTCGCCGATCTCGCCGCCAGGGGCGCCAAGGCGGCGCTCTGCGAGACGGCGGCGCGCTGCGCGGGGCGGCTGGCGCGCGACTTCCCGCCCGACCCGGCGCGGCCCGCGCCGGCAGGAACACGGTTTCACGCTGTGTAAACGAATGTTGCGTCGTCTTGAGATCGGCGCCTTTTGTCTTTACCAGACGCCTTTGAATCGGCGAGGTCGCCCCTTGACGGCGTCCGCTCAGGAGATCCGATCGAGAATGGCCTCCGGCATGATCAACAGGGTGACGCGCAGCCTCGCGGTCGCACTTTTCGCCATCGCATTCGCCGCCGTAGGGGCCTCGGCAGCTCCCTATCTCGTCGTGGACGCCGGCAGCGGCGCGACCTTGATCGAGAATCAGGCCACCGTGCCCTGGTATCCCGCGTCGGTCACCAAGCTTATGACGACCTATGTCGCTTTGAACGCGGTGCGCGAGGGGCGCCTGACCATGGACACGCCGCTCACGGTTTCCATGCGCGCGGCGCGCATGGCGCCCTCCAAGATGGGATTCAATCCCGGCACCGAAGTCACTCTCGACAACGCGCTGAAGATGCTGCTGGTCAAGTCGCCCAATGACATCGCGGTCATGATCGCTGAGGGAATCGACGGATCGGTCGAGGGTTTCGCCGATGAGATGAACGCCACCGCGCGCAAGCTGGGCCTGCAAGAATCCCATTTCGTCAATCCGAATGGGCTGCACGACCCGTCGCATTATTCCTCTGCGCGCGACATGGCGATCATCGCCCGCGCGCTGCTGACGGATTTCCCCGAGCACGCCGATCTCTTCGACATCGGCGCAATTCAGCTAGGCGACCAGATCATCCAAAATCACAACGGCCTGCTCGGCCATTATCCGGGCGCGGACGGGATGAAGACGGGGTTCACCTGCTCGGCAGGGTTCAATGTGGTCGCTACCGCAACACACAACGGGCGCAAGTTGATCGTCGTCGTGATGGGTTCGCCGTCGGCGCGCGAGCGCAACATGGAGGCGGCGGAGCTCTTCGAACGCGGCTTCGCCCAGCGCGGCGACGGTCCGACGCTGCAGAACCTTCCTCGCTCGGCGCAGGCTGCTCCGCAGGACCAGCGCAGCGAGATTTGCTCCCGCCGCAACCGCGTCGCGGTCGCCGCGGCCGAGGAGGAGGTCTTCGGAACCCCGGCGGGCGGCGCGACTGCGCCCGCGGCGGTCGCCAATGGACGCGGGTCCCCCGCTTTCGTCACCGCGTCGGCGGCGGCCGAGCCCGTGCAGCCGGTTCTTTCGACCGCGCCGGTGCATTTCGATCCCGTGCCGGTGTTCGTCGGTCCGAAAGAGGGGTGGACTGGCCCGGTGCTCGCCGCGCGGCCGGTGGCCGGCGCGCCCGAGGACGCGAGCGCCTATGCCGGCGACAAGGGCGAGGGCGCGCAGGAGAATCGCGCCGATGCATCCGCCCCGCTCGCCCTGCAAGGCTCGGTGAAACCGCCCGAGACGCCTGCGGAGGCCCATGAGAAGGCCAAGACGACGAAGGTGGCCGCCGAAGAGAAGCCGCGACGCCAGCGCCGTACGCTCTTGCGCAAGCCGAAGGCCGGGGCCGCGGCGCACCCCTAAGCGCCTCCGCCGGGAGCGGTCACGAAACGTTGACTGCCGCCATAGTTTAGCCCGTTTGTCGTCAAGCGCACGCCGCAGCGCAGCATCATAGTCCTGACCGAGCCGCGATGGTTCGATTGTGCGGCGTGTTCGGTGAATTTGCCCCCCAGCCCCCGAACGCGACGAAATCGAATATTGCCACGCAGGCCGGCGGATCGGCGGGCCCCCTCCCAGCCGATCCGCTTTTTTTTTGCCCCGGGTCCCCTCGCTTTTCGACTTGAATAGATCAGCTCTCGCCGCGATATGAACCCGGCCGGCGCGTGAAGCGCCGCGCGCATCCAGCGCAAACTCCGGGACAAGTCCCGGACAAAGCAATGAGGGCCCATTTTGACGACCGACGCTGAAACGAAGGCGGCCGCCGCCTCCCCGGCCGACGCCGCCGCGAAAACCCAAAGCTTCGAAGCCGACGTATCCCGGCTGCTGCACCTCATGGTGCATTCGGTCTATTCCGACCGCGACATCTTCGTCCGCGAACTCGTCTCCAACGCGGCCGACGCCTGCGAGAAACTGCGCTACGAATCGATCGCCAGGCCCGAGCTGATGGTGGACGGCTCGCCGTTCGCGATCACGATCGCCATCAATCCCGACGAGAAGACGCTGACCTTCTCCGACAACGGCGTCGGCATGAGCCGCGAGGATCTTGTCGATGCGCTCGGCACGATCGCCCGCTCCGGCACCCGCGCGTTTCTCGACCGCCTCGCCGCCGAGGGCGCCGACAAGGAGAACAAGGAGGCGACGTCGCTGATCGGCCAATTCGGCATCGGCTTCTATTCCTCCTTCATGGTCGCCGACGAAGTCGTCGTCGAAACGCGCCGCGCGGGTCGGCGGCGATGCGTGGCGGTGGAGCTCGGACGGCAAAGGCGCGTATACGATCGCGCCGATCGCGCTGGACGCCGCGCCCGAGCGCGGCGCCCGGATCACGCTTCACCTCAACGATTCCTCGCACGAATATGCCGAGGCCGGCGCGAATCGAACGCATCGTTCGCGAACATTCCGGCGCCGTGGCCGTGCCGATCGACTTGATCGAGAAGCCGGGCGCGGAGCCGCGCCGGATCGCCGACGGCGCCGCGATCTGGGCGAAGTCCAAGTCCGACGTCGCGCCGGAGGAATATAATGAGTTCTACCGCGGCCTCTCCGGCCAGTACGACGAGCCGGCGCTGACCGTGCATTGGCGCGCGGAGGGGCGTCACGAATATACCGTTCTCGCCTTCATCCCCGGTTCGCGCCCCTTCGACCTGTTCGATCCCGCGCGCAAAGGGCGCAACAAGCTCTATGTCCGGCGTGTTCTGATCACTCAGGACGCCGACCTTCTGCCCGGATGGCTGCGCTTCGTGCGGCTGGTCGTCGACAGCGCCGACCTGCCGCTCAACGTCTCGCGAGAGATGATCCAGGAAAGCGCGGTCTTCACCGCGATCCGCAAAGGCGTAACCAACCGCATCGTGCAGGAACTGAGCAAGCTCGCAGAGAACGAGCCGGACAAATTCGCCAAGGTCTGGGAGCAATTCGGCGCCGTCATCAAGGAGGGCCTTTATGAAGACCCCGAGCGGCGCGACGCGATCTACAAATTCGCGCGCTTTGCCTCGACAAGCCACGACAAGGGCGACAGGACGCTTGACGGCTACGTCAAGGACCTCCGGGAAAACCAGACCGCGATCTACTATCTCACCGGCGACGACGCAAAACGTCTCGCCTCCAGTCCGCAGCTCGAGGGTTTTCGCGCGCGCGGCGTCGAGGTGCTGCTGCTCGCGGACCCCGTCGACTCGTTCTGGATTTCGACCGCGGCCGGCTATGACGGCAAGCCGTTCAAGTCCATCAGCCAGGGGGCAGCCGACATCAAGTCGATCCCGCTAATGGAAGGCAAGAGCGCCCCGGCAGAGGCGACCGCCGAAGTCGCGACGCTGATCGCGCATTTCAAGCAGGTGCTGGAAGGCGAGATCGCGGACGCGCGGGCTTCCGACCGTTTGACCGAAAGCGTCGCATGTTTGGTGGCGCCCGAATTCGGGCCGGACCGGCAGCTCGAGCGGATGCTCGCCGCACATGGCCGCGTCAGCGAACGGATCAAACCCGTGCTGGAAGTCAACGCGACCCATCCGCTCACGGCCGCGCTCGCCAAACGCTTCAAGGAGGGCGCCGAACGGGCGCTGGTCGACGACGCCGCCTGGCTGCTGCTCGACGAGGCCCGGCTCGTTGAGGGCGAAACCCTGAAAGACGCGCCGGCTTTCGCGGCGCGGCTGCGGCGCGTAATGGAAAAGGCGCTGGGCTGAAATCCGCGCCTTAGCCAAGGCCGACCCCGGGGCAGGTCCCGGGGCGCGGCTCATGTTTGGCTAGAATTCCGCAAGACCCGCGGGGACTCCCAATTCCAAGACGCCAATATCGATTTATATTTAACGGTTTTATATTGTATTAACGTATTTCCTGTTCACATCTGGGTTGCAAGCCGGACTTGATTCAATCAGCACGCGAGCAAGTTCCGCTGCTGTTCGAACGTCGACTCCGGTTTGGCAGGCCGATGCAGGACGCCAAAATGACTATAAAGCTCCCCATGGGGCCCATCGACGCCGGCTATGCGATCGCGGTCCAGGGCGCGCTTGCGCCGACGAACCTCATGGCGTTCCCATTGGCGAAGGACGGTTTCGTCGACGCGACATTCGGCGGCCAAGCGCCTCTCGCGAGCACGCAACTCGCCGCCGCTCGCGCCTACGATCCGAAGACTTTGAACGGCGGGGGCGCGAGCGACGCCCTGCTGACGGTCGACCCGCCTCCGACGGTCACATCCGACTTTGTCAGCATCGCTTCGCCGGACGTGCTGCCGGGTCAATCGATCATATTCGTGCTGACAACTTCGCAACCTGTAGACGTAGTGAACGCCGCGCTTACGCTCAGCAACGGCGCGGCCGCGCCCTTCGTCGGCGTTGGGGGAACCTCGACGCTCGAGTTCTCGTATACCGTCCCAGCGAACGCGATCGCGACTGCAAATCTGGCGGTGACCGGCTATACAGGTTCGATCGCTGCCGTGGACAGCGGGCAAGCGCTGATCGCGCCCGCATTCGCGACCAACGTCCGCATTGTTCAACCTCACTACAGCGTCGCGGCTGCGACATCCTGGATCGCCGCACTCGCGGCGATCGACGTCGGCGGGGCGTCGTCGCTCCCGCAGACAGACTATTCGATCGAGGTCACGGCGCCCTTCAGCCTGACGGGAACGTCGCAGGTCACGCTCGCTTCTGACGACCAATTGACGGTCTCCGGCGCGGCGCTCGGCGGCGCCGGCTCGATCGCGCTCAGCGGCGACGGTCTCCTCGAACTTGCGAACGCCAACGCATTCGCGGGCGGCGTCGCCATCGGCGGCGGCGCGACTTTGGAGCTTGCGACGTCCGCGAGCGCCGGCAGCGGCGCGATCGACTTCGTTGGGGTCGGAACGCTCGAAAGCCTGGGTTCGACGATCGGCGCCAAGAACGCGATTGGCGGTTTCGGCGCGGGCGATGCGATCCTATTCGCCAACGCCGCCTACTCCGCCGGCGACACCGCGGTCGTCACGCCGTTGAGCCACGGCGGCGAGCTGGTCGAAATCAAGTCCGGCGCCAATATCGCCGCCGAGTTCACGGTCGCAACCGATTTCGCGGCCGGACAATTCGAATTGGGGATCGGCGCCGCCCTGGGTTCGAATTTTTCGCCCTTGCAGGTCACGCTCAACAGCCAACCCGTCGCCGTCTCATATTTCGAACGCCACAAAGCAGCGCTCGACGGCTATCTCGGCGGCTTCTCGATCGAAGACACGACGGGCGCCATCGCAGCGGACTGCGCGCAGATCTCCGGGGATGCCAACATCACCTCGATCGAAGCGACCGGCGCCGCCGAGGGCGTAATGGGAGCGAAGTCGACGCTGACCATCCATCACGAATTCGTTCTGACCGGCGCCCTCGGCGGCGGCGCGCTGGCTCTTGCCGCCGGCTCCAGCAGCAGTTTCGACTTGGGAGCTTCGCTTGCAACCGCCAACTGGTCGATCGTAGGCGGCGCCGTCATCCTCGATGAGGATATCAGCTATGCCGGCGCCTTCTCGGCCAGTTCGGGAGCCGTTCTTGAAGGCGCCCACACCTTGAGCGTCAAGGGGGGAACCCTCTCCGGTCTCACGCTGGAGGGGGCTGCGGGGCTCGACAACACAGGGGTGCTGAAGCAAACAAACGCTCTCGCCATCGCCGGCGGCGCGACGCTCACGAATGCTGTCGGCGCAATCTACGACATCACGGCCAACGTCGGCATCTCCGGCGCCGGCGAGGGAATTGTCAACGGCGGCCGGCTCGAAAAGACAGCCGGCGACGGCCGCAGCGTGATCGCGTGCGCGATCGTGAATTCGGGCATCGTGGCGGCGCGCGCGGGCGCATTGGACTTTTCGGGCGCTGTGTCGGGAACGGGCTCGGACGAAGTCGGCGCCGGCGCGGCGTTGGAATTCGATCAGTCGGTCGGATCGCATCAGAGCCTGGACTTCCTAAGCGCCGGAACGCTCGACCTCGGCGATCCCCTCGGTTTCGCGGGCGAGATCGAGAACTTCATGAAGGGCGATACGATCCTGCTGGCCGGCGCCGCGGGCGATTGGAGTTTCGCCGAAGCCAGCGGAAACGCCGGCGGGACTTTGACGGCGACGTTGGGGTCCGGTCGGATCGCGCTGGCTTTTGCGGGCGATTACTCCGCGAGCGAATTCAGCTTCAAGACCAAGAACGGCGAAACCACGATCAGCTATGTCTGATCGGGGTCGATCGATCGAATGGAAACGAGCGTCCCATGAGTCGCCGCCGAGACCTGACCCGGTCCGGCCATCGCCCGACGCTCACCTAATCGGCGGCGCGTATTGGATGCCGCCGTTGTTCCATAGTTCGTTCAGGCCGCGCGGGATGACGAGCTTCGAATGGATGCCGACGTTGCGCTCGAAGCTTTCTCCGTAATTGCCGACGGCGCGCAACGCATTGGCGGCCCAATCGTTGGCGAGGCCCATCCGCTTTCCGAAATCGCCCTCGACGCCGATTAGACGCCTCACGTCCGCCTTCTGCGACTTCGCCGCGTCGTCAAGGTTCTTCGAGGTGACGCCGAGTTCCTCGGCGTCGATCATCGCGAAGTTGACCCATTTGACGATGTTGAACCATTGCATGTCGTCTTGCCGCACCGCGGGCCCGAGCGGCTCTTTCGAGATGACCTCCGGCAAGATCACGTGGTCGCCGGGCTTGGGCAGTTGCAGGCGCAACGCGAACAGTCCGGAATGGTCGGTCGTCAGCACGTCGCACTGCCCGGCGGAGTAAGCCGCAAGCGTTTCAGCCGAAGTCGCGCCGCGCACGATCGTATATTTCATATGATTGGTTTCGAAATAATCGACCAGATTGAGTTCCGTCGTCGTGCCCGCCTGCACGCAGACCTTGGCGCCGTCGAGTTCGAGCGCGGATTGCAGGCCCCGGGTCTTTGGCACGAGGAACGCCTGTCCGTCGTAATAGGTCACGCCCGCAAAAACGATGCCTGAATCGAGTTCTCGACCCATCGTCCAGCTCGAATTGCGCGAGAGCACGTCAATCTGCTTGTTCTTGAGCGCGTCAAAACGCTCGGTCGCCGAAAGCGGCGTGTAGTGAACCTTGGCCGGATCGTTGAAGATCGCCGCCGCGAGCGCGCGGCAGAAATCGACGTCGAAACCCGACCACGCGCCCTTGTCGTCCTGGATGGAAAACCCGATCAGGCCCTGGCTGACTCCGCAATTGACGACGCCGCGATCCTGCACTGCCTTCAAAGTCTGCGCGGACGCTTGGCCCGCGCCCAGTAAAGCAACAGCCGCCGCGACAACGAACCCATGCAAAAATTGGCGCATGACGAGCCCCCAGCGAAATAAGAGAAATCGAATGACTAGAGACCGATGGCTTGCTTTATGATCACCTTGGTCCCGACGGGCACGCGGTCATAGAGGTCGATGATGTCCTCATTCACGAGACGAAAGCATCCCGAGGATACTGCATGTCCAATAGTGTCCGGCTGATTGGTGCCGTGAATGCGGTAGACCGTCTGACCGAGATAAAACGCGCGCGCGCCAAGCGGATTGCCGGGCCCGCCGGCCATGAAGCGCGGCAAATAGGGCTGACGCTCGATCATTTCCGGCGGCGGGCGCCAATCCGGCCATTCCTGCTTGCGCGAGATCTTTTGCATCCCGGACCAGGTGAAACCGTCGCGTCCGACGCCGATACCGTAGCGTAGCGCGCGATTGCCGCCCTGCACCAAGTAGAGATAGCGCTGGCTGGTGTCGATGATGATGGTGCCGGCCGGTTCCGTGGTGCGGAAGAAAACTTCCTGCCGCTGATAAGGCCCGTTCAGAGCCTGGTCGGTCTCATCCGCGCTCGGCACATAGCCCGGTTGATCGACGACATCCATGTCTGGTTGCGGCGGGGGAGTGTCCGCGGAGGCCGCGACGCCACACAGAACAAACAAAACCGCTGCGGCCGCTGTACCAAGAGATGACGCGAAAACCTTCATGAGCGCTCCGTATTGAAATTAGCCGCAGTCTCTCCCGCGCATCGCCCATCGATCATTTCGTGGGGCAGCGGACGTAGACCATCGTGCCGTAGCGATGCGCGTTGTCGGGATCGACGAAAATGGTGGTGAAGGAATTGGGGTCGACGTCAATGATTTCTCGGTCGTCCGAGCCGCCGGCGTCGCCCGGGGGACCAACGAAGGTCTTGCCGCCCGGCCCGCCTTTGAGCACGAGCTCCTGCAGCTCGGATTGATCGGCCAAATACATCATCACGCCGCCGGTCGGTCCGCGAGTGATCACATACGGCTTGTTGCATTGGCTCCGCGCTTCCTTGATCGTCCGCGCGCGATCCTCGTCCTTGTGGTAAGAAGCAAGCCCCCACTTGCCGACGAGTTGATCAGCTGTGACGCCCGGAGGCGCCGCCGTCGTCTCCGGCGTCGGCGCTGACGCGCACCCGGCGAGGCCCGCAGCGAACATCAGGGTCAGTATCGCCGCCCCACGCGAAACCATCTTGCTAATGGTCGCTCTCCTGCCCCGATGCTGACGGCGTCCCCGGACCCGCGTCCACGACGTCGTCGCGAGTGAACGTTTTTTTCAATGGTTAGCGTAATTTTGCGAAGGCGGCAATGGCGGCCGTGCTGAAGTTCTGAGCGGGTCCATTCCGTCTTTCGCCACGGCGGCAATGAACCGACTGCCGCTTTGCTGCGGGTCGCCGGGTCTGGCGAAACCCGCCCCGGACTCCCGGCCGCCCTTCCTCGTCGAAGCAAGACCGGAGCGCGCGCGTTACAGCGCGTCGCTGGTCTCGTCCGTCTTGGCCTCGTAGCGAGAGATCAGCGGCGCCTGAGCGAGCGCGAACAGCAGCGTCAGCGGCAGGAAGCCGAACGACTTGAAGGTCACCCAATGCTCGGTCGACTGCGTGCGCCAGACCAATTCGTTGAGCAGCGCGAGGGCGAGGAAAAAAAAGGCCCAGCGCCAGCTCAGCTTGCGCCAGCCCTCCGCGGTCAGATGCAGCGCGCCGTCAAACATGATCTGGAGAATTGGCTTGTTGAACGCGAGACCGAAGAACAGGGCGCCTGCGAAAAGAACATAGAGCACCGTCGGCTTGATTTTTACAAACGTCTCGTCGTGCAGCAACCATGTCAGCGACCCGAAAACCAGCACGATGACGGCGGTCACGAGCGGCATGATCGGAATGCGCCGCAGCATCCAATAGGATACGGCGAGCGTGACGACTACGGCCGCCATCATGACGGCAGTGGCGACATAAATGTCGAACGCTCGAAAACTCAGGAAGAAAAGCGCTAGCGGCCCAAGTTCGAGCCCGAGCTTGAGCGCGGGATTGAGCGCCTTCGGCTTCAGCGGCGCCTCGCTCACAGGCAGGCCCGCGCAAGAAGTTGAAACGCACGCGCCCGATGCGACAGGGCGAGCGAGCCGTCCGCAGGCAAGCCGTGTTTTTGCGCCGCCGTCATCTCGCCGAAGCTCTTATCGTGGCCGTCCGGCACGAAGATCGGATCGTAGCCGAAGCCGGCCGTCCCGCGCGGCGGAAACACGAGATCCCCGTCGACGCGGCCCTCGAAGGTTTCGACATGGCCGTCGGGCCAGGAGAGCGCGAGCGCGCTTACGAAATAGGCGCGCCAGGGCTTGGCTACGCCGCGCGCTTCGAGTTCCGTCCTGATCCGCTCCATCGCCGGACGGAAGTCGCCGCCCTTGCCAGCCCAGCGCGCGGAATAAATGCCTGGCGCGCCGTCGAGTCCGACTACGCAAATGCCGGAATTGTCGGAGAGGGCGGTCAGCCCGCTGCCCGCGCTCGCGGCGCGCGCCTTGATCAGCGCGTTGGCTTCGAACGTATCGCCGGTTTCTTCGGGCTCGGGCAGGCCGAGTTCGCCCGCGCTGACGACCTCCACGCCATGCGGACCGACGAGATCGCGGATCTCGGCAAGCTTGCCATTGTTGTGCGTGGCGGCGACGATTTTGCCCGTCAGTTTTCGGTGCGCGTTCAAATTCATTGCGAGACAATCTTGAAACGTTGGCCGGCCGGAGTTGAGGCGTTGCGCTCGAGGCCATTGAGGATGAGGAATTGTTCGAGCGGCTTTTGGTTCACCTGCATGCGCTGCGCGAAAGTGTCGATCGTGTCGGCCGGCTGCGCCATGACCACCTGCAGACGCATCGGCCGCGCGTCGGCCGCTTCATTCGCCGTGATGCGGTGGAACGAACGGATCGAGGCCAGGAAACGCGCGTCCACCGCCGGAGTCAACGCATGTGCGGCGAAGATCAGACGATAGATGCGCCCGTTCAGCCTGACGGCGCCGAGCCGGAAGCTCCACTGCTCGCCTTGCGCGACAGCCACCGCCATCGGCAGTTCGGCGCCGTTGATGGCCTCGATCGAGTTGGTCTGCACGCCGTCGATCCAGCCGGACGCGAGCGCGGCTTCCGGTGTGGTCGAATTGTTGGCATCGATGCTGTCGAGCCGCAGCGCTTGCGAGCCCCCCTCCCCGACGCCGATCAACGCCGCGCTCTGGTTTTCGAGCGCGAAGCCGTCGGGCGCCTCGAAGGCGAAGCCGAGCTTGGGATGCAGGAAACGGCGCCCGAGCGCGAGCCCCTGCGAGGGATTGTCGCCGAATGCGATGCCGTCGATCGCGCTCAAATAGGGGTCCCGAGCGGTCTCGCCGACGCCGGGCGGGCCGACGAGCCGCGCCTGCGCGACCGCTTCCGCGATGCGCTCGGGCGTCGAGGGATGGGTCGCCATCATATCCGGCTTGTCGTCGGCCGAGCCGAGGCCGATCAGCGAGGCGCGCAGCGCGCTCCAGCGGCCAAGCGAATTGAGGAAGCGCGACGCGGCGTAGGGGTCGAAACCGGCTTTGGCGATCACCTTGATGCCGATCTTGTCGGCCTCGAACTCCTGCTGGCGCGAGAAATGCGCGATCGAGAGCTTCATCCGCGCCTCGACCTCTTGGCCCTCCTGCGGCCGGTCGAGCACCTGGTTGGAGACGCGCGTGAACAAGGCGGCGGTCCGCTCGAGCTCGGCGCGCTGGGCGGCGTGCCGGGCGGTCACATGAGCGATTTCATGCGCCATCACCGCCGCGATCTCCGCGCCGTCGTTGGCGAGCGCGAGCAGCCCGCGCGTCATGAAGATGTCGCCCGACGGCAGCGCGAAGGCGTTGACGATCGGGGAGTTGAGCAGCGTGACGCGATAAGGCTCGGTCGGCGTCTCGCTGGCCGGCGCGAGCCGGGCGAGCACCCCATCGAGATAGCGTTCGGCCGCGGGCGCGCTATATTCGCCCCCGAAGGCCTCGATCAGCCGCTTGCGCTCGGGATTGGCGGCGGGGTGATCGCCGCGACCGTCGGAATCGCCGCGACCGGAAGCGTACTTGTCGGCGCGTCTACTGAGGCGCAGCCGGCCAGCGCGAAGGCGACGACGAGACTGAGCGCAAGGCGTGCGCGCCCGCGCCCGCCCGACGCCACACCCCGAATCCCCTCAGCCTCGCCAACCATACTCATCCGCCCGATTTCGATCCCCCGGCCCCCTCGATGCGCTCGATCATCAGGGGATCGACGAGGTCGATCCGGGGTCCGAATCGATCCTCCATGACGCCTCGCACTCGGATCGCCTGCCCGGCCAAACCCGTGAGGACGAGGCCCCGGCGATCAAACGCCGGTTCGGCCTTGCGCCCGACAGAGACGGTAAATCCGCCCCGCCGGCCGAGGTCAAGATAAACGCGAGAGCGCCCCACGCCAACCTTACGCACAACGCCCTCAACGAGCACAAAGCGTCCGTCGGCCTTGGCAAGGTCTTGTATATCCTCGGCGTCGAGAATGGAATCGGGTTCGTTCCAGAGCCCCAGGCTGGCTTTGCGGGCTTCGGCCTCTCGCGCCAGGCGCTCGGCCTCGCAGCCGCGCGTCTCGAATTCCGGCCGCACCCGCGCCAGGCCGCTCTGCAAGAGATCGATCGGCCGCGGAAAGCCCTTCGGGCGAGGAAAGGTCGACGGGCCAGCGGCCCCAGCGGTCGGCCCTGGGCGCGAGCAGCGCGACCTGAAGCGTTGCGCCTTTCCAACGCGCGGCGAGCCGGGCGCGCGCCAGTTCCCCTAGCGGCGCATCCAACCCCGCGAGCCGCGCCGTCCGCCCGTCCTCGAAATTGAGGTCGCCCTGCTCGCTCACGCCGGCCAGTCGCGCCGTCCCCGCCGCCAGTCCGCAAGCGCCCGCCGGCCCCGCCAGCACGAGCATCCACAGCCCCGCCGCGCCGAGCGCCAAGCGTCACGGACGCGGCAAATTCCTCAGATGCGCGCACGAAAAAAACATGCTAGGGGCGGATCGCTGTTGGCCTCTGCGGGGTCAATAGCCGCTTCGCCGCGTCAGGTCATGCTTAACGCGCGAGGGTCTCCGGCGGTCCCGGTAGCTCAGCAGGA
Organism: uncultured Pseudomonadota bacterium; assembly: GCA_963809055.1. Taxonomy (GTDB): domain Bacteria; phylum Pseudomonadota; class Alphaproteobacteria; order Rhizobiales; family Beijerinckiaceae; genus Roseiarcus. The sequence goes on along the minus strand of CAWEID010000039.1, from coordinate 100,913 downwards.
TAGAGCACAGGTTTCCTAAACCTGGGGTCAGGGGTTCGATTCCCTTCCGGGACGCCAACATTTCCATAAGAAATTGAATTTGCTTTGTCTTGGAGGCGGCTCACCCCCAAAAGGCGAGGGTCCGGAAACTACGCGTCGTACCTGCGAAAATACGTTGGCTTTTGCGTTGAGGGGCAAGAGGCGCGACGCAGTGGGGCGGAAACGGTCCGATGTCTGGCTCGCAGAACCGCAAGATTCGAAAATATAGGCGAACACGGCTGCGCCAGCGGACCAAATGGTCGCAAGGGCGTTCCGCTTGCATCCGCCTCTAACGCAGTCTGAACGGCTAAGCGCTTCACAAATAAACGTTGATTTGCGGCGCCCGCCAGGACGCCGGCGGCCCGCAGGAAGCCTCGGGCAAACAAGATTTCAAATATTTGCTCTCGAGGGGGTCGCGGCTTGGTCCTCGCCGTGTTCCCGTCACGACTTGAAGCCTGCCGCCTTGTGGCTGCCGTCGCAATAGGGCTTGTTTTTCGAATGGCCGCAGCGGCAGAGCCAGGTTTCGGTCACGCGATTTACGGTCTTGCCGGTCCCGGTGACGATTTCGAGGTTGCCGGCGACATGCAGTGGGCCGTTTCGGATCGGTTTGACCGAAAGCGCGCCGGCCCGATGCGCTAGAGCCGAGGATTCGAGCGCGCCGACCTCGCCAGAGGCAATGAAGCCGGCCGCGACGTGGCTACCGTCGCAATAGGGCTTGTGGGCGGAGGCGCCGCAGCGGCAAAGCGTCGCCCGGAGACATGCGTCGGCGTTTTCGATCGCGACATCCCCGTGAAACGCCAGCGGCCCGTTTTCCCGAACCCTGACGATGTTGACGAGCGGCGCGGTCTCGCCGGACGTCCCGTCGGAGGGCTCGAATTGGATGGCGCCGGAGGGACAATTGCGGGCGAGCGCTGCGAGTTCGCCGGCGCTGGCCCGCTCCGGATGGATCCATTCGCCGGCGACATTGGGCACGAACACATCTGGGCGATCGAGTACGCAGTTACGCGAATGAATGCAGCGCTCGGCATTGAAGCGAATGGCGCCGCTGGGGCCGCGGACAACTTCTTCGGTCATGGGCATTCTCCTGAAGGCGATCGGCGCCGCGCCCGCTCATAGGTGCGCCGGTCTCGGCGACGGCAGAATGACGCGGCCGGCTCGGCGAAGGCAAGATCGCCCCGAAACGCGCGAGCGCGCCCCGCCGTTCCCGATGTGAGGAACGTCACTGGAATATGGTCAATGAAGGGGTAATGATGGTATCACGCATCGGGCGGCGGGAATTTAAGCGAGCCTTCCAAGCCTTTCTGGCGACCCCCGAGCCCAGGACCATGGAGCGCGGCCATGACCACGAAGCTTTTGCCAAGACTGTCCACCCTCGCTTTTGCAGGCCTCGCCGCCCTCGGTCGGGCCTTTGCCAACAGCGAGGCTCGCGACGGCCGGTGCGCAGTCGCATGGCGCGATGAACTCGCCGGCAGGCTGCAGTCGGAAGTCGCCAGCCTCGACAGCCTCGTGCACGGATTTTCACGTCGTTGAGGCAATCTCGCGAAGGCCAGCGCGTCGGCGAAGCAAATTGGGCGGCCCCGTTCATAACCGCGAATCCGGACCACGCATTTGACAGCTGAGACGATGGACTCGGGTCGCTCCCGTTTCGGCGCCTTCTCCCATCCAGCCTTCATTGTGATCTGGGCGGCGACCACCTGTTCGCTCACGGGCGTCGCGATTTCCGACACGGCCTCGGCTTGGCTGATGACCAGTCTGAGCGTCGATCCCAGATCGATTTCGATGGTGCAGGTCGCGAGCAGCCTGCCGATGTTCCTGTTCACGCTGCCCGCGGGCGCGCTTGCGGATCTTGTGGAGCCGCGCCGGTTCCTGATCGCTCTGGAGAGCGTCATCAGCGTATCGATCCTCCTCTTCGCCGCCGTTGTGCATTTCAACTTGTTGACCCCGACGGGATTGCTCGCCGCCACCTTTGTCCTGGGCGCCTGCTGGTCGGTGGCGGCGCCCGCATGGCTATCGATCACCCCGCTGCTCGTGCCGCCGCGCGATCTCGACAGCGCCAACGCCGCCAACAGCGTCGGCTACAACGTCAGCCGGGCGATCGGCCCCGCCCTCGCGGGACTGGCCTTATCGAGTCTCGGACCCGCGGCGCCCTATTGGATCTTCGGCGTCGCCGATCTGACCTCAGTCGCCGCCCTCGTCTGGTGGCGGGCGCCGCGACGCCACGCCACGAGCATGCGGGTCGAGCGGCTGGCGGGCGCGGTGCAGACGGGGCTGCGACACGCCCTCCGAAACAGGGACTTGCGCTCGACCATGATGCGAACCGCGGCGGTCTATCCGTTCGCCTGCGCCTATACGGCGCTGTTACCGATCATCGCGCGCCAGCAATTGGCGGAGGGGCCCGAGTTTTATGGCGTCCTTTTGGGGGTGGCGAGCGTCGGCGCGGTCGTCGGCTCGTTCGTCCTCGGTTGGATGCGAACCTGGTTTGGTCCCGACCTCGTCGTCGCCGTGGCGACCGGGGGCATTGCCGCAGGCCTCGTGTCTGTTCGCGCTGGCGCACGATCCCCTGTTCGCGCTATGCGCGGCCTTCGTCGCCGGCGCGTCCTGGACGATCGTGCTGGTCGGCCTTTATGTTTCGGCGCTGTTATCGCTGCCCGAATGGGTGCGAGGACGAGGACTTTCGATTTTCCTGACGGTCATCTTCGGATCGGTCACGGCCGGCAGCCTGCTGTGGGGACAACTCGCAAAGCTCGAGAGCGCGCCGATCGCTCTGTTCACGGCCGCCGCGGGCGTGCTCATCATGATCCCCTTGTCCTGGCGTTGGAAGCTCCGCGCGGCGCAATGAAGGGATTGGCCCGCTTCTCGGTTCGCGGAAACGAACTGGATACAGCGCGATCTCGACGGCCTCGGACATGGCTGATTAAGCCTATCTCGGCATAAAGAGGGTCTCGCCCCGCAAACAGGACGCTTCGATGCCTCACCTCACCTCCCTCGCGACGCTTGTCGCTGTTTTATTCTACGCGATGCTCGGGGTCCGGGTCAGCCGAGCGCGTGTCAAAGCGCGGGTCCCGGCGCCCGCGATGGTCGGGGACCCTGAATTTGAAAGGGCCGTCCGCATCCAGGCCAATACGCTGGAATGGATGCCGGTCTTCCTGCCGTCGCTTTGGCTGGCGGCGATCTACGTCAGCGATCCCGCGGCCGCGGCGCTCGCGCGCCGTTTGGATCGCCGGCCGCGCGCTGTACGCGAAGGACTATGCGGAGGCGGCCAACAAGCGCGGACGCGGGTTCACGATCCAGCTAGTGGCGACTTTGGCGCTCTGGCTCGTCGCGGCGTTCGGCGTGGCCAGAGCGCTGCTCCATTCCGCGTGAGCCTCGGAGCGCCCCGCGGGCGGCTCTTGTTCCAATGTGACTGCGAATGAATGCGCCCGCGCTGGCCAGCGCTTGACGCGCCGGCGCGAGATGCGCGTTCCTGAGCATCTATGCATGAATCCGATGCGGCCGGATTTCGAGCGTCGATTTCACATCGGCCGCTCCTGCCGCCCGACAGGCCGCGGCGTCGAGCTCAAAAGGGCGCGGATGCCGTCGATTTCGCTTTATGACGGCGCAAACTCATGAACGGAGGGCATCGGGGCGATTGCGTCGAAATCGCCAATTCGGAATGGGACGAGCGAATGACGAAATCGGGGCCCGCCGGCGAAATCCAGATCCAGCTATCGCAACTTCCGATGGATCACCGGCGCCTGATCAGCCGGCGCCGTCGCGCAGGCTCGCGCCTGGCTGGGGCTCGCTAAATTTCGCCCGGCTGCGCAGGAGAGCGACAGCGAAATTACGCCAGCGTTGGCTTGTAGATATGTTTGACAAGACGGCTTCGGTCAAATGCTGCGACGCTCGACGGCGTCGCCGCAGCTCGCGGGACAGCTCGAGACTTGAACGCATGGACAACGCGGCCATCCGCCGCGTCGCGCCCGAATTCGACCCCGTGACGAATTCGATCTGCTCGCTGTACACTGGCGCGCGGGGAGCCTGCCCTTGTCGAAGATTTTCATCAGCCATTCCAGTCGCGACAATTTCGAGGCGCTGGCGCTTTCGCAATGGTTGGCCGAAGGCGGCTGGAGCGACGCGTTTCTCGACCTCGATCCGGATCGCGGGATCACGGCGGGCGAGCGTTGGGAGCGAGCGCTGCACGAGGCGGCGCAGCGCTGCGAAGCGATCATATTTCTGGTGTCGCGCCATTGGCTGGCGTCCGGCTGGTGCGCCAAGGAATACGCGCTCGCGCGCGGGCTCAACAAGAAGCTGTTCGCGGTTCTGATCGAACCTGGATTGGGGCTCGGCGCCCTGCCCGCCGAATATGCCGGCACATGGCAGGCTACAGATCTGTGCGCTGGGCAGGACGCGCGCATCTTTCGCATCGCGCTCCCGGGCTCGCACGAAGAGAAACACGTATCGTTTTCGCAAGAGGGGCTGCGCCGCCTCAAGAATGGGCTCGACAAGGCGGGCCTCGATCCCAAGTTCTTCGCCTGGCCGCCCGCCGACGAGCCCGGTCGCGCGCCTTATCGCGGACTGCGCGCGCTGGAAGAAGCCGACGCCGGAATTTTTTTTGGGCGCGAGGCGCCGATCGTCGTCGCGGGCGACCGGATGCGCGGCCTGCGAGAAGCGGCGCCGCCAAGACTGCTGGTCATTCTGGGCGCGTCGGGCGCCGGCAAGTCCTCGTTTCTGCGAGCGGGCCTGCTGCCGCGGCTCAAGCGCGACGACGCCCATTTCCTATGCCTGGCTCCGATAAGGCCAGAGCGCGCGGCGCTGACAGGCGAGAACGGCCTGCTCGGCGCCTTGCAGAAGGCCTTTCCCGAGCGTGCGCGCGCCGAGTTGCGCGAAGCCATCGAGGGCCGCGCGGCCGGACTGCGCCCGCTGTTGGCCGAACTCGCGCACGCCGCCTTCGCACGCACGCTCGCCGCGGAGGACGCGCGCAAGGCGCCGGCGATCGTGATCTCGATCGATCAGGCCGAAGAATTGTTCAAGGCCGACGGCGCCAGCGAGAGCGCCGCGCTGCTCACGCTGGTCCGCGACCTCACGGCCGACGACGATCCCGCCGTGATCGTCATCTTCGTCATTCGATCGGACAGCTACGACAGGCTCGAACACGCGCCGGCGCTGGAAGGACTTCGCGCAGACCGCATTGCCGTTGCTCCCGATGCCGCGAGGCAATTTCAAGGACGTGATCGAAGGTCCGGCCGCGCGGGCCCAGCAGTCAGGCCAGAAGCTCGTCGTCGAGCCCGAACTTACCCAGCGGCTGCTCGAGGACATCGAGAAGGGCGGCGGCGGCGACGCGCTGCCGCTGCTCGCCTTTGCGTTGGAGCAACTCTACGTCGAATATGGCGCCGCGGGCGCGTTGCGGCTTGTCGATTTCGAAAAGCTCGGTGGACTGGAGGGCGCCATCGCCAAGGCGGTGGAGCGCGCGTTTGCGCGCGCCGATTCCGACCGGCGCATTCCGCAGGACCGCTTGGCGCGCGAGGCGTTGCTGCGGCGCGGCCTCGTGCCGTGGCTGGCCGGCATTGACCCCGACACGCGCAGTCCGCGCCGCTCCACCGCGCTCAAGAGCGATATCCCGACCGAGGCGTTGCCGTTGATCGAGCTTCTGGTCGAAGAACGCTTGTTGATTTCCGACGCTATCGACGCGCGACGGCGAGCACGTTGAAACGCTGGAGCCGGCGCATGAGGCGGTGCTGCGGCAATGGGGCTTGTTGCGCGGTTGGTTGGAGGAGGATCTCGGCCGTCTGGCGACATTGGAAGGAGTGCGCCGCGCCGCACGCGACTGGGACGCAAACGGCATGGCCGAGGGCTGGCTCGCCCACCAGGGCGGTCGGCTCGCCGAGGCGCGCGCACTGGACGCCCGCCCCGACCTCGTCGCCCTGCTCGACGCGCGCGATCGCGCCTATATCGACGCGTGTTCCCAGCGCGAGGCGGCCGTCGCCGCCGAGCGCGAACGCGCTAGAGCCGCCGAACTCGCGCGCGCCAAGGCGGAAGCGGAAAGCGCGCGGGCCCGAGCGCGCTTCGCCCGCAACCTCTGATCCTGGCGAGCGTCGCTGCGCTCGTCCTCGCGGGGGCTTGGCGCCTGGGCGTGGAAGCAGCGCAATATCGCCGTCGAACAGAGCGCGCGCGCCGATGCGCGCAGCCGCGAGGCCGAGGATCAACGCAAGCTTGCCGAAGAGGCGCGCGCCGCTGCGGATCTGCAGCGCAAGAAGGTCGAACAGGCGCAGGCCCAGGTCAATTTCCAGCGCCAGGAAGCAGTGATGCGGCTCGCCGCCGCCGACGAACAACTGGACTCCGACAAATCGAAACAGATGCGCCAATGCATCAATTCTACCGAACGTATGAGCCAACAACCCGCACCGCCCGGTTCGCGAGATTTTTTCGTCGGACGTTGGCACGTCGATCAAGGCGCCTCCTCGACCGATGTCGACTGGCGCGCGGACGGAACGTGCTTGGAGAAGAATGTGTTCGCCGCCAAGAACCTGTTCTCCGGCGGGGCGATCGCGCTTGATCTCAGGAACGACGTCTGCACTTGGGAATATCGGCAACTCGAAAACGGCGAATTCGAAATCGACTTCAAGTCGGCGATCCTCAGCGACGAATATCCCAGGCAACTGAAGTTCCGGATCGTCAGCCCGACGCGCATCCACAACCCGGAGATGAATTACGACGCGTTTCGCATCCTATGTCCCTCTGACGAGATCGTCGCATTAAGGAGCGCGCAGACGGGTCTCGAGGCCGCGCCGAGAAAAATCCGACGGATCGCGCGGCGCAACTGGCCGTCGCAGAGGGACACCGCAGGCTCGGAACAGCCTCCTGCAACAAAACGACGCCGCCGGCGCAAGCGAGGAGCTTGCGCACGCCGTCGCACGACTCGCCGCGGTCGTCGACACGGAAGGTCCGAAATCCTCGGCGCGACCCTTCCTCGCCATGGCCTTATTTGACCTTGGAGAGGCCAGAAAGCAGGACAATGCGCCGACAGAGGCGCGCGACGCCTTTGAAAAGGCCATCGAAGTCGGACAGTCCTTCGTCGACGACAACCCAGCGAACGCCGCCGCCCGGCGCCAGATCGCCCTGGGCCTTTTTGAGCTGAGCCAGGTTTCCGAACCCAGCGAAGCCAAATCCGCGCTGCGTCGCGCGTTTGACATCCTAGACGGGCTCGCCCGGCAATTGCCCGACAATGCGATGATCGCCAATGACCGAAAGGCGTTGAGGGGATTGCTGGATAAGACTCTCATAGGCCGCTAAAATATTGTAGCGCGACTAGCCTTGACGGAAGCGCCGAGACGCTCCGCGCTGCGCCCATATGACGGCGCAACTCTCTTTGCGGCGCGGATCGTCATGACCCCGGGATTCGCGCAGCGAGTACATCCGGCACTCGCCAAAGCCCTTTGCCATCGCCTGGCTGCCGACATATTCGCAGGCATAGCGATCGCCCGCCACGAAGGCCAGAGCGGCAGCAAATTGCTCGGTGACATAGGTCTCGCCCATCGGGGTGACCGGCTCGATGCGGGCGGTTCGCACCACCTCCTTGCCGAAGAATTTCTCGCGGCCGGTGACGCGGTCGAGACCCTGAAACACCGGGCCGACATGCGCGCTCAGCCGCAGCCCGAGATCGCGCGACAGACCGGCGGACGCGAGACGCTCGGGATCGACGCTGCGCTGCAGCGCATGGCAAGCGGCCACCGCCGAGACGACGTCGGAGAGGACGACATAGATCCCGTCGCCGGCGGTCTCAGTATATTCCACCTTGTCGCCCAACGGGGTCAGCGCGTCGGCGAACCCGCCGATGATTGTGTCGAAGAACGTGGGGTGCTGCGCTTCCGAAATGGTGCTGAAGCCGTGGATATCGCCGAAAACGAGCGCGCGCGCCGTGCGGCGGGACCAGATCGGGTTTCCGGCGCCGGACCGCGTCCACTGCGAGACAAACGCGCTGACCTCGCCGCGATCGCCTGGCAGCGTCTGCAGCTCCGCTCGACCCTTTGCCGCGACGACAAATTCCGGCGAGGTGACCAGTGCGGCGCTTCGCAGCCGGGCTTGCCCGCGCGCCTGTTCGACCGCCATGCGGAGCACGGTCGTCTCGCCGGGATCGCCCTCCGGGGTGACCGATGCGACGTTGCGCGCGCGGGCGAGCACGGCGTCGAAACTCGCGGCGGTCCCCCTGCCCTCGCGTTGTTCCAGATACTCGCGGCAAATTGCCGGCGCGCAAGGCAGCACGAGGTTCACCTCGACGCCCGCGCGTAGCAAACATTCGGCAGACGGCGACGTCGGACCGCGAGAAAATCGATCCGACCGCCAGCCCCGGCCCGCCATTCGCCGAGATCGCGGCCAATGGCGTCGACTCTTCGGCGCCGGGCGCGCCGGGATCGGCAAGCCAGTGCAAGACGCGCGGCGCGGGGATGGCGTCGAGCGCAAGGGCGCCCAGCCCTGCGCAGCGCTGCAACCAATCGAGTTGCCGGCGCGTCGAAGCCACGGCGTCGAGACGGCCACCCGCCTGCGCAGCGGCGGCTCGCAGCGCCCGGGCGGCCGCGCCTTCGTCGTCCAGAGCGATCCAAGCCTCTCCCTCGCTTGCCAGACGCCAATAGGCGTCGGCCTCCGCGGGCGCGAGATCCAGCGCGCGGCGCGCCATCGCCGCCGACCGGTCTGCATAGCCCGCGATGCGCCACAAAGTCGCCGCGTTCACCGCGGGGAAGCAACCGCCCGCCTGATCTAGCGCGCTCTCATAGGCTAGCGCGGCCTGCGCCGCCAAATCCCGACGCTGCGCTGCGTCGCCCGCATTCATCGCACGGTCTTTCAGCAATCGACCCTTCAGCGACAGGAAATCAACTCGCAACCGGCGGTCTTCGATCGAGCGGAGCCTTCCTTCAGCTTCGAGCCGCGCAAGCTGCGCCTCGGCGCGGCGCCCGGCCCCAACCCTGATGTAGCCGAGCAAGCTTTGATAGACGAGCGGCAGCGAACCTTGATGCTCCGCCAGGGCCTGCGCGGAGAGGTCTATCGCCTTGAGATAATCGCCGCGCCCATTGGCGGCGGCAATGGCGGCGCTCCAGTCCTCGAGGGTGCGCCGCGAAACGGGCTCGTTCCGTGCGGCCGGTTGAGGTTCTGCAGCGGCCATGGCGCGTCCCCCGGACCCGCTCAGCGAGGCGTTTGCGTGGACGCGAGCAGGCTGAGAATGAAACGGGCCTCAAACGCCGAAAGACCGGGATAGACCGAAACCATGCGCGCCATCAGACCGCTGACATGCGGACAGGCGAAGCTGGTCCCAGTATAGAGCTGCGTGCCGCCTCCCATCGCCGGCGCCTCGACATAAACGCCCCGCGCGACGAGTTCGATTGTGTTGCCCCAATCGTAGCGCAAAGATTCCGGATCCTCGAACCCTTCGAGGTTGACGCCGAGCACCGAGGAGAAATTGGCGGGATAGGCGGTCTGCCCGAAATTGTTCGCCGCCGCGACGATGATGCGCCCCTCGTGGAACGCGCGGTCCGCGAGCCGGCTGAAGTTCGTCCGCGCGCCGATCGTTGGTGGTGCCCAGACTCATGTTGATGACGTCGAACTTCTCGTCGATCGCAAATGTCAGCGCGGCGATCAGTTGATCGGCAGTGCCATGCGAATCCTCGCCGATCACCTTGATGGTGGTGAGGTCCACCTCGGGCGCGATCTGCAGAATGATGCCGGCGGTCGCCGTGCCATGACCTATGCTGTCGGTCGGCCGGGCGGGCGCGCAGCGCGCGCCGCCGTCGCCCTGAACGACCTCGAAATGACCTTTGAGCTTGCCCGCGAAAAACGGGTGATCGCCGTCAACGCCGCTGTCGATGACCGCGACGCGGACGCCTTTTCCGGCGCCGTTGTGAAGCGCATCGCGCAGCCGATCGAGATCCACGACGGCGCGCAACGAGGAGATGTGGGTTTCCTGCGGCATCTAGCGTGCTCGATTCTCAATCAGGGCGTCGACGAGCGAACGCACGACGCGCCGCTCCGCGGCGCTTAGCCGCGACAATTCGGCGGCGAGTTCCGAGCCGACCGCGAGCTGCCCACCTCCCTCGCCCGTTCCGCCGCCGCGCAATCCTGGCAGACGCTCGAACGCCTCCGCCGCCTCGCGCGAAAAGGATTCCGCGCGGCGCAATTCGGCGAGGCTGAAAGGCCTCGATCTATCGGCGGGCTGTGCGCGATTGACCAGAGTGAGCACGCCGAAGGTCTCGCGCGCCGCTATCGGAATCGCCGCAAACTCGTGCGTGCGCTCTTTTGTCACGGCGTCGACCGCTTCGAAATGTTGCGCGTGTCCCGCCGCGTCCGCGATGGCGAGCGTCTGGCCGGTGCGATAGGCTATCCCGGAAAAGCTGGCGTTTATGGGGACGCGCGGGACTTCGGGCTTCAGCAGCCCGGGGTTTGTCGAAGCGAAAAATTCAAGCTCCCTGTCCCCTGCGGGGAGCAACACGGAAGACTCCGCGGCCCCGATCTCTCGACAGAGGTCCTCGAGCTTGCGCGCCAGCTCGAGGCGCGCCGCGCTAATCAGTCGAACGATCAAGGTCTCGGACATGTCTCCCCGCGATGCTCCCGGAAATTAGAAGTCCTGCGCCATGAATTTCTTGATCTGTTGGCCCTTGAAGGCGTCGTCGACCCGAGCATGCCAAGTTTGCCAAGATTTCACTTTCTTAGCAAGATTTTCATATTTTTGCTCGCCGCCGGCTTCCCCGTCCGCTCGCGCCTCCGACAGCGCCGCAGACACCGTCTGGCGCTGCTCGGCCTGCAGTCCGGCGAGCGCCGCGGGGTCCAGCACGATCGGCTCGACGGCCCGCTGGGGCCGCGCGCGCGATTTCGAGACGTCGCCGAGCACGGACCGCGCCCGCTGCAGCGCGCCGCCGATCTCATCCAATGGGAAGAGATATTTGAACCGGCGCAGGACGATCGCCCTGGGATCGCTGTGCTCGCGAATCCGTTGCAGCGCGACCCAATCCTCGTCGCGCTCGCCCGCAAGGGTCAGCATGGCCACCGGCAGGTTGGCTACGCGCGGCAGCGCCTCGTCCACTTCAAGCCCAGCTTCCGCAGCCAGTCGCGCCACATCGGCGACATCCAGCACGAACTCGCAGTTGACCCGATCGGCGAGCGCGGACAAATAGGCAAAGCCGTCCATCTCATCGCCGCATATTGCGAAGTCGGACCTGCTCAACTGCAAAAGCAACGGGACGTCCAGCGAGTCTTGGGCCGCGTTGAAACGCGCGGCGATCCAATTCGCCGACGCCACGCAGTAGGGTAATCTTTGTGCGCGCCCGAGGTCGCGTCCCTCGAGACGGCGAAAGCCGATGGTTTCGATCAGCGCCTTCGCGCGCGACGCTTCAAACCATTTGCGAACGATACGCGCCTGCCGAGGGTCGCACGAAACGTCGTCTGGCGCCTCCACCGAACCCAATGACATCACGCTGCCGCGTCCAACGCCGGGCCATTGCGCGGCGATTTGACGCAACCGTTGTTCACCGGGATCGAGCAACCCGGCTCGCGAGGCGTCGGCGTAGTACTCGATCGGCCATTCGACAAAATCGAACGCGAATCGCCGCGCCATCATGGCGTTATACAGCAAGGGGTGGAACGTTAGTCCCACCCCTTTGATTTCATCGCTCTTATCAGACACTTCCATCTCCGATCGGAGCGTCGCGGCCGTCAGGCATAGCGATTAGTAGTTGCCCCAATAGTTGTTCCACCACCACCAGTAGGGATCAACCTCGCCTTCGGGGCCTCCGCCTGGACTCGGCGCGCCCGATCCATAAGGCGCTCCTCCGCCGCCCGGCGGCGGAAATACCTGAATCACCACCGGGGCGTACGGCTGGCCGCCATGCGGACCCGGACGTCCCGGCCCTCCGCCGGGACCGCCGCCGCCAGGACCGCCCCCGCCCGGAGGACCTCCTGCTTTCGACAGCAATTCTTTCACTTTCTCTCGCGGCACTTCGAATTTGTGCGCTTCTTCATCGGGAACGTCATAGAATTTGCCGTCCATTCCCCTCAGGATCGCCATTATATCCTCCTGATATGTAACTAGCTTACAAACATATTTCTTGGCTTCGCTCTTGTCGCCATATTGTCATATGGTTAGACTTAGAACATTGTCTGCGAACGAGGTAAGCTATGCGTTCCAGCCCAATTTTCGAACAGAGAGAGCGGGCCAATATGTTCAGCCTATCTCGTCATCAACCACGTGTCCATCTCCTGATCGTGCAAGCGACGCCATTCTGCAATATCAAATGCAAATACTGCTACCTCGGTGATTTGTCTGACAAAGCTAAAATCAGCGACCAGACTCTCGATAACTTATTTCACAAGCTGTTTTCGTCGGGTTGGGCGCAGCGAAAATTGGACCTTTGCTGGCACGCGGGAGAGCCTACTGTCCTAAATATCGACTTTTACAAACATGCCCAGGAGATACTCGAACGCTATCGCCCGCGAGACCTTCACGTGCAGCAGAGCTTGCAAACCAATGCGACGTTGCTCAACCCGGAGTGGTGCGAATTCTTTCGCTCATCCGGAATGCATGTCGGCGTGAGCATCGATGGGCCGAAGCGGATCAACGATCTGAACCGCCTTACGCGCGCGGGCCGCAGCGCGTTCGACAAAATCGTCGCCGGCCTCAGATTGCTGCGGCGAGAGAAGATTCCTTTCCACGTCATCGCGGTGCTGTCGGCCGAGAGCCTGAAGTCGGCGCGCGAGATCTATGAATTCTTCGCATCGGAAGGCATCGAGCATGTGGCGTTCAACAGCGAGGAGACGGAGGGCGAGCATGTGTCGGGCCTGCGGCCGGGCCGCGAAGCCTGGGACGCTTATCAGAACTTCTTCGCCGAATTCGCCGCATTATCGGCGCGCGACGGACGGGTGAAGTCGGTGCGCGAATGGGAAAACGGGTTCCGATCGATCTATCAGAACTCGCTCGTCGCGCCGGGCGCGGCCGACAGGATCGCAACGCGCAACATCGTGGTCGAACCCTTCGGCATCACCTGTGTCGACCACAAGGGCAACGTCGCGACCTTTTCACCTGAACTCCTCGGCAACAAGAGCGAAAAATACGACGATTACGTCATCGGCAATGTCAACGTCCACGATTTCCCGGCGCTCGCCGCGAGCCCGAATCTCGCGAAGATGTACGCCGACATCCAGGACGGCGTCGAGCAATGCCGCGCGCAATGCGCCTATTTCGACCTGTGCGGCGGCGGTCAACCGGCCAACAAGATCGCGGAGAACGGGACTTTCGCAAGTTCGGCGACGAGCTTCTGCCGTATGACCCGCATGGCGGTTTCAGATCTCGTGATGGGCGGGCCTTATGTCGACTGACGCCGCAACCAACGATTCAGGCGCATCCTCAGCCACTATGCCGCTCGCCGAATGGCTGCGCGTCTTCTGCCCTGCGTACCGCGTCACCCTGGCCGGCCTGGTCGCGCTCAATGTTCTCTCCGCCGTCGGCACGTTCATCGAACTGCAACTTCTGCGCGCGCTGACAGTGGTGCTGAGCGGGCCGAGCCCGCCCGCCTCGGCGACATGTTCGGTCGGCGACTGGGTCGGCTCCGGCTTTTCGCTGGCGCCGGAGCGCTGCGGCGCCAACCTACCGCTGTTTCTGCTGACGACTTACGCGCTGTCAATTCTTGTGCAATCGGGCTTCGACCTGGCCGCTTATACCGTCAACAGCGCGCTCGTTCAGCGCGCGCGGCACGATGTTGAGCGCGAGCTTTTGCGCAATTTGCTGGCGCAAGACGACGCCTTTTACATCAGACGCTCTCCGGCCGAAATCGTCAGCCGACTGAGCGGGGACCTGCAGCGCGTCAGCGCGCGGCGCCAAAACTTCACCGAAGGCAGCGCCACCGCTCTGTCGATCGTGGCGACGGTGCTCGTGCTGGTCACGCAGAGCTGGCTAGCGGCTGTGATCGGACTCGTGATCTCGGGCATCGGCGTCGCCTCCGCGGAGCCGCGCATGCGCAAGCTGCGCGAACTCGATCGCGATTCCGTGCTCGGCGACGAGAGGGTCAAGGCGGCTTTCGAGGACACGTTGCAGGGCGCGGCCGAGATCCAGATCTCCGGTCTCCTGGCGCGCACGCTGAAGCGCTTCGACCGGCTGCAGTCGTCGCGCGACGCCGTCGCGTTGCAGAACGCCGGGTTGAACAACCGCAACAACGTCGCGCAGAAGCTTACGTTCACGCTCGGTTTCATTGCGATCCTGGTTATTTTCATTGTCACGAATACATTCGCGCACGCCGGCGCTTCAGGCGCCGGCGCGGGCGGCGCGACGGCGGGTCTGATCGTCGTGCTGATCGCGACGCTCCCCGAACTCTATTTCAAGTTCGCCGAGATCACCCAGCGTATGACGCAGTTCCGCATCGCCGACGAATCCGTCAAGCGCCTGCTGCAATACGAGACGCCGCCGTCGGCGCCCGAGCCCGCCGTCTCCGCGCGCCGGCCGCCGCGTGCCGACGGCGCCATCGCTCTGAAGGCGGTCCGCTATCAGTTCAGCGGCAGCGACACGATCCGGGGCGGACCCGACGGCATCGACTGCGTCATTCCGCCGATCGGCCTGACGGGCGTCGTCGGCCCCGCCGGCTCGGGCAAGTCCACGCTGATCCGCCTGATGCTCGGTCGGCAGAAATATATCAGCGGCGACATCGCTCTGCCGGCCGAGGACGGGCGTCCCCTGTTCGGCTATCTGCCACAGCGCCCAATCCTATTTAACGCTTCGATCCGCGAGAACGTCTTTCTCGGCGGGGCCGCTCCTGACGCGGTGCGGCAACTCTCTGCGAACGCTTCCCTCAGCCGCCTCGGCCTGATCGATCTGGTCCGACTGAAGGGGCTCGACGCATTGCCGAGCGCGAGCAGCAATCTCGAAATGAAACTCGGCGCGTTGCGCGAGGCGTTCCGAAGCGCGGCCGAGGCGGCGGTGAAGGCCAAGTTCCAGCCGCTCGGGCCGGGCGCTTGCAGCGCGCGACAGATGGCGATCGAGTCCCAGCTTGTCTGCGCGGTCGATCAGGAGGCCTTCGCCAGCCGGCTCGCGAACAACGACAGCCGCAAAATTGCGACCGTGCTGGCCGGGCTCTCGTACGGGCGCGAAATGGCCCCGCTCGCATTCGGCGCCCTGCGAATAACCGCGCCGCTGCTCGCGCGCGCAGGAAGCGCGGATGAATACAACGGGATCGCGACCTTCAAGCTCGACCCCGCGATATTCATGCTTCGCAAGATGGCGCTCGATATGGTCGCCGACGGCTCCGACGTCCCGCCGCCGGGGCCGCCCTCGCCGCTGCTGGTCGCGATCGCGCTTTCGCTGAGGTTGGAAGAACTGGACAACAAACCGCCGCCGGGCGCGGCCGCGGATGCGGTCCCGCATCTGAACAAGCTCGTCGAGGGCGTCTCGCGTCCGCTCGATCCGGACCGGATCAATCCGCTGCTGCCCTGGCGCGAGAACATTCTGTTCGCCGCGCCCAGCGCGGAGAATGTCCGTGAGCTTTCCAAGGTCGACAACGTCCTGCTTGAGCGCCTCAAGACGACGCCGCTCGACGCGGAGGTGATTGAGGCCGGGCTGGATTATCCGGTCGGGCGTCAGGGCGGTCGGCTTTCGGGCGGGCAGCAGCAACTCATCGGCCTCGGGCGAACGCTCTTGACCCCGGCGCGCTTTCTCGTGCTCGACGAGCCGAGTTCGGCGTTTCATCCGCAATTGCGTCAGGAGGCGATCCATGTGCTGCAGACCGAATCCAAATCGCGTTCCGTCATTGCGGTGACCCACGATTTCGATTTGGCTCGGGCCTGCGACAGGATCATATTCATCCGCGACGGCGCAATCGCCGGCCAGGGCGCGTGGGACGAACTGGCGGCGAATACGGAAGGTTTCGCCGCCTGGATCGCGGAAAGCAAGGCAAGCGCATGACCCCCGACGAGCGCATGAGCAGCCTGATGGCGGTCGCCGAGTTTCGCGGCATCGCGCCGCATACGCGCGCCACGCTCGCAGCCGCGATGCGCGAGGAGAAGTTCGCCAAGGGTGAAATCGTCGTCGCATCGGGAGAGATCGCAGATCGCGTGTTCGTACTATGTCAAGGCGAGCTCCAAGTGAGCCAGCCCGAGAATCCGGGTCGCGTGCAAACCCTGACGCGCGGCGCGCTGATTGGCGAACTCGCCTTTTTCGCCGAACGCACCCGCACCGCAACCGTGAAGGCCGCGACGGATTGCCTGCTCCTCTCGCTGCCCTACGCCAACTTCCGCGACTTTCTCATCGCCCATCCCGAAAGTGCGCTCACGCTGGCCGGGCGGATCGTCCGCAAGCTGCGCAATATCGAGGATGAACTCGCCGCCGCGACGAGCGCCGCGCGCCATCCCGACCCGACCTAGAGGGGTCCCGTCATGCGAAACGCAGCCTTCCGCGCCGCGATGGCGGCCCTAGCCGCCGTCTGGGTCTGCTGCGTTGCGCCCGCGCTCGCGCAAACCGGCGCCGGGCCTGAGATCGTCCAGCCGAGCGGAAATCCGAAGCCGCAATATTCGAAGCAAAAATCTCCGAACGCCGCCGATCTGATCGAGACCTGGCGCTCCGCCAACCAATTCCTGCCGAAACGGGGCGTGGACAATGAACGCTTCGAGATCCTCGACCGCCGCGTGACGACGGGCCGTATTTCGCGAGCATTCCTGCAGTTTCGCATCCTGTCGGCGCATGGCGACGCCGCAGCCTCCGCGGCCGCGCATTGTCCGGGCCGCACGCGGCCTATCGAGATCCAGGTCTATTTCCAGTGGAACAACGAGGCCGGGAATTGGACGCCCTTGAGCACGCGCGGCGAGGGCGACGAGGATCTCTGCTCGGACGCGCGCCTGTGGACGCCTGAACAGATCGAGACGCTCGTCAATCCCGCCCCATTGCCGGTTCCGCCGCGCATTTCACGCCGAGATGTTTCCACGCCGGCGCCCGGTTCTCCCGAGCGGACCGCCCTGATGAACGCGCTGCGGCCTCGATACGAATCGCTGTTCGGCCCCCCGATACAGTTCCGCGTCGACAAGCTGCGCGTCGCCGCGGGCTTCGCCTTCGTTGTTGTGCATCCGCAACGCCCCAACGGAGCGCCGATCGCCGACGGCGTCTGGAACAGGGCGCTCGGCACTCCCTGCTTCCAGGACCCGAGAGCGGTCACGCACGAATACTGGATGCAGAAGGTCGACGGCGTCTGGAAGATCGGACGGCAGAACAACATGTGCGCAGACGATTTGATCGTCGACGACGGCGACCTTATCGGCGCGCCGGCGCAGATCATAGATCTCGACGCCTGGCCCGAACGGGAGTTCATGCCGGAGCCGGAGTAAGACGAGCAGGCGCCCTTCATGTCGCCGATGTGCGATAGCGCTTCGGCCAGATGCCGTTCTTGCCGGGCGCCAGCACGCCGTTGGGGTCGAGCACGTCCTTGACGGTCTCATTGAGCCGCCAGAGCGCGCGGTCGTTGAAGTCGAAAGTGTCGGCGACCGCCTGCATGTAGTCGAGGTGGGTGCGGTATTCGCTGTAGCCCTCGCGCGCGGCGTCCTGGATGATCTCGCGCGCGAGATTTTTCGCGGCCGTCGTCATCTGCGCATCGTCCCGGTCGAATACGAGGAGGTTCACATTGTTGATGTGCCGTTGGCCGATCGCGAACGAGGCGTAATAGTCGATGCCGAATGCGTCGAAGAGTTTGCGCATCCGCTCGGACTGTTCGAGCGCAAGTTTGCCGTCCGGCGGCATCACGGGCGAGACGCTGACGGCGCCGCCGCGACCGTCACGCCAATTCGCGACCTGCAGCGAAAGTTCGCCGGGAATTCCCGCCCCGGAGCGCTCGATCGGATCGCCGCGCCGCCAGGTCTGGAAATAGAGCGGCTCACGCAGGCGCGGCTGGATCGCCGCGCGCACGACATCGGCCTGGGCGCGCACGACGCCGGCATGACCGAACAATTTGAGATCCGCGGTCCACCAGCCGGTCTCGAAACGCTTCATGATCCGCTTCGCGATCTCATCGGGGATCGGGCCCGGTCCGTCGTACCAGTCGCGACGCTTGGAGAACACCATGGCCGCGCGCAGAAAGTTTCCCACGATCAAAGGATGTTCGAACACGCCGCGCAAACGCAACGACGCCATCGCATCTACGAACCACGCGATGTCGTCGGCTTCGGGCAGATTGATCCTGACGCTCATGACGGCTTCCGGCTCCGGCATCAACCAGAGGCCCGCCTGGGTCACCACCCCGAAATTGGATTGCACGAAGGCCTGGTCCCAGTGCGGACCGAAGCCGAAGGGATAGGCCCGCCAAGTCTTGCTGTTGCTCATCGCGCCCATGCCAGTGCGCACGACGTCGCCGCTCGGCAACACGATCTCGAGACCGCAAAGCTTGGTGCTGTTGTCGCCATAGGGGGTGAAGCCGAAGCCCCGCTCGAGCGCGTTCCCGATGACGCTGCCGAGACCGTGGCCAGGCGCCGACAGCCAGAGTTTGATGTTGTCGGCCTGGAGACGGTTGTAGAGATCGTAAAAGCTCACGCCCGGTTCGAGGACGACGTAGCCGAGCTTCTCGTCGATTTCGAGAATGCGATTCATACGACCGAGGTCGAGCACGACGCTGCCCGCAACCAGCGGCGCGGCGCCGCCGTACCCTAGATTCTTGCCGCGCGAGATCGGCCAAAGCGGGATCTTGTGTTCATTGGCCACACGCAGGATCGCCCGAACTTCCTGGGTCGATCCGGGCAATACGGCCGCCGAGGCGGCGTGATCGGCGCCGTCGCCGAGCGCATAGGCGTCGAGGTAGCTGGCGCGATCCAGCGCGCCGGAACGCACCCCCTCTGCGCCGACAATCTGCTCGAAGGCGCGCAAGGCGGCGTCGTAAGACTTCTGCGAAACCGATGGCGGCAAGATGGGGTCCATGCGATCGCCTTGCTCCTGCATTGTCTCGCGCGCGAACGCGCGCGGGATGGCAAACTATCGCAACCCGCCGCGCGGCGCGATTGACGCACATCAGGTTTTCAGGGCCGCGCCGTCGAACACGAGGCGCGGCTCGGCGCCTGCTGTCGGCGTCCCGGGCGGGCAGCCCCTTCAATACGTCGGCGGGCCTGAGGCTTCCTTCCCGGCGTCGAGGCGGCCCAGGATAAGCCGCGCCGAAGTCAGACCTGCCTCTTGCCCCGCCGGCGTGGCGTAAGGCGCGTGCAGTGAACCCGGGATGACGCCATCAAGCTTGCGCTCGCCGATCCGCGCAAATCGATCAGCGCTCGCTTGACAATCCAACCCGGCGCCGGGCTTTCTGGGCGCACGTTTGTCGGCTCGTCAATGTCAATCGCTTCCGAGGACCTTATCGCGGGTTTGCCCTGCTGGCGCGGGCCGCTTTCGATTGCGCCGATGCCCGGCGGGCTTTCAAACGCCAGCTACAAAGTGACGGACGCGTCGGGCGCCTATGTCGCAAGGCTCGGCCGGGACTTTCCGTTCCATCACGTCTCGCGCCGCCGTGAAATGGAGGCGAGCCGGGCGGCGCATGCGGCGGGCCTGGCGCCGCGCGTCGTGCACTTCTCTCAAGGGGTGTTGGTCCTCGATTTCATCGAGGGGCGGTCGTTCGCCGCCGAAGACTTTCGTGCGAGACTGGCGGACGTCGTCGCGCTCGTCGCAGAAGCGCATGCGCGGATGGGGCGTCGCGTGCGCGGCGAAGCCGCCGCTTTCTGGGCGTTCCACGTTATCCGCGATTACCTCGACGCGCTCGCCCAGGCGGGCGAGGACGTCGACGCGTTGCGCGCTCGCAAGCCTCGTCGATGGGCTCGAAGCCGCGCAGGTTCCGCTGCCGTTCGTCTTCGGCCATCATGACCTTCTGCCCGGCAACGTGCTCGACGACGGGCGCGCGGCTGTGGTTGATCGACTGGGAATATGCCGGCTTTGGAACCGCCATGTTCGATCTTGCCAATCTCGCCGACAACGGCGGCTTCGACGCCGAAGAGGAGCGCCGTGCTGCTCCAGCTCTATTTCGGGCGCACCCCCGAAGCCGCCATGGTGCGCGCCTTCGCCGCCATGAAAGTCGCCTCCGCGCTGCGCGAAGCGCTCTGGGCGAGGGTCTCCGAAATTCATCTCGACGCGCCGGGCGCGGATTATGCCGCTTATGCCGGCGCGTGCTACGTGAAATTTGCGGCGGCGGAGGCCGCCTACCTCGGCAAGTACGGTCCCCCGGCATGAGCTCCCTGCCATCGAGCGCGCGAAATCGTCGTCATAGGCGGCGGCATCGTCGGATGCTCCACCGCCTATCACCTCGCGCGCGACCACAAATGCGAAGTGATCGTGCTCGAGCAGAACCAGCTCACTTCGGGCTCGACCTGGCACGCGGCCGGCCTGGTCGGGCCAGTTGCGCTCGTCGGCCTCGATCACGCAAGTGCTGCGATATTCGGTGGCGCTCTATTCGCGGCTCGAAGCCGAAACCGGCCTTGCGACGGGTTGGAAGATGACAGGCTGCCTGCGGCTCGCGACCAACGAAGAGCGCATGATCGAATTCCGGCGCCTCGCCACCACCGCCCGCAGCTTCGGCATGGAGATGCACCTGCTTTCGCCCGCCGAGGTCAAGTCGATGTGGCCGCTGCTGGAAGTCGTCCGATCTCGTCGGCGCGAGCTTCCTGCCGACCGACGGCCAGGCGAGCCCGTCCGATATCGCCCAATCGCTCGCCAAAGGCGCGCGGATGGCACGGCGCGCGCTTTTTCGAAGGCGTACGCGTAACCGGCTTCGCTTTCGAGCGCGGGCGCGTCGCGCGCGGTCGAGACCGACCATGGGGCCGATCGCCTGCGAGAAAATCGTCAATTGCGGCGGGCAATGGGCGCGCCAGATCGGCGCGCTCGCCGGCGTCAGCGTGCCGCTGCAGCCGATGAAACACCAATATATCGTCACCGAACCGATTCCCGGCCTCGCCCGCGACGCGCCGACGCTGCGCGACCCCGACCGGCGCACCTATTTCAAGGAGGAAGTCGGCGGACTCGTGATGGGCGGCTACGAACCCAATCCGCAGGCCTGGACGACGGAAGACGTCCCCGAGCGATTTTGCGTTTCGGCTGTTCGACGACGACTTCGATCATTTCGAACCGCATATGGAGAACGCGCTCGCGCGCATTCCTGCCCTGCGGGAGGTTGGCGTGCAGCAGGATGATCCACGCGCCGGAGAGTTTCACCTCCGACGGAAATTTCATCCTTGGCCGCGCGCCTGAATGCGCCAACTTCTTCGTCGGCGCCGGGTTCAACGCGTTCGGGATCGCCTCGGGCGGCGGCGCTGGTTGGGCGCTCGCGGCCTGGGTCGCCAATGACGAGGCGCCGCTGGATCTCTGGCCGGTCGATATCCGCCGCTTTTCCGCGCTGCACGCGGATCGCGCATGGCTGCGCGATCGGGTGATCGAGGCGACGGCCAAGCACTACACGATCGCCTTTCCGCATGAGGAATTCGAGAGCGGCCGCCCGCGCCTCGACCTCGCCGCTCTACGAGCGGCTGAAGGCGCGCGGCGCGGTCTTCGGCTCCAAACTCGGATGGGAGCGCGCCAACTGGTTCGCGCCGGCGGGCGGCGCGGCGCGCGATGAGCCGGCGATGGGCCGCCAGAACTGGTTCGCGCCGGTGGGCGAGGAACATCGCGCCGCACGAGAGCGCGTGGCCCTGTTCGACGAGAGCTCGTTCGCCAAATATGAGCTCGTGGGCAGGGACGCCGTGCGGCGCCCTGGAACGCCTCTGCGCTGGCGACCCCGCCAAGCCGGCGGGGCGCGTGACCTATACGCAGATGCTGAACTCGCGCGGCGGCATCGAGTGCGACCTGACGCTGACGCGGCTCGCGCCGATCGCTTCTATCTCGTCACCGGCACCGGCTTTCGCACGCATGACGCGGCCTGGATCCGCGACAACATCCCGCCAGGCCTCGAAGCGCGCCTGGTCGACGTCACTGAGGACCGGGCGACGCTGGCCCTGATGGGCCCTCGCGCGCGCGCGCTGCTCGCCCGAATTTCGCAGGACGATCTATCGAATGAGGCGTTTGCGTACGCCCATGCGCGCGAGATCGCAGTCGCCGGCAGGCGAGCGCTCGCGTTGCGCATCACCTATGTCGGCGAGCTCGGTTGGGAATTGCACATGGCGAACGCCGATGCGCCCGCCATTTTTGACGCTTTGATGAATGAGGGCGCGCCATTCGGAATTTCGGTCGCCGGCTATCGCGCGATCGAGTCGCTGCGGCTCGAGAAGGCCTATCGCGCCTGGGGCGCCGATATCACCGCGAACGACAACCCTTATGAAGCCGGACTCGGCTTCGCGGTTCACCTCAATCGCGAGCGCGATTTCATCGGCCGCGACGCCCTTCTTGCCCAGCGCGGGGCGCCGCTGAAGAAACGCATTCGCGAGCTTCGTCTGCGAGGACGAGACAACGGTGCTGGTCGGCCGCGAGACGATTCTGCGCGACGGCGAGCCCGTCGGGCATCTCACGCAGCGGCGGCTATGGCTATACGATCGGCCGGCCGGTCGGCCTCGGCTATCTCCGACGCCCGGACGGCGTGAGCGGGGAATGGGCGTCGGCGGGACGCTACGAGCTCGACGTCGCGCAGTCGCGCAAGGCCTGCCGCATCAGTTTTGCGCCGTTATTCGACCCGGACGGGATCAGATTGAAGGCCTAGCGCGCAAGCCCATGGGCGCGATTCCTATTGCACCCGCGGCTGCGGTCCTGGCTCCGACCGAAACTCTGTTGGGTGTTTCAGAAATGCCTCGAAATAGTTGACCTCCCCGCTTGATCAGCTAACCTGAATTGGGAATACGGCCCGAGATTAAGGCTTGCGCAGCGACACTCGCCCTCGCAGGAGTTGGCGCAATTCATGCATCGACGAAGGCGGAGATCGGCGCGAAGGCGGACGGATGGCGTTTCTGTATTTCGGATATGGTTCAAACATGGCGGAGCGTTCGCTGCGCGCCAAAGGCGTAGCCCCGCGCGCGTCCGAGCGCGCCGTTCTGCCCGGTTGGCGGCTGCGCTTTAACGTGCAGCATTTCTTCCGGCACGAAGGCGGGGTCGGAAATATCGAGCGGGTCGGCGATCCCAAGGCCGAGGTCTGGGGCGTGCTGCACATATGCGAGGACGAGCATCTCGAGTTGCTCGACGCCGCTGAAGCCTATCCGCACGGCTACGATCGAGTCAGCGTCAGCGTCCTGACGGATGGCGGCGAACGGCAGGCGCTCGCTTATGTCGGCGCGCCCGCCTTTCTCAACGACGCATGCCTGCCGACCCGGCGATATCTCAGCCTTCTGCTGGAGGGCGCCGCCGCCGCGGGGCTCGATCCCGGCTATATCGAGGCTCTCAGACGACATCCTCTGCACGAGAACCCGCCCGAAGTCGCCAAATTCGAGCCGCCGCCTGGGAATTATCCGGCGTTCACAGCCGAAAGCCTCGCACGGCAACCCCTTTTCACGGCGCTCGCCGGCGCAGTTTTCGACATGTCCGAAGCGCGATGGCAGCATCGCCTGTTGCATGGTCCGTTTGGCGGAAAAGATATGACCCTGTTCCATCTCATGCGAATGGATACGGCGACGGGTCGCGAAACCCTTGACGACGTCAAGCACGATCGATTGAATGAATCTCAACGCCTGTACCTCAACCGCTATTTGGAAGCTTATGCATTGGAATATCGTTATGTCGGACGGTATCGATATGACTAGCCGATGACCATGCGGGTCGTGGTCAAGCGAGCGTAGCGGCGGTCGCGGGATTGAATGGCTTTAACTCGGCGAAACGGAGTCGCTTAGATGGAAAACCTGCCGGCCGCCCTGGGCCACGGAAAGATCGAAGAGGTCTTTCCCGACGTTTTTTTCGTCACTGGTTCGATGGAAACCGAACTCATGGGGGCGCATTGGCATTTTAGCCGCAACATGACGATCGTGCGCGAGGGCGACGCGCTTACGCTGATTAACTCGATACGGCTCGACGACGCCGGCCTGAAGCGCCTCGACTCGCTTGGGCGGGTCGAAAATGTCGTGAAGATCGGCTCGCTGCACGGCCGCGACGACGCCTTCTACAAGACGCATTACGGCGCCAAGTTATGGGCGTTGCCCGGCATGCAGCACGAGCATGGCCTGACCGCCGACAAGGCGCTCGTCCCGGGCGGCGAAACCCCCTTCTCCGGCGCCAGCGTATTTCAGTTCGCCAGCACCAAACTGCCCGAGTGCATTATCCGCATCGACCGGGCCGGCGGGATATTGGTCGCGTGCGATTCGCTGCAGAACTGGGTCGAGCCGAACGAATTCTTTTCCGACGATACGCGCAAGATGATGACAGAGATGGGCTTCTTCCAGCCGGCGAACCTCGGTCCGCTGTGGATGCAGGTCAACGAGCCAAAGCGTGACGACTTCGTGCGCCTGAGCGAACTTTCATTCCGTCATGCGCTGTGCGGCCATGGCGCGCCGTTGCGGGACTCGGCGAAAGAGGCCTATCTCGAGCGTTTCCATAAGGTGTTCGGCATCTAGGCCGCGAGTCCGCACGCGCGCCTGGAAACGGGAATCCCATGCGATGATCCCAGGCTACGCGCTAGCAGAGCCAATTCGTCGATCGGAACTGCGAGGCATCTATCGCGCAACGCGTCTCGCCGACGGATTGCCGGTCGCGATCAAGACGTTGGAGGCGGAATATCCCAGCCGGCAACTCGTGGCGGAACTGCGCCGCGAATTCCAGATCCTGCAAAAACTGCAGCCGATCGAATCCGTCGTCCGGGCCCATGCGCTCGAACCCTACGGCAACGGCAATGTCGCGATCGTCCTGGAACCCTTCGGCCGCCCCCTGGCCGAGGCGCTCGAGTCAGGCGCTCGACCGCCGTTGCCGCTGGTTCGGGTCATTTCGATCGCCATCGGCGTCGCCGAAGCGTTGGGGCGGCTGCACGAACGCGACATCGTGCATAAGAATGTCGAACCCGGCAACATCCTCGTCGACGACGCGGACGCGATTCGGCTGATCGATTTCCGGATTTCTTCGGAACTCTCGCTTGAAAGGCAAAACGGCGTCTCGGCGCGACAACTGGAAGGTTCGCTGCCTTATATCTCGCCCGAACAGACCGGGCGGATGAATCGCGACCTGGACTATCGCTCCGACTATTATTCGCTCGGCGTCACTTTGTTTCAGATGCTGACCGGCGAGTTGCCTTTCCGCGCGGACTCGGTGCTCTCCTGGGTGCACAGCCACATCAGCCGGTCGCCGCGGTCGCCGAGCGAAATCAATCCGATGATTCCCGAGGCCCTGTCGGCGGTCGTGCTCAAATTGATGGCGAAAAACGCCGAGGACCGGTATCAGAGCAGCTTCGGTCTGATAGAGGACCTCAACCGCTGCCAACGTGAACTCGCGCAAACTGGCGCCATCGTCCCATTTGCCCTAGGCCACCGCGACGTCGCCAGCAAATTCCATCTGCCGCAACGCTTGTACGGCCGCGAACTCGAGCGCTCGGCGTTGCTCGCGCTCTACGAGCGCGTGGCCGCGGGAAGCACGGAAGTCTGCATGGTCTCCGGCCATTCCGGCATCGGCAAATCGGCGCTGGTCAACGAGATCAGCCAATCGCTGGTGCGCCACCGCGGCTACATGATCCAAGGCAAATTCGATCAATTCCAGCGCAGCAAACCCTATTCCGCCGTCGCCACGGCGTTCCGCAGCCTGATTCCGCAATTGTTGGCGGAACCCGAGAGCCGGCAGCGCGAATTGCGCGAGGAACTGCTCGCCGCCGTCGCGCCCAACGCCCAATTGCTGATCGACCTCGTGCCGGAACTCGAATTGATCATCGGTCCGCAGCCGGCGGCGCCCGAACTGCCGCGCACCGAGGCCCAGAATCGCTTTCAGATCGCATTTCTGAATTTCGTCAGGGTGATCACCAGTCCGCAACCCCTGGTGATCTTTCTCGACGACCTTCAGTTCGGCGATTCCTCAACGCTGAACCTGATTCGCTGGCTCGCCGGCGCGCGCGACGTCAAACATCTGTTGTTGATCGGCGCCTATCGCAGCAACGAGGTCGACGTCGGCCATCCCTTGCGCCTGGCGCTGAACGAAATCGGGGAGACGCGATCGATTCACGAGTTGGAGCTGAAGCCGCTGGATCTCGACGTGGTCGGTCAGCTCGTCAGCGACGCGCTGCACTCCGACCCCGCCGCCTGCGCCCCACTCAGCCAGTTGCTTCATGACCGTGCGGAGGGCAATCCGTTCTTTCTCGGCGAGATGCTGAAGACGTTGGAGCAATCGGGAGCCATTTCGTTCGCGCCGGATCTCGGCCGCTGGCAATGGGACCTCAACGCGGCGCGCTCCAGCGGCCTGAGCAGCAACGTCGTCGATTTCGTGGTGGCCAAACTCCGAATGTTGCCGGAGCGGACGCAGCGGGCGCTGCAATTGGCGGCCTGCATCGGCAATTCGTTCGATTTGAGAACGCTGTCGATCATCAATGGCCGATCGATGGACGCGACCGGCGAGGACCTCTTGCCCGCGCTGAAGCGCTACATGGTCGCCCCGCTCAACGCCGACTACAAGCTCGTGGGCGAGGCAATGGCGGGCGAAAACGCCGGCCTGACCGGTCCCGAGGGACTGAACCCAACCTATCGGTTCCATCACGACCGCGTTCAGCAAGCGGCCTATGCCCTGATCGACCCCGATCGCAAGCAGGAGGTGCATCTCTCTATCGGGCGACTGATCCAGAGCCACGCCGACCCCAGGGAGCGCGAGGAGCGCCTGATCGAGATTGTCGGCCACCTCAACAACGGTCGCCGGCTGATCGAAGATCCGGCCGAGCGGCTCGGGCTCGCGCGGCTCAATCTCGCCGCCGGCGTAACGGCTCAGCGCTCGTCGGCCTACGAGGCGGCGTTGGGTTATCTTCAGATTGGCCAGAAGCTGTTGCCGCCGGACGCCTGGACCAGCGAATACGATCTCACAATGGCGCTCGCGACCGAATACCAGCAATGCGCCTATCTCACGAGCCGCCATAATGAGGCCGAAACCTGGATCCAGGAGTTGCTTGCGCGGGCGCGCACGAATCTCGAGAAGGCCGAGATCCTGTCGATGCGGACGCGACAGTACTCGACCACAGGGAAAATGGCCGAATTGATGGAGGCGGCCACTCTCGGGCTTTCGCTGCTCGGAATGCGCATCACCACGAACCCGAGCCGGGCCGCGATCGCGCGCGAACGCGCTGCGGTGACCCGCAACCTCGCAGGCCGGCGCATCGCCGACCTGATCGACGCTCCGGCGATGACCGACCGAGCGCAGATTCAGGCGGTGCGGCTCCTGATGGAGATCTTTCCCGCCGCCTTTCTCTCCGGAAGCGGCAATCTGTTTCCTTTCCTGGTGTTGAAGTCGGTCAACATCTCGCTGCTCAGCGGCAACAGCCCGGAGACGGCCTTCGCCTATGCCGCCTACGGGATGCTGCTGTGCGGAGCGCTCGACGATCCCGCGCTCGGTTACGAATTCGGCAAGCTCGCGGTCGCCATGAACGATCGCTTCGACGACATCGCCCTGAAATCGCGCGTCATCTATCTCCACGCGATGTTCGTGCAACATTGGAGCGAACATTGGTCGAGCATGACGCCGTGGTTCCGGCGCGGCATCGAGGCGGGCTACCAGTCCGGCGACCTGCTCTATCTCGCCTATAGCGCGCAGGATTGCATAATTTGGGATCCGAAGCTCGACCTCGAGGCCGCTGCGCTGGAGCACGCCAATTTTCTTACGATCGTGCGCGATTGCGCCTATCAGGACTCCCTCGATTCCGGAACCTTGTTCCTGCAGATGCAACGCAATTTTCTTGGCCTGACCGAGAGCCTCTATTCGATGAACGACAGCGCCTTCGACGAACAACGGTGCGTCGAGGGCATGCGGCGTCGCCGCTTCATGACCGGCGTCGCCAATTATCAGATCTACAAGGCCGAGATCTATTATTTCTACGGCGCTTATGCCGAGGCGCTGGCGTTGGTGCGCGCACAGGACCAGATGATGGCCTCCGTCATGTCCCTGCCGCAATTGGTTCGCTATTCCATCGTCGCATTCCTGACGTTGGCCGCCAGTCTCCCGCAGATGGGGCCCGACGAACAAGCCTCAACGCTGAAGCGGCTGCGCGGGGATCAGCGTCGGATGGACCGTTGGGCCGCGCATTGCCCCGAGAATTTCCGCCACCTTAGCTTGATGATGCAGGCCGAGCTCGCCCGGCTTGCGTCTCGCGTCGAGGCCGCCCTCGCTCTGTATGATCGCGCGATAGAAGCGGCGCACCGGAATCAATTCCGACGCGACGAGGCGATGGCCAACGAACTGGCGGCGCGCCACCTCATCGCCGCGGGCCGCGCCAAGTCCGCGGAAGGCTACCTGCGCGCAGCCCGCAATCTCTACGATCGCTGGGGCGCGAAGCGCAAAGTGACGCATCTCGAGGAAGAGTTTCCTCGCCTGTTGCGGGCGCAGGCGCGCACGTCGGCCGCCGCGGCGGTCGATTCCGCGTCCCTCGACATGGCCTCCGTCATAAAGGCCTCGCAGGCGATATCGAGCGAAATCGTGCTCGACCACATCTGGACGATCACGATGCGGATCATGCTGGAGAACGCCGGCGGTCAGCGCGGTTGCTTCGTCGTGCGAAAAGATGGCCTGTACGTCATCGAAGGCCTCACCGAGATCGGCGACGAGAGCGCCCCGATCTCGCAATCCATAGAGTTTGCGAGTTCGGAGGGCGCCGCCGCCGTGCCGACCGCTATCGTCTACAAGGTGCTGCACACCAATGCCCCCGTCGTCCTGCACGATGCGGAGCGCGCGGGGGAATTCGCCCGCGACCCCTATTTGCAGTCGCGCGCGCCGCAGTCGGTGTTGTGCATCCCGCTCGCCCATCACGGCAAGTTCGAAGGCGCGATCTACATGGAGAACAGCCTCGCCGCCGGCGTCTTCACGGAAGACCGGATCGAAGTCATCAAGGTGCTCGCAGCGCAGGTCGCGATTTCGGTCGAGAATGCGGAACTCTACGCCGACCAGCTCCGAATGGTCGCAGCGCAGCGCCGATTCGTCCCAAGCCAGTTCCTGGAGAGCCTCGCGCATCGCGACATATCCGGCATTAGCGTCGGCGAACACGTTCTCAAGACGATGAACGTGATGTTCGCGGACCTTCGCGGATTCACCTCACTTGCCGAGCGGCTGGACCCGCGCGGCATCATCGAACTCTTGAACCGGTACTTCCCCAGCATGGAGCGTCCGATCACCGAGGAGGGCGGCTTCATCGACTCGTTTGCGGGCGACGAGATCATGGCGTTGTTTGACGCCTCCGCCGACGCCTCGGTTCGCGCCGGAATCGCGATGTGGCGCTCGCTGGACGAATTCAATCTTCGCTCGCTTGCCCATGGCCAGCCGACTTTGCAAATGGGGATCGGCGTCAACACCGGGCCGGTGGTTCTGGGAACGGTCGGCGGCCAAAATCGCATCCAGTGCACGGTCATCGGCGACACCGTCAATCTCGCCTCGCGAATTGAACAGCTCACCAAGCTCTACGGCGCGCGCATGCTGATCGGCGAGGAGACCTTGCGCCGCCTCGGCAACCCCGCCGCATTCAGCATCCGCCGAGTGGACCGCGTCGCTGTCAAGGGCAAGAACGCCGCCGTCGACCTCTACGAAGTCATCGACGCGGAGACGTCCGAACGGCGCGCGGCCAAGATCGCGACGCGCGATCTGATGGATTCGGCCATGACGCTATATTACGACGGCGCGTTTGACGAGGCGTTGCCGCGCTTTGCCCAGACCCTGCGCGAAGACCCTGACGATGAGGTCGCGCGACTGTTCGCCGATCGTTGCGCGCAATATCGCGACGATGCGCCCAAGGACTGGCAGGGCTACGAGAAATTAAACCACAAGTGAGAGCGGTCGCGCTCGAGCGACAAAATTGGGAGGCGTTGGGCATGATATCGTATCGACTTCCTGGATCGCGCCACTATCAGGAGCGGCTCTATCCCGACCCGAAAAAGCTCGATCCGAAGTTGATCGATCCACCCGAGGTCCTCACCACTTACGAGCAGGTGATCGCGCGATTCACTCGGATGTCGCTCGGAGAGGACGGCATCGGCATCGTCGAGGGCTCGCTTCATGTCGACGGCGCGGATCCGCACAGCGGCTACAAGATCAGCTTCGAGCCCAAGCCCGAATTCGCGACCCAGGCCGAGCATTTCGCGAAGATGCATGCGGCGATGCTCGATGAACGCCATGCGGGACTGGCGCTCGCCGGCGCCGACGCGTGCCTAGAGACGCCGGCCTGGAACCCGATGGCCGGCTTCCCGGTCAACGCCCACGACGGCGTTTGCGAATGGTTGCCCTGCCTGCCGCTCGGCATGCCGATCGCGAACCAAAAATCGGTCACGCTGATGCATTATCCCCCGATCATCGCTTATCGATCGGCGAACTACCTCTACAACAACACCTTGCACCGCTGGTCGCAGTTGCTCGAATGCGTCGGCATTCCGCCGGAGCAGTCCACGCGTTACCATTCCATCCTCGACGTCAATCCGATCGCGGCGCCAGGATCCGGCCAAAGCGAATATGCCAACGACTATTTCCCGATCAATCTCGCGTCGCTGTTTTTCGACGACGAGAAGCGCGGCCTGACCTATATCCGCTCCATGCTCGAACTGATGCTGAACCCCCCGGACAACGCCCGCAATCCGATGACCCTGCCGCTGCTCGTCTGCGGGTCGCCGCTCTATGATCCGCAGGCGGCCGGTTGGTTTCGCGTTCGTTATAAGGATCAGTTGCCCAAGGACAAGAACGGCTCACCCATGGCGAACGTCCTGCAAACCGGGCTGATCAAGCTCAGTCCCGACAGTCCCAAGCTCACGCCGTATATGGTCGCCAACCACATGATCGCGGCAGGCGTCACCGGCGAATGGGGCGGCGACCCGACCAAAATACCGAACATCCAGAAATACGAGGCGCAGGATCTCGTCGCCGCGACATTCCTGACGCTTTGCAACGAAGCGGCTTCGAAGGGCGAGAAGGTGGACCCGGCCGAGGCAAAAAAGGCGGCGTGCCGGCGCTGGTTCGGCGCGGACGACGGCGAAGGCGCGGCCAATCCGCCCGACCCCGCGGACAAACTTGTGATCTGTGCGCTCTCGCAATGGGACAGATGCTTCAATTACAAAACCGCGGCCCCGATGTTCACATACGATCAGGCCGTGCAGCGCTGCCAAAAGGCGGGCGGGTCGAACTATGATCCCTGTTTCGGGTGCAACCCTCTGGCGGCGGCGTCTTGACGGCGATGCGCGTCGTCAACGCGAGGCGCCCAGCGCTCCGGCGATTTGTGTCCCGGAGCGGCGTCCTCTGACGATCGGTCTCCACGCCCTGCCAAGCGCTGAACCTTTCGCAGGGCTCGCAATGGCGGATCCTTCCAATCGCGCCGTGTTCCGGCCAGCCCTGTTCAGCGCAGCCGCTCGGCCAATTTGCGCAACTTGGCATGCAAGGTCTTCATGTCGCCGGAGTCGAGGATGTCGCTGGAAATCTCAGCGATTTCGGAGGCCGCGAGCCGGCCTGCGGCGAGCGCGGCGGCGATGCGCGGCGCCATAAGCCGGTCGAGATCGCTCACGCGCGGCGGCGCGCCTTCGTCCGGCTTGTGATAGCCTTTGTCATAGGGCGGCGAAAACGAGGGTTTATCGGCCCGCGCCGTCGCGAGCTGCAACACGTTCTCGAAGGTCGGGGCATTGCGGGTGCGGTCTCCCAAGGCCCAGCGCCCTTTGGGAATGCCATGCCATTGCAGAATCGTCGCCAGAATCGACGTCGAATCGTAGGCGACCGGCGTCGGCGAACGGAAGACGGTTTTCGGCTTGATCAGCGGCGATATCAAGATCGTCGGCACGCGCACGCCCATCAGATCGTAGCGGAAGCCGTCGTTGACGTCGTTGGGCCAGGGATTCTCGGCGTAGGGCGGAGCAACGTGGTCGAATATGCCGCCATGTTCGTCGAACGTGATCACGAACAGGGTCTCGTTCCAGGCCGGCCCCGCCTTCAACGCTTCATAGATATCGTTCAAGGCGTTTTCCCCCACGGCGGGGTCGGCGCCCGGATGGTATGAGGTCGTGCCCGACGCGCCGATCCAAACCGGCTCGAGGTAAGAGAATTTCGGCAACCTGCCGGCGCGCGCGTCCTGCTTGAACTTGTCGATTCCCTCGATGAAGGACGTCGCATCCTGCTTGATCGCGGCGTCGACAGAAGGGATCTGACCCTCCAGGAACAGATGATAGGTGTGTACGAAGTTCATCCATTCAATGGAGTTGTAGAGCTTCCAGTCGGTGAAGCCGTTGGTCCACAGCGCCTTCCAGATCGAGGAGCGATGCGGCGCCGTCGGCCAGTACAGATACTGGTTGCCGTTCTGGAAATTGTTGAGCTCGCCCAGCGCCGAGCCTGTGAAGGCGAACGCGCGGTTGGGATCGGTCGCGCTCGGCATCGACGAGAACCAGGCGTCGGACACCGCGAATGCTTTCGCCAGGCCGTTGAGAACCGGCAATTGCTCGGGCGTGTAGGTCATCATGACTTCATGGAAGCCATTGTTCCACACGAATCCGCCCATTTGAGGCGTTGCGCGAGTCGCATAGCCGTCGGGCTGATTGTAGAAGAGCTGACGCATCACGTCGCCCTTGTCGTGGTAGGGATCCTCCGGAAGGAAATCGAGATCCCAATCCTGGCTCAGCTTGCCGTCCTTGTATTTGCTGAGATAGACCTTCTCGGGACCGCCCTTGGCCGCAGGGTCGATGTTGAACATCTCGAGGCTGGCGCCGTCGAACGGTCCCTCGCGGCCTACGAAATTGACGCCGGCTTCGCCCTTTTCATAGAGCCAGCCGCAGACGTGGTCGAACGAGCGGTTCTCGAGCATGAGATAGACGACGTGCTTGATCTTGTCGCGCATGAAGTCGATCGTGCCCGGTGTGTCCTTGCGCGCAGCGTCAATCGGCAACAGCGGCTGTATGCCGAGCAACGTCGTGTTGGCGTCGAAGCCCGCGGGCAGGCGTCCTTCGCGAACGGGACCCGTCAGCGGATCGGGCCTCTTCGGATCGAAGGCCCATAGGCGATAGGCGTCTTCGCCAGGCTTCCAGTCCAACACGAGATCGCCGATCGCGACCAACCTGTGGTCGCCGTCGATATGAGTCCAGAACCCGCTCTGAATTGGCGGCTGGCCGAGCGGCATCGCCGACTTCGGATCGAAGCTCCAGACCCAATAGGCGTTGCTGCCGATCTTGCGATCGAGCACGTAATTGCCCATGCCGATCAATTCGTGGCCGACGTCGATCGTGTCGAACGTGCCTTGCGGCGTGCCATAACTATAGGTCTGCGGCAAAGGGTCCGAGCCGTCGCTCCAGTTGTTGGGCGTGTTGAGCGGATTTGGGTCGAAGTTCCAAAGCGTGAAGGTGCCACGCCCTTCGGTCGGTATGACGTTCAGGACGAAGTCGCCGAGCGGCACCAGCATCAGCTTTTCGCCCGAATCGAAAGCCTCGTTGGCGCCCTGCGGATTGCCGAAATCCGGCCGGGAGGCCCAGAACTTCCGCTTGGACCACAGGCCGCGCTGCAGCGCGCCGCCGTTCAGCGGATCCTTGCTCGAAGGATCGAACTCGAACAGGCGATAGGGAAAGCTCGGCTGATAGTCCGGAAACGCAATCGGGCCCCATTCGATGAGATAGCGGCCGATCTGGGCCATCTGGTGGGTGCGATCGAATTTGGCGTTTGGGTCGAGCGGCACGGACCGCAGCAGTTCCGCGCTGTCGTAGTCGAGACGCCAGAGCTGATAGGCGTCCGAGTCCGACCTGCGGCTGAGCAGGAAGTCGTATCGCGCGGAACCATTGAACGCCATCGTTGCTGCCCCCAATCGGCTCGCGGCCGAAATTTCCACTCGTCCGCTGACCTTTTACACAGATGCCGCTCGCAAAGCCACCGGGTTCACGCCGACCTGCGGCCTTGGCGGCGACCGCAGCGCTAAACGATTCGTATTTCGACGCCGCCCTCTCGCAAGATGATCTGCGAGCGCTCGAACGCAGCGCCCCAGACCGGATCGTCAAACGCCGGCGCCGGCGTATCGACGCACACGATGCCGGAGGCGACGATAGCGCGCGCGCAATCGATGCAAGGGAAGAATGTCGTGGTGAGGCGACCGCCCGCTGTCGCCAGGCCCGCGCGCGCCGCTTCGAAGATGGCGTTGCGCTCCGCATGCTCCATCCAGACGAACCGTCCGTCGCCCTCGTGGCGCTCCGGCAGGTCGCGGACTCCGGCGGGGAACCGATTGCAGGCGACGATCTCGCCTCCGTCGCGCGTGGCGAGCACCGCGCCGACTTGACGAATTCGGTTAGGACTGCGCGCGGCCGCTCGGAGCGCTCGCGCCATGTCGGCGCCAGGCGAGGGGGTTGGGCGGACCTCGTTCGACAGGGCGGCCTCCTCGAAATGATCATCCGTCTGAGACGACAGCCTCATAGTCGCCGAATCCGGCTTTGAAGCAAGTCAAGCCGAAGGCAGGGGGGTCTCGGCGAGTCCGCGGCCTGGCCTGAATGTCGGCTTCCAACGCCCTCAAATCGCGCATCGGCTCCTCCGCGGCGAATCTCGTGCGCCGCGACGCACGCGCCACGCACAAATTCACTGCGGGCGATCTCACCGACTAAACCGATCGGAAGACGAACGCGATGCCGAAAAGGCGGCGCCAGTCGCGAATTTATGCGCTTCCCAACGGCGCCGAAATCGCCCAGCATGAGTCGGCCGCATGCTGACCCGCCGGGCGGTCATTCGGCTCGCGCGGCGGACCGCGGCTCGATCAAGGGAGTTCAGCATGGTGACGAGGCTTTTCCCGACCCGACGCGGTTTCCTCCAAGGCGGGGCGCTCGGCCTGGCCGCGGCGTCCTTTCCCAGGCTCGCCGTGGCGCCGGCGCGCGCCGCGGGCGCCGACCACGTCGTCAATATGCAGCTCGGCTGGATCACCGGCGGCAATCAGATCGGCGAGGTCGCGGCCAAGCGGCTCGGATATTTCGCCGACGAGAAGATCGATTTCGCGATCCAGCCCGGCGGCCCCAATATCGACGGCGTCGCGATCGTCGCCTCGGGCCGCTACGAGGTCGGGCAGGTCTCCTCCAGCCCGTCGCTGATGCTCGCGGCCTCGCAGGGATTGCCCATAATCTGCTTCGCGGTCGGTGCGCAGGAACATCCCTACGCGTTCTTCTCGCTGCCGCGCGCGCCGATCCGCACGCCCCAGGACATGATCGGGCGCAAGATCGGCGTGCAGGCTACCGGGCAGATCCTGCTCTCCGCGCTGCTGCGCAAGAACGGCGTGCCCGAGGACAAGGTGCAGAAGGTGATCATCGGCTCCGACATGACGCCGCTCGTCACCGGACAAGTCGACGCCATCTCGGGCTGGCGGACCAATACGACCGCGCTCAAGGTTCTGGGCCCCGATTACCTGACCATGCGGCTCTGGGATCAGGGCGTGAAACTCTATGCCCTGCCCTATTACACGACCCTCGACGTCCTCAAATCCAACCCCGACGTTTTGGCGGGCTTCGTGCGCGCGGCGGGCCGCGGCTGGGCCTATGTCAAGGAGAACCCCGAAAAAGCCGTCGACTTGCTTATCCAGGAATATCCCAATCTCGTGCGCGCCGACGAACTCGCCGCCCTGCCCGTAATGCTCGCCGCCGAATTCAGCGCACGCACCAAGAGCTACGGCTGGGGCAGCTTCGATCCCGAAGTCTGGCGACAGCAGATCGATGAATACGACGAACTCAAGCAGTTCCCCGCCGGCAAACCGAAGCCGGAACAGGTCTTCACATCGGCCATTCTCGAGATGACCGAGAAGGACCGGCCAAAACTCGGCTGAGGGCGCGAAGGCCATGTCGCAAACCGCCGGTCAGTCGGCCGCGCAAACTCCATCCCCCGACGACGAACCCGCCGTTCGCCTGCGCGACGTGACTGTTCGCTTCACCAATGAGCGGGCGACGGTGACTGCGCTCGATCGCATCAGCCTCACGGTCCCGCGCGGAGGGTTCATGACCCTGCTCGGCCCTTCGGGATGCGGAAAGTCGACGCTGCTGCGCGTCGTCGCCGATCTCGTGACGGCGACGTCGGGCGAGATCCGGATCCTGGGCGGCGCGGCCTCGGCGGCGCGGGCGCGTCGCGACATCGGTTTCGTGTTCCAGGACGCCTCGCTGCTTGCCTGGCGCACGGCGCTTGAAAATGTGCAACTGCCGCTCGAAGTCGGAGGTCGAGCCGGGCGTCGCGATCGCCGGGACCCGCGCGAATTGCTCTCCTTGGTCGGCCTGTCCGGCTGGGAGAACGCCTATCCCCACGAATTGTCCGGCGGCATGCGCCAGCGCGTGGCGATTGCGCGCGCGCTCGTCAACCATCCCCGTCTGTTGCTGATGGACGAGCCTTTCGGCGCCCTGGACGAAATCACGCGAGACCGGCTCAACGAGGAATTGTTGCGTATCTGGGAGGCGGCCGGCGCGACTATCCTGTTCGTCACCCACTCGATCTACGAGGCCGCGTTTCTCGGCCAAAGCGTCCTGCTGATGGCGGCGCGGCCGGGACGCGTGCGCGAGATCACGCCCGTGCCGCTAACGAGCCCGCGCTTCATCGCGCAGCGCGAAACCCCTGAATTCGTCGAACTCGCCGCGCATTTGCGCCGCGTGCTGGAGACCTGCTGATGGAGGCCCCGACGTTGAGCTCCGCTCAGCCCCGCGAGTTCACCGTCTCAGACGAAGCCGCGCGCGCCGATTTCGCGGCGAAGCTTCGCGCCTCCACATGGCGGCGCCGGGCGCTGCCGGTCGGCGCCGCAATCCTGTTCCTGCTGCTCTGGGAATTTTCGGTCGTTTTCTTCCACATCCGGCCGTTCATAGCGCCGGCGCCGACGGCGGTCGCAGCGACGCTCTATGACAAGTTCGGCATGCTGATGGCCAATCTCGCGCCGACCGCGATCGAGGCTCTGCTCGGCTTTGCGCTCGGCAATATGGCGGCGATCTTGGCTGCGACTCTTTTCGTGCATCAACGCGCCGCAGAGGAAGCTTTTTTTCCTCTTGCCGTGATGTTCCATACGATCCCGGTCATGGCCTATGCGCCGATTCTCGTGCTGCTACTGGGCAACGGAATGGAGGCGAAAGTCGCGATCGCCGCGCTGATCTGCTTCTTCCCGACGCTGGTCAACATGACGCGCGGCCTGCGCGCGGTCAGCCCGCAGCAAATGGAGCTCATGCGCATCCTTTCGGCCTCGCCGAGCGAAATCTTCTTCAATCTCCGGCTGAAGAGTTCGCTGCCCTATCTCTTCTCGGCGCTGAAGATCGCCGCCGCGACCTCGGTCATCGGCGCGATCGTCGGCGAATGGATCGGAGCGACGACGGGCATAGGCGCGTTGATCATACAGGCGACCTATAATTTCGATTCGCCGCTGCTCTACGCAACGATCGTTGTCGCCTCGCTGTTCTCGGCCTTCTTCTTCGGCGTGATCTCCTGGCTGGAGCGCGTCTTCATCACATGGAACGTGTCGCAACCGGGCTGATGCAGCCCAGGCGCCCCAACAGGAGGTCGCACATGACGGAAGCGGATCACATCATAGAGCCCGGCGGCCGCGTTCCCGTCGTCCGGCGGGCCGATCTCGTCGTGGTCGGCGGCGGGCCGGCCGGCATCGCAGCGGCGGTCTGCGGCGCCCGCAACGGCCTTTCGGTCGTGCTGCTCGAGCGATACGCCTATCTCGGCGGCCTCGCCTCGGGCGGCATGGTGCTGGTGCTCGACGACATGTGCAACGGCGACGAGATCAGCGTGCGCGGGCTCTGCGGCGAGATGATCGACCGGATGGAGGCCATCGGCCTCTGCGTCGTGCCGCCCGCGGCCGAGCGGCGTTCGGACGAGGCGCTCTGGCGCAAATGGTCGCGCTGGGGCGTATTCGATTTTCATTCGCATATGAAGCCGCAGCCGATCTGCTACGCTGCGGCCTTCGACCCCGACGGCTACAAACGAGTTGCCAATGCGATGGTGGCGGAAGCCAAGGTCGATCTTAGGCTTCACAGTTGGTTCTCGCGCGCGATCGTCGAAGACGGCCGCGTAACCGGCGTCATCTGCGAGAGCAAGAGCGGCCGGCAGGCGGTCATGGGCAAAGTCGTGATCGATGCGACCGGCGATCTCGATGTCGCCAGTTCGGCCGGAGCGCCGTTCAGCCATGGCTCTTACATCGTCACGACGGTGTTCCGGCTCGGCGGCGTCGATACGGACGCGGCCGAGCGCTTCGAATACGGGCAACCTGCGGCCTTCGCGGCGATCGATCGGGAGGCCAAGCGCACCATCGGCGGGTCCTGGGCGAAATGGTGGCTGAAGACGCCGCTGCCGGGGATCGTCTGGTGCAATTGCCCGCACATGGCCGGCTTCGACGGCGTCAGCGTCGAGGACCTCACGCGCGCCGACTTTCAGGGACGCGAGCGCATCGCGGCGCTGCTGTCCTTCGTACGCGCGAAAATGCCCGGCTTCGAGAAAGCCTTCATCGTCGATGTCGCGCCGCAGATCGGCATACGTCAGACCCGCCTGCTCGACGGCGTCTATGTCATGAGCAAGGACGACATTGCGCAGCGCCGGCACTTCCCCGACAGCATCGCGCGCGGCCGCGACTATTATTATCCCTATCGCTCCATGCTGCCGCGCGGCGTCGGGCAATTGCTGGTGGCCGGGCGCCATTATTCCGCGACCTCGGCGGCGCAGCGCGACTTCGCGCGAAATCCCGCCTTGCATGGCGATGGGCGAAGCCGCCGGCGTCGCCGCCGCGCTCGCGCTGAGTCGAAATCTCGATGTGGCCGAAGTCGATGTCACGATCTTGCAAAAGCGGTTGCGCGCTCAGGGCGCCGATCCCGGCGACATCCCTGCGTCCAACGCGCTCGTCGCCGCCGCTGCGGAATAGAGGACACGCTATGAAACCCGAGATGGTTCAACCGCTCGCCGGCGTCAGGGTCGTAGATTTCACGCAAGTGATGCTCGGCCCGAGCGCGACGCAGGTTCTCGCCGATTACGGCGCCGACGTGATCAAGATCGAGCGCCCCGGCGCCGGCGATCTCTCGCGCGGCTCGATCCCCGATGATCCCGACGGCATGAACAATCCGGTATTCCGCAGCCTCAACCGCAACAAGCGCTCGATCGCACTCGATCTGCGCAAGCCCGAAGGCCGCGAGGCGATCTACGATCTCGTGCGCGGCGCCGATGTCGTGGTGAACAACTTCCGCGCGGGAGTGATGGAGCGGATGGGCTTCGGTTACGATAAGCTGAGCCAGATCAACCCGCGCATCATCTGCGCGTTCGGCTCGGGCTTCGGGCAGACCGGCCC
The DNA here is from genome assembly GCA_963809055.1 of uncultured Pseudomonadota bacterium. Classification (GTDB taxonomy): domain Bacteria; phylum Pseudomonadota; class Alphaproteobacteria; order Rhizobiales; family Beijerinckiaceae; genus Roseiarcus. The sequence goes on along the minus strand of CAWEID010000039.1, from coordinate 61,605 downwards.
GCTCTCGCACAAAGGGGGACAGGACATTTTGGCGCAGGCCCTCTCCGGGGTGATGCGCCGCAAGAGCAACGACGACGAACCGTTGACGATCTATGCGACCGCGCTTTGCGACTACACAGCGGGCATGCATCTTGTGCAGGCGATCCTGCTCGCGCTGCTGCAGCGGGAGAAGACCGGGCGTGGCCAGCAAGTTGCCGTATCGCTGTTCGAATCCATGCTCGCAATGCAAATGCAGGAAGCCGCGATGTGGCTGCAACGCGACCGGCATTTCAGCTGGGGCGGCTATCCGCTGACTGGCGTATTCGAGACGACGGACGGCGCCGTCGTGCTCGTCGGCGCGTTCAAGACCAATCCCTTGCAGGACATCTGCAAGGCGCTCGGCCTGCCTGATCTGTCTCAGGACCCGCGCTTCGCCCAATTCAAGGATCAGGTCGCCAACAAGGCGCCTTTGCAGGCGATGTTCCGCGAGCGCTTCGCCTCCCAAAGCACCGAGCATTGGCTCGCCAGGCTGGAGGAGCAGGACCTCCTATGCGCGCCGGTTCTGACGCTCGCCGAGGCGATCGGGCACGAGCAGACGCGCGCCAACGGCAGCGTGATTTCCCTGCCCGGCCGGCATGGGGCGCTCCATGTCATTGGTTCGCCGTTGAGCATGGAGCCCGGCGCTTTCCAGGTAAGGCGGCCGCCCCCGGAACTCGGCGCGGACGGCGAGGCGGTGTTGTCGGAGGCCGGATATAGCGGCGAGCGCATCGCCGAACTCAAGGCTTCGGGGATATTGTCGTGAGCGTGCGCTTTGACATCTCGCATCACGTCGCCACGGTGACCATAGATCGCCCGGATCGGATGAACGCGATCGACGCGGATACGGAACGCGAACTCATGCGGATCTGGAGCGCGATCGAGCAGGACCGCGAGATCCGCGTCGTCGTGCTCACCGGCGCGGGCGATCGCGCCTTTTGCACCGGCGCCGACATGAAGGCCGGCTCAGGCCTTAGTGGGCTTGAATATTGGGCGGCGGCGCGCCCCGGCGGCTTCGGCGGCATCGCTTTGCGCGAGACGCTCGACGTGCCTCTGATCGCGCGCGTCAACGGCCATGCGCTCGGCGGCGGCATGGAGATGGTGCTCGGTTGCGATATCGTCGTGGCGTCCGATAAAGCGACATTCGGCCTCCCCGAGCCGCGCGTCGGGCGTCTCGCGCTCGACGGCGGCATAGCGATGCTGCCGCGCCGCATTCCGCATGTTCTGGCGATGGGGATGCTGCTGACCGGCCGGCGCATCGGCGCCGAGGAGGCGATGCGCTTTGGCCTCGTCAATGAAGTCGTCGCATCAGGCGAGCTGGACGCAGCGGTTGCGCGCTGGGTCGCCGACATTCTCGCCTGCGCGCCGCTGTCGGTGCGCGCGGTCAAACAGATGGTGCGGGCTGGCGAGGGGCTTTCGCCGCGCGAGGCCCAGATGCTGCGCCTGCCCGCTCTGATCGAGGCGCTCCGCTCTTCCGATCAGGAAGAAGGCGTGAAGGCGTTCCAGGAAAAGCGCGCTCCGCAATGGCGCGGGGAATGAAGCCGGCAAAGCCGAAATGACTTATGTGATCGCATCCGCCTGCATCGACGTAAAGGACGGCGCCTGTCAGGACGTCTGTCCGGTCGAATGCATCTACGAAGGCGGGCGTATGATGTATATCCAGCCCGACGAATGCATCGACTGCGGCCTCTGTCTGTCGGTCTGTCCGGTCGACGCGATCTATGCGGACGACGAGTTGCCCGCCGAGCACGCCGCCTTCGGCCGGATCAACGCCGATTTCTTCGGCCCCGAGGTGACCGGCTGGGGTTCGCCGCGCGGCGCCGATTCCGCCCATGTGAGCGCGCTCGACCATCCAACCGTCGCAGCGGCGCCCATTCAACGGGAAAAGCGCTCGGGTTAAACGGCAAAGCAGCGGCCTACGACGCTTTTTTGCCGCTTGTGTCTCCTCGAGATTTGTCGCAATTTCGCCCTGCCCGAAAGAGACTTGAATACTGGGAGTTCGATGCCGGACTCGTCCCCGTTATATTGCGGAAGGTGCCTCGTCGCCGTCACGCTCATGATCGACGCATCATGGGTGTCGACGGTGCGCTGTCCTTCCTGCGCCGAGACGGACTCGCTCGAAAATGCATTCAGGGAAAGCGACGCTTATCTCTGCGCCTACATCAGCGGCGACCTGACAAGAGAGACCGACCCTCCGCGCCGTTACCGCTTTATTCCGGTCTGCCTGACGCCAGAAAATCGCACCGCCGGACCTCGCGGAGACCCCTCGTGAAAGGCAAAGTCGTAGCCGTCACCGGCGGATTTGGATATCTCGGCCGGATCGTCGCGGAAACGGCCGCCCTTCGCGGCGCCCGCGTAGCGGCAATCGATTTTTCTCTCTCGCAACCGGACGGGCTCGCCGTGAAACTTGGGACAGGGTCCCTTCTGCTCGGCGGCGTCGATCTCTCCTCTGAGGAAAAAGCTCGCTCGGCGATCGAGGACATCGTCGCAAAATTAGGTCGCCTGGACGTCCTGATCAATGTCGCCGGCGGGTTCGCCTGGCAACGCGTCGAGGATGGCGAAGCCGCGCAATGGGATCGTCTATACGCAATCAATCTGAAGACCGCGCTGAATGCCTGCAAGGCCGCGATCCCGCATCTGTTGAAGAGCGGCGCGGGACGGATCGTCAACATTGGCGCTCAAAGCGCAATCCGGGCCGGCGCGGCCTTGGGCGCCTATGCGGCGAGCAAGGGCGCCGTCCATCGCCTGACGGAGAGCCTCGCCGAGGAATTGAAGACCCAGGGCGTCACGGTCAACGCCGTGCTGCCCTCGATCATCGACACGCCGGCCAACCGCGCCGATATGCCCGGCGCCGCATACGAGCGTTGGGTCGCCCCGACCGATCTCGCCTCGGTGATCCTCTTCCTCGCGTCGGACGAAGCCAGGGCCGTCACCGGCGCTCTCATTCCCGTGACGGGGCAGGTCTAGCGAACTCCGCGATCTGCGCGAGTATGGAACTCAAAAGGGGATATTTTCGCGCGCGTATTTTTCGCGTTCGCCTCGTGACGTCGCGAACTACGGGACAAAGCGGCCCCGCTGAAAGCGATGTGGAGGAGTTATGGCTCCAACTGGTCAGCTTGATTGATCCTGCTGCAAAGCGCCGCAGCCTCGATGGACTCGCGGCAGGAGCCTACAAGGCGCTCTTCGCAAATTGTCCAAAACATGGGTCGCAGGACATGCCCATGCCAAGCGCCGACGCCGGCAAATGGCGTCGAGGATTTACATTGGATCGATCATCGATCGAAAGAAGGGCCCCGCTGTGGTTTGAATGCGCTAGGACCCGTTTCTTGTCGGAGATTCCTGCGGCCCCTATCCCCAACTCGAGTTATCCGTGCGTTTTATGTATAATCAATCCCAACGCAGCGCGATAACGCCGGCCGCAAGGCACACTATCACTGTGACGATTATTACACGAAATAGAAGCGCAATATTGCTGACTTCTTTTTCATTGAAATTGTTGACCTGTAGCCGCGGTTTCATCGACGCCCTCCCTCGAACATCGGCGAAGTTTCCGACCTGGGAGCGCTCAACATTAATGAAAATGGCTAACAAACTGTTATTATCGAGTTGGAATATGGATTTTACTCGCACAAACACTCAAGAAGATCGCCTGATCGCTCGAAATTTTCGCTTATCTCGAGTCTTGTCGGGAAATTGGTCGTCGGTTCAAAGCGCGACGTGCAAAAGTACCTTGAGCCCATAGCCGATAACGTAGGAAATACCAGCGGCGCTCATTCCGATCCCTAGCGTCTCCATCCCCGATAGCAGCCAGCCTGCCGGCGACCAGCGGCTCTTCACCGCGCCGATCACAAAGAACACCAATCCAGTCGCGACGACGCACATGGCGAAGCTATAGGCGGAGAGATAGCTCAGCAGCGGCGCCAGCCCGCAAAGCACGAACGCGGCGGAAGTGCTGAGCGCCGCGATTATCGGCGACTTCGCGGCCGGCGACAGGCCATATTCCTCGACGGCCATGGTCGTCGCCCATCTGTCCTCGTCGGAAGTGATGACTTCGACGATCCGTTCGAGATCGTCGCCCGTGAATCCCTTCCGCAAGAAGATCTGCCGGATTTCTTCGCGTTCGCCGCTCGGCGCCAGTTTGATGTGCTTTCGCTCCACGGCGAGTTGGTGCTTGTAGAAGTCGGATTTCGGCCTTGGTGCCGCTGTAATTGCCCGCGCCCATCGCAAAGCCGTCGGCGACGAGGTTGGCCAAGCCCAGCACCAGGACGACGGCGCCGGGCATGTCAGCGCCCACGACGCCGGCGACGATCGCAAAGGTGGTTATGGTTCCGTCGATGCCGCCATAGATCCAGTCGCGGAGGTAACTCACCGGAGGGTCTTCGGAAAGGCGCTTGGCGATGTCTTCCGCACGATGGCTGTGTTCCAGCCGCTCGCTAGGCGCAATTGAATTGTCGCTCATGGCTATCACACTGGCCCCGACGGCATTGGAGCGGTTGGAAGGCTGCGTGCGGAAACGAGAGCGCCCGTCTCACGACGGAGCCCATATTCAACGCCTGCAAACGAAATCACACTGCTGGCAAGGCGAAGCGCGGGCATTGATTCGAATCAAGGCCGCGCTGACGCTTGCGAGGCTCAGCGGAAGGCCAAAGCCACAAATTCCCGCGCGATATCCTGCACATCTACGGGTTGACGTTTGCTCGACCGCTCCCACGCTCGCACCATCGGGCTCGAGTTGACACTGCGCAAAGAATAGTGCGCGCCGCGGCGTCGGGGGATCGGAACCTACTTTGGCCTCAAAATTGCAAAATGATGTTTCGCCTGTTGATTGGGCGCGCTGAGTAAAAAGCGTTCGTACTCAAATCGCAACGACGTCATTCTCGACGAGATCGATACATGGCAAGGATTGACCGCGTTGGCGGGATAGATTTCTGGCGGGGCGCCGTGCTCGTCGCCATCATGATCGATCATATTCCCGGAAATATTCTGGAGTACTTGACGCCGCGCAACTTCGGCATATCGGACAGTGCGGAGGCCTTCGTCTTTCTCTCGGGACTCTCCGTCGGCTTCACATACGTTCGCAAGGCCGAAAGGCACGGCATGCGCGCGGTGGCGCGCGGAGCAATCGTGCGCGCCTTGCGCATCTACGGCATACATCTCGCGCTGACGCTCGGCGCTTTCGTGATATTTGGGCTGGGGTACTGGCTCTGCGGCCTGCCGGATCTGATCCGCGCGCATGGACGCGATCTCCTGTTTGAGCAACCGGGGCGCGGCGTCGTCGGCGTCCTGCTGCTCAGCCATCAACTCGGCTATTTCAACATTCTGCCGCTCTATGTCGTGCTCATGCTCGTCTCGCCCGCGATGATCGCGCTGGCGCGGGCGAGCCGGATCGCGGCTTTAGCGATCTCGCTGGCTATCTATGCAAGCACCGCCGCATTCGGCCTGTCCCTGCCCAACTGGCCACAGCCCGGCGGGTGGTTCTTCAATCCCTTCGCCTGGCAATTGCTGTTCATGCTGGGAATTCTCGCCGCGATCGAATGGCGAGACGCGCCTCTGCCGAACACGCCGCCGTTGCGCGCCGGCGCCTGGACCGTCCTGGCGATTGGCGCTGTCGTGATGACCGACATGGCCGGATTGACGCCCGGGCTCTATTCCCGAGTCTTTGCGCTGTTCAGCGTCGGCAAACAGAATCTGGGCCTGTTGCGTCTGATTTATTTTCTCGCACTAGCCTATGCGATCGCCACTACGCCGCGCCTGGCGGCGTCCGTCGGCGAGGCCGCCGGGCGAGCCCTGCGCCGTCTGGGACGGCACAGCCTGCAGGTCTTTGCATTCGGCTCGCTCCTCAGCGCCCTGGGACAAGCGACGCTCGCAGCGCTGAACTCCGGGATTTCGGATCAGGCCGCACATGCCTTCGGCGCGATTTACACCCTCGTCAGCATCGGCATGCTATTTCAACTGGCGAAGTTCTTGGAATGGGAGCCGCAGGGCCGGCAAGCGACGCCAGATTCCCAAGTTGCGCGCTTCCCGCGGCGGATCGCCGCCGGGCCGGAAACACCGGCTCGTTGACGACGATCTCGATCGGTGGATCGCGCAAACTCGAATTCGCGCCGGTCAGTTCGCCGTCCAGTCCAGCTCCGGCACGATCTTAAAGGGATAGTCCGGCTCGGTGTAGCCGTCGGCCTTTTGGCGTTTCGGCAATTTCGTCTTTTCCCGCGGCGGGTCGTCATAGGGGATTTTGCTCAGAAGGTGCGTTATGACGTTCAGGCGCGCGCGCTTCTTGTCGTCGGATCGCACCACGAACCAAGGCGCCCAAGCGGAATCGGTCGCTTCGAACATGTCGTCGCGCGCACGAGAGTAATCGAACCAGCGCCCGAAAGACGTCAAGTCCATCGGCGAGAGCTTCCAGATCTTCCGGCCGTCGTTGATCCGCGCCTCCAACCGACGCTGCTGTTCCTCGGGGCTGACCTCCAGCCAATATTTCAGCAGAATGATCCCGGACTCGACGAACGCCTTCTCTACCGGCGGCGTCATGGCGAGAAAACGTCGCACTCCCTCCATCGAGCAAAAGCCCATGACCCGCTCGACGCCGGCCCGATTGTACCAACTGCGATCGAAGATGACGATTTCGCCCGCCGCCGGCAGATAAGGCATGTAGCGCTGCAGATACATCTGCGACTTCTCGCGTTCCGTCGGCGCGGGAAGTGCGACGACGCGGAAAACCCGCGGACTGACCCGCTCGGTGATCGCCTTGATCACGCCGCCTTTGCCGGCGCCGTCGCGGCCCTCGAACACTACGCAGACCTTCAGCCCCTTGCGAACGGTCCAGAGTTGGAGTTTGACGAGTTCCTCGTGAAGGCGCGCGAGTTCGCGCTCGTAAACTTTCCGACCAAGCTTCGCTTCCGTCGCCCCATCGGCCACGCCGCGAGTCTTGGTTCGCTTCTCCGCGCTCTTTGCCTCGCGTGCCGACATCTCGTCTTCTCCGTCCCTGCGCCCGCACGCAACTCTGGCGCCCTTGCCCGCCAATGTCGACACGCTTCGCCGGCGTGGACGTCTCCCCGAGATTCGACCGGTCTTCCGCCGGGGCGGGCGGCGGGAGGACGTTTGCAATCCCCGGGATAATTTGTGTTGGATCAATGCGGAATTCAGGCCCTGTAACAATTGAATTGACTTCAAATAGATGTTCAAGATTAGAGTTGAGTGGAATATCGACGGGCGGTTGTCGGAGCCATGTTCGGCGGCGCGTCCCGCAACCTGAACGCCCGCGGGGGCTGGAGATCGAAATGACGCGTCGAGCGCGATTGAATTTGGTTTTGTCCTCGTCCGTGGCCGGGGCGCTTTTTCTTCTCGAGGCGCCTTCGGGCGGACTGACGGATTTTCAGTTTGTTCCGGCCGCTCACGCCCAATCGATGCTGAGCAACATCCTCAAGAAGCTGCGCGGGGAATCCCTTCCCGCAGGCATCACGAAGTCCAACGGCCGACTCGAAGCGACCCAAGTCAACGTCTCCTCGAAATATTCGGGCCGGCTGATCGAGGTCGACGTCGAAGAGGGCTCCACGGTCTCGCAGGGACAGGTACTCGCCAAGATAGACTCGCCCGAGGTTGAGGCCCAGTTGAGGTCGGCGCAATCGGACTTGCAGCGCGCGAAGGATGCCCTGGTTGCCGCCGAGGCGGAAATCAGCACGCGGCAAAGCGCTTTGGATTTCGCCAAGTCCGACTACGAACGCGGCGCCGAACTGGTCAAGACCAATATCATAACCCGGCAGACCTACGAGCAGCGAAAGCGCAATTTCGAGGCCGCGGAGTCCGGTTTGAAGTCGGTGATCGCTCAGCGCGATCAGGCGCAATCCGCGATCAAGAGCGCAGAGGCCCAGGTCGATCGCGTCCAGTCGATCCTGAACGATCTCGTGCTGAAATCGCCGCGCAATGGGCGCGTGCAATACCAGCTTCTCAGATCGGGCGAAGTGGTTGCCGCCGGAGCGCCGATACTGACTATCCTCGACCTATCCGACGTCTATATGACCATCTTCCTGCCGGCGGGCGAGGCGGGCAAACTCGAGATCGGCGGCGAAGCCCGGTTGGTTCTCGATCCAATCCCGCAATACGTGGTCCCGGCGACCGTCAGCTTCGTGGCTTCGGATGCGCAGTTCACGCCCAAGACGGTCGAGACCAGGGACGAGCGCGAAAAGCTGATGTTCAGGGTCAAACTGAAGATCGATCAACAGGTGCTGCAGCAGTTCTACAAGCGGGTGAAGACGGGCATACGCGGGATGGGCTTCGTGCGCACGAACGCCGCGACGGCGTGGCCGGAAGATCTGCAAGTCAAGCTGCCCACGCAATGACGGAAGAGTTCATCGCCCGCGTAACCGACGTATCTCAGCGATACGGAGCCACGATTGCGCTCGACAATGTCACGGTCGACATTCCCGCGCGCATTATGGTCGGCGTGATCGGCCCCGACGGCGTCGGCAAGTCGACGCTGCTGGCGCTGATCTCAGGCGTGCGCAAGATCCAACAGGGAAAGGTCGCCGTCTTTGACGGCGACATGGCCGATGCTCGACACCTCAAGGTCATACGCGGGCGCGTCGCCTACATGCCCCAGGGCCTGGGCCGCAACCTCTATCCGACCCTCAGCGTATTCGAGAATATCGATTTCTTCGGCAGGCTGTTCGGCCAGGGGGCCGAGGAGCGCCGGGCGCGCATCACCGAACTGTTGAGTTCGACCGGCATGAGCCCGTTCGAGGATCGTCCGGCCGGAAAGCTCTCGGGAGGCATGAAGCAGAAGCTCAGCCTCTGCTGCGCGCTGATCAACGACCCGGACCTTCTCATCCTTGACGAGCCGACGACCGGCGTGGATCCGCTTTCGCGCGGTCAATTCTGGGATCTGATCAATACAATTCGCGCGCGCCGTCCGCAGATGAGCGTCATCGTCGCCACCGCCTATATGGACGAGGCCCAGCGCTTCGATTGGCTGATGGCCATGGACGAGGGCAAGATCATCGCCAAGGGCACTCTGAAGGAATTGCTCGACAAGACCGGCGAGCCCAATCTGGACGAAGCCTTCATCGCCCTGCTGCCCGAAGCCAAACGCGCCGGCCATGAGAAAGTGATCGTGCGCCCGCGCATCGCGCCGTCGGACGAAACTCCGGCGATCGAGGCGCAGGGCCTTACGCGACAATTCGGCGATTTCGTCGCGGTCGACCATGTCGATTTCCGGATCGGGCGCGGCGAAATCTTCGGCTTCCTCGGCTCAAACGGTTGCGGCAAGTCGACGACTATGAAGATGCTGACCGGCCTCCTGCCGGCGACCAGCGGCTGGGCGAAGCTGTTCGGGCGCCCGATGGGCTCCGACGACATGGAGATGCGCCGCAACGTCGGCTATATGTCGCAGGCGTTTTCGCTCTACGCTGAACTCACGGTCCGGCAAAACCTCGAACTGCACGCTCAGCTCTATCATTTGCCGCCGGACAAGATCCAAAGCCGACTTCAGGACCTCCTCAAGCGCTATGATCTCGAAAGCGTCGTCGATGCGCGCCCGGAAAGCCTCCCGCTCGGCATCAAGCAGCGCCTGCAGCTCGCCGTCGCCGTATTGCACGAACCTTCGATTCTCATCCTTGACGAACCGACGTCCGGCGTCGACCCCATCGCGCGCGATTCATTCTGGCGAACGCTGATCGACCTCTCCCGCGACGACGGCGTGACGATCTTCCTTTCGACCCATTTCATGAACGAGGCCGAGCGCTGCGACCGGATTTCGCTGATGCATGCGGGCAAGGTGCTCGCGGTCGGCGCGCCGCTGGACCTCGTCAAGGAGCGCGGCAGCGATTCCCTCGAGGACACGTTCGTCGGCTATCTCGCGGACGCCGCCGGCATCGACCGCAGCAAGACAGTCGAACCGCCTCCGGTCGGCGCCTCCGCCGGGGACGCCAAGCCGCTCGCGGCGCCCAAGCCTTTCGATTTGGCGCGGCTGTGGGCCTACGCCCGGCGCGAGACGTTGGAGTTGCTGCGCGATCCGATCCGGCTCGCCTTCGCCGTGCTCGGCCCGATCATCCTGATGGCCGCGTTCGGCTATGGCATATCGTTCGATGTCGAAAACCTGCAAACCGCGGCGTTCGATCAAGACGACACGCCCGAAAGCCGGCAATTGCTCGACGGATTTTCCGGCTCGCGCTATTTCTCGATGCAGCCGCCGGCCCAGTCCGTGGCTGACGTGGAACAGCGGCTTCGCAGCGGCAACACCCAGATCGTCGTCGAGGTGCCTCCGGGCTTCGGGCGCGACCTGTTGAGCCAGAAGCAGCCGGAAGTCGTTGCGCTTGTGGACGGCGCGATGACGTTCCGCGGCGAGACTGCGAAGAACTATGTCGGCGGCGTGGTCCGACAGGAGGGGCAGTCGCTGATCGCCAAGCGGACGGCGAATCCCAATTCGTGGACCGACGACGATATCGAATTGCGCTTTCGATACAATCAGGCGTTCCTGAGCGTCAATGCGATGGTGCCGAGCGTGTTCATGCTCCTGTTATGCCTGATCCCGGCCATCATGTCCGCCATCGCCGTCGTGCGCGAGAAGGAGACGGGATCGATCGCGAATTTCCGCTCCACGCCGATCACCCGATTCGAGTTTCTGTTCGGCAAGCAATTGCCCTATATCGCGATCTCGATGTTCAGCTTTTTTTGCCTGCTCTTCATGGCGATCTTCATCTTCGGCGTGCCGTTGAAGGGGCCGTTCCCCACCCTTCTGCTGGCGACGATCGTCTATGTCATTGCGACCACCGGGTTCGGGCAGTTGATCTCGTCCTTCACCCGCACTCAGGTGGCGGCGGTGTTCGCCACGGCGATTCTTTCGATCGTGCCGGCGATCAATTTCTCCGGAATGCTCGCGCCGGTTTCCTCGCTGTCGGGAGGGGCCAGGATCATCGGCCTGTCGTTCCCTTCGGCGTGGTATCAGCCGGTCACCGTCGGCGTATTCGCCAAGGCGCTCGGGATGGCGGACCTTTGGCGCGACATCGTGGCGATCACGATCATCGCGCTCGCCTTCCTCCTGCTTTCGCTGGCCTTCTTACGCAAGCAGGAGGCGTGACGTGTCCGCTACCGACATGCAACCGTCGTCTCCGCTTGCTGCGGCAAAGCCGCTGAACTTCTTCGATCACGTCAAGAACGTCCTTCGTCTGGTCGTCAAGGAGCTACGGAGCATCCGGGCCGACCCGACTATGCTGGTCCTTGTCGCCTACGCTTTCACCATCTCGGTCAACACAGTCGCCACCGGCGCCGTTACGGATGCGACCAACCTTTCCGTCGGCATCGTTGACGAGGACGGGTCTTCGCTTTCGCGACAGATCGCGGAAGCTCTGGTCCGGCCGACCTTCCAGCCGGCGGTCCAGATCAAGGCGAGCGAGATCGACTACAAGATGGATCATGGCGAATTGCTGTTCGTGGTCGAAATCCCGCCCAATTTCGAGTCCGACCTGCGCGCCCAGCGCAAGACGTCGTTGCAGATCAACGTCGACGCCACCGCCGTCGCGCAGGCCGGCAACGGCGCCAATTATCTGAAGGGGGCGATTTCGAACGAGATTCAGTCCTTTCTGTCGGGCACGACCGGCGCCAAGGGCGCGCCGATCAATCTGGTGGTCCGGGCTCAATTCAACCAGAACCTGACGACATCCTGGTTCTCCGCCATGACCCAGGTGATCAACCAGATCACGCTGCTGACCGTTATCCTCACCGGCGCCGCGCTGATCCGCGAGCGCGAACAGGGCACGGTCGAGCATCTCCTGGTGATGCCGGTAGTTCCTGCGGAGATCATGCTGGCGAAGATGCTCGCCAATGGGCTCGTCATTCTCGTGGCGGCGATGTTCTCGCTGCAATTCGTCGTCCATTGGTGGATCGGCGCGCCGATAGTCGGTTCGCTGTTCCTGTTCCTCGTCGGCGCCGCACTCTACGCGCTGGTGGTCGCCGCGCTTGGAATCATGCTCGGCACCTTGTCCACGACCATGGGCCAGTTCGGCTTGCTGGCGATGCCGGCCATGATGGTCACGCAGCTTCTGTCGGGCAGTTCCACGCCGATGGAGAGCATGCCGGTCTGGCTGCAATACCTGATGCAGACGATCAGCCCGACCCCGCATTTCGTCGCCTTCTCGCAAGCCGTCCTGTTCCGCGGCGCCGACGTCACGCTGGTCTGGAAGCCGCTGCTCGCGATGCTGCTGATCGGCGTGGTCTATTTCAGCGTCGCGATGAGCCGGTTCCGCAAGGTGATCTTCGGCAGTTGACGAGTTGCGGGAAACTGGCGCGCGCCCGGCTCAGCCCTGGCGCGCCTCGGTCTTGCCCAGCGGCGGCGTCAGAAAGGCTGCGGCGGCGCCGAGGTTCTTGCGCCCGCGCGAGAGTTCGCGCCGCGCGATCGTGCGCAAATGGACTTCGTCCGGACCGTCCGCGATGCGCAAGGTGCGCCCGGTCGTCCAGAGATCGGCGAGCGGCGTGTCGGGCGAGAGGCCCATCGCGCCGAAGGTCTGCATCGCGCGATCGAGGATCGTCGTCTGCATGCGCGGCGCGATCGCCTTGATCATCGAAATCTCCGACGCCGCCGCCTTGGCGCCCTTGGCGTCGATCATCCAGGCCGCCTTGAGGACGAGCAGGCGCGCCTGTTCGATCTCGCAGCGGGACAGCGCAATCCATTCCGCGACGACGCCTTGCTCGCTGAGATATTTGCCGAAGGTCTTGCGGTCCTGTGCGCGCAGCACCATCAGATCGAGCGCGAGTTCGCACTGGCCGATCGTGCGCATGCAGTGATGGATGCGCCCGGGCCCGAGCCGCGCCTGGGCCAGCGCGAAGCCGGAGCCCGGCTCGCCCAGCAGATTGGCCCGCGGCACGCGCACATTGCGGAACACCAGCTCGCAATGGGTCTCGGCCGAGAGATGGTTCATGACGCTGATGTTGCGCACGAGCTCGACGCCGCTCGCGTCCATCGGCGTCAGCAGCATGCTCTGGCGCCGATGCGGCTCGGCCTCGGGATCGGTGACGCCCATCACGATGGCGAGCTTGCAGCGCGGATGCATCGCGCCGGTGATGAACCACTTTCGGCCGTTGATGACGTAGTCGTCGCCGTCGAGTTCGATGCGGGTCGCGATATTAGTCGCATCCGAGGAGGCGACATCCGGCTCGGTCATCGCAAAGCAGGAGCGGATTTCGCCGGCGAGCAGCGGATCGAGCCAGCGCGCGCGCTGTTGCGGCGTCGCGAACAGATGCAGCAGCTCCATATTGCCGGTGTCGGGCGCCGAGCAATTGAACACTTCGGAGGCCCAGAGCAACTGGCCCATGATTTCGGCGAGCGGGGCATATTCCAGATTGGTCAGCCGTGTTCCCGGCTCGCCAGGCTTCAGGCCCGGCAGGAACAGGTTCCAGAGGCCTTCCGCGCGCGCGATCGCCTTGAGTTCGTCGACCACGGGGGGCGGGTTGAGACCCTCAGCGACCTCTTCGCGCCAGCGACTATTGTTCGGAATGACGTAGCGATCCATGAAGTCGCGCACCCGCGCGCGCAATTCCTGGGTCTTGGCGGAAAATTCGAAATCCATCGCCGGCCGCCCCTTCTTGCCCGCTTAGCCGCGCACACAGGCGCGCGCGAGGGGTGGTTTCGCAGTTTCCCGCGGACGGGGTTTTGATGCGCTTCAATTTTGCGCCCGGGGGCAAGACGCGGCGCGAGGCCCTCGTCTTGCCCTGGGGTCCCGTTCTCCCGCTCGCGACAGAAGGGTTCGCCGGATCAGAAAGGATATTTCTGCTCGCCTTCGATGGTGATCCACCTGAGGTCGGTGAACTCCGCGATGACCGCCTTGCCGCCGAACCGTCCGTACCCCGAAGCCTTCATGCCGCCGAACGGCATCTGGCCTTCGTCGTGCACGGTCGGGCCGTTGATGTGGCAGATGCCGGATTCGATCCGCTTGGCGACGCGCAAAGCCCGTTGGACGTCGCGGCTGAATACGGCGGCCGAGAGGCCGTATTCGGTGTCGTTGGCGACGCGGATCGCCTCGTCCTCGCCTCTCACGCGCACGATCGGTTTCACCGGGCCGAAGGATTCCTCGCCATAGATGCGCATGGCCGGCGTGACGTGGTCGATGACCGTCGCGTCGACGATCGCGCCGTTGCGCCTGCCGCCCGCGACCAGCTTAGCGCCCTTGTCGACCGCGTCGGCGATCAAAGCGTCCATGCGCTCGGCGGCGGCGAGGCTGACGAGCGCGCCCAGCACGACATGCCCGCGCGGATCGCCGCTCGGCAGCGCAGCCGCGCGCCTGGCGAGTTTCTCGACGAAGGCGTCCGCGACCTTGTCGTCGACCACCAGCCGCTCGGTCGACATGCAGATCTGGCCCTGGTTGATGAACGCGCCGAAGATGGTCGCATTCACCGCCGCGTCGAGATCGGCGTCGTCGAGCACGATCAGAGGCGCCTTGCCGCCGAGTTCCAGCAGCACCGGTTTCAGATGCTCGGCGCAGAGCTTGGCGATCGTCTTGCCCACCTTGGAGGAGCCGGTGAAATTGACGCGCTTGACCGAGGGATGCGCGATCAGCGCCTCGACGATCTTCGGCGCGTCCGCCGGCGCGTTGGAAATCACGTTGACGACCCCTTTGGGGAAACCCGCTTCGTTCATGATCTGCCCGATCAGCTGATGCGTGGCGGGGCAGACTTCGGACGATCGCAGGATGACCGTGTTGCCGCAGGCGAGCGGGGCGGCGATCGCGCGCACGCCCAGGATCACCGGCGCGTTCCAGGGCGCGAGGCCGAGCACCACGCCCGCGGGCTGGCGCATCGCGAGCGAAAGCACGCCCGGCTTGTCGGCGGGGATGATCTCGCCGGTGATCTGGGTCGTCAGCGCCGCCGCCTCGCGCAACAGGCTCGCCGCGAACATGACGTTGAAGCCCGCCCAGGGTCCGGTCGCGCCGATCTCCTCAGTCATCGTCTTGGCGAAGTCGCCGACGCGAGTCTCCAGCAAATCAGCGGCCTTCAGAAGCAGGGCGCGGCGTGCGCTCGGACCGGTCTCCGACCAGGCGGGAAAGGCCTTGGCTGCGGCTTCGACGATCCTGGCCACATCCGCCTCGCCCGCCGCCGCCGCCTCGCTCGCGACCGCGCCCGTAACCGGATCGCGCCGCGTGAACGTCGCGCCCGACGCCGCGCCGACCGCAACGCCGTCGATGATGAAATCCACTCTCATGCCATCCTCCCGCTTTTATCCATACGGGTTCATAGCACCGAGTTCGGCGCGATACAGCGGGGGATGGGGCGGGCGCCTTGCGTCAGGGAATTACAGCAGGATCATAACCGAAGCGTCCGAAGTCCTCGTGGAAACGGTCGCGAATGAATTGGATATCGTCGGGTTCTCCAAACAATTCCCGGGCGCTCTTGCGGACCTTCGGCATGCTGACATTGGTCGTCGTCAAAGGCGTTCCGGGAACGCCGATCCGCTCACAAATGCGAGGCCAAGCCGTCTCCAACTCTTCGAGCTTCACGATATCGTTTACTGCCGGCGCTTCGCCGCTTTCGTCCTGCACGCTCCACCATTGCGGTTGAAACGCGGAGTCTTCGCCCAAGAAGGGGTCGCGCAGAAATGCGGAGAACGGCGCCGCTGCGCCACGGCTCGCCAGATAGGCCTTCACCGCGGCATAGGACCACGGCTCGGAATTGGGATAATCCTCACGCTCTGCCCATGCGCTTTGGGTCGGGCCGTCAGATTCGATCGGAAACCCTGCCGCATCGGCGTAGGTCTCGACCAGCGCAACGACGTAATTGTACAGCGAGGCAGTGCGCGAAAACGGGTTCCGCACCGTGCACCACGAGTAATAGTCGCGCCAGACCTCGCGCCCGATGACCGCGATGATCTCCTTGGCGGGGCTATGCTTGTGCAACCCGAACTTGCCGAAATGCTTCCGACGCTCCAACGAGGCTCACGCGCACAGCGCGCTCGGATATCGTGCGCCAAGAGAGTTCATCGCGCGAAAATCAGGCCGCGAGGCCGTGTCCGGTCTGTAGGGGGCGGCAACAGCCGAAACTTTGCGCACAGAGCCGGAAACGAGACGGTCGCAACCGCTATCGATCTTGCTTTGATCGTAGTTAGGCGACGAATCAATACATTGGTTCAGGAAGATAACTACGTTCTCAACTGACCGGGCCAGCGCACAGCGCCTAAATAATTGCGCCACGATCCTTGCCAACAACCGCCAGCTTCCCCCGCTTCGCTTGCATCTGCAGCATGTGGATCACCCGCGCGGCCATAACGTGCGCTAGCACTTTGTCGCCGGTATCCAGTCCCTTCTCGCCGCCATGAGTTAGAGCGCCAGTTCCTGGGTCGTCTTTGGCCCGCTGGCGAGCGATTGGCGGCATAAGCCCATCGGCTCCGCGCGAGCGCACATCCGGTGCGGATCGACGTATGGCGCAGCGCCGCTCGACTCTCCCCTCGCTTCGCATATCGCGATGCAGGCATTCACATGCGAGAAATCGGCGCAAGCCTGGCCCAAGCGCTTTTCGTAACTAGCTATCGAAGCGAGAATTTCATCGCGCTTGGCGGATAACGTCGTGACGGTTCGGATTTCAGCCATAGGGCCAATTCATCTCCATGGCCACAGTTTACCGAGTGAGCCTTGGCCTTTGGCGTGGTGAACTTGCTACATAGTATCGCGTTTCTGGGCAGCGCCAATCGCGCGCCGATGCGCCCGCTTTGCCCGACCCAACGCTTCGCCAGATCGTCCGCCACTTCGGGCTCATAAACGTCGCCGAAAAACAGATTTGGCAGCGCGGCCCGATATGTCCACGAACTCTGCGATGGCGCCTGCATTCGTGCCGGCAGCCGCTCCTTGAGAAAGACGTCCGCCATCGAACTGACGGCGTCCATCCGCGCATTCAGTTCGGCAATTTGCGCGTCGATTTCGGCAATTCGGGATTCGATCGCGTCCAGTTGCGAGTCCGACGCGGCTCGCCGCGGTTTGTACGCTGGCGCCATCACAGGTTACGCCCCTATGTCGCCCGAAGGCTCGATTCGTACTTTCGCAGGAAGGCGCCAGCGGACCGCCGCGCACCCGTCAGGTCGTTCCATTAATCCCATTTTATGTATGTTATATCACGTTCAATTTCGGCGCGACGAGAAAATTTGATACTTTCGATTTCGGTAAATTTTAATCAAATTATGAATGTGTTAAATGCGATCGCCCCGCCTCCGGCCGTTCGGACCCCGGCGCTCCCGGTTTCCGGGGGCGCTATGGGGCCGCTTGCCGTTGGGCTAACTCTTTCCTATACGGCTGACGATGGGCCGTCGGACGCGACCTTGCGGACGCGGGCCCCGGGGAGCGGGCGTATCGCTTTGAAAGTGGGACAGGGACCCTTGTGATGCGCGCGCCGGGCGGACCGCGATTGTTGCTGCGACGGCTCCGCGAGGTCATGGCGGAGCCGGTCACGGCGCAGGCGCGCCTGGACCGCATCGTTGTTCTGATCGCCTCCAACATGGTCGCCGAGGTCTGCTCGCTCTATGTCGCGCGCGCCGACGGTCCGCTCGAATTGTTCGCAACCGAGGGCCTCAACCGCGAAGCGGTGCATCTGACCACCATGCGCCCGGGCGAGGGCCTCGTCGGCCTGATCGCGGCGACCGCCGAACCGCTCGCGCTCTCCGACGCCCAGAGCCATCCCGCCTTTTCCTACAAGCCGGAGACGGGCGAGGAAATCTATCAGTCCTTCCTCGGCGTGCCGGTGCTGCGCGGCGGCGCGACGCTCGGCGTGCTCGTCGTGCAGAACCGCGCGCGCCGCACCTATTCCGAGGAAGAGATCGAGGCGTTGCAGACGACCGCGATGCTGCTGGCGGAGATGATCGCGTCGGGCGAATTGCAGGCGATCGCCGGCGCGCCCGCGCGCGATCGCAATGCGCCGGCCGCTGTCGGTCAAGGGCGCGGCGATCGCCGAAGGCCTGGGTCTCGGCCATGCCGTGCTGCATCAGCCGCGCGTCGTCGTCTCCAAGATCGTCGCCGACGACGTGGGCAACGAACTCGCGCGGCTGGAGACCGCGATCGAAGCGATGCGCGCCTCCGTCGACGAAATGATCGACCGCAGCGACGATGGCGCGCAGGGCGAGCACCGCGACGTCCTGGAGGCGTTCCGGATGATTGCGCACGACCGCGGCTGGCTGCGCCGGCTCCGCGAGGCGGTCGCCAGCGGCTTGACCGCCGAGGCGGCGGTGGAGCGCGTCCAGAACGACGCGCGCGCCAAGCTGCAGCGCCAGACCGATCCCTACCTGCGCGACCGGCTGCACGACCTGACCGACATCGCGAACCGGCTGCTGCACCAGCTCGCCGGCCAGAGCCTGGTGCTGCTTCCGAGCGAATTGCCGGAAAACGCCATCCTGGTCGCTCGGTCGATGAGCCCGGCCGCCCTGCTCGACTACGACCGCGCCCGACTGCGCGGCCTCGTGCTCGAAGAGGCGGGCACCGCAAGCCATATTGCCATCGTCGCGCGCGCGCTCGGCATTCCCGCGGTCAGCGACATCCAGGACATTTCGGAAATCGTCGAGCATGGCGACGCGATCATCGTCGACGGCGTAACCGGCGAGGTGCATCTGCGCCCGCCCGCCGATCTCGAGGCGTCCTATGTCGAGAAGGCGCGGCTGCGCGCGCGCCGCCAGGACCAGTATCGCGCCCTGCGCGAGGCGCCGAGCGTGAGCGCCGACGGCGTGCCTGTCGGGCTGCATATGAACGCGGGCCTGCTGATCGACCTGCCGCATCTGCAGGAGACGGGCGCGCATTCCATCGGCCTGTTCCGCACAGAATTGCAATTCATGCTCGCGCTGCGATTTCCCAGGCTCGAACATCAGGAGCAGCTCTACGGCGCCGTGCTGGACGCCGCGGGCGAGCGGTCGGTGACCTTCCGCACCCTCGACATCGGCGGCGACAAGGTTCTGCCCTATATGAAAGGCCTTGAGGAAGAGAACCCCGCGCTCGGCTGGCGCGCCATTCGCATCGCGCTCGACCGGCCAGCGTTGCTGCGCGTTCAGTTGCGCGCGATGCTGCACGCCGCGGCGGGACGCAAGCTGCGGGTCATGCTTCCCATGGTCTCGACGGTCGCTGAATTCGTGGCGGGACGAGACCTGCTCAACCGCGAGGTCGAATTCGCGCGCCGGGTCGGGCGGACGCTGCCGAGCTCGATCGAACTGGGCGTCATGGTCGAGGTGCCCTCGCTGCTCTGGCAACTCGACGAACTCGCGCGCTGCGTGGACTTCATGTCGGTCGGCTCGAACGATCTGATGCAATATCTCTACGCCGCCGATCGTGACAACAAGCGGGTGTCGAGCCGCTTCGATCCGCTTTCGGCGGGCTTCCTGCGCGCGCTCAAGAGCATCGCCGACGCGGGCGAGCGCAACGGCACGCCGGTCGCGCTCTGCGGCGAGATCGGCGGGCGCACGCTCGAGGCGATGACGCTGATCGCCCTCGGCTTCCGCCACCTCTCGATGTCGGCGACGGCGATCGGTCCGGTCAAGGCGATGCTGATCTCGCTGAACGTCGGCCCGCTCGAGGGCGAAGTGAAGAAGATGATCGCCTCGGGCGGCGACGAAGCGAGCCTGCGCGA
Source organism: uncultured Pseudomonadota bacterium (assembly GCA_963809055.1). Lineage (GTDB taxonomy): Bacteria > Pseudomonadota > Alphaproteobacteria > Rhizobiales > Beijerinckiaceae > Roseiarcus. The sequence continues at coordinate 42,018 of CAWEID010000039.1, read as the reverse complement.
GCCGCTGCGCGCGCTCGCCGAGCGGCTGGGCGTGAGGCTGTAGCGGGCGCGGCCTCGCCTGAACCCGCCTCGCCAACCCTCTTAAGAAGCATTGGCCGCCATGTCCGTCGCCACAAATCTCGACATCATCCTCCGCCGCTACGAGGAGCTCGGCGCCCGGCTCAGCGAAGGCGTCGCGGGCGCGGAGTATGCGCAGCTCTCGCGCGAGTACTCGGAATTGGAGCCGCTCGCCGACTCCATCCGCACCTTGCAGGCCAAGCAGAAGGAGCGCGCCGATCTGGCCGCCATGATCGCGGACCCCGGGCTCGACAAAGACATGCGCGAAATGGCGGAGGCCGAACTCGAGAGCGCGGACGCGGCGCTGGAAAGCCTGACGCATGCGATCCGCCTCTCGCTGCTGCCCAAGGACGCGGCGGACGATGGCAACGTCATCCTGGAAGTGCGGGCGGGCACCGGCGGCGACGAAGCGGCGCTGTTCGCCGGCGACCTCTTCCGGATGTATGTCAAATACGCGGAAGGCAGGGGCTGGAAGGTCGAAGTGCTGTCGGCGAGCGAAGGCGCGGCGGGCGGCTACAAGGAAATCATCGCCGAAGTGGCGGGCCGCGGCGCCTATGCCCGGCTGAAATTCGAGAGCGGCGTCCATCGCGTTCAGCGCGTTCCCGCAACCGAGACGCAGGGGCGCATCCATACGTCCGCGGCGACCGTCGCCGTCATGCCGGAGGCCAAGGACGTCGATTTCGAGATCAACGAAAGCGATCTCAAAATCGACACGATGCGCTCGAGCGGCGCAGGCGGGCAGCACGTCAACAAGACCGAGTCCGCGATCCGCATCACCCATCTGCCGACCGGCGTCGTCGTCGCGATGCAGGAGGAGCGATCACAGCACCGCAACCGCGCCAAGGCTATGGCGCTGCTGCGATCTCGCATTCTCGACGCCAAGCAGCAGAAGGCGAACGAGGAGCGCTCCCAGTTCCGCAAGGAGCAGGTCGGGTCCGGCGATCGTTCGCAACGCATCCGCACCTATAATTTCCCGCAGGGACGCTTGACCGATCACCGAATCAATCTGACCCTCTACTCGCTCGACCGCATCATGGAGGGCGAGGGTCTCGACGAAGTTATCGACGCGTTGACGGCCGAACGGCAGGCGCAATTGCTCGCCGAACAGGTCGCGAACTGACGCCGGATGCGAAAGCAGTCCAAAGGAATGCGAGGATATGAGCGAGAGGCCCGGGGAACGAGCGCATGCGACGTCGGGCGGCTTCGTCCGTCTTCCTTTGGCCCCGGCCAGACGATCGGCCTGCTCGGCGGCTCGTTCAATCCCGCGCACGAGGGCCATCGGCTGATCTCCGAACTCGCGCTGCGGCGACTGCGCCTGGATCGGCTTTGGTGGCTCGCGACGCCGGGCAATCCGCTGAAGTCCCGAAAGGACCTCGCGGAGATGCGCGAGCGGATCGAGGCCGCGCGCCGAATGATCCGCGACCCCCGCATCGCCGTGACCGGCTTCGAGGGCGAGATCGGGTCCCGCTACACCTACGATTCGCATCCGCTGGTTGCGTCGCCGGGCGCCCGGCGTGCGTTTTGTCTGGATCATGGGCGCCGACAATCTGATGCAGTTCCACCGCTGGCGGCACTGGCGCGAAATCGCCGCCCTGGCGCCGATCCTGGTGGTCGACCGGCCCGGTTCGACCTTGCGGGCGCTTTCGAGCCGGGCGGCCCAGTCGCTCGCGCGGTGGCGCCGGCCCGAGCGCGACGCCGGCCGTTTGGCGAGGCTGTCTCCGCCCGCGCTGCTGTTCCTGCACGGGCCGCGATCCCACCAATCCTCGACCGCCTTGCGCCGGGCCGGATTTGGCGCCGCCGGCGTCTTGAAATCTTAACTCGTACGCCTCATGTTTTGGAAGCAAGCCGGTCGAATCGGCCGGTCGTTCGAAAGGATGCCCCGCTGACACTTAGCCATGAAACGTCTTCCGAGGCGCCGCGCGTCTCCCGTCGCCGTCGCTCCGCCCTGACTCCGATCGAGCCAATCGCCGCTCCGCCGATCGAGAGTCGCCTCGCCCAAACGGTGATCGAAAGCCTCGAAGACGCGAAAGCCGAGGACATCGTCGCCATCGACCTCTCGGGCAAAACCACCATCGCCGATCAGATGATCATCGCCACGGGACGCTCCAACGTTCACGTCGGCGCGATCGCCGATCGCGTAGCGCGCGCCTGCCGCGAAGCGGGATTTCCCCCGCCGCGCGTCGAGGGCGCGCCGCATTGCGACTGGGTGCTGCTCGACGCCGGAGACGCTATCATTCATATCTTCCGGCCCGAGGTTCGCCAGTTCTACAATCTCGAAAAGATGTGGAGCGCGGACCGGCCCGGCGAGCCCCGCGCTCGCTGAACCGGCTTGAAGCTGACGATCCTCGCGGTCGGCCGAATGAAGGCCGGACCGGAAAGCGAGTTGCTCGAGCGCTACGCCAAGCGCGCGGCCGGTCTTGCGCCGTCGCTCGGCTTTTCCCCGCCCGAATGGAAGGAATTCGAGGAATGCGCGCGCGCCGCCGTGTCGAGGAGCGCCGCTCGGAAGAGGCGCGCGCGCTGCTCGCCGCCATCCACAAGGGCGCCGTTGTCGCCGCGCTCGACGAGCGGGGGCGGCGCTGACCAGCGAGCAATGGGCGGCCGAAATCGGCAAGGCGCGCGACAGTTCGGCGCCGGCCTACGCGATTGTCATAGGCGGCCCCGACGGGCTCGATCCGAGCGTCGCGCGCCGCGGCGCGATCGGTGATCAGCTTCGGCGCGATGACCTGGCCGCATCAACTGGTTCGGGTGATGGCGGCCGAGCAGATCTACCGTGCGCTGTCGATCCTGGCCGGGCATCCCTACCACCGCTCGTGACCGCCGCTTTCTCGGCCAATTCATGCGATTAATGGGCGCGATGACGATTCGTTTTCCGCGCCCGGGACGGCGCCGCGCCGCATGGCTCGCGGCCGCGGCGGTAATAACGCTCGCCTGCGCGCCCGCCCGCGCCCAGAGCGAGACGCCCCCCGCCAAGTCCGATGAGAAAGCGGACAAGGAACTGCAACTGCGCGGCGTGGAAGATACGCTGAAGGCTTCGGAGGAGCAGCGGCGCAAGATCGAGGCGGATGTCGAGGCGATCAAGGTCGACCGCGCGCGCCTCAACGCCGCCCTGATCGAGACGACCGCCAAGGTGCAGGATACAGAGAGCCAACGCGCCGCCGCCACGGCCCGCCTGGCTGAGCTCAAAGCCAGCGCGGACGCGCTCAGCCGGTCGCTTGGAGGATCGACGCGGCGTCATCGCCGACGTGCTTGCGGCGCTTCAGCGCATGGGCCGCAATCCGCCGCCGGCGATCCTCGTGCGGCCGGGCGACATGGCCGAGGCGGTGCGCGCTGCGATGGTTCTGGCGAACGATCCTTCCGGAATTGCAGGCGCAGGCGCAATCGGTGGCGCGCGATCTCGACCGGCTGGCGGGTCTGCGGGCCTCGATCGCGGCGCAGCGCGACGACCTCGCCCACAGCGCCGAGGCGCTGGCGCTCGACAAGACGCGCCTGACCGACCTCATCGCGGCCCGCCAGCAATCGCTCGATCAGGCCCAGAGCGCGCTAGAGGCCGAGCGCAAACGCGCCGCGGAATTGGCGAATCAGGCGCTGAATCTCAAAGATTTGATCGCGCAGATGGAAAGCCAGATCCCGGGCGCCCGGGCCGGCGCAAGCCGCGCTGTCCGCGGATCAGGCGACGGCCGCGGACGTCGCCTCCCGCGCGGCGGCGGCGCGCGGCGCAGATCCCGCCCGGCTGAAGCCCGCGATCGCCTTCGCCGACGCCAAGGGCGCGCTTGCGCTGCCCGTCGCGGGCGACGATCCTGAAGACCTTCGGCTCGCCAGACGCTTATGGCGGCACCGAAAAGGGCGTATCGATCGCCGCGCCGCCATCCGCGACGGTGTCCGACGCCGATCGACGGATGGGTCGTTTACGCGGGTCCCTATCGAAGCTACGGACAACTCTTGATCCTCAACGCCGGCGGGGGCTACTATATGGTCTTGGCCGGCATGGAGCGGATCAACGTGTCCGTAGGCCAATTCGTTCTGGCCGGCGAGCCGGTCGCCGCGATGGGCGACGGCTCGGCGACGAACGGCCGCGGCGGCCGCTATTGGCGCCGCGCAGCCCGTTCTCTATATCGAATTGAGAAAAAACGAGACGGCGATCGATCCTGGGCCGTGGTGGGCGAAGAACAAACATTGAGAAGGCGCGCGGATGATTCGCAAGGTTTCCTATCTGGCGTTGGGCGTGGCGCTCGGCGCCGCCGCGGCCGTGGTGGCGCCCGAGGCGCTCGCTGACGATCGCGCCGACCGCCTATGCGGCGGCGTCGGACACCTATCGCCAGCTCAATCTGTTCGGCGACGTGTTCGAGAAGATTCGCAACGACTACGTCGAGAAGCCGGACGAGAGCAAGCTCATCGAGGCCGCCATCAACGGCATGCTGTCCTCGCTCGACCCGCATTCGAGCTACATGGACGCCAAGGCCTATCGCGACATGCAGGTGCAGACCAAGGGCGAGTTCGGCGGCCTCGGCATCGAGGTCACCGAGGAGGACGGCGCGATCAAGGTCGTGTCGCCGATCGACGACACGCCCGCCTCCAAGGCCGGCATCCTTTCCGGCGACATCATCGTCGGCATCGACGACGACTCCGTTCAGGGCCTCACGCTCGACCAGGCGGTCGACAAGATGCGCGGCGCCGTCAATTCGGCGGTCAAGCTCAAGATCATGCGCGGCGCCGACAAGGAGCCGAAGGAATTCAAGATCGTGCGCGACATCATCAAGGTGCAGTCGGTGCGCTCGCATGTCGAGGACGGCGACATCGGCTATATCCGCATCACCCAGTTCACCGAGCAGACCGCCGACGGACTGAAGAGCGGCGATGGAGAAGTTCAAGATCGGATATTCCCGCCGACAAGTTCAAGGGCTACATCCTCGATCTGCGCAACAATCCCGGCGGTCTGCTCGATCAGTCGATCGAAGTCGTCAACGCGTTCGTCGACAAGGGCGAGATCGTCTCGACGCGCGGTCGCAATCCCGACGACGCCCAGCGCTTCAATGCGCGTCCGGGCGGCGACTTGTCCGGCGGCAAGCCGGTCGTCGTGCTGATCAACGGCGGTTCGGCCTCCGCCTCGGAAATCGTCTCGGGCGCGCTGCAGGACCACAAGCGCGCGACGCTGATCGGCACGCGCTCGTTCGGCAAGGGCTCCGTCCAGACCATCATGCCGCTCGGCGACAATGGCGCGCTGCGGCTTACGACCGCGCGCTATTACACGCCCTCGGGCCGCTCGATCCAGGCCAAGGGCATTGAGCCCGACATCGAGATTCTCGAGGACGTTCCCGCCGATTTGAAGGGCAAGGACGACACCAAGGGCGAGGCGTCGCTCAAGGGCCATCTGAAGAACGGCGACGACGAGAAGACGGGCTCGCAGGCCTATGTGCCGCCGGACGCGAAGAACGACAAGCAGTTCATCGCCGCCGTCGACCTTCTGCATGGCGTCAAGCGCGCCGACGCCGTCCCGGCCGCCGCCGCGCCCAAGGCGGACGACGCCAAACCCGCGGCTCCGGCCGCCGACGCCGTGAAGCCGAATTGACGCCGCTCGTAGAGGCCATAGCTCGATGAGCCGCGCGGTTTCCTTCCTGGCGATAGGCGCCGCGCTCGGCGTCGCGGCAGTCATGGCTGGCGGGAATGCGCCAGCTTCGGTCAGCGCGTCCGGCGCACAGGGCTTGGAACTTTTCAGGCTGGTCTACGAGAAGGCGCGCGACAACGACTTTTATGTCGACGAGCCCGACGAGACCAAAATGACCGAGGCGGCGATCAATGGCATGCTCGCCTCGCTCGATCCGCATTCGAACTACCTCGACCCCAAGCAGCTCAGCGAATTCCAGACCACCATGAAGGGCGAGGAATTCGGCGGCCTCGGCCTCGAGGTCATGCAGGATTGCGGGCTGGTGCGCGTCGTCAGCCCGATCGACGACACGCCGGCCGCGCGGGCCGGCATGCTTTCCGGCGACCTGATCGTCAAGATCGACGACACGGCGGTGCAGGGCCTCTCGCTCAAGGAGGCGGTCGACCGCATGCGCGGACCCGCCAAGACTTCGGTCAAACTCACCGTGACGCGCGGACCCAACAAAGACGTCAAGGAATTCACGATCGTTCGCGAGATCATTCACGTGCAGCCGGTGCGCTCGCATGTCGAAAGCGGCGACATCGGCTATATCAGGATCACGCAATTCAACCAGCAGACCTACGACGCGCTGAAAGTCGCGCTCGCGAAGTTCAAGACGACGCCCGGATCGGACAAGCTGAAGGGCTATATACTCGACCTGCGCAACAACCCCGGCGGCTTGCTCACCCAGTCGATCCAGGTCGTCAACACGTTCATCGACAAGGGCGAGATCGTGTCGACTCGCGGGCGCACGCAAGACCAGTATCAGGCCTATAACGCGCGTGCCGGCTACGACCTCTCCGAGGGCAAGCCGCTCGTCGTCCTGATCAACGGCGGCTCGGCCTCCGCTTCGGAGATCGTCTCCGGCGCGTTGCAGGACCTGCACCGGGCGACGCTGATCGGCACCCGCTCCTTCGGCAAGGGTTCGGTCCAGACCGTGCTGCCGCTCGGAGATAACGGCGCGCTCAAACTGACGACGGCGCGCTACTTCACGCCCTCCGGCCGCTCGATCCAGGCCAAGGGCATCGAGCCCGACTACAAGGTGCTCGAAGACATCCCCGACGACCTCAAGGGCAAGGTCGAGAGCCGAGGCGAAGCCTCGCTCGCGGGCCATCTGAAGAACGGCGACGACGAGCAGAAGGGCTCTGACGCCTATGTGCCGCCCGACGCGACCAAGGACACGCAGCTCATCGCGGCGGTCGCCCTGCTGCACGGAACGCCGCCGTTGCCGACCAAGACGGGCGATGCGACGCCTGTCAAGTGACCCGCCGCAACGTCAATTCCGGCTCCGCGATCTGACTGGATCGCGGATAAAAAGTCACCCGCGGATCCAGGCCTTTTCGAGGATATAGCCGTTGTCGAGTTCGGCGCCGCCGGTCGGCGTATGGCCGCCTACTTTTTCATGGTGGGCGTCGAGCCAGTCGCGGAATGCGGGGATGATCGCGCCGCCGTCGTCGCAGATCAGTTTCTGCATTTCCCAGATAAATGGCTTCCGCTTGGCCTCGTCGGTTTCGGCGCGCGCATTGGCGAGCAGCGTCTCGAATTTCGAATTGTTCCAGTGCGTTTCGTTCGCCGGCGCCCTGGCGGCGTAGGCGGTCGCGAGCATCTCGGTCGCGGCCGGGCGCCCGCGCCAGTAGCTCGCGACGAATGGCCCTCTCAACCAGACTTTGTCCCAGTACCCTTCCGCCGGTTCCCGCTTGATCTCGGCTGCGAAGCCCGCGGCGCTCCAGCTGGCGCGCATCGACTGAGCCGCGTCCAGGGCGTCGTTGAAGACGAGGTCGCAGGCTTGCAGCACGACGCTCGGGTTGGAAAGGCCCGACTTTCTTAACAAGAACGCGGCGCGATCGGGATCGCGCCGGCGCTGCGCCAACTCGCTATTGAAATAAGGATCGGTCGGCGGGATCGGGTGATCGTTGCCGAGCGCCCCATAGCCGCCGAACAGCGCCTTCAGAACCGCGTCGCGGTCGACCGCGTATTTCAGCGCGAGCCGAAGCGAGAGATTGTCGAACGGCGGCGCGTCGACCTGCATCGCGGCGACGACATGATAGCCGCTCGTCGCGCGCACCAGCTTCAGTCCCGGAGTCTTTTCGAGCGCGGCGGCCGTCTTCGGAGAGACGCGATTGACGACATCGATCTGGCCCGATTTCAACGCCTCGAAACGGGCTGCGGAATCATTGATAACGAGGATCTCGGCGCCGTCGAGATGACCCCGGCCCTCCTTCCAGAAGTCCGGGTTCCGCGTCAGGGCGATCCGCACGCCCGGATCGAATTGCCCCAGCCGGAAGGCGCCGGTTCCGACCGGGTTGGCCCAGTCCGTGAAGCCGTCGGGAACCATCAATATGCGCACGTCGGTCAGTCCGGCGGGGAAGTCGGCGTCGGCGGAGATCAGGGTGACCTGGATCTGGCGGACGTCGAGCTTCTTGATATCGAGCACGCCGGAGAGCGCCGGCCGGCCGGCGGACTTCGAGTCGCCCCTTGCCAGATTGAGCGAATAGATCGCGTCGTCCGCGTTGAATTCCCTGCCGTTCGAAAATTTCACGCCCTTGCGCAGGTTGAAGATCCAGTCCCTGGCGCCGGTCTTCGCCTCGAAACTGGCGGCGAGCTCCGGTTTGGGACGGCCGTCCTCGCCCCATTCGACGAGGCCGCTGTATAGCCCGCGACCCACGATCGACATGACGGAATTGACGTAGCCTGTGACATCGAGGGTGTCGTCCGGGCCTGCCGCCGCCGAGGCCGAGCCGTAGGACGCCGCCCTTTTTCGGCGTTTCGGCCGGGCGCATTTCGACCGGGCGAGCCGGGCCCGAGATCGCCAACGTCGAGACGCCGAATGCGGCGGCGCCGCTTACGAACTCGCGACGAGACACGGCGCCCTCGCCAATGCGCAGGGGCGGGCCGCCGGGCTCACTCATGGCAATTTCCCCCTACGGCGCAAAGATGGCTGTCGCCGATTTTCTCGCCCGCCGAATCCCAGTCGCCAGCCCCTTGCATAGGTATCCCTGATTTCCGCCGTATCCGCTGTCAATCCGCGAACTGCCGGCCGTTCCATATCGATATGGCATGACGGCGCCCCATAATTATGGCGCCTCCCGATGCCGCGCGCCGACCTTGTGAGCATTGACTTGAGCGCGCCCGCATGCGCGTTGACTCGGACGCTCGCGCGCGTTGACTTGCTCCCCTGTGAATATTAGGGGTTCCCGCGAAATTCGCCGGGGCGACGCGCCTGACGGAAGCTCGGAGTATTTACCGACATGAAAATTCTCGTGCCCGTGAAGAGGGTGGTCGATTACAACGTCAAAATCCGGATCAAATCGGATGGTTCCGGCGTCGAACTCGCCAACGTCAAGATGTCGATGAACCCATTCGACGAAATTGCGGTCGAGGAGGCGCTGCGTCAGAAGGAAGCCGGCAAGGCGAGCGAAGTCGTCGTCGTCTCGATCGGTCCGGCGCAGGCCTCGGAGACTTTGCGCACCGCGCTGGCCATGGGCGCCGATCGCGGCGTACTGATCAAGACCGACGGGATCGTCGAGCCGCTGGCGGTCGCCAAGCTGCTGAAGGGCGTCGTCGAGGCCGAGCAGCCCGGCCTCGTCATACTCGGCAAGCAGGCGATCGACGACGATTGCAACCAGACCGGCCAAATGCTCGCGGCCCTCACCGGCTGGGCGCAGGGCACGTTCGCCTCCAAGGTCGTCATCGCTGACGGCAAGGCGGAAGTCACGCGCGAGGTCGACGGCGGGATGCAAACCGTCGCGCTGAAACTGCCCGCGATCGTGACGACCGATCTCAGGCTCAACGAACCGCGCTATGCCTCGCTGCCCAACATCATGAAGGCGAAGAAGAAGCCGATCGACGAGAAGACGCCGGCCGATTACGGCGTCGACGTCGCGCCGCGCCTGAAAGTGCTGAACACCGCCGAGCCGAGCGGACGCAAGGCGGGCGTGAAGGTCAAGACGGTGGCGGAACTCGTCGCCAAACTGCATGACGAAGCCGGAGTGATCTGACCATGGCGACCCTTCTGCTGGCCGAAGTCGCGAACGGCGCCTTGAGCGACATCACCGCGCGCGCGCTGACCGCCGCGGTTCAACTCGGCGCGCCCGTCGACGTGCTCGTCGCGGGCAAGGGCGCCGCGAACGCGGCCGCGGCGGCCGCCAAGCTCGCGGGCGTCGCCAAGGTGCGCGTCGCCGAGGACCCCGCCTACGAGCACGGGCTGGCCGAACCGCTCGCCGCGCTGCTGGTCAAGCTCGCGCCCGAATATGACGCGATCCTCGCGCCTTCGAGCCCGTTCTCGAAGAACGTGCTGCCTCGCGCCGCGGCGCTCATCGACGTGATGCAAGTCTCCGACATCACCAAGGTCCTGGGACCCAAGACCTTCGAGCGGCCGATCTACGCCGGCAACGCCATCCAGACCGTCGAGGCGACCGACCCGAAGGTGATCGCGACCGTGCGCACCGCCTCGTTCGCGGCCACCGGCGAAGGCGGCTCGGCGCGATCGAGCCGATCGCGGCGGCCGGCGATCCCGGCGTGTCCAGCTTCGTCGGCGAGGCGCTTGCGCGTTCCGACCGGCCGGAGCTGACCTCCGCCAAGATCATCATCTCGGGCGGACGCGCGATGCAGAAGGCTGAGAACTTCAAGACCTACATCGAGCCCGTGGCCGACAAGCTGGGCGCCGCGATGGGCGCCTCGCGCGCGGCCGTGGACGCCGGCTACGCGCCGAACGATTGGCAGGTCGGCCAGACCGGCAAGGTCGTCGCTCCCGACCTCTACATCGCGGTCGGAATCTCCGGCGCCATCCAGCATCTGGCCGGCATGAAGGACTCCAAGATCATCGTCGCCATCAACAAGGACGAAGAGGCGCCGATCTTCCAGGTCGCCGACTACGGCCTGGTGGCCGACCTCTATCAGGCGCTGCCGGAACTGACGGCCGAACTTACGAAAATCGGTCGCTGAGACAATCCAGGGCCCGACCTCGAGGTCGGGCCCCTTTTTCTGGCCAAAGAGCATAGGCTCCGGGAACCTCAAAATGACCCTATCGATCGACAAAGTCGGCGTCATCGGAGCCGGGCAGATGGGCTCGGGGATCGCGCTGGTCTGCGCGCAGTCCGGCTATTCGGTCGTTCTCAACGACGTCGCGGATGAACGCATCAAGGCGGCCCTGGCCACCATCAACGGATTGTTGTCGCGTCAGGTCGCCAAGGGCCAGTTGGACGAAGCCGGCCGCACGGCGATCCTGGAGCGAATCGGCGTCGCCGGCAATCTCGACGGCCTTTCCGATTGCGACATCGTCATCGAAGCGGCCTCCGAGAACGAAGAGGTCAAGCGCCGCATCTTCACCAACCTGCGCCCCTTCCTGAAGCCCGACGCGATCGTCGCCTCGAACACTTCCTCGATCTCGATCACCCGCCTCGCCTCGGTCACGGCGAGCCCTGAGCGCTTCATCGGCATTCACTTCATGAATCCGGTGCCGCGGATGCAACTGGTTGAATTGATCCGCGGCATCGCGACCCGCGACGACACATTCGACGCCGCGAAGGAATTCGTTTCGCGGCTCGGCAAGACCGCGACGATGTCCGAGGACTTTCCCGCCTTCATCGTCAACCGCATTCTGCTGCCGATGATCAACGAGGCGATCTACACGCTTTACGAGGGCGTCGGTTCTGTCGAGTCGATCGACACCGCGATGCGGCTCGGCGCCAACCACCCGATGGGCCCGCTGCAGCTCGCCGACTTCATCGGCCTCGACACCTGCCTCTCCGTGATGCAAGTGCTGCACGAGGGCCTCGCGGACTCGAAGTATCGCCCCTGCCCGCTGTTGGTGAAATATGTCGAGGCGGGCTGGTTAGGGCGCAAGACTCAGCGCGGCTTTTACGATTACCGCGGCGAACATCCGGTGCCGACGCGATAAGCGTCAGGCCCGATCGGCGAACCTTGCCCGCGCCTTGGCCGCCTCGACTTCGCGGTCCTTAGGCCGCCCGTGGGCGTGCAAGGCCCCGATCAGCTTGCGGGCGCTTTGCGAAATTTCCTCGACGGCGCGATCGAAAGGCTCCGCGTTGTCGCGCGAGGGATGCGTGAATCCGCTGATCTTGCGCACGAACTGGACCGCCGCGGCGCGGATTTCCTCCTCGGTGGCGGGCGGTTCGAAATTGAACAGCGGGCGAATGCTGCGGCACATGGCGTAGTGACCCTCGCGTCCTCGGGGGTGAAAGCCTAGCGCACGCCCGCCCTCACCCCAAGCCCTCCCCCGCAGGCGGACGGCGGGCCAGGAGATCCGGCCGGCGCTCGCGCGTGATCCGCTCGGCCTGCTCGCGCCGCCATTTGGCGATTTTCGCGTGGTCGCCCGAAAGCAGAATCTCCGGGATTTCCCGCCCCTCCCATTCGCGCGGCCGGGTGTACTGGGGATATTCGAGCAGGCCCGCCTCGAAGCTCTCGCAGGCCGCCCGACTCCATCTTGCCCATGACGCCGGGGATGAGCCGGATACAGGCGTCGAGCAGCGCCAGCGCTGCGATTTCGCCGCCCGAGAGCACGTAGTCGCCGATGGAAACTTCAATCAGCGAGCGGCCCGCGATCACGCGCTCATCGACGCCCTCGAAGCGCGGGCACACGATGACCAACCCGGGCCCCGCCGCCCATTCGCGCGCGCGCCGCTGCGTGAATGGCTCGCCGCGCGGGCTCATGATCAAGCGCGGTCGCGGGTCGTCGGAAGTCACCGCGGCGTCCACGCTCGCGGCGAGCACATCCGCGCGCATCACCATGCCCGGCCCGCCGCCCGCCGGCGTGTCGTCGACCGCGCGATGGCGCCCGAGCCCGTGCTCGCGGATATCGAGCGGCTCGCAGGACCAAAGGCCGCGCTTCAGGGCGTCGCCCGCCAGGCTTTCGCCGAGCGGTCCGGGAAACATTTGCGGAAAGAGCGTCAGCAGAGTGGCGGCGAACATGCCCTCTCTTAAAGGCTCGCCGGCCGCCGGCAAAGGCGCGGGGCGATCAAACCTGGGCTCGGCGCTTGGCGAGGCGCGCGATCCAGAGCGCCGAAGCGGCGCTGACCAGCCCTGCAAACAGGCAATAGGCGGCGACCGCATACCCGCCGCCGACGCCATAGGATCGGATCAGCGCGGTGGCGAGGATCGGCGTCAGCCCGCTCGCGAATATTCCTGAGAATTGATAGACGAAGGAAATTCCGGTGTAGCGCACGCGCGCGTCGAACAATTCGCAGAACAGCGCGGCCTCCGGCCCGTACACCGAGGCGTAGCAGACGCTGAGCGGCAGGATCATCGCCAGCGCGACATAAGCGGGGTCGCCGGGAAACGCCATCCAGGCCGCGAAAGCGGGAATGGCGAGAGGCGCCGGTTACGACCGAGCCCCAGGCGTAGGTGCGCGTGCGCCCGATCCGGTCCGACAGCGCGCCGAAGGCCGGGATGAACGCGCACATCAGCACCGCCGCCGCCGAGACCGACCAGCAGCGCCTGCGTGCGCGGCACGGAGAGCTGCTGGGTCAGGTAGGAGATCGAGAAGACGGCGAAGACATTGAAGAAGACGCCGTCGATGTAACGCGCCCCCATGCCGGCGAGGATCTCTCGGGGATATTCGGACAGCAACGTCAGGAATGGCGCGGCGACGCGCCGCCCGCCTTCCCTGACCGCCGTGAATTCCGGCGTCTCGAGGATGTTCAGACGAACGTATACGCCAATGAGAACGAGCGCGAAGCTGAGCGCGAACGCGACGCGCCAGCCCCAGGCGAGAAACTGATCGTTGGTCAACGTGAAGGACAGCAGCGCCACGACCCCGGAAGCGAGCGCAAGGCCTATCGATAGGCCGATCTGCGGCAGGCTCGCATAGAGGCCGCGCTGGCCGACGGGCGCGTATTCGAACGTCATCAGCACCGCGCCGCCCCATTCGCCGCCGAGCCCGATGCCCTGCAGCACGCGCAACGCCAGCAGCAGCAGCGGCGCCCAGACCCCGATTTGAGCATAGGTCGGCACGAGCGCGATCAGGAAGGTCGCCCAACCCATGATCATCAGCGTCAGCACCAGCATCGTCTTGCGGCCGATCCGATCGCCGAAATGCCCGAAGATCATGCCGCCGAGCGGACGCGTCACGAAACCGACGGCGAAGGTCGAGTAGGCGAGCAGCGTCGCGATGGCGGGATCGCCGGCGGGAAAGTAGAGCTTGTTGAAGACGATGCCCGCGACGACGCCGTAGAGAAAGAAATCGTACCATTCGACTGTGGCGCCGACCAGGGCGGCGAAAACGACGCGGCGCATCAGCTTCGATGAACTCAACGCGATCCCCCTGAACCCTTCGTGAAAACGGGCCATCCGCACGCCGGTTCTGTGGTCCAGACGCCATAGCGGCGCGCAGCCGTCAAGGGGCGGGCGGCGAAACAATGCGGCTGCGAAGGACCGTGGCTCGGGCAGGATTGTTGACCGCGTCGGCGACGCAAAATCGCAAATTTCCCCGCCCGCCTTGCTCTCAACGACCCGTCATGAAATATCGCCCGCAATGACTTCCCCCGCCCCTGCCCTCGCCGCGCATCGCGGACAATTCGTCGCGATGGCGATCGTCGCGGGGGCGGTCGTCGCCAATATCTATTTCAGCCAGCCGATGCTGCCGCTGATCGCCGTCGATCTCGGCGTGCCCGAGGCGTCGATCGGCTTGATCCCGGGCTGCTCGCTGGCGGGCTTCGCGCTGGGGCTGGCCACGCTGGTGCCGCTCGGCGACCGGATCGACCGCAAGCGGCTGGCGCTCGCGCAGATCGGCTTCGCCGTGCGTGTTCGCCGCGGCCGCGGCGCTCGCGCCGAATTTTCATGCGCTGCTCGCGGCCTGTCTCGGGCTCGGCTTCGTCAGCTGCGTGCCGCAACAGCTCGTGCCGTTCGCGGCCTCGCTCGCGCATCCCCTCGAGCGCGGGCGCGCGGTTGGGACTGTGGTCAGCGGCATCATGATGGGCCTTCTCCTCGGCCGCACGGTTGGCGGCGCGCTTTCGGCCCTGACTGGCTGGCGGATCGTCTTCGCAATCGCCGCCGTCTTCATGGCGGTCATGGGCGCGGTCACGGCCTATGTGCTGCCGAACGGGCGCCCGACGACCGACCTGCCCTATTTCCGGCTGATGGCCTCGCTCGGCCCGCTGCTGCGCAACCATAAGGAACTCCGGCGCGCGATGGCGACGCAGGCGCTGTTATGGGTCGCGTTCAACGCGTTCTGGGCCAATCTGGCGAGCCTCCTCTGGCAGTCCTGGCGCCTCGGGCCGTTCTGGGCGGGCGCCTTCGGCCTCGTCGGCCTGATCGGCGCCTTCGCGGCGACATTGGGCGGGCGCGGCGCCGATCGCATCGGCCCGATGCGCGTGCTCGCCTTTTCGATCGCGACGGTGACGATCTCCTACCTCGTGCTGTTCGCGGCGCCTGTATCGTTGATCGCGCTGGTCGCGGGCGTCGTGCTGCTCGATCTCGGCTGCCAGTCGGCTCTGGTTTCCAACCAGACCCGCGTGTTCGGCCTCGACCCGAAAGCCCAGGGGCGAGTCAATACGCTGTACATGACCGCAACCTTCCTCGGCGGGGCCGTCGGGGCGGCGCTGAGCGGTTGGATGATGGCGCGCTTCGGCTGGAGCGGCGTCGCCGGGCTAGGCTGCGCGGCGGGCCTCGCCGCGGGCGCCGTGCATTTGGACGGCATGCGGGCGGCGGCATTGGCGCAGGCGCCGCTGTAGTCGGCCTCGCCTATCCCAATACACGGTCGCGAGCGCGGCTGCGATCAATCGAGCGCCAAATCCTTGACGTCGACCTTCAGGATCTTCGCGAGCGCGTCGACGACCATCTGATGATCGTCACGCTGCGGCAGGCCGGAAACTGTAACCGCGCCGACGCAGCCCGTGCCTTTGAGCGTGATCGGAAAGCCGCCGCCATGCGCGGCATAATCGCGCTCGGGCAAGGCCCCGAGATCATGTAGCGTCTTCTTGTCGTGCGCCAGCATGCGGCCGATCGCATAGGTCGAGCGGTGGAAATGGGCGACCGTGTTGCGCTTGCGGCGGACCCAGTCGAAATTATCGGGCATTCCCCCGGGCAGGGCGAACGTCAGCAACGGCATCGACCAGAGCTGGATGTCGACGACAATCGGCGCCTTTCGCGCCTCGCCCGCCTTCTTCAGCGCAAGGCCGAGTTCCCAGGCCGTATGGGCGTCGAACGCATCGAAACGCAGCCGCTCTTCCTGCAGTTTGATGCGGCGGATGTCTTCGGCGATATCCAACCCGGCCTCCCGCTTTCATGTAGCGGGCAGTGTAGTCGCGAAGGGGACGCCCGGCTACTCCAGTTCGTCCTCGCCCTCGATCTCCTGCGGCGGCTCGATCACGATGCGGCCGGCCGCGAAATCGATCTCGACCGCAACGCTTTTCGTGAAGGGCAACAGCAGCGTTTCGCCGCCGCCCTCGGGCGAGATTTCGAGAATGTCGCCGGCGCCGTAATTGACGAGCCCCGCGACCCGCCCGAGCGTCTGGCCCGCGCGGGCGACGGCGACGAGGCCGACGAGGTCGTCGTAGTAGAATTCGTCCGGCTCGGGAGGCGGCAATTGATCGCGGCGCGCATAGAGCTCGACGCCGGTCAGCGCCTGCGCAGCCTCGCGCGTCGCGACGCCGGCGATGCGCGCGACGAGCATGTCGTCCTTCAAAGCGCGCAGCGACTCGATCGCGAAGCGACGCTGGCCCAGGGCGTCCGTCAGCGCGCCATAGGCGCCGATCGATCGAGGATCCTGCGTGAAGGATTTGATGCGGACGTCGCCGCGCACGCCCTGCGCGGCGCCGAAGACGCCGAGCCGGACGAGACGCCGCGAAGCACTCGCATCCATCTCCGATCAGGCCGCGGCGGCGGCCTTTTCGGCGGCCGCGGCGGCGGCGGCGGCGCGCTCCTGCGCCTTCTTCTTCGGCTTGGCCTTCTCGGGATTGTTGTGAGCTTCGCGCTTGGCGACGCCGACCTGGTCGAGCAGGCGCAGAACGCGGTCGGTCGGCTGAGCGCCTTTGGCGAGCCAGGACTTGGCCTTCTCGACGTCGAGCACCAACCGAGTCGCGTCGTCCTTGGCCTTGACCGGGTCGAACGTGCCGATACGTTCGACGAAGCGGCCGTCGCGCGGCATGCGGGCGTCGGCGACGACGATGCGGTAGAACGGGCGCTTCTTGGCGCCGCCGCGGGAGAGACGAATTTTCAGAGACATTTCAGGTTTCCTTTCAGTGAACGGGTTCAAGTTTGAATATTGCCGCAGGTCTGCTTTCTCCCGTTGCGGGAGACGTTGGCCGAAGGCTGGAGATCACTTCTTCTTCCCTCCGAACGGATTGAAGCCGCCCCCTAGGCCGGGAAGCTTCGGGCCGCCGCCGACGCCCGGAAAAGTCGGCGGCAGGTTGAAGGCGCCGGGAGGCGGCGCCGCGGGAAGGCCGGGGGGCGCGGAGGGCAGGCCCGGCAGGCCGGCGCCGCCCATCTGCTTCTGCAGGGCTTCGATCTGCTCGGGCGTCGGCTCCGGCATGCCGCCGCCGAAACCCATCATCTGGCCGAGCTTGCCCATCATGCCGCGCTTGCCGGCGGCGCCGCCCATCGCCTTCATCATGTCGGCCATCTGGCGGTGCTGCTTGAGCAGGCGATTGACCGCCTCGACATTGACGCCGGCGCCGGCCGCGATGCGCTTCTTGCGGGAGGCCTTTTTGCTGTCGTCGGTGAGGATATGCGGGTTGCGCCGCTCCTTCGCGGTCATCGAGGAGATGATCGCGCGCTGGCGCTTGATCACGTTGTCGTCGAGATGGGCCGCCGAGATCTGGTCCTTGATCTTGGCCATGCCGGGCAACATGCCCATGATGCCGCCCATGCCGCCGAGTTTCTCGACCTGGGCCAGTTGCTCGGAGAGATCGTTGAGATCGAAGACGCCCTTGCGCATCTTCTCGGCCATCTTGGCCGCTTTCTCCATGTCGAGCGACTCGGCCGCCTTCTCGACCAGGCTGACGATGTCGCCCATGCCGAGGATGCGGTCGGCGAGACGGCGGGGATGGAAATCCTCGATCGCGTCCATCTTCTCGCCGACCCCGAGCAGCTTGATCGGCTTGCCCGTGACCGCGCGCATCGAGAGCGCGGCGCCGCCGCGACCGTCGCCGTCGACGCGGGTCAGCACGATGCCGGTCACGCCGACGCGCTCGTTGAAATTCTTGGCCAGATTGACCGCGTCCTGGCCGGTCAGCGAATCCGCCACCAGCAGGATCTCATGCGGCTTGGCGGCGTCGCGGATTTCCGCCATCTCCGCCATCAGCGGTTCGTCGATATGGGTGCGGCCCGCGGTGTCGAGCAGCACGACGTCGTAGCCTTGCAGGCGCGCGACGCTCTCGGCGCGGCGGGCGATCTCGACCGGGCTTTGGCCTGCAACAATCGGCAATGTGTCGACGCCGACCTGACGGCCCAACACCGCGAGCTGTTCCTGTGCGGCCGGACGCTTGACGTCGAGCGAGGCCATCAGGACCTTGGCCTTGTTGCGATCGCTCAGGCGTTTGGCGATCTTGGCGGCGGTCGTCGTCTTGCCGGCGCCCTGCAGTCCGACCAGCATGATCGCGACCGGCGCGGGCGCATTGAGGTCGATCGCCTGCGCCTCGCCCCCCAAGGTCTCGACCAGCGAGTCGTGGACGATCTTGACCACCATCTGGCCGGGCTTGATCGACTTGATGACGGCGGCGCCGACCGCTTTGGCGCGCGTGCGATCGATGAACGAGCGCACGACCTCGAGCGCGACATCCGCCTCCAGGAGGGCGCGCCGCACTTCTCGCATCGCGGCGTTGACGTCCTCCTCGGAGAGGGCGCCGCGGCCGGTCAGCTTATCCAATATGCCGGAGAGCTTTTCGGAAAGGCTCTCGAACATGGGGGGCTCCTTTGGGGCGGCAGGGCGAGCGGCGAAAGGCGATCAGCGAATAGAAGAGGACTCCTCTACAGGCTATTCGCTGCGCGCCATTCGCTAATGCCCACCGCCATTGCCTACTTCCTACGGACGTAAACCCGCGCAACGCCGAACGCGCCCGGGGGCGCATCGCGCTGCCGGGCGGGGACCGCTGTCCTCAAGGGAGCAGTCGGCTGATCGACGAGGCTCAGGCCTTACGAAGATTGGCGCGGTCTCTAGGTCAGACGCGAGGGGAAGTCAAATGGAGTGGGTCTCCGCAGGCGCGGGCGGAGGCCGATTTCCTCGGCGCGCCGACTGTCGCGCGCCACGCCGCCGATTCCCGGGGGCCATGGGGCGCATTTCTCGACATGAACATAATGCGTAATTTTTGTGTTTATTGTTCATTTAACTCCAGAGACGAGCGTCATACTGGACGCCGTGATCCATGCGGCCCGTGTGACGCTCCCTGATAACGCCTTCGTCGCAAGCAGGTCCGGAGTTCATCCGCCTCTGGGGCTTGCCCCGTTCAGCCTGTCCAGCCACATCGGCAGTTCCCGCAGCGACGCCAACCGAGCAAACTTGGGATGGCCTGCAGGATCGTCCGCGCGCTCGCGCGCCCATTCATATTCGTGCGGAACATGCACCGCCCAGGCGCCGGCCTCCAAGGCGGGCCAGATGTCGGAGCGCAGCGAATTGCCCGCCATGACCGCCTCGTCAGGATCGACGCCGTAGCGGCGGAAAACCTTTCGATAGGCGTCGACGTTCTTTTCGCTGACGATCTCGACTCCGGAGAAGGAATCGCCGAGGCCGGAGGCGGCCAGTTTCATTTCCTGGTGGAACAGGTCGCCCTTGGTGACGAGCACGAGCTTGCCGCGCTTGGCGAGCGGGGCGAGCGCCTCCGTCACGCCGTCGAGCAGATCGATCGGATGGCGCATCAGGTCGCGGCCGATGTCGAGGATCGCGCGCGTCGTCGACGCCGTTAAATGCTCACCCACGATCTCGAGCGCCGTCTCGATCATCGAGAGGGTGAACCCCTTCACCCCGTAACCGTAAAGGTGGAGATTTCGGTCTTCGATCGCATTGAGGCGCTCCTCCGAGATCGCGGGATCGGCGAAGGGCGCGAGCAACGCGGCGTAACGGCGCCAGGCTTCCTGGAAGTAGCTCTCGTGCCCCCAGAGCGTGTCGTCGGCGTCGAGGCAGATGAGGCGGATGGGCATGACGGGTCTCGTGGCGATCTGCGCGGCGATGAGTCAGCTCACGTCCAACACCCCGCGCGCGGCCATGTCCAGCGCCTCGGCGAAGCGGCGGGCCGCATAGGCTTCGCCGAGCGCGCCCAGAATGGCTCCGCTGTCGGCGTCGGTGACCGCGAGCGTGTCGGACTGGGCGGTCTCGAACAAAGCCATGGCCGCCCTGACGTCCATCTCCGGCGAAAGCGTCGTTTCGGGCAGGCGCGCGAGCGTGGAAATCGCGCGGTTCGCGTCTTCGCCGATCGTCTCCGCGTGCGCCTCGGCGACCGCGACGAGCCCAGCGTAGCGGCCGCTCGCATCCTCGAGCACGGCGTAATGCGCGCTGCCCAGGGGATGGGCCGCGCGAAATTCAGCCAGGGTCTCCTCGGCGCGCGCGATCGCCGGATCGCGGTCCATGAGGCGCGCGACCGTGAGCTCGCGGATCCAGCCGATGTCCTGCGCGCCGCGGATGTTTTCGCCGCGCAAGTGCAGCCGCCAGGTGGAGAACGAATAACCGAAGGTCGCGCGCACGGTCAGGCTGGTCGCGATGCAGGCCGCGAGCACGCCGCCGGCGACCGCGAGGTCGCCTGAGCTTTCCAACACCAGAAAGGTCATCGTCAGCGGCCCGCCGACAATCGCGACGCCGAGCGTCGCCATTCCGGCGAAAATGCACGCGGTGGGATCGAGCGCGAAGCCGGGAAGAATGGCCGCGAGGCCGAGCGCATATAGCTTGCCGAGCAGGGCGCCGACGAACAGCGAAGCGAAAAACAGGCCGCCGCGAAATCCGCTCGCCAGCGACACCAGGCACGCGATGAGTTTGACGGCGATCAGCGCCGCGAGCGTCGCCGCGCTCAATTGCCGGGGAATGTCGAGAGCCAGCGCGCCATGACCGGCGCCGAGCACCTGCGGGGAAAAGACCGCGAAGCCCGCGACGACGAAGCCTCCCAACACCGGCCGGGCCCAGGTCGGCAGGGGGCTCGCCTGGAAACCGCGCTCGACCAGCGCCGCCGCGCGCATCGCGCCGACGCCGAGGGCGGCCGAGATGAAGCCGAGGCCAATCAGCGCGAGATGGGCGCCGACCCCGAGCGCGGCGACGTCGGGCGCGCTTACGAGATAGGGCGCGCCGCCGAGCGTCTTGACCGTGAGCGCGCCCGCGACTGCGGCGGCAAGGATCGGCCCGGCGTTGGCTAGCGAATAGGCGCCGACGATCAACTCGAACGCATAGAAGGCGCCTGTCAGAGGCGCGGCGAAGGCGGCGGCGATCGCGCCGGCGGCGCCGCAGCCGACGAGCGTGCGCAAATCCTGCCGGCGCAGACGGAACATGAGCCCTATGCGCGAGGCGAGCGCGGAGCCGATCTGCGCGTAGCCCGCCTCGAGGCCGACCGACGCGCCGCTGCCGTTGGAGATCAAGGTCTGCCCGACCACGACGAGGCCGTCGCGCAGCGACATCCGCCCGCCGCGCAGAGCGTTGGCCTCGATCGGGTCGACCGTCGCGGGCGCCTTGCGCCGCCGGCGCCAATAGTCGATCGCGCCGATCAGGAGGCCGCCGAGCCCGAGCGCGAGAAAAGCGGCGAGCGGGGCTACCCTGGCGCGCGCGCTCAGCTTTTCGTCGAAGGCGATGCCGTAAATCAGCCTATGCGCCGCTTCCGCGGTTAAGGTCATTGCGGTGACGCAGGCGCCCGCCAGCGCTCCGACGGCGATCGCGACCGCGACTTGCCAGAGCGCATTGGAGCGGACCCTGCGCCGGACGGCGGCGATCGGCGCCACCCATGGCCGCGCCTGGAAGTTCGTCATGCGGCGCGGCCCGGCAGGAACGTTGACAGACTTTGGCCGCGCCGTTCCAGGCGCCAGAAAATCAGGCAGGGAATCAAGGACGGCGAGGCGGGCATGAGCGGCGCTTATGTACCATCCCGACGAGCGCCGCACCCGGCGCCCCAAAAGAAAATCGCCGGGCCCTGGCAGGGTCCGGCGATCACGATAGTTTGAAACGGCGATACGCGGTCAGGCCGCTTCTTCGATTTCGGGGTCCTCGCCCTCGGCGGTCTCGGCCTTGGGCGCCCGCTTCTGGTTCTTCTTCAATTGCGTTTCGATCATCTTCAGCGCTTCCGTGTCGCTGAGCTTATGAACGGCCGCGATTTCCCGCATCATCCGATCGAGAGCGGCCTCATAGAGCTGGCGCTCGGAATAGGACTGCTCGGGCTGCGCCTCGGAACGGTAGAGGTCGCGCACCACTTCGGCGATCGCATTAATGTCGCCGGAATTGATCTTGGCTTCGTATTCCTGCGCGCGGCGCGACCACATCGTACGCTTGATGCGCGCGCGTCCGGTTAGGATCTCGAGCGAGCGACGCGCCGCGTCGGGCTCCGAAAGCTTGCGCATGCCGACGCCCGTGACCTTGGAGGTCGGGACCCGCAGCGTCATCTTGTCCTTGGTGAAGTTGATGACGAACAGTTCCAGCCGGAACCCGGCCACTTCCTGCTCTTCGACAGATATGATCTGGCCTACCCCGTGGGCGGGATAGACGACGAATTCGTTGAGTTTGAAGCCGTGCCGATTCGCGTTATTTTTCATGATTTTTTGTTCACTGCCTTGTTCGTCTTTTTCAGTCGTCTTCACCGGCGCCGGCGCTTTGGGCGCCTTGGGAGCCGGGGACGGGCGCACGGTCGGGGCCGCTTCGCTCGCCTTGGGCGACTCCGGAATCGCCGCCTTCGACGCCGCCGCCACAGGAGCGGTGGGCGCCATAACCACAGCCGGCGCCGGCGTCTTCGCCGGCGGCTCGACCGCCTTTGCCTTTGCCTTGGCCTCGACCTCGACCGCCTTGGAGAGCGGAGCGACGGGCGCGACCGAAACCTTCTGCGCCACAACCTTGGCTTTCGCTTTGGCTGGGGTCGACTGTGCCGCCGCGGCGCCATTGCGGGCGTTGGCGGACTTCTTCTCAGCCTCCTTACGCGCTCGAGCGGCCTTCGCCGCCTTCTCGGCCTTGGCCGCGGCCGCTTTGGCGGACGCCGCAGATTTTGCGGCCGCCTTGGCGGGCTTGCCCGAGGCAGCAGACTTGGCCGTCGACGCTTTCTTCTTCACTGTCGCCTTCACAGTCGCCGCCGTACGAGAGCCGCGGGCCGAAACGACCGCCTTCGCCTTGCGCGAGTCGTTTGGCGTCTTGGTCCTCTTGGCTGCGGGCTTGGACGCTTTTCTCGTTGTCTTTTTACGCGCCGCCATGGGCCTAAATCTCCAAACGCGAGACGTTGTCCCGACACGCCAGCCGCACTAAATTCGCGCCCATCGCTCGGGAGTACAAAACGAGCTTCGCCCGAACACGTGTACACAGATGTCCACGCGTCGCGATTGGCCCGACCTATCCGTTAAGAACTCCTTTATCACAATTTTCTCGCCGAATCAAAAGGCATAGCCGAGGCGCCTCAACCAGAGGCTCAGGTGGTTAAGCCCTTGGCGCCAAAATCGGCCGGTTTTCGATTAATCGCCTTCGCCCGGCTGGGAGGAAAACAGCTTCATCTTGTCCGGCACGCCGTCGAATTCCTTTGCGTCCGGCGGGGGCTCGCGTTTGACCGTGATGTTGGGCCAAGTCACCGCGTATTCAGCGTTCAGCTTAAGCCAGGATTCCAGGTTCGGTTCGGTGTCGGGTTTAATCGCTTCGGCCGGACATTCGGGTTCGCAGACCCCGCAATCGATGCATTCGTCGGGATGAATGACGAGCATGTTCTCGCCTTCATAGAAGCAATCGACCGGACAGACCTCGACGCAGTCCATGTATTTGCACTTGATGCAATTCTCGGTCACCACATAGGTCATCGATTCATCCCTTATACTATCAAGACTTAAGCGAGCCTGATCCCGGGGCCCGCCCCCGTCCGGCTACGCCCTCGAGCCGCCCCGGTTCGCCTCCGGCCCGAGGGAGGCGGCCTTCCCACACTTCCGCTACGTCCTCTTGTCGCGTCTTTCAAGCAGCGGCCTGAGCGCAAGCAGTTTGGCGAAAGGCGAATTAGGGTCCACCGTCGGCGGGCGAGACTCCTTGCGAGGCGACGCATTGACAGGTTCGCGAGCCTGTCTCTCCCCGCGAGCCTCTTCCTTGCGCGGTCCCTTGAACGGCGGCGGACGCCGTCCCTCGTGGCGACGACGGCCCTGACCGTCCTCGCGGCGCGCATCGGACGCGCCGTCCCCAGCCGGCGCCGCGGCCTCCGGCGCAGGCGGGTGGGTCTGGGCCCGGGGTTGACCCTGTGCGGCCGGGCGTTCGCCGCCGTGATGACGACGCTGGTCGCGCGAGCGCCAAGCCGGGCGATTCGTACCTTCGGCGGCTGGCGAGGCGCTAGACTGACGCGGCGGCGGCTGATGCCGCCGACGCGGCGCCGGACGCCAAACCTCGATCCATTCCTCTTCGGCGGCCTCCCCGGGAACGGCTTCCTGTTCCGCCGGCTCTGGCTCGGCGGGCGCTGAAGCGGGCTCCGCGCCGGCCTGCGCGGCGACGCCATCCGAATGCTCCTGCGATGCGTCTGCCGGCGCGAGCGCCTCCGAGGTCTCGGCCGAGGGCGCCGACGGCTCAGGGGTCGCCTCGATGGGCGCGGATGGAACCGCTTCGAACTCGACCGCGACGCCGTCCGCTGCCTCGGTCTCCTCGATCTGGGCCTCGACGGGTTCGGCGACCGGGGACGCAGTCTCGACGCCGGCGGGCTCGGCCGGATCCGCGGTCTCGGCGGCGCGCTCTGGCTCCGCGGCGTCGGTGGCGGAGGCGGCCGGGGCTTCCGCCGGCGCGGCGGCCTCGACCGGCGTCGCGGCCTCGATTTGCGGCTTGTGCATCGCCGCCTCGAAGTCGGACTTCTTCACTCTGTGACTCTCGTATCCGAGCGAGCGAAGGATCGAGGCGAAGGAGTCGCCGGCGCAACCGGTCAAAGAGGTCATCTGCGGGGTGACCGCAAAACCCGCCGCGTCCGAGGCGGGCGCTCCGCCCGGTCGCATTTGATCGGGAATCGCCGCCCGGATGAGATCGGTCAGGCGTTCGACGATGTCGATGCGCACCACCCGGTCGCCGCAGAGGCGGAATCCGGCGACCCGATAGGAATCGGCGTGGAGCGTGGCTTCGGCCGCAAAAGAGGTTCGACCGGCGGCGGCATAGGCGAGCAGACGATCCGCGCCCGGCTCGAGGCCGCGTTTCAGGCCCCAAAGCTGCGAACACAGCGTGCGCGCGCCGGGCTTCAGGAGGGCGGGCACGAAGATATATGTCGCGCCGAAGCGGACGCCGAGCTTGCGAAGGGCCGAGCGCGCGCTCTGATCGAGCGCCTTGACCTGCTGGCGCACGCGTTCGCGCTCGAGCACGCCGAGCGCCTCGGCGACTTTCACGGCGAGATCGCGCACGGGCTCCGCCGCCGCGCCCGGCTCGGCGAGCGCTTCGAGCGGCCCCAGCACTTTGCGGATATGCGCGGATATCCAGAGGTTCAGCCGGTTCTGCGCCGTTTCGCGGCTTTCGGGCGGAAGCGCGTCGTCGGCGAGCAGCAACGTCTTCGGCTTCAGCAAGGAGTTGCCGGCGACGAGCCGCGCGACGGGGTCGCCGAGCCAGCGAATGGCGCCGTCGCTCGCCAGAACGATCGAGTCGTCCACCGATTGGGCGAACCGCGCGGCGCGCACCGTGAGCTCCTTGGCGAGCTCTTGCCTATAGGTCTCGGGATCGCCGGCCGGCGCCGCCCCGACGAATTGGAAGCCGCGCAGGTCGGCGAACAGCGCGGCCGCGGCTTCGGAAGCGGGAGCGGACTCGGAAACGGCCGCAATATCGGGATCGGTCGCGGCCTCGGGCTCGGCGACTTCCGGGGACTCGGTTGAGGCCGCAGCTTCCGACGCGAGCACAGGCGCCGTAGGCGAAGCGCCGACGGGCGCGTCCTCGCTCTGCGTCGTTTCACCCTCAACCATCACTGACCCTTCAGCTCGTCGCCCTGCAAGTCCCGTTCGAGCGAACGGGTCGTGTCGATCGGCCGAGGCGCGATTTTGGCGGCGAAGCTCTTTACCCGATGGCACGGCCTCTGCCAATGGCGGTTTTAGCCGCAATGTTAAGCGATGTACGAAGCCAGAGGCGACTTGCGCCGACGGGCATGGCGCGTCGCGCCGTGCACGCGTAGCTTGCACGCGGGCTGATTCGATAGGCGGGGATGTTCAGGAACTTTTTCTCGGTCGGCGCTTTGACCGCGTTGTCGCGGCTCACCGGCTTCCTGCGCGAGATGGCGATCGGGGCGCTGATGGGCCAGACGGCGCTCGCCGACGCCTATTTTGTCGCGATCCGCCTGCCCAATTCGTTTCGCGCGATTTTCGGCGAAGGCGCTTTCAATAGCGCCTATGTGCCGACCTATACCCACGTGCTGAACACCGAAGGGGAAGCGGCGGCGACGGACTTCGCAAGCCGGGTCCTGACGCTGCTGGCGATCTCTCAGCTCATTCTTCTCGCCATCGCTTATGCCGACATGCCGCTGCTCGTGGGCTGGATCGCGCCGCATTTCGACCGCGATCCCCACAAGTTCGACCTCGCGGTGCAGATGACGCGGATCACCTTTCCCTATCTCGCCTTCGTCACGATAGCGATTCTCCATACCGGGACGCTCAACGCGCACGGCTATTTCGCCGCCGGCGCCTTCGCGCCCGTGCTGCTGAACCTGTTCATCATCGGCTTCCTCGCGATCGCCTTTCTCTTCCCGAATGCGGGAATTGCAGCGAGCTGGGGGGTCGTGCTCTCCGGCGCGGCGCAGTTGGGAATGCTGGTGATCGAGGCGGCCCGGATCGGCGTGCTCGAACGCTTCGCCTGGCCGCGGCTCGACGCCAACGTGCGGCAGTTCTTTCGCACTTTGGGACCGGGCGTCATCTCATCTGGCGGTCAGCAGATCGCGCTTCTCGCGGACACGATTCTCGCCTCCGGCATGCGCACGGGCGCGGTCGCCGCGATCAATTACGCCGAACGGCTGTACCAGCTCCCGCTCGGCCTGATAGGCGTGGCGGCGGGCACGGTCCTGTTGCCGGAGATGTCCCGCCGGATCGCCCTCGGCGACGACGACGGCGCGGTCCGGGCGCAGAACCGCACGACCGCGCTTTCGCTGGCGCTGGCGGCGCCGTTCCTGGTGGGTTTTCTGATGATCCCGGAGGAGATCATCCGCGGAGCCTACATGCGCGGCGTATTCGACGCCGAAGCGGCGCGCCGTTCGGCCCATGTGCTGGCGGCCTACGGCCTCGGGGTCATCCCGATGGTGCTGATCAATTCGGCGCGGTCGGCGTTCCAGGCCCGCGGCGACACCAAGACGCCGATGTATTGTTTCTTCGCAGGCCTGGCGGTCAACATCGCGCTCAAATATGCCCTGTCCGGCGATTTCGGGGCGGTGGGCCTCGCGGTTGGGACCGCGGCCGGGGCCTGGATCAACTATGGACTGCTGGTCCTCCTCGGCCGCTGGCGCGAACTGACGCACCCCAGCGACCGCCTGTATGAGAATATCGCCCTGACGCTGTTCTCGGCCGCCGGAGCGGCGCTCGCCATGACGCCCGCGCTCGGCGCGGCCGAGCGGCTCGCGCTGTCTTTGCCGGTTTTGCGCAACGAATTCACCGTCGCGGCTGCGTTTGGCGCGGTCTGTGTCGTCTATGTCGCGCTCTACGCGCTCGCGAGCCTCTTATTCGGGCGCTCATTGCGCCGGCAGTTGCTCTGAAGCGCTGCGACGCCGGCGAGAATGGCCGCCGGGCGCCGTTCGTGGTACGGCCCTCGCGAGGCGCGCCAACAGGGGGAACGCATGAGCGATAAGTCCGTCGTGATCGTCGGGGCCGGCCATGCCGGCGTGCAGGCCGCCGCGAGCCTGCGCGAAGAAGGCTTCGAGGGCGCCCTGACGCTGCTCTGCGACGAACCCGACCTTCCCTATCAGCGCCCGCCCCTCAGCAAGGCCTTTCTCAAGGGTCAGATGGACCTCGCCGGCCTGCCGCTGCGCGCGGAAAAATTCTTCGTCGATCACCGCATCGACCTCAGGCTCGGCGCGAAGGCGCTCCGCCTCGACCGCCGGGGGCGGCGGGTCGAGTTGGTCTCGGGCGAAAGCGCGAGTTACGATCATCTGATCCTCGCCACCGGCGCACGCCAGCGCGAATTGCGCGCGCCGGGCGTCGATCTCGCGGGCGTCTACACCCTGCGCGCGATCCGCGACGCGCAGGCCATCCGCGAGGCGCTCGGGCCCGGGCGGCGCGTCGCGATCATCGGCGCAGGCTTCATCGGCCTCGAAATTGCAGCGACCGCGCTAGCGCTCGGCGGCGACGTCACCGTGATCGAAATCGCCCGCCCGCTCGGGCGCGCGGTTTCCCCGGCGATGTCGTCATTCTTCCTCGACGCCCATCGCGAGTTCGGCGCCAAATTCAGGCTCGGCCAAGGCGTCGTCGCGATCCATGGCGAGGCGGGCCGCGCGAGCGAGGTGGAGCTCGGCGACGGCGAACGCGTCCCCGCCGATGTCGTGATTGTCGGCGTCGGCGTCACGGCCGAGGATGCGCTCGCGCGCGAGGCGGGACTCGCATGTGAGAACGGCATCGTCGTCGACGCGCATCTGACGACTTCCGATCCCGCCATTTCGGCGATCGGCGATTGCGCGCAATTCCCGAGCCTTTCGCTGGGGGCGCCGTTGCGCCTGGAATCGGTGCAGAACGCGACCGACCAGGCCAAGACGGTCGCGCGCCGCCTCGTCGGCAAGCCGGAGCCATATGACGCGCTGCCTTGGTTCTGGAGCGACCAGGGCGACCTCAAGCTGCAGATCGCGGGGCTCTCGCACGGCGTCGACACATGGGTGACGCGCGGCGACCCGGCCTCGCGCGCGTTCGCCGTATTCGGCTTTCGCGAGGGCAAGCTGAAAGTGGTCGAGACCGTCAACCGCGGCGCCGAGCATATGGCGGCGCGGCGACTGATCGCGTCGGGAACCCCGCTGACGCCGGAGCAGGCGGCCGATCTGGCGTTCGACCTGCGCAAGCTGGCGCTGGCGGCAAAAGGCTGAGACGCGCAAGGGCTCAGCCCAGCAGCGCCTTCGCCCCCTCCCAGAGGCCGCGCGCAATTTCGCCGGCGGGCCTCGCCTCGGCGCGGCCCGCCGCCTGCCCCGCCCATGCCTGCATGCGCGAGAGATCGCCCGTCCTGACCGCAGCGTCCCGCATCGCCTGGGTGAACCCGCGCTGGACGGGATAGGGCGCAGGCGGCGGCGCGTTCGGCGCACTGGCGGCGCGCGCATAAGCATTGGCGAGCGCGCGGCCCGGCCGGCCCGAGAACGCGCGCGTGACGATCGTATCCTCCGGCGCGGCAGCGGCGAGCCCATCCGCCCAGGCCTGCGGCAATTTCGCCTCCGGCGCGCGCAGGAAGCCGGTGCCGACCTGCACGGCCGAAGCGCCTAACAGCAATGCGGCCGCAACAGCGCGCGCGTCCGCAATTCCGCCGGTCGCGATGACCGGAACCTTCACCGCATCCGCGATCGCCGGCAGCAACGCGAACAATCCGACCATCGATGCCTCGGCCCGCGCCGCTTCGAAGGCGCCGCGATGCCCGCCCGCCTCCATGCCCTGCGCAACGATCGCGTCGGCGCCGGCCGCTTCCGCCGCGCGCGCCTCGGCGAGCGTCGTCGCATTGGCGAACCACTTGATGCCGCGCGCCTTCAGACGCGCGACGAAAGCTTCGGGATAGAGCCCCATGATCGAGGAGATCGCCGTGGGCGCCGCTTCCAGCATCGCCTCGCATTGGGCGGCGAAATCCGGAAGCGGCGCGTCGCCCGCCTCCGGCGCGACTTCGGGACCCCAGGATTTCAGGAATTCGCGCAGCATCCCCTCGGCCTCGGCGTCGCGGCGCGGAGCCGGGTCGGGAATCCAGAGGTTGAGCTGGAACCCGCCGTTGCTCCCGGTCCGGACTTCGCTCGCCCAGGCCTTGATCGCCTCGGGCTTCATCAGCAAGGCGCCGCAACTGCCGAAGTCCGCCCGCATTGGCGACCGCGATCGACAGCGAAGGCGGACACGCCCCGGCCATCGGCGCCAGCAGGATCGGCAGGCGCAGGCCATGAGCCTCGGCGAAGCGTTCGGCGCGAGCGAGCGCGGGATGTGCGGCTGGCATTGGGCGGCCTCCCTTTCCGGCTTTTCTATCGCTTCGCGCCGCAAGCGGGAAGGCCGGCGTTCTCACGCCGGCCGATCCATCGAGCCCGCTGCGAGGCGCCGCGGGACACGAGGGGTTGGATAGCCGAGGCCCGGCGCCCTACCCCGCCCGGCGCAGCCACGGCCGGGCGCCGGTCGGCTTTTCATCGAGGCCGAGGCTCGGTTGGTAGGCGAGCGGGAACCTCGGCAGGCGGCCTTCCCTCAGCGCGCGCAGGGTCGGCGCGTTGACGACTTCGAACGAGGTGAAGCCGCAGCGCAGCATAAGCGGAATTTCGTCGAGCAGGACGTCGCCGACAGCGCGCAATTCGCCGGAAAAGCCGTGCCGCTCGCGCAAGAGGATCGCGTAGGAGAAAGCGCGCCCGTCGCCGAACTTCTCGAATTTCAGCGCGACCAGCGGTCGATCCGCGGCGTCGGCGAGATGTTCGAGCGCGTCCTTGCCGGCGGCGATCTCGACGCCGACCGCATCCGCGCGCGAGCGCAAGGCGCCGGCCTCGCGCCGCCAACGCGCCAGCGAGACGACGATCGCGCCGGCGGCGGGAATCTCGGCGCCGTCGGCGACGAAAGCCCAGGTGTTTTCGGCGAACTCGCCGTTGCGCCACAGAGCCATCAGATATCCACTCCCGCGTTCAGCGCGCCCAGGTGTATGCCGCATTCGGTCTTGGCGCGGCCGCGCCACCGGCCCGCGCGCGCGTCCTCGCCCGGCTTGACCGGGCTCGTGCAAGGCAGGCAGCCGATCGAGGGAAAGCCCTTGGCGACGAGCGGATGCGGCGGCAGTTGAGCCTCCTTGATATAGGCCAGGATGTCGCCGGCGCTCCAGGCGACCAGCGGGTTGACCTTGACGCGTTCGCCCTCGGCCTCGAACAAAGGCGTGCGCGCGCGGTCCAGGCTCTGAAAGCCCTTGCGGCCGGTGATCCAGGCGTCATAGCCCTCGAGCGCCTCAGCGAGCGGCAGCACCTTGCGGATGTCGCAGCAGCGATCGGGATCGCTCGCGAACAGGAAGTTTTCCGGGTCCTCCGCCTGCAGCGTCGCCGCCTTCGGCTCGGCCGAGCACGATGTTGGTCAGGCCCGAGCCTTTCGACCAGACGGTCGCGATAGTCCAGCGTCTCGGGAAAATGCTGCCCGGTGTCGACGAAGACGACCGGCGTCGCCTTGTCGACGCCGGAGATCATGTGCAGCAGCACCGCCGAGTCCGCGCCGAAGCTGGAGACCAGCGCGATGCGGCCGGGAAACAGATCCTCGATCGCGAGGCGCAACAGCGACGTCGCCTTCACCCGCGAGAAGCGGTCTTCCATCCGCGACGCGGCGATCGCGTCGCCGAACAGCTTGACGTCGTGCGCGCTCATCAGATGTCCGATCCCGCGTTGCGTTCGTAGAGCGCCTCCTTGAAGGGGGCCATGCCGACGCGGCGGAAGGTTGCGAGGAACTCTTCATCCGGGCCCGAGCGTTGGCCCAGATAGGTTTCGACCAACGTGTCTATAGCGTCGACCACCTTCTCCGAACTGAAGCCGGGGCCGGTGATCTGGCCGATCGAGGCCGTTTCGTCGCCAGAGCCGCCGAGGGTGATCTGATAGGTCTCCTCGCCCGCGCGCTCGAGCCCGAGAATGCCGATATGGCCGACGTGGTGGTGGCCGCAGGCGTTGATGCAGCCGGAGATCTTGATCTTGAGCGGTCCGATGTCGCGCGCGCGCGCGCCGTCGCCGAAGCGCTGCGAGATGCGTTGCGCGATCGGGATCGAGCGCGCGGTCGCAAGCGCGCAATAGTCGAGGCCGGGGCAGGCGATGATGTCGCTGACGAGGCCGGCGTTCGGCGTCGCGAGGCCGACCGAAGCGAGCCGGTCGTAAACCGCCGGCAGATCGTCGAGCGCGACATAGGGCAGGATCAGGTTCTGCTCGTGCGAAACCCTGCAGTTCGTCCTGCGAATAGTCCTCGGCGAGATCGGCGACCGCGTCCATCTGGTCGGCGCTGGCGTCGCCGGGCACGCCGCCGATCGGCTTCAGCGAAGCCGTGATGATCGCGTAGCCGGGAACCCGGTGCGGCGACGACGTTGGATTGCACGAACTGCGTTGAAGCGCGCGTCCTTGCCGCGCCGGCGCTGCACGCGCGCGCTCTCGGGCTCGCGCGCCGGCAATGCGGGCGGCGCGAAATAGGCGCGGATGCGCGCGATTTCCGCCTGCGGGCAGTTCGAGCCTGCGCATTCCTGGCGGCGGCGAATTCCGCTTCGACCGCGTCGCGCAGGGCCTCGCGTCCCTTCTCGTGCAGCAGGATCTTGATGCGCGCCTTGTATTTGTTGTCGCGCCGTCCCTCGAGATTGTAGACGCGCAGGATCGCCTCGCAATAGCCGAGCAGATCGCGCTCGGGCAGGAAATCGCGCACCTTCTTGGCGACGAAGGGCGTGCGCCCCAGGCCGCCGCCGACATAGACCGCAAAGCCGAGCGCGCCGGAGGCGTCGCGCACGATCTGCAGGCCGATGTCGTGCGCCTGGATCGCGGCGCGATCGCTGCGGGCCGCCGTTGACGGCGATCTTGAACTTGCGCGGCAGGAACGAAAATTCGGGATGCTGCGACGACCATTGCCGCAGGATCTCGCGCATAGGGGCGCGGGTCGGCGATCTCGTCGGCGGCGACGCCGGCGAAATGGTCGGCGGTGACGTTGCGGATGCAATTGCCCGAGGTCTGGATCGCATGCATCTCGACGCTGGCAAGCTCGGCGAGAATGTCGGGCGTGTCCTTCAGCGCCGGCCAGTTGAACTGCAGGTTCTGCCGCGTCGTGAAATGGCCATAGCCGCGATCGTATTTGCGCGCGATCTCAGCGAGCTTGCGCAACTGCCGCGAATTCAGCGTGCCGTAGGGCACCGCGACGCGCAGCATATAGGCGTGCAGCTGCAGATAGAGGCCGTTCATCAGCCGATGCGGGCGGAACTGCTCTTCGGTCAGTTCGCCCGCGACGCGGCGCGCGACCTGGCCGCGGAACTGCTCGACGCGCGAGGCGACGAAAGCGGCGTCGAATTCGTCATAGCGATACATGCGAAGCCTCCGCCGACCCGCGCTGAAGGAAGTCCGGCGCCTGGCCATGCGCCTGCTTGCCCAGATCCCGCCGGACCGTCGGCCCGCAGGCGCGGATCGCCTCGCGCAGCGCCTTGGGCACGAAATGGCCGGCGCGGCTTTCGAGGTCGATCCAATAGGGATCGACGACTTCGTTGTCGGCCGCGGATTGCTTGGCGCGCGTCGAGCGCCGCCGTCTTGCGCTTCGTCGGCGACAGCACCGCGCCGCGATGGAAATCCTCGCTCCAGGCGCCCTTCGCGTCCAGAAACACAACGACGCCATCGCTCAGGCGATTGGCGGTAATCATTCCATTCATCTCAGAGCTTTCTCTACCTCGTGTCCCCCGGGGCGCAACGCCGCTCGGCCGCCTCTATGGCGCCCTTGCAAGCCGGGCGCAATTCCCCGGGGAAAAACGCAAAAACCCGTTTGTTGAAAGGAACATAGCAGAAAATACGTCCCCATTCTATAGGAAATGTTATATAACAATTTGGAGACTGTTTTAACAGGGGCGCCGCGCGCTTTGACCCGCTCACATGAAACTCTGCGGGTCTACGTCGACGCTCACGCGCACGCCCCCGCGCGGCGGCGCGGCGGCGGAAAGAGGGGCGCGAAGGAAATCCTGGAGGTCGACGCCGCGCGGCGCCTTCAGGCGAGCCGGAAGCGATGGCGCCCGCGCAGAGCACCGCGATCGGCGCCTCCGCCGGACCGAGCAGCGAGATTTCGCCTGGCTCGACTGCGCCGCCGATCGGAGCCAATCCGCGTTCCTCCCCGCAGCGAGAACCTGCACGGGCCAAGTTTCACCCTCTGACGTACGCTCTTCGGTAGCCATGTCCGGAAGCGCCTCCTTTGCGACCAGTGGAAGTATCCAGAGTGCCGCAAGAGCAAGAGGCAGATCAAGCGCAAACACGCCCTGGGATGTGTGCCCAAAATGTCCTTTCGGGGCAAATCGGACGAAGTCTTCAAAGTCGGGAGCCAAACAACCTATGACAAGAGCCGAAGGAAAGAAGCCGCGTCTGGCGAAACGGCAAAGCGGCTGCGGCGTGAGCGAGAGTGAATGGCACTGTTCCAATTATGACGCGTATCCGGCGCAGGCGCAGCGAACAGAGGAATCCCGTCAGGGTCCGCCGGAAGTGTCAGGGTAAGACTTCAGTCGATTGGATTGGTGGACCTGGTCGGGATCGAACCGACGACCTTCCCGGCACGCCGGGACGCGCTCACTGGTTTCTTTTTTGATATCTCAATCAATTCCTGGATCGATCGATGCGACTTCCAACTCTTTAGCTGCCGCTCACGGCGGCGGGCTTCGGCAACGTGGGGAATTGCTCCTGGTGCACCAATATCCAGGGGCCACGTCCGCGCGTCGATATCGTATGACCGCGCGGGTGTTCCGCCAACCGAGACTCTAGCTGTTCAGTACACCCGATGTAGAACCTGCTCGTCTTCCCTTTGAAGAATATAGACCGCCGGCATCAGCAAATCCTGGTGGACCTGGTCGGGATCGAACCGACGACCTCTTCCATGCCATGGAAGCGCGCTCCCAAACTGCGCCACAGGCCCACTGGGGTAGGCAACTCTTCTATTCTCTTCGGTCGCAATCGATTCGTCAAACCTCGCTTTTCCGCCCTTACTATTTCGCCGCGTACTTCGCCCCAAACTGCCGCAGTTTTTCGAGCGTCGCTGCCGCCTGGCCAGTGTCGATTGCTTCCGCGCCCATGGCTACGCCCTGCTTCAGATCGCCGGCGAGGCCGGCGGCAACCAGCACAGCCGCGGCATTGAGCAGCACGATGTCGCGCCGCGCGCCGGGAATGCCGGTGAGCACGTCGTAGAGCAGCGCCTTATTTGTGGCCATGTCGCCGCCGATGAACTGATCGAGCGTGGCGCGGGGCAGGCCGGCCATCTCCGGCGTGACGCGCGCGGCCTTCAGCTCCGGTTCGCCGTTTCCGTCCCTCAATGCGCGCCACCACCGACTCGCCCGTGGTCGTCAGCTCATCGATCCCGTCCGTCCCGTGCACCACAAAGGCGCGTTTCGCGCCCAGCGCCGCCAGCGCGCGCCCCACGAGCAGAACGCGGCTGGGCGCCAGCACTCCGACCACCTGGGTGCGGGCGTGCGCCGGATTGGTGAGCGGCCCGACGAGATTGAAGATGGTCCTGAAGCCCAGCGCGCGGCGCAGCGGCCCAAGGGCCTTCATGGCCGGGTGATAAAGCGGCGCGAAGAGGAAGACAAATCCTGTCTCGCGCAGGCATTCGACGGCCAGCTCGGGCTTGAGGTCAATGGGCACGCCGAGGGCCTCGAGCACGTCGGCGGCGCCGCAGCGCGAGGTCACGGCGCGGTTGCCGTGCTTGGCCACGCTCGCGCCGGCGGCTGCCGCCACCAGTGCCGCGCCGCAGGAGATGTTGAAGGTCTGGGGTCCGCCGCCGCCTGTGCCAACGCAGTCGACCAGTTCTTCCCGCTCATCTGGTCCAAAGGGTAAAGGCACGGAGTGCCGGCGCATCACATCCACAAAGCCGGCCAGCTCCGGCGCCTGTTCGCCGCGCGTGGCCATCACGGTGAGCAGCGCCGCGGTTTCCACTTCCGGCACGCTGCCGCCGAGAATCTCTTCGAGCACGCCGGCAGCCTGCTCCCGGGTCAGTGCCGCGCCGTCTTCGGCCAGCGGCTTCAGCAACTCCTTACTATGGCCATATTACTTCTATGGTAAAGGCCGCGGCCTTGCGCCGTTCGCGTTCGACTGGCGGCCCATTAGTCCGCGTCGAGACTTCTCACTTGCTGACACACCCTGACCCTCCTTCGGCAGATTAGTATGGTCTTGGCGCGGTTGACGCCCTTGCACCGGCTCCTGTATCTCTTAAGCCGCGCTCTAACGCTAATCTGACAGCGATCGGATGGTTCAACCAAAATGAAAATCCACGAGTATCAGGCTAAAGAAATCCTGGCGAAGTATGGCGTTGCCGTGCCCAAGGGCGAAATGGCGGCCAACTTCGAAGAGGCCACAGCCGTGGCGCGCAAACTCTTTGCCGAGGGCGCGCCGGGCGTCGTGGTCAAAGCGCAGATTCACGCCGGAGGCCGCGGCAAGGGCGGTGGCGTGAAAGTGGCCAAAACGCGCGAAGACGCCGAGCTGCACGCCAAGAACATTCTCGGCATGCAGCTGGTCACGCACCAGACCGGCCCGCAGGGCCAGAAGGTGCAGCGGCTGCTCATCGAAGAGACCGCTGCCATCGACCGCGAGCTCTATCTCGGCATCGTGCTCGATCGCGCCACGGGCAAGCTGGTCTTCATGGCCTCGCAGGCCGGCGGCATGGAGATCGAGGAGGTCGCCGCCAAGACGCCCGAGGCCATCTTCAAAGAGACCATCGATCCGGCCGTCGGCTTCGCCAGTTGGCAGGCGCGCAAGCTGGCCTTCGCGCTGGGCCTCAAGCCTACGCAGATCAACCAGGCCGTCAACTTTTTTCAGAGCCTCTACAAGGCCTACATCGAAACCGACGCCTCGCTGGTTGAGATCAATCCGTTCATCACCACCAAAGACGACAAGCTCTTCGCCCTCGACGCCAAAATCAACTTCGACGACAACGCGCTCTTCCGCCACCCTGACATCAAGGCCCTGCGCGACATCGCCGAGGAGGATCCGCTGGAGGTAGAGGCCTCGAAGTACGAGCTGAATTACATCAAGCTCGACGGCTCCATCGCCTGCATGGTCAACGGCGCCGGCCTGGCCATGGCCACCATGGACATCATCAAGTACGCCGGCGGCAGCCCCGCCAATTTCCTGGATGTCGGCGGCAGCGCCACGCAGGAGCAGATCGAGCACGCCTTCGAGATCCTGCTTTCCGACGCCACGTGAAGGCCATCTTCATCAACATCTTCGGCGGCATTCTGCGCGTGGACCGTTTGGCCACCGGAGTGGTGTCTGCGGCGAACAAATTGAACGTCAAGGTGCCGATCGTGCTGCGGCTGGAAGGCACGAATGTGGAAGAGGGACGCAAGATTCTCAAGGAATCGGGCCTGAACTTCCAGGTAGGCGCAACCATGAAAGAAGCGGCGGAGATTGTGGTGAAAGCAGCCGCAGGAGCGGGGGCATAAATGGCAGTTTTAGTCGATAAGAAAACTCGACTCATCGTTCAGGGTCTCACCGGCAAGGAAGGCACCTTCCACGCCAAGGGCTGCGCGGACTACGGCACCAAGGTTGTTGGTGGCGTGACGCCCGGCAAAGGCGGAACCACCCACGAGGGCTGGCCGATCTTCAATACGGTAGCCGACGCGGTAAAGGAGACCGGCGCTAACGCGACCATGATCTTCGTTCCGCCTCCGTTTGCAGCCGACACCATCCTCGAAGCCGAAGACGCGGGCATTCCGCTCATCGTCTGCATCACCGAGGGCATTCCCACGCTCGACATGGTCAAGGTCTGGGCCAAGCTCAAAACCTCGAAGTCGCGGCTGATCGGGCCCAACTGCCCCGGCGTCATCTCGCCCGGCAAGGCCAAAATCGGCATCATGCCCGGGCACATCCACAAGCAAGGCTCGATTGGCATCGTCTCGCGCTCGGGCACGCTCACTTATGAGGCCGTGCATCAGCTCACCCAGCGCGGCATCGGGCAGTCGACCGCTATCGGCATCGGCGGCGATCCCATCGTCGGCACCATCGCACATCGACGCGCTCCGACTGTTCAACGACGATCCCGATACCCAAGCCATCGTCATGATCGGCGAGATTGGCGGCGCGGCCGAAGAAGCTGCGGCTGAGTTCGTCAAGCAGAACGTGAAAAAGCCGGTGGTGGGATTCATTGCCGGACAAACCGCGCCTCCGGGCCGCCGCATGGGCCACGCCGGCGCCATCATCAGCGGCGGCCAGGGCACCGCGGCCGACAAGATGAAGGCCATGACTGCGGCCGGTATTCACGTGGTGGTTTCGCCGGCCGAGATCGGCGCAACCCTGGCCAAGCGTTATCGGTAAAGGCTGTATACCCTTCTACGGGGAGCTGTACTTTTTGAGCGTTCTGCGCGGCTTTTCACTTGCCGCGCACCGATCGAAGAGCAGCTTCCGGTAACCTGCGTCAGGATTACCATTGTTTTTCTTACAAGTCTTCTCTCGCGCCTTCTGGCTGTGGATAATCGATGTATTGATAGCGTTTATGGGTTCGCAGGTTGTTTCTCCCGTTGCTGTAAGGCGCGGCCATAGCGTTTCTCCAGTTGATGTCGAGCGGAACCGGATTCTCATGCGGCGTTTTCCTTACGCCTCTTGGCGAGATGCTGGAACTCCGCGGGAACTTGAGATACGTTATTTAGTGCCTTTCGCTCCAGTAAGAGATGCTTTGTGGGATGCAAAACACCGTACTGGAATTGGAGAATGGCCGCCGAAGCCCGGGCTTTGCGGCGATTCTGCTTTTGCGCGGTGTATTCTGCCGGGTGTGAAAAGGCTTTCCTTCAAAGAAAAACCGCTCCGCCGTTGCAGCTCCGCTCGTTGGAAAATGTTGAACCGTCTTTCTTGTTGTTAAGGCTTTGCCTTGCCTTGGATTTCGGATTGCGGGTCCTTGTCCTGCCGGAAACGGATCGCTTTGACAGATATTAATCGCGGCCGGCCGCCGGCGTAGGATCTTGCGGAAATGCGTTGGTTTTATGGGCAGCTCTTTGGCGGCGGTGGCCGATTCGGCGCCACTCGCGTACCGATTTGCGGGTTTCCGGCTTCAGCCTGACGGCACGCTCCTCCGCGGGGAGACGCCGCTGTATCTGCCGCCCAGGGAAGTGGCGTTGCTGCGTCTGCTGCTGGCGCGCGCCGGCGAGATTGTCACCCCGCTGGAGTTGAAGCGCGCCCTGTGGGACGAGAAGCACGTTTCCAGCGATACCCTCTACAGGTGCTTCGCATCGCTCCGCGCAAGGCTGCAGCCGGCGGATTGCATTCAGAGCGTCTACAAGCGCGGGTACCGCCTCTCTGCCGTTGTCGAACCCGCAGCCTCGCGGCCGCCGGCGCTTTGCCGCGCCTGGCCATCCTGCCCTTTGCCGCTGGATTCGGCGTTCCCGAATATCTCGGCATGGCTGTCGCCGAAGAAGCCATGGAGCGGATCAAAAGCGCGCGCTACCCCATCGCATCGATTCTGGCTCGGGATTCGGTTTTTTCCCTGGCCCGGCGCGGGCTGCCTGCGCACGAGATCGGCAGGACTCTGCGCGCGGACTTTGTTCTCTCCGGCAAGTTGCTTGCTACCCCGGGTCACGATCGTCTGCGCGCCGAGATGACCCGGGCCGTGGATGGCGAGCAGCTATGGGTGGAAGACCTGCTCGTGGAGCGCGGCCGGATAGGAGCGCTGGCCTCGGAACTGGTGAACCGCCTGACCTTCCGTCTGCATTCCGGGGGATTTTCCATCGCGGCCGCCGCCGAGCTTGCCGAGGAGATCGAATCTTCTCCCCAGCGCAGAGAAGCCAATGAGCTCTTTCTGCGCGCGCATCATGAGTGGCAGACCTTCGAACGGCACCGGATGCAGGACGCCATGGGCCGCTTGTTGCGCGCCATCGAACTCGATCCATCTCTGATGGCGGCCCGCGTGGACCTTGCCAATCTTTGCATCGCCCAGGCCTTCTTCGGCTTCATGTCGCCAATGCTTGAGGCCGGCATGGTGCGCCGGGCGGCGGAACGCATTCCCGATCTTGCCGGCATGCCACGCTGAAGCCCTGTTGCCTGCACTGGGCTGGATCGACTTTCATTTGGATCACAATCTGCCCGCGGCTCTCAAAGCCTTTGCGCGAGCCGCCCATCTCCCGCACGATCCATGGATTACGCGCGGCGCGTCATGTTCGCGCTCAGCCGCCGCCGCTTCACGAGGCCATCGATCTGCTCAGCGCGGCCATCGTTCTCGATCCGTACTCGCCCTGGCTGCAGGCGCGCCTGGCATGGGCGCTGCATCTGGCCGGAGAATCCGCCGCCAGCGTTGCGCAAATCCGCAAGGCGAGGGCCTGTTTCCCGAGCACGACGGCCCCCATCTCTATGGGGCGATCATTCTGGCCTATAACGGAGAAGCCGCGAAGGCCGCGGAGCTGGCGAATGAGCTGGCCGGGCGCTCGCGCATTTCGACCTCGCCACTGCCGTCCACGCCTATGCGCTGGCCTGCGCCGGGCGCAGCGATGAGGCGCGCGCGCTGCTCGACCGGCTGCAATGGCTGGGCCGCGAGCGCTTCGTGATGAATACTTCAATGCCGCCGTTTATGTCGCGCTGGGCGAGCCCGACGCCGCGCTCGCTGAGCTGCAGCGCCTCTCTGCGAAAACCGCTGCCCCTGGTTCTTCCAGACGCTGGCCGATCCCCGCCTCAAGCCGCTCCAGGCCGCCCCGAGTTCGAGGAGCATGCGCGGCTTCTGGCGGCCATGGAGGCTGAGGCCGAGAAGGGCGCAACGGCCTAAGCAGATGCGGAGGCTGTCGGGCACGCGTTGCGGCGCCTGCTGAACGACCCGATTCAACTGGGCGATCTGTCGATCCGCGTGGGCGCAAGCGTAGGGGTTGCGCTATTTCCCGACGACGGCGAAGATGCGGACTCGCTTCGCCGTGTTGCCGACCTGCGCATGTATGCGGTCAAGCACGGTATCCAAGGGCCCGAAGGCAGGGCAGCCCCTCCACGTCTGGCCAACTGTCCGTGGCAAAACCAGCTTGATCTGAGCGGCCTTGGTAAGAAGCCGGGACTCAATATACCTTAGACGGGCCTTAGTCAAGTTTTCGTTCTGCTGTGAATACGATCGAAGACGCCTGTTCCAGCTCGAGGATACACAAAGGGTACCCTTGGGGGAGTTCGACTTGATTGCGTCTCGGATCGGAATCAAGATCGGATAGCGGCTTTTATCGGTGCGCCATTGCCTTCGGGCAGTTGAAGCGCCTGCCGCGTAGTGAAGTGGAAGTTCCGAACGGGCTTCCATCACCTCAGGCTTTCCACCTCCGAGCCTTGGAGGTGGCGCAACACAGTTGTAAATTATGGGCCCGAACCAGGGGAAAATCTCAATTTTTCCGGCGCTGCGGCTGAGGATGACGACGGAAGTTTATGCGCAAAGGTTTCCGCCCCATTCGGGTTT
Organism: uncultured Pseudomonadota bacterium; assembly: GCA_963809055.1. Lineage (GTDB taxonomy): Bacteria > Pseudomonadota > Alphaproteobacteria > Rhizobiales > Beijerinckiaceae > Roseiarcus. Next base: position 1,016 of record CAWEID010000039.1, on the reverse strand, counting down.
TGGTATGGCCGCCTGTGCGGCAGCGCTCTCTGCCGGCCGGGACCTTTGGTCTTTCCACCTGCGTTCTCTTACCCGCTATCATGGGACTAACGTTCCGCTCACGTGACGAATTGGCCCGTTATCTGGCCACGGGTGTGTTCGCTTCACTGCCGAAGGGCAGAGGTTAGACATGTTATCGCGTTATTTTGGATTTCAGGAAGAACCGTTCGGGGCCACCGCCGATCCGCGATGGTTGTATCGCAGCGCTCAGCATCGGGAGGTGCTGCCGTCGCTGCGCCATGGCTTCTTGAGCAACCGAGGCTTTACAGCATTGATTGCGCCCCCGGGCCTGGGAAAAACAACGCTGCTGTTTCAATTCCTCCATGACATTCGGAATTCCGCACGCATTGTCTTTTCGTTTGGATACTCAGTGCGAGCCTCGCGCCGGATTGCTCAGGTACATTTTGCGTGACCTCGGGATCGCTCCGGCAGTCAACGGCGACGAAATGCACGTGCAATTGGAAGACTTTCTGGTCAAAGAGGCTCGGGCGGGACGAAAAAGTCGTGGTGGTGCATCGATGAGGCCCAGAATCTGTCGGATGAAGCGCTGGAAATGCTTCGCCTGCTCACGAACTACGAAAATCCTCAGTCCAAATTGCTGCACATCGTGCTCTCAGGGCAGCCGCTCCTGACCGATACGTTAATGAAGCCTTCAATGGAGCAGCTTCGCCAGCGCGTTACGACGAGTTGCTGGCTCGAACCGTTTTCTATTGAGGAGACCATTGCCTACATCCGCCACCGCCTGGAACAAGCGGGGCACCGCAGCGCTCCCCTTTTTAGAAAAGATGCGCTCAGGCGGATCATGGTAGCGAGCCACGGCATCCCCCGGGTGCAATCATAAATAATTGCTTTAACGCACTCTCACTTTGCTGCGAGCAAAAACGCCAACAAGTGGACGGCAGCATGGCGGCCCAAGCGATTGCCATCCAGGAACTGGATCCAGAGTCAAGAAAGAAGATCACGGCGCGCTGGGAACT
>CAWEID010000038.1:0-65403 GCA_963809055.1 uncultured Pseudomonadota bacterium | reverse complement strand
TCGGTCGGTGGGGCAGCTGTTGTCTGCCCTTCTGGTCGGTGTCTCTCCGGCAGACAGGAATGTCTGCCCCACTTTGGTGAGAAACCCGAACTGGGGAGCGAGTGGTGGTCATGGCCGCATGTAGGGTGCGTGTAACGCACCGTATTCCGATGGTGCTATGGTGCGTTGCACGCACCCTGCGTGTGAATTTGGTAGTTATTGTCGTTGCGCGGAATCCCCCCGAAATTCAACCCGACTCACGCCGTCGGAATAATCGGCAAAGTCGAGCCGAGACTTTGCCTCTTTTAGCAAGAGGCCGAGAATCCCACCCGATTGCGGCGTGGCGATCGGTTAGCGGGCGGTCTGGCGGGTATGGCGTCGGGAGGTTTTCAGTGTTCGCCTTTTCTCTAGCCCAGGCGTTTACGCCTGCGGAAACGAGGCGAGAAGATCATTCTTCTTTTTGTCATCGGTCCCCTTAGGGGACGCAGCGGCGGCGCTCGTTCGCCAACAAATCAATCCTTGCCCCTGAAGGGGGCGAGAAGAAAAATAGAATGTTGACGATGGCCTTCGTTCCACAGGCGTAAACGCCTGGGCTAGAAAAGACCGGGAATTAGAAAACGTCATCCGGCATTTCCATCCGTCAACTTCTGTGCAACCACGACGGAAGCCCCTCGGGCTTTTGCGGCCAAATGCGTCTCCGGCGTCATCCTTCGCGGTCCGCTCTCACCCAAAAAAACAAGGGACGGCAGCACGGGCTGCCGTCCCTTGATAATGCGTTCACAACGGGCCGCCAAAGGCACGATCAAAAGTTACCCTCGTCGAGGATGCTGCCCATTTGCGGGATGTTCAAGATAGTGCTTTTGCTGCTGGAGTTAGTCCATTGAGGGACCTTGGTCCACGATCCTCCAGCGGCGGAAAGGCCACTGCCAATACCAGCATTGGCGGCCGGATAAATTCCGTCTCCCCACGGAGTCATCAGGAGGGCCTGAAAGTGTTCGGGTCGATGCTCGTGCTGAGGAAATACTGATGGCCATCGCAGAAGCAGGCGTTTACGCCGCCGCTGTGGGCGGAGAGCACCTTATCGGTGACGGTCGCCGTGGTAGCCAGGCTGTTCCCAGGTATCCCGAAATGTTCCCCATTCGAAACGCGACGTTTTCCTCCATATTGTTCGGCGGGAGTGCCGAAGAGGCCCGTGCCGGCTGTCCCGCTCGGCAGTACGTAACCGTCGCTGTCGAAACGTCGGACCACTCGCGTCTGATCGCGGGTAAACGAGCCTGGGAGGATTGACGGATTGTCTCAGGACGCGATTCAGCCAGCATCAAGGTCATGGATGTACCATCGTGCGAACTGATGTAGTCCATCCCGACTCGCGGCGGGCGTAAGTTATGCCGAAGCAGCCGTCGGTTTCTCGCCTGCATTCAGGCAGACGCCCAAATATGGGTACTCAAAGCCGTTCACCCCGCGGTTGCAGACGTACGACTAGCGACGTGTCGCCGACCGTTGGGCCGATGGATCGCTCGGGCAGGTCAACATATCTTAACGGATTGGGGAGCGTCTGGTAATGTACGTCCGCGAGTCGCAGTGAACGTACCGGTGCTGTGGACCGCGCCCAAATATCGTAAAGATCCCATGCTCCAGGTACGGGAACAACGAACGACCCAACTGCACCGGGATTCGGGTTGGTTCCGATCTTGTTGGCGTAGCCCGGGAAGTACTTCGGCTGCGACTCGAAGTTCATGCATGGCCAAGCGCGAGTTGCCTCTCGTTGTTGGCGCAGTATTGCGTCGGGCGGCTTCGCGGGCGGCCTGCACCGCCGGCAGCAACAGCCCGATCAGCGTGCTGATGATCGTGATCACCACCAAAAGCTCCACCAAGGTGAAGCCGGAAGGATGGAGGGATTAGGGATAATGGCGGACCTCAGCGCTGACTACGACCACTGCCACTGCTGTTGTAGACCGTTTCATAACTTGACTCCCTCTCTGTTTCTGTTCCGGCTGAAGCCTTGCCCAAGATTATTGTCTCATAATTCCGCCAAAAATCTAGCCTTTCCCGCGCAAAACCGGCCACCCCGCCGTTGGGGGGTGGAGTGCGGGGATGGTGGGTGGCGGGAAGGCGGAAGAACGAGGACGCTGAATGTCGGAGCTGAACTGGATGCGCCGGTATCGCGTCGGGATTTCGGCTTCCGACTCGCCCCCCGCCTTCCCGCCACCGACCACCCGTCCATCGCCGCCTCCTTCATCCCGCTGGCGTTTTCTTCCGAATTCTGGAACAATGAGGGTAGAGGGCAAGCCACGGAATGGGCAAGAAGAGGGAGTCCGGTCATGAAACGGTTTGCAGCAGACAGGGGTCAGGGGTCAGGGGTCAGGGGTCAGGGGCCGTCGTGCCGGCAGTCCGCTCATCCTTCATCCTTCATCCTTCATCCCTTCCCCCTTCCGCCTTCGCCGTTCGGCTTTACCTTGGTGGAACTTTTGGTGGTGATCGTCATCATCAGCATGTTGGTGGGGCTGTTGATGCCGGCGTTGATCTCCGCCCGCGGCCGCGCCGGATCGCCCAATGCACGAACAATCAGCACGAACTCGCCTTGGCGATCACGCAGTACGACATCGCCAAGCAGCATCTGCCGGGCTATATCAATCAGGTCCACGGCACGGGGTCAGTTGGGTGCCCGTGCTGTTTCCGTTCTTGGGATCGAATCGATTTGTGGGAAGGGACGACCGGCTGGCGCATGGGCTATCAACGGAATCGCGCTACGCACCGTCCGCGCATTGGCGATGCTGGTCTGCCCGGACGACTCAATCGCCACTGCGTGACGACATCGCGTTGAGTATGCGGTGAACGTGGGCGTGTACAACGATCCGCCCAACGCGCACACAGTTCCGGCCGTGTACCCAACCAGATGTGCCGTCCAGACGCCGGCGGTCATCGCCGAGGCTGGGCGTTTTTCAGGACTACAGCGGCGGCTCACCAGTGCCATCTCGCTTTCGAGCGTCAAGTCGGCTACGCGGACGTTGATGCTCGCGGAGAGGGTCTTCGTCGACCCAGCCAACCGCCACGCGAGTGGACGCAATGGACGAACAGCCGTGCACGGGGATACGGCACCGTCGTATCCGCTGACAGCGGCAAACGTTACGGGTTTTCGTGGCCGAACTGTGCCCGCCGTCAGCGTCATTTCGCCGGCAGCCGAGCGACTACCGACGGCCGATTCTGCCCAACATCCTGATCGGCGTGCCGTACGTCTCGGGAACGACGCCTATTGTCCTCCGTTGTCGTCGCCGCATCCGGGCATCGTGATCGTCACGTTCTGCGACGGGCACGCGGAATCGCTTCCCGACACCACGCTTTGCTACAACGATCCGGATAATCCGGCGATTTACGTCCTGCCGTAAGCGGGATCGTGGTTCGACGTCCGTCCTAGGGCCGTTCACGGCACTTTCCGCTGCAGCGGTAATAGGCCAGACGTTCACGTCGGGTGCGGCTTGTCTCGCCGATAAGCGCTGTCAGCCCGGTTCAGCGGGCTCGTGCCGGCTCTCGCCAGGAGCCGCGTGAACGCGGCTGACACGTTGGAAATCGGATGGAGAGTAGGTCCGGTCTCCGCGTAACCCGGCGTGAACGCCGGGCCGATTACCGCCTGCGGCGCGGACGGCCCGTAAACGGGCCATCAGCACAGCCGTGAACGACCGCAACGTATGACGCATCGCCACCTACAGCCCGTGCGCAACACGTCGCTCAAGCGGCGGCAGGTCGGAGACCCGGCCGGTCGGCAGCGCCAACTCGTACTGCCCGAGCGCGTCTTGCAGACCTCGACCACCTCCCGGCAGCGCGACGCCACGTTGTTGACTTCCCAGCGGTCGTCGGGCTTGGCGAACAGCTTCGGGCTCGGTCGCCGGCGCGGAGATACCAGGCGGGCGTGCGGATCGCCCGCTCGGCGCCGCTGCCCAAAATGCACAGCCGATCGCGGAGCGCGTCGGACTTGCCGCGCACGATCGGCATGCACGCTGGCGGCGGTGGGCGAGCGGGGCACGCCGATCGACGCCCCACCAATCCAACAGCGTCGCCCAGAGATCGGCCGGCTCGACCAGGGCCTGGCTTCGCACGGCCGCGCCGGCCGCGTCGGGCAAACGGATCATCCAGGGCACGTGGACCAACTCGCCAAACAGGGCGTCGTCGCACGGCCCCACGCGCCGATGCTCGCCCAAGCGGAAAGCCGCGCGCCGAAATGAGCGTCAGCAAGGTTTCTTCGGCCGGCGGGCAGGCCGTCGAGAAACTCCAACATCGCGCCGAGGCACGTATCCAACAGCGTCACCTGGCCGGCATACGACTGCGTGATGCCCAGCAGCTCGTCGGGATCGTGATCGGCCGGGAGCATTCGGTCGGGCACGTCGGCCGCCGTCGGGCGGCGGCGGATCGCCCTGCTCGCAATACGCCTGGCGGAACCGCAGCGGCGCGTCCCACGTCGTGCCCAGGCCGCCCAGATGGCACCACAACAAGAATGGCCCCGCGCCGCTTCGAGCCAGTCGATGATCTCGACGAAACAGCGGGCGAAGTGCGTCTCGTCGATTTCGCCGGCCGATTTGCGGCTGCCAGGGCGGGTCGATCTCGACCAGCTCGTCGAAATCGACCGCCAAGCGGATGCCGGGCCACCTGCGGCTCGTCGGTCAGCAGGGCCGTGGTCACGCCGGCCTCGCGCAGCAGGGCGGCCAGCGTCGGCCGCGACTCGGCCGGCGCGCGGACACAGCGCGTGCCACCCCTGCCAGTACGAGCGGTACAATCGCTCCAATTGCGGCGAATCGACCAGGGCCTGGTCGAAGACCACCGACTGGCTGGCCAGCCGGTCCAGGGCCGGCGTTTCGATCCACGAGTTGCCGTACGCGCCGAGGTAGCCCGCGTGCAGCCGGTCGACGACCAGGCAGATGGCATTCATGCCGCGATTGTAGCGGACGGAAGGAATGTGCGGAAGGACAGAATCCAGTGGCAGCAATGCTCATGCTTGCAAGCGGGCTAGCGCTGCCGAATGGACACCGCAGTCACGCCTGCAGGCAGCGTTCAGCTGGCAACTGCGCGAATTATGCTATGAATAGCCTATGGAAGCCATGGCCGTCATTGCCGGAATCGTCGGACTGATCTGGGGGCTGGTGGTTGTTCTTGCGCGGCGGTTTGCTGGGCGGCTGTCTGGCCGTGCTGCTGGCGGGCACGTGCTTCAGCGTGCCCTTCTTCAAGATCGAGTTGGGCCCGCTGCCGCTGACGGCCGACCGCGTGCTGCTGGTGCTGCTGGTCGGGCAATATGTCTTCTGGCGCCGCTGGGGCCTGGCCGATCCGAAACCGCTGGGCAAGCCGGAGATCATCCTCCTGGCTGTTCACCGCCGTGATGGTGCTGAGCACGTTCAGCGCCGATTGGGAGGCGACCAACTATCAGCCGGTCGCCTGGCTGATCGCTCTACTACCTGATGCCGGCGGTGGTCTACTGGATCGCCCGGCAGGCGAACCTTTCGCAGCGGGCCATGTTGGCCGCTGTTCGGCTGCTTCGCCCTGTTCGGCATCTACCTGGCCGTGACGGTCGCTGGCCGAGTATTTCAAGCTGTGGTGGCTGGTGTTCCCCAAGTACATTGCCACCACGGCGGCGCAGGCCGACGCGGAGTTTGTCGGCCGGGGCGCGGGACCGCTGCTGAACCCGATCGCCAACGGCATCCTGCTGGCCATCTGTCTTGGCAGCGCGCTGATGTGGTGGCCGCGGCTGCAGCGGCCGGGCCAACTGCTGCTGATCGGCATTGCGATGCTGCTGTTCTGGCGGGGCTCGTATTGCACGCCTGACCCGCAGCGTGTGGATGGGCGGGATCCTGGCGCCTGGCGCTGGCCGTCGGGCTGGCCCTGCCGTGGAGTTGGCGGCTGCCGCTGTTGGGCGGCGGACGTGCTGGCCGCCGCGCTGGTGGCCGCAACGCAATGGGAAAACCTGCTGAGCTTCAAACGCGACGAAGCCCTGGCGGCCGAGAAAACGGCCGAATCGGTCGAGCTGCGCCCGATCATGGCCGTGGTCGCCTGGCACATGTTCCTCGATCGGCCGCTGTTGGGCTGCGGCTATTCGCAGTACAAGACGGAGCACCGCAACTACCTGTCCGACCGCTCGACCGATCTGCCGTTGGAGCGCGCCCGGGATTACATTCCCCACAACGTGGTCTTGTCGCTGCTGACCGAGACGGGCCTGGTGGGGTTGGGGTTGTTCGTGGCGATGGTGCTGCTTCTGGACGCGCGACGCCTGGCGGCTGTGGTCCGACGCGGCCCTGCCGCTCTGGGCCCGGCAGCAAGGTCTGCTGATGCTGATCGCCCTGGGCGCCTATTTCATCAACGGCATGTTCCACGACGTGTCGGTGCAGCCGATGATGAACATGACGCTGTTCTTTCTGGCCGGCGTGACGGCCGGCCTGCGGCCGTTGACCGAACCCACTGCCGCTGGTAGGCTTCGTAGGGCGTGCTTGACAGCAGGCTGGCTGCACCGTTGTGGCGCCCGGCGACCGTGCATTGCTTACTGGCCAGCTTGTGCAGGCCTCGTTGAGCGAGAGATGGCCGTTGCCGTTAGGCAGGGCAGTCTTCGCTGGCCGCCGTTGCGGCTTGGCAGATGGCTTCGGCGCGACCGTTCGACCGTTGGCGACGATCGGCCGGCAGCGATCGGTCCGGCGGTGGCAGTGCTTGTCGGCACGGTCAGGAAGACGACGGCCGAACCCGGCCAGCAGCCCGCCCAGCACGCCGCACAGGGCGATCACGATCCGGCCGGGGCCGACCGGGCGGATGCCGGCGTCGGGCGTGTCGATGCGGCTGATGAGGCTGGCGGCCTTGGCACTGGCGCGGGCGGCGCGGGCCTCGGCCAGGTTCTGCTCGGCCCGCTCCAACAGCACGGCCCGGTTCTTCGCCTCGGCCACCTGGTTCGTGTAGCCGGCACGCACTGTCGGCCAAGCCGTGCAAGCCGCTCGTTGGTCTTGGCCAGTTGGTCTTCCAGCAGCACGCGGCGGTCGGCAATCACCCGCAGTTCGACCTCCACGCCGCGGCGGGCCAGGGCCAACTCGTTGTGCAGGTGGCGGCCGATCTCTTCCTCGGACTCCTTGGCGGCCTGGACCTTGGGATGGTCGGCCGACATCGTTCCCAGCAGCGTGGCGGTGCGGAGTTGGGCGTCGATCAGGCCGTCCTTCAGCCGCCGCAGCGAGGGGTGCGATTCCAGCAGGCGGTTCGGCGTGGCCACCAGCCGGCCCGGGATCGTCTTGGGCCTTCGGCCAAGACGGCGAGCAATTCCCGGTTGGCCTTTTCGGCCGCGGCGTTCTCGCGGAGTTGGCGCGGATCTCCTCGCCGCTGCGACGCAGGGCGCTGTCGCTGGTGGCCATGTCCTGCATCGAACGCAGCTCGGCCAGGTCGCTGCCCACGCGATTCTCGGTCGCCGCCAGCGCGGCGGTCGCCTCGTCCAGGTCGGCCTTCGCCAGGCGGACGGTCTTGCTCAGCTCGTCGATCATGCTCTGGGCCTTGGCGTCGCGGAGTTGCTGGAACTGGGTTTGCAGTTGCTTGAAGATGGCCTCGTTCAGGGCCACCGATCGGGCGCGGTCTTCCGCCCGCACGGTGAGATAGAACACTTCGGTCTTGCCGAACTCGGCCCCCTTGGGCGGAACGAGCTTGACGTTCTTGCGGAGCGTCGACGATGTCGCGGTCGGTGGGCCAGGCCGCGGGGTTCTCGCAGTCGGCCGGCGGGCCGACCTCGCCGCAGGGCCGCTTCCAAGACGCTGCGGCCCTTGACCACTTCCAGGATCGTCTCCTGGACGGTCTTCATCTCTTCGGGATAGCTGAACTTGCCCGGCGCCTTCTCGGCGTTCGAGGCCTCGTTGCGAACGATCAGGGCCTGCGAGGCTTCCCAGGTGGCCTGGTGGACCACGGCATAGACGCCCACGGCCGCGGCGATCAGCACGGCCGGCACGAGCCAGAGCCAGACGTGGACACGCAGCAGGTGAAGCACTTGCCGAGGACTGGGGACGGTAGGCGTGTGCAGGGTGCATGGGGATGAAGCTCGCTTCGGGTGTCGGGAAAAGTTCGGCGGCAGGGGGCGACTCCAGTCGCCGAAACCCCAACTGCACGAGTCGAAGTTCCGGCGACCACAGAAAGCGTATTCGGCGACTGGAGCCGCCCCCTGCGCGCCTCCGACGGGCTGCGAAGACGAACGTGTGGGGATGCAAAGCGGGTGCCAAGGGCGGTGGAACGCGGCCGATCGAATGCCGCAACCCCTTGCGGCAACAATGACTTGCGCATCAGTCCTCGCCGCCGCCCGACATGCCGGCGGCCGACGGCACGTTGCCGCCGTGCAACGCCCTGTTGCGGTCCGGCAACATGCCGCCGCCGCCGGCGCCGATGCGTTGGCAGCGCACGGGCGAAAAACGACTTGCTTATCCCGCCGTGTGACAAAGAGTTGTCGTAGTGTGCTCGCGAGTCGACCTGACGCCCGACCGTGATCGCGACTGATCCTGCCATGCGTATCTGTCTGCTTCACCGACACTCGACGAGTTGGCCCCCTACGCGGACGACTGGGAGCGGTTGGCCGGCGGCGTGCCGTTCCGCAGTTGGACGTGGCTTTGGCACTGGTGGCGGCACTACGGCCCGCAGAACGACGCCGACGCCCTGCGAACCCGCCTGGCGGTGCTGGGCGTCTTCGACGATGCCGACGTCGTTGATGGGCATTGCCCCCTGGTATCTCGACTGCTCGGCCATGCACGGCCGGGTGTTGCGGCCGCTGGGATCCGGCGAAGTCTGTTCCGACTACCTGAGCGTGCTCTGCCATCCGGCCACGGAAGAGGCGGTCGTCGAGGCCCTGGCCGATTATCTCGTCGAAAACGCCCTGCGCGACGACCCGGACGCGTTGCGCTGGGACCTGCTGGAACTGGACGGCGTCGACGCCGAAGACCGCACGATGGCCGATCTGGCCAACTGCCTGGCCGTCTCGGGCTGCACGGTCCATCGCCGGCCGGGCTTGAGTTGCTGGCGGCTGGAGCTGCCCACCGACTGGGACAGCTACGTCGCCTCGCTGGGCAAGACACCTGCGCCGCGACGTGCGGCGCCTGGAACGGGAATTGCTCGAGCACCGACCGCGTGGTGCTGCACTGGGTCGACGCGGCTCGACGAACTGCCCCAGGCCATGGACATTCTCGTCGACTTGCACCAGCGGCGGCGGCAGATGCTGGGCGAGAAGGGCTGTTTCGCCTCGGCCCGGTTCCTCGGCTTCTACCGCGACGTCGTGCCCGAACTGCTCCGCCGCGGCCAGGTCCAGTTCTACTGGCTGGAACTCGACGGCAAGCCGGCGGCCGCCGAATACCAACTGGTGGGCAGACGGCGTGCTGTATGTCTATCAGGCGGGCGTGGATCCGGAGTCGCTGGAGCATCAGCCGGGCAATCTGATCAACCTGATGATCCTGCGGCAGGCGATCGAGCAGCGGCTATCGGGCGTTCGATTTCCTCCGCGGCGACGAGCCCTACAAGGCCCGCTTCGGCGCCCAGCCGCGGCCGAGCGTCGAGTTCCGCGTCGTGCCCCGCCGCGCCGCCGCCCAGTTGCGCCACAACCTCTGGCTGGCGGGAAACAACGTGAAGCAGTGGGTGAAGAGGGCGGGACGAGGCAAGGACGAGTCGAGCGGGACGATGAAGCAGCGATCGAGCTAGTTCGGACTCGCCAACTGACTCGACCCGCCATGCCGCTCTGGAAACAACTGCTGCTGACCCTCTACTACCACGCCACGCTATCCGGTGCGGGCGTGGAACTATTGGCGGGAGGTGTCGCAGGACCGCTTGCCGGTGATCGTGCTCTACTATCATCGGATCGCCGACGATCGGGCCAACCCGTGGACCATTTCCAACGCGATGTTCGTCCGGCAGATGCGCTGGCTGCGGGAGCGTTTCGATTTCATTTCGCTCGACGAGGCCCAGCGGCGGATTCGCCGCGGCTACAACCCCCAGCCGTGCGTCAGCATCACCTTCGACGACGGCTATGCCGACAACTGCCAGCAGGCCATCCCCTGGCTGATCAAGCAGCGCATTCCCTGCACCTACTTTGTCACGCTGCAGAACGTGCTGAGCGGGGAGCCGTTTTCGCACGACCTGGTGATGGGCCATCGCTTCGCCCCCAACACGCTGGAGCAGCTTCGGGCGATGGCGGCGGCCGGCATCGAGATCGGCGCCCACGCCTACACCCACGCCGATTTGGGCGCCGATCGCCGATCCCGCGGCTGCTGCGCTACGAAGTGGTCGCGGCCAAGGAGGAATTGGAGACTGCCCTCGGCCGGCCCGTCCGCTATTTCGCCTTTCCCTACGGACAGCACCGACAACCTCAACCCGGCGGCGTTCGAGTTGGCCAAGGAGGCGGGCTATGCGGGCGTGTGCTCGGCCTACGGCGGGTTCAACTTCCCCGGCGACGACCCCTTCCACCTGCAACGCATCCCGGTCGACGACGACATGATCCGCCTGAAGAACTGGGTCACCCTGGACCCGCGAAAACTCCGCACGCCGCGATTCGTATATCAGGGGACAGCGGTCAGGGATCAGGGGCCAGGGGTCAGGGACAGGAGTCGAGAACCGCCGGAACGCGATCAGGCTGGACCGTCGACGAAGTCTTCGCTGCAACGCGCTGATCCCTACGTCCAGCTCATCATTCCTCAATCCCTCAACCTCACTCACCTCGCCATGTCCGTCTCCTTCGACAACCCCGAATACCCCGCCGCGCCGCCCCGCTGCCGACCGACACGCTGGTCGATAGCGTGCTGATCCTGTTGGGGCTGACGGTCGTGCAGCGGCTGGTGGGGTTTGTCCGGGCGGTGCTGTTCTGCCGCTGGCTCGACGCCGAGCAGTTGGGCCTGTGGGACATGGCCTTCAGCTTTCTGCTGCTGGCCGCGCCGCTGTCGGTGCTGGCCATTCCCGGGTCGTTCGGCCGCTACCTGGAACATTACCGCCAGCGGGGACAACTCCGCACGCTTCCTGCGGCGGACCGGTGTTGGCCTGCGGCGGGCTGGCCGCTGGCCGCCTGCACGGGCATCGTGCTGGCGCGGCGATGGTTCTCCGCGCTGATCTTCGGCAGCGAGGACCAGTCCGACCTGGTCGCCTTGGCGGCCGGATGCCTGACCGACCGTGATCGCCTACAACTTCCTCATCGAACTGTTCACCGCCCTGCGCAACATCCGGCTGGTGTCGGTGATGCAACTGGTCAACAGCGTGGCCTTTGCCGTCTTGGGCGTGGGACTGCTGTTGGGCTGGCAGTGCACGGCCGAGAGCGTGCTGTTGGCCTACGGCGGATCGTGCCTGATCGCCGCCGCCTGGGCCGGCTGCAATGTAGTCCGCACACTCCGCGTGCGTAGATTCTTCAGAAAACCACTGTAGGAGGCGACTCCAGTCGCCGATCATGCTGGCTGAATACCGCAAATTTCAGGATGTCAGCACATCCCGCCACGCATGTCGCGGGGGCATAGTAGAGCGTCATCATCGGCGCGTTCTCCTCCTGCGCGGCGCTATTTCTTTTTCGCCAACAGCTTTTCGGCCGCCCTCGGCGCGAAATAGGTGAGCACGCCATCGGCGCCCGCGCGCTTGAAGGCGAGCAGGCTCTCTATCATCGCCTTGTCGCCGTCGAGCCAGCCGTTGTTCGCCGCCGCCATGATCATCGAATATTCCCCGCTGACCTGATAGGCGAAAGTCGGCGCGCCGAATTCGTCCTTCACCCGGCGGATGATGTCGAGATAGGGCATGCCAGGCTTGACCATCACCATGTCGGCGCCCTCGGCGAGATCGAGTTCGACCTCTCGAAGCGCCTCGTCCGAATTGCCGGGATCCATCTGATAGGTGCGCTTGTCGCCCTTCAGCGCGCCCGAAGAGCCGACCGCATCGCGGAACGGGCCATAAAAGGCCGAGGCGTATTTGGCGGCATAGGCGAGGATCTGGACGTCCAGGAAACCCTCGCGGTCGAGCGCGTCGCGGATCGCCGCGACCCGGCCGTCCATCATGTCGGAGGGCGCGATCACGTCGGCGCCGGCGCGCGCCTGATTGAGCGATTGTCTCACCAAGGCGGCCACGCTCTCGTCGTTGAGGATCGTCTCGCCGCGCATCAAGCCGTCATGGCCGTGGCTGGTGTAGGGGTCGAGCGCGACATCGGTGACGAGGCCGATATCCGGAAACTCCTTTTTGATGGCGCGGCACGCCTTGCAGACGAGATTGGATTTGTTGAAGGCCTCGCTGCCGTGCTCGTCCTTCAGCGTCGGCTCGGTATAGGGGAAGAAGGCTATCGCGGGGATTTCGAGCCTGACGGCCCGCTCGGCCTCGCGCACCGCCTCGTCGACGCTCAGCCGGTCCACCCCCGGCATCGCCGCGACGGGGATGCGCGTCTTCTTGCCCTCGACCAGGAACAACGGCCAGATCAGATCGCTGGTCGTCAGCACGTGCTCGCTGACGAGCCGGCGCGCCCATTCCGCCTTGCGGTTGCGGCGGGGCGATGGGCGATGTCGAGGCGAAGGGCAGGGTCGGGGCGTGGGGTCTTGAGCATAGGCGGTCTCCTCGAAAGGAGTTCTTACACCGGGTAGGGGAGGGAATGCGAGGGGGTCAGGGGCCGGCGGCTCTTGGTGGGCGGGATGCGACAAATCGGCAAGGCCAGACGTGGCCTTGCCGCAACCTTGGCTGGAATTTCAGCCTCGCCCGGGAAGTTAAATCCGCGCCTCCTCGAACGCGCGCACCCACATCGCGCAAATGCCCGAGCGCACGATGTCGGCGAGCGTGAATTCGATCACGGGCACAGGCAGGCGGCGTTTGGCGACGAGGTCGAGCACGACGCGCAGGCCCGAGGTCTCCTCGAGATCGCACTGGCTGACGTCGCCATTGACGACGACCGTGCAATCCTCGCCGATGCGGGTGAGGAACATCTTGATCTCGGCGGCGGTCGCGTTCTGCGCCTCGTCGAGCAGCACGAACGCGTCCTTCCAGGAGCGGCCGCGCATCACTTCGAACGGGCGCCATTTCGATCGCGCCCTTCTTGAGCGCGATGTCGAAGGCGGCCGCGCCCATGCGCTCCTTGATCGCCTCGATGACCGGGGCCGCCCAGGGCGCGAACTTGTCTTCGAGCGAGCCGGGGAAGAAGCCGAGCGAGCGGCCGCAAGGCACGTTGGGGCGGGTCAGGATGATTTTGCGCGACTTGGCCCTGGCGATAGAGGTCGGCGGCATGAGTCGGCGGCGATCCAGGTCTTGCCGGTGCCGGCGGGGCCGAGGACGATGACTTGCGGGCTGGAACGCAGGGCGTCGAGATATTCGGCTTGGGTTGCGTTGAGGGCCGGATCGGCGGCGGGTTGCGTTCGGGTCGGTATTTGGCCTTGTGAAGGGGATGATTTCAGCCGTGTCGGTGAAACGGCCGCTACGACGCTTCGGTCTCTCGATGCGCTTGGTCAAGGGGGAGATCCTCTTGGCTGTAGTGTGGCCGCGCGATTGCCGAGAGCGCCGCGACCCGCGCCCGTATGCGCCGATGAGAAGATGGGGACATGTCCGAGACGAGGCTTGGAGCGAAAGCTGGCGGGCATCGCGTTACCAGAAAGCCGACGCATGCGCTGTTGCCCATAGACGCTCGAATTCCGCGAGATCGGACGGCCGCAGAGTTCGTGATTCTGCAACAGTTTTATTGCCGTTCATCGATCCCGCTGGCCGTTCGATAATATTTTCAGACGAACTCAAGCGCTCTGGTGGCGCTTTGGTTCAGAATGAGACAGATTTGAGCTTGCGCGCAACTGGCGGGGGACGTGAGATGGGCTTTCAGGGGCGGACGGTCTGGGTCACGGGCGCCTCTTCGGGCATCGGCGAAGCGCTGGCGCGGGAAATCGCCAAGCGCGGCGGGAGGCTCGTGCTATCCGGGCGGCGCGCGGACGCGCTGGCTCGGCTGGCCGGCGAGATCGGCGGCGAAAGCCTTGTTCTGCCGTTCGAGGCGACAGACTTCAGCGCTCTGCCCGATATAGCCAGGCGCGCCCTGGACTGGCGCGGCGGCGTCGACGTGCTGATCAACAACGCGGGCGTCAGCCAGCGAAGCCTTGCGATCGACACCGAGTTTTCAGTTTACCGGCAGTTGATGGAGATCGACTTCATGGCGCCGCTGCGACTGACCCAACTCGTGCTTCCGCATATGGTCGAGCGGCGCTCGGGGCGCATCGCGATCGTTTCCTCGGCAGCCGGCAAGATCGGCGTCCCGCTGCGCACCGGATACAGCGCGGCGAAGTTTGCGTGCGTCGGTTATTTCGAAGCTTTGCGCGCGGAGGTCGAGACGGCTTACGGAATTGGTGTGACTGTCATCCTGCCGGGCTCGATCCGCACAAATATCGCGATCAACGCTCTCGACGCTCGCGGAGCCTCGCGGGGCGCTTCCGACGCCAATATCGACAACGGCATCCCGGCGCCCAGGGCGGCGGATATCATTCTCGACGGGCTGGCGGCCGGCGCGCGCGAGATCGTCGTCGCGGAGGGACGCGAACTCGCCGCGCTGCAGGCGCGCAACGCCAATCCGGAAGCCGTATTCGCGGTGTTGGCCGAGGAGGGCAGGAAGCTCGCCGCGCAGCGCGAATCCGCGCGTGACGGCTTTGTGCCGCAACCCAGCAACTTCCAGCAAAACTGAGAGCAGCGAGGAATTGCCTCGCCTACACCCTGACCCTCACATAGGTTCCCGGCGCGTCGCAGATCGGCTTCAGCTTGCCGCCGCCGGGCTCGCGCGCGGGCACTTTCTCGGGCGCCTGAGCGGCGATCCAAGCGATCCAATCGACCCACCAGGAGCCCGGCGTCTCCTTAGCCGCCGCGAGCCAGTCCTGGAACGAGCCCTCCGGCTGCGGGCCGGTCCAGTACTGGTATTTCGGCTTGTCCGCGGGATTGACGACGCCGGCGATATGGCCGGAGCCCGACATCACGTATCGGACCGGCCCGCCAAAATATTTGGCTCCGGTGTAGACCGAGCGCGCCGGCGCGATATGGTCCTCCTTGGCGGCGAGATCGTAGACCGGGATCGTCACCTTCTTCAGGCTGATCTTCTTGCCTTCGATCAGCATATGGCCGCGCGTGAGATCATTCTGCAGATAGCAGTGTCTGAGATAGAAGCGGTGGTTGGCCGCCGGCATTCGCGTGGAATTGGAGTTCCAGACCAGCAGGTCGAACGCCATCGGCTCCTTGCCCTTGAGGTAGTTGTTGACCCAGTAGGACCAGATCAGATCGTTGGGCCTGAGCATGTTGAAGGCGGTCGCCATATGCGAGCCTTCGAGATAGCCGGTATCGGCCATCTTGTGTTCGACCGCCTTGAGCTGCTCGGCGTCGACGAACACCTTCAGGTCTCCCGCGTCGGTAAAGTCGACCTGCGTCGTGAAAAAGGTCGCGCTCGAAATGCGCTTGTCGCCGATCTCGGCCATGAAGGCGAGCGTGACGGCGAGCAGCGTTCCCCCGACGCAATAGCCGATGGTTGCGATGTCGCGTTCGCCGGTGGCCGTCTCGACCGCGTCGAGCGCGTCGAAAATTCCCTCGCGCATATAGGCCTCGAAGCCTTTGTCGGCGTGTCGCTCGTCCGGATTGACCCAGGACACCACAAACACCGTCAGGCCCTGCGCGACCGCCCAACGGATGAAGGATTTTTCCGGGTTGAGATCGAGGACATAGAATTTGTTGATCCAGGGCGGAATGATCAGCAACGGGCGCTTGTAAACCTCCGGCGTCGAAGGCGAATATTGGATCAGCTCGATCAGCTCGTTGCGAAAGATCACCTTGCCCGGCGTCACCGCGAGATTGACGCCGAGTTTGAACTTGGCCGCGTCCGCTTGCCGGATGCGCAGATTGCCGTGTCCGGCCTCGATGTCCTCGGCCATCATTTGCAGGCCGCGCACCAGATTCTCGCCGCTCTCGGCTAGGGTCGTGCGCAGCAGCTCGGGATTGGTCGCCAGGAAATTCGAGGGCGAGAGCGCGCTCGTGACTTGCTTCAGATAGAACGCCGCCTTTTCGCGCGTATGCGGATCGAGTTCGTCGGCGCGCTTGACCAGATCGTCCGCCCAGCGGGTCGTCAGCACATAGGCCTGCTTCAGGAAGTCGAAATAGGGATTGGCCTGCCATTCCGGATCGGCGAAGCGCTTGTCGCCGGCGTCGGGCGCGGCCACGGGCGGCGCATTTTCGCCTTGCAGGCGCCGAAGCGTCGTCGCCCAGAGGTCCATGAACTGCTGCGACAGCGCCGACTGGGCGTGGAAGGCGCGCTGAGCGTCGGCCGCGTAATATTCGGCGACGCGCCCGAGCGTGGTGACCAGATCGGTAATCTCCTCGCCGGCGCCGACTTTGGCCTCGCCGGTCTCGCGCGGTTTGAGATAGGCGGCGAGCACCTTGCCGCCTTCCTCGATGAAACGAGCGACGTTATGCGAGAGCGTCTCGAAATTCGGCAGCGGCGTCGCCGACGGCGTTGCGGCAGCCTCCGGGCGGGGCGTCGGCGCTCTGGCGGGCAGGGCGCCTTGCGGCTTCGCCAGCGCCGGGGCGGACGCCGGCGCGGCGGCGGCGAGCGGCGCGGGTTTCGACGCCTCCTCGAGCACGGGCCTGGGAACCGCGGGTTGGGAAGGGGCTGTCCTGACGGGAGCGGGTCCGGGCGCCGGCGATTGCGGGGCGGAGCGCTTCGATGCGACCGGCGCCGGCTCATGCGCCGCGGTCTTCGGCGCTGCGCCCGCAACCGGACGGGATGACGAGGCGGCGACCGGCGCGACCGACCGGGCGGATTTCGAATTGAGAGAGGCGGATGGGCGAGCCGCCGGCTTGGGAGAAGCCGGGTTTGGCGCCTGGGTCGCGGGCGCGCCGTTCCCCGCCGGGACCGGCTCGGCCGCCTTTGCCTTCGAACGCGCCGCGCCGCGGGTCGTCGCGAGAGAGCGGATCGGCGTCAGCCAAGGCGCGGGTTTGGCAGGGGCGGCCGATTGCGGTTTGGCGACGTTCTCAGGCGCGCCCTTCGGCTCAGGAGGCGCGGGAAGTTCCGCGGCTTTCGCCTTCTCCTTGGCCGGGCGGGCGGCTTTCATCGCGGGCTCCGCCGGAGCCGATTTCGCGGCGGCGGGCGTAGCCGGTCGGACCGGCGCGGGCCGTGTCGACTTTGTGCGATCTGCCGTGTCGCGCTTGTTCACCGGTTCGTCCCTCGCGTCGCCATCCCGTTTTCGACATAATAGGCGAGTATGCGCCGAGGAGGCTAGTCAGTCTTTCGGCGGCGATGGCTGGAATCGGTTTGAAACGGATGGCGGGCGGAGTGATTGATCGACTCGTTTTCGGGCGACGCTGCAAGTTCGGGGCGGCCGCGGGCGCGGTGGCTTTCGCGTTGCTCGGCGCTCCCGGCGCAGACGCCCAGCAACAGTCCCAGCAACAAGCTTCGCCGGCGCCGGCGCAAGCCGCGAGACCGCCCTCGACAGCCGAGTTGCAGCAGGAATCTCCGGTCCACATGCTCGCACGGAAGGCGGGTCTCGCGATCGTTCCGCCCGATCCGCCCGATTTCGTCCGCGACAGCCGGCCGGCCGTATTGCCGCCTGCGGTCCCGGTTTTCAGCACGCCGGAAGAGCCGCCGTCCAAGGTGATGTCGAAGTCCGAACTCAACGCGATGGACGCCGACCTCGTCACCGAGGACAAGAAACACGACAAGCTTCGCGCCGCCTATCCCCCTTCCGCCAAGGCGATGGCGGAGGCGGAAGCTGCAAAAAAAGCCAAACAACCGAAAAAGCCGGCGGATCCCGCCGCCAAATGAGCGATTTGGGTTTGCGGCGGGGTTCGCTGCGATGCTATTCAGCCCACCCGCGCCGCGGCGCAGGTTCTAAAACGGGGAACGACGTTGACGAATTTCGATTTCCATCGCGTGCGGCGCTTGCCGCCTTATGTCTTCGAGCAGGTCAACAAGCTCAAGGCTAAGGCTCGCGCCGCCGGCGCGGATATCGTCGACCTCGGCATGGGCAATCCGGACCTGCCTGCGCCCAAGCACGTGCTCGACAAGCTGATCGAGACCGTCGGCAAGCCGCGCACCGACCGTTATTCCGCCTCCAAGGGCATCCCGGGCCTGCGCCGGGCCCAGGCCGGCTATTACGCACGCCGCTTCGGGGTGACGCTGAACCCGGAGACACAGGTCGTCGCGACGCTGGGCTCCAAGGAGGGCTTCGCCAATATGGCCCAGGCGATCACCGCGCCGGGCGACGTCGTGCTGGTGCCCAACCCGTCCTATCCGATCCACGCCTTCGGCTTCCTGATGGCGGGCGGCGTCATCCGTTCGGTGCCGGCCGAACCGTCGCCGGAATTCTTCCACGCGCTCGAACGCGCGATCCAGCACTCGATCCCGAAGCCGATCGCGGTCGTGGTCTGTTATCCCTCCAACCCGACGGCGATGGTCGCTTCGCTCGACTTCTATCGGGATCTGGTCCTTTTCGCGAAGAAGCACGAGATCTTCGTGCTTTCCGACCTCGCCTATGGCGAAGTCTATTTCAACGACGAGCCGCCGCCGTCGATCCTGCAGGCGCCCGGCGCCTTCGACGTCGCCGTCGAGTTCACCTCGATGTCCAAGACCTTCTCGATGGCGGGGTGGCGCATCGGCTTCGCGGTGGGCAACGAGCGGCTGCTCGCCGCGCTCGCGCGGGTCAAATCCTATCTCGACTACGGCGCCTACACGCCGATACAGGTCGCGGCGGCGGCGGCCCTCAATGGCCCCGAGGATTGCATCAAGGAAATGCGCTCGATCTACAAGCGCCGTCGCGACGTGATGGTGGAGAGCTTCGCCTCCGCCGGCTGGGCGATCGACTCGCCGAGCGCGTCGATGTTCGCCTGGACCCCGGTGCCAGAGAAATTCCGTCATCTGGGCAGTCTCGAGTTCTCGAAGCTGCTGATCGAGAAAGCCGACGTGGCCGTCGCGCCCGGCATCGGCTTCGGCGAACACGGCGACGATTATGTTCGCCTCGCGCTGGTCGAAAACGAACAGCGCATCCGCCAGGCCGCTCGCGGCGTGAAGCGTTTCTTCGAGACCGCCGACGAGACGCTGCACAATGTCGTGCAGCTCAAGCAGCCCGCCTGAGCCCGGAGTCTCGAACGCGTTCGAGTTCGTCGAGCGCGCGAGTTGCGCGCCGTCTTTTGTCCGGGGCGCCGATCGTCGACAACTCGCGGAGGTCGCGGCTCCCCCAGCGATGGGTCCGCGGTCTGAGCGGCTGCGCCGCGACGCGGTCCTTCGCGAGAGTTGCTGCGCGAGCTGTGGCGGGGACATTGCGTCGGCGAGACGGCGAGCTAACATGAACGCCCCCGACGCGTCGCGTCAGGTCACGGAGCCCCTATGCCCCGCGCCATCGACCATCTCGTCATTCCCGCGCACGATCTCGAGGCGCAAGCCGACCTTTATCGCCGGCTGGGATTTCAGGTCGGGCCCCGCAATCGGCATCCCTGGGGCACCGAGAACCACATCATTCAA
The DNA here is from genome assembly GCA_963809055.1 of uncultured Pseudomonadota bacterium. Taxonomy (GTDB): domain Bacteria; phylum Pseudomonadota; class Alphaproteobacteria; order Rhizobiales; family Beijerinckiaceae; genus Roseiarcus. Next base: position 45,980 of record CAWEID010000038.1, on the reverse strand, counting down.
TTCGACGGCGAATTCCTCGAGTTGATCGCACTGGGCGAGGGCTTCGAAACGCCCGTGAGCAAGCCCGCCGAATTCTCATTCGCCGGCTTCGTCGCCCGCTATCTCCACCAGCGCGAGGGATTGGCGATGCTTGTCATGCGCTCGAACGACGCCGAGGCGGACCGGCGAGATTTTGCGCGCCAGGGCCTGGGCGAATTCGAGCGGTTCTATTTTGCGCGCAAGGCGCGCAGACCGAACGGCGAGACGGTCGACGTCGCCTTCACGCTCGCATTCGCCGCCTCGTCTGCATTTCCCGACACCGGCTTCTTCGTCTGCCAGCAGCATTTCCCCCTGAATTTCTGGAGCCGCGCGGCGCAGGTTCACCCCAATGGCGCGCTCGGCCTCGCCTCGCTCACCTTCGTCCATGAGGCTCCCGAGCGAGCCCGAGACTTTCTGCATCGATTCATCGCCAGCCCGGCGCGAGCCGTCGCTGACGGCTTCGTCTTCGAGGCGGAAAATGCGCAGATCGAGTGCCGACCCCCTTTGCGCGCGGCCGAGCGGGCCCGGGCGCCGGGCCTCGTCGCGATGCGCATCCTTGTTGACGATCTCGGCCAGACCGAAAAGGCGCTTGGCAAGGGCGGCGCGCGGTTCGCGCGGCAAGGCGCGGACCTGGTCGTCGAAGACCGCGACGCCATGGGCGTGCGGATCGTCTTCGCGGCAAATTAACCGAATCTTTAGGATTTGATACAAAGTGTAAATGTAATTTAATAAATATCGACCGTTCCCATTTGGGTTTTGTTCGCCTTGGCCCTGCGCCGGCGAACGGGAAGGACGGGCGATCATGAAAAAGGCATGGCCGGGCGCGGCGCTGTCTGCCGCCGCCGCGACAGGGATCGCGAACTTTCCGAGCCGATTTCGCCGCAAAATGTCGCAGGGCCTGTATCACCCGGAGGTCGACGGCCTGCGGTTCTTCGCGATCGCCTTCGTCGTTTTCGGACATAGCCTCGAGCGGGCGGCGAGGTTCTTTCCCAGCTATCGGGATTCGCTCGCCGGCGGACAGATCGAGCGTTACATCCAGGTCGCGCCGTTCGGCGTGCATCTCTTCTTCGCGATCAGCGGCTTCATTCTGGCGAACCAGGCGATCCGGGCGAATTGCGACCCGCTTGGCGGCGCATTTCTGAAGTCGTATTTCGGCCGGCGGGTCCTTCGGATCGAACCGCCCTATTTCCTGTTGCTGATCGCGACCCGGGCGCTGATCGGCGTCACCGGATATGTCCCGGACGGGACCCATCGTTTCTACGCGGAGCCGCAGTCGCTCAACTGGAGCCTGCTCGGAAGCCTCCTCTATGTCCACGATCTGTCCTGGGGCACTTTCCCTCGCTTGTTCGGACCGGGCTGGTCGCTGGAAGTCGAGGTCCAGTTCTATCTGCTCGCGCCGTTGCTGTTTTGGATCTGGGCGAAGCTCGAGGCGCCGCGCGCTCGCATTGCGCTGGCTTCGGTCTTCCTGGCGATCGGGACCTTTTTCTCGCTATTGCGTCTGAAGACCGTCGGTCCGTTCCATGTCGAATTCTCATTGCTCAGCGCGTTCGATTTCTTCTGGGTCGGAATCGCGCTGGCTTACGGCAAGGACTGGATCGCCAGCCGCGTCGCGCGATGGCCGGCCGCGGTCGTCACGGCATTGGGCTGGGCGGGGCTCGCGCTCTGTATTCTGTTGCCGCCGGTTGAAGACATCGGCTGGCTTGCGAAAGCTGTCCGGTTCCTCGGCGTATATGTGGGACTGGCCGCCATGTTCGCCAGCACGTTCGACGCGCGCTCGCAATTTCGCAGGTTTTGCGCGCGGCCCTGGATCGCCGTGATCGGCGGCGCCTGCTATTCCATTTATCTCATCCATCTCCAGGTCATACAGGTCCTCTCCAGCCTCGTGGCCAAGTGGGTCCCCGGGATGCCGCTCTGGGGCGTGGCGCTGGCTTTGAGCCTGACGGCGGTCGTCGTCGTGATCGCCGGCTTGACCTATTACGTTCAGATTGAACGCCGCTTCATGGAGCGCGATTGGCACTTGCGCGCGGTCGGCGCGGTTCAAGCCTGGCTTCGCCGCATCGGGCCGCGGCATCCGCCCCTGGCGCAGATCGAAAGCGCGCCGGCGCGTGCGGACACGAGGGGTTCGCTGCCGGTTCGTCGCGATCGAAGGATCGCCTAGCGCGCGATGGGGATGACCGGCCGCCGTCGCCGTGCGTTTCAGGCCGACGCGCGGCGCCCTGCGGCGACCGCCTGTTTCAGGCCGCGCCGCGTCTCGTAGCCCAGCGACGAGGCCTGTTGAAGCGGCAGATTTTGCGCACGCTCGAATCGGTCGCAAGCGGCCAGTCCGAGCAGGCACCCGCACATCAAGAACAAATGCCGCCAGTGGCTGGTGTCGATGGAGACCCCTTGCAGAATTTGTGGAAACAGCGCGGCCCAAACCCCGATGACCAACGATTGGCGCGGCGAGCGTCGGAATACGAGCCCCCAGCCGATGAACAGCATGATCGCTGTGAACGCCGCAAATCCTATGCCGCCCATCCAGCCGAACGCGGCGAAGGCGCTCAGAAATACTTCATGCGGGTCCTGCGGGAAGAATTTATCGAATTGCAGCGGACCAAACCCGAACGGCCGATCGAGCAGCAGCGGGATCGAACGAATTTGGCTGCCGAAGCGCCCTTCCTCGCCCGAATCGTAGTCCTCGAACAATGTGGCTCGTTGCGCCGCCGTTTCGCGAATGCTGGATACCGTCAGGATGATTTCGAGCATCGCGCCGACGAGCAAGACGCCGACGATCGCAATGACAAGGATCCGCATACGCTGTCCGGCATTGTCCGATGTCGCGAACGTCAGCAGGAACAATAGCGCCAGCGACGCAATGCAGACGAGTTCGGCGCCGCGCGAGAAGCTCAGAAAAACTCCGAGCAGCAAAGGCGCCAGCTTCGCGGTCGCCGCCAGCGACGACCCGCGGCGCAGCAGGAGGTCCTGGCAGAGCCAGACGATCGGAAGGATCAGGAAGGGGCCAAAGACGTTCGGGTCCTTGAACGTGCCCATCGCGCGCGAATTGTCATAGAGCGTGAAATAGGGGCCGAGGCCCGCCACGTTGAAATAGCCGAGCACGCCGAGGGTCGCGGTCAGCAGGGCCGCGAACATGTAGCCCGAGCGAATGGTCTCCATCCGCGCTTCGGGCGCAACGGCGACCACCAGGGCGAAGAAGATCATCGTCAAAGAGATGTAGATGGTGATCCCGACGAATGTGACGCTGATGGACTGGTCGACGAACGGCGCCAAAGCGATCAGGCCGCCGGCATTGTAAAGCGCCATCGCCCCGATGATCGGGACGAAGAGGGGGTCGAAGCGAAAACCATTCGGGGTCAACGCGAACGCGGCAATGGCGATGATGAACATCAGTTCGTACGGCGAAGGCTCGATCGCTGCGAACGCGCTGACCGCCAGGAAGCCCCAGAGCACCCAGTTCCGAAGCGGCTCCGAAGACGACATATCGAGGGGATCCTTCCGCGCGCCGCTCGAGCCTCGGCGTCGCCGCCGCGACATTCGACTGCGATAGGGTTAACGCCGCGTTAGCGACAGCCGGCGGAGCCCAAAAAATTACGGGTCGGGAATGATCATATCCGGGAAGGCCCGCTTCGTCGGGTGCGCGGCCGCGCCAGATTCCAACCGCCCAAATGTGATCGCCGCCCGGCGCGATCGACCTGCAAATGTAATCCGCCCTTAACATAGCCGCGGCTAATACATCGATCGGATTTGGTCGAGCGCTGACATAGATGCTTTTCACCGCGGTCTTCTATTTCAATTCCTTGGGTAATTTCGTCCTCGGCCTCCTGCTCGGCTCCTTGCTCGGGCCGGCCGAGTTCGGTCGTTACGCCACGGTCTCCCTGGCGGCGATCACATTGGCCACGGCGGTCCTCGACTGGCTGCGAATTTCAGCTTTGCGCTTTTCGGGCGATCCGCGGGCGCGCGCCCAAGTCGCCTCGAGCCTCGAGGCCGGCTATTTCGGCGTGACCGCGCTGCTGTGTCTGGCGCTCGCCCTGGCGACGCTCGTGGGCTGGACGATGGGCCTGACGCCGCGGCTGCTTTCGTTGGTTCCACTGCTGGCGGTTGCGCTCAATCGCGTGGACTTCACGGGCGCATTGTTTCGCGCCAGGGACCAGGAGCGCGCCTTCGCCGCGCTGTACAGCGTACGGCAGGCGCTCTCGTTCACGCTGGTGGCGGGGATCGCCTACGCCACTCGCGACGCCGCGACGACCCTGTCCGCGCTGGCGATCGCCAGCCTCGCGCCGGCCGTCATCATGGGCAAATGGCTGCGCACCCCCGGCGCGGCGCTGAGGCATGCGAGCCCTCGCAATCTGGCGCAGTTCCTGATCTACGCCAAGCCGATCGTCGTCTCGCTGGTGATCTATCAACTGATCAGTCTGATAAATCGCCATGCCGCACTGAACCATCTGGGCGCCGAGGCGACCGGCAAATTGTCTCTGGCCTACGATCTGGGCCTGCGCCTCTATCTCTCGATCAACTCGCTGCCGGAATTGCTGCTCTTCCAGCATGCGCTTCGGCGCGATCGCGAGCATGGCCGCGCGGCTGCGGAACAGCAGATCGGCGTGAACATCGTCGTCGTCTTTGCCCTGCTTGCGGCATTGACCGCGGGTTACATGGCGATGGCGCCCACGTTCGAGGCGCTGCTCGTGCCGCAGGCCTTTCGCGGCGATTATGCGCGCCTGACGCTCGAACTCGCGCCGGGGTTCTTTGCGCTTTGCCTGATCCTGTCTGGCCTGAATCCCGTCTTCCAACTCGCCAAGCGCACTTGGCCGGTCACGATCGCCGCGCTCGGCGCGCTGGCCACGAACTTCGTCCTGTTGCAGTTCGGGGGGGCTTCGCAGAGCATCGATGGGCTCGCCCGCGCCAATTCCATAAGTCTGGGCGTCGGCTTTCTGATAGCGGCGGCGATCGCCTTCAGTCGACCCGCCGTGCGGCCGCGGCTGCGGGACGTCGCGATCGTCGCTGTGGCCTCGTTCGGGCTCTACCAGGCCTTGTGCCCGCTGAACGATCTGCACTCCCATATCCTCGCCGCCGCGCTCGGCCTGACCCTGGGCGGAGGTCTCTACAGCGGGCTCTTGCTGCTGTTCGACGTCGCGGGCCTGCGCACGCTGCTTGTGGCGCGGCGGAAGTCCGCGAGGATCGCCTTCGAGGCCGCCCGGGGCGGCAAATTCGAGCCGGCCGCCAGCCCGCCGGCGTAAGACGGCGCCGATCCCACCCCTCGCGGCACATCGCTTGCTTGCCTTCACGTCGAGCGGCGATGGCGCCGCTCGATCCGGAGTTGGGAATGAGTTCGCGCGCGGATGTCGGCCTCTCGCGTCCTGCGGCCCGGCGGCCGTTGCTTGCTTCGCTGTTCGCCCAGGTCTTGGCCGCGCTCGCGCTGGGCATCGCCTTGGGCGTCGCCGCGCCGGTGTTTTCGGTCGAACTGAAGGTCTTCAGCGACGCCTTCCTGAAGGCGATCTCGATGATCGTCGGACCGATCGTGTTCTGCGTCGTCGTCCACGGCGTCGCCGGTGCGGGCGATCTCAGGAAGGTCGGCAGAATCGGCCTCAAGGCGATCGTCTATTTTGAGGCGATGACCACAATTGCGCTTGCGCTGGGACTGTTCGCAGCTTTCGCCTTCGGCCCCGGGCGCGGCTCGAACATGGACACCGCCTCGCTCGACCCCAAAGCGCTCGGCGGCTTTGTCGACAACGCGCACAAACTCAAGGGCGGCGGCGTCGGCGGTTTCGTCCTCAACGTCATTCCCTCGAGCGTCTTCGACGCACTGCGCCCGAAACGACATCCTGCAGATTCTGGTGTTCGCGATCCTGTTCGGCGTCTGCCTCTCCCTGGTCGGGGGCCCGACCCGGGAGAGGGTGGCGCTGCTGATCGGGGACTTCGGACACGTGCTGTTCAAGGCGATGGCGTTGATTGTACGCATCGCGCCGCTCGGCGTCCTGGGCGCGGTGGCGTTTACCGTGGGCAAGTACGGGCTGGGGTCGCTGCGGCCGCTGCTGGCGCTGGTGGCGCTGTTCTATGGGTGCGTCGCGATCTTCGTCTTTGTCGCGCTCGGCTTGGCCCTTCGCCTTGCGGGCGTCAATATCTTCAAGTTCCTGGCCTATTTCCGGGAGGAGCTGGCGATTGCGCTCGGCGCGGCGTCTTCGGACGCGGTCCTGCCGCAAGTCATGCGCAAGCTCGTGCGCATGGGGGTGAGCGAAGATGTCGTCGGCCTTGTCGTGCCGACCGGCTACTCATTCAATCTCGACGCCTTTTCGATCTACCTGACGCTGGCGGTCGTGTTCATCGCGCAAGCGTCCAACACGACCTTGTCGGCCGGCGACCTTGCGCTGGTTCTGGGCGTTTCGCTGGTGGCTTCCAAAGGCGCCCATGGCGTTCCCGGTTCGGCGATCGTCATCCTGGCGGCGACGCTGAACGCTGTTCCGGCCCTGCCGGCTCTGGGTCTCGTGCTGGTTCTCAGCGTCGACTGGTTCATCGGAATGGCGCGCGCGGTGGGCAACCTCATCGGCAATTGCGTGGCGGCGGTGGTGATCGGCGCCTGGGAGGGCGAACTGGACCTCGCCACGGCGACGCGAGTCCTTTCCGCGCATGACGAGTTCCGCAATCGATCTGGCGGAACCGACTGTGTAAGCCGGGCCCCTCAGTAGGCGTTGCCGGTTTTGAACAATGCGAACGGCGTCATCGCGAGGATATGGAGATCGAACAGGATCGACCAGTTCTCGATATAGTAGAGGTCGTGATCGACGCGCTGCTGGATCTTCTCCTGCGTGTCGGTCTCGCCTCGCCAGCCGTTCACTTGCGCCCATCCGGTAATGCCGGGCTTGACGCGGTGGCGGGCGAAATAGCCGTCGACAACCTCGTCATATTGTCGATTTGCGGCCTTGGCGTGGATCGCATGCGGCCGTGGACCGACCAGCGACAGGTTGCCCTTGAAAACGACGTTGAAGAGTTGCGGCAGTTCGTCGATCGAGGTCTTGCGGATGAAGCGTCCCACGCGCGTCACGCGCGGGTCGTCGCGGGTCACGAGCCTGGCGGCGGTCGCGTCGAGCCGATCGATATACATGGATCGAAACTTGTAGATCTCGACCATCTCGTTGTTGAAGCCGTAGCGCTTCTGCTTGAAGAGGACCGGTCCGCGCGAATCGAGCTTGATCGCGATCGCCGTGGCGAGCAACACCGGCGACAGAACGAGCAGCGCAAGTCCGCCCACGATCTTGTCGAAGACGAGCTTGAGGACGATGTCCCAATCGCGCGAGCGGCCGGTCGAACACGTCCAGCATCGGCGCCGTGCCGACATAGGAATAGGTCCGCGGCCGCAGGCGCAGGCGATTGGCGTGCGCGGCCAGGCGCACGTCGATCGGAAGCACCCAGAGCTTGCGAAGCATCTCCAGGATTCGCTTCTCGGCCGTGATGGGGAGCGCGAATATGGCCAGATCCACGCGCGTGACGCGAGCGAACTCGACGAGATCGTCGACGTTGCCGAGTTTGGGATAGCCCTCCAGCACATCGGGAGCCCGATCGTCGCCGCGATCGTCGAACAGCCCGAGCAAGCGCACTTCCGCAGGGTCTGCGCCAGCCAGATCGCGCAGCAACTGGGCCGCGTAGTCTCCGCCTCCGACGATCACGGCTCGCCGCTCGAGCCGGCCCTTGCGCGCAAGTCCGGAGACCAGACGGGCCAGGAGCAGACGCTCGACGACGATGCCTAGGAAACCGAGGCAAAACCAGGAGGCGATCCAGACGCGGGAAAGCGCCAGCCCCGGCTTGAGGAAGAACACGAGTACGAAAACCAGCATGAATGCGCTGGCCCAGCCGCCGGCCATGCGGAATAGCCGGCGGATCGGAAAGCGAAATGTCGGCACCGAATACCCCTGCAGGCTTTGGAACAGCAGGACGGCGCTCATCGAGACGGTCAAAATGACGGGATAATAGAGCAGGTTGCTCGCCGCTTCGCGTTGGACATAGCTGTAGTAGATCGCCAGACCGATCGAGGCGAGCAGCATGAATTCGAACGCCCTGACGATTTCGACGAACACGACGCGCGAGAAGACCGGTTCTTTGGACTCGAGCGCGAGCTTCTTGAGAAGCTCGGTCTGCGCCGCTTGCGGCGCGCGCGGCGGAGCCGCGCTCGAAGCTATGCGTCGCGATGGGGCTGCGGAATGGGATGACATCGTCGGGGCTCAGGAATGGGATTGCAGGCTTGAATTGGGGGCCGGGCGCGCCGCTTCGCGCAGCGCGAGCGCGTCGCGATAGGCCCGGAGCACGGTCTCGGCCATGACCGGGATTGAGAAATGCCGGTGAACGTAGGCCGACAATTCGCGAGCCTCGCGCTCGCGTTCCGCCTGCGGCGCCGCGATCGCCGCTTCGATGCGGCGCGCGAGATCCGCCGGATCGTCGCAACGTCCCAGTCGCGTCCTGAACGGGCCGAAGATTTCCGGAATTCCCCCGACATCTGTCGCCACGATCGGCATCTCGGCCGCCGCGGCCTCCAACACGATGTACGGCATCGATTCGGCGCGCGAGGGCACGACAAGAATGCGGCCGCGCGTGAAGGCCTCGCGCGCGGGCAGAGGCCCCGGAAACGAGACGCGCTCCGCGATCCCGAGCTGGCCCGCGCGGGCCCGCAGGCGGTCGCGATCCGGACCGGAGCCGACAAGCGTGAGGCTCGGCGCGGAGCCGCGCGTTCTAGCAATCAGAGGCAGAGCGTCGAGCAGAGTGTCGACGCCCTTGAGGGCGCGCAATTCGCCGACATAGAGGAGATCCGTAGCGCCGCAGTTCGGCGTCACGGGCTCGAATTCGCTGTCTTTCAGTCCATTGGGGACTTGTCGCCGCAATCCGGCGTCGATCCCAACGAAGTCCTGGTAGCGCTTCGCGATAAAGCCGCTCTCGAACAGGAAGACGTCGGTCGCCCGCGCCAGCGCCCGCTCGGCGTTCATGTACACGAAGTGTTGAAGCGATCCGGGAAGGTAATGAAAGCTGCCGCCGTGGGGAGTGTAGGCGCAAATGGGATTGCCGGGCGCGGCGCTCCAAGCGGCGAGTTGGGCGTAGAGCCCGCCCTTCGAGCCGTGGCCATGCACGACTTGGGGACGCGTCCTGCCGAGCCAGGCGCGCACGCGAGCCATGGCGATGAGATCGCCCGGCCCTGGATTGCGCGGGATCGGCAGGGTCCGGACGCCGAGCGCGAGACGATCGGAAACTGCCGCCAACGCGTCCCGCACGCGTTCGTTCACGCCGCCGCTGTCAAACACGAGGCCGACCTGATGACCGCGATCGGCTTGCGCGACCGCGAGGTCGAGCACATGACGAAACAGCCCGCCGAGCGGCGCGCGAAACACGTGGGCGATCCGCAAGGCGTCCATGTCTGCGTCTCGAGCCATCTGACCGATTTGCGCTCACATGAATTGTGACGCTTCGAATTCGATCATTTAGAAAAATCGTTCGCGAACCGTTATGGTGTCGCCGGGACGGACGGGGAAAGTGAGCGGGACGGAGGCCGTTACGGTCTTTCCGTCGAGCGTGCGCGTCAGATCGACGCTGTCCTGTGCGCCGCGCGGACTGAACCCGCCGGCAATGGCGATCGCGTTCTGGACCGTCATTCCGTTGACGAATGGGTATTGTCCTGAAACCCCGACTTCGCCGAGCACAAAGAACGGTCGAAACGCCTCAACCTCGACGGACACGCGCGGATCGCGCAAGTAGCCCTGTCGCAACCGCGCCTCGATCGTCGTCTGCAATTGCGCGGTCGTCAGTCCTTGTGCGCGCACGAGGCCGATCAGCGGCATCGAAATATTGCCGGCCCCGTCGACAGCATAGGAATTACTCAGCGCTATCCTGCCCGAAAACCAGCACGCGAAGCCGGTCGCCGGCGGCCAGCTGATAGGGGGCCTGCAACTCGGCCCGAAATTGATCCGAATTGTCTCGCGACGCGGAACAGCCGCCGAGGGCCGCGAGGCAGACGGCCAGAATGAGAAAAGCGCGACTTATGATTGCCACCGAAACGTAGCCATGAATTGGATTTCTAGTTGCTCGTGGTTAACGAATGGCCAATGCCGCAGGCCGACCAAGTGAATTTATTAACGGGGCGGAGGCCTTAACTCCCCGGAAACCTTAATCTAGCAAACATTTCGCCAGCGTTTATCCGAGTCGGGGATGGTGAATGGCGGCCGGCGGTTTTGAGTTGAGGGGCGCTTCGAGCGGAGCCGACGGCGTCATCGACGCGGCGCGGATGTTTCGGGCGGTGCGCGCCCGCAAGCGGTGGATCCTGATACCGACCGCGCTGTCGTTCGGCGCGGCGTTGGCCTTTGTGTCCGTCGTGGCGCCCCACTACACCGGCGTCGCCAAAGTCCTGCTCGAGAACCAGGAGAGCTACTATACGCGTCCGGACAAGGCGGTCGTGGACCCGAATCCGCTGTTTGACGATCAGGCGGTGCAGAGTCAGGCCGAGGCCGTGGCCTCGCCCGACATTGCGCGCAAAGCCGTTGAAAAGCTCGGGCTGTCGGGGCGATCCGAATTCAATTCGTTCGGCTTGATGACGCTTTTGACCGATTTTTTCGGCGGCGGCGACGCCGCCTCCGGCCAACCCTCGGATCGCGTCGTCGAAGCCTTCCTCAGCCGTCTGACCGTATTTCCCGTCGCAAAATCCCGTGTGCTTCAGATCGAGTTCACCAGTTCGGACCCCGCCCTCGCGGCGCGCGGCGCCAATACGATGGCGGAGCTCTACCTGACCGCACAGATGGACGCGAAAAAGTCGGCGGCGAAGGCGGCCGCGACGTGGCTTTCGGGCCGCATCGACGAATTGCGGGTCAAGGTCGCCGAAGCCGACTTCGAAGCTCGAGGCTTTTCGCGCGCGCGCCGGCCTGCTGCCCGGCGCCAACGGATTGACGGTGCCCAACCAGCGGCTGGCCGAGATCAATTCGCAAATCGCCGCCGCGCGCACGGCGCAATCGGCGGCGTTGGCCAAGGCGCAGGTGCTCAGAGACATGCTGCGTTCCGGACGCCTGGACGCCGTGCCCGACGTCGCGCGCGACGATTCCCTGCGCAGATACGCGGAGGCGCGCGTCGCTCTGAAAGCGCAGATCGCCGAGGAATCCCGCACCCTGACCGCCCGGCCATCCCCGGATGAAGGAACTGGAAGGCCAGTTGGCCGGGTTGGACGAGGAAATGCGCGACGCGGCGACCAAGGCGGTGCGCGGTTATGAAGATGAATTGAAACTGGCGGGCGAGCAGGTCAAGAGCCTCGAGCGCGCCATCGACGAACAGTCCAAGGCAACGGCTTCGACGGACGCCGACCTGGTCCAGTTGCAAGCTCTCGAACTCGACGCCAAGACCAAGCGGGACCAGCTCGAATCCTACATGCAAAAATATCGTGAGGCGATCGCTCGCGACTCCACGGATTCGGAGCCGCCCAACGCGCGGATCATCGAGACCGCGATAGAGCCGCGAACCCCGGTGTTCCCGAAGAAGACCCCGACCCTGATTCTAGGCACGCTGGCGGGGTTCGTGCTTTCGTTCGCCGCCGTAGTCTCGCAGGCCATTCTCGCGGAGGACGCGAATTTGAGGGCCGCCCGGACGGCGCGTCGCTCGGCCATGGGGGATGAGGCCGACGAGGAGATCGCGCCGCCGCGCCGCCGCCCCATCACAGGCGCGCGCGCGGTCCGCGACCCGGACCCGCAGGAGACGGAGGCGCTCGATGGCGCTTCGCTTGAGGATATCGTGGACCGGCTGGCGGATTATGCCCCACGCCGGCGTTTGACGCTGCTGGTCACGGGAGAGGCGGCGCCGGGCGCGCTGACGATCGCCCTGACCGCCGCCAGAAGGCTGTCGCGGATGGGCAGGACCGTCCTCGTGGATCTCGGCGCCACGCAGCCCTGGCTGAGCGACGTCGTGGATCGCGACGCCGACGAAGACGGCCCCTTTACCGGGCTGTCCGACCTCGTGGACGGTCGCGCGACCTTCGAGCAGGCGCTGCACCGCGATCTCTCGAGCCGGGTCGACATTCTGCCCGTTGGCGCCGAGCCGATCTATCGCGGCGAGTTCGGGCCCGTGCTCGAAGCGCTGATCGAGAGCTACAATCATGTCGTCGTACATGCATCCGACTGGCGATCCAGTTCGGCGCGCGACGAGATCCCAAGTTTTTCCGCGATCCTCCTGTGCGCCCGGCGGGCGCGGCTCGCCGCCCTGCGCGAAAGCGTGGCTCGTGAAGTCGGCAACCCCGCAATAGCGATCGAAGGCCTGGCGCTCGAAAAGACTTAGGCCGCCGAGCGGGCGGCCTGATGCGGCGAAGACGGATAGCCGGCGCCTGATAGAAGCGAGAACTCCGGGCGCCTCAGAAGTGCCGATGGTGGATCGTCTCGATGCCAGCGAGCTGTCCAAGAACCGTGGCCAGATTTTCCGCAACGATCTGACCCGCGGACGCGAGCCGCGGCGCCGACAGCGAGCCTGTCTGACGCACGCCATAGCACGTCATCTGGAAGGTCCCTTGCGGTTCTGCTGTGATGACGACAGTGCGCACGCCTCCTGGATTGACGTGGCCGAGGGTGAAAGCCACGTGATCGTGATCGGCGGCGAATGCGCTCGCGCCCAGCGATTTGAGCAAACTGGACCCGCCGAGGCGCCTTTCGATCTCCTGGATCGCCTGCCCCGACATGGGTTCGGCCGGCTCGCCCGGACGGGAGGCCAGCGCCGCGTGAGCGAGGCAGTGATGGATCAGCGGAGGGGCCGGGATTTGGGTCTCGCGCGTCATGTCGGACTCCTCATCGCAATTGGCGATGATGGAGTACCATACAATTGTTGCTAATATGCTATCTCAATCGTAGAGATCGCTCATCTCGACTGAACAATCCGCTGCGTCAGCCGCGCCGCCGCGAGCAGCGCCGGCAATTGTTTGACAAACCGCTTGACGCGGCGCCCTTGCAGGAACACGGGCGCGGCTATACGGCCCAGTCTCGACACGCCGAAGGCGCCGTCAACCAGCGGCTCGACGATTTCGCAGCATGCGGACTTATAGCGCGCTTCGCCGACCCCGAGGTCGAACTCGCACAGGCCGCGCGCGATCGCGTCGCGCACGATCCCGAGAATCAGCAACTCGCCCGGACTGGTCGCGGCGATGCGAGCATCCGCATCGAAAGAGAGGATCAGCCCCGACAAACGGCCGGAGTTCGACGAGTCCGCCAAATATCGAGACGAGGTGCTCGCCGGCATAAAGGCCATGCAACTCGAGCGGGGCCGGGCTTTCGCCGGGTTCGTCGAGCCCGAGCAGACGCCGCATCAGCTCGACGGCATGGGGATCTTCGAATTCGTTGTCGAGGCCGAGCGCCCGCATGCGCTCTCGTTTCTGCTCCAGAAACCCCGCCAGCAGTTTGAAGCGCTCGTCGCGCTCCGTCACGAGAACGTGGCGGACGGGGCCGAAGGCTTCCAGCCGCTTGGCCTTTTTGCGCAGCTTCTTTTGCGAAGCCAAGGAAAAATGCGAATTCAACCAAGTATCGAAGTCGCCGGGCAGCGCGCTTGAGTAAGCAAAGCTGGGGCTAGGCTGTCGGGCCAGATGCGCGATCGGGTTGACGGCGCCGCGCCAACGCACGGGCTGATTGGTGAAGGCATAGAGATCGAAGCCGCCGTGGCGCGCGACTTCGCGCAAGAGGGACGCGACCGAGTTCGGGTCCCCAGGACGTTCCCGCGCGGAACAGACCCATCTGGTAATTCGCCATGCGTCCGCCGAGCACCGTCGCGGTCGTCAGCGGTCCCGAGCGGTGCAAGCCGAGCGGCAACAGCGCCGCCGGCGCGTCGCCGGGATTTCGGGCAACGGCAATGAGCGGCTCAATGCCGAGCGAAGCCCCGATCGTCTCCGCCCAATCGCGACAGAACCGAAATCTTTGATACGGGCTCGTCTGCGAATGCGCGTCCAGGTCCGCCCAAGCGGCGCGGGCGGACTCGAAGTCCCTGTGGAGCTCGATCGAATAGGGAAATGCGGCGTCGTGCGCGGATAGCGCGCGCGCGTTCGCCGACGTCGTCGGTTCGCCGTGAAGAGCGACAAGGGTCAGCGATCGGCTCCCAATTTCGAATTGCAGAACCTTATCGGGAAAGCGTCTCGAAAAGATTAAAAACATTTAAGAATAGTTAATTCTGGCCGGCAACGAGTTGGAAAGGCGCACATCGTAAACTTGAAAATGGGGCGAGCCGGCGGGGTGGGCGCAGCCGGCGAGGGTCGCGCATTGGCATTGAAACAGGCACTCATCGGCGCCGGCTTTGCGGTGTTTCGCGCCTCCCGATTGCACAATGCCGTCGCGCCCGCCACGCGCGGGCGGGGGGTCATTCTCACCCTGCACCGGGTGCAGCCGTATCGTGAAGCCACGCCGGGATATGCGCCCAATCGTCTCCTCGGAGGTTGCGCCCGAGTTTCTCGACCGCGCTCTCGGTCTCCTCGCGGCGCAAGGGTTTGAAATCGTCACCCTTGCGCGAGGCCGCGCCCGCCTGGCTCGGCCGGCGGCGCGCCGTTCGCGGCGCTGACTTTCGACGACGGCTATCGCGACGTCCGCGATTTCGCGCTGCCGATATTGGAGCGACACGGCGCGCCGTTCACGATGTTCTTCGCCACCGGCATGATCGAACGCAGCGCGCGGCTGTGGTGGCTCGAGTTGGAGGAGGCGGTGCGTCGGCTCGACGATCGAGGTCGAACAGGGCGAAATTCGCTTCAGCCTCCCCTCGCGGACCGCGGCGAAAAGTCGGTCGCCTACGATCGGCTCTACTGGTCGTTGCGCGCGCGCCCGGAAGCCGAACTGCTCGAGGTCGTCGGCCGGCTCGCGGCGAGCGTCGGGGTCACCAGCGCCGCCTTGCCGACGCATTGTTCATGAATTGGCGGGAGGCGAAAGACTTCGCGCGCCACCCGCTGGTTGGCGTCGGCGCGCATACTTGCACCCACCGCCGGCTCGCGCAGTGGCCGATCGAGGTCGCGCACGAGGAACTTGCGGTCTCGAAAGGCGGCTCGAAGCCGAGTTCGGGCGCCCGTCGACGCGCTCGCCTATCCCGTCGGCGATCCCACCAGCGCTGGCCCACGCGAATTCGCGCTGGCCCGCAAAGTTGGTTTCCGCTTCGCGGTGACGACCCGCCCGGGGATGCTGTTTCCCGAACATGCGGCCCATCCGACCGCTCTGCCGCGCGTCTCGCTCAACGGCCTGTGGCAGGACGAGGCCTATCTCGAAGTGCTGCTGTCCGGCGCGCCCTTCGCGCTATGGAACCGGGGTCGGCGCCTCAACGTGGCCTGAGATCAGCCCTTGGGCTTGTGCTCCATCCAGCGGATGACCGGCATCAGCGGCGGGACCCAGGCCAGGCCCAGCACCACGTAGAGCAGGGTCTGCACCAGGGCGGGGGCTTCCTGCATGGGCCTGGAATCGGCGAGCGCCATGGCGATCAGCGCATAGACCAGGACGAACACGATCATCCCGAATTCCGCCCAACAGTTTTTTGACCCGCAGCGACATTTCGACCCGACCTCAAAACCCGCAGCGCGAATTGTCGCGCGCCGCCTTAGCCGTTATGGGGTGGAAACTCGCGGCTTCGGTCGCCATTTGTGGACATCGCGATGAGTTTGCAAGACTCGAGTTTGCACCCCGCCTTCGCCGCCGCGCCGGCGGCGAGCCCCTTGGCGTCCGCCGTCCGCCGGCGCGCCGCCGTGCGGGCCTGGCTGTTCGCCGTGGCGGCGCTGATCTTCGTCATGGTGCTGGTCGGCGGCGCGACGCGGCTGACCGAATCCGGGCTTTCGATCACGCAATGGAAGCCGGTCACCGGCGTGATTCCGCCGCTCAGCGCAGGCCGACTGGCACGACGCGAATTCGAGCGCTACCAGCAAATCCCGCAATATCGCGCGGCTCAACGCCGACATGACGCTCGAGGGCTTCAAGACCATCTTCTGGTGGGAATGGAGCCACCGGCTGCTCGCGCGCCTGATCGGCGCGGCCTTCGTTCTGCCGGCGCTGTGGTTCTGGTGCGCGCGGCGAGCTGCGAGGGCGCGCTGGGCGGCGCGTGGCTGCGGCGACGGCGCTGCTGGCGCTGGAGCCGATCGTCGGCTGGTGGATGGTCGTCGTCCGGGCTTGCCGAGCGCACGGAGGTCGCGCAGGATCGGCTCGCGATCCATCTCCTGATCGCGGCGGCGACCTTCGCGGCGCTGATCTATGCCGGCGGTCGGTCTGGGCGAGCGGCCGGCGCGAGCGGCCGGCGCCGGCTTCGCGGCGGCGGCTACAGGCCTTGTCGGCGCTGGTGTTCGTGCCAGCTCGGCCTCGGCGCGCTGGTCGCGGGCCTGCGCGCGGGCCGCATCTACAACACCTGGCCGACGATGGACGGGAGCTGGCTGCCCTCGGAGACCGTTCGGCCTCTCGCCCTGGCCGCGCTCGATCTCGACGACGCGACGACCGCGCAGTTCGACCACCGCATCGTCGCCTACGCCGTGGTCGCCTGCGGCGCTCGCGCATGCGTTCGCGGCGTGGCGCGCGGCGCCGGGCACGGCGATCGCCCGCCGCGCGCGGCGTCGCTGGCCTGCGTCGCGCTCGCTCAGGCCGCGCTCGGCATTGTTCACGCTGTCTGTGGTCGTGCCCGATCGGCCTGGCGCTCGCGCATCAGGCGCGTCGCGCTGCTGCTGTTCGGGCTGGCGGTCGCCCACGCGAGCGCGACGAGCAGAGACCGGGCGGCGGCGTAACGGCTCCGGCGGAGCCGGGCCGCGTTCCCGTCAGCCCAGCGCCTGATCCAGGTCCGCGATCAGGTCGTCGACGTCCTCCAGCCCGATCGACAGCCGCACCACGTCGGGCCCGGCGCCGGCCGGCGCTCTTCTGCGCGTCGGTCGAGCTGACGATGGGTGGTCGAGGCGGGGTGGATGACCAGCGACGCGGGTGTCGCCGATATTGGCGACATGGCGAGAACAGTTGCAGCTTCTTCACCAGCTCCATGCCGGCCTCGTAGCCGCCCTTGACGCCGAAGGTGAACACGCCGCCGGCGCCGCTTGCGGGCAATATTTGCTGCGCGAGCGCGTGGCACGCGGTTGCCCTCCAGCCCGGCGTAGGACACCCAGCCGACCTTGGGCGTGCCCAGCCAGATGCCTGGCGACGGCCAGCGCGTTGTCGCAATGCTCTGCATGCGCAGCGACAGCGTTTCGATGCCTGTCAGGATCAGGAAGGCGTTGAACGGCGAGATCGCCGGGCCGAGATCGCGCAAGCCGAGCACGCGGCAGGCGATGGCGAAGGCGAAATTGCCGAACGTCTCCGCACAGCATCATGCCGTTATATTCGGGCCGGGCGCCGACAGCATCGGATAGCGCTTGTCGCCCGACCCAATCGAACGTGCCGCCGTCGACGATCACGCCGCCCATCGAATTGCCGTGGCCGCCGAGATATTTCGTCGCGGAATGGACGACGATGTCGGCGCCGTATTCGATCGGGCGGATCAGGTAGGGCGTCGCCAGCGTGTTGTCGACGATCAGCGGCACCCTGCGCCTCGCGCGCGATCGCGGCGATCGCTTCGATGTCGCTGACGACGCCGCCGGGATTGGCGATCGATCTCCATGAAGATCGCCTTGCGTCTTGTCGCTGACAGCGCGGCGCGGAAGCTGTCGGGATCGGTCCGGATCGGCCCATTTCACCTGCCAGCCGAAGTTCTTGAAGGCGTGGTTGAACTGGTTTATCGAGCCGCCGTAAAGCTTTGTGCGCGGCTATGAATTCGTCGCCCGGTCGCATCAGCGTGTGAAACGCGATCGCCTGCGCGGCGTGGCCGGAGGCGACCGCCAGCGCCGCCGGCGCGCCCTCCAGCGCGGCGACGCGCTCTTCCAGCGCCGCGGTCGTCGGGTTGGTGATGCGGGTGTAGATGTTGCCGAACGCCTGCAGGCCGAACAGCGAGGCCGCATGGTCGACGTCGTCGAACACGAAGGCGGTGGTCTGATAGATCGGCGTGATGCGGGCGCCGGTGGTCGGGTCCGGCCGCGCGCCGGCATGGATCGAAAGAGTTGCGAAGCCCGGCTCGTCATGGGTCAATGGGATTTCCTCCGTGAGGGGCATTCTGGCAAATCGGCGGACGCGGAGGAAGGGGCAGGGTTTCAGGCGCCCTCTAACGCGATCCGCACGCGGCGGTTGATCTTGCCCTTCTTTTCAATGCCGGTGACGATCGCGCGTCCGATCTCGCCCACACGCGCGACATGCGTGCCGCCGCAGGGCTGCAGGTCTAGCCCCGCGATATCGACCAGCCGAACCTTGCCCTGACCCATCGGCGGCTTGACCTTCATCGTCTTGACGAGGCCGGGATTGGCCGCGAGCTCCTCGTCAGTGATCCAGCGGGTCGAAACCTCGGCGTCGGTCGCGATCAACTCGTTCAGCCGCCGCTCGATGTCGGCCTTGTCGAAGGCGACGTCGCCGCTGTCGAAGTCGAGCCGCCCGTCGCCGTCGCCGACCGCGCCGCCGGTGACGGGGTAGGGCAGCACGACCGACAGAAGATGCAGCGCGGTATGCGCGCGCATTCGCTTGAAGCGCAGGTCCCAGTCCAGCCGCTGCACGATTCTGTCGCCGGGCGCCGGCAGGGCCGCGCCCTCGGCGGGGATATGGACGATCGTCTTGCGGTCGGAATCATAGACCGTGTTGGCGATCGGGACCGTCGCGCCGTCTGCGAGCGTGAACTCGCCGCGGTCGCCGGGCTGGCCGCCGCCCTGGGCGTAGAAAAGGGTCGCGTCGAGCACGATGCGGCCGGGCGCCGCCTCGAGGACGCGCGCTTCGGCCTGCCTGAGGTAGGCGTCGTCGCGAAACAGCAGTTCGGTCATCTCAGATATAGACCTCGGGAACTTCGCCCCGGCGTTCCAGCCAGCCGGGTACGGGTAGCGACTTGGAGCGCAGAAACTCCGGATTGAAAAGCTTGGAGGCGTAGCGGGCGCCGGAATTGCAGAGGAGGGTCACGATCGTATGGCCCGGCCCGAGTTCGCGCGCCAGCCGGATCGCCCCCGCGATGTTGACTCCGGACGAGCCGCCGAGCAACAGGCCCTCATGCTCGACCAGGTCGAACACGATCCGCACGGCCTCCTCGTCGGGGATCTGATAGGCGAAGTCGACCGGCGCCCCTCGAGATTGGCGGTGATCCGGCCTTGCCCGATCCCCTCGGTGATCGACGACCCCTCCGATTTGAGGACGCCCGTGGTGTAGAAGGAATAGAGCGCCGCGCCGGGCGGGTCCGCGAGCGCGATCTTGATCGCGGAATTTCGCTCCTTCAGCGCCATGCCGACGCCGGCCAGAGTGCCCCCCGAGCCGACCGCGCTGACGAAGCCGTCGACCTTGCCGCCGGTGTCCTCGAAGATCTCCGGGCCCGTCGTCTCGTAGTGGCCGCGCCGGTTGGCGACATTGTCGAACTGGTTCGCCCAGATCGCGCCCTTCGGGTCTGTTTTTGCAAGAGTTTCAGCAAGACGCCCCGAATACTTCACGTAATTGTTCGGGTTCGAATAGGGCACGGCCGGCACTTCGATCAACTCGGCGCCGAACAGCTTCAGCATGTCCTTCTTTTCCTGGCTTTGCGTGTTCGGGATCACGATCACGGTCTTGTAGCCGAGCGCCGAGGCGACCATGCCGAGGCCGATGCCGGTATTGCCGGCGGTGCCCTCGACGATCGTGCCGCCCGGCTGCAGCCCGCCGCGCGCCACGGCGTCCGTGATGATTGCGAGCGCGGCGCGGTCCTTGACCGAACCGCCGGGGTTCATGAATTCGGCCTTGCCCAAAATCCTGCAGCCCGTGGCCTCCGAGGCCGCCCGCAATTCGATCAGTGGGGTGCGACCGATCGCCTCGACCACAGAAGCCTTCATCGACATACTGACCTCGATCTTCGATGTGCGGCGGCGTTTGCGGCGCCGGCGCTTCGGACCTCATTCATAACCGGCCGAGCCGATTTCGTGTAACTATTATTTTATCATTTTATATCAGTAAAATGCGTTCCATCGGCGCGATCCGCGCGGTCTGGCGGCGCGCCCGGAGTTCGGTGTAGGCCTTCGGCCACACGCGGGCGGGCCCGCGCGGGCAGTCAGGATCGTTCGATGTTTTTGCTGGCCTCGAAGCTGCTCTGGCTTCTGGCGGAACCTATCAATCTGCTGATCGTGGGCGCGGTCGCCGGCGCGCTGGCGATGCGGCGCTATCCCGTCGGCGGTCGGCGTCTGGCGCTGGCCTGCGCGATCGGATTGCTATTGGTCGAAGTCGCTCCGATCGGACAATTGCTGTTGCAACCGCTCGAGCAGCGCTTCCCCCCGCCGCCCGCAGGGATGAAACCGCCCTATGGCGTCATCGTGCTCGGCGGCGCGATCGACGACGCGCTGTCCAGCGCCCGCGGGCAGGTGGTCGTCGGCGATGCGGGGTCGCGCGTGACCGAGGCCGTCGCGTTGGCCCGCCGCTTTCCCGAGGCGCGCATCGTCTACACCGGCGGCGATCCTCAGCCGTTCGGCGGCGGCGCCAACAAGTCCGAGGCCTATTTCGGCAAAGATCTTTTCGTCGCCATGGGGGTCGATCCCGCCCGCGTCGCGGTGGAGCCGTCCTCGCGCAACACCGATGAAAATGCCCGCTTCAGCGCGGCGATGCTGCAGCCGAAACCGGACCAGACCTGGCTGCTGGTGACCTCGGCCTATCACATGCCGCGCGCGATGGCGCTGTTCCGCAAGGCGGGCTTCAACGTGATCGCCTATCCCGTCGACTATCGCACCTACGGCGACGGACGCGACGCGCTCGCCAACGTGGTCCGCCTGAGCGAACTCAATGCTTTCGATCTCGCCGTGCACGAATGGACGGGCCTCGTCGCCTACCGCATCGCCGGCAAGATCGACGATGCGTTCCCCGCGCCCTGACTCACTCGGAACGGGGCGCGCCAAGCCGGTATACGCCGCGAAAATCGTGGGGATCGACCGGCTTGCCCTTGCGATAGATGACGATCCGGCCGGCTTCGGCGAGCCGCACGGCGGAGCCGCGGACCGCCTGCAGGTGGGAGCGCCAGCCGAGTTCGCCCTCGTTGCGCGCCGCTGCGAAGGCCTGGGCGGCGTCGGTCGGGCAGATGGTGCGGCCGGGCCGGGCCTCGGCGCAGAGTTTCAGGATCACGCCTTCCAGCGTCGGGCTCGAATCGGGCGGGTTCGGATCGCGGGTCATGCGCCTTCCCTGCGGCGGCGCGGGGCCTGCGGTCAAGGCGGTTCGGCGTCGGAAGCCGGCCGGAACCCAGCGCGCGCACACCCGCTTGACTCGGCTCTTGCGCGCTTGCAGGTAGGGACCACGCCGCGAGGGGGCGCGCCATGCCGCTGAAGCTGATCATCGCCAACAAGGCCTATTCGTCCTGGTCGCTGCGGCCGTGGATCCTGCTGGCCCATTTCCATATTCCGTTCGAGGAGGTCGTCATCCCGATGGACCAGCCCGAAACGCGCGCGCGCATGCTCGAATACTCGCCGACCGGCAAATGCCCGTCGCTGCGCGACGGCGCCGTCGAGGTCTGGGAATCGCTGGCGATCCTGGAATATATCGCCGAGCAATATCCGGAAAAGGCGATCTGGCCGCAAGGCGAAGGGCGCGCGAGCGCATGCCCGCTCGCTCGCCAGCGAGATGCATGCGGGTTTCCAGGCGCTGCGGCAACATTGCCCGACCCAGTTCATCCGCCCGGTGCGCAGAGATCGCGCTGACGCCGCGAAGTCGAGGCCGACGTGCGCGGATCGAGGCGGCCTGGGCGCGGGCGCGCAAGAGTTTTGGCAAGGCCGGCCCGTTCCTGTTCGGCAAGTTCTGCGCGGCGGATGCGATGTTCGCGCCGGTGGTCAACCGGCTGCACGTCTACGACGTCCCGGTCGAGCCGGAAACGCGCGCCTATATGGATGCGGTCATGGCGCTGCCGGCATGGAAAGCTTGGATCGCCGACGCCGAGGCGGAACCGTGGCGGATAGCAAAATACGACGTCATTTGAAAAAGTGGCTCGCTCGGCGCGCCCGGGCCGCCAGCGGAAAGCGCCGCGCGCCCGCGTGCGCTCGATCGGCGATCGGCGCATCATCGCCGAGGGCCTCGAACACAATTTCTGGACCGATTTCTATCACGACGCGATGACCGTGAGCTGGCCGACGTTCTTCGCGTCGCTGGCGGCCGCTTTCGTGGCCTCGAACGCCGTCTTCGCGCTTGTTTACATGATCGGCGGGGATCCGATCGCCAACGCGCGGCCGGGCAATTTCGGCGATCTGTTCTTCTTCAGCGTCGAGACGACCTCGACCGTCGGCTACGGCGACATGCATCCGCAGACGATGCTACGGCCACCTCGTCGCGACGAGCGAGAATTTCGTCGGCCTGGTGCTGCTGGCGGTGATGACCGGGCTGGTGTTCGCGCGCTTTTCCCGGCCGCGCGCGCGGCTGATCTTCGCGCGCAATCCGGTCATCGCCAGTCACGACGGCGTTGCCGACCTTGACCTTCCGCATCGCCAATGCGCGCAACAGCTTCATTATCGGAGGCGACGGCAAAGCTGTGGATGCTCGGCCCGATCGTGACCGCCGAGGGGCGCCGCTTCATCGGGTTCCAGCCGATGAAGCTGATCCGCAGCGAGAATCCGATGTTCGCGCTGAGCTGGACGCTGTTTCATCCGATCGACATGGAGAGCCCGATCTTCGGGATCTCCGACGCCGACCTGCTGGCGAGCGAGATCAATTTTGTCGTGAGCATCAACGGCCTCGACGAGACTTCGGCGCAGATGGTGCATGCGCGCGAGACCTTCGCCGCGCAGGACGTCCGGCCGGGCCACGAGTTCGTCGACATTTTCCGGCTGGACGAAGACGGCATGCGACATGTCGACTATGCCCGCGTGCACGACACCCGTCCCGTCCCTGCCGCGGCCGGGCCGTCGCTGACCTGATCCGGCTCGCAATCCTGGTCCGAGCGCGATATCCGAGGTCGCGCCGATCCGCCGAACGAAGTTCGGCAACGAAGCATAAACCATTACGCTACGTCATCTCGAGGCCGATCTGACATGATCGTAATTATAATGTAGAATAGGGAGAATAAAGGGCGATGGCGATTCTGAAAACCGCGCCGCGGACCGATGCCGCAGGCGACGAGGCGAACGCCGCGCTATGGCGCGCGGCCGCTGGCGGAGCTTGCCGAGCGCCGCGCGGCGGCGGCCGAGGGCGGGTCGCACCGCGCTCGCGAGCGCCATATCGCGCGCGGCAAGCTGCTGGCGCGCGAACGCGTCGCGCGCCTGATCGATCCGGGCTCGCCGTTTCTGGAGATCGGCGCGCTGGCGGCGTTCGGCATGTACGAGGGCGACGTGCACGGGGCGGGGCTGATTGCGGGAATCGGGCGCATCGAGGGCCGGGAGGCGATGATCGTCGCCAATGATCCGACGATCAAGGGCGGCGCCTATTATCCCGATGACGGTCAAGAAGCATCTTCGCGCGCAGGAAATCGCGGCTGAGAACGCGCTGCCCATGCGTCTATCTCGTCGATTCCGGCGGCGCCAATCTGCCGCATCAGTCCGAAGTTTTCCCCGACCGCGAACATTTCGGCCGCATCTTCTTCAATCAGGCGCGCATGTCCTCGGCAGGCCTTTCCCAGATCGCGGTGGTCATGGGCTCATGCACCGCGGGCGGCGCCTATGTTCCCGCGATGTCGGACGAAACCATCATCGTCGAGAAGCAGGGCACGATCTTTCTCGGCGGTCCGCCGCTGGTCAAGGCCGCGACCGGCGAGACCGTCTCGGCCGAGGACCTCGGCGGCGGCGACCTGCACACCCGCGTCTCCGGCGTCGCCGACGCGCTCGCGCGCGACGACGCGCATGCGCTGGAACTCGCCCGGCGCGCGGTCGCCAACCTCAACCGGCGCGCCAAGAGCGAGCACGACATCACGGCGCCGCGCGAGCCGCTGCATCCGGTAGAAGAGCTCGAGCGCATCGTGCCGATGGACCTGCGCCGCCAGACCGACGCGCGCGAGATCATCGCGCGCCTCGCCGACGGCTCCGAGTTCGACGAATTCAAGGCGCGCTATGGAACGACGCTGGTGACCGGCTTCGCGCGGCTCTCCGGCATGCTGATCGGCATCATCGCCAACAACGGCGTGCTGTTCTCGGAGAGCGCGTTGAAGGGCGCGCATTTCATCGAGCTCTGCGCGCAGCGCGGCGTGCCGTTGCTGTTCCTGCAGAATATCTCCGGCTTCATGGTCGGCCAGCGCTATGAGGCGGGCGGCATCGCCAAGGACGGCGCCAAGCTCGTCACGGCGGTCGCCTGCGCTCGCGTGCCCAAAATCACGCTGATCGTCGGCGGCTCGTTCGGCGCCGGCAATTACGGCATGTGCGGGCGCGCCTACGGGCCTCGCTTCCTGTTCACCTGGCCCAATGCGCGCATCTCCGTGATGGGCGGCGAGCAGGCCGCCAGCGTGCTCGCGACCATTCGGCGCGACGCGCTGGAGGCGGAGGGCAAGACCTGGCCGGCCGAGGAGGAAGAGCGCTTCAAGGCGCCGATCCGAGCGCGCTACGAGAGCGAGGGCTCGCCCTATTTCGCCACCGCGCGGCTATGGGACGACGGCGTGATCGCGCCTTCGCAAACCCGCCGGGTCCTCAGCCTCGCCTTCTCCGCCTGCCTGAACGCGCCGAGCGAGACGACGCGGTTCGGGGTGTTTCGTATGTAGAGCGCAGGAGTTCGAGCCAAAATGGGTCTGCCGACTTTCCAGGAGCTGATGCTGCCGGCCTTGCAATGCGCCTGCCGGCGGATGGACGAATTGCACGTCTCCAAGCTCGAGGACGATGTCGCCAGGCTCCTGAAGCTCACGCCGGACGACCTTGCCCGCACGCTGGAGAAGGGCGCGCAGACGCTGTTCTCCAGCCGGCTCAACTGGGCGCGGTCCTATCTGGTCAAAGCGGGGCTGCTGGAGGCGACGCGCCGCGGCTTCGTGCGCGGGACCGAACGGGCGTGCGAACTTCTGGCCGAAGAGATCGAGGAGATCGACATCCATGTGCTCAATCGCTATCCCGAATTCGTCGAATGGCGCGAGCGGCAGACCACGCGCGAGGAGGAGCTGCAGGCGACCGTCCGGGAGAACCCGGAACAGCAGATCGTCGCCAATTTCGAGATGCTCAACGCCGAACTCGCGCGCGAAATCATCGAGCGCGTTTACGCCTTCACGCCCGCCTTCTTCGAGCGCCTGATCGTCGATCTCCTGGTGCGCATGGGCTATGGCGGCGGACGGCTGGAAATGGGCCGCGCGCTCGGGCGGGTCGGCGACGGCGGCGTCGACGGCGTCATCAAGGAGGACGAACTCGGGCTCGACGTCGTCTATGTCCAGGCCAAGCGCTTCGCGCAGGAGAAATCGCGTGCCGCTGAGCGAAGTCCGCGATTTCGTCGGCGGCCTTGAAGGCCATCGCGCCACCAAGGGCGTGTTCGTGACGACCTCGCTATTTTCCCGCGACCGCCTATGAGTTCATCACCCGGCTCTCCAAGCGGGTCGTCCTGATCGACGGCCCGGAACTCGCCAACCTGATGATCCGCCATCGCGTCGGCGTGCGCGTCAAGGCGAGCCTATGAAGTCAAGCGCATCGACGAGGAGTATTTTGTGGAGTGAGCGGGGGTAGGGCGCGATTGGGCGGCGCAGGCCGAACCGCCGCGTCCCTGCCGCGCCGGGCCTTCGTCACGTCGCGCGGCCGATGGCCGGCCAAACCAGAAGAATGGCGGACGAAATCAAGACGGCTGTCGGCCATTGAGGCATTGAGCCCTCCAATCCGTCCGCAAGCACGGCGAACGCGGCGTCCGAGCCTTCGGGTCGGACGCCGCGCCGTCTGTCCTGGTTCATTGAAAGAATGATCGGCCACCCGGGCAGATGCGCCCCGCGACAAGCATCTCTGTGTGTCGCGGGGCATTTGTTTGAGCGGGTCCAGCTCCCGGAGAGCTGAGGCTGCCGTTTCGAGGACCGACCGCAGACGGTCCGGCGGCGCCGTCGAGGCGGCCAATCCAGGGGTTCCCCGATGAAACCGCGTCTTCATCGCGACGAGACCGACGAGATCGAGGTCGGAGGCGTCTCGCTTCTGGCCCGACTTCTGGCCGTCCTCGCGCTGGTGTGCATCGCCGCCTACTGCTTCGCTCGATAGGCGCCGGCCGGCCCTCCATCCAAAGAGCGCGAAAATATCGCCGCGGCGGGGCCTACAACGGACCCATCGACCGGACTTCCATCACTTCGATGGAGGCCTGAGGTATCTGCAGATGCGGATGAGTTTCGAACATCTTCGCGGCGGCCTCGTGCGATTCCGCTTCGACGAACGAGTACAGCATGATCTCATTCTTCGCGTCGGCAACCCCGTTTGGCGAAACCCGCTTGGTTTTTCCGCCGGCTTCCGTGAGCGTAATCGACTTTGCATGGTTGGCCATCCACGTTTGCCACTCCGCCTGCATCTTTTGCTCCGCGGGCTTCCGGATTTCCGGGTCGGTCTTTGCCCAGTCCTCCAGCACGGACGCCGGGGCGAGGTAGAGGGCAAGGAACTTTTTGGGAGTGGTGTTCGTCATGGCGTTTCCTCTCATGCGGCCGAGCGCCGCGTTTGAGCCGTAACTCTGGATGTCGCCTGAGGTGCGCGCGCCCTTCCCGTACGACCCGCAGGACTTGTTTCTCCTTACCGAAGAATTCAATCCCTGTCCTATCCCGACAGGCCCGGAGAGAGAGCGTCAGATCGCCCTCCGACTTCGGCAGAAGCCGGAAATGTTGGATGCCGCCCCGGCGGGATATGCTAGGCTTGCGCCGCAACCTGCAGCGCGAGACACACGCCGATGACGCCGACGACCGCCGAGAAACGCGCCCGTTTCGCCGCGCTGCATGCCGCGCCCGGCTGTTTCGTGACCCCCAATCCGTGGGACCTGGGTTCGGCGAAGTTCCTTGCCTCGCTCGGCTTCAAGGCGCTTGCCTCGACCAGCGCCGGCATGGCCTTTGCGGCGGGGCGTCCCGACAACGGCGTCAACCGCGCTTACGCCCTCAAGCACATCGGCGAACTCGCGGCGGCGACCGACCTGCCGCTCAACGCCGATTTCGAAGCCGGTTTCGCCAGCGACCCCGACGGGGTGTACGAGAGCGCGCGCCTGGTCATCGGCGCCGGCGTCGCCGGGTTCTCGATCGAGGACTATACCGGCGATCCCCAGGCCCCGTTCTATTCGCTCAACGAAGCTGTCGAACGGCTCCGCGCCGCCCGCGCCGCAATCAACGCGAGCGGCGAACGGGTGCTGTTGACCGCGCGCAGCGAGTGCGTCTGGGTTCCCGGCGGGGGCGGCCTCGCCGAGGCTCTGCGAAGGCTCTCGGCCTTCGCCGAAGCGGGCGCCGACGTTATTTTCGCGCCGGGGGTGAGGACGCGCGAGGACGTCGCGGCGGTCGTGCGCGTCGCCGGCAAGTTGCCGGTCAACGTCGTCGTCGGCGCGCCGGGCCTGACCCTGGCCGAGTTCGAGGACCTCGGCGTCAAGCGGATTTCGACCGGCGCCGCGCTCGCCCGGGCCGCCTGGGGCGGCTTCATGCGCGCGGCGCGCGATATCGCGGAGCACGGGCGCTTTGACGGTTTCGCCGGCATCCCGGCCTCCAAAGAGATCGAGGCGGCCTTCACGCCACGGAGTTCGTGAGCGGGCGCCCGGCGGCGCGCCTCGGCCGCTCGATTCGCCAAATGCGTTTCCAAATACTGTCGGGCGCGGGCGGGGGTTGCGCAGCCGCGTCCATCCGCCGGACCTGGATTGCGTCGACGGCGGGATCCGCGACGGCCGCGCGCCATGCCGTTTCCGGGACGGCGGACACTGAGTGGACAATTCGGTCGCCGACGCGCGTCGCCCCGGGGTTAAGGCGAGGCCAGGGCGCTTGCCCGCGCCTGCGCCCGCTGGCGGGGTTCGGCGGCTTGGCCAATCCGTTCATCGTCCCCCTCGGGCCTTGCGCGGGACGTTTCGCAGGCGCCGCAATTTCCCGCTGTGCTGTCGCAATGTGTCAAGCCCGCCGATAGGTCTTTTGCTAACCAGACCGCGCAAGCGCCCCGCTCTTTTAAATCCGGGAATGCGACCCGTTCGGCCGCGTGGCGCCGGACGACTCGTTCAGACGGGCCTCAGGACGCGCCTCGCCGAGACTGCGTGCGACCGAGGGGCTCAAGCTGTTCGCACAGCGGAGACTGTCATGCACGAATTCCTCGAAAAGCTGCCGAACTGGCTCGTATTCGCGTTCGTCGTCGACAATATGTTCGCGCTGGGCCTGGAATTGACGTTGCGGGATATCGTCACGCCGCTGCGCGATGTGGGCGCCACGCTCAAGGCGCTCGTGGCCAACTTCGTGCTGGCGCCCGCGCTCGCCTATCTGCTGGTCCACGGCCTCGAACTCGAGCACGGTCTCGCGCTCGGCTTGATTTGCTTGCCTGCTCGGCGGGCGATCCGTTCGTGACCAAGCTTTCGCAGTCGGCGCGCGGCGACGCAGCTTATTCCTTGGCCGTGATGACGCTGCTGAGCGTGGCTACGGTCGTCTACATGCCCATCATGCTGCCGGTCCTGTTGCCAGGGGTCAAAGTCGATCCGATCGAGATCATCAAGCCTCTCTTCGTATTGATCATCCTGCCGCTCGCCGTCGGTCTGCTGGTGCGTTCGAGGTTCGCGGCCTTTGCTGAGAAGGTCGCGCCTCCGCTCGACCGGCTCGCCTCAATTCTGATCTATGCGGCCGTGGCGCTGTTCGCCGTCGTTCACTATGAGGAAATCATCGCGACCGTCGGATCGCACGCCATCCTCGCCGCGGCGCTCCTGGTGGTGGGCTGTCTGATCTTTGGCGCGCTCCTCGGCGGCCCGGGCCGCATTCGCTCCAACGATCTGGCGCTGAATACCGCATGGCGCGGCGTTTCGGCGGCGCTAGCGGTTGGAATTCGCAACTTCCCGGCGGAGCATCAGGTTTTCACGATGGCGATCATTCTGGTTCTCGTGTCGGCGCTGATCCTGATGCCGGTCGCCGCAACATGGATGAGGAAAGCGAACGCCGCCGCGCAGGGCTCGAAGGGGTCCGCGCCGGCCTGACTATCGGAGGGTCCGATTGCCTTCGGTGGGTTCGGCCGCATGGGCCCGGGATTAGCGGGCGCCCGCGGGTTTCGCGTGGGCGAGCGATGTTCCCGGAACCCTCGCGCGCAAAGCCGCAGCCTACGAGGCCGGCCGGGCCGCAACGCCTGCGCAGCGCCTTGCGATCGGCAATTTCTATTGCGCGGCAATGCCGCTATAGCTGCCCGAACATCCGGGGAGACGCCATGTTCGCCAACGTCCTGATCGCCAACCGTGGCGAGATCGCTTGCCGCATCATCCGAACCGCGACGCGGATGGGGCTTCGCACGATCGCCCTGCACACGCCCGCCGATCGCGGCGCTCTGTTCACGCGGATGGCGGACGAGACGGTCGAAGTGGGGGAGGGGGCGAAGGGCTACCTCGACGGCGAGGCGATCGTCGAGGCGGCCCTCGCGGCGGGCGCTCAGTGCCTGCATCCCGGCTACGGTTTCTTGAGCGAGAACGCGGAATTCGCCGAGCGCTGCGAAAGCGCGGGCATCGCCTTCGTCGGGCCGCCGGCTTCGGCGATGCGCGCGATGGGGCTCAAGAGCGCCGCCAAGGCGCTGATGGTCAAGGCGGGCGCGCCGGTCGTGCCGGGCTATCACGGCGACAACCAGAGCCCGAAATTCCTGAAGGAGAAGGCCTACGAGATCGGCTACCCCGTCCTGATCAAGGCGATCGCGGGCGGCGGCGGGCGCGGCATGCGGCGGGTCGACGCGCATATGGACTTCGAAGCCGCGCTGGAATTGGCCTCGCGCGAGGGCGCGGCGGCATTCGGCGACCCCCGGGTGCTGATCGAGAAATACATCGTCTCGCCGCGCCACATCGAGGTGCAGGTGTTCGGCGACAAACACGGCGACGTCGTGCATCTCTTCGAGCGCGATTGCTCGCTGCAGCGTCGCCACCAGAAGGTGATCGAGGAGACCCCGGCGCCGGGCCTGCCCGAGGCCACCCGCAACGCCATGACGGCGGCGGCGGTCGCGGCGGCGAAGGCCGTCGGCTATGTCGGCGCCGGGCACGGTCGAGTTCATCGTCGACGCCGCGCATGGGCTCGGCCCGGAGAATTTCTATTTCCTCGAGATGAACACGCGTCTGCAGGTCGAGCATCCCGTCACGGAGGCGATCCTCGGGCTCGACCTGGTCGAATGGCAATTGCGCGTCGCCGCGGGCGAGAGGCTGCCGCTCAAGCAGGACGAGATTCGCGCCCATGGCGCCGCGATCGAGGCGCGGCTCTGCGCGGAGGATCCGGAGACCGGCTTTTTGCCCTCGCCCGGCCGGATCGCGGCGCTGAAGCTCGGCCCGGAAGGCAAGGGCCTGAGGATCGACGCCGGCGTCGAGGCAGGCGACGCCGTGACGCCGTTCTACGATTCGATGATCGCCAAGCTGATCGCGCATGGCGAAACTCGCAAAGCCGCGCTGGCCAGGCTCGTCGAAGCGCTGCAAACGGCTGTGGTGATCGGCCCCAAGACCAACATCGCCTTCCTGATCGCGCTGCTGACCTCGCCCGAGGTGGCGGCGGGCGGCTACGACACCGGCTTCATCGACGCCAATCTCGCCGCGCTCGGCGCCGCGCCGCGCGAGCTCGATCGGCGCGCGACGCTCGCGGCGACCGAATATCTCTGGCGCGCGCGCATGAACGCCCCGCCGACGCAAGGCGCGGTCGATCCCTGGTCGGTCGCGGATTCGTTCGAGCTGACCGGCGTTCGGCGCGTGCCGCTGGAGGCGCGCGTCGAGGGCAAGCTCGAGCGGCTCGTTGCGATCAGCGGCGCCGGCGGCCTGCATTTCGCGTTTCACGACGGCCGCGATCCCGGGCCGATCGGCGGGCCCGCCGCGACGCTGCACCCGGTTTCCGACGGCGTGGTCGCGCTGAGCGGCGGGCGGCAGACCCATGTCGCCCTGGTCGATCCGCTCGAAGGCGGCGTCGCGGGGCAGGGCGAGCACAGCGGCGAGATCGTCGCGCCGATGCATGGCCGCGTGATCGCGCTGTTCGTCGAGGACGGCGAGGAGGTCGCCGAAGGCGCGCGGCTCGCCGTCGTCGAGGCGATGAAGATGGAGCACGCGCTGACCGCGCCGATGGCCGGGCGGATCGAGCGGCTGGCCGCCAAGGTCGGCCAGACCGTCGAGCAGGGTCAAGTGCTGATGGCGGTGGCCGGGGCCTGAACGCTCGCGATCAGGGCCATCCCGCCGCATCGATCGCGCGCGCCGCCGCTTCGCCGACGGGAAGGTCGGCGCGCCAGCGCGTCGCGACGAGGCGCTTGCCGGTCACGCCGTTGGAGAGGTCGGAGGCCAGCCAGACGAGCGGCGGGATGACGATCTCGGGCGAGAGCAATTGCGCGCGCAGGGCGTCAGGGACGCGGGCGGGAATCATGCCGGTCAGGGTCGCGCCGCCGGGCAGCAGCGCGTTGACCGTGACTTCGCTATCCGCGAGATCCTGCGACCAGATGATGGTTTCCGACTCCAGCGCGGCTTTCGAAGGGCCGTAGGGCGAGAAGCCGCGCCGGCGCATCGTCTCGTGGTTCATCGAGATGTTGACGATCCGCCCCCAGCCAGCCCGGATCATGACCGGCGCGGCCGCGCGCGCCATCAGGAACGGGCCGTTGACATTGGCCTCGATCACGAGCCGCCACGCCTCGGGCGAGGTTTCCCAGAAGCGCGTCGGCTGGGTCAGGAAGTCCTGGCTGACATATTTCATGCCGCGCCCGGCGTTGTTGACGAGAATGTCGAGCCGCCCGAAACACGCGAGCGCCGTCTCGACCGCTCGAGCCGCGTCGGCCTCGCGCGTGACGTCGGCGAGGAGCGGCACGACCCGGTCCGGACCGAATTCGCGCGCGGCCTCCTCGGCGACCCCGTGGATCTCGGCCGCCTCGCGCGCGGCGATGACAATGACGCTCGCGCCGGCGCGCGCCAATCCGAGCGCCATCGCGCGCCCGAGCCCGCGTCCCGCTCCCGTGACGATGGCGACGCGGCCGGTTGGCTCGGAAACGGGCACAGGTGCGCTCCCTCGTGAGTTTTCGCGCAGGGTCTACCTGGCCCGCGGGCGGGGACTAAAACGACCGGTCCCGGACTGTCCTCAATGCGCGGCGAGCAGCACCGGCGGCGGCTTCCAATCGCCCTTGCCGGGCGGCAGGATCGAAGGCGAGCCGTCTTTGGGCCAATACAGCCGCATGACCAGATAGACCGGGCCGGCCGGCGCCGGCAGCCAGTTCGCCTCGCGCTCCGCGCCCGGCGATTTGTTCTGGATATAGATCGTCAGCGATCCGTCGGCGTTTTTCTTCATGTTCGCCAGCATCGGCGAATTGATGAGATAGCGGTCGATCGGATTCTTGATCAGCAATTGCGTTTTGCTGTCATACATCGTCACCGACCAGAACGCGTTGACCGGCGGCAGGCCGCCGGCGGGGAAAGTGATCGCATAGGCGTTGCGGCTGCAATCGATCGGCTTTCCCGAGCCGTCGATGCGCGTGGCCGGGTACATCGCCTCTTCGGCGGTGTTGCCGTAAATGCCGGCCTGCGCGGCGACGGCGCGCAGCAACCAGTCGCCATTGAAATGCTCAGCGTCGCCGAAGGGGGCGGCCACGTTCCAGCCGTTGATGATCGCGCCCGTCTTGGCGACCGCCGCGTCGACTTTCGCCTTGCCGCGCCTGAGCCCGAGGGCCACTTCCAGTTTCTGGGCGAGCGGAAGATCCTTGAAATTGAATGTCTTGCCCGGGCCTACGCCGATCTTCGCAAGCTGCGCGCGGATCTCGGCCTCGTTCGGCGCCGGCGGAGTATATTGCAAGGCGAAGTCGAGAAACTCGAAGAAGTTGGTCTTGGCGAGTTCCTTGGAGAATGTCGGAAACGCGAAGGCCGGAGGCGCGGGCGGGGCGGCCTGCTTGAGGAAGGACGACAGCGGCTGGGCGCGGTAGCCGGCCTGTATCTTCTTGACGTTGTCGATGTCGGCGGGATCGAAGAGCTGGGTGCGGAAAATAGCGGCCGAAAGCTGCGTGCTGGAGCGGAAGACTTTCTTGACGCCGGCCGGCGCCTCGCCCTTCCAGTCGGGCCCGACCACGAGATAGTCGCCGGCGTCCGAGCCGGTCGCCCGCGTGCCGATATAGCCGTAATTATAGGTATTGCCGTCGCAGAGCTGCACCGAGTAATAGCGATGCGCGTCGATCGCAGGAACCGAGATCACGAACGGTTCGGCGCGCAAGTCCATCCAGACGAAAGAATACGGCGTGTCGCTGTTGGGCGTGACGACCGCCGTGTCCTTGTAGGTGAAAACGTTGGCGGCGCTGGTCAGCACATTGAACGGCGACTTGTACTGGCTCGAAGTCTTGTCGATCACGAAATCGTACATGACCGCGTAGTTCATCACCAGCGGCAGGCCGAAGACATAGCCGGCTTCCGCTATGTCCCTCGCGGCGAAAAAGCCTGGCCGGGCGGGATCTGCGCCGCCGCCTCCGGAACCGGCATCGCCGCGGCCGAAACCGAGGAGGCGGCGCCGGCAATCCATAGACGTCTCGTGATCATCGAATTCCCCTGATGCTGATTTATCATTTGAGTTCAAAGGCGTTGCGTCGAACTGCGGTCTCGTCAAGGCCGCGTTCCCGCACCCGAATAACAGGATTAACGCGAGACATAAAGCCGTCGGGACCCGGGCAACGCGGATTCGCCCTCAAAGCTGTCGAGGACGAGCGAAATGCAGTTGCAAATCTCCGGAGAAAAGCACAGGTTCACGCCCGGTTTTTTACGGGCGTGGGGCCGAGGCCAATGGCTCGGTAATCAACCAACACCAAATACTGGGAAGGAAAGACTGATGAATAAGTTTGCGATGATGGCGATTGCGGCGACGCTCGCCGCGGCGGGAGCCGCCAAGGCCGATCCGGTCGATCTTACCGCCTATGCCGACAAGGACGGCTATATCGACGTCCAGAAGCTGACTTGCGCGCAGCTCGCCAACACCTTCCAGGAGGACGCCGACCACCTGACGACCTGGTACAGCGGCTGGTACAACGGGCTCGGCCATAAGCACATGATGAAGGTCGACCGCGCGATGACCCTGGAACATCAGGTGATTGAGTATTGCAAGGCCAACCAGGACAAGAAGGTCATTCAGGCGATCGACGTCGTCTTCAAGAAGTACCGCGCCGAGAACGGCATCAAGATGAATTGAGTTCTTCGCGCGCGCAGCGTTTCGGGAGAAATTTCGAAGCGCTCCGCGAGGTTCCTTCTCCCCGTTTCGCACGGGGAGAAGGCGCTAGCCCGGGAGCGCCGGGGCGGGATGCGGGGCAGGGCGGTTGGTTTGACAGTCCGGCGCATCGCGCCGCTTTCGCTCCGCAATAGCGGCTAGGCGGAACCCCGGAACGCGCCAATGGGATGCAGGCCACAGTCTTGAGTTTGGGTCGAGTTCCCCCGACAACGGCAGGTCTGAAACGACTGGGCCCGTGACGCGGCGGCCGAATTGCGGCCCCCTGCGTGGGGGCAGTTCGTACGAGCGACGCGCCCGAGCCCGGGTCTGTCAACCCGACAAGACTGTCCACTCGATTGAGAGCTCACGCGCCGGCCCGGCGAATATTCAACTGGCCAGAACTGACTACAGGCGCTATCTACGGTAGCCGGATACGAGAACTTGATGCATGAATAGAGAAGCGTGAAGCGCCCACAAGCGGGATTGTCGGCGCAAGTTCGGGCCGCTTTGCCGCTCGCGGGTCAAGATTGGGCGGCCGTGTCGGAGGCCTTCGATGACAGGATCAGATGTGGCCTATTGGTCGCCGGTGGCCGCGGTGTTCGTCGCAATCGGCGGCGGCTGCGGGTTTCTTATGGGGCTTTTCGACTTTTTCGAAGGCGATCGCACCGGCACTCTGATCCGAATCCCGCTCCATGGCGCTGTGTCCGGGACGATCCTCTTTTTCGCAGTCATGGCGATCAGTTCGTTGATGATTCGGATCTCAAACGGCCGTAGCCGCTGAGGCGCCCTCATTGCCAAGCCTTCGCGATGATGGGCTGGCGGGGCGATCGCCGACCTTTTCGACGGACTTCGCAATCTTTGGTCAGTTCCGAAAACACCCCTCGTCGCCATGGCCCCGATCCGGCGCAGGATGCGGCGCGCCGCGAATGAGGACGCGCGCTGCGAACCGGGCGCAGATCCGCCAACCCGGCCCGCAGGCGCAGAGCGCGGCCTCATCGTAACTCCGGTCGCGGCGGCAGCGTGCGAGGGAGCGGCGCGCCGGCTATGCTAAAGCCGCAGCCTAGGGCTCAGATGGATCATGTGCGCGCATTCCGCTTTGTCGCCAACGCCAAAAAAACTGTTGCTGCTGGGCGCGACAGGCTCGATCGGCGAGGCGACGGCGCGGGCGCTGGCGGCGCGCGGCCATTGCGTCGTTGGCTTTGTGCGGCCGCGTTCCGGAGTTGGCGGCCGATGGACGCCGGAGGAGGCGGCCAAGCGTCTGGCCGGCGTCGAAGTCAGATTTGGCGAGGCGACCGACCTCGCTTCGCTGCGCCGTGAAGGCTTTCGCGGCGAACGGTTTGACGCGCTAGTCTCCTGCCTCGCCTCGCGCACCGGCGCGCCGGCGGACGCCTGGAGGGTCGACTACGAAGCTCACAGACATGCGCTCGCCGCGGCCGGGGAAGCCGGGGTTTCGCATTTCGTGCAGCTTTCGGCGATCTGCGTGCAAAAGCCTCGGCTCGCCTTCCAGCACGCGAAACTCGCCTTCGAGCGCGAACTCGTCGCGTCGGGGATGACCTATTCGATCGTCCGCCCGACCGCCTATTTCAAATCGCTGAGCGGCCAGATCGAGCGGCTGAAGCGCGGCAAGCCTTTTCTGATGTTCGGCGATGGCAGGCTCACCGCCTGCAAGCCGATCAGCGACGGGGATCTCGCGGACTTCCTGGCCGATTGTCTCGACCACGAGAGCCGCTGGAACCGCATCCTGCCGATCGGCGGTCCGGGCGAAGCGATCACGCCGCGCGAACAGGGCGAAAAATTGTTCGAGTTGTTGGGAATGCCGCCGAGGTTCAGAAGCGTCCCGGTCCGCATGCTCGATGCGATCATCGCCGTCTTGGCGACGCTCGGACGCCTTTCGCCGTCCCTGCGCGACAAGGCCGAACTGGCCCGCATCGGCCGCTATTACGCGACCGAGTCCATGCTCGTATTCGACCCCGCCGCCGGCCGCTACGACGCCGCAGCGACCCCCTCGGCCGGGCGAGAAACCCTGTTCGACTTCTACGCAAGACTGATCCGCGGCGAAGCCACGCTCGAGCGCGGCGATCACGCGGTGTTCTGATGTTCGCGGCGCGGTCCCCCCGCCAGCGTCTCCCGGCGACCCTAAAATCGACTCCGCTTCCCGAACTGTCACGTTTCTGTCATGTGCGTGATGTCTCAGCAGACCCGGCGGCCGATTCTGACCGTCCGCTTGCCCTCGCAAAGGCGTCCTCGCCATGAACTATTTCCAGCGTTTCACCTTCTTGTTCTCCGCGCCGAACTTCGACGCCGACGATCTCGAGGGTCTCAGGGTCAGCCAGATCATCGCGGCGATCGAGCGGATGGGCTTCCAGGTGGTGCGCGCGCGCCGCGTCGATGACGCCGAGATCGCTGTTCAGACCGACGCGGCGATCGGCTGCATGGTGGTCGACTGGGGCAAGAAGGGCATCGAGGGCAAGGCGGCCTCGCTGATCAACCTGATGCGCAAGCGCGGCCTCGACATGCCGATCGTGATCCTGGTGCGCGGCAAGCGCTTCGAGGACATCCCGGTCGAGGTGCTCGACTATATCGACGGCTATGTTTTCCTCGCCGAGGAGACGCCGGAATTCATCGCCAAGAATTTGGTCTCGCGCCTCAAGCAATATGCCGAGACGTTGAAGACCCCGTTCTTCGGCGCGCTGGTCGACTATGCCGAGGAGGGCAACCAGCTCTGGACCTGCCCCGGCCACAACGGCGGCATCTTTTATAATCGCTCGCCGATCGGGCGGATCTTCATGGAGCATCTGGGCGAGGCGATTTTTCGCGACGACCTCGACAATTCCGTGCTCGAACTCGGCGACCTCCTGACCCACGAAGGGCCGGCGCTGCAGGCGCAGAAGGAAGCGGCGGCCATCTTCGGCGCGGAGAAGACCTATTTCGTGCTCAACGGCACGTCGTCCTCGAACAAGATCGTGCTCACGAATTTGATCGCCGAGGAAGACCTCGTCCTGTTCGACCGCAACAACCACAAGGCGGCCCATCACGGCGCGCTGCTGATCAGCGGCGGCATCCCGATCTTCATGTCGACCGACCGCAACGCCCACGGCCTGATCGGGCCGATCCGGCCCGACGCGTTCGACGAGAGCGCGATCCGCGAGCGCATCCGCGCCAATCCGCTCGTCAAGGATCCCGGGGCCTGGAAGCGCGAGCGTCCGTTCCGCGTCGCGGTGATCGAGCAATGCACTTACGACGGCACGATCTATGACGCGCAGAGCATCGTCGAGCGGATCGGCCATCTCTGCGACTACATCCTGTTCGACGAGGCCTGGGCGGGCTTCATGAAGTTCCACCCGATCTACGAGCGGCGCTTCGCGATGGGACTGAAGGGCCTGGGCGAGACATCTCCCGGCGTCGTCGCGACCCAGTCGACCCACAAGCAGCTCGCGAGCTTCTCGCAAGCCTCGCAGATCCACATGAAGGATCGTCACATCAAGGGCCAGCGCCGGCGCGTCGAGCATCGCCGCTTCAACGAAGGCTTCATGCAGCACGCCTCGACCTCGCCGTTCTATCCGCTGTTCGCCTCGCTCGACGTCGGCGCGCAGATGATGAAGGGCCGCTCGGGCGAAGTGCTCTGGGACGACACGATCCGGCTCGGCATCGAGTTGCGCAAGAAGCTGCGCGCAGTCCGGCGCGAATTCGAGGAGAAGGAGCGCGATCCCGCGCGGCGATGGTTCTTCGACCCGTTCGTGCCCGACCGGATCGAGATTCCCGACGTCGCCAGCGACGCGCGCCCGCATAACGTGCCGTGGGAGAGCCTGTCGACCGACCTGCTCGCGCGCGATCCCAAATACTGGGCGCTGGCGCCGGGCGCGCCCTGGCACGGCTTCACGCAGGTCGAACCCGGCTTCGCGATCACCGATCCGGCCAAACTCACGCTGCTGACGCCTGGTTTCGACCGCAAGACCGGCGCCTACGAGGCGCACGGCATACCGGCGCCGGTCGTGGCGCAATATCTGCGCGAGAACCGCGTCGTGCCCGAGAAGAACGACCTCAACTCGCTGCTGTTCCTGCTGACCCCGGGCGTCGAGTTCGAGCAAGGCCGGCACGCTGGTCTCTGCCCTCGTCGCGTTCAAGCGGCTGCACGACGAAAACGGGCTGCTCGACGACGTCATGCCGGAGTTCGTCGCCAAGCGTCCGGTGCGCTATCGCGGCAAGCGGCTGCGCGATCTCTGCGGCGAAATGCATGCCTTTTTCCGCGATGCGGGGGTGAGCGAGTTGCAACGGCGGCAGTTCTCGCCCGAAAATCTGCCGCATATGGTCATGACGCCGCGCGAGGCCTCGCGCCATCTCGTGCGCAACAATGTCGACTATCTCCCGATCGACGAGATCGCGGGCCGCGTCGCCACGACCCTGTTCGTCGTCTATCCCCCGGGCATCGCGACGATCGTGCCCGGCGAGCGGCTCGACGAGCGGGCGCAGCCGATGATCGACTATCTCAAGGCGTTCGAGCGCGCCTCCAACCTCTTCCCCGGCTTCGAATTGGAAATTCAAGGCCTCTATCGCGAAATCGACGCAAGTGGAGTAATCCGGTTCCACACCTATGTAGTCCGCGAGTGAGGCGGAACGATTCGGGAGGGATGATGGGATGTCGATGAGCGCCGTTGAGCCCGAGGTTCAGCCGATCAACGTGCGCCCTTCACGCGACGCCGACGTGCCGGCGATGCTCGCGATCTATCTTCATCACATCAAGAAGGGCGTCGATCCCGCCTATACCGGCGACATCGAGGCGCCCGACGCCGAAGACATCAAAAGGCGCCGCAAATCGATGCACCGGCGCAAATTGCCGCATATCGTGGCCGAGGAGAACGGCGCGGTGCTCGGCTACGCCTATGCCGTGCCGTTCCGCAAGCGGCCGGCCTATCGCTACACAGTCAAGCACTCGATCTATGTCCACAACGACCATCTGCGCCGCGGCGTCGGCCGCCTGCTGATGACTGCGCTGATCGATTATTGCGCGGCGGCGGGGTACCGGCAGATGATCGGCTATATCGACGCGGCCAATCAGGCCTCGCTCGGCATCCACGAACGCTTCGGTTTCCGGCAGGTCGGCTATCTCCCGCAGGTCGGCTACAAATTCGGCCATTGGACGGATTCGGTGATGGTGCAGCGCTCGCTCGGGCTCGGCTCCACGGCGCCGCCGCAGGCGTAAGAGCCGGGCGCGGAGAAACTTCGCTTCGGCCCTGGTCCGGCGTTTGCAGTAGGGTCTGTCCCGATCGCAGCGAGACTCGCCTTCCGTGCCCCAGCTTGACGCCGTCGTGAAAGACATCGCCGACGAGATGCGGCGCAGAAGCGATCGCGGCGAGGTCGCGTCCTACATACCCGAACTCGCGCGCGTCGACCCAGCCGCGTTCGCTTTGGCGGTGGTCGACGCCGACGGGAACGTCGCGAGCGGCGGCGACGCCGAGACCCCGTTCTCGATCCAGAGCATTTCGAAGGTCTTCACGCTGACGCTGGCTCTCGGAATGGTCGGCGACCGGCTATGGCGGCGGGTCGGGCGAGAGCCCTCGGGCAGCCCGTTCAACTCGATCGTCCAGTTGGAGCGAGAGCGCGGCAAGCCGCGCAATCCTTTCATCAACGCCGGCGCGATCGCCGTCACCGACGTCATCCTCTCCGGCCATCAACCGCGCGAGGCGATCGGCGAAATCCTGCGCTTCAT
Organism: uncultured Pseudomonadota bacterium; assembly: GCA_963809055.1. Lineage (GTDB taxonomy): Bacteria > Pseudomonadota > Alphaproteobacteria > Rhizobiales > Beijerinckiaceae > Roseiarcus. Next base: position 6,049 of record CAWEID010000038.1, on the reverse strand, counting down.
GCGCTTTCTCTCCGACGATCCCACGATCGCGATCGACAAGGCGGTCGCGGCCTCCGAGCAGCGCACCGGCTTTCGCAACTTCGCGCTCGCGCATTACATGAAGTCGTTCGAGATGATGGACAATCCGGTCGAATATACGCTCGGCGTCTATTTCCACCATTGCGCGATTGCGATGTCATGCCGGCAATTGGCGATGGCGGGCCGCTTTCTCGCTCATCTCGGGCGAAACCCCTCCACCGGCCTTTCCGTGGTCCAGCCGGAGCGCGCGCGGCGCATCAACGCGATCATGCTGACCTGCGGCCATTACGACGGCTCGGGCGAGTTCGCCTACAGGGTCGGTTTGCCCGGCAAGAGCGGCGTCGGCGGCGGAATTCTCGCCATCGCGCCGGGAAAAGCCTCGATCGCCGTCTGGTCGCCCGGACTGGACGCCTCGGGAAACTCGCATCTGGGCCGAATCGCGCTCGAAATGCTCACCAAGAGAATGGGCTGGTCGATTTTCGGCGCCTGAACCGCGCAAACGCTTAATTATTGATCGCTTTGACCAATTCGTAGGCGCCACGAAGTCAAATATAGTTCAAACATGTCCAAGGGTCGGGCGAGGGGCGTCGCGCTTTGCTCGGGAACGCCGTCTGCCCCGAGCAGGTCGTACAAGAAATAACGTGGTCAAATTTAGTAGTTATAAATATAATTAGCCCTTACGGTTGCGGTCTGTGTCTCGAATGGCAGCTTCGTGATACCAAGCTCCGCTATAAGCGACTTCGGAGACTTGTCCTGAATGAGACGAAATCGTGGATTTAGCCTCGTTGCGGGATCCGCTGAGACCGACACGCCCGCGCGGCGGAAATTGAAAAATTTTGGCTGTTTGGCGTTGAAATCCTGAGTTCATGGCGCTTTTCTCCCGATTTTTCGACCCAAATTCGGTCCGATTTGCTGCTTTTAGCACAGTTTCGCGCGTTTCGCCTCAACAGCTTCAATAAAATACGTGTTTGCTTACATTATGAGCAATTTGCGTTTTGCTTCTTTCTTTGGCGCCCTGGCCGCATGAATTCTTTCGGCGATGGACGCCGCCGGTATTTCCGGGTTTGGCCCGTCCCGGCGGCGGAATTGGACGCCGCCGCTGAAAATTGATCGATTTCGATGCTCGATCGGCCCGTCGGCGGGGCATCTGGCATGCATTATGCGTAATTGCGCTCAGCCGTCGGCGGCGGGGGCGACCCTGGGCCTTCCGGCACGCAACGGAACTTCCTCAAACTTCGCATCATCAAGGGATGAGAGATCGCAATGACGAAGTACAAACTCGAGTACATATGGCTGGACGGCTATACGCCGGTCCCGAATCTCCGCGGGAAGACGCAGCTCAAGGATTATGACGCCTTCCCGACCCTCGAACAGCTTCCGCTCTGGGGCTTCGATGGAAGCTCGACCATGCAGGCGGAAGGCCATAGCTCGGACTGCGTGCTCAAGCCGGTCGCGGTGTTCCCGGACGGCGACCGCAAGAACGGCGCGCTGGTCATGTGCGAAGTCATGATGCCCGACGGCAAGACCCCGCACCCCTCGAACAAGCGCGCGACCATTCTCGACGATCCGGGCGCGTGGTTCGGCTTCGAGCAGGAATATTTCTTCTACAAGGACGGGCGTCCGCTCGGCTTTCCTCGAACGGCTATCCCGCCCCGCAGGGCCCGTATTACACCGGCGTCGGCTACAAGAACGTCGGCTCGATCGCGCGCAAGATGGTCGAGGAGCATCTCGACCTCTGCCTGTTCGCCGGCATCAACCACGAAGGCATCAACGCCGAAGTCGCGAAGGGCCAGTGGGAATTCCAGATTTTCGGCAAGGGCTCGAAGCGCGCCGCCGACGAGATGTGGATCGCCCGCTATCTCCTGCTCCGCCTGACGGAGAAATACGGCGTCGACATCGAGTTCCACTGCAAGCCGCTCGGCGACACCGACTGGAACGGCTCGGGCATGCACGCCAATTTCTCGACCGCCTATATGCGCGAAGTCGGCGGCAAGGACTATTTCGAGGCCTTGATGAAGGCCTTCGAGAAGAACTCGCGAGGACCACATCGCAGTCTATGGTCCGGACAACCACATGCGCCTGACCGGCAAGCACGAGACGCGCCGTCGATCCATCAGTTCAGCTACGGCGTCGCCGACCGCGGCGCGTCGATCCGCGTGCCGCATAGCTTCGTCAACAACGGCTACAAGGGCTATCTCGAGGATCGCCGCCCGAATTCGCAAGGCGACCCCTACCAGATCGCTTCGCAGATCCTGAAGACGATCTCGGCGGTGCCGACCGGCCAAGTCCGCCGCCGCGTAAGTTTCTCGCCGAACCGTTCAGCCGGGCTCCTCGAGCCCGGCTTTTTCGTGACCGCCGCATTGCGCGGCCGGGGTCGCGCCGCTATTTGGCGGCGGCACGCGCCTTACCGTGCGAGCGCCGCCCGTATCTTGGCGGCGGCGCGACTCCGAGCTGTTCGGCGGCGGCGATCGGGCCGCCCGGCGGCTTCATGGCGACGCCGTCCAGCGCGGCATGATGTGGAAATGCAGGTGGAACACCACCTGCCCGCCCGCGCTCTCGTTGAACTGCATGCACGGAAACGCCGTCGGCCGCGAGGCCGGCCTTCGCCGCGAGCGCGATGCGCTGCACCGCCGGCATGAAGCGCGGCGAGGTTTTCCGGCGAAATGTCGAGGAGGTTGCGCGCGGGCGTCTTCGGGATCACCAGAGCGTGGCCGTCGGCGCGCGGCATGATGTCCATGAAGGCGAGCGAGACTTCGTCCTCGTGGATGCGCACGCAGGGCGCCTCGCCGCGCAGGATCTTGGCGAAGATATTGTTGGGGTCGTACGCGTGCGTCAAAACCATCTCCCTCAGCTTTCGGCGGGCGCGTCCGACTTGCGGAACGGCAGGCCGGCTTCGTAATCGGCGATCATCTCGTCGACCGCGGCGCGCTCGCGGCTCAGGTAGTCGCGGATCGCCTGGGAAACGCTGGGATCGGCGAATTCGTGCGCGGAATGGGTCGCGACCGGGCGATAGCCGCGCGCGAGTTTGTGCTCGCCCTGCGCGCCCGCCTCGACCCGCTTGTAGCCGTGGCGGATCGCGTATTCGATCGCCTGATAATAGCAGACCTCGAAATGCAGGAACGGCCGCTCCTCGATCGCGCCCCAGTTGCGGCCATAAATCGCGTCCGTCGCCGAGGAAATTGATCGCGCCCGCGATATGGCGCCCGCCGCGCCGCGCCATGACCAGCAGGATGCGCTCGGCCATCGTCGCGCCGATCCAAGTCGAAGAAGTCGCGCGTCAGATAGGGCCGGCCCCATTTGCGCGAGCCGGTGTCCATGTAGAAGGCGAAGAACGAATCCCAGTGCGCGGGCTTGATGTCGGCGCCGGTCAGCAGATCGATCGTCACGTCGTCGCCGAGCGCATCGCGCCGCTCGCGCTTGATCGCCTTGCGCTTGCGCGAGGCGAGCGCGGCGAGGAAGGCGTCGAAATCGGCATAGCCCTCGTTGAGGAAATGGAACTGCTCGCCGGTGCGCGCGACAAACCCGGCTTGCGTCGAGCGCCGCGCGCATCGGCGGCAGTCGGCGAAAGTGACATGGATCGAGGAGGCGCCGCTCGCCTCGCGCAGCCCGCGCAGCGCCGCGATCAGCGCCTCGCGCGCGCCTGGCGGCGCGTCCTTGCGCCACCAGCAGGCGCCGGCCGGTGACCGGCGTGAACGGACGCGCGACCTGCAGCTTCGGATAATAGCTGTCCGCCCGCGCGCTCGTAGGCCTGCGCCCAGGAATGGTCGAAGACGTATTCGCCCATGCTGTGCGACTTGAGATAGGCCGGCGCGGCCGCGACGAGGCGTCCCGCGCCGTCCTCGACGAGCACATGCGCCGGCGTCCATCCGGTGCGCGCCGCCGACCGATTTCGACTGCTCGAGCGCGATCAGGAATGCATGGCGAGACGAAAGGATTGTAGCGCTCGCCGCCGCCTCGGCTTCGCTCAGCCCGGCGGATTGGCGCAGGCGTCCCAAGCCCCGCGCGTCGACCAGGGCGAGCGAGTGGACGTGCGGGCCGTGAAGCGGGCAGGGGCCATAGGACATGTGGGAAGGACAAGGCGGACGCCCCGCCTTGTAGCATATCAAGCTCCGCCGCCAAGCGACAGCCCGTCAGTTTGCCGCGGGCGCGGCGTCGGAACGAAAGCGCCGTCGCCGGCGCGCCGACCTCGAACGGCGTCGCGTCCGACCAGAAACTCTTGGCGAAGCGGCTGGAGTCGACGCGATAGGGGCGGTCCCACTGGAAGCTCATCTCGCGCATCTCGCGCAGCGGCGGGAACGAACAGACCCATCGCGCCGAGCGACCAGAGCGGCAGGCCCGGACGCGCGGGCGACGCCGATCGCCGCGGCGCCGAGCGCGAAAATTTCGCGCGGACGTGCGCGTCGGCGCGCAGGGCACGTGCCAGGCCTGGCCGAAGGCGTCGTCCGGGGCGTCGAGCAGGGTCACGACCGCGCGGGCGAAATCGGGGACATAGGCGAAGTCGTGCGGCATGTCGGGCGAACCGATGATCGTCGCCGCCTTGCCCTTGGCGAGCGCGCCGAAGCCGGTGTCGCCGAGCCAGGACAGGCCGACGCCGGGGCCATAGAAATCCGGCGCGCGCACCGCCGCGATTTGCAGCCGTCCCGCCTCGCTCGCGCCATCCAGATCCGCGTCGCCGCGGCGCGCGCCGCCGGCTTGACGCCGAAATCGGCGAGCGGCTTGGTCTCGGTCAGCGGCGCGTCGCGGGGGCCGTACATGTAGAGATTGTCGACGAACATCAGCCGCGCGCCGGTCGCCGCGCAGGCCTCGACGAAATTCGTCATCGTGCGCGGCCAGGCTCTCGCGCCAGACCGCGCCGAAATAGGGAAACCCGACCGCCAGCACGACCTGCGACGCGCCGGCGATCGCCGCGCGGACGGAGTCGGCGTCGAGCGCGTCGCAGGATGGAAACTCGCGCCGGCCGGCAGATGCGGCGGCGCTTGCGCTGCGCGACGCGCACGGCGGCCGCGCGCGGACAGCAGTGCGCCGTCGCCCGCCGACCGGGCCGTAGCCGACGACCGTGATCGTTCTGCCCATTTCCGCCTCCGAATTTTGTCGCCGATATTAGCTCGCGCTTGCATATGTGAAATGCATTGTTTATATTCGAATCATGCGTGAAACGAATTTAGCCGGCGTCGACTGAATCTGCTGCCGGCGCTGGAGGCGCTGCTGCGGCGGCGCAACGTCACCCGGGCGGCGGAGGATGTCGGCCTGAGCCAACCGGCGATGAGCCGCGCCCTGCAGCGACTGCGCGATGTGCTCGACGATCCGTTGCTGGTGCGCGGCCCGGCGGCCTGACGCCGACGCCGCGCGCGCTCGCGTTGCCGCCCAGCCTTTACGGCGGCGTTGGACGCGCTTGGCTCCGTCTATCGCGAACCCTCGTTCGCGCCGCGCGAATGAGCCGGGAGTTTCGATCGCGGCCGCCGACGTGCACACCGTGCTGATCGCGCCGGTCCGCTGTAGCGGGTCCGCGCGGAGGCCCCCGGCGTCGATCTGCGGTTCGAGCCCTATGGCGAGACCTGCGCTAACGCATCGATTCAGGCGAGCTCGACCTCGTCTTCGCGACCGCTGCGACGCCGCTGCCGCCGGGGCCTTCAACGAACCGCTCGCGCGCGACCGGCTGGCGCTGGTGATGCGCGCGCGGCCATCCCGCCGAGGCGTGGACTGGAAGGCCGCCCATTACGGCGAGTCGCCCACGTGACGGTCGCGATCCGCGGCGACGACGAATCGGAGATCGACGCGGGCTGGCGCGAGGGCGTGACGCGCCGCATCGTGCTGCGGACGCCGCATTTCCTGGCCGCGCTGGCGGCGGTCGGAGCGAGCGATTGTGTGACGACGCTTTCGGCGACGCTGGCGCGCCGATTCGCGAAGCCTTCGGTCTGGCGCTCGTCGAACCGCCCTTCGCCGACCTCACGATGACCTTGACCCTCGTCGGCTTCGCGCCGCGGGCCCACGATCCCGCGTTGAGATGGCTGCGCCAGTGTATTCGAGAGGC
>CAWEID010000037.1:0-59563 GCA_963809055.1 uncultured Pseudomonadota bacterium | reverse complement strand
CACGTAGACCATGACGAACGTCAGGAGCCAATGCACGATCTCGGAGGCCAATCCCGCGAAAAAGCCGACGCGGACGATGCCGAACCCCGGCGCCCGTACGCCGAATACCGACATGCCGATGAAGCCGCAGACCGCGGGAATGGCGGCGAGATAGGCGACGTAGGTCTTGAACAAGCTTGCTGTGTCGGCGGTCTCTTGTTCAATGATCGGCCATTCGGTCTTCGGCGTCAAAACGATCGCCTTCGCCCTCGCAACGACGTCCATCAAAGCCTCCCCCGCGAGCCGCGCCGAGTTGGGCGACCCAGCGAGGCTAATGCGTGGCGCCGCGCGACGCCAGCGCGCGGATTTGCAAGCCGCTGTTTCGCAAGCCGCTGAATTCCCATGCCGTCTCCAGCGGGGCGCCGGCGTCCGCCCTCCGGTCGCCAACTCCGGCGATCCGCCCCGCGCCCGGGCGCGGCGACTTCCGCTTCCCGCCCCGATCCCTTCGTCGGCCCGACGCAGGCAAAGCGTCGCGCCGCGGCCGAAGGCCAAGGGAACGATTGCGAAATGTTGCCATTCGGCCTAGCCTTCCCTTGGTCGAAGGAAAGTTTTGACGATGCGCGGCTACAAATTCGCCAGCTATGTTTTCGCGTTGACGGCGCTGACGATTTCAGCGGCGCCGCGTTGCGCCCAGGCTCAGCAACCCGATTTTTCCGGCAGATGGAGCCTGAGCGGCCAGATCATCGCGGGACGCCTGTTCATGAGTTTCGCCCAAATCTGCGATCTCGCCCAGACCGGCGACCAGATCGCCGGGCCCTGCCACGGACCCAACGGCGCCTGCTCGCTGGTTGGCGTCGCCAACGGGCCGAATGTCGACCTGACCTGCCGCACTTCCTACACCAACAACCCTGGATTGGCGGGCGTCATGACGGCGCACGGGGCGCTCGGCGCCGACACGATCGTCCGGGGCGCCGTCACCCATTCGCGCTTCCCCGGCGCGAGCGGCGTTTTCGCCATGATGCGAATTTAAGATTGGCGCGTCTGAGCGCGCCGGGCGCCGCTAGGCTGCGGCGCGCCGGCGACCGCGCGAAAACCTTCACGAGCGCCGAAAAAGTCCGCGAGGCGCGCGGGGCAGGGCTGGGCGCTTGCTCGTGGGGCGGACGCGGTACGCACGGGCTTGGAAGACAATATTCGAGTCGACAAGGGTAGACCCGCAGAAGGCAACGCCGGGCTTGTGCGAGTCGCTGTGGAGTTGATGGCAGAATACGGAGCTAGAGCACGCTCCGTTTTAACGGAATCACTTACAACGTCATCCCCGCGAAGGCGGGGATCCAGCGTCGTAGGACCGTGCGGCGGAAAGATGGATCCCCGCCTTCGCGGGGATGACAACCCGTGAGCGCTTGTCTCCACGTAAATGCGTCATGCTTTAATCCGCCGCCGCCTTGCCGCGCGGCTTTTCCCGATGCTGCGCCTGAGCGATCAAGGCCGCGCGTCTCTCCCGCTGGTCCTACAACGTCATCCCCGCGAAGGCGGGGATCCAGCGTCGTAGGACCGTGCGGCGGAAAGATGGATCCCCGCCTTCGCGGGGATGACAACCCCTGGGCGCTTGTTTCCGCGTAAATGCGTCATGCTTTAATCCGCCGCCGCCTTGCCGCGCGGCTTTTCCCGATGCTGCGCCTGAGCGATCAAGGCCGCGCGTCTCTCCCGCGCGTCCTGCAACGTCATCCCCGCGAAGGCGGGGATCCAGCGTCGTAGGACCGTGCGGCGGAAAGATGGATCCCCGCCTTCGCGGGGATGACAACCCCTGAGCGCTTGTTTCTGCGTAAATGCGTCATGCTTTAATCCGCCGCCGCCTTGCCGCGCGGCTTTTCCCGATGCTGCGCCTGAGCGATCAAGGCCGCGCGTCTCTCCCGCGCGTCCTGCAACGTCATCCCCGCGAAGGCGGGGATCCAGCGTCGTAGGACCGTTCGGCGGAAAGATGGATCCCCGCCTTCGCGGGGATGACAATCCCTGAGCGCTTGTTTCCGCGTAAATGCGTCATGCTTTAATCCGCCGCCGCCTTGCCGCGCGGCTTTTCCCGATGCTGCGCCTGAGCGATCAAGGCCGCGGGTCTCTCCCGCGCGTCCTGCAACGTCATCCCCGCGAAGGCGGGGATCCAGCGTCGTAGGACCGTGCGGCGGAAAGATGGATCCCCGCTTTTCGCGGGGATGACAACCCGTGAGCGCTTGTTTCCGCGTAAAAGCGTCATGCTTTAATCCGCCGCCGCCTTGCTGCGCGGCTTTTCCCGATGCTGCGCCTGAGCGATCAAGGCCGCGAGTCTCTCCCGCGCGTCCTGCAACGTCATCCCCGCGAAGGCGGGGATCCAGCGTCGTAGGACCGTGCGGCGGAGAGATGGATCCCCGCCTTCGCGGGGATGACAACCCGGGAGCGCTTGTTTCCACGTAAATGCGTCATGCTTTAGACCCGCTACGTTTACTGAAGGAAGGGCGGGTTTGGGAATGACTTAGTCGAGATCGGCCCGACTTCCGGCATGAGCAGTCTGTCGGCATGGCGCCCAATCCCGCCGCCGCGGAGCATTCGAGGATAGCGCGAATGCGGACACCGCATCTTGATGTCCGCATCCCGTCGGGTGATCGCATGGAGATCGCGACAATCAGCGACAATCCAGGATCCTCACTTCGATAAATCCATCGCAGAGGCGCTGAGGTCGGGCACCAAGAGCAAGGCGGGCGGCTACCACTTGGCGTCGCCGCCCGGCAGGCCCACCACTACTTGACGGTATTGTGCTGGAAGTTGTCCTCGAACTGGTCGAGAACGATTGTGTTGGGCGGGTCAGCGTCGTAAGTGGACGACAGGGCCAAATCCTTGTCCAGTGTCCGCACCCTGTAGGTCCATCCCGCGGGCAGCGTCAGGCGCTTGTCGAGGGTTGGCAGGTTTTCGATGGTGTTCTTTGGGTCCACTCTCAGGGAGAGACTGAACATCGTGTAGACCTCTCCCTCCGGCGTGACCAACTCGTGCACCTGCTCGCCGGCGTTGAAGTAGAAGGCATTGGTGCGCTTAGAGACCAGCACGTGATAGGGCGGTTCCGTGCCGGTCATGAACCCCTCGAAACTCGGGGCTGCGAATGTGCCATACAGGGAAAAGGGGATCCCGCCGATCATCCTTTTCTTGCACCCATCGAAGGCTATCCCGGAGAAGCCGTTCGCCACGAAACGCCGCGGGCCATTGAAGCGGACCCCGTCGGTGCCGTATTCTTTCTTCAGCTTGTCCGCATCCAGAGCTAGGAAGCGCTTGTCGATCTCCTCGTTGGAAGCGTCAAAGGTATTTCCGATAGAGTTGTAATAGTTCCCTAGCCCGCCGGGCCCTTTGGCGTCGCGGTTCATGAAGAGGATTTCGTAAAAGGCGTTGCCGCGCCAGTTCCTGTCGCCCTTGACCTCGCAAGGATCAGCCAGGCCTGCTGCTGGTTTGGCTTCAGGGGTAGCGGCGGTTTGCGCGATGGCTTGCGAAGTGGGGTAAAATGGCACGGATGCGATCAGCACTGCAGCTGAAAAGAAGGCGGGCAAAACATTTCGAACCCTGCTCATGATCGAACCTTTCAGTAGGTTGTATTCGTCCGGCCCGCCCCTCATTGCGGCACCAAACATTAAACGAAATCCCCAGATGACCAGATCACCCATCCACCTCGGACGCATGCTAACCGCCGCCCGACAGCTTTTGCAACAGCCGCAGCGCGTGAAAGCTTCGGACGTTTCGTCTGAACGATGAGCGGTCGCCGTCAAAACGGAAATCTGGACCCGTCAGGAAGTCCAATGTCGCCTAGCCGTTACTAACTGCTCAAAGGGGCCGGTCCGAATTCGGCCAGTCCCGCCAATTGGGATTAGGGGTGCGAACGTCCGGAGTGGGGGGCAAGCTGTCACTCAGGGGTCGCCGCCAGAACGGCAACGATGCGCCCACTATTGCCCTTCAGTTCATACTCGCTCCAACTCCGAAGCGGTCGTTCCCGCGAACGACCGGATTGACCCAAGTGGGCGGAGGGCGGACGGTCTCCTGTGCGCGCTGGCACGGCGGTAGCCAGACGTTCGATTTATCGGCGAGATTTGCCGGAGTTGGCCGGCTGTCCGAGAGAACAACCGGCCCGGACTTACAACGCGACTTTTATGGCTGGAAGTTGCACGCGCCTTCCTTGCAGGCGTCATAGGTGTTCTGAAGTTCGTCCTGAACGATCCAGTTGTACCCCTGAGGCGTGGAAATCGTCAGGTCCTTGTCGAGCACTGCCACGCGATATTTCCAACCCGGCGCGGGCTTCAGCTTGGAGGCGAGGTCCTTCAGACCGTCATAGGTCAGCGTCTTGTCCACCAATTGCCCATAGGCCTGCATCACCCACGGCGTCCCCTGCGGGTCCTCGAGGATGAAGACCGGCTTACCCTTGAAGAAGGTCATCGAGGACTTGCGATGGGATTGCAGCGGCGCGTAGGGGTTCATGTGGGCGGACGCCAGTGACGCGCCCTTGGGCAGATGTCCCTCGCCCATCCAGCGCGCCTGAACGCCGTCGAAGGACTCGACCGGTCCGACCGGCAGCGTGATGGTGTCCATCGTCCAGCCGCGCGGGCCGTTCTTGTAGGCCGCGAGAATATCGAACTGCGCTTCCAGAGACGGCACGGTCACCTTGTCCCACATACTGGAGGGGCACGTATTCATCGGGTCCGCGCTGTTGTTCAGCGCGCTGGTGTTGTAATATACGCCTGCGACCTGCTCGTCGGGCATAAGGCGGAACAACCAGACCTCGCAATAGATCACGCCCCGCAAGCTATTGTAGGTCATGTCGGCAGGCGCCTGCGGGATTGGCACGGGCTTGGTCGCCGCCGTCTCGCGGCCGGCCGCCGCCGCCTCCAGCATCGTGTCCAAACAATTGGCGGAAAGCTTGTCCTTGTGCTCCTTGATGCACGCCTTGATCCGGCCGCCGCCGGGTTCGACGCCGGCGCACAGGGTTTCGACATCCGCTGCGCAAGCGCGCACCACACGGAAGTCGCGTATCACCGCGTTTTGGGCGATCGCGGGGTAGGCCATCACGGCCATAAAAGCGGCGGCGATAGCGCCGTGGACAAATTTCATGGGCCGGTCTCCTCGTTGGATTGGAGCAATCGCTTAACATAGAAACCAGGGGGAATTCCACCCGTAGCGTGATCGTTCAAAACCCACTCTTTTTCCGCTTTTCGCCGTTCTCGTCGCCGAGCGACATTGGCCCCCTAATAACTCGGGCGGCCGCTTCCGAGGGACGCTCGAAACCGAATAAACGACGCCAAGGGAAGCTACCCCTTCGGCCCTTTTCGCGCATGAACGTCCGGCTCCGAAATCTGCAGAAGTGCTTGTCTACGCCCTGCTGGGATCGACAAGAGCCGTAAGCCTATCTCGAACGAAAGTCCGCTCAGCGCCCCGCTGGTTCAGAAACCTGCCCGTCCGCCCTCGGCCAGAACTCCCCATTCGCGGGCCCCGAATGGTTTCGTGGCACGGAATCTTGCGGGAGGGTTTCCACAACAGTGCGCGACCTGCGCCTTCGAAGCGCGGTTACCCCTAAGCGCGACCGCCCCCGCTGCTCTGACAAATCGCCGTTGTCAGCAAGTACAGGTGCCACCTTTGCTGGTTTGGAAGCGCAGTTCCAACGAGCGACTCGTTCGTCTCAGTCCAACGTCATCTGAGCGTGTATATTGGACAAGAATTGGACAAAGCGTAATCAGAATTAGGTTAAGTTGCTGAAATCATTGGCGCGCCCAACGGGAATCGAACCCGTGTTTTCGCCGTGAAAGGGCGACGTCCTGGACCGCTAGACGATGGGCGCTGGCCGAGTTGCCGGCAGGGCCGGCGCGGCAGAGCTATAGTGGCGTCGGCGAAGTCTGGCAAGGCGAGATTTCGTCGGAATTGCCTCGGACCGCTTGCCTCGGCGGCGCCGGCGCGGAATCATCTTTTCTTTTTGGAGGAATTCCCCATGCGCGCGATTCGCATTCACCAGACCGGCGGGCCGGAGGCGATGAAATATGAGGAGGTCGAGCTCGCCCCGCCGGGACCCGGGCAGGTCCGGGTCCGCCATCACGCGATCGGGGTCAATTACCTCGATATCTATTACCGCACAGGTTTCTATCCCTCGCCGTCGCTGCCGCTGATTCTTGGCAACGAGGGGGCGGGCGAGGTGGTCGAGGTGGGCAAGGGCGTCAAGGAGTTCAAGCCCGGCGACCGGGTCGCCTATGTCACGACGATCGGCTCCTACGCCGAGGAGCGCAATGTCGGGGTCCACCACCTCGTCAAACTGCCGCGCGCGATTTCCTACGAGAGCGCGGCCGCGATGATGCTCAAGGGCATGACCGCGCAATATCTGCTGCGCCAGACCTACAGGGTGCGCGAGGGCGACACGATCCTGGTTCATGCCGGCGCCGGCGGCGTCGGGCAACTGCTTTGCCAGTGGGGCAAGCATCTGGGCGCGACGGTCATCGCGACCGTCGGTTCGGAGGAAAAGGGCAAGATCGCGAAAAAGGCGGGGGCAAAGCACATCATCCTCTACCGCCAGGAGGATTTCGCCGCGCGCGTGGGCGAAATCACCAAGGGCGGCAAGTGCCATGTGGTCTATGACGGCGTCGGCAAGGCGACCTTTCCCGCCTCGCTCGACTGCCTCAAGCCGTTCGGGACCTTCGTCAGCTACGGCTCGGCTTCGGGCGGGATCGAGGCGTTCAATCTCGGCCTGCTCAGCCAAAAGGGCTCGCTGTTCGCGACCCGTCCGACGCTGTTCACCTTCCTGGCCGATCGCGGGCGGCTGGAGAAAATGGCGCGCGATCTTTTCAAGGTCGTCGCTTCGGGCGCGGTGAAAGTACAGGTCACGCAGCGCGCGCCGCTCGCCGAGGCCGCCCGCGTGCACGCGGCGCTGGAGGGCCGCGAAACCACGGCCTCGATCGTACTGATCCCCTGAGCGGCGCGGACCGGCGGCGGCCACAGCGCCGCCGTTTTCCCCGGCCACAATGGCGTTCGGACTGCGCTTGGCGTCGGCCGGGCGCGCTTGTATAGGAGGGGCGGGCGCGGCCTTTCCTACAGGGCGCGCGCCGCGAAGAGGTCAGTTATCCGCATGAGCGAACCCAAGATCATCAAAGGCGCCGCCAACGACGCCCCGGCCACGAAGGAAGAGGGCTGGTGGGAGACCGTCAAGGTCATCGTGCAGGCGCTCGTCATCGCATTGGTCGTTCGCACCCTGCTGTTCCAGCCGTTCAACATCCCCTCTGGGTCGCTGATTCCGACCTTGCTGATCGGCGACTACCTGTTCGTTTCCAAATATGCGTACGGCTACTCCCATTATTCGCTGCCGAGCCTGATCGACCTTGCGCCCGCCGCGATGCCGGGCCGGCTGTTCTACTCCCCGCCCAAGCGCGGCGACATCGTGGTGTTCCGGCCGCCCGGGGACGCCGACGAGGATTTCATCAAACGCGTGATCGGCCTGCCCGGCGACAAGATCCAGATGATCAAGGGTCGTCTCTACATCAACGGCGTCGAGGTCCCGCGCGAGCCCGCGCCGCCCTACGAGATGTCCGATCCCTATATGAAACCGTCGAAGGTGCCGCATTTCTTCGAGACGCTGCCCGATTCCAGCGGCAAGCCCGACGGGGTGCGTCACGAGATCATCCAGCGCGACGGCGACGAAGGCGCGCTCGCCAATACGGGCGTGTTCGAAGTCCCGCCGGATCATTTCTTCATGATGGGCGACAACCGCGACAATTCCTCGGACTCGCGCGTGGTCGGGGGCGTCGTCGGCTACGTCCCGGCGGAAAACCTGATCGGGCGGGCGGAGATCATCTTCTTCTCGGTCGAGGAGGGCGCGGCGGCCTGGCAGTTCTGGCGCTGGCCGACGACGGTGCGTTGGAACCGCATTTTCCAGCGAGTCCATTGACGGACCGACCGATCTCGCAGGGGGCGGGATCGGCGGAGCACACTCGGCGCGCGGGGCCGGGCATTGAGTGAATCGCTGAAATGACCAAGCGCGCCAAGGCGGAACTGTCGACGCTCGAAGCGCGGCTGGGCCACAGGTTCAACGATGCGGACCTGGCCCTCCGCGCCCTGACCCATGTCTCGGCGCCGGCGACGGCGGGCGCGGGCCGCGTGCAATCCTACCAGCGGCTCGAATTCCTCGGCGATCGCGTGCTCGGCCTCGTCGTGGCCGAGATGCTCTATCACGGCTTTCCTCAGGCGACCGAAGGCGAACTGTCGATGCGGCTCGCCAAGCTGGTGCGGCGCGAGACCTGCGCCGCGGTCGCGGCGGAATGGGAGGTTGGGCCGCATGTCGTGATGGGGCAGGGCGAGGCGCGCGGGGGCGGGCGCAAGAAGGCCGCCATCCTCTCCGACGTCTGCGAATCCTTGATCGGCGCCGTGTTTCTCGACGCCGGGTTCGAGGCGGCGCGCGGTCTCGTTTCGCGCTCGTGGCGGGATCGCATGAACGCCGATATCGAACCCGAACGCGACGCCAAGACGGCGGTGCAGGAATGGGCGCAGGCGCGCGCCCTGCCGGCGCCGCGCTATGTCGAGGTCTCGCGCAGCGGTCCGGCGCACCAGCCGCTGTTCGTCATGCAGGTCGAACTCGAAGGCTTCGAACCCGAACGCGGCGAGGCGAGTTCGAAGCGCGCCGCCGAACAGGCCGCCGCGCAGGCCTTTCTCGTCAGATGGACAGGTTCATGAACGATACCCGCTGCGGCTTCGTCGCGCTGATCGGCGCGCCCAACGCCGGAAAATCGACGCTGCTGAACGGCCTCGTCGGCTCCAAGGTCTCAATCGTGTCGCGCAAGGCGCAGACGACGCGCGCCGCGATCCGCGGCGTCGTCGTCGAGGGCGAAGCGCAGATCGTTTTTGTCGACACGCCGGGCCTGTTCGCGCCCAAGCGCAAGCTCGATCGCGCGATGACGGCCGCGGCCTGGGGCGCGGCGACGGACGCCGACGCGCTGGCGCTGCTGATCGACGCGCGCGCCGAAATCGCCGCGGCGGGCAAGGCGGCCGGCTCGACGTCTCCCGCGGACATCAGCGAGGGAACGGCGACGATCCTCGCCACGCTGAAGGAGCGGCCGGGTCCGAAATTCCTGATCCTCAACAAGATCGACCTCGTCGATCGCCCGACCCTGCTCGCGCTCAGCGCCCGGCTCAATGCGGCGCTCGATTTCAAGGAGACATTCATGGTCAGCGCCGCAACCGGCGACGGCCTCGAGAGGCTGCGCCGCGATCTCGCGATCGAGATGCCCAAAGGTCCCTGGCTATATCCCGAGGATCAGATCGCCGACGCGCCGATGCGCGCGCTCGCGGCCGAGATCACGCGAGAAAAACTGTTCGAGCGGCTGCACGACGAGCTGCCGTATCAGACGACCGTGGAGACCGACTCGTGGAAGGATCTGCCCGACGGATCGGCCCGCATCGAGCAGACGATCTATGTCTCGCGCGACAGCCACAAGAAGATCGTCATCGGCGAGGGCGGCCGAACGCTGAAATCGATCGGAAGCGCGGCTCGCAAGGAGATCGCGGAAGCCGAACGAATCCAAGGTGCATCTCTTCCTGTTCGTGAAGGTGAGGGAAAACTGGCTCGACGATCCCGAGCGCTACAGGGCGATGGGGTTGGAATTCCCGAAGGACTGAGCCGGCGCGCCGGCAGGGGCGAGCCGGCCCCTGCGCGATCGCCGGCGCGGGTCGATCGATCGCCGTTCCCGGGCCAACCAGCGCCCGATCCTGTTCAAGCCGACGGGGCGGCGGCGCCGGCGCCGATGAAAAATCGAAAATGACAGGTCAGGAAACGGCGGATCGCCGCCGCCCGCGCCAGGTCTCGGTCGGAAAATTTTCTTGTTATTAGGCGGCCATGCAAAGTCTGAATTCGCGCACGATCCCCTACCGGGCGGACATAGACGGACTTCGCGGCGTCTCGGTCGCGCTCGTTTTATTGTATCACCTCGGCGTCGGCTTCTGCAAAGGCGGCTTTATTGGCGTTGACGTGTTCTTTGTCATATCCGGCTTCCTGATCACGAGCATCATCAGCGCGGAAATCAAGAACGGGACATTCTCGTTTCTTCATTTTTACGAGCGTCGCATCAGACGGCTGTTTCCAGCCTTATTCGCAATGCTGTTCTTTTCGTCGGTCGCGGCCTATTTCATTCTCTTTCCGCCGGAATTGATCACCTTCGGCAAATCGCTGGCTTCCGCCGTGATGTTCGCCGCCAATTTTTATTTTCTCAGGGCCGGCGGCTATTTCGCCGACGGCGCCGACATGGCGCCGCTGAACCATACGTGGTCGCTCGGCGTCGAGGAGCAATATTATCTCATATTTCCAATTTTCCTGATTGCCTTGATCAAGTGGGTTCCCAACCGCCTCGGCATGATCATATGGATCGCCGGGGCGTGTTTTCTCGCGATCAGCGAATATTTGACGAGGAGGGATCCCGACGCGGCATTCTATTTGATAAACAGCCGCATGTGGGAACTGCTGGCCGGCGCCGCGGTCGCGCTTGGCGCGGCGCCCCGGATATCGCGAAAGTCCTGGGGCGACGTCGTGGGCCTGCTCGGACTGGCGGCCATAATCGTCGCGGGTCTGGCGCTCAATCGAAAAATCCATTTTCCTGGTCTTGTCGCGTTGATCCCTTGCATGGGCGCTGTATTCGTAATAATATCCGGGCAAGAACGTAATACTATCGTGTATAAATTGCTGGCAAATCCAGCGATAAATTTCCTGGGACTGATTTCCTATTCCTTATACCTTTGGCATTACCCGGTTATATCGTTTTATAAATGGATGAATGGGCCGGAATTGTCGAATCTGGAGATGGCGGGGCTCGGCGCCGCGTCGATGGCGATCGCCGTCTGTTCGTTTGTCCTGATCGAACGACCGTTCCGCAAGCGCGGGGGCGCTTTGAGCCAGCCTGTCGCCTTTGCCTTGGCGGCGAGCGTCATGATCATTGCCCTCGCGGTCTCCGCAGCCTTTGTTGTCGGGGATGGGCTCGAAGCCAGATTTCCCGTCGATGTCCTCAAATTCGCAGATTTCCGAAATCCGCCCACTGGCGACGCCGACGCCGGCGTGTGTTTCCTCGAGGGATCGCGCAGCGTCTTGGAGCCGCGATGTCTGCAGCCGAAGCCGGGCTTCAGGAATGTGCTGCTGATCGGCGACAGCCACGCCGGCGATCTGAAGACCGGATTTGAGAGAGCGATTCCGGGGCTGCATTTGCTGCAAGCGACGGCGGCGAGTTGCAAGCCGTTGCTGAGGGAAATGCGCGAAGGCGTCTGCAAATCGATGATAGATTACGTCTTCCATGAGTTCTTGCCAAAGACTTCCGTAGACGGCATCATGATTTCGGCAAACTGGTCGCTCGACGACGTGAAGCACCTGAGGCCGACGCTGGAATTATTGAAACAATATTCCAAGGCCGTGATCGTCATCGGGCCCGCGCCTGAATACAACGGAAAACTTCCGATCCTGCTGGCCAGGAGCTTGTTGACGGGCGACCCGGGCGTAGTCAGCCGGAAGCAAGTCCTTTCGAGATACGAGATAGATCACGAGTTCGCCGACGTCGTGAAAGCCGAAAACGTCAGATATATTTCCATCATCGACTATTTATGCGCGCGCCAGGACTGTTTGAAACTCGATTCGTCAGGCAGCCCGATCCAGTACGATTATGGTCACTTCACGACCGCGGGGGCCGAGATTCTCGGCGACAAGATCCGGAGCGATGGGGTTCCCGGGCTCACGGATTAGAGCCTGCAGCGATTGGGCGGAGCGAGATGCAATGTCATTCCGGCGAAATCGGCGCGCTCGAATCACAACGCGCCGCAGCGCCGCGATTCCGTAAGCAAGGGCGCCAGAGACTCTGTTTCGTCGCAACCTGTAGATCGCGCTATGGCCGATCAGACAAAGGCGCTGTTCAACGTGTTCGGCAGACGAAATTGAAGTCGTTGGAGATGTTCGTTTTGAACCGTCCAAAGCGCGCGTATTGGGCCAGTCCCCCGACATCCCGCGTCCGCATGTCTATCGAGCCGCGAAAGGTTGGAAGCGATCGGGAGGACGGCAGGGTTTACGGTCAGTTGCAGGGCGGCGCCGACCCGCTTGGCGCCTTCGCCATGGATGCTCGCAAGATCGTTCGCTGGGACTGGCTCCAGGGTCGTCGGATCGCCGATATCGCGAAGCCGCCGCAAACGCGGCATTCGGGACTGCGGGCCTGTCGCTTGCCGCCGGAGCGTCAGAAACACGTGAGCAACATGCTAAATTGTGCTAGCAGGGCCCTTTGTCGCCAACGCGGATCAGGGTCTCATGACGAATCCAGTCGTTCTATTCAACGCTACCGACAGCGATGGCCATCAGGGGCTCTGGGAAAGCGATGGGACGGCGGCGGGAACGTTCGAGATCGGGGGGCTCGATAGCGCAGGGATCAGCGGCGCCAACGTCGATTTCGATCCGACCTCGTTCGCGAACGTCGGCAACGGTGAATTGTTCCGCGCGCTCGACGCCGACGACGACGTCGGTCTCTGGTTTACGAACGGGTCGCCGGGGGGCACTTTCGAAATTGGCGGCCCCGGTGACACGGGGGTCGCCGGCGCCGCCTCGCTCGCGCTCGGCGGGCTCGACCCTTACGCTTTCTTTTCGCTCGGCTCCGAGGTCATTTTCCAGGGGACGGATTCGAGCGGCGATATCGGTCTTTGGGCGACAAACGGAACTCTGGCGGGGACCTTCGAGATCGGCGGCGTGGGCGACGGCGGCGTGGCCGGCGTCCCCTCGACCGGATTGCGGATGCTCGACGAGGTCTCCGACTTTGACGGCGGCTTGCTGTTCGAGGCGAGAGATTCAACCGGCTGGGAAGGGCTCTGGTTCACGAATGGCGCGACGGCGGGTACGCGGGAACTCGTGGGCGGCGCCAACGCGGCCTCGAAGGGCGCCTACAAGAGCTACTTCGACACCGGCCCGGCAGTGACCGTCGGATCGGTCGCGCTCTTTCGAGCGCTCAATTCCACCGACCATTTCACCCTCTGGAAGACCGATGGCACGGTCGCGGGAACGGTGGAGGTTGGCGGTTTGACGAATTCTGCCGTCACCGGGGACAACACGACCTACGGGCTCGACGTCGACGACATCGTGTCCATCGGGTCGGCGGCCGTGTTCAACGGCTACGATTCGGCCGGGGATTACGGCCTCTGGTCGTCGGACGGTTCGGTCGGCAATACGGTCGAGATCGGCGGGTCCGGCGACAAGGGCGTCGCCAACGCCTGGAGCGCGGGTCTCGACCCCTATGAACTCACCAATATCGGCGGCGGCAAGGCGGTGTTCGCGGGCCTCGACTCCTCGGACTCCTGGACCTTGTGGGTGACGAATGGAACGAGCGCCGGCACGCAGGAACTCGGCGGGGTCTGGAACGCCGGGCTCAAGCGGCTGTTCGTCGCCGGCGAATTGGGCGTCTTCACGCGGCTGGGCAACGAGGCTCTGTTTGTCAGCGAGGACGCGAGCGGGAACTCGACGCTCTGGGTTACCGACGGCACGGTCGCGGGCACTTATGAGATCGGCGGCATCGGCAATGCCGGCGTCGCGGGAGCGCCCCCGGCGGTCTCGACGCAACCGATATGGTGGTTGACGGAACTCTCGCGTTCTTCGAGACCGGCGGCGTCGACGCAGGACTCTGGGTCACCGACGGAACGGCCGCGGGGACGCACAAGCTGAAATCCATTTCGGGCGCGCAATCCTCTTCGCTGGCCGACGCCAGCGATGTCACCGCCTCGACGATCGCGCAATATTCCTTCACTGCAGCCCAGTTCGAGGCGAATACGCCCCAAGAGCTGCTGGCCCTAGCGGGAAGCGGATACAACGACATCGTCGTCAAGGGCGCGGCGGTCTTGTCGCTGGCGCAGGCGGAAGCCCTGGAATCGATCGGGCTGGCGTTGCTCTCGACGGCCAATTCCGTCGTCGTTTCGACGACGGCCGCGCTGCTCGAGGCGGCGACGGCGAAGGAAATCTCTGGCTTGCGGACGCTGGGCGTGACGGCGATTCACGTCGCCTCGGCTCCCTCCGTCTTCGACGCGGCCGAGGCTCTGGCTTGGGAATCCGCGAACCTGCCGATCGCGGCGCAGGGCGGCCCGATCACGCTGCAAGACAGCGCCGCGTCGATCGAAGCGCTCACTCCGGCCCAGCTCGCCGCCCTCGCCGGGATCGGCGTCAGCGCTGTCGCGGCGTCCGGCGCCAGCCTGGCGTTCGACGTCGCGCAAGCTGCCGCATTGGAACAAGCCGGCGTGAACGCTTCGGCGCCCAAGGGCGATCAGGTCGTCGTCAGTGACGACGCAGCCAAGCTGGAAACTCTGACGGCGGCGGAAATCTCCGCTTTGCGGGCCGCCGGCTTCAGCGCGCTCGTCGCGACCGACGCAAGCGTCGTCTATTCCGCCGCGCAAACCCAAGCCATCGCCGGCGCCGGCCTTTCGCTTTCCGCTCCGGCCAATGACAGCGTGACCGAGAACACGGGCAATGGATTTTCGGTGTATCGGAGCGGCAAGCTGGTGGAGACCGAGATGCAGCTCTCGGACGGCGCCTACGAGATCGCCTATCTCCTCATTCAGGGCCAGAACTACGGCTCGTCGCTGAGCCTATATGCTTCCGGGGCTTCGCCGAGCTCGCCGTCGGCCGTCGCTTATAATCTGACGAACGGGCAGGGCGCATTGACGCTCGAGGTCTCGTCGCTCGAAGTCGATGTCACGGCGACGACTGCAAATGTCAGCCTCGGCGGGGACACGTTTGCGCTCGCTCGCCACGGCGTCGAAAGCATCACGGCGACCCAGTCGACGCACGATACGTTCGAATTCGGCGCCGGCTTCGGCAATGATTCGATCGTCGGTTTCGTGGCCGGGTCGGGGGCCGGTCACGACGTGATCGAAGTCGCGCATTCCCTGTTCTCAAAGTCCACAAGCGCGGCGGCCGACTTCGCCGCCCTGCTGAAGGACGCCAGCGCCGGAGCCAATTGCACGATCACCGACGTCCAAGGCGATACGCTGAAATTGACGGGGGTGCTGGCGAAGTCTCTGGTCGCCGCGGATTTCGAGTTCGTCTAGGCGGCTCCGCCACGCATCGCCGAAGGATATTTTCAAAACCGTCAACGCGACGGTTTCGAGCCTATGGTTGGAGCGCCGAGGCGGTCCGCGCCGCGGGTCCGAGACCAGGAACCCAGAATATTGGCCTGCTCCGGGGCGAGACCTTCCACGACCTCACGCTGGAGCGCCATCTTGATCGATCCGGGCGCGCCGCGACCGCTGAGATGCGACCCGGGGATAGCCATCGCACGAGAGCCCGCGGTCGTCGCACGAGCCGGCAAGAACCGAGCCGCTGGATCTGTTCTGGAACGACTTTGAGCGGTCGGAAACCGCAAGCGCTTGCGTTACGCTCGCAACACCCGCTTCTCGCCCGATCCCGGGATTCCCGAAATCGTGCGCGCGGCTTCGAAACAGTCGCTTGATTGTCGGCTAGGGTTGGAAGTTGCAGGCTCCGTCCTTGCAGGAGTCATAGATGTTCGGCAATTCGTCCTGCACGATCCAATTATAGCCCTCCGGAGTGCGGATTGTGAGGTCACGGTTCAAGGCCGACACGCGGAATTTCCAGCCCGGCGCGGGCTTCAGCTAGGAACCCAGATCCTTCGGCGCGTCGTAGGTCAGCTTCTTGTCCACCAACGGCCTGAACGCCTGTGTCACCCAAGGCGCGCCGACCTTGTCCTCTCGGAAGAGCCTGTGCAATTGAGACCGCCGACGAACTAATCGGCGGCGGATGTCGTCTGTGCGGCTAAGTCTTCGCCGGCCCGGTCTCGACCGGGCAATCGGCCCGCGCGCCCCATTCGGCCCAGGAGCCGTCGTAGAGGCCGGCGACGCGCCCGCCCGCTTCTTCGACGGCAAGGGCGAGGATCGCGGCGCTGACGCCGGAGCCGCAGGTGGTGATGACCGGCTTCTTCAGGTCGACGCCGTGTCCGGCGAAAGCGGCGGCGAGCGCCTCGGCGCTCTTGAGATGCCCGTGTTCGATGATGTCCACGAAGGGAAGATTGAGGCTGCCGGGGATATGGCCGCTCCTGAGGCCCGGGCGCGGTTCGGGCGCGGCGCCCTCGAAACGATCGGCGGGCCTGGCGTCCACCACTTGCGCGGATTTGGCTTCCAGAGCCTTGCGCACATCCTCGAGGCCGGCGACGAAGCTGTGGTCGAGGCGCGGCGTGAAGGTCCGCTTTTGCGGGCGCGCGTCGCCGATTTCGATCGGGCGGCCCTCGCGCAGCCATTTGGGCAGACCGCCGTCGAGAATTTTGACGTCGTCGGCCCCGAAAGCGCGCAGGGTCCACCAGACGCGCGCGGCGGCGAACAGTCCGTGCGTGTCGTAGACGACGAAACGCATGCCGTCGCCGAGCCCGAGTTCGGTCATGGCGAGCGAAAAGGAATGCGCGTCGGGCAGCATGTGCGGCAGGTCGCTCGAGACATCGGCGATCAGGTCGATGTTGAAGTATACGGCGCCGGGAATGTGCTGCTCGCGGAATTCCGCCGCGCCGTTCCGCCCCGCGTTCGGCAGATGCCAGGTGGCGTCGACGATCCCCAGGCCGGGCTCCTCGAGATGCGCGGCGAGCCACTCGGTCGAGACGAAATTGTCATGCGGCATGAAACGAATCCTGCGATCGGATGGGCGAAAACTCGGCGCCGCCTGTCACTCGCGCTCGACGCGCGTCCAGCCGTTCAGGCCGAGCCTCTCCTGCGGGAGATAAGCGCCCTTGTAGGCCATCTTGCGCGATCCTTCGACCCAATAGCCGAGATAGACATGCGGCAGCCCCAAGCGACGGGCTTTTTCGATGTGGTCGAGGATTACATAGGCGCCCAGCGATCGGCGCGCCGCGTCAGGCGAATAGAAGGAATAGACCAGCGAAAGCCCGTCGGCGAGCCGGTCGGTCAGGCACGCCGCCAGCAACGGACCCTGGCCGCGCCCGGTAATGAACGTGTCGACTCCGCGCGGCCGATATTCGGTGATGACGGTGTCGATGTGGCTGTCCTCGATCATCATGGAATAATCGAGCACCGACATATCGGCCATGCCGCCGTCGGGATGGCGCTCGTCGAGATAGGCGCGGAACAGCGAATATTGCTCGCCCGTCGGCTTGGCCGAGACGACGACGCCGATCAGGTCCGAATTGTCGCGCAGGATGCGGCGCTGGCTGGCGCTCGGCCGGAAATCCTCGACCAGGACGCGGACCGAGACGCAGGCGCGGCAATTCTCGCAGGCGGGCCGGTAGGCGATCGTCTGCGAGCGGCGGAAGCCGGTCTGAGTCAGCATGTCGTTCAGCGCTGCGGCGCGCTTTCCGACTAGATGGGTGAAAACTTTGCGCTCCATCATGCCCGGCAGATAGGGGCATGGCGAAGGGGCCGTCAGATAGAACTGAGGCGCGTCCCGCACTTCCCGCGTCAAGCGTTCGCACTCCGTGCAAATTCCCTTACCGGGGAAAGCTAGAACGGAACGCGCCGGACGGGAATGCCCCACGCAAACAATTTTTGAGGAACGCCGCTCAAGGTCGCCGAACGATTACGACGCCCGAGAGAATATCGTGGAGATAGCGCTTTTCGCTGTCCACCAGCGTCACCAGAAAGACCAGCGGAAATCCCCAGCTCAGGTAGAACAGCAGCGCCTGCACGGCGGCGTTGATGAACGGCGTCCGGAGCCCGGTGTCGCGCATGCGCATCTCGATGTCCAGCGCGCGCATGCCCACCGTCCCCATGCCTGCGCTCGAGACCATCAAGCCATTGTAGAAAAAGGCGACCAGCGGAAACAGCGGCGGCAGAATGAACCAGGACAGGCCCAGGGTCAGGATGAACAATGTGACCCAGAGCAGCGCCGACAGGGTCCCGACGATGACGAGATCGATCAGCAGCGCAAAAATCCGCCGCCGCCGCACGCCGGCGAGCGCATTCTGGCTGAAAACGGGTTGGGCATAGAGAACTTGGGTCATGGCGGGCTCGTGCGGCGCGAGAAATTCGCCCGCTGGATGTGGGTCCCGGCGCGTCCGCGTCAAGGGGCCCGGCGGCGAATAATTGCCGTTCTGGACGCGTAGTATATGATTTTATTGAGCATTTCTGCGCCTTGGGCGTCGCTTTAAGGCCTCAGTCAGAGTTGTCGATTATCCCTGGGGAACACCCGGATTTTCGCGCCGATAGCGCCGGAGCGCTATGAGCCCGAAAGCCAATGCGTTCTCCAAGCCGTCAGGCGACAATCTTGAGCAGTTACAGTCAGCGCACTTCCATTGAGATCGACTGGGTGGCGCAGGTCGGCGACGGCATCTTGATGTTGGCGGCGTTCGGCACGCTGCGCGCCACGCTTTCGCTGTCCGCGGCGATCGGCTTCCGTCTTATCGATCTTTCCTATTTCCCCGGCTCCTGGACGCTCGCGATGGAGATGAACCGGAGTTCGGATCCGCGGCAGGCGCTGTCCGCCCTGGTGGTGATGCTGCCAGTCTTTCTGGCGAGCTATTGGCTGCTGTGCCGCCGCCTCAACGACAATGAGGACCTCGCGCACGGCAAGATGCATGTGATCGTGCTTGGCCTCTTCTGCCTCGACACCCTGTTCGGGGCGGGGCTTTCGATCCCGGGCTTCGTCTATGCCATCATCGCCGGCGAGACGCCGGAGCCGGCGCTCGTCAAGCTCGCAATCGCCCTCGCCGCCTACGGGTTTCTGCTCGGATTTTTCGGCGTCCAATTGCGAAAGGCGATCCACGATTGACGCGCGAACAGATCGCCTTCGCCCTTACGGTTCTGTTGATCGGAATGTTCAGCATCGCCGGGGCCGCCGTGACGATGGAGCCGGGCTGGATCGCCGCGGCGGAACAAGGCGATTTGCAGCGGTTGCAGGATCTCAACGAAATCGCGGCCGCAGTCATGCAATTCAAGGCGCGGCATTCGACCCTGCCATACGACGCCTCGATACTCGCCGAGTCGCAGCCGGCCGACCATCCGCTGCAATTCAACGATCCTGATTCGAAACAGGCCTACGAATATGCGCGCATCGACGAGTCGACTTATCGGCTCTGCGCCGTTTTCGCTTTGGAAAGCGCGCCGGTGAACATGTGGGCGCCGATTGTGCGCGCGCTGCCCGAATCGCCGCCCGCCCATGGCGCGTATGGGATCCGCTTCGCGCCGGCTACGCCGATGGTTCCGCGATTTTCGACCTCGTCGCCGGCGCTGGCGGGTCCATTCCCGCAAAACCTGCCGCCCGCATTCCAATCGACGTTTCAGCGCGCCGCGGCGTCGCCATGGGGCCATCCGGCGGGCGCCCATTGCTACAAGTTCAAGGATCGCACGACTCTGCCGTTGCAAGACGGTTCGACCGGCGAAACCAAGAGCTGAGCGCTACTTTCCGGCGTCGTCCGGACCCAGCAGCCCGCCCGGACGCAGAGTCAGCAGGATCGCCAGCAGCGAGAAGACGGCGACGTCGCGATAGTCGACGGGGAAGGCGGTCGACCATAGAGCCTCGAAAAGCCCCACCAGCAGGCCGCCAACGAACGCGCCGGATATCGAGCCGATCCCGCCCAGGATGGCGGCGACCAGGGCCTTGAGGCCGAGCGTCGTCGCCGCGCCATAGCCGACGGCGCCGTAGAACATCGTCATGACGAAGCCGGCGAGGCCGGCCATGCCGCTGGCGATCGCGAAGGTCAAGGCGAAGATCGCATGGGGGTCGACGCCGAACATCTGCGCCGCGAGCGCATCGTCGGCGTGCGCGCGCCATTCCCGGCCGAACCGCGACCAGCGCATCAGCGCCAGCAGCGCCACAGCCGCCGCGAGCGCGAGCCCGGCGGCCAGACCCACATTCGGCGCCGTCGTGACGATGAAGTCGCCGGAGCGCGCGACGCCGAACGGCGCGTTGAACATCGGGGCGACCCAATTCAGTCTCGGCCCCTGCGTCAGGCGCAGGAATTCCTGCATGAACAGCGCGAGCCCGATGGTGGCGACGAGCACGATCTGCCCCGTCGCGCGGCTGAGCGGCAGAAACACCCAGCGGCTGGCGGCGTAGCCCCAGAACGCGGATACGAACGTCGCATAGGCGAGCGCCAGTCCCAGCGCCGCCGCGGGAGAGGACCCGATCATCACGCTGGCGCCGAGCGCGGCGCCATAGCCCCCCGCCGCCGCCAATTCGCCGAAGGCGAGATTGATGCGCCCGACGAGGCCGTAGACCAGGGAATAGGCGGCCGCCAGCAAGGCATAGACCGCGGTCGAGGGCAGACCGTTGATCGCCTGTTGCAAGGCATAGGCCAGACGCGGGTCGACTTGCGGCAGCGCGGCGACATCGCCGAGCGGCAAGGGATCGGCCGCGCGCGCCTCCGGCGTCGCGAGCCAGAAGCGGATGAGAAAATAGCGGCTGACCTCGGAAAGCGGGACCTCGTCGATCTCGATGCGGATCAGGTCCTCCGAATGCAGCGGTCGGCCCGGCTCGCGAAAGCGGCAACGCGCGAGACGGCGGCTCTCGAGGCCGTCAGACGCGCGCTGGGCGAATGCGATCTCCACGCCGCGATCGTCGGGGTCTTCGCGCTGGCTGAGGATTCGCACCGTCGCGCCCTCGGGCGCGAGCGCCGGCAGCGCCATTCTGCAAAGCCTGGCCTGATCGGTCTCGAGCGTGGCCGCGCAACCTGCAAGCGCGATCGCCGCCGCGATCGCCGCGACGAGGGCCGGAGCGAATGACCTCACTCGCCGCGCGCCCTGGCGCCGAAACGTTTCTGCTTGGCGCGATTGCCGCAAACTTCCATCTCGCACCAGCGGCGGCTCTTGTTCTTGGTGGCGTCGAAGAACAGCCAGCCGCACTTTTCGCCCTGGCATTGTTTGATCCGAGTGAGATCGGCTTGCAACAGCGTCGTCATCGCGGAGAGCGAAATTGGCCCAAGCACCGCCTCGATCGGCGCGGCTCGCGTTCGCCAGCTCCACGCGAAACGCCCCTCGAACGCAAGCAGATTGGCGCGCGAGAGACAATGCGCATGGGTATGGGTCAGGCTGTCCAGGCGTTCGCGCGGCGCGGGCCGGCCAGCCGCGATTTCGGACCCGAGGACGTAGATGTCCTCGCGCAGGGCGAGGGCGGCCTCGAGCAGGCGCCGGCCGATCTTTTCATCCTCGGTCGCCGCATCGCGAAGCCAGGCGGCCTCGTCCGGGGGAAGCACGCGCGCATGCGCGGCCCAGTCCGCGACGTCGCGGGCGCTGAGAAGGTGCTCCTGATGGGTCGGCCAGCCCCGGCCCGACGAAGTGTTTGCGAAGTCGAACGCGAGTTCGCCGCCCACGAGCGTGAGCGAACCCGCACGGGATGCCGGCTGCGCCTCTGATATAACCATCAAACGCCTCTTTACAGGTTTGACCGGGCGGGCTAGTTTCGGCCTCTAACCTATTTACGCGATATAGGAGGTTAGCATGGCATCCGTAGTCTTGAAAAGCATAGCGCTCGGCGCCGTCTGCGCGCTGGCGATCCTTGGGGCAGGTTCGTCCCGCGCCGATGTGGTGATCGGCGTCGCTGGTCCGATCACGGGGCCGAACGCCTCGTTCGGCGCGCAGTTGACGCAGGGCGTCGGCCAGGCCGCCGATGACTTCAACAAGTCGGGCGGCATCCTCGGCCAGAAGATCGAAGTCGAGCAGGGCGACGACGTTTCCGATCCCAAGCAGGGCGTTTCGGTGGCCAACAAGTTCGTCGGCGACGGCGTCAAGCTGGTGGTCGGCCACTTCAACTCCGGCGTGACGATCCCGGCCTCGGAAGTCTACGCGGACAATGGCGTTCTGTTCATCACCCCCTCGGCCACCAATCCGAAGGTCACGGACCGCAACCTCTGGAACGCGTTCCGCACCTGCGGACGCGACGACCAGCAGGGCAAGCTGTGGGCGGAACTGGCGCTCAGCCCGGCCTTCAAGGACAAGAAGATCGCGATCGTGCATGACAAGACCCCCTATGGCCAAGGCCTCGCCGACGCCGCCAAGGGCTTCATGAACGCGGGCGGCAAGAAGGAAGTGCTGTACGAAGGCGTGAACACCGGCGAAAAGGACTATTCGGCGATCGTTTCGAAGATCAAGGCTTCGGGCGCCGACTATCTGATGTGGGGCGGGTTGCACACCGAAGGCGGCCTGATCGTGCGTCAGATGCGCGATCAGGGCATGAAGACGGTCATGATCTCCGGCGACGGCATCACCGACAACGAGTTCGCCTCGATCGGCGGCCCCGGCGTCGAAGGCACGCTGATGTCGTTCGGCCCCGAGCCGCGCAACAATCCGGCCGCCAAGGAAGTCGTCGCCGAATTCAAGGCCAAGGGCTTCGAGCCGGAAGGCTACACGCTCTATTCCTACGCCGCGATGCAGATCCTGAAGGCGGCGGCGGAAAAGGCCAAGTCGCTCGATCCGAAGAAAATGGCCGAAGTGATGCACTCCGGCATGACCTTCAAGACCGTCATCGGAGACATCTCCTACGACAAGAAGGGCGACCGAACCAACGTCGACTACGTCTGGTACGTCTGGAAGAAGGGCGCCGACGGAAAGATCACTTTTGTTCAGATGTGAGCTGCGTTCGGACCAGAACCGGCAGCGCCGGCGCAAGACCGCCGGCGCTCAGTCTTTCAGCTTGATCCGCACCGGGACGTGATCCGACGCCTTGTCCCGTCCGCGCATTTCGCGGTCGATCGCCGCGCTCTCCAGGAGATCGGCCGCCTGCGGCGAAAGCAGCAGATGGTCGATCCTGATGCCGTTGTTTTTCGGCCACGCGCCGGCCTGATAGTCCCAGAAGGTATAGAGGCCGGACGCGTCGCTGGTCGCGCGCACCGCGTCGGTGAAGCCGAGCGCGACGAGTTCGTCGAACTTGGCGCGCGATTGCGGAAGGAACAGCGCATCGCCGGTCCATTGCTCGGGATGGGCCGCATCGCGCGCTTCGGGAATGACGTTATAGTCGCCCGCGATGACGAGCGGCTCCTCGTGGGTCAGCAGGTTTCGCGCATGGCGGATCAGCCGGTCCATGAATGCGAGCTTGTAGGCATATTTTTCCGTGCCCGTCGGATTGCCGTTCGGCAGATAGAGGCTGGCGAGCCGTACGACGCCTTTGCCCCTGGGGATGACGCCCTCGATATAGCGCGCCTGTTCGTCATTGGGATCGCCCGGCAGACCGCGCGCGACTTCGAACGGGCGCTTGGAGAGAATGGCGACGCCGTTGAAGGTCTTTTGCCCGTGCAAGGCGATATTATAGCCGAGCGCCTCGATTTCCGCCCGTGGAAACGCCTCCTCAAGGCACTTGAGCTCCTGCAAGCAGACGGCGTCCGGGCTGATCTGCTTGAGATAATCCAGGAGATGGCCGAGGCGCTGGCGCACCGAATTGACGTTCCAGGTTGCGATGATCAGGGCTGGGCTCCACGGTTCGGTTCGCGCCATATTTGCACGCGCAAGCGGGTTTGGGGAGCGTCCAGCCTTTCCGTCAAGCCCGACGAGAATTGTGCTTTTGACGCAACGGCGACGGGCCTTTGATCGAACTCAATGACATTTATCGTGAGCTTTGCCTGCGCGCCGATGGCGCCGTGCGGCGAAAGTGCTATATTTATTTCTGGCTTCGCTTGCCTAAATGGAAGCCGGACCAACGATATTGCCGCGTAAAGCGGCGCAACAAAGAATTGGGATCAACTCATGGCCACCGAAAAAGCGCAGAATTTACAGGACACGTTCCTGAACCACGTGCGCAAAAGCAAGACCTCGGTGACGATTTTTCTCGTCAACGGCGTCAAACTACAGGGTTTCGTGACCTGGTTCGACAATTTCTGTGTCCTTTTGCGCCGCGACGGCCATTCCCAGCTCGTCTACAAGCACGCCATCTCCACCATCATGCCGGCCAGTCCGATCCAGATGTTCGAGGCGGCCGAAGAGGGCGCGGGCGAGCATCATTGATCGCGAATTGAGTGTGAATTGAGCGATATCTGGACCGACGGAACTGTCGGCAAGCGGGAGCAGGCGGTCGCCGCGCATACGCGCACGCTGGTCGTCTGCCCCTATTCGACATCGCGCGCCGCCGCGCCGGACAAAGGCCCCGCCCGCACCGCCGAAGCCCGGCGCGAGGAGGCGGTAGGGCTCGCGCGCGCGATCGATCTCAATGTCGCGGGGTCCGTGCTGGTCCCGCTCAGCGAGTTCCGCCCGGCGACCTATATCGGCAAGGGCAAGGCGGCCGAACTCGCGGCCCGCGTCGCCGAGGAGGAAATCCATCTCGTCGTGATGGATTGCGCGCTTTCGCCCGTTCAGCAGCGCAACCTCGAGAAGGAGTTCAAGTCCAAGGTCATCGACCGCACCGGCCTGATCCTGGAAATTTTCGGCCGCCGCGCGCGCACGGCGGAAGGCGCGTTGCAGGTCGAACTTGCGCATCTCAATTATCAGAAGTCGCGCCTGGTGCGATCCTGGACGCACTTGGAGCGCCAGCGCGGCGGCTTTGGCTTCCTCGGCGGCCCCGGCGAAACCCAGATCGAAACCGACCGCCGCTTGATCCAGGAGCGCATGATCCGGATCGAGCGCGATCTGGAAAACGTGAAGAAGACGCGCGCGCTGCACCGCTCGAGCCGCAAGGAGGTTCCGTATCCGATCGTCGCGCTGGTCGGCTACACCAATGCGGGCAAGTCTACGCTGTTCAACCGCCTGACCCGCGCCGACGTCGTCGCCGCCGACATGTTGTTCGCCACGCTCGATCCGACGATGCGCTTGATCAAGCTGCCACACGGCGGCTCGGCGATCCTCTCGGACACCGTCGGGTTCATCTCCGATCTGCCGACCATGCTCATCTCGGCGTTTCGCGCGACGCTCGAGGAAGTGCGCGCGGCCGACGTCATCTTGCATGTGCGCGACATCGCGCATGCCGACACCGACGCGCAGGCGCGCGATGTCGAGACGATCCTGACGGAACTTGGGGTCGCCGGCGCCGCGGAAAAGCTGATCGAGGTCTGGAACAAGGTCGACCAGCTCGACGACGCGCACCGCGCCGAACTGCTCACACGCGGCGAGGGCGGCCCCATCGCGGTCTCCGCTCTGACCGGCGAGGGGATCGACGCGCTGCTGATCGCGATCGAGGCGCGCCTTGCCCAAGGCCGCAGCCTCGTCGACATTCATCTCGACAGCGCGGACGGGCAGGGGCTGCACTGGCTCTACGAGCACACCGAAGTTATGGCGCGCGAGGACGGCGAGGACGGCGGGGTCAATCTGACGGTGCGCGTTGCGCCCGAGACGCTGGACCGCGTCCGACGGCGCTTCGCGTCCGCGAGAACGTAAATCTTTCGAGTGCGGGGCGCCGATATCCCCGCCTCGAGCCTATCGCACATCCGGGCCGACAGGCCGATCAGCTATGCGCCGAGGGGACGCATCGATAGCCATTGCCGTTCATAGCCGGAATAGCGTCGAAGCCGGCGGGGCAACGGGTGTCGGCCGAGACGTTGTTCGGCTGGCAATTGCCCGACGCATCGGCGTGATAACCGCCGGCGCAAGCCGCGGAAGCTGCGTGCGCGGGCAATTCGCAGAGCAACGCGCCGCCGAACGACCCGAAAAGAAGCGCTGCTGCGAGAGCGGTTGTTGCATTCATCGGAAAGCTCCTGTGAAGATCGAAACGATTGGATTTGCGACGACTAAAATGACCGCAGCTTGAAGTTGCGGTTTTCATCCAGGCAAATCTCTCTACGTGCGGGCCTCGGCGGCGGTTCACCGTTTGCAGGAAATTGCAATTGGCGAAAGAACGGCCGGGCGAGCGCAAGAGTTCGCCCTAACTCCACACGTCGGATTCGAGCGCTCCAAAACGATCGCGGGCGGGCCGGCGCCGACGCCAGCGGCTTGGCGGCGCCCGGGGGCAACTCCATGAAAGCCG
This sequence comes from uncultured Pseudomonadota bacterium, assembly GCA_963809055.1. GTDB lineage: Bacteria > Pseudomonadota > Alphaproteobacteria > Rhizobiales > Beijerinckiaceae > Roseiarcus. The sequence continues at coordinate 33,723 of CAWEID010000037.1, read as the reverse complement.
TGAACATTTTCTGTCATTGTCTTGCAATCGGCCTCGTCTAGAGGCAAACCACGCACCGAAAAGTCGAATGGGTTCTTCGCTCGCGTCGGAATTTGCGCCAGCCGGAAAAGCGGGGCGTCCGGCCCGCGCCGAGACGGCGGCGCGCGCGAATCCCGCGGCGGTTTGAGTGAGCCACGGATTTCCAGGTTCCGCGTGGGTCGGAAGCCGGAATTAAACTCAGGGCTGCGGCGGGCGCCCGGCCGCGGAGCTGTTCGGAAGGACTGGGGGCGCCGAAACCAAGGAAGGGAAATCACATGAAATCGATATTGGCCGTCGCCGCGGCGCTCTCGCTGCTGTCGACCTCGGGCGCTTATGCGCAAACGGCGGCGGCTCGCGCGGTGCTGGGCGCCTGCAAGCCGGACATCGCGCGTTTTTGTGCGGATGTGCCGCCCGGGAACGGCCGCATCAAGGCTTGCATGAAGGCGCATCTGCCCGAACTCTCCGAGCCCTGTAAGGAAGCTCTCTTCCAGGCCTGGCTGAAGAAGTAAGTCTCCCTATGGCTCCGCCTGTCCGCCCGCGGCGCGAGCGGACAGGCTAGCCCAGAACCGCGCCGCGTCGGCCTCGCGCCGCGCGAGATTTTCAAAGGACGGGCGCGTTCGCCGCCTTCAGGCCGGCGCCGTTTGCGCCTCGCGCTCGGAGACCAGCCCGAAGATCTCCTTGGCTTCCGCCACGCCGCGCAATTCGAAACTGCCGAGCCGCTCGAGCCGGCCGTCGCAATGGCCCGCCGCCTCGGCGAATGCGCGACGACATCAGCACGCGCCGGCCCAGCGGTTCGCAAAGCTTCTCGATGCGCGCGACTTCGTTGACCGCCGGGCCGATCACGGTGAAATCGAGCCGATCGGCCGCGCCGACATTGCCGTAGAGCACCTCTCCCGACATGCAGGGCGAGATCGACGCCGACGAACGGCAGGCCCGCCGCGGCGCGTTCGGCGTTGCGCGCCTCGATCGCCTTCATCGCCTCGACCGCCGCGTCGAGCGCGCGCCGGCAGGTCTCGGCCTGATCGGCCTCGTCGAAGGCGAGCGTCGCGAGCATCGCGTCGCCGATGAATTTCAGCACCTGGCCGCCGCGCGGGCGCAGCGCCGCGGTCAGCGTCTCGAATATGTCGTCCAGCATTTCGATGATATGCGAGCCCGGCGAAGCGTCGCTGACGCGCGTGAACCCGCGCATGTCGGCGTACCACAGCACGGCGCTGAGGCCGTTGACCGAGCCGCGCTCGACGGCGCCCGAATGCACGCGCTTTCCCGCATCCTCGCCGAGATAGGTCTGCAGCAGGCTGGACGCGATTTCGTGTCCCGCATGCGCCTTTATGGCGAGCGAAAGCCCGGGCAGCGTCGACTTCAGCAGTTCGATTTCCGTCTCATCGAAACCGCCGGGCCGATCGGTCGCGAAGGAATAGACGACGCCCGTGCCGTGCGCCGGATCGCCGCGCTCGCCGAACGTATAGACGGTGCAGATGTAGTCCGTGGCGCCGGCTTCGTGGAATTCGCGCAAAGCCGGGAAGTCGCGTTGCTCGGGACCGAGTTCGAGCCGTCGGCGCAGATAGGGGTTCATCTCGCCTTCGCGGGCGCGGCTGATCACCGCATAAAACGGGCTCTCCAGCCATATCGAGGAGGACGGCCCGCGCGGGAATTGCTGATAGTGCACGGAATTGAGATCTCGCCGCCAGGTGTAGCCGTAGCCGCTCCATTGCGGATGCAGCGTCTGGGTCGAGACATGGGCGCGCTGCAACGCCATGCCGCCGATCACGAGGCGCTGACAATAGCCGTCGAACAATTCGCCGGCGGTGGCCCCGCGCAGGCCTTCGCCCATCGCCCAGACGTGGAGATCGACGATGTTGCGCGCGCGCGGGTCTGGAAACAGATGCGACGCCTTGCCGGCGGCATGTTCGGCGAAGTCGGCGGCGATCGAACTCATGGCCTTGTCTGTCCGGGATTCTGCGTCCGCCCCAACAGCGCCGCGACCAAGTAGATGGGACCCGCGGGTCCATCCGGCAAGATGGACCGGCCCTGTCTTTCGGCCGCCCGGGAGAGGGTCCGGGGAACCCGAGACCCTTTTTCGATACCGGCCGGCCGCAGACCCGACGTCGCCGTCCTGCGCCGCACCTGCCGTCTCGGTTTACGCAATGGGCGAGCGTCCATGCGGGAGAGCGCGGGCTTGACAGAGGATGATTCGTTCTATTTCATCCCATGATAATGCTCACAAGAGCAGCTCTAAATTAACAATGGGAGGATGAATCATGTTGTTCAGGTCAATCGTCGCTGCGTCCGTATTGGCGGTTTCCGCGGTCTGCGCCATCCCGGCCCTCGCCGCGGATAAGCCGCTCAACGTCACCATGATCATTTACGCATCCCCTGGAGTGCCGTTCTTCCAGCCCCTCGAAAAGGGCGCCCATGACGCGGCGAAGCTGCTCAACGTGAACCTGGACATTCAATATGCACAGAACGACGTCGTGCGTCAGAACAACCTGATGCAGACGGCGCTAGCCAACAAAGTCGATGGGATCGCGACCGAAATCTGGGACGACAACGCCTTCAATCAGGGCATCTGCGACGCGATCAAGGCGGGAACGCCGGTCATCGGCTTCAACATCGACCATTCGAAAGGCGCCGCCGGCAACTGCCGTCTCGCGTTCGTCGGGCAGAACTTCGTCGACGCCGGCTACACCATCGGCAAGCGCATGGTGGAAACTCACCATCTCGGCAAGGGCGACAAGGTGTTCGCGCCTGTGGAATACCCGGAGGCGGCTTACGCGACGCTTCGCTTCGCCGGGGTCAAGAAGGCGCTCGACGAAGTCGGCGCGAGTGCAGAACTCGTGGGCGTCACCGACGACCTGCCGAAGGTCCTGACCGCGATGACGCAATATCTCGTCGGCCACAAGGATGTGAAGGCGATCATCGGGCTTGGCCAGCAGCCGATGATGATGGCGCAGAAGGCGCTCGACGAAACCGGCCTCAAGGATGTCGCCATCGGCGGCTTCGACGTTGCGCCCGAGATCCTCGACGGCATCAAATCGGGCCGGATTACCGCCACCGTCGACCAGCAGCCCTATACCCAAGGCTTCTATACCGTCGCCGAAATGGCGCATTATCTGCGCTACGGCCTCTATCCCTCGGACATGAACACCGGCGGACGCGGGTTGATCGACAAGACGACGATGGGACGCGCCACCGAATTCGCCGGCACGTACCGCTGAACGCCAGATCATGCCGGGGCCGCGGAACGATGCGGCTCCCGGCGTGACCCTTCCTGGATGGCATGAAGGTTTGCTGATGACGCATGCTCCGCGGATCGTCGTAAGACCCGGCATTGGCGGTCGGTTCGATCGATTGCGCCGGCGCCCGGCCGGCAATATCCTGATCGCGTTCGTCGCGATCCAGGCGGCCTGCATCGTCGCCGCGCTGATCTTCCCCGACGATTTCCGCTACCTCTCGGCCGTCAACATCTCCGTGATGCTGAAGGCGATCCCGATCCTGGGCGTGATGTCGCTCGGCGCCGGCGTTCTCATGATAGCGGGCGAGTTCGATCTCTCCATTGGCTCGGTCTACGCGTTCACCGCCGTATTGATGTGCATCCTCGTCGAGGCCGGCCTTTCCGCCTGGTTGGCCGCGCCCATCGCGCTGCTGACCGGCGTCGCGATTTGCGTGACCAACGGCGTCGTGACCCTGCGCTTCAAACTGCCTTCCTTCATAGTGACGCTCGGCGCGATGCTGTTCTGGAAGGGCATGATCCTGTTCATTCACGGCGCGCAGGGCATCCGGTTCGCGGCCAGCGACTCGTTCAAGGCCTTCGCGACCGGGGCTTTCGGTCCCGTGGAGATGACCTTCGTATGGTTTGTGATTCTGACGGTCGGCTTCCATTTGGTCATGCGACATCACCGGTTCGGCAATCATGTTTACGCCGTCGGCGGAAACCGCGCCGCGGCCGTCGCGAACGGAATAGATCCCGTGCGCGTCAAACTGATCGCCTTCGCATCCACGGGCGCGATGGCGGCCTTCGCCGGCGTGTTGGCGGCTTCGCGGGTCGGCAGCGTCACGCCGACGCAAGGCGCCGGGCTTGAACTTCAGGCCATCGCCGCCTGCGTGATCGGCGGTCTGGCGTTGACCGGCGGGCGCGGATCCATGATCGGCGTCTTCCTCGGCACCGTTCTGATCTACACCATTCAGGACGTTCTCTTGTTGGTGCGGGCGCCGGGCTTTTATCTCGACATATTCGTGGGCGCGCTCATCGTGCTCGCGGCGATCTCCAATCAAGTCTTCAGCAAGGAGAATTGAGATGGGGGCGCCGCTCATCGAAACCCGCAGAATCTGCAAGAGCTACGGCAACAGCCTCGTGGCGCTTCGCGACGTCGATTTTCGCGTCGAAGCCAATGAAATCGTCGCCCTGCTCGGCGACAATGGCGCCGGCAAATCGACATTGGTAAAATTGCTGTCCGGCATCAACCCGCCGACATCGGGCGAAATATTTGCCAAAGGCGCTCCCATCCATCTGCGCTCCCGAGCGGATTCCGAAGCGATCGGCATCGAGACGATCTATCAGGACATCGCCGTCGTCGATTTGCTGAGCATCTGGCGCAACATGTTCCTCGGGCGAGAGCTTTATGGCCCGCTCGGATTCATGCGCGAAGACGAGATGCGCGCATTGACGATGCGCGAGCTTTCCTCCGGCGTCGACATTTCCGGCATCGACAATCCGGACCAGTTGGTCGGGTCCCTGTCCGGCGGCCAGAAGCAAGCGGTGGCGATCGCGCGCGCCGTTCATTTCCGAAAGTCGATCCTGCTGCTCGACGAGCCTACGAGCGCGCTTTCCGTGCGTGAAACCAACAAGTTGCTTGGCTACATCTCCAGCCTTCGCGAAAAGGGGACGTCGGCCGTGTTCGTGACCCACAACATCTACCATGCCTATGATGTCGCCGACCGATTCGTCGTCATGAGCCACGGCCGAAAAGTGCATGACATCGCCAAGGCCGATACTTCGGTGAACGAGTTGACCCAACACGTGATCAATAGCTGAAAGCCATGACAGCAGCCCTATACCCCTCGCTTGTCGATCGCACCGTCCTGATCAGCGGAGGCGCGACCGGGATCGGCGCCGCGCTCGTCGAGCATTTTGTGAAGCAGAAGGCGCGCGTCGCCTTTGTCGACATTCAGGGCGCGGCGGGCCGAGCCCTTGCCGGACGATTGGGCGAAACAGGGAGGGCGCCGCTGTTCATCGAGGCCGACCTCACTCAACTGGAGCGCATCCCTGCGCTGGCGCGAGATATCGCCGACAGGCTGGGTCCTGTGCGCGCGCTCATCAACAACGCCGCCCACGACGAACGGCACGCGCTGGAAGACGTCACGCCGGCGTTCTGGCGCGAGCGCCTCGCCGTCAATCTCGACCATCAGTTCTTCATGGCCCAGGCGGTCGTTCCCGGCATGATCGGAGCCGGGGGCGGCGTCATTCTCAACATGGGCTCCTGCAGTTGGCGGCTGGGCCTTGCGGGAATGTCCGCCTATGTCACCGCCAAGGCCGCCATCGAGGGGCTGACCCGGGGCCTGGCGCGCGAACTCGGACCGTCGCGCATTCGAGTCAATTGCATCATTCCCGGCTTCATCAAGACCGAGCGTCAGGTCACGAAATGGCTGACCCCGGAACTCGAACGGACGGTCCTGAACGGTCAATGCCTGAAGGAGCTGATCGAGCCCAATGAAGTCGCGCAAATGGCGGCGTTCTTGGCCTCGGACGACGCACGAATGTGCACCAATCAAACCTATGCCGTCGACGGGGGCTGGATGTGAGCGCAACGGACACGCCTCTAACCCTCGCCGATCGGCTGGCCCGCGCCTATACCGGCGCCGTCTACGACGTTCTGCGAGGCCGCGGCATACGCGATACGATCCTTCCCAAGGACATTGTGCCCCTGGACCCGAACCTGACGATGGCGGCGCCCGTGTTTACGATGCGGGGGCGCCCGGCGCCGAGAGCCGACGCTCACCGGACGCTCTTGGCCTGGACCGACTTTCTCGGCCGCGCTCCGGCCGGACATATCGTCGTCTGCGAGGGCAATGACCCCGACCGCGCGCTGATGGGAGAATTGTCCGCCGAGACGCTCCAGAAGCGGGGCGTCGCCGGCTTCGTGACCGACGGGGGATGCCGCGACTGCGGTTTCATCCAGACCATCCGATTTCCGGTTTTCTCGCGCTATCGCACGCCGCGCGACGTAGTGGGCGCCTGGATGCCCGAAGCCTTCGACGTCGAGATCAAGATCGGCAGCGTCGCGGTCAGCCCCGGCGATTACCTGATCGCCGACATCGACGGCGCGGTTGTGATACCCGGGGCGATCGTCGGCGAAGTCATCGACGAGGTCGAAAAGGTGATGAACACCGAAAATCTGGTGAGGAAGGCGATCCTCGCCGGCGTCCCGCCGCAAGAGGCGTACCTGAAGTACGGAAAGTTTTGACGATCCAGAGCGTTTGGGGGCTTGGGGAAATTGGCGATGGCACTGAGCAGTGAAACCGAGGCCGAGGCGGAAGGCGCCAAGTCCGAAGGTCTCGCGCGACGGGCGGCGCGGGAAATCGGCCTTGCGATCGTGCGCGGCGACTATCCGCCCGAAAGCACCCTTCCGATCGAGGCCAAGATCTGCACCGCGCTCGGCGTAGGACGCAACGCGCTGCGCGAGGCGGTCAAGACCCTCGTCGGAAAAGGGCTTCTCAGAACGAGCCGCAGGGCCGGAACCATCGTCCTGCCGCGAAAGAATTGGAACCTTCTCGATCTGGACGTGTTGGAATGGACGCTGTCGGTTCCCGTCCTGCGGGAAGGACTGCTCGCCGAATTGACCGCGCTTCGCGTGATGATCGAGCCCAACATCGCCGCGCTTGCAGCCCGGCATGCGACGACCATCGAAACCCTGCGCCTCATGGAGGCCTACGAAGCCATGGAGCGTTCGGCCGACGACCAGACTTCCGCCGTCGAGGCCGATATCGCTTTTCATGAAAGGCTGGTCGAAGCCTCCCACAACAGCCTGGTCGCCAGTCTGTCGCGCGGCTTCAGCATGCTGCTGAAAGCCAATTTCGACATCACCGTCCGCTGGGAAGGCGCTTTCATTCGCAACCTCGAGGATCACAAGAAAATCGCCGAGGCCGTTCACAAACGCGATCCCGAGGCGGCGCGCGCCGCGATGCTGCATCTCCTGGCCAAGAACGAGGAGGATCTGGCGAACATGATGGCGCCGCGCAATTGACGGAGCCTGGGGCGCGCAGACGCTCCATCTTGCTGTTCCCCCGGGTTCGCGACCGGCTGGATTTGCAATTTTTCTCAGGTCTCGCGCGCAATTGCCCTGCCGACTTGCTCCGAATCCGACGCTGCCGCCTAATGCGGCCGGCAATGGATCTCGACCGCGAGTTTCGCGATGCGGTCAGGGAGGAAACAATGACGACATCCGGTTTGTCGGGGACGGGCTCGAACGCGCACGACCAAGTGGAGACGATCGTCTTCCCCTCGCTTCATACGCCCGAACCGCTGCAGATTCCCGCGCTTCTGAAGAGACCCGCTTCGGCCGCGGCGCCGATGCCGGCCGTGGTCGTCGCGCACGGCTCGGCCGGGCCCGACAGCCGCGGCCCGAGCTATTCGCGCGAACTCAACCGCGCGGGAATTGCGACGCTGGAAATCGACATGTGGGCAGCGCGCGGCTTGAAGGGCGCGCTCGATCGGCCCAAGAGGCCGCAAGAGACGTTGCCCGACGTCTATGGCGCCTATGCCTGGCTCGCGGCGCGGCCGGAATTCGATTCCGAACGGATCGGGATCCTGGGCTTTTCCTGGGGCGGCATATTGTCGATGCTGACCGCTACGAAACCTTACACCGAGCATTATTTGGGCGAAGGCCGGCGCTTTGCGGCCCATGCGCCGCTCTATCCCTGCTGCTGGCTCTACAATGCCGCGCCCGGCTTCGAATTCGCCAGTTTCACCGGCGCGCGCGTGTTCCTCCAGTGCGGGGAACTCGACGCCTACGACGAACCCGACACCGGCGAGACGCTCGTGCGATCGCTCGAGGCGAAGGCGCCCGGCCTGCTCTCCGTGAAGGTCTATCCCGGGGCCACCCACGCCTTCGACCGCAGCGAACCGGCGATGACGGTCACGGACCCGTTTTCGCACAAGGGCAAGGGCGGCGAGGTCGCCTTCGCGCCCAACCCGCAGGCGGCGGCCGAGGCGCGCGCGGCGACGACGGCGTTTTTCGTCGAGGCGTTCGGGCTGTGACAGGGCAGGGCGCGCCGTCCGTCAAAGGCCCATGCGGTCCAGGCGAATGATGCGGCACGCCTCGCCGGCCGGCGCCGCCGGGGCCCCGGGCGCGCGGATGATCAGCGCCTCGGCCCGGGCGAGCATCTTGACGAGCGACGAATCCTGGTCGGGCAGGGGGGTCGCCAGCCAGGCGCCGTCGGCGGCGTGGGCGAGCGTGGCGCGCATATAATCCTGCCGGACGCCATTGGGGGGCAGCGGGATCGCGAGGCGCGCGGGCTCCGTGGGATCGGCGCCCGCCCTGGGGTCTCCGAGCAGGGCCTGCATCAGCGGGCGCAGGAAGAGGATGCCGCAGACGGCCGAGGAGGTGGGATTGCCGGGCAGGCCGAGGATGCGCATCGGCCCGATGCGGCCGTGCATCAGCGGCTTGCCGGGCCGCATCGCGATCTGCCAGAAGCCGAGCTCCATGCCCGCGCCTCGACCAGCGCCTGCTGCACGAGATCGTAGTCGCCGACCGAGGCGCCGCCGAGCGTGACGAGAATGTCGGCCCGCGGCTCGTTCGCGCGCGCCGATCTGCGCGTCCAGAGCCGCGAGCGTGTCGCGCGCGATGCCGAGATCGACGGGCTCGCCGCCGCAGGCCGCGACGAGCCCGCGCCAGATAATAGGAATTCGAAGCCGACGATCTGCGAGGCCCGAGCGGCTCGCCGGGCGCGACCAGTTCGTCGCCGGTCGCGAGAATGGCGACGCTCGGCCGGCGGCGAACCGGCAGCGTCGGGTGATTGGTGCGCGGCCGCGCGAGCGCGACTCGCGCTCGCGTCGAGGCGCGTGCCCGCCGGCAGCAACAGCTCGCCCTCGGCGAAGTCGATGCCCGCGTAGCGCGACATTGCTCGCCAACGGCCGCGCTCGCCGCGACGACGATCATCGTCGCCTTCGCGCTTCGCGTCCTCCTGCATCAGCGATCGCGTCGGCGCCCTCCGGCATCGGCGCGCCGGTGAAGATGCGAACGGTTTCGCCCGCGCCGACGACGCCCTCGAAGCCGTGTCCGGCCGCGGACTCGCCGACCAGCCTGAGCTTCGCCGGCGCCTTTGCGGCGTCGGCGGCGCGCAGCGCATAGCCGTCCATGGCGGAATCGGCGAAGGGCGGCTGGGTGCGCCGGGCGACGAGATCGCGCGCCAGCGTGCGGCCGAAGGCGTCTTCCAGCCGCACGTCCTCTTCGGCCAGCGGCTGCGGCGCCGCGGCGAGCACGCGCGCGCAGCGCGTCGGCGACCGGAAGCAGCGGCTCCTTCACGGCGCGCAACTCCTCGGCGCGCCAGTCGCCGGACTTGCCGCCGCGCTTTTCGACCAGCCGCACGCCCTCGATGCGCATGCCGCGGTCGACCGCCTTGGCATGTCGTAGATGGTCAGGCAGGCGACCGAGACGGCCGTCAGCGCCTCCATCTCGACGCCGGTCTGGCCATGCACCTTCGCGTCGCGCGCACGCGCATGCCGGGCAGGGCCTCGTCGGGCTCGATCTCGACGCTGACGCTTGTCAGCGCGAGCGGATGGCAGAGCGGAATGAGCTCCGCCGTCCTCTTCGCCGCCATGATGCCCGGCGATCCGCGCCGCGGCGAGCACGTCGCCCTTCTTGGCGTCGCCGAGCGGACGAGCGCGAGCGTCTCGCGCCGCCATCACGACGCGCCCTCGGCGATCGCGACCCGCTCGGTCGCCGGCCTTGTCCGAAACGTCCACCATATGCGCTTCGCCGGCGCCGCGAGATGCGTGAGGCCGCTCATGCAGGCCTTTCCCGCCGCGCCTGCGCCGGCTGCGCCGACCAGGAGCGTGCGAGTCGCCTCGGCGACGTCCTCCTGGCGCATCAGCGCTTCGCCGACGAGGAAAGTGTCGATGCCGCGCGTTCGCAGCCGCACGCAATCCGCGTGCGTCGAGATGCCGCTTTCGGCGACGACGATCCTGTCCTTCGGGCACCTTCGGCGCAAGCCGCTCGGTGGTCTGCGAGCGAGGTCTCGAACGTGTGCAGGTCGCGATTGTTGATGCCGATCAGCCGGCGCCTCGAGCTGCAAGCGCGCGCTCCAGTTCGCGCCTCGTCATGCACCTCGACCAGCACGTCCATGCGCAGGTCGTGCGCGGCTGCGTTCAGCGCCTTGGCGCTCGTCGATCGATGACGCTGGCCATGATGATCAGGATGCAGTCGGCGCCCCAGGCGCGCGCTTCGTAGACCTGATAGGGATCGAGCATGAAATCCTTGCGCAGGGCCGGCAGATGCGTCGCCGTCGCGCGCCGCCTTGAGATGGGCGAGGCTGCCCTGGAACGAAGGCGCGTCGGTCAGCACCGAAAGGCAGGTCGCGCCGCCTCTCTCGATAGGCCTTGGCGAGCGCCGCGCGGCTCGAAATCGGCGCGGATCACGCCTTTCGACGGGCTCGCCTTCTTGATCTCGGCGATCAGCGCGAAACGCCCTTCGACTTGCTGGCGCTCGATCGCGCTTGCAGGAACCCGCGCGGCGGATCGATTGGTCGCGCACCTGGCGCTCCAGCGTCTTGAAGGGCATGCGCACCTTCGCCTCGGCGATTTCGCGCCGCTTGTAGGCTTCGATCTTGCGCAAGATGTCCGGCATGTCGCCTACTCCGATCACGCATTTGATACGGTCGACAAGTCGCTCCAGCGTCGCGCGCGCCTCGGCCACTGTCGATCGCGCGTCTGGGCGATGGCGACGCCGTCCGCGAGATCGCGCGCCGCGCCGGCGATGACCAGGGCGGCGGCGGCGTTGAAGACGCGCGATGTCGCGATAGGCGTCTGCGCGCGCCTTCGAGCACGGCCCGCAAGCGCCGCGGCATTGTGGGCGGGATCGCCGCCCTTGAGTTCCGCGGGCGTCGGCGCGCGGCAAGCCGATATCCTCGGGCGCGATCTCGAAGGAACGGATCTCGCCGTCGTTCAGTTCGACGATCTCGGTCGGCCCGGTCGTCGTTATCTCGTCGAGCCCGTCGGCGCCATGGACGAGCCAGACGCGCTGCGAGCCGAGATTGCGCAGCACCTCGGCCATCGGCCGCAGCCAGGCCGACGAAAACACGCCGATCAATTGCCGTTCGACGCCGGCCGGGTTGGACAGCGGGCCGAGCAGGTTGAAGATCGTGCGCGTGCCGAGCTCGACGCGCGCCGGCGCCGACATGGCGCATTGCGGCATGATGGCGTCTGCGCCATCATGAAGCCGATGCCGGCCTCGCTGATGCAGGCTCGACGCCGTCGGGCGGCGAGGCCGATCTTGACGCCGAGCGCGGCCAGCACGTCGGCTCGCGCCCGACTTGGAGGAGGCCGCGCGATTGCCGTGCTTGGCGACCGGCACGCCGCAGCCGGCGACGATCAGCGCCGCCAGCGTCGAGACATTGTAGGAGCCGGAACCGTCGCCGCCGGTGCCGACGATGTCGATCGCGTTCGCGGGCGCTTCGACGCGCAGCATCTTGGCGCGCATGGCGGTCACGGCGCCGGTGATTTCGTCGACGGTTTCGCCGCGGACCCGAAGCGCCATCAGGAAGCCGCCCATCTGCGCGGCGTGACTTCGCCGGAAAGCATGGCGTCGAACGCCGTTTCGGCTTCGTCGCGCGCTCAGCCGCGCGCCCGCGGCGATCTTCGCGATCAAGGGCTTGAACGCATTCCATGCTCGGTCAGATCCCGCTCAGTTGGGCGCGGCGGCGCGCGTTCCAACGCGTCGCGCAGATCGAGGAAATTCCGAGCATGCGTCTTGCCATGTTCGCTAGGCGATGCTCTCGGGATGGAACTGCACGCCGTGCGACGGGCACGTGCGGTGCGACAGCGCCATGATCAGCCCGTCGTCGGTTTCGGCGGTCATCTGCGAGTTCGGGCGGCGCGCCTTCGCGCGTCGACGACGAGCGAATGATAGCGCGTCGCCTGGAACGGCCCGTTGATGCCGCGGAACAGGCCGCGCGCATTGTGGTGAGATGCGGCGATCTTGCCGTGCATGGGCAGCGGCGCGCGCACGACTCGCCGCCGAAGGCTTCGCCGATCGCCTGATGGCCGAGACAGACGCCGAAGATCGGCGTCTGGGCGCTGGCTTCGCGCACGAGATCGAGGCAGATTCCCGCTTCATGGGGCGTGCAGGGGCCGGGCGACAGCACGATCGCGTCGGGCGCCCTCGGCGACCACGTCCGCGACGCTGCAGCTCGTCGTTGCGCCAGACCTTGACATCCGCCCCGAGCTCGCCGAGATAATGCACGAGGTTGAAGGTGAAACTGTCGTAATTGTCGATAAGCGTGACCCGCATCGCGCCCCGGCTCCGGTTCGCCCCGTCTTTCCCATGCCCCCGTCGCGCGCGTCAAGCGGACGAAGGCGGCGCGGGGGCGGGCGTCAATCGCGGTCGCGGGCAGGACCCAACGCGCGCTCGTAGAGGCGCCGCACGCGGGCCGCCAGCAGTCCCAAGGGCGTCGTCGGAGCGTCCGGCGCCTTGCGGCGGCGAATGACATAGGGCGTCGGGGGCGGCGCAAAGGTGACGGAGTTGGGCGCCCGCCGGGAGTGCGCGTCGAGTTCGGGAAATCCGATTCCGGCCGCGCTGAAAACGTCGCGCATCGCGATCTCGCAACTGGGCAGGCCGACCAGTTCGTCCGCCTCGAACATTTCGACGACCAGAACGGGGAGCTCCGCGGCCTCTGCGAGGTCGGCCCGCGACCAGTTCAGCAACCCGCGCGCTTGCTTGCATTGCTCAGGCGTCATGCTCGCTCTCCCGGGATGCGGCGCGGGAGGCGCCAGAGGCGCGCTCCCGCTCAACGGCGGACGCTTCATCACCACGAACCCGGAACGCGCGAGATGCTCGACGAGGCGCTTGGCCACGATCGCCGCCATCATCTCCGAGGTAATATTCACCCGTTTGCGTCCGCTATATCTCAGTGCGAAGGCAATCGCATCTGCGATTTCCTCCGGAGCGGCGGGGCTGAGCGGTTCGGGCGGCGACATGGCCCGAACATAAAACATGGATCAGAACAAAACAAGAACATTATCCCCCGTCGTAGCGATTTGAAGCGTCGGCGAGCCTATGTAATCAATGTTAACATGTTGGAGATGGGCTGACCGGCCGCTCGCCATCAACGCAGTGGCGGGGGCCTCTCTCTTCGTCGATGGGGTCCGCGCCTGAGGGCTCGGGTCTGCGATCGACGCGCTCGCGCCGCTCACGCGTCGGCCCGGGCGAATCAACCGCAGGGTCGCATTCGGCGGCTGACCGGGCGGCCCGCTTCGCAGGCGCCCGCCGCGCGCCCAGCGAATTGCTGCGATGCGGGACGGCCATTGCCGTTTGGCTCGCTCTGTGGCATGAGCCGGCGCGATCCCCCCATTCACTCGACCAAGAAGAGCGATGTCGTTTCTGAACACTAATAGTTTCCAGGACCGCCAGGCGGCCGCCGCCAAGGCGCGCAAGGCGATGGCTGAGAAGTTCCTCGCCCGCCAAATACGATCCCAACGATCCGGCCGTGCTCGAGCGCGAGGCCAAGCGCAAGGCGAATTCTCGAGGCGCGCGAGGTGCGCGAAGCCGAGCGCGCCAAGCGCAAGGCCGAGGAGGAGGCCGCCGAGGCCGCCCGCAAGGCCGCCGAGGAGGCCGCCCGCCAGGAGCAGCTGCGGCTCGAGGCGCTCGCCCGCGAGGCCGAGGAAGCGGCGCTGCGCGCCGAGCACGGAGCGGCTCGAATACGAGAAGAAGCTCGAGCGCGACGCCCGCTACGCCGCGCGCAAGGAGCGCAAGAAGAAGAAGAAGTCAGCGTCGCCGAACGCTGGGGCTGATCGGCGTCGATCAGCGCCCGACGCGCAGGACCGCGCGAGCGCGACGTCGGGAGAGCCGGGCGATGAGCGAGCATGGCAAAGCCTCTGCGGGTGGGCGTCGCCGGTCTCGGCGTCGTCGGCGGCGCGCTGGCGCGGCTCTTGCGCCGGCAGCGCGGCGATCTCGCCGCGCGCGACCGGCCGCGACATCTCGATCGCCGCCTACAGCGCGCGCTCGCCGCGCGACCGCGGCCTCGCCGCTCGGACGGCGCGCCTTCTTCGCCGACCCCGTCGAGCTGGCGGCGCCGGGCCGATATCGACGTGTTCGTCGAGCTGATCGGCGGCGCCGACGGCGCGGCCTTCGAGGCGGTCAAGGCGGCGCTGCGCGCGCGGCCTGCCGGTCGTCACCGCCAACAAGGCGATGCTCGCGGCCCACGGCGCTCGAGCTCGCGCGCTCGCCGAAGCGCACGGCGCGCGCTCGCCTTCGAGGCGGCGGTCGGCGGCGGCATCCCCGTCATCAAGACGCTGCGCGAGAGCGCTCGCCGGCAACGCCGATCCAGCGCGTCTGCGGCATTCTCAACGGCACCTGCAATTACATCCTGTCGCGGATGGAGACCGAGGGCCTGCCGTTCGACGTCTGCCTCGCCGAGGCGCAGCGGCTCGGCTACGCCGAGGCCGACCCGACCTTCGACGTCGGCGGCTTCGACACCGCGCACAAGCTCGCGATCCTCGCCTCGCTCGCTTTCGGCGCCCGCATCGACGCCGGCGCGGTCTCGGTCGAGGGCATCGAGACGATCACGCTCGCCGACCTCGCCGCCGCCGACGAACTCGGCTTCCGCATCAAGCTGCTCGGCGTCGCCGAGCGCACCGCGCACGGCGTCGAGCAGCGCGTGCATCCGACGATGGTCGCCAAGTCGCAGCCGCTGGCGCAGACGATGGGCGTGCTCAACGCGGTCACGATCGACGGCGACGCCGTCGGCTCGCTGACCCTGGTCGGGCCCCGGCGCCGGCGGCGACGCGACCGCCTCGGCTGTCGCCGCCGACATCGCCGACATCGCGCGCGGCATCGTCGATCCCGTGTTCGGCCGCCCGGTCGGCGACGCTGGCCGAAGCCGAGCGCGCCTCGATGCAGCGCCACGAGGGCGGCTATTACGTGCGCCTGTCCGTGGTCGACCGCCCCGGCGCGATGGCGGCGATCGCCACCCGCATGGGCGAGCGCAAGATCTCGCTCGAGGCGATCATGCAGAAGCGCCCGACCAAGGGCGCGCCCCCAGCCCCTATGTCCCCGTCGTGCTGATCACCCACGCCACGACCGAAGCCTCGATCCGCGAGGCGCTCGCTCTGACCGTCGCCGACGGCGTGGTTCGCGACACGCCGCAAGTCATCCGGATCGAGCGGCCGTAAGGCTCAAATCGGGAAAGTCTTGGCCGCCGTGTGAGAGGCTCCGTCGCCGGACCCGGCGAATTCGACGCCCGGACCGTCGCGAAATCTCAAGACGTCGACGACGTCGTCGGCGGAGCGCTGGCCGCCGCCGCGGCCGCGAATGGACGTCGGGCGGCGTCACCGCGACCTCGTTTGCGTCGAACCGGAGCTTGCGGAGGTCGATGCCCAGGTTTTCGCAGCAGCGTTGCGAGTCGCCGAACGCTTCCATCGCGGCCGGCTTGCCGAGGATCGGATGGGAAAGCACGGAAGGGCGCCAGGAACTCAGGGGAAATAGACAATGTCCGCCGCGGCGTATTCCAGCGCGCCGGCGATGTCGCGGCGACCGCGACGTTCAAACATTGCGCCCATCCTGCGGTCGATCAGTTCTCGATCCATATCAGCGAGTTTTCGGATTGTATCGAGACTTTGCGCGGGTTTACGCCTGTCTCGGAGAGCAATGCCTACAGCGTCCGCAGCAATATTCTGTAAAGCATCGCCCGCGGGATCGACGACGCCTTGACGCGCGGCCAGCGTTGCGCCCCAAGCCAACGCTCGGCCCTCGGACCTTGGCCTCCATGGCAGGCCATGGCGGCTCAATCTGCGGGCGCGGCTCTCGGGCGTCGCCGCGAACCTGATGAACCGATTACGCGGGATCCAGCAGGCCGAACAGGCTGACGAGCGCCACCGCCGCGGTCCCGAGCGCACACCTCCAGTAGCGAGGCGAAACGGAGAATTCGCCACGCGTTCGCTCGCCGGGCGAGGCGCGGAACGATGAAATATCGGTTGAATATAGCTATGCAAATCATTGACATAACTATCATAAACTTCAGTCCCAACAGGACGCGATAGGGCGAACTCGGGCGGCCAGGGAAGGGCGCCGGTCGTCGAGCGCGACATTGATCGCGCCGGTCGCGGCCACCACCGGCACGAAGACATGTCCGGCCTTGGAATAGCGCATCATCGCCGACACCGCCGGCGCGCGCAGGCGGGGTTCGGCGCAAATCCTCACGCACAGCACGAATGGAATGAGGCCGCCGAGCCAGGCCGATCCCGTCAGGAGATGCAGGAAATCGTTGAGGCGATGCGCCGCGCCGAGCGCGCCCTGCTGCATCGCGCCATGGTCGATGAAGCTCAGGCTGACGAGCGTCGCCGCCGACAGCGCCGCCGCAAGCGCCCAGCGGTCCGGCCTTGCGAACCAAAAGGCGACGACAAGCGCGAGCGCGAGCAGGCAAGCGGAATTGCCACACCGTCCCGAACGCGGTCTCGAACAGGACGTCCTCGAGGACGCCGAAGTCGAGCGCGCCGCCCCAGTCCTCGCTCATGAAGGCCCCTTCCAGCGCGAACCAGACGAGCGCGCTGGCGAGGACGATGAGGCTCGCCGCGAGGGCGGCCGCGTCGCAGCACGGGCGAAATTTCCGTGCGCAGTTCCGGCGAGGCGTAGGCCCAGACAAGGAGCTCGCGCCGAAGGCGAGGATCGCCGCGAGGAAATGGGCGAAACGGCAACAGGCGAGCGCCAATTCCATCGGCGCTATCGCCCGGATCGACCGATCGCCGGCCGGTGGCGTCACATCTTCATTCCGTTCATGTCGCCCTTGCCGTCGCCGCCCCCGTCGCGCCGACCCGGCCGCACCGGGAAATCGACGACGATCGAGCCGGCATGTTCGAAGGTCAGCGTCACCTTCGGTCTCGCCCTTGACCATCGGCTGCGTCAGATCGTGAACATGAGTGATAGCCGCTGGGCGCCAGCTTCGACCGTGCCGTGGGCGGGAATCGCGAGGCCGTCCGTCGAGCTTGCGCATCTTCATCATGCCGCCGTGCATCTTCATCTCGTGCACCTCGACGGCGCGCGAAATCGGCCGAGCCGCCGGTCAGACGGTCCGCGGTCGCGCCGTTGTTGTGGATGTCGAGATAGCCGGCGCCGACGTCGCGCCCTTCGGCGTGGCGCGCGCCCAGGCCTTGCGACCGTGATGTCGCCCGCCTTGATTCCTGCGCCAGGGCCGGCGCCGCGAGCGAGACGAGCAGTCGCGAGGGTGAGGTGCGAGTCATGTTGATTCTCATTTCGATAGTTCTGTCCTGCGAGGTCACGGTTTGACCGTGAAGCTGAAACCGCCCTGGGTATGGTGGGTGTCGACCGAGACCGCGCGCCAGTTCACGGTATAGACGCCCGGCGCCAGCGGCTTGGCGATCTTGACGATCAGCATCTTGGTGTCGGCCGGGTCGACCGTCGCCTTGCGCCGGGCGCCGCGCGCCCCCGGCGTTCGTCACCGTCACGCTCGAGAACCTCGGCTCGACGCCCTCGCTGAATTCGAGCCGGATTTCGTCGGCCGCGCTCGCGACGGTTCCGCCGACCGGCGGCGTCGCCTTTTCGACTGGGCGTGGGCGAAGGCCGCCGGCGCGAGACAGCAGCGAAAGCGGCGGCCGCAGGCCGCGCTGATCGACTAAGTCTCTCATGGCTTGCCTCCTACGAAGATCGGCTTGCCGAGGCGTGTCGGGGAATATGTCGTCGAAGAAGAAATGCAATTCGCCGACGGCGCCGACCCCGTGGCCGCTGGCGCCGTTGATCGGGAAGATCGCCTCGAGCGCGAACTGCCAGTTGTCCGCCATATAGACCACGCCCGGCTGGATCGTGCCGGTCAGCCATAGCTGTTGTTCCGGGCGCGACATTGTTGATCGGCGCGCTGAAACGTGAATTCTGTCAGCGGAATCAGATGCTTGAGGAAGGAATTGTCGATCTCGGAGATATGCGAGCTGTAATAGGGCAGGCTGTACTGGACCGTGAAGCCCCAGTTCAGGGACACGGGGTTCTGCTGCGTGCCGCCGCTGGTCCAGAACTTGTCCGGGATCGTCTGGCTGAGCTCGAGCGGTGATCGCGAGCGGCCTCAGGATGATTGAGGCTGGTCGGCAGGTCGCCGAAACCTTTGCCGATGTCGATCACCGGCGGGAATAGGTGTTGTTTCCGTTCGCGTTGCCGTTGTTCCCGTGTAGGCCCCAGTCGACGCTGACGCCGACAGAGCCCATGAATTCGTGCTGGGGGATACAGAACAAATTGTATTTGGCTTCCGTGCTGATGTCTCCCCAGCCATAGCCGCCCTGATGCCTGCCAGGTCGCGCCGGCCGCCTGAATCGAAATGCCGAAGTCCGGGGAAGATCGTCTTCGTCCAGCTGAAGGTGGCGTCATATTCCAGCCGGCCGCTCGCCGTTGGGCGGCAGGACCGTGACGGTCGGCAACGCAAGTTCGTCGCCGACGCCGGGATCGTCGATGCCGAGCGTGGCGGGGAAGATGCGGTCCCCGCACACGGCGTGGGCGAAGGCGGGCGAAGCGCCGGACGCGGCAAGAGATGAGTACGAAGGCGCCGCAAAGCGCGCGCGCAAGCAATTTTGTCATGAGGAAGCCCTGAAAACTGAAGAAAAGGGACGCGCGCTCGGGCGAGCCGCGCGTCGGCGATTTCGATCAGGCCTCGAAGGGCGGGGCGCGCGGTTGCGCCGAGCGGGCGCGGAAATTCGCGACGGAGACGATCGCGCGCGGCGAACCTAGCGCGTGCGCCGGCAAACTCCCGCCTCGCCGGCAATGCGGCGAGGGACGGCGCGATCAGCCCATTCGCGCAATGCTGCAACTGGCAGAGTGGACAGCACTCGTCGCCGTGATGGCGATGGTCGACCGGCGAGGACGGGGCGTTCTCCTCCTCGCTCTGAATACAGAGAACGGCGGCGTCGCCGAATGTCCCCTTGAGGTCGGCGGCGATGGCTTCAGCCGAAGCGGGAGCGGAGGGAGCGGCGATGCTGTGCGCCGCCGGCGCCAGCCATTGCGCGAACAGCGCGAGAAACGCCAGGACGAAAGCAAGCGGGGCGCGGGCGCGCCTCGTCGCGCTCGACGCCGAGCGGCCACGCCGTCCTGGTCTCTGCCGCCACCCCGACACCGAACATCCCTCGACCGCATTTGGCGGTCCGAGGCGGAGTTAGTGGGAAAGCGGAATTCAATGTCAATATCTCAATCCGAACGACGCGAGAGCGCGGCGCGAATTCGACAGCGGCCTCGTCGCCCTGAGGCGCGGCGCCCATTGAGACGGCGATGCGCGTTTCCGCCAAACCCGGTCAGGCTCTGGGTTTGCCGGAATCGGCGCTGGCCGTTATGCAACGCAACGACAACACAAGGAGCAGCGCGTCGGCCCGGGACCCCATGGCCGCGCGCGTCGGGCACATTGGCATCGCTTGAAACCGCCGACGCGATGGCGTCCGGCGCCGCAAAAGACGCATTGGCGTCGCGACGCTCGCGCGGGCTCGCCATCGCCCTGATGTGCGGGGCGATGATCTGCTTTGCAGGTCTCGACACGTCGGCGAAATATCTCGGCCGGCTGTTGCCGACGGTCGAGGTCGTCTGGGCGCGCTATTTCGTCGCCTCGCTCTTCACGCTGATCGTCACGCGCGCCTTTGTTCGGCCGCGCATCCTCAGAGCGGGAAGGCCCGGTCTGCAGCTCCTGCGCTCGGCCCTGCTGCTCGGCTCGACCGTCGCGAACTTTCTGGCCCTGCGCCATCTGCAACTGGCGGAGACCTCGACGATCGCATTTCTGCAGCCGATGTTCGTTGCGCTGATGGCCGGCCCGTTGCTCGGCGAGAAGGTCGGCGGCGACCGGCTGATCGCGATTCTCATCGGCTTCGTTGGCGTCGTGATAGCCACGCGTCCCGGCACGAGCGCGTTCCAGCCGATCGTGTTCGTCGCCGTGGGCGGCGTCGCGTGCGCGGGAGGCTATGCGCTGGCGACCCGGCGACTGGCGGCCTACGACCCGCCGGAGACAACCTTGGTTTGGACCCAATTGGCCGGGATACTGCTGCTGACGCCGATCCTGCCATGGATATGGACCGCGCCGCCGGGCGCGCTCGCCTGGGCGGTCATGGCGGGCATGGGCGTGTTCGCAACCGCAGGGCACGGACTGCTGATCCTGGCGCATCAGCGCGCGCCGGCCCCGGTCCTGACGCCCTTCAACTACACCCAACTCATCTGGATGATCGTCTCCGGCCTGATCGTGTTTGGCGACCGCCCGCCGATGGCGACGCTGCTCGGCGCCGGCCTCGTCGTCGGTTGCGGCTGGTTCCTCATCGCGTATGAACGCCGCGACAGCGGCGGAGCGCGCGGCTGACCGCGCCAGACGCCGTCACGCGCGCATAATCCCCAGCGATCGGTCGCCCTCGGCGGCGACAACAGCTTCAGCGGCGGGATCACGATCGACAGCGGCAGGCTCGACCTCGCCAGCGCCGCCGCCGCGGGGTACGGGTCGATCACTTTCGCGTTCCCGCGCCGCCGGCCGCCGCTGCCGCCTCGCAACCGCCCAAGTGAACACGACAGACCTGCGACCCGCTCGCGCCGCTGCGTTCACCTAATTATATTTTTTATTTGATCGAAATAGTAGATTGATATAGGCAAGCGCCAGTTTCGGGCGTACGCTGGCTTTGCGCACCGCCGGGTTCGCACCCTGGAGTTGGACATGTCATCGATTTTCGCGGCGATCCATCCGCTCTATTCGGTGTCGGGAACTCGTCGTGGGCATGCTTGTCGGGTTTACGGGCGTCGGGGGCGGGTCGCTGATGACGCCGCTGCTGGTGCTCGCGTTCGGCATCCACCCCGCAACGGCCGTCGGCACGGACCTGCTCTATGCGGGCCTGACCAAGATCAGCGGGTCCGTCGTCCACAGCGTCAACGGCGCCGTCGACTGGCGGATCACCCGGCGTCTGGCCGCGGGCAGCGCGCCCGCGGCGGCTTTGACCCTGCTGGCGCTTTCGCATTTCGGGCGCGAACTCCCATTCCACCGGGACCGTCATTACGTCGGTGCTCGGCTTCGCGCTTATCCTGACGGCGGTGACGCTGCTGTTCCGCCGCTGGCTGCTCGCCAAGGTCGCCGATCTTGTCTCCAGGGCTGACGATCGCATGATCGCGCGCCTCACCGTCGCGCTCGGCGTGGCGCTCGGCGTTCTGGTGTCGATCTCGTCGGTAGGCGCGGGCGCGATCGGAGTGACCGCCTTGCTGATGCTCTACCCCAAATTGCCTACGGTTCGCATCGTCGGCTCGGACATCGCCCATGCGGTGCCGCTGACGCTAATCGCGGGCGTGGGCCATTGGTGGATCGGCTCGGTCGACTGGTCGCTGTTGATTTCACTGCTGCTCGGGTCGGTGCCCGGAATCGCCGTGGGCAGCTATTTCGCCTCGCGCGTGCCCGATCGTGTTCTGCGCCCCGTTCTGGCGGGCACTTTGGCGCTGGTGGGCGGCCGGCTCGCCTTCTGAGGGCGTCTCACGCCGCCGCTGCGGTGCAGTCCCGGCAGACGCCGACGAGTTCGACCATCTGTTTGTGGGCGTGAAAGCCGGCGCGGTCCGCGGTGTCGCGCAGCGCGCGCGCGAGCCCGAGATCCTCGATCTCGTCGCTGCGCCCGCATTTCTCGCATAGAAGCAGCACGCCCTGGTGCGCGTGATCGAAATGCTCGCAGCGCGCATAGGCGTTGCGGCTCTCGATCTTGTGCAGGAAACCGTGCTCGAGAAGGAAATCCAGCGTTCGATACACCGTCGGCGGCGCGATGGACTTGCCTTCGCGTTTGGACAACGCCTCGATGATCGCATAGGCGCCGAGCGGGGCCGGGTTCTCGCTCAGTATCGCCACGACCGCCAGACGCAGCGGCGTCAGTTGCAACCCTCGCTTCGCGCAGGCCACTTCGACCTGCCGGGTCCAGATTCGGGGGCGACGCCTCGCCTTTGTGCGCATGCATGAAAACATCCTTCCCGCGCGGCGGACTCGGCCCGCGCCTGCGCCGCGGCGACAAACCTAGCACAAAAGCGACGCGGGGTGTTGCGCTCTGTGTTGTTATAACATAACGTACGACCGCCGCCCATGTGGCTCAAGTCTTCGGGAGGTCGATCATGTTCTCCATCCGTCTCTTCGCCATTCGCGCTCTTGGCCGCGGCGACGGCGCCGGCTTTCGCCGACTCCCGTCAAGATCGTCGCGGCCGAGAACTTTTATGGCGACATCGCGACGCAGATCGGCGGCGACCAATGTCGCGGTCACCAGCATTTTGACCAATCCCGACCAGGACCCGCATTTGTTCGAGGCCAGTCCCGAGACCGCCAAAGCGCTCACGGACGCCAAGGTCGTGATCGTCAACGGCGCCGACTACGATCCCTGGATGGAAAAGCTCTTGAGCGCGCACAAGGCGCCGGCCCGCAAGACGATCGTCGTCGGCCCAGCTCGTCGGCCGCAAGGCGGGCGACAATCCGCATCTCTGGTACGAGCCCAGTTATGTGAGGCCGCCGCCAAGGCGCTGACGACGGATCTCGTCGCCGTCGACCCGGCGCACAAAGCCGACTATGAGAAGGGCGAGGCCGAGTTTCTCGCCTCGTTGGCGCCCTTGAAGGCAAAGATCGGCGAAATGCGCAAAGCCTATGCAGGTTGGCCCGTGACGGCTTCCGAACCGGTGTTCGGCTATCAGGCGGCGCTGATCGGACTGAAGGTCCATAACGAGAAATTCGCGCTTGCCGTGATGAACAACGCCGAGCCGACCGCCAGCGAAGTGGCGGGCTTCGAGAGCGACCTGAAGGGGCGGAAGGTCAAAGCGATGCTTTACAACGCGCAGGCGAGCGAGCCCGCGGTGCAGCGGCTGGTCGACATGGCCAAGGCCAACAACATCCCCGTCGTCGGCGTTTCCGAAACCGAGCCGCCCGGCATGACCTACCAAGCCTGGATGCTCGGTCAGCTCGACGAACTCGACAAGGCGCTCGCGGGGCAGAAGAGTGAGCGCTCTCAAATTCGATCGGTAACGATACGTCTGGGCGGCCGAGACATCCTCTCGGCCGCCAGTTTCGTCATCGAGAACGGCGAGTTCATCGGAATGCTCGGCGCCAATGGCGCGGGCAAGACGACGCTGATGCGCGCGGCGCTGGGCCTGACCCCGGTCGCCTCGGGAACGATCGAGGTGCTCGACCGCGCGACGACGCGCGGCAATCGCGCGATCGGCTATATGCCGCAAATCGCGGCGCGGTGCTCCGGCCTTCGAATATCGGGCTACGACGTCGTCGCCAGCGCAGCGCTTGGCGCCGATTCGGCTTTACCAGGCTCGACAAGGCGGCGCGGCGCGAAATCGACTGGGCGCTCGACATGGTGGGCGCGCGCGAACTCGCGCGCCGTTCGATCGGCGAACTCTCCGGCGGCGAACGCCAGCGCGTGCTGCTCAGCCAGGCGCTGCTCGGCAAGCCGAAGCTGCTGCTGCTCGACGAGCCCCTGATCTCGCTCGATCCCGCCCATCAGAGCGGCGTCGTCGAGATCGCGCGCCGCCTGCGCGACGAACTCGAGATTGCGATCCTGTTCAGCGCGCATGAACTCAATCCGCTCGTCAACGCGATCGACCGGGTGCTCTATCTCGGCGCCGGCGCGGCGGTGCTGGGCCGGGTCGACGAGGTCGTCACCGGGCCTGTGCTTTCACGGCTCTATCGCACCGAGATCGAGGTCGTCAGGGTTCGCGACCGCGTGTTCGTGATGGCCGGCGGCATCGAGGTGGAGCGCGACGCGCATCGCCATGAGGACGGCGGCGGCCACGGGCATGACCACGGCCATGTTCACGACCACGATCACGGCGACGCGCATGTTTGAGTATGATTTCATGCGCACGGCCTTCGCCGCCTCGGGCGTCGCGGCGGTGCTGGCGGGTTTCGTCGGCTATTTCCTGGTGCTGCGCGGCCAGACCTTCGCCGGCCATGCGCTGAGCCACGTCGGCTTCACCGGCGCGACCGGCGCCGCGCTGTTCGGTCTTTCGCCGCTTGCCGGGCTCGTCGGCTTCACGGTGCTCGCCGGCGTCGGCATGGGCCTGTTCGGCGAGAAGCTCAGCGAGCGCGACGTCGCCATCGGCATGATGCTGTCGCTCGCGCTCGGCCTCGGTCTCCTGTTCCTGCATTTCTATACCTCGGCCGCGACCGCGGCGACTGCGCTTCTGTTCGGCAACGTGCTCGGGGTCAATTCCTCCGCGCTCCTGACGCTGGCGCTGCTGGCGAGCTTCAGCCTGCTCTCGCTCGCGTTCATTTCGCGGCCGCTGATCTTTGCGTCGCTGCAGGCGGAACTCGCCGAAGCGCGCGGCGTGCCCATGAAGTTCGTCTCCGTCGCCTTCCTTGCGATCGTGGCGATCGCGGTCGCCGAATGCGCGCAGATCGTCGGCGTCCTGCTCGTCTTCACGCTGATGGTCGGCCCGGCCGCCGCCGCCCAGAACGTGTCGCGCCGCCTCGGCGCCGCGATCGCGATCTCCGCCGGCCTCGCGCTCGCGGAGGCCTGGGGCGGCCTGACGCTGGCGTTCTACACCGACTGGCCGGTGAGTTTCTGGATCACGGCGCTTTCGGGGGTGGTCTATTTCGGGAGCCTGGCGGTCAGACGGGGATAGAGCCCCCTGCGCCGCGATCCGGCAGGCTCAATGCCTCAAAACCAGGCCGGCGCGGAAATCCCCGGGGCAAAAGACCGCGCCGCCGGCTTTCCCGGAAGTCGTTGCAAAAGAAACGGCCGGAGCCGGGGCGCAAAGCCCAAGTCTCCGGCCGTGGATTATCCCGCCCGAACCGGGCGGCGATTAGAACTTGTAGTTGGCGCCGATGCGGAAGATCGAGCCATCGTACTGCGCCTTGACCGTCGCGTAGACGGGCGCATACGGCGACGCCAAAACAGCCGCATTGCCTGCGGTGGTCACAGTCTGGCTGCCGAGGTCGTAATAGAGGTATTCGGCGCGCAGCGTGATGTTGTTGGTGATCGCATATTCGGCGCCGCCGCCGATGGTCCAACCGGTCCTCGTCGGGTTGTTGGACCCGTACCAAGACAGCGGGGTTCCGTTGGCGACAACGCTGCCCCAGGTGCTGCCGCCGCCGTAGGCCAGACCGCCTGTGCCGTAGATCAGCAGGCGGTTGTCCGCGGTCGCGGCAAATCCCGCGCGCAGGCGCAAAGTCCCGAGCCAATCCATGCGGGCCGAACCGGTTGTCGTCAGCGTCGTCGTGCCGCCCGGCAATGCCCCGCTGGTGTAGCTGCCCGAATGGCTCAAGCTGGTCCAGTCAAGGTCGGTTTCAACGCCGAACACGCCCTGTCCCACTTGATAATTGTAGCCGACCTGGCCGCCGCCCAGCCAGCCGCTCGGACCATTGCCCAGCGAGTTGGGGAAATACAGGGCGTCCGCCGCCGGATAAGCGCCGACCGAAGTCGAGCCCGTTCCAAAGATCCCGCCGAGGTTCGCGCCGATGTAGAACCCTGTCCAATTGTAGAGGGGCGTATAGACCGCCGGAGCGGGAGCTTCTTTCTTGGTCGGCAGGTCCGCAGAATATGCGGCCGTCGACCCCAGGACAGCCGCCAGCGCGGCTATCGATAACCCATAATACCAGCGTGACATAACCAAAACTCCCATTATTGCGCATCTCAAGGCGCCACGTCCCGTCATTCCCCCCGGCCGCGTGCGTGATTTTGTTAAGCGTTTATAGAGAAGATATAATCCAGACGCGGCCGCTCGTCTATTGTATTTTCGTAACAGTAAAGGGAAAACGAACGTGACGTTGTTTACGACGTCGCATACGCCGGAATGTCTGACCATGGACTGTTCTCGGGACATCCTCACGCAAAATTGAAGACAGGCGCGCCCGGCTCGGCATGATCGCGCGGCGCAAATTCGGCCGCACATAATCCGCGCTGGGAATCGGCTTCCCCACGTGTTACCGGACCCCGCCATGCAGCCGCGCGCCCGCCGCGCGGCTTCGCCGATTCCGAGGATCCCTCCATGGCGCAAATCGAAAAGCTCAATCTCGTGGACGGCCTCGCGTTCGACGACGTGCTGCTTCGCCCCGGCCATTCCACCGTAATGCCGAGCGGCGTGGATCTGGGGACCCGGCTGACCCGTTCGATCCGCCTGAACCTGCCGATCCTGTCCTCCGCAATGGACACCGTCACCGAGGCCCGGCTCGCCATCGCGATGGCGCAGGCGGGCGGCATGGGCGTCATCCACCGCAATTTGACCCCGCACGAGCAGGCCGACGAGGTGCGCAAGGTCAAGCGATTCGAGAGCGGCATGGTCGTCGACCCGATCACGATATTCCCCGACGCGACGCTTGCCGATGCGCTGGCCCTGATGAAGCGCGCCTCGATTTCGGGCATTCCCGTGGTCGAGCGGGGCCCCGAGGGCAAGCCGGCCCGGCTCGTCGGCATTCTGACCAACCGCGACGTCCGCTTTGCCGACGATCCGCGCCAGCCGGTCAGCGAACTCATGACCAAGAAGGTCATCACGGTCGGGGAGGGGGTCTCGCGCGACGAGGCGCGCCGCCTGCTGCACCAGCACCGGATCGAGAAGCTGGTCGTCGTCGACGACGAGCGCAAATGCGTCGGCCTCGTCACCGTCAAGGACATCGAGAAGGCGACGGCGCATCCGCACGCGGCCAAGGATCACGACGGGCGCCTGCGCGTCGCCGCCGCCACCACCGTCGGCGACAAAGGTTTCGAACGCGCGGAGCTCCTGATGGCGGCGGGCGTCGACTGTCTGGTCGTCGACACCGCGCACGGCCATTCCGAACATGTGCTGGAGCAGGTCCGGCGCATCCAGCGCGCGACCAACAAGGTCGCCGTCATCGCGGGCAATGTCGCCACCCGGGAAGGCGCGCAAGCGCTGATCGACGCGGGCGCGGACGCGATCAAGGTCGGCATCGGGCCGGGCTCGATCTGCACGACCCGGATCGTCGCCGGCGTCGGCGTGCCGCAACTGACCGCGGTGCTGGAGGCCGCGGAAGCGGGCCAGCGCGCCGGCGTGCCCGTCATCGCCGACGGCGGCATCAAGTATTCCGGCGATTTCGCCAAGGCGATCGCCGCCGGCGCCGACTGCGTGATGATAGGCTCGCTGCTCGCCGGCACCGACGAGAGCCCCGGCGAGGTGTTCCTTTATCAGGGCCGCTCCTACAAGAGCTATCGCGGCATGGGCTCGCTCGGCGCCATGGCGCAGGGCTCGGCGGACCGCTATTTCCAGCAGGACGTGCGCGACCAGATGAAGCTGGTGCCCGAAGGCGTGGAAGGCCAGGTGCCCTATCGCGGCCCGGTCGGCGCGATCCTGCACCAGCTCGCCGGCGGCCTTCGCGCCGCGATGGGCTACGTCGGCGCCGCCAACATCCCGGAATTGCAGGCCAAGGCGCAATTCACGCGCATCACCTCGGCCGCGCTGCGCGAGAGCCACGTCCACGACGTCGCGATCACCAGGGAATTGCCGAACTATCCCTCGGGGCAATAAGGCCCGAGCCGCCGAACGGGACCTGGCTCCGAGGCGGATTTTCGGCCCCCGAAACGCCAGGCCGCCGGGACTTTGACTAAAACCTCGCGATGCGGGCTGAATGGGGGGCGAGGGGCCAGTCGATCCGATCATCGCGCCCGGCAAAGAGCGCGACGGCTGCGAGCCGAGCCTTCTCGTCGCCACCAAGAACCTCGGCGACGGCGTCGAGAACCGCGTGCGCGACAACGGCGTCAGGATTCCCGACGACGTCAGATAGAAGATCTTCGATCCATTTTTGACCGCCAAGCCGGCGGGCGAGGGGACCGGCCTCGGCCTCTCCATCACGCACGACATCATCGTCAAGCGGCACGGGGGCGCTCTCGAGGTCGAATTCCTCGCCCAGCGCCTTCACCGAATTCAGGATTTTCCTACCGCGCGGCGGCGCGCGATCCCAACACGCAGACGCCGGGTGAGCGCTAGGGCGCTCGTGGCCGATGATAGATCCGACCGCGGCGAAATGTTTGACTGAGCCGATCGATTTCGGCCTGCAAGGCCGATGGCGACGGCCAAAGCCTGCTCGCAGGCGCCCCGGTCAGCCCGAGTGCGGCGGGAACGCGACGACGATTGCGGCGAAGACTTGGACCGCGCCAAAGATCTTGGCGAAAAACCTCAACTTGGCCGGGTCCAACCTCTGTCCCTGCTTGTCGGGCGCGACGTTGTAAGCGGACCAAATGGCGACGCCGATGATCGCGACATCGACGAGCCGCAGGAGTTGCGATTGATGGAAGCCCTTCGCGCCCAATATGGACAGCGAAATGAGGATCAGCGCCGCCCCGATGCGCGTGGCGAGTTCGCTCGGCGGAAGCTGCGACAGCGATTGCAACGACTTGCCGGGCTTGAGGACATATTCGTAAAACCCGAGCCACAGAATGGCGATGAAGACCACCGACGTCACAACGATCATGTCCGCCTCCCGGATTTCCGTGGCCCCGATGCGCGAAGCGCCCCCGGGTTGCGACGTCCTGCCGTCGACCGGTTCCGCCGTGCGAGATTAGAATAGGCCGCGGCTCCGCGGAATGCTTCACAGCGCCGCTCCCAGCGCCGCGATCGAGGCGCCTGGGCAAAGGAAGGGCCGATCCACTCGCTCGGCCTCTAAGCTTTGAGTGGATCGACCCTCAATTGGCGCCGGCCAATCGACAGCGCCGCATCCGTCCGATGTTGGCGTCATCGGACCCCCGGCTGTTTCTCGCCGGTTGCAACGACAGGTTGAGCGCGATGCAGGGAAACGGGAATGCCTGCATTACGTTATCCACCGATAGATTTCGAGCGTTTCGTTTCGACTTGACAGTTTTATGTCTGCGCTGGCCGCGGTGAGAATTGAGCGTGGAGGAATGGTTCCAAAACGGAACCAATCGATGGATAGACTTGCCGCCCTGCGCGCCCATACTTTGGCTTTCGTTGCGCGAATCCGCCCTCGAGGCGACGATTTGCGCAGATGGGATTGCCATGTGGGTCACGGCGCCGGCCCGCGGTCACATTTGTCGGCGGGATGCGCGCGGCCCAACGCGTCCAGCTGCGGTCGCCCATTTCGAGCTGGGTCTTGGCGCCGAGCTTCGCTTCGGACGGGCGCTGGATCGGCGCGGGCGGCGGGGGCGCGCGGGCGGCGAAGCCGCGATCGGCGGCCGAACGAACGCGGACGTCAAAGCCGCATTCCTGAGACGCATGCGCGAGGCCCGCGAACAGGGCCGCTCCTGGCCAGGCGATTTGCGCTTTTGCGTCGGAGCGCGCTTTCGGTCTAGACCCCGCCCATGACTCCTTCCGCCCGCGTCGCCGCCGCCCTCGAAATTCTCGCCGATGTGGAGACGCGCAGGCGCCCCGCCGCGGACGCCCTGAAGGATTGGGGGCTCGCGCATCGCTTCGCCGGCTCCGGCGATCGCGCCGGCATCGCCGGGCTGATCTATGACGCGTTGCGCCGAAAGGCCTCCTCGTCCTGGCTGATGGGCGAGGCGACGCCGCGCGCGCAAATCATCGGCGCGCTGAAACAGATCCGCGGCCTCGGCCTCGACGCGATCGCCGCCCTGTTCACCGGCGAACGGCACGCGCCGCCGCCTTTGTCGGAGGCCGAGCGGGAGCGCATCGCCAATTCCAGCCTCGAGGGCGCCCCGGCGCATGTCCAGGGCGATTTTCCCGAATGGCTGGCTCCGGCCTTCGCCGAGAGCTTCGGCGATGCGGCGGCCGCGGCGGGCAGGGCGCTCGCCGAGCGCGCGCCGATCGACCTGCGCGTCAACACGCTCAAGACGGATCGCGACAAGGCGTTGGCCGCGCTCTCGCATCTCGACCCGGAACGGACGCCGCATTCGCCGA
This sequence comes from uncultured Pseudomonadota bacterium, assembly GCA_963809055.1. Classification (GTDB taxonomy): domain Bacteria; phylum Pseudomonadota; class Alphaproteobacteria; order Rhizobiales; family Beijerinckiaceae; genus Roseiarcus. The sequence goes on along the minus strand of CAWEID010000037.1, from coordinate 3,703 downwards.
TCGGTCTGCGCATCCTGCCGCGCGCGGATGGCCGCGGTCCGGCTTTGTCGGCCGAGCCTGCCTATATCAAGGGCCTCGTAGAAATCCAGGACGAGGGCTCGCAGCTTTCCGCCCTGCTGTCGGGCGCGGCGCCGGGCTTCCAGACGCTCGACCTTTGCGCCGGCGCCGGCGGCAAGACGCTCGCGCTCGCGGGAATGATGAAGAACCAGGGCCAGATCTACTCGACCGATTCCGACGGGCGCCGGCTCGCGCCGATCTTCGAACGGCTCGAGCGCTCGGGCGCGCGCAACGTGCAGGTCCGCGCGCCCAAGGGCGCGCGCGAAGTGCTCTCCGATCTCGCCGGCCGCTGCGACCTCGTGTTCGTCGACGCGCCCTGCACCGGCTCCGGCGCCTGGCGGCGCAGCCCCGACGCGAAATGGCGCATCCGCCCGGGCGCGCTCGAACAGCGGATCAAGGACCAGACCGAAACGCTCGAGACCGCCGCGCGCTTCGTCAAGCCGGGCGGGCGGCATCGTCTATGTCACCTGTTCCGTGTTGAAGGCCGAGAACGAGGACCGCGTCGCCGCCTTCCTGGAGGCGCACGCCGAGTTCCTGCCGCTCGACGCCGCCCACATGGCGCGCGCGGCGGGCCTGCCCGCGCTTGCCGAACACGCCTCCAGCCTCGGGGCGGGGCTGCGCCTCAGCCCGCACCGCACCCACACCGACGGCTTTTATGTCGCGGGCCTCGCGCGCGCCTAGGTTTTGCGCGGACGAGGCCTAAATGGTAAGTGCGCGAGCGCTTGCGCCGGCTCCAGGCCGGCCCGGAGATTGTGAATGACCGTCGTCATCGACCTCATCAAGGACGATCCGCGTCCGAACCGTCCGCGCCATCCCGAGAAGGCGCATCGCCCCGATCAGCCGGTCGCGCGCAAGCCCGCCTGGATCCGCGCCAAGGCGCCGGGGTCGGCCGAATATGCGGCGACCCGCGCGATCGTGCGCGAACACAAGCTCGTCACCGTCTGCGAGGAGGCGCGCTGCCCCAACATCGGCGAGTGCTGGGAGAAGAAACACGCGACCTTCATGATCATGGGCGAGACCTGCACGCGCGCCTGCGCGTTCTGCAACGTGCGCACCGGGCTGCCCGACGCCCTCGACGACGCCGAGCCCGCCCGCGTCGCCGACGCGGTCGCCAAGCTGGGCCTCAGCCACGTCGTGGTGACCTCGGTCGACCGAGACGATCTGGCCGACGGCGGCGCGGACCATTTCGCGCGCACGATTCGCGCCATTCGCGCGGCCTCGCCCTCGACGACGATCGAGGTGCTGACCCCCGATTTTCTGCGCAAGGACGGCGCGCTGGAGATCGTGATCGAGGCCAGGCCCGATGTGTTCAACCACAATCTCGAAACCGTGCCGTCGAACTATCTGACGGTGCGCCCGGGCGCGCGCTATTTCCATTCGCTGCGGCTGCTGCAGCGCGCCAAGGAGCTCGATCCCACCGTGTTCACGAAATCGGGCGTCATGGTCGGGCTGGGCGAGACGCGCAACGAAGTGATGCAATTGATGGACGACCTGCGCAGCGCCGACGTCGATTTCCTCACCATCGGGCAATATCTGCAGCCGACGCCGAAGCATTGCCCGGTCAAGGCCTTCGTCACGCCCGAGGAATTCGCCTCCTACGCGACCGTCGGGGCCGTCAAAGGCTTCCTGCTCGTCTCGGCGACCCCGCTGACCCGCTCCTCCCATCACGCCGGCGAGGACTTCGCCCGCCTGAAAGCCGCCCGCCTCGCCAAAGCCGCCCAGCCCGTCTATTGACCCCCGGGAAGCGAGGCTGTAGGCACGGGACGCCTTCGGTCAGGCGAGCGCGTAGCTCAATCGGTAGAGCATCTGACTTTTAATCAGGGGGTCGTGGGTTCGAGTCCCACCGCGCTCACCAAATAGAAATAAATTCTGGGTCGACAAATTCCAAAATCAAAACCGAGAGCGTCTTGCGTCCGGGTCGCTTCTAGGGCAACGACCGGGCGACTCCGTATATTCCCGCTAAAAAGCACATGCTGAACGCTCATGGCCGAACGCCGCCGGCGCGGGAGGCGGTTGGATTGCGAACTCGCGCTTGTCAGGACTCCGAAACCGTCTAAGATTTGGCGGGAAGCGGCCTCCGTCCGGCGGAAATCGGCTAAATCAAGGGGACGGGATGGAACAGGCTGGCGAGCAGACCGCGATCGGCGATTATCTGGCTTCGCACGACGGACCCTTCTTCGAATTGCAACGTCGTCTGGGTTTGCTGCGCGAGGATCCTTGCGCGCGCCGCAGCGGGCGGCGGTCTTCGTCGCGCTCGCCTGGGGAGCGCCTTTGCTGCTGAGCCTCGTGGAAGGGCGCGCGTTCGGCGATTTCGCGGGCCGCCCGTTCCTTCTCGACTTCGGCGCCTGGGCGCGGCTGTTCATCGCGGTCGGCCTGATGGTCATGGCCGAGCAGCAGGTGGAGGAAGGGCTGCGACGCAAGATCCGGCAATTCGTGCTGGCGCCGTTGCTGGCCCCCAGTGCGTTCGCCGAGGGGGCGGCGGCCGTCGCCGCGGCCTTGAAGCGGCGAAGCTCGGGCGTTGCGGAATTGATTTGCCTTCTGCTGGCGCTCGGCGGCTGCGCCATGTGGTTCGAGCATCTGGAAGCGGCGCAGGCCTCCAATTGGGCGGTGGACGTCAGCGGCGCCGGCGCGCGCGTGACGCTGGCGGGCTGGTGGACGGTCGTCGTCGGCTCGACGATATTCAATTTCCTGCTGCTGCGCGGGGTGTGGCGCTACATCTGCTGGGCGATATTGATCTGGCGGATCGCCTCGCTCGAATTGCGGCTGGTCGCCAGCCACCCCGACGGAAAGGCGGGCCTGGGCTTCATCGCCGACTATCCGAACGCCTATTCCATGTTCGTGTTCGGACTGAGCGCGGCCGTGGCGATCGCGGTCGTCCGCCACGTCTTCGAGAACGGCATAACTCAGGTCACGTTCGGCTATATCGTCGGCGGCTGGCTGGCGATCGTGCTGGCCTTCTTCGGCTTCCCGCTGATCGCCTTCATCCGCCCGCTCTCGGATCTGCGCGAGAAGGCGCTGGAAATCCTGAGCGCCGACGCGACCCGCTTTCACCGGCAGGCCGAGCGCGCATTGCTGGGGAAAACATCGTCGCCAACGATCCCGCGGAAGCCGCCGTGGCGACGATCGCCGTCGACCCCGCCGCGCAATATGCGATCGCGCGCAAGCTGTCGGTGTTCCTGCTGAGCCGAACGTCGCTGGTTCCCATAGGCATGGCCGCGCTCGTTCCCTTCGCGATCGCCGGCGCGACCAAACTTCCCTACAAGGAAGTGTTCGCGCTCGTGAAGAAGCTGCTGGTGCTTTAGGGGCGGCAGGGTCTGGAGTCACGGCGAGGCTTTACTTGACCCCGGCAGGCGTCAGCTTCGCCGGAGCTTCAAGTAAAGCATCGCCGGAATGCGCAATTCCGGATTTCAATCCATGGAGCTTCAATCCATGGAACATTGAGAGCGGATCGTCCGGAAGCGGACGCGCCCGCCGCCGCTCCTGTCGAGATAACGCCGTTCGAGACGGCTTTTGCCCTGCGGGTCGATCTCTAACGTCATCAGAGGGATAAGCCCATCCCCATGCGCGGCCGCGCGTTGAAGCTTATGCGGCCCCAAGACGCGCCAACTCGGTCTTGGCGTTTCGCCGCCGAGCGTCGATGCGCCGT
>CAWEID010000036.1:0-92818 GCA_963809055.1 uncultured Pseudomonadota bacterium | reverse complement strand
GTTCAGTGCGGGCATGGGGTTCTACTCCGCGGTCTGGCCGCTGATCGACCGGCCGCTGGCCGGCTTTCAGATTGGCCTGGCCGGCTCGTGGATCACGCCGGACAACTCCGACAACAAGGACAAGCCGCTTGCGCCGCGGGGCACGCTGGCCAGAAATTGGCGGGAACGCGGTCCCACGTGGAGCGGCGTCTTTCAGACCGTCGAAGGCGGTTTGGGCTACTGGGCTGGCAACCACTTCCGATACGGTCCGCCCAAGTTCAGCATGAACGCCACGCCGCAATGCTACGACTACGAGATCGGATCGCCGGGCTGGTCATTCTTCTACAGCAACGAAGCCCTGCCCGACCATCGTTTGGGCATCGCCCAACTGAGCAACCGGCTGCTGATTCCTCCCGATGCGCTGCCTTTCCAGGGAAATCCCAACGGCCAGTTCCTGGGCTACACCTGGATGGCCTTGCCCTTTACCGATCCCACCACGGGCGACCCGCCCACGGGCGACCAGAGTTGGACCTGCTTCCTAAGCGCGGCCAACTTCAAGGGCCCGATCGCCTATTACATTCCGGAGACCTGGAGCAAGATCGGCAAGCTGTTCAAGTATCCATTCATTTATGGACGCGGGCTTGATGCCCGGCCGGGCGAGATGGGCGGCGGCGCCATGGAGATCAACACCGTGCCCTGTATCGAGGCCCAGGACGCGCACGGGGTGGTCCACTCAAAGATTCCCAAATTGCAGTTCCCGGTGGACAGCCAGGGGAGAAGCTTTCTGGTGCAGGATGTGACCTATTACTCCAAAGCGGCCCTGTACGATGCCTTCAAGTCATGGCGGAACGGCGGCCCGGCCTGTTCCGGGCGATTCGACGAGAAGGGCGCGTGGAAGTCCAAGTTGACGACGCACACCACGCGCTACAGCCAGACCGGCAAGCAACTAGCCGGTGTCGAGCACGTCTTCGACACCAAGGTGTTCGAGGGGGACGTGTGGGGCCTGGAGTGGTCCAAGAACAACATCAGCCCCCAAGGCGTGTTCCCGCAATATTACAAGCAGATCGGGAACGAGCGCGTCGCGGTATCGGCCGCGGACGTGCCCGCCGAGACGCAATTGCCCGCGCGGGAATTCGAACTGGCCCCGCGGGGCGAGCCCTATATCTCCCCCGGGTACCCGCTTGCGGGTGCGCGCTGGAGCCGGCCCGGCCCGACACATGGACCGTGTACGGTCAAGCTCGTTGACGGTTCCGTGGTGACGTACTCGTGGTACCGTTTCGTCGATCAGCCGTCATTCCAGCAGTATCATTGGAGTGCCAAGAAGAAAGCCGCGTTACAGGCATTCGTGGCGAAGATCCATGCGACTTGGCCCATTGACCGGGACTACATGGCTCCGCCCAGCCGCGGCACACTGGCAACGCTCGATCCGGCACTGCTGGTGACGCCGCCCAAGGGTCTGGAAATGGGTTACGTTCCCATCGTAACGCATCAAGCCGCGCCATGATGCCCACTCATGAAGAAGAAACAAGGGAAGCAAACTATGAAAGACTTTGACACTCTTGCAAAAATCGCTAGTTCCATATTGTCCTTGTCCGTGCTGCTGATTTGGAACACCTGTGTTCCGGCCGCCGCGGAAGACAAGCCGTACACGCCCGACTGGGCCTCGCTAAGAACGCACCCGGTTCCGCAATGGCTGCGAGAGGGCAAGTTCGGCATCTACACGCATTGGGGAGTCTACTCGGTGCCGGCCCAAGGGCCGAACGCCACCTGGTATGCCAACATCGTCTATTGGCAACCCGGTTCCCCCGAGCGGAAACATTGGGAACAGACCTATGGCCCGCTGGAAAAATTCGGCTACAAAGATCTCGTTCCCATGTTTACGGGCGAGAAGTTCGATGCCGAGGAATGGGCCGACTTGTTCCAAAAGGCCGGGGCCCGATTCGCCGGCCCCGTCGCCGAGCACCACGACGGCTTCGCCATGTGGGACACGAAGTACTCGCCGTGGAATGCCGCCAAGATGGGCCCGAAGCGGGATGTGGTGGGCGAACTTGCCAAGGCGATCAAGAAACGCGACATGAAATTCGTCACCGCCTTTCACCATGCGGAAAGCTGGCTTTACTTCCCGACGTTCGACAAGCGCTACGATTGCGGCGACCCGCGATACTCCGGCCTGTACGGCTTCGTCCATGAGAAGGACGCCCTGCCCAGCAAGGCGTTTCTCGACCTTTGGAAGGGCAAGATCATCGAAGTCATCGACAAGTACGATCCCGATCTGGTGTGGTTCGACAACGGCCTGGAACTGATCACCGATTCCTGCAAACAGGACATGCTGGCCTATTACTACAACCACGCGGCGGCGCGCAAGAAGGAGGTGGTGGTCACCTACAAGCGCAACACCCTGCCGCCGGGTACCGGCCTACTCGACCTGGAACGGGGACAGGAAGCCGAATTGACCTACCACGAGTGGATCACCGACTCGACGGTGGATGTCGGACGGGGCTGGGGATATGTCAAGGGCCTGGGGTTCAAGACCGTCGATAATCTCGTCGTCAACCTGGTGGACCGCGTCAGTAAGAATGGTTACTTGTTGCTCAACGTCGGTCCGAAGCCCGACGGCACCATCCCGGACGAGGCCAAGGAGTTGTTGCTGGGCATGGGAAAGTGGCTCCAGGTCAACGGCGACGCCATTTACGGAACCACCCCGTGGGTCACCGCCGGAGAAGGGCCGACGCGGCTGACCACCCGGGGCGATTTCAACGAGAAAAACGACCTGCGCTACACGGGACAGGACATCCGCTTCACGGTCAAGGACAACAACCTGTACGCCATCGCGCTGGCCTGGCCCGGCGAAAAAGTGCTCATCAAGAGCCTGGCGCCCCGCTGGGAATCCTGGACGGGCTGGCCCGGGCTATACCCGTCGGAGATCGTCTCCATCACGATGCTGGGGGACGGCAAGGAATTGAATTGGAAAATGACGAAGGCCGGTCTTTCCATCGAGACGCCGAAGATAAAGCCCTGTGAGCATGCCTTCGTCTTCAAGATCGTGCGCCGCAAACCCTTTGAGCAACTACCAGACCAAAAATGATGAAGCGACAACAACAGGTCTGGTGTGAAATGGAATCAGTGCGTGGAGTCATCGCGTGATGCTAGTATTCGGTAAAGCTTGGCGCAGCTTCGCCGCACCCGCAGCCGTGATTTTCGTTCCGACGAGCATCAGCCACTGCAGTTTGGAGAGCGCAGCGAGGCGCGTTTAGCCCCGCATCCGTGACTTGCGTGCCGCCGAGCCCCAACCCTTGGAGTCGCTTCAGCCCTTCAACTGCGCTAGGTCACCATCTGTAACCTGACCGCTGGGTAGGTCGCCCCACACAACCTCTTCAAAGATATCATCTTCCAGCCATCTCCGCAGCCACGCTGGCTCAGGTGGTTGAAGCCGAACCATTGAAAACGCTCGGAGAGGAAGGGGAAGCCCGTAACGGCAGGCAAGCCGACCACCAGCCAGGCTGGCATTGGCCGGAACCAACGGCGTTGGGGCTGCGCATCGCTCGTAGCCGCCGGTATACCTGATTGCCGATTGGCCGTTCACGGCCATTTCCGTTGTCTTTCAGGCCCGTGCTCGAGCGGGTCGGCCTTTGAAACTGCTGCCGCCGCGCCCCCAAGCGGTCGGAATTGAAATCGACTCACCCCGGAGGGGTCAAAGCCATTAGCCGGGGGTCGCGGAGCGCACCCCCGGTCTCGGGGCGTAATCGACGTTTCCGACCCGGAGGGGTCGCAGCGTCGTGGAGGCATGTGCTATGACCCCTTCGGGGTCGATTCAATCCGCCTCGCAATCCGCAACCCCGGATGCGCTGCGCGATCCGGGGCTAATTGCCGCCATCCCTCCGGGATGCACTTTCTCGATTTCAATTACACAGAGTATTATAAAGCCCGGAACGCCCGTAAACAGGGGTAGTGGGTGACGACGAAGAATGGGTAATGCAGGAAATCTATTCTGGCGACGCCGATTTTTTCGCAAATTCCAAGCTAGACACTTAGGCGAATAAGACAAAAACCGGTTGCTGGATCGTCTTCGACTTTTTCGCAGAAAAAATGTTTCCGCCCGGATGGCGAGTAAATTTGTCAAGAAGAATCTATTTGATGGCTCGGCAGCGACCTCTCCGTTGCCCTTGACTCGGGCATAAACCCCTTTGAATGCTAGCATGCTGCCATTGCCATAAGTGCTTGCGTTGCATCGGCTTGCAGCATTGATACTTATCGGCGAACCGGGCCGCTTGATCGGCAAGGACAATTACCAAAACGCCAACAGGGCGACGGGGACAACCGTCTCCGACATTACAACTGCCTTGCAAAACCGAAAACGGAGGTTCGCCGAAATGAACGTCGTAAGCGACAAGTTTGAGGAAATCAAGTCCGCCGCCGAAAACCTTTACCAAGCCAGGCCCGACTGGGTGAAGTTCTACCGCGAGATTTTGGGGCTCCGGGGGATGGTCCGCCGCTTCTGCCCCACTCCCGAAGAGATTGCCCAATTTGAGCAGTCGGAGGTGTGCCGCCAAATTCGCCGCATGTTGGCAGATCTGCGTAAGCGGCCCGCCAGCAGCGAGGAGGGCGATGAAGACACGCGGGTTATCACTGTGCGGATTCCCCAAAGCATGCACGATGCCCTGAGGATCGAGGCCTTCGAGCGGCATACGAGCATGAACAAGCTCTGTATCTCAAAGCTGCTGCAACACGTCGAGGGCGAAAACGTGCCCGGCAGCCGTTGGGATGAAAAAAGAGGAAGCCGGTCTATAAGCCGGGTTTTGTCATCCGCCCGAAAGCGAATGGATGATCATTTCTCTAGGAAGTCGGTTGCCCGACTCCTCCAGCAGCCTACCCGGAAGTCGATGGCGGATCGGACCAACCCGCTGAGCGGTTGGCAAGGCCTTGCGGCCGCGCCGGCACTCATGCTCCCTGTTTGACCTTGCTCCCAGTGGGGTTTGCCGAGCCAGACCGGTCGCCCGGCCTGCTGGTGAGCTCTTACCTCGCCGTTTCACCCTTGCCGAATGGTCGTTAAACCCACCAAGCGGTTTACTTTCTGTTGCACTTTCCCTGGCCTCGCGGCCGGTGGGCGTTACCCATCACTGCGTCCTGTGGAGCCCGGACTTTCCTCCCGCCGGGCCTGGGGGAACTGGACAGTCCCCGCTGCGCCCGACCGGCGATCATCCGACCGGCTTCCGTACTAATTATATCAGCAAATCGGCCAAAGTGGGCGCAATTGGGTAGGGCAGCCACAACTCATTGCCCTACAAATAGTTACGACGACGGTTCGCGCAACCGCCCCTGCGAAATGTGAGTTCAATCCACAGTCTTACCGCTTTTTGCAGTAAACTAACGGTTGACGGGTCAAACTGGCAAAATTACACTTAATGTGGTGCCCGCACCTAACCGCAATCGCCGAGGGCCACGGGCAAACGGGTCAGTAGGGTCAGACGGCGTATGGGCACAGAGCGGGTGGCAGGCACCAGGGTTTTTTGATTGCTCACGGTTGATCGTGAAACATACCTTTGCCCATAGCAGCGGTTTGTATCAGTTCAACCCGTGGCGAGTATCATTGCTTTCGGTTGGCGGTGAAACATGCATTTGGTTCCAGTACATTCTCTTTCACATTAGGCCGCAGCGAGCAATGGTTCTACTCTAGCAAAGGGCAAGGCGTATGTTCGGTGAATTACATCCAATCGGCGGCGGAGATCCGATACCCCTTCTGAAGAAGATGCTAGTCGTCGGCCGGCGGGAGAGTTGCGACATCGTACTGCGGTTCTCCAACGTCTCGTCGCAGCATTGCGAATTGCGGGTCACGGACGGCTTCTGGTACGTCCGCGACTTGAACAGCCGCAACGGCGTGAAGGTCAACGGCAATCGCGTCAGCGAGAAGCGGGTCGATCCGGGCGACATTTTGTGGATCGCCAAGCACGGCTACGAAGTGAAGTATTCGCCGGTCGATCTGGGCGCGGTGGGACCGCCGCCGCCCGACGTCCCGGACGAGGTGATCTTCAGCCAGAGCCTGCTGGAACGGGCCGGCTTGGCCGGCCGGCGTTCCAGCAGGTCGAAAGCGCCGGCCAGGACGACGTCGAGCCGCAGAGCCGCGACTACGACATCACCCGAGACCAGCCGGGAAGATTCGTTAGTGGCGAAGAAGAAGTTCAGGGTTGAATTTCGCAAGAATCGGACGCCGCGTGCACGCAAGACCGATTGGACGCGGCAGTTCGACGAGCATCGCTTCGACGAACAGGCCCCCGACGGCAAGGAACGGATCAGCGGCCGCGGCGAAGTCGCCCGGCGGCGAACCGTCGCGGCGGCCGAGTTCGCCGAGGCGGGCGAGGCGGAAATTCCCTTCGACGTGCATTTGGACGTCGACGAAAGCGTCTGCCGTCCGCGGCCGCGTGCTTTCCGTCTTCGGCCTGACGAGCACCGTGCTCGGCGACGACGGCGCGACCTACCAGTGCGCGACGCGGCGGATGCTCAAGACGCTCAGCACCGACCAGCGGCATCCCGGTCGTCGCGGGCGACCGCGTGCTGCTGCGGCCGGTTGGTCCGGCTCGCCCGGCGAGGGCCTGATCGAACGCGTCGAGCCGCGGCACGGCACGATCTCGCGGGCGGTCCGCGGGCGGCGGCAGGTGCTCGTCTCCAACGTCGATCAGTTGCTGATCGTGGGCAGCGTGGCCGAGCCGCGGCTGAAGCCGAACCTGCTGGACCGCATGCTCGTGGCCGCCGAAAAGGGCCGCGTCCGGCCTATCATCTGCATCAACAAGATCGATCTGGACGAGCCGGCGAACTTGGAGCCGCTGGTGGGTGTCTATAGCCGCATGGGCTACACGGTGCTGCTGGTCAGCGCGAAGACCGGCTTCGGCGTCGATCGGCTGCGGCAACTGGTGGCCGGCCGCGAGACGTGCGTGGCGGGGCAAAGCGGCGTGGGCAAGTCGTCGTTGCTCAACGCGATCGACTCCGGGCTGCACCTCCGCGTGGGCGCGGTCAGCGAGGAGACGGAGAAAGGAAAGCACACGACGACCACCGCCCGGCTGCTGCCGATCGGGGCCCTCGGGTCCGGCGGCTTCGTCGTCGATACGCCGGGCATGCGGAGTTTCGAGCTTTGGGACGTGATCCCGCAGGAAGTGGCCGGTTACTTCCGCGACCTGCGGCCCTTCGTGAGCCTGTGCAAGTTTCCCGACTGCACGCACACGCACGAGGACGATTGCGCCGTGAAGGACGCCGTGACCGACGGCCTGCTGGACGAGCGGCGTTATGAGAGTTATTGTCATTTGTTTCCGGGCAGGAAGAGTAATGGCCCACGCTCGCTGGGCACTACGCGGCCGTCCGGCCATGACGCCGCAGAGGCCGTCGAGCTTGACCGACCTTGAGGAGTAACCGCGTGAAAGAAATCGTCGCACCGAGAGCGTCATCAGCGAGTCGGCGATTCTGGTGGGCGTGCTGCGCGCCGACGGCCCGGGCGAACTGATCCGCTGGAAGAGCTGGAGGGACTGGCGGAAGCGGCCGGCACGCAGGTCGTGGGCAAGCTGACCCAGCGCCGCGAAGCGCCCGACGCCGCCACGTACCTCGGCAAAGGCAAGGTCGAAGAGCTGAGCCGGCTGGCCCACGCCGAGATGGCCGACGTGATCATCTTCGACAACGACCTCAGCCCCGGCCAGACCCGCAACCTGGAAAAGGCGACGGGCGTGAAGGTCCTCGACCGCACCGAACTGATCCTCGACATCTTCGCCAACCGCGCCAAGACGCACGAGGCCCGGCTGGCCGTCGAGCTGGCCCAGTTGGAATACTCAGATGCCGCGGCTGAAGCGGATGTGGACGCACCTCTCGCGGCAGGCCCAGGGCGGCGTCGGCCTGCGCGGGCCGGGCGAGAAGCAGTTGGAAGTCGACCGCCGCCTGGCCGAGAAGCGGGTCGCCGACCTCCGCAAGCAGCTGCACGCCATCGAGCAGCCGCCGCCAGCGCGAAGTGGCCGCGCGGCGGGCACAGATGACCGTCTCGCTGGTCGGCTACACCAACGCCGGCAAGAGCACGCTCCTGAACGCCCTGACCGGCGCCGACGTTTTCACCAAAGACCTGCTCTTCGCCACGCTCGACACGCGCACCCGCCGCTGGCAACTGCCCGGCTGGGGACCGGTGCTGCTTGAGCGACACGGTCGGCTTCATCCGCGACCTGCCGCACCACTTGATCGCCAGCTTCCGGGCGACGCTGGAGGAAGCCCGGCAGGCCGACCTGCTGCTGCACGTGGCCGACGCCGCCAACCCGGCGGTGATGCGAGCAGATCGCCGCGGCCTACAAGGTGCTGGAGGAGCTGGGCATTCAGCAGAAGGACGCCGCCGCGATCGCCTATGTCATCATGGAGCGCATGCGCGCGAAAGGCGAGGGGGCGCCGCACGTGGTCGAAGGAGCTTCGCAAGTGCTCAGCCACAGGCCCTGGCGCTATGCGTTCAACAATGGTTCGGTCGCCGTCGAGGTTTGGCGGGACGGGCGCGGCGCGGCGAGCGTGATGGCCGACGAGCGCGGCGGCTTTGCGATCGATCTGACCCGGCGTCCGCTCGACCCGCTCCAGGCGCGCGGCCACTTCTTCTATCTGACGGAGGGCGACGAGAAGCCCTGGTCAATCGGCTTCGAACCCGCCCGGCGCGCCAGCCATTACCGCATCGAGCAGACCGGCTTCAACAAAGTCGAGATCGTGCACATCCATGCGGGCATTCGCGCCACGATGGAGATCGGGCCCGATCGGCGGGGCGCAATCCTGAGCTGGCGCATTCGCCTCGCCGATCTGACCGGCAAGCCGCGCCGCTTGCGCCTGACGAGCTTCTGCGAAATTGCGGGTCACGAGACAGGCGCTTACGCGCGCGATCTCGATTTTGCGGGCATGCATGTCGAGACCTCGTTCGTGCGCGGGCTGAATGCGATCCTGGCGCGCAACCGCCTGCTGCGCTCGGCTCGCGCCGATCGCGGCGAGACCTCGTTTTTCGCGGTCAAGCCGGGCGAGGGCGTCGAACTCGTCGGCTACGAGGATTCGCGCACGCGCTTTCTCGGCGAGGGTTCGCTTGCGGCGCCGACTGGCTGCGAAGCCTGGCGCTGGCGCAAGCTCGACGACCAGGGCAAACTCTGGACTTTCGATCCCGCGGCCAGTTTCAGCCTCGAGGCTTCGATCGAGGCCGGCGGCGTTGTCGAGGCCGAATTCATCATCGGCCGCTCGGACAATGCCGTCTGGGCCGCCGATCTGATTTCCAAGCGTCTCGGACTGCCCCCGGTTTCCGAGCTGGAATTGCAGACCTGGATGTATGAGACCCGCGCCGTGGAGCCTTCGCCGGCGCTGCATTCGCGCTGGCCCTTCGCGTTCGCGGAGGATGGCGCCAAGCTGCATCTGACCCATCGCACGCCGCGGCCCTGGGCCCATGTCATGGCGAACGAACTGGGCGCCAGCGTGGTCGTTTCCAACGATGGCGATATCTATTCCGCTTTCGGCAACGCGCGCCACAACGGTCTCACGCCATTCCGGTTCGACAGCGCGTCGACGCCGCAGCCGGGACAACTCGTCTTTATCAGGAACCTTGATACGCATGAGTCCGACGCGCCGGGGTTCGCGCCGTTCCATCGCGCCGACGCGAAAATCGAGATCGCTTACGAGCCGGGCGTGGCGAGCTTCGACAAGCAGCGCGGCGATCTCGCCTCGAAATACGAAATCTTCGTGCCTCCCGATTTTCCCGGCGACATCCGGCTTCTGACGCTCGCCAATCGGGGCGCGAACCTGATCCGACTGCGCGTCGTTCCCTTCTTCGATATGGCGCTCGACGAAAGCCCGAACGAAAGCGCGGGACATCTCGACGCCGAGGAACGGGACGGCGTTCTCATGTTCGAGAACCGACAAAACGACTTTCAGCGCGGCGTCGCTTTCGTCGCCACCAGCCTGCAAGGCGCTGCGACGGAAACCGTGCGCCGGCGATTCTTCGGCGCGCCGGGACGCGACATTTCCACCCCGGTGTTCGTCGAGTTCGGGGCGAGCGATTACGGTCCCCGCGACGACGGGCGGCGGGTTGCCGCGTTCGCGAGCGAGGTCGCGCTCGCGCCGGGCGCAGAAGTGAAGATCGCGATCGTGATCGGACAGGCGGACACGCGCGAGGCGGCCCTGAGATGGGCGGGCGAGGCCGATGTCGGCAAGGCCGAGGCGCGGCTGGCGGCCACCCGCGAACATTGGGCCAGGCGGCTCGGCGTCGTGCGCGTGGAGACAAACCGGGCCGACTTCGACCGGCTCGTCAACACCTGGCTGCCGTATCAGCTCTATGCCTCCCGGTTGTTCGGCCGCGTCGGGCCCAACCAGCGCGGCGGCGCCTACGGCTATCGCGACCAATTGCAGGACGTGCTGCCGCTGATCCTGACCGAACCGCACCTGACGCGCGCGCAGATCGTGCTGCACGCCGGCCAGCAGTTTCTCGAAGGCGACGTGCTCAAATGGTGGCATCGCGCGCCCGGCGGCGGCACGGGCCTCGGCCAGCGCACCAAGGCGAGCGACCCGCATCTCTGGCTGCCTTATGTGCTCTCGCGCTATGTCGCCGGGACCGGCGATTTCAGCGTGCTCGACGAAGTGGTTCCCTATCTCGAAGGACCGGCGGTGCCCGAGCATGACGACACCCTTGTCGTGGCGCCGCGGCCCTCGCTGGAAACGGCAACCGTTTATGAACACGCGCGCCTTGCGATTGAATACACGCTGCGCCACATGGGCGCGAACGGCCTGCCGCTGCTGGGGGCCGGCGACTGGAACGACGGGATAGACGGGCTCGGCGGCCGCGGAATCGGCACCAGCATGTGGATGGGTTTCTTCTTCTTCGATGTCCTCTCCGGTTTCATGCCGATCGCGCGCGCGCGCGGCGACGAGGCCTTTGCCTTGAGATGCGGCGACGCGCGCGAAGCTTTGCGCGCGGCGCTCGAAATCGGCTGGCGCGGCGATCATTATGCGCTCGATTTCGCCGACGACGGGCAGGTCATCGAAATGCCGAACGCGATGACGACGGGTTGGGCGGCCCATTCCGGCGCGGTCGGTTACGATCGCGCGGTCGAGGCGCTGGAAGGCGGCCTCAAGGGCATCGAGCGGCCCAATCGCATCCTGCTGCTCGAGACGCCCTTTTTCGAGCATTCGCAGCCCTATCCCGGGCGCATCGCCGACTATCCCCCCGGCGTGCGCGAGAATGGCGGCCAATATAGTCACGGCGCTTCGTGGATCGTCGACGGCTTCGTGCGGGTCGCGCGCGAGGCGCGCGCCAACGGCGACGCCGAGGCCGCCAGCCGTCTCAGCGCGCGCGCATTCGAGATCTTCGAGAAGATCTCGCCGCTCGGCAAAACGGAGCCTGAGACGATTGCGGCCTACGGCCTGATTCCGATCCAGCAGCCCGCTGACATCTACGACGGATATGGCCACGGCGGGCGCGGCGGCTGGTCGTGGTATACGGGGTCGGCCGCACGCATGCTGTCCGCGGCCTACGCGATCCTCGGCGTCGCGAAGGTCGAAGGCCAATTGCAGGTCGCGGCCGAGCTTTTCGAGCCGAAGGGCGACCTGCGCGTGGTTTCGCTCAAGATCGGCGAACGCGAATGGCGCCGCCCCGATTGACGGAGATCGTATGGCGTTGTTGGCGTTCCGGTCGAGCCATCTGACGACTGCCCGCCTCGAGGCTTTCTCCGACGGCGTTCTCGCAGTTGCGATCACTTTGCTTGCGCTAGATCTCAAACTTCCGCCGGGCCTCGCCGGCGACGCCGAAATCTGGCGTGCGACGATCGAGATTCTGCCCGCTTTCGCCGCCTGGATCGTAAGCTTCGCATTCGTGCTGACGATCTGGATCAACCATCACTATCTGTTTGACAAATTGAAGCACGTCGATCGTGGATTGCTTTGGCTCAATGGCTTTTTCCTGTTGACCGTAACGTTGATTCCGTTTCCAACCAGCCTCGTGGGGCAATATCCGGGCCGAACGGCGCCTCTGGCCTTGCTTAGCGGAACCATGCTCCTGGCTTCTCTCAGCTTTACGTTGATGCGCCTATATACCGCGCGGCGTCCGGACTTGCGGCGCGGCCCTGTCGCGAGAGGCGAGGAGCGCATTGCGCTGATTCGCAGCGCGCTTGGGCCCGCGATTTATGCGTGCGCCTTCGTCGTTTCCTTTCGGTGGCCCCCCGCCGCCGTTGCGCTACAAGTGGTTGCACTCCTCATTTTTGTCCTCGGCCCGCCCAATGTTGGGGGAGACGCCGGTCGGGCCGGAGACGAGGCGGCATGATGTCCATTGTCTGGAGATAGCCCTGATGATCAATCTCGACCCCTCGACTTCGGCGCTGATCCTGATCGATCTGCAAGGCGGCGTGATCGGTCTGCCGCTGGCGCCGCGCTCGGGCGCCGAAGCGCTCGCCGCCGGCAAGGCGCTAGCCGAAAGCTTCCGCGCGGCCAAAGCGAAGGTCGTGCTCGTGCGGGTCGATTTTTCGCCCGATTTCGGCGACGTGCTGTCACAGCCGGTCGATCAGCCGATGAACCGCGGCGCCGGCGGGCGGCCGGCAGGTTGGAGCGAACTGGCCGAAGGGTTGGCGCAACCCGGCGACATCCACATCGTCAAGCGTCAGTGGGGCGCCTTTCACGGCACCGAACTCGATCTGCAGCTGCGCCGGCGCGGCGTGAAGACTGTGGTCATCGGCGGCGTCGCGACCAATTTCGGCGTCGAATCGACCGCGCGGCAGGCCTGGGAGCGCGGCTACGCCGTCGTGATCGCGGAGGACGCCTGCACAAGCCTGTCCGAAGAGCTGCACGGCTTCGCGCTGAAGGCAATTTTTCCGCGCATCTCGCGGGTCGCGCAGAGCCGCGAATTGGTCTTCGGCTGACGGATGATCGGCCGCTGTCTGCGGGGCGGCCGCGTTGCGGGTCTGCGAGCCGATGGCGTTCGCGCTCGTAGCCTGGCCTTGACCGACGCCCGATGGCGCCGCAGGCGCAAGAGGCTCGTCGTTCATTGCAAACAACCGGGCGGTAAAGCCTGACGCCTGCTCGAATCTTAGCCGCCTATCCCGTCACCTCCAGCGCGAGCCGGCCGGTGACGACATCGCCATATTCCGTGACCGCCTCGACGACGACGCGGTGCGCGCCGGGCTCGAGGTCCGCGGGAAATCGCGCCGCCCAAATGTGCGAGGAGACCTCGGCCTTGATCCAAGGCTTCTTGGTCGCTTCGTTGCGCGCGAACAGATCCTCAACGAACGGATCCGGCATGGCGCGGCGCGCCATCTCGATCGGCGCGCGGTCGCCGACGCGCATTGTCACCCGGGTCTTCGGCCCGGCGTCGAACACGTTGGCGATCAGCGACGCGGCGCCGAGGCTTGCGCGCGCGATCGGCGAGGCGTTGAGCTGGCCGGGGCGGTATTCGTATTTGATCTCTTTCTCCGCATGATGGAACCGGCTGTCGATCGACAGCCTGACCTGCCGGCCGTTCGGCTCCTTGGCGGGCACGAAGCGCGTCTTGTAAGAGAGGCCGTCCACGGAAAGGATATGGAATCCGTTTGGCGTGCCGTCGCGGCTGTCGGCATAGGCGACGCCGCGATGATCATAGGGCCCGCTCCACCACGAGCCCGAGACGGCGGTCAGGATGTGATGATGATGCGGCGCCGCGCCCGGCCAACCGTCGGCGGCGTCGAAATAATGGTGCTCGGTCGTGTGGGTGTGGCCGGCGAAGCTGACGGTGTAGCGTCGGCCCTCGAACAGGGCGAACAATTCCTTGCGGTTGTTCAGGTTGTCGTAGGCCTCGCCGGGGTCGAGATAGGTCTGGATAGGTATATGCATCACCATCACGATCAGCACGTCCTGCGGAACCTGAGCGAGCACATTGCGGATGAATTCGAGCTGCGTGGGATCGATGCGGCCCTCGTATTTGCCGGCGCCATGCGGCTTGGCGGGATCGAAACCGAGATAATCGACGTCGTCGAGCATCAGGAACAGCGTGCGGGCGTAGAAGAACGCGTAATAGGGGGGGCCGTAGACGCGCTTGAAGGTTTCGCGGCAGCGGCGCCGGTCGGGCGCCTCGTAATTGAGATCGTGGTTGCCGCCGATGTTCCACCAGGGCAGGCCGATCGTGCCGATGATCTGGTTGTAGCGGTCATAGAGCGAGAGATCGTCGAACATGATGTCGCCGGCGGTCAGGCCGAACCTGGCTTTCACGCCCGCCAGGGTCTCGATCACGTCCTCCCTGATGAAATCGACCTCGACGTCGGTTTCCGGCTGCGGGTCGGTGAACAGGATGACCTCGAAGGCGTCGGGCTCGTCCTGCCGGCGCAACGCAAAATCGACCGAGGCCGGGAGCGGGCCGGTCGGGGCGACGCCCGCATAGGCCAGGTTGAGCGCAGCGGGCGAGCCCTCGGGCTGATGCAAATAGTAGAAACGCGGCGAACCCGTCTTCGGGTCCACCGGCGGCGTGAAGCCGGCGGGCTTGATGACCGAGATCATGGCTTCGCCCGGCAGCGGCAACCGATAGCGCCCCTCTGCGTCGGTCACGGCGACTTCGCGCCCGTTGCTGACCAGCGCGCCGGGCAGGCCCGGATTTGCCGGGCCGGGCTTGCCGGAGCCGTCCTTGTCCTCGAACACAAGCCCGGAAACGCTCGGCCCGTCCGCCTGCGCCGGAGCGGCGCCCACGGACATGGCGGCGGCAATTCCGCCCGCCGCCACAATCAGCGCCTCGCGCCGGGTGAGTTCGAACGCCGCTTCATCGCTCATGGTCGCGCTCCTTGCCGATTCCCTGGGGTAAGCTAGCCACGGGAGCATTCGCCCGTGAAGCGGTCATGAAGGTTTTGGAAACGTCCCAAAGAGTTTCAGACCTTTTCGGAAACCGAACTGGGGTCTGCGCCCGGCAAGGCGCCTTCCGTTCGCGGCGGTTAGGGGTCATGATGGCGAAGTGGCAAGGCCCTTGCTTTGAAGTCCGAGCCCGGCGCGCCGTCGGCGCCTATCCTTACGCCGACGCCTGGCCGATATGGAGTGACGCGATGACGAGAAATCGAGCCGCCGCATGACGTCGAGCCTTTCCGGGGCAGGCCCCCGCAACGCGCTGACCTTCCGCTTTCGCGGCGAGACGCAGAGGATTGAGCGCTTCGCGCCGCGCACGACCTTGCTCGACTGGCTGCGCGAGGAGGCCGGCGCCAAGGGCACGAAGGAAGGCTGCGCGGAAGGCGATTGCGGCGCCTGTACGGTCGCGATCGCGCGGGTGCGCGACGGCGCGATCCGTTACGTCCCCGTCAACGCCTGCATCCTGCTGCTTGGGCAAGTCGACGGCGCTGAATTGATCACGATCGAGGATCTCGCCGAGGGCGAGACGCTGCATCCCGTGCAACAGGCGATGGTCGATCTGCACGGCTCGCAATGTGGCTTCTGCACGCCCGGCATCGTCATGAGCCTGTTCGCCCATTACCATCAGGGCGCGCCGGCGACGCGCGAGAGCGTCTGCGAGGCGCTCGCCGGCAATCTTTGTCGCTGCACCGGCTATCGCCCGATCCTGGAGGCGGCGCTGACCACCATAGACGGCGCGCCGGCGGACAAGTTCGCCGCGGCGAAAGAGGCCCGCCTTGCGCAGGTCGGCGCGGTCGAGGACGGCCGCGACCTCTTTGCCGGCGACGAGAGCGCGTTTTTCGCCGCGCCTGCGAGCGAGGCCGCGCTCGCCGAGCTCTATGCGCGCCATCCCGACGCCGTGCTGCTCGGCGGCGCGACCGACGTCGGGCTTTGGATCACCAAGCGCTTCCGGGATCTGAAGAAGATCATCTGGCTCGGCCGCGTTCGCGGCTTCGACGCCATCTCGAGCGGTCCCGACGGGCTCCGGATCGGGGCCGGCGCGACGCTCGCCGACGCCGCTCCGCATCTCAACGCCCTGCATCCCGACATTGGCGCGCTGATGTCCCGGTTCGGCTCGGCGCAGGTGCGCGCGAGCGGGACGGTCGGCGGCAATATCGCCAACGGTTCGCCGATCGGCGACCTCGCGCCGGCGCTGATCGCGCTTGGCGCCAGGGTGGAGCTGCGCAAGGGGCCGGCGACGCGCAGCCTTGCCCTGGAAGATTTCTTTATCGCCTATGGCAAGCAGGACCGCGCTCCCAGCGAATATGTTTCCGCGCTGATCGCGCCTCCGCTCGCCGCCGGGCGCGCCTATCGCGCGTTCAAGGTCAGCAAGCGGTTCGACGAGGACATTTCGGCAGTCATGGGCGCGTTCGGGCTCGAGCTCGACGGCCGGCGCGTCGCAAGCGCCCGCATCGCCTATGGCGGCATGGCCGCGACGCCGAAGCGCGCCGCCGAGGCCGAGCGCGCAATCGTCGGCGCCGATCTCGACGATCCCACGACCTGGGGCGCGGCGCGCGCCGCGATCGCGCGCGACTACCAGCCGCTCACCGACATGCGCGCGAGCGCGGCCTATCGCGCCGAAGTCGCGGCCAATCTTCTCACGCGCGCGTTGATCGAAATCTCGGGCGCCAGCGCCCCGACCCGCCTTGGAGAGCTCCGTGCTGCTGAATAGAAAAGTCGAGGCGCCGGTCGTCCCGCTCGAGCGGGAGACGGCGGTCGTCCACAAGCCGCACCCCCACGATTCGGCGCGTCTGCACGTGCGCGGCGCGGCGCCCTATGTCGACGACATCAGAGAGCCCTCGGGCACGCTGCACATTGGCGTCGGCATGGCGGACAAGGCGGCAGGCGTGCTGCGCTCGCTCGATATCTCGGCCGTGCGCGCCGCGCCGGACGTCGTCGCGGTGCTGACGCCGGCCGACATTCCGGGCAAGAACGACATCGCGCCCGTCTTCAAGGACGAGCCTCTGTTCGCCGAAAAGGAAATCCTGTTTCACGGCCAGCCGCTGTTCGCGGTGGTCGCGAAGACCCGAGATGCGGCGCGGCGCGCGGCGCGGCTGGCCAAGATCGACATCGAGGAGGCCAAGCCCGCCATCACCGTCGACGACGCGCTGATCACGGGCGAGCGGGTGCTGCCCGACTACGAGTTCGGCCGCGGCGACATCGAGGCCTCGCTCGCCAAGTCGCCGCATCGTCTGGACGGCGTCTTCCGCATCGGCGGGCAGGAGCATTTCTATCTCGAAGGCCAGGCCTCGCTCGCCACGCCCGGCGAAGGCCCGGAGATGCACATGCAGGTCTCGACGCAGGACCCGACCGAGGTCCAGCACATCGTGGCGCGGGTGCTCGGCGTGCCCGACGCCTTCGTGACCGTGGAGACGCGCCGCATGGGCGGCGGCTTCGGCGGCAAGGAGAGTCAGGCCTGCCAATGGGCGGCGATCGCCGCGCTCGGGGCGCGCGTCACCGGCCAGCCCTGCAAGATCCGGTTGGACCGCGACGACGATTTCGTCATGACCGGCAAGCGCCACGATTTTCGCGCCGACTGGCGGGTCGGCTACGACGACGCCGGGCGGATCAAGGTCTACGACGTCGAACTCAACGCGCGCTGCGGCTGCTCGGCCGACCTTTCGCTGGGCGTCGTCGACCGTGCGATGTTCCATGCCTCCAAC
This sequence comes from uncultured Pseudomonadota bacterium, assembly GCA_963809055.1. Lineage (GTDB taxonomy): Bacteria > Pseudomonadota > Alphaproteobacteria > Rhizobiales > Beijerinckiaceae > Roseiarcus. The sequence goes on along the minus strand of CAWEID010000036.1, from coordinate 75,317 downwards.
GCCTATTGGCTCGAGGACGTGCGCATCCTGTCGCGCCGGCTCAAGACGAACACGGTCTCAAACACCGCCTATCGCGGCTTTGGCGGGCCGCAGGGCATGATCGCGATCGAGCGCGTCATGGACGCGATCGCGCGCGAACGCGGGGTCGATCCGCTCGACGTGCGCAAGGCCAATTTCTACCGCCCCGGCGGCGACCGCACGCCCTATAACCAGACGGTCGAGGACCTCGAGACGCTTCCGGCGATGATCGCGGAACTGGAAACCTCGAGCGACTATCGCGCGCGCCGCGCCGCGATCCAGAAGTTCAACGCGACCAGCCCGATCCTGAAGAAGGGCATCGCGCTGACGCCGGTGATGTTCGGCATTTCCTTCACGCTGATTCATCTCAACCAGGCCGGCGCGCTGGTGCATGTCTATTCCGACGGCTCGATCCATCTCAACCACGGCGGCACCGAGATGGGGCAGGGGCTGTTCACCAAGGTCGCGCAGGTCGTGGCCGAGGAATTCGGCGTGCCGCTCGACTTCGTGCGCATCACCGCCACCAACACCGCCAAGGTGCCGAACGCCTCGCCGACCGCGGCCTCCTCGGGAACCGACATCAACGGCATGGCGGCCAAGATCGCCGCCGGGCAGATCCGCGAGCGCATGGCCGCCTTCGCGGCCGAGACCTGGGGCGCGCCGGCGCAGAAGATCGAGTTCCGCGACGGCCATGTCTATGGCGGCAACGCCTCGATGAGCTTCGGGGAACTGGCCAAGGCCTGCCGGCTCAACCGCATCCAGCTCTCCTCGGCCGGCTATTACAAGACGCCGGAGATTTCCTGGGATCGCGCCGCCGTGAAGGGCAAGCCCTTCTTCTACTACGCCTTCGGCGCGGCCTGCTCGGAGGTCGCGATCGACACGCTCACCGGCGAGATGAAGGTGCTCGGCGTCGATATCCTTCATGACGTCGGCTCCTCGCTCAATCCGGCGCTCGACCTCGGGCAGGTCGAGGGCGCCTTCGTGCAGGGCATGGGCTGGGTGACGACGGAAGAGCTGGTGTTCGATGAAAAGGGCCGGCTGACGACCCATGCGCCGGCGACCTACAAGATCCCGGTCGCCTCCGACGTGCCTGAGCGGTTCATCACCCGCCTGCACTTGCGGCCGAACGCGACCGACAGCATCTATCGCTCGAAGGCGGTGGGCGAACCGCCGTTCATGCTCGCGATCGCAGTCTATTCGGCGATCCTCGACGCCGTGCACGCGGTCAAGCCCGGCCGCCACCCGAAACTGGAATCGCCATGCACGCCGGAGGCGATCTTGAATGCGATAAAGTCGTTGGAGGGATAGGCCGCCGCCCAACTCCTCGTCCGCAATCGGCAGAGGGGCTTTTTCCCTTCTCCCGCTTCGCCGGAGAAGTCGGCGCGCAGCGCCGGGAAGGTGCGAGCGTCAAACTGCCATGAAGCCCTACCGCCGCCTCATAGAGTCGATCCAGGCCGAGGGCGTCGCCGCGCTGGTCAGCCTCGTCGCGACGCGGGGATCCTCGCCGCGCGAGGCGGGGACCGCGATGGTGGTCAGGCCGTCCGGCGGCTTCCACGGCACGATCGGCGGCGGGGCAATGGAATGGCGCGCCCTCGCCGAGGCGCGCGAGGCGCTCGCGCAGGGCCGGGGGGCGGAGCGGCGCAGCGTGGTCGCGCTCGGCCCGGATCTTGCGCAATGCTGCGGCGGACGCGTGGAATGGCGAATCGAAGTGTTCGATTCGGCCGATCTGCCCGAACTCGACTCGCGCGCCCGCGAAGAGGCGGAAAAGGAATCGGGGCGGGCCGTCCTGCTGTTCGGAGCCGGCCATGTCGGGCGCGCGCTGGCGCTCGCGCTCGCCCCGCTGCCGTTCGCGGTGCGCTGGATCGATTCGCGCCTTGACGCCTTTCCCGAACGCGCCCCGAGCAATTTCAAGCTGTTGCGCTCCGCCGAGCCGCCCGCCGAACTCGCCGGAGCGCCCGACGGGGCGATCATTCTGGTCATGACCCATTCGCACCCGCTCGATCTCGCCATCGTCGCCGAGGCGCTGCGGCAGGATCGATTCGGCTATGTCGGGCTGATCGGCTCGGCCACCAAACGGGCCCGATTCGAAAGCCAGATGCGGGCCGCCGGCCTGCCGGAAGCGGCGATCGGCAAGCTGGTCTGTCCGATCGGAATTCCCGGCGTGAGCGGCAAAGAGCCCGCAGTGATTGCAGCTTCCGTCGCTGCGCAACTTCTGATGATTGACGAAGCGATTTCGGGATAGCGGTCGTTGAAATTTTCCGCTTGCGGGCGACCGCCGACTCGGCGGATGGTGTCAACGATGGGCCGCGTTAACGGAAAGTTATACATTTTTCTCCACAAGATATTGTGTCTGTCGGGGATGGCGACCACCAGTGGTTGACGGTGGCGTCACAAAGTCGTAACGTTGGGTCCTTCCGAGCCGTGTCGCGATTGGGGGCTGCGTTTCTGCCGCGAGTGAGCGTCAGGAGCGTTTCGGAAAGCGTCGAGTTCGGAAGCGAATGGCTGTCGCGCGGGGCCAACACGCGCGGAGAAGCCGACATTTTAAAATCCGGTGTTGGGGGGCCGCTTCGGCGGTTGCGGCGGACTATTGTCCGAGGGAACGATTGGGGACACGAGACGAATGCGCATCGATCGGCACTACACCAAAGCTTCGGCGTCACCTTACGAGTTGATCGCCTTCGAGACGACCAAGAGCGAGATCCGCAATCCGGATGGCTCGGTGGTGTTTTCGCTCGATGGCATTCAGGTCCCCGCCGGCTGGAGCCAGGTCGCGGCCGACGTGCTCGCGCAGAAATATTTCCGCAAGGCGGGCGTTCCCGCGCGTCTCAAGAGGGTCGAGGAGAACGACGTTCCCTCTTTCCTGTGGCGCTCCGTTCCCGACGAGGCCGCGCTCGAAACGCTGCCGAAGGCCGAGCGTTACGGCTCCGAGCGCTCCGCGCAGCAGGTGTTCGACCGGCTCGCCGGCGCCTGGGCCTATTGGGGCTGGAAGGGCGGCTATTTCGACGGCGAGGAGGACGCGCGCGCCTATTTCGACGAGATGCGCTTCATGCTCGCGCGCCAGCTCGCCGCGCCCAATTCGCCGCAATGGTTCAACACCGGCCTGCATTGGGCCTATGGCATCGACGGTCCCGGCCAGGGCCATTATTACGTCGATTACGAGACGGGCAAGCTGACCAAGTCGAAGTCGGCCTACGAGCATCCGCAGCCGCACGCCTGCTTCATCCAGTCCGTCGCCGACGACCTCGTCAACGAGGGCGGCATCATGGACCTCTGGGTGCGCGAGGCGCGCCTGTTCAAATACGGCTCCGGCACCGGCTCGAACTTCTCGGCGCTGCGCGGCGAGAACGAGAAGCTGTCGGGCGGCGGGCGCTCGAGCGGCCTGATGTCCTTCCTCAAGATCGGCGACCGCGCGGCGGGCGCCATCAAGTCGGGCGGCACCACGCGCCGCGCGGCCAAGATGGTCGTGGTCGACGTCGACCATCCCGACATCGAGGCCTATATCGACTGGAAGGTCAAGGAAGAGCAGAAAGTCGCCGCGCTGGTGACCGGCTCGAAGATCGTCAAGCGCCACCTCAAGGCGATCCTGCGCGCCTGCGTCAATTGCGAGGGCCCGGGCGACGATTGCTTCAACCCGGACAAGAACCCGGCGCTCAAGCGCGAGGTCAAGCTCGCGCGCCGCGACGACGTGCCCGACGGCATGATCAAGCGCATCATCCAGTTCGCCAGGCAGGGCTATCGCGATCTCGCCTTCGACACCTACGACACCGACTGGGACTCCGAGGCCTATCTGACCGTCTCGGGCCAGAACTCGAACAATTCGGTGCGCGTCACCGACGCGTTCCTGCATGCGGTCGAGACCGACGGCGAATGGAATCTGACCCGCCGGCTCGACGGCAAGCCGCACAAGACGCTGAAGGCGCGCGAGCTGTGGGAAAAGATCGGCTACGCCGCCTGGGCCTCCGCCGATCCCGGCATCCAGTATCACACCACCATCAACGACTGGCACACCTGCCCGGCGTCGGGGCCGATCCGCGCGAGCAATCCGTGCTCGGAATATATGTTCCTCGACGACACCGCCTGCAATCTGGCCTCGCTCAACCTGCTGCAGTTCCGCGATCCCGACGCCAGGGTCTTCGACGTCGCCGCCTATGAGCACGCGGTCCGGCTGTGGACGCTGACGCTCGAGATCTCGGTCATGATGGCGCAGTTTCCCTCCAAGGAGATCGCGCGCCTCTCCTACGACTACCGCACGCTCGGCCTCGGCTACGCCAATATCGGCGGGCTGCTGATGTCCTGCGGCATCGCCTATGACAGCGACGAGGGCCGCGCGATCTGCGGCGCGCTGAGCGCGATCATGACCGGGCGCGCCTATGCGACCTCGGCCGAGATCGCCGCCAAGTCCGGCCCGTTCCCCGGCCACAAGCCGAACGCCGAAGCGATGCTGCGCGTGATCCGCAACCACAAGCGCGCCGCCGACGGTCTCGCCGACGGCTACGAGAAGCTGAGCGTCGCGCCGACCCCGCTCGACCATCACTCGCTCGCCAGGGCCGGCAAGGCCTGGGCCGCGCTGAGCGAGGCCGCGCGCCGCTCCTGGGACGACGCGCTGAAGCTGGGCGAGCAGCACGGCTATCGCAACGCGCAGGTCTCGGTGGTCGCCCCGACCGGCACCATCGGCCTCGTGATGGATTGCGACACGACCGGCATCGAGCCCGATTTCGCGCTGGTCAAGTTCAAGAAGCTCGCCGGCGGCGGCTATTTCAAGATCATCAACCGCGCGGTCCCCGAGGCTCTGCGCGCGCTCGGCTACGACGAGGCCAAGATCGCCGAGATCGAGGCCTATGCGGTCGGCCACGCCTCGCTCGGCCAGTCGCCCGGCGTCAATATTTCCGCGCTTGCGCGCCAAGGGCTTCACGGACGCCGTGATCGCGAAGCTGGAAGCCTCGCTCGCGAGCGCGTTCGACATCAAGTTCGTCTTCAACAAATGGAACCTCGGCGCCGACTTCCTGACGCAGACCCTCAAGGTCCCCGCCGAGAAGCTCGACGAACCCGGCTTCGACCTGCTCGCGCATCTCGGCTTTTCCAAGGCCGAGATCGAGGCCGCCAACATTCACGTCTGCGGCGCGATGACCCTGGAGGGCGCGCCGCACCTCAAGCGCGAGCATTACGCGGTGTTCGACTGCGCCAATCCGTGCGGGCGCACCGGCAAGCGCTATCTCACCGTCGAGAGCCACATCCGCATGATGGCGGCCGCGCAGCCGTTCATCTCGGGCGCGATCTCGAAGACGATCAACATGCCCAACGACGCCACCGTCGAGGATTGCAAGGACGCCTATATGCTGTCCTGGCGCCTCGCGCTGAAGGCCAACGCGCTCTATCGCGACGGCTCCAAGCTCTCGCAGCCGCTCAACTCGCAACTGATCGAGAACGACGAGGAGGACGACGAGGCGGTCGAGAATTTCATGCAGCTCACCGCCCCCGCCCGCGCCGCCGCGGTCGCCGAGAAGATCGTCGAGCGCGTGGTCGAGCGCGTCGAGCGCATGCGCGAGCGCGAGAAGCTGCCGGATCGCCGCAAGGGCTACACCCAGAAGGCGGTCGTCGGCGGGCACAAGGTCTATCTGCGCACCGGCGAATATGAGGACGGGCGCCTGGGCGAAATCTTCATCGACATGCACAAGGAAGGCGCCGCCTTCCGCAGCTGATGAACAATTTCGCGATCGCGATCTCGCTCGGCCTGCAATATGGCGTGCCGCTCGACGAATATGTCGAGGCCTTCACCTTCACCCGCTTCGAACCGGCGGGCTTCGTGCAGGGCAACGACGCGATCAAGAACGCGACCTCGATCCTCGACTATGTCTTCCGCGAACTCGCGATCTCCTACCTCGGCCGCCACGACCTCGCGCATGTCGCGCCCGAGGAGATCGGCAACACGGTGCTCGGCGGCGGCGTCGCGCAGGACAAGGCGCCGGGCGGCGGCGGCGGCTCCTCCGCCGCGAGCGTCGTCTCGCGCGGCCTGCTGCGCTCCAAGACCGACAAGCTGATGGTCGTGCGCAGCGGCGCGGTCATGCAGGGCCTGACCCAGGGCGCGACCGCGCTGAAAGGCGAAATGCCGAGAATCGCCGGCCCTCATGGGCGGCGTCGCCTTCGCCGGCGCCCGAAGCCGAGACGGTCGCGGACAAACGCGCCGAGGCGCGCATGAAGGGCTATGTCGGCGAAGCCTGCCCGGAATGCGGGAATTTCACGATGGTGCGGAATGGCACTTGTTTGAAGTGCGATACCTGCGGGGGGACGACGGGGTGTAGCTGAGGCGCGCCCTTCCCTCCTTGCGGGGGAAGGTGGCCCAAGGGCCGGATGAGGGGTCGTCGCGCCTAAGCGCGACGGCTTGCTGCTTGCTGAACTGTCGTCGGAATTGCGATCTTAGCTAAAGGCAATCCGCGAAAATCCCAGGAAGCGGCATTCGGGTGTGTCCGCGAAGCCAGCCGCGGCTGCGGTAATTTTACCGTGGCACCGAATAGGACGCATTTGAAATGTGATACGTGTGGGGTTAGGACAGAATGCAACTGAGGCGAAGGGCGCTCGAGATCCCATAATTGGAATGGTCTAGTTGCTCAAGCCCATTCAACACTTGGAGCGAATTCCGTGCCTTCGAGGTCTGAATTTGGGACACAATATTTTGAATGTACCCGAATAGGTTAGCGCGTAGCAATTGAAACCAAGTCAGTTAGCATCCACGGCGGAATGCACAGTATCCCAATCGCTGTGGCGGTTGTTCAACTCAGGTGTTCTGGGATGCAGACTTGCAGATTATTCCTTCTTATGAAGTTCCCGGCGAAGGAACAATGGTCCGCTAACCAATCAACGAAAGCATGCCCCGCATGCATTGGGAACGTGGCTAGGTAGACCGGGCGTTCGGGAAAAGGGGTTAGCATCCTGAGACAGGCAGGCCTGAAGGATCGACCCGTTGCGTCATGCTGTTGTGATCGAGAAGGGCGAGCGGAATTTCTCGGCTTACGTGCCGGACTTGCCCGGTTGCGTGTCGGTCGGAGCTACGCGGGAAGAGGTCATGGCCGAGAGTCGCGAGGCGATCGCGTTTCGCCTCGAAGCGATGAGGGCAGACGGAACTCCCGTCCCGCCGGCTTCGAGTCGGGCGGGCAATTGCGGCGACACGTCCGTATTTCCAGAATCTCCTCAAGACAACGGCGGCTGGCCGAAATCGAGATCGACCGGCGCGTCAGCACAATTCCGGCCTCAATTCGTCAATTGATCCGGCGCCAGGTCTCTCCTTCGCAGATGAAGCCGAGCGCGCAGCCTTTGAGATTGAGCCCGCCCGCGCCTTCCATCGTGACGACGCCCGCGTAGGTCTTGCCGCTGTCGGTGTCGAGCAGATCGCCCTTCCATTGGTTTTCGCCCGACTTCGCCGCGCCTTGCATGATGATCGTGCCGATCTCCTTGGATCGGCTCGTATCCTTGACGCCCACGATCTTGGCGCAAAGCTTGCCGCCGCAATCGTAGAATTTCACCTGCGTGCCGGTCGAGGGGCGCAGCCAAGTGCCATAGGGCTCGGCGGCCAGCGCCGATGTGGCGACTACGGCCGCGAGGGCCAGTCCGAAAAGGGTTATGCGGACCATGGAATGCGCTCCTGGTCGCCAGTCAAACATCAGTCACTTCGACATTTCGATGATGATTTCGTCGCGGCCCAGGCTGAGCGCCACGCCCGTTTCGGTGCCGGTCAGATGCATGATCACGCCGGCCTTGTTTTGCAGCCAGAGGTCGCCCGCGCCCGATGTCTGCAGGCCGACCTGTCCATTGCCCTGCGCATAGGCGCCCGCGAATTGCGAGAGATCGTCCAGCTTGTAGACGTCGCCGCTGACGACCAGCTTGGAGACGGCGCCGGGCCCGATGACCGTGCCGATCAGTTTGAACGGATAGGACTTGTCCTTGTAGGTCAGGACGCCGTTGCCGACGCCCGCGCCGCCCGCGAATATCTCCGTCATCGTCACCGTGCCCGAGGGCTTGAGATCCGCAATGCTCTGGGCCGTGGGGACGTCGGTGGGGATCGGCAGCGAAGAGCAACCAGTCAACGCCAGCAACGCGGCGGCCGCGAGCCACGCCCGCCCTGTCGATGTCGAGTTGTGAGAGCGCCCCTTCGCGCTGCCTTTGACGTTCATCTTTGCCCCCATATTTCCTCCTGGGCCTTGTTACATGATCGCGGCTCGTTGTCACCAATCCGCATATCACGCGATTCCGATTCCCGCGGCGATCCCGTTGAAAACGACGGCATGAGCCCTTAACGTGAGCGCGTGAACCGGACCGTCGCGCCTATCCGATATTCCTCCTGCATGTGCGGGCGCGTTCGCTGCGAGACGCGGGGCGCGCCGATCGTCAGCGTCGTCTGCTATTGCGACGATTGTCAGGAGGGCGCGCGGCGGATCGAGGCGCTGGCGAATGCGGTTTCTTTTCGCGACGCGGACGGCGGGACTTCGTTGCTGGCCTACCGCGACGACCGCTTCAAATGTCTGTCCGGCGAGGATCTGCTGGTCCCCTACAGGCTCAAAGACAACTCGCCCACCCGCCGGATGGTGGCCTCGTGCTGCAACTCGGCCATGTTCCTGAAGTTCGAGCCCGGCTTCTGGGTCTCGGCCTTTCGCGCGCGCTTCGAGGGCGACGGTCTGCCGCCGCTGGAGATGAGGACTCAGATCGAGCACCGCAAAGCCGATAGCGCCATTCCCAACGACGCGCCGGCCTATCGAGGCTTCCCCTTGAGGCTGTTCGCCAAAATCCTCTCGGCGCGCGTCGCCATGTTGCTGGGCCGGTGAGCCGTTCGGGGCGGAGTGAGGGATTTCGGCGGCGCTCGCCGAAACCCGGCAAGCGCGTGCGCCGGCCCGGGCGATCGCCGCCGCCTACATCTTCACGTCGTAGGGCGTGACCTTGAAGAACAGGTTGCTGCCGCTCAGCGTCACGTCGGAATTGGATTTCCCGCCGAGCGTGAAGCCGGGCGAGACGCTGCCGATCTTGATGCTCGCGGTCACGCTCGGATCGTTGTTCTTCTTCACTTCGACGTTGATGGACGACGCCTTGACCGCCCCCTGTAGCAGGAACACCTCGGCCCCCGACGCGACCTGGGCCTTGATCAAATCCTTGCAGGCCTTGCCGAGATTGTTCAGGACCGTGGGCACATCCACCGCGTCGGCCGAATAGGTCTGCACGCCGGTATATTTGATCGTCGTTGTCGCGGTCGGCGCATAAGTGGCCCCGACGGTGACGATCTTGATCGGAATGCCGGTGACGCTCGCGTTCAGCGAAGTCGTGTAGCTCTCGGAATTGTCGAGCGCGCTGCTGCCTTGCAGATTGGCGTATTTCGCCGCGATGTCGGCCAGCGCCTTCGTCTTCGAAAAATCGTCGGAACAGATGAGCGTGAGGATCGGCGGCTGGCCGTTGCTGGGGTTTTTCTGCATCGAGTAAAGCTGTGCGAATTTCACCGCGCCCGTCGGCGCGATGCTCACGCCGGGATAATTGCCCCGCCCGCAGGCGTCCCGGGATTGAGAACCGAGCCCCCGCCCGGCGAATTGCAGCCGGCGAGCATCGCCGTCATCGCAATCATCAGTGAAAATCGAATTTTCATAACCGCCCCCGCTCCAGCCGACTCACGCGGCGTTCAATATAAAACAGACAATATACGTTAAATAGATACGCGCAAAGTCCGTAATGCGGCTTTGCCGTCCGATCATCCCGGGAAAAGTTGCGCGCTTATGCTTTTGCCGGGGAGGGGGGTTGGCGTCAGCTCCCCGACCACACGTCCAAGACATAGCGGCTCGCCGCCGCCAGATCGTCGAGCCAGGCCTTGCCGGCCTCCTCGCTCGCGCCTGCGCGTTCACGCCGCAGCGCGATCAGCGTGCGGCGCACGTCGGGCTCCATCTTGGCGCCGTCGCCGCAGACGAACACGATCGCGCCCTGGTCGATCAGCGCGCTGACCCGCTCGCCCTGTTCGGCGATCCGGTGCTGCACATAGGCCCTGGCCGCGCCGGCGCGGGAGAAGGCGACATGCAGCTCGACGATTTCGTCGGCGGCGTAGGCCTTCAACTCGTCGGCATAGAGAAAATCCTGCTCGGGATGGCGGCAGCCGAAGAACAGCATGGCGGGACCGAGCGCGCGGCCCGATTTTTTCAGTGCGGCGCGTTGTTGCAGGAAGCCGCGGAACGGGGCAAGGCCGGTGCCGGGGCCGATCATGATCAGGGGAACGCCGGGGTCATCGGGCAGTCCGAATCCCGCCTTGGTCGGGCGGATCGTCGCGGAGATCGCGTCGCCGATGCGACGCGTGGCGAGATAGTTCGAGCATGCGCCCTTGAAAACGCCGTTGCCCGACGAAGCCGGACCCGAGACCACGCCGACGGTGACGCTGAGCCGCGTCGCCTCGGCGAGCGGCGAGGAGGAGATCGAGTAATAGCGCGGCGCCAGCGGCGTCAGCGTTTCCAGATACCCTGCGAGCGGCCATTCGCAGGCGGGAAATTCGACCATCAGGTCGAAGGCGGATTTGCGCTTGGCCAGGATTTCGGCGCGGTAGCGCTCGGCCGCCGCTTCGTCCTCGCCCAAATAGGACATGAGCTTCGGCTTGGTGACGGGACAGCGCGTCGCCGCGGCCATCGCCTGAATTTGCCGGCGCGTCGCAGGCTGCTGCAATTCGACGAATTCCGTCAGCAGCCGGCCGACCGCGATCGGCTCGCCCACGGGCAGCAACGGGCGCCGGCCGGCGGGCGCGCTCAGCTTTATGATGTCGCTCGGCTGGAAGCCGAAGCGGCGCGCGATTTGATCCACCAGCGCCGGATCGTTGCGCGGCGCGACCGCGAGATGGTCGCCGACGCGATAGCTCGCGCCCGCGGGCAGTTCGACTTCGATATGGCGGGTCGAGCGGTCGGAGGCGTTCGGCCCGTCGCGCCGCTGCAATTCGTCGTTGGCGGCAACCTTCAGCGCGAGCGCGCCGGTCACGGCGGGCGGAGCGAGCGCCGCGCTCGGCGCGACGGGCTCGACGCGGTAAAGCGGTTCCGCGCTCGCTTCGCTCGCGAATGGATCGGTCTCGATGCCCAGTTCCTGCGCCGCGATCGGGCGCAGTTTCTCGAACCAGGCCTCGAACGCGCCGCCCATATCCTCGCGCGCGTCGCCCTCGCCCCGGAGATAGACGCGCCGCGCGCCATGCGCGCTCAGCCGCTCGTCGATCTGGCGCGGCACGGCCTGATAGGTCGCCGCCCAATCCCTGTTGCCACAGCCGAATACGGCATAGCGCACCCCTTTGAGCGCGTCGGGCGCGAGATCGCCGCCGAGCCATTTGACGAACCTGGCCGCGTTGTCCGGCGGGGCGCCGTTGTAGGAGGCCGAGAAGATCAGCACGCCGCCTTCGCTCGGCAATGCGTCGACAGCATCGTCGAGCGGCGCCAGCTTGACCCGGAAACCGCTCGCCGAGGCCAGATCGGCGACGCGATTGGCGAGCTCTTCGGCCGTGCCGAGATTGGAGCCGTAGAAGATCGCCAAAGGCGTGTTGTGGCCCGGCCGCGCGCGCCCCGGGGCGAGGCCGCCGGAACCGCCGGCTTGCGCCGGCGCGAGCGCGCTCGCGGCCGCGCGATCGGCTTCGTCGCGCAGCCTGACCTTGATCTTGAACCCGTCGGGCTTGATCGTCAGCGTCTCCTTCAGGACCATCTGGTAGCGCTTGTGGTCGATCAGCTTGAAGCGCTGCAGGATCAGACCGAGCGCGAGCGCCGCTTCGTGCATCGCAAAGCCGCGCCCGATGCAGGCGCGTGCGCCGTTGCCGAAGGGCTTCCAGGCGTTGAGCGGGCGCTTGGCCTCCGCTTCGCGCGAGAAATTCTCGGGATCGAAGCGGTCCGGGTTCGGCCCCCAGATCTTGGGATCGCGATGCAGCGCCAGCGTCAGGATCGTCACGATGGTGCGCTTCTTGAGATCGTATTTGCCGCCAATCCTCTCGTCCTTCAGCGGGCTGATGCTGTAGGCGGGCGCAGGCGGCCAAAGACGGAGCGCCTCCTTCAGGATCTGCTGGATATAGGTGAGCTGCGTGACCTGCTGGTAACTCGGCTGGGCGCCCAGATCGGAGCCGAATACGCGGTCGACCTCGGCATAGGCCTTTTCGAGCACGTCCGGGTTCTTGATCAGCGCGTAGATCGAGGCGGAAAGCAGGCCGCTGGTGGTCTCGTGCCCGGCGATCAGGAACGTGGTGATCTGATATCGGATGTTGATGTCGTCGAGCTGCTCGCCGCTCGCGCGGTCGACGCCTTTCAGCATCGAGTTCAGGAGATCGATCTTGCCTGCCGCGGCCGCGTCCTGCTTGCGGCGCTCGGCGACGATCTCGTCGACCATCGCGTTCATGAAGGCAATGTCCTCGTTGAGATGCTTGCGCCGCTCGCGCATGAACAAGCCCTCGAATGGCAGACCGCGCGTCATCATCACGGTCTCCAGCGAGCGCACCATCGCCTCGACATAGGGATGGTAGTCGCGCCGGTAGAACGAATTGAAGCGATAGTCGAAGCCGCAGAGCCCGATCGTGTCGAGCGTCAGCGCGGTCATGTCATGGACGACGTCGATCTCGTCGTCGGCGTTGAGCCGCTCCCATTTCTTCACGAGCTGGTCGGCGATGTCGAGCATCATCGGGTGGTAGGATTGCATCGCCCGATTGCTGAAGGGCGCCAAGAGAATGTTGTGCGCCTTGGCCCAGTTCGGCTCCTGGCTCTCCGCGGTGAACAGGCCGTCGCCCGAGAGCGCGCGAATGCGGCGCAGGGGTCCGCGCACGGTCTTGTCGAAGCGCGTGGCGTCGCAGAGTTCGTCGACGAGATCGGCGCCGGAGACGATCACCATCGGCACGCCCATCATGTCGAGCCAGTAGATCGGGCCATATTCCTTCGCGAGCCGCGCCAGATGCTGCGCGGGCGCCTTGGAGTTGATCGACAGCGCATTGCCGACATAGGGTTTGGTCGGAGGGTTCGGAATCGGGCCAAACGGTTCGTTGCAGCCATCAGGTTCTGTCTCCCCCAGCCGCGGCGCCCGACTTCGCGGGCCGGCGCGGCGCAGTCTCGAATTTCGCCCTGAGTTTGCCGGTTGCCGGTCTCCCCGTCCAGAGCGCCGGCGCGTCAGCCCGCGCGCGATAGCGAAGCAATGATCCCGGTTCCCGCGCTCTGGCGCCCCTCGACGAGTTCGAGAAACGCCGTCTCGGCGGCCTTGGCGCCAAAACGGCGCTCGATCCGCGTCGCGTCCTTGAGATCGTGAACCAGGCCGATACAAGCCGCTTGCGCGCGCCGCATCGCTTCTCCGGGCCCCCAATCCTGGTCGCGCTTGGCGATCTGTTCGGGCGCGAAGAAAAATTTGTGGCGCGCGCCGATCGAATCCTTGGCGGCGAAACGGCCGGAGTCCCAATGGGTCGCGCCGACCGCCAGGCTGAGCTTCAGGTTTTCGCCATAGCGGCGATGGATCGCCAGGACAATTTCGCCCTGGCCCGACATGTCGACGAACCCGGCCTTTCGCGCCCCGTCGAGCAAATCCAGCGCGTCATAGGCGAGGATGCGGTCGTAGATCTCGAGGCCGCGGACATATTCGATATTGCCCCGCGAGGTCAGCCCGACGATCTCGGGGCGGGGCCCCTCGTGGGTCGACAGAAGCCGAGCGAGGCCAGCGCTCGTCTTCGAGGAGGCGCTCGCGATTACGACCTCCTCGGCGCCGAAAAAGGCGTTGTCGACGAGGTAGTCATAGAGAATGTAGGAAGTCGCAAACAGAGGGAACAGCAGGCAACGTTGATCCTCGATGGCGGTGAGTTCCGGAGGATCGCGCAAAGCGCGCTGATAGGCGTTGTAGGCGTTGGCGAGGCCCTGCCGGTGCGGCGAGGCGTCGAGGAAGCCGCGCGGCGAGACCCGTCCAGGCGTCAGCACGCCATGCGAGGCCATCGGCAGGTAGCCATAGAGCCGCTCGCCTTCGCGCAGGTCCGGGCAGCGCGAGGCCACGACATCCGCAAAGCCCCAGACCGGAACTATGCCCCAGGGCTCCTCGGCAGGAAAGAATTTCCAGTAGCCGAGCGCATCGGCCGAAAGCGCGTAGGAAACGTTGTTCGCGGTCAGCGCGAACTTGTCGACGCGGACCAGCGCCTGCCCCTCGGCGAGCGTCGGCGTCGCCGCCTCTCTCAGGCGCGTCTGCCCGAAGGCGCCCTTACGGACCTGCAATTCGCTCATGGTCGTGGCGGGTTCGCTCATTGTCGCTGGCCTCACGCTGGAGCCGATCCGCCGAACCGGCGCCGTCGCCAGTCGAGGATCGTCGCGCTGACCTCCTCGGGTTTCTCCTGCATCGTCCAATGGCCGCAGTCGCGGATCAGGTGTTTTTCCAGGTCGGGCACGATCGCCTCCATGCCGTCTGCGGCGGAGGGCGGCAGGACGGCGTCGTGTTCGGCCATGATCATGAGGCTCGGGACATCGACGATGTCGCTCAAGTTCGCCGAAGCTTCCCAGTTGCGCGTGAAATTTCGGTACCAGTTGATGCCGCCGGTGAAGCCGGTGCGGCGGAACGTGTCGACATAGACGCGCATCTCGTCGGGCGTCAGCAGCGGCGCGCGCGGATCGCGCTCGGGATCGTAAGCGGCGACGATCTGCGGGAAGGCGAGGTTGAGCTTCGGCGGCGCGCCGATTCCCGCTTCCGCCGGGCCGGGCGCGGCCGGCGGACGGCTCTTGAACGGCGCGCGCATGAAGAAGTCGAAGGTTTTTTCGACATTGGCCGCGAAGATGCTGTCAGCCTCATGGCCGGGGTTCTGGAATTGCACGATATACATGCTGTCGCCAAATCGCTTGCGGAAGATTTGGATCGGATCGACCGGCGCCCGGCGGCTGTGCGGCGTGTTGATCCCCACAACGCCGGCGACCCGCGCGCGGTGCATCAACGGCATCCGCCAGACGACGAACCCGCCCCAGTCGTGGCCGACGAAGATCGCCTTGTCGATCTCGAGATGGTCGAGAAGGCCGACGAGATCGCCGGTGAGGCACTCGAGGTCATAGGCCTCGACCGGCTCGGGCCGGTCGGTCGAGCCATAGCCGCGCATGTCGGGCGCGATCACGCGCAGCCCCGCCGCGCTCAGCGTCTTGATCTGATGGCGCCAGGAGAAGGCGAGTTCCGGCCAGCCGTGGCACAGCACCAGCGGCGGCGCGTCGCTCTTGGGGCCGGCCTCAAAGAAGCCCATGCGGATGCCATTGACCTTGGCAAACTGCAGCGGCGGCATTTCGATCATGGCGGCCTCGCGGGAAAATTGCGCTCGCAAGAAGCCGCGTCGCCAACCCCGGGACCGGACGGGCGTCCGGATGGGGCAGGGGCGTTTCCTCTTCGAACGGCGGGCGCACAGGCCGCATCGCCCAATTTGCACGCCCGCGCCGGGCGGCGCAATGCCCGCGCAGCGCCGTCTTTTCGATTGGACCTTTCGTGCTACAGTGACAGAGCAAGCGCACCCGCGGCGCAGAAATTTGGGAGGAGCCACGTGTCGGAACGCCCCTGGATCAAATCCTATCCGCCCGGCGTGCGCTGGGATGCGCCGCTGGAGACCTCGGCGGTGCAGGAAATCCTGACCCGTTCGGCGCGCAAATGGCCTGATCTGGCCGCGCTCGAGTTCATGGGCCGCAAGATAACCTATGCCGAACTCGATGCGCTCGCCGATCGCGCCGCCAAGGGTTTCCAGGCGCTCGGCGTCAAGCCCGGCGTCCACGTCGGGCTCTATCTGCCCAATTCGCCGCATTACCCGATCGCATTCTTCGGCGCTTTGCGGGCGGGCGGAACGGTGGTCAATTATTCCCCGCTCGACGCCGAACGCGTCCTCGAGCACAAGATCGAGGACAGCCAGACCGACATTCTCGTCACGCTCGATCTGCAGGCGCTCTATCCTCAGATGAGCAATCTCTTGGGCAAGACGCGCGTCAAGCATCTCGTGATCGGCGATCTCGCCGAATTCTCGGCCCATCCCCAGGGCGTGCGCGCGCATCTCAGCGCGGGCAAGCAACTTGCGGAAGTCGTCCCGCACGAGCGGCACGTCGCCTTCGCCAAACTGGTCGACAACGACGGCAAGCCGCATGTCTATCCCGTCGGCGATCTCACCGAAGCCATCGCGGTGCTGCAATATACCGGGGGCACCACAGGCCTGCCGAAAGGCGCCACGCTGACGCACGCGAATTTGACCGCCTCAGTCGCCCAAATTCATGAGGAAACGCATACGCTCCCGCCGACGCTGATCCCTGGCGAAGAGCGAGTGCTCGGAACGCTGCCGCTTTTTCACATCTATGCTCTGACCGTCGTTCTGCTGTTCGGGGCGAGCTTGGGGGCTGAAATCGTGCTGCAGGTGCGCTTCGATCCCGAGACCGCGCTCAAGGAGATCGAGGGCAAACAGATCACGATCTTCCCTGGCGTGCCCACCATGTTCGTCGCGCTTCTGCACCATCCCGCCGCGAAGCCGACGAGCCTGCGAAGTCTGAAGCTTTGCAACTCGGGCGGTGCGCCTTTGCCGCTCGAGGTGCAGGCCGCGTTTGAAAACATGAGCGGATGCAGGCTCGCGGAGGGGTGGGGGATGACCGAAACCTGCGCGATCGGCACGTTTACGCCGGTCTCGCTTGATCCGCGCGCGAGTTCCTGCGGCGTGCCGGCGCCGGGCATCGACATGCGGTTTCTGAGCGTGGCTGACGGCGCGAACTACGTGCCGCTCGGCGAGCGCGGCGAAATCTGCCTGCGCGGTCCAAATGTGATGAAAGGCTATTGGAGGAACGAGAAGGCTACCGCGGAGATTATGACGGCGGATGGTTTCATGCGCACCGGCGATGTCGGCTACATGGATTCCGACGGCTTCGTCTACATCGTCGACCGAACCAAGGACATGATCCTGTGCGGCGGCTTCAACGTCTATCCCCGCAACATCGAGGAAGCGATCTACATGCATCCCGCCGTCGAGGCGGTAAGCGTGATCGGCATAGCCGACGATTATCGCGGCCAGAGCCCGAAGGCCTTCGTCAAGCTGAAGCCGGGCGCCTCGGCGATGAACCTGGAGGAGATGAAGGCGTTCCTGAGGGACAAGCTGGGCAAGCATGAGATGATTTCGGCGCTGGAGATACGCCCCGAACTGCCGCGCACGCTGGTCGGCAAATTGTCCAAGAAGGAACTCTACGAGGAAGAGGCGCAGAAGCGGGCGGCCGGTTAGCCCCGTCCCGCCATTGCCCGGCGCAAGACGGGCGTTTTTCAACCCGCCCGCGAGCGGTAACGCTCGGACCCGGACGTCGAGCGCTTGCATCGCGAAGCGCGCGCCGAACGCCAAAGCCGACGGACTTGCGCGGGCGATGACGTTCGCCCGCAACCTCACGAGCGCCGTTTTGAAGAAAACGGGCGCCATGGGGCCGCGCTGTTCGGGCCCCGATCGACGCCCCCCGGCGCCCCGGGTCAAGTCCGGCCGCGCCGGCTCGGCCGCACAGACGTCGCAAACCTTTATCAAACCATTGAAATAAATTGAAAAAGCGCCAAACCGCAGGGCCCTTTCGAGGGTGGCGCCGGGGCAGGGAATCAGCTACATTCTCGCCAAATTGCTTAGGCACGGGATTCCATCGAATTGAGCGACGAAAAGAACGAACGGCCGGGCCCTGAACATCCCGCCGACATCAAGCCCGTTTCCATTCTCGACGAAATGAAGCGCAGCTATCTCGATTACGCGATGAGCGTGATCGTCAGCCGCGCGCTTCCCGACGTGCGCGACGGACTCAAGCCCGTGCATCGGCGCATCCTGTATGCGATGCACGAGCTCAATTTCACGCCGGACCGGCCGTACAACAAGTCCTCGCGCACCGTGGGCGACACGATGGGCAAGTTCCATCCGCACGGCGATCTCGCGATCTACGACGCGTTGGTGCGCATGGCGCAGGATTTCTCGATGCGCGCGCCGCTGGTCGATGGGCAGGGCAATTTCGGCTCGGTCGACGGCGACCCTCCCGCGGCCTCCCGTTACACCGAGGCCAGGCTCGAGAAGATCGCCATGGCGATGCTCGAGGACCTCGACAAAGACACCGTCGATTTCAAACCGAACTACGACGAGAAGGAACTCGAACCGTCGGTCCTTCCCGCGCGCTTCCCCAATCTGCTGGTCAATGGCGCGGGCGGCATCGCGGTCGGCATGGCCACCAACATTCCCCCGCACAATCTGGCCGAGACGATCGACGCCGTGCTCGCGCTGATGGACAAACCCGACATGTCCGTCGAGGAATTGATGGAGCATATTCCGGGACCGGATTTCCCTACCGGCGGGGCGATCCTCGGCCGCACCGGCATACGCTCGGCCTATGCGACCGGGCGCGGCTCGATCATCATGCGCGCCAAGGTTCATGTCGAAACGCTGCGCAAGGAGCGCGAGGCGCTGATCGTCACCGAGATTCCCTATCAGGTCAACAAGGCGACGCTGATCGAGAAGATCGCCGAACTCGTGCGCGAGAAGAAGCTCGAGGGCATCTCGGACCTGCGCGACGAATCCGATCGCGACGGCATGCGTATGGTGATCGAGTTGAAGCGCGAGGCGGTGGCCGACGTCGTGCTGAACCAGCTCTGGCGTTTCACGGCGATGCAGTCGAGCTTCGGCGCCAACATGATCGCGCTGAACGGCGGCAAGCCGGAAATGATGACGCTGCACGACATGCTCACCGCTTTCCTGGATTTCCGGGAAGAGGTGGTTACGCGGCGCACCAAGCACCTGCTGACGAAGGCGCGCGACGCCGCGCATATCCAGGTCGGCCTTGCGATCGCGGTCGCCAATATCGATGAAGTGATCCGTCTGATCCGCACCTCGCCCGACAGCGGCGCGGCGCGCGTTTCCCTGATGGAGCGGGTCTGGCCGGCCCGCGACATGGCGCCGCTGATCGGCCTGATCGCCGATCCGCGCCACACGATCGCCGAAGACGGCACGATACGGCTCTCCGAGGCGCAGGCGCGCGCCATTCTCGAACTGCGTCTTGCCCGCCTGACCGCGCTCGGCCGCGACGAGATTGCCGAGGCGCTGAACAAGCTTGCCGCCGAAATCGCCGATTACCTCGACATTCTGGGTTCGCGGGCGCGCTTGATGGGAATTATCCGCGACGAGCTCATCGCCGTGAAGACCGCGTTCGGCGACAAGCGGCGCACCGAGATTCTCGAGTCCGAGGCCGATATGGACGACGAGGATTTGATCCAGCGCGAGGACATGGTCGTACTGGTCAGCCACGCCGGCTATATCAAGCGCGTCCCGCTCTCGACCTATCGCGCTCAGCGGCGCGGCGGCAAGGGCCGCTCGGGCATGGCGACGCGCGAAGAGGATTTCGTGGCGCGGCTGTTCGTCGCCTCGACGCATCAGCCCGTGCTGTATTTCTCCTCGAAGGGGCAGGTCTACAAAGAGAAGGTATGGCGTCTGCCGCTCTCGCTTCCCCAGGCGCGCGGCAAGGCTTTGGTCAACCTTCTGCCGCTCGAGCCGGGCGAGCGCATCACTACGATCATGCCCTTGCCCGAGGACGAAGCGTCGTGGGAAGCGCTCGACGTGATGTTCGCGACCACGCGCGGAACGGTCCGGCGCAACAAGCTCTCCGACTTCGCGCAGGTCAACCGCGCCGGCAAGATCGCGATGAGGCTCGACGAGGGCGAAGGCATCGTCGACGTCGCAATCTGCTCGGAGAAGGACGATGTGCTGCTCACCACGGCCTCGGGCCAGTGCATCCGCTTCGCCGTCGACGACGTGCGCGTGTTCAAAGGCCGAGATTCCATGGGCGTGCGCGGCATCAGCCTCGCAGAAGGCGACAGCGTGATTTCGCTCGCAATCCTGCGCGAATTCGACGCGAGCAGCGAGGAGCGCAGTTCCTATCTCAAGATGCGCCGCGCGATGGCGGGCGAAGTGGCCGAGGAGAACGCCGGCGAGAGCGAGGCCGAGGTCGAGGCGCCCTCGAGCGGCGCGTCGCTCAGTCCCGAACGCTATGCCGCGATGTCGGCCGCCGAGCAGTTCATCCTGACGATCTCGGAGAACGGTTACGGCAAGCGCACTTCGTCGTTCGAGTACCGTCTGACCGGGCGCGGCGGCAAGGGCATCGTCGCGATGGCGGTCAACGCCCGCAACGGCAATCTGATCGCCTCTTTCCCGGTCGAGCACGGCGACGAAGTCATGCTTGTGACCAATGGCGGCCAGTTGATCCGCTGCCCGGTCGAAGGCATCCGCATCGCGGGGCGCCCGACCCAGGGCGTGATCGTCTTCAACACCGCCGAGGAGGAACGCGTCGTCTCGGTCGAGCGCATCTCCGAGCCGGAAGGCGACGAGGGCGAAGGCGAGGAGTGAGGCGCCGCCGGCCGGAGCCTCTGAAGCCCGGCCGTCGCGCGGCGTGCGCCGGGCTCGCTGAGCCCGGTCAGATCGCTGTCAGCGTCGCCTCAATCGTCGGCGGACGCTTCAAGGTCTGCAGTACGACGCAATAGCGTTCGGTCAGCTTCAACAGCGTGTCGAGCTGGTCTTTCGTGGCGTCGGCATCCAGTTCGAACTTCAGCCTTATGTCAGCAAAGCCGACCGGCGCGGACTTGTCGACGCCGAGCGTGCCCCGGAAATCGAGATCGCCCTCCGCGCTCACCGCGCCCGATCGCAACTCGATCCCTAGCGCGGTCGCGACAGCTTTGACCGTGACCCCCGCGCAGGCGACCAGCGCCTCCAGCAGCATATCGCCGGAGCAGAGTTCCAGCCCGCCGCCACCGGTGGCGGGATGCAGCCCGGCGACCGCGATCGCGCGGCCGGTCTCGACCTTGCAAGCGATGGAACCGGAATCGAGCGCGCCCTTGGCCCGCAATGTGACGCGCGCGGCGCCGGGCTCGGTCCGGTAGCGCTCTTTCAGCGGCGCCTGCAAGGCGCGGAGTTCGTCGGCGTTCACGTTTCTGTCTCGCTCCGGCTGTCGGGAAGCTTGGCGGCGGGGCCGGGGCTTGCCGCCAATTCGGGCTGACCCTGCCTCAAGCCGCGAAAATCAACAAGCGCTCAGTTCCCAAATCTGCGCAGGCGCCTCCAAAGGCCCTCTTGTCGGGCGCGCCCGCGCCCGATATCGCTGGTCGCATGAAACGCATCGCTTTCTATTCCGGCTCATTCGACCCGATGACCAATGGTCATCTCGACGTCATCATGCATGCCGCCGCCCTGTGCGACCGGCTGGTCGTCGGCGTCGGGACCAATCCCAACAAAGCGGGGCTTTTCACGGTCGACGAGCGGCTGCAGATGATCCGCGATGCCGCAGCGCCCGCGTTGCAGCTCGAGGGCTGCGAACTCGTGGCGCTTGCCTTTTCCGGCCTCGCGATCGAAGCGGCGCGCGCGGCGGGCGCCAAGGTGATCGTCCGGGGCCTGCGCGACTCCACCGACTTCGATTACGAGATGCAGATGGCCGGCATGAACGGCGCCATGGCGCCGGAACTGCGCACGGTGTTCCTTCCGGCTTCCGCCCCCGTCCGCCCGATCACGGCGACGCTGGTGCGCCAGATCGCGGCGATGCACGGCAACGTCGAGCCATTCGCGCCGGCCAATGTGGCTGCCGCGCTGAAGGCCAAATTCGCCGGGAAATCCTGAGTTCAAGCTGAGCGCTGGCGCGCGGGCGCGCCCGCCTTTGCGCGGCGGGGCGGTCAGGCGCAATCGCCGTTCGAGGCCGGCGCTCCCGCGCGATCGGCGAAGATCGCCGGCTCCGGTCTCCAGAACAGACTGGGGCCTTTGTCGAACTGTCCGAAGGCGCGAAAATTTCCAGGCGGCGGCTGGCCGCGGGAACGGCTTTGGGCGCGGCAGGGATGGCGCAAGCCCCTGCGATGCGCCTGAATTTGCCGCTCCGCCGTCCGCCGCCGACGGGACTTGCCCCGCAAATTGCGGAGGCGCGGCTTGCGACTTGCCGGGGACACCTCTAGGAGAAGGCGCTCTCTTCAAACGAGTGAAAATCGAATGGCCGAACCCCTGCGCGCTCACGCCGCCGCCCCAAAAGTGGCGGGCGGGCGCTTCCTGATCGTCGAGGCGCGATATTACGACGCCCTCGGAGCGATGCTCTTGGCGGGCGCCGCCGCCGCGATCGAGGCCGCCGGCGCTACATATGAAACGATAGGCGTCGCCGGCGCGCTCGAAATTCCCGCTGGCGTCGCGATCGCGCTCGACGCCGCCAGCGCAGCGGGCCGGCCCTTCGACGGGGCCATCGCGCTGGGCTGCGTGATCCGCGGCGAGACCTTCCATTTCGAGATCGTCGCCGGCGAATCCGCGCGTGCGCTGATGGATCTTTCCGTCTCGCGCGGCCTTGCGCTCGGCAACGGCATTCTGACTGTCGATACGCTCGAGCAGGCCGAAGAGCGGGCCGACCCGAAGCGCGGCGATAAAGGCGGCGACGCGGCCCGCGCCGCGCTCGGCCTCGCCGCCTTGAAGCGGAGCCTCGGCGCATTATGAGCAAGGCCGAACGTCGCTCCGCCGCGCGGCTCGCTGCCGCGCAGGCGCTCTATCAGATGGAACTCGGCGGACAGGGCGTGGCCGACATCCTGGCGGAGTTCGAAGCCCATTGGATCGGCAAGGAAGTGGAAGGCGACCAGTATTATCCGGCCGAGCTTGCTTTCTTCCGCGATATCGTTTCCGGCGTTCAGAAAGATCAATACGCGATCGATCAAGGCATAGACGCCGCGCTCGCCGCCGGCTGGCCGTTGAAGCGTGTGGAGGCTCTGATGCGCGCAATTCTGCGGGCCGCCTATTACGAACTCCGGTCGCGCCCCGATGTGCCGGCCCGCGTCGCCATCATGGAATATGTCGACGTCGCCGGCGCCTTCTATGGCCGCGAGGAGAGCGGCATGATCAACGCCGTGCTCGATGCGCTTGCGCGGCAGACGCGGACAAGCGAGTTTTCTGCAGAATCGAAACGCTAATTGTACCTCAACCGGATATTAATCATTGTGCTTTACGTTTCGGAAATCTACCTTACGGAATCGTAAACGAGAGTTGCGTCGCGTGTGAGGTTTTCGGGACCCCAGCGAACATGATTTCTTCCGCCTCAGATGGTTTGTCGGGACTTTTGGAATGGTCCGGTCCGGTCATATTTGATCGCCTGCGCGCCGCTTACGCCAGCCGATTGCCGGAGATCGGCGCCTCCTGGAGACTTGCGCATCTTCACGCCCGCGTCTGGCGGGCGTTGATATCCGGCGAACTGGAAAATTTCGAAACTCTGCGCGCCGAGTTGATCGAACAATTGAGCGAAGTCGGGCTAAGTCTGGGCGACCTGGCCGACGCGGACGCCCAGACAATGAGCGAATTGCTCGAGATCGTAATCGCGCGGTTTCGCCGATCGCCGCGTCTCTCACACGGCTATCATCTCGCGCTGCTGCAACTGGCTACCCGCCTGTCGCCGGCGCATGCGGCCTGAGAGTTTTCACGCCGAGCCCTACAACTCCTCCCGCAGCCAAGCCTTGTGCAACTGGCGATAGAACGGGCGCGGACGGAAGCGGTCGGCCGGCGCTGCGCAAAGCGCGGCGAGATCGCCGAGCACGACGCGCGTGATGTGCGGGATGTCGAGCTTCAACGCGTCTTCGATCGGCGTCCAGACAAGCTCGACAAGTTCGGCGCCCTCATGCACGATCCCTTCCTGGCGGCGCGCGATCATCTGCGCGTCCGCGATGAAGAAGCGCGCATCGAAACGGCGCGGGCGCCCCGGCGGCGTGATCGCGCGCGCGAGGAAATCCATGCCGTCGAGCGCGGGAAACACGCCGGTCGCGGCGAAGCGCGCCCAGGTCTCGCTCGGCGTTGTCTGAGGCGGCCCGCGATCGGTCACGCCGAGTGCGAGCCCGGTCTCTTCGAAGGTTTCCCGGATCGCGGCCAGCGCGAGCCCGCGCGCATAGTCGGGCGAGCTGCGCCGCGTATGGGCGAGCAGCTTGGCCTCGACGGCTTCGTCGAGCGGTCCGGCGACGCTCATGCGCCGATCGCTCGGCTCCACCGCGCCGCCCGGAAAGACGAACTTGCCCGGCATGAATTTGTGGCCGGCGTGGCGTTTGCCCATCAAAACGCGCGTCTTGCCGCGCGTGCGCTCGACGAGGATCAGCGTGGCGGCGTCGCGCGGCCGCATCGTGCGCGCTTTGGGTTTGGGTTGGGACGAGTTGTTCATTCGGCTTCCTCGCCCCAGGGCTGTTTCGGAGAGGCAAAATGCGAGTGCGGGGCGCGCGCGTCAAGCGCCTTCGCCTTGCGCTCAGCGCAGTTCCATTGCATGGCCGGGCGGCGCGGCGCGAAACCTCGCCGCGTCGATGCCGGCCTTCGCGAGCGCCGAAGCCAGCCGCGCGACGGGTTCTTCATAGGGCTCGTCCGTCAGTCGGAACGCGCCCCAGTGGCAGGCAAACGCGAGATCGGCCCCGAGATCGCGGAAAATTTCGACCGCCTCGTCGGGATCGCAATGCTGATCGCGCATGAACCAGCGCGGCGCATAGGCGCCGATCGGGATCAGCGCGAGCCGGATCGCGCCATGACGCGCGCGCAGGTCCCGAAAGAGCGACCCGTCGCCATAGCCGGTGTCGCCAGCATAGTATATTTTCTGTTTCGAGTTCTCGATCACGAACGAAGCCCACAGCGCCATACGCCGGTCGGAGCGCCCGCGCGCAGACCAATGCAGCGCCGGTTCGAAATGCACGCGCAAATCGCCGACGCGAGCGCTCGCGCCCCAGTCGAAGGCGCGCGCGTCGATCTTGGAATCGGCCCGGCGCAAGATGGCGTCGTTGCCGAGCGGCGTCAGCACGGGGCAGGGGCGCTCGCGCGCCAGGCGCGCAAGCGTCGCCAGATCCATGTGGTCGTAGTGATTGTGCGAGACGAGGATCGCATCGAGCGGCGGCAGGTCCTCGAAAGCGAGGCCGGGCGGCGTCACTCGCCGCGGCCCAAGTCGGCCCAGCGGTCCCGCGCGGCTGGCCCACACGGGATCGACCAGCAGATTGACGCCGTCGGTCTGAATGAGAAAGCTGGAATGACCGATATAGGTCAGCCGGATCGACGCATCCGCGACGCGCAGGGGCGGCGGCGGGCCGACCTTGTGCGGCGCCTCGCTCGGCCACGGCGCGCGCTCGCGGCGCGCGCGCCAGAGCATCGTCATGAGTTCGCTGAGGGTCTTGTCGCGCGCGCCGCCGGGCGTGAAGAACCGCAGACCGTCGTAATGGTCCGAAGCGCGGGCCGGAATAATAGGGATTTCTGGCCATGCGCTCGCGAACAGCTCCGGTTCACTCGAACTCTTTTTGCGGACCGCCGAAGCCGTGCATGCGCATCGCCCATTGATAGCCGACCAGGGCGCCCTTGATGCGCGGCAGCAACCAGAGCGAGGACAGAACCGCCAAAGTCGACCAGATACAGGCGACCAGCAGCATCGGAGAGTCCGGCCACATGTCCTCGGAGGCCAGGATTCCCGCGACGATGAAATGTCCGACGATGAACATCGTCAGATAGGCCGGCGCGTCGTCCGCGCGCTGATGGCTGAGATCTTCGGCGCAGACCGGGCAGGCGTCGCAAACTTTGAGATAGGCGCGGAACAGCCTGCCTTCGCCGCAGTTCGGGCAACGTCCGGCCAACCCGCGGCGTATCGCCTGAGCGGTGTTTCGTTTCGCCTCGACCGGGGCGGCGGCGACAAATTGCAGAGTTTCGTTCATCGGCGGCGCTCCTGGCCTTTTCGCGAGGAAACGCCTCGACCCGCCCCCTTGGACAGCATTTCGAAACGCAAGGCGCCGGCGAATGGCGCGGCCTCCAGCAATTTGCACCTCGACGCTGTCGCCGAGCCGGAACGTCTCGCCGCGTGCGCGTTCCCACGAGCGCGCGGCTGGTCTCTTCATAACGGAAATAGTCGGTTCGCCAGGCTTGCGGCCGGAATGAAGCCGTCGGCGCCGGTGTCGGTCAATTTGACGAACAGGCCGACCTTGGTCACGCCGGCGATGCGCGCCCTGAAGCGGGCGCCGATCTGCGCAGGCCATGTGCGCCGCGATCAGCCGGTCCATGGTCTCGCGCTCGGCCGCCATCGCGCGCCGCTCGGCGCCCGAAATCCGTTCTGCGACGTCGGCCGAGTTCGCGCGCGGACGCGTCTCTTCCAACCCGCCGGGACCGAGGCTCAGCGCGCGGATCAGCGCGCGATGCACGATCAGATCGGCGTAGCGCCGAATGGGCGAAGTGAAATGCGCATAGCGGCGCAGATTGAGGCCGAAATGGCCGTAATTCTCGTGGGTGTATTCCGCCTGCGCTCTGCGCGCGCAGCACGACCTCGTTGATCAGCGCGCTCGGCGGGCTCGCCGCGACACGCGCGACAGCACGCGGTTGAAATGGGCTGGGCGCATGTGCTCGCCCTTGGCGAGTTTGACGCCGAGCGTCGAGAGAAACTCGCCGAGTTCGCCGAGCTTCTCCGGCGAAGGCGCGTCATGCGCGCGATAGATCAGCGGCGATTGCCTGGCTTCCAGCGTCTCGGCCGCCGCGACATTGGCGAGGATCATGAATTCCTCGATCAACCGATGCGCGTCCAGCCGCTCGGGCCAGCGCACGCCCTTCAGCCGGCCGTGCTCGTCCAGGACGAGCTTGCGCTCAGGCAGATCGAGATCGAGCGGATCGCGCTCGCCGCGCTCTCGCTTCAGCGCTTCGTAGGCGGACCAGAGCGGCTTCAGCACGGTCTCGAGCAGCGGCTCGGTCGTCTCATCGGGATGGCCGTCGATCGCGCGCTGCGCCTGCTCGTAGGCGAGCTTGGCCGCCGAGCGCATCAGGATGCGGTGGAAGCTGTGGCGCTTCTTGCGGCCGTCCGCGCCGACGGTCATCCGCACGGCGAGCGCGGGCCGATCCTCGCCGGCGCGCAGCGAGCACAGATCGTTGGAGATGCGCTCGGGCAGCATCGGCACGACGCGATCGGGGAAATACACCGAATTGCCGCGCTCGAGCGCTTCCTTGTCGAGCGACGGAGCCCGGCCGGACGTACCAGGCGACGTCGGCGATCGCGACGGTGAGCACGAAGCCGCCGGGATTGCCGGGATCCTCGTCGGGCGCGGCGTGCACGGCGTCGTCGTGGTCCTTGGCGTCGGCGGGATCGATCGTGACGAGCGGCAGCGCGCGCCAGTCCTCGCGATGGGCGATCGTTGCAGGCTTAGCGGCGTCGGCCTCGGCCAGCGCGGCGGGCGGAGAAGACATGCGGGATATTGTGCGCGGCGAGCGCGATCAGGCTGACTGCGCGCTCGGTGTCGACCGGACCGAGCCGCTCGATCACCCGCGCCGAGGGCAGACCGAAGCGCCCCTCGCGCAACATTTCGAGCGCGACGAGCTCGCCTTCGACCGCCTGTGCATGCGATCCCCGCGGGGATGAAGATCTCGCGCCCCGAGGCGCGCTTCTCGATCGGCATCACCCGCCCGCCGCCATCTGGCAAGCTCGCGATAGACGCCGAGCGAGCGCGACTTTCGCACGGTCGAGCATCTTCACGACGCGCCCGCTATAGGCGGGCGCCTTGCCCTCGGCGAGCGGGTCGAATTCGACGCGCATCAGCGCCCGCGCGCCCATGCCCGGCGCCGGCGCTGGGCCGCGCCTCAGTTTGGGGACGCGAACGCGAATGCGCGGCGCCTCGCCCTCCTCGCGCCAGTCGACGGGCCGCGCGATAAGGTCGCCGTCGCGGTCGCGCTCGACGATGTCGGCAACGACCATCGCGGGCAGGCGGCCCTGCCGGGACAGCACCTTGCGCCCGCGCGTGATCGCGCCGTCGTTCTCGAGGTCCTTGATCAGCAGCTTCAGTTGCGGCCCGATGCTCGCCCTTGACGCCGAAGGCGCGCGCGACCTCGCGTTTTGTGACGCGGGCCGGCGGTCTGAGCCCGTTGGGCGCGGCCTCGCCGGAAAGAAACGCGAGCAGCGCTTCACGCGAGGGCAGGCCGCCAACCTCAGTCGGTTTCGGCTGCGCGGGCGTTGCGCGGCGGGATTTTGGAGAACGTGACAAATTTGGGGGACCGGGACGCTAGGGTCAGAGCTGCGATATAGGGGCGAAGCCCTCCGGGGACAAGTCAAGGGCGCGGATCTGGCCATGGCGGGCGGCGGGCGTCCTCACCCGCGGGCCCGCTTGCGGTGGCTGATCGCGAGCGCCGCGAGCGTCACGACATAGGGCGCGATGTCGGTGAGCTGGTTGGGCAGACCCTGGCCCTGCAGGCGCAGGCCGACCGCATCCGCGAAGCCGAACAGCGCGCAGGCCGCCGCGCAATAGATCGGATTGGCGCGTCCGAGCATGACGGCGACGACCGCGATCCAGCCGCGCCCCGCGGTCATGTCCTCGGCGAAGACGGTGACGGCGCCGAGCGAGAGCTGCGCCCCGGCGAGGCCGACCAGGGCGCCCGAGACGAGCACAGTCGCGACGCGGTACCGCGCGACATCGACGCCGAGCGTCTCCGCGGCGTCGGGCTGTTCGCCGACGCCGCGTAATCTCAGCCCCACCGGGGTTTTGAACAGAACGACCGCGACCAAGGCGACGAGCGCCCAGGCGGCCCAGGTGATCGGCGTCTGGCGCGCGAAACCCCAGCCGATATAGGGGACCGTCTGCAGCCACGCGATGCGGATGCGGGCGATGCCGGCGATCGCGGGATCGGAGAACGTGCCGCTGACGTTGAACATCGCGCGCAGCAAATAGGCGGTCAACCCCGAGGCGAGCAGGTTCATTCCGATGCAGATCACGACGGCGTCGCCTCGGAACAGCGTCGCGCCATAGGCGAGGATCGAGGAAAACGCGAGCGCGGCGAGCACGGCGGCGAGCACGCCGAGCGTCGCGCTATGCGTGTAATAGCTGCCCACGATCGCCGCGAAGGCGCCGATCAGCATCTGTCCTTCCAGCGCCATGTTGAAGACGCCGACGCGCCCGCACAACAGGCCGGCGAGCGAGGCGATCAGAATCGGCGTGATCGCCTGCACCGCGGAGGCCATAAGAAAAGGCGTGATGAAGCCGCTCACGTCTCGCGCCTGCCAAGGCCATGCCGCACCGCCAGGAACAGGATGACGATCGCCTGCAGCACCAGCGTCAGCACGCGCGGCACCGAGGTTTCGCGCTGCATGGCGAAGCCGCCGGTCTGCAACGCCGCGAAGAACAGGCCCGCCGCGATCGCGCCCAGCGGCTCGCCATTGGCGAGTAGCGCCGCCATCAGGCCCGACCAGGTGTAAGCCGGCGTCAGCAAGGCGCCGTCGATGAAGCGAAACTGCGAGCCAAGCACGATGATCGCGCCGACGAGGCCGGCGATCGCGCCGCTCGCGAACATTGCGCCCATCGCCTGACGCTCGAGCTCGACCCCGCCGTAGCCGGCAAAGCGCGCATTGACGCCGCGCATACGCAGCTCATAGCCGACGACCGCGCGCCGATCGACGAAGACGACGATCAGCCCAATAAGGGCGATCAGGATCAGCCCCGAATTGACCGAGCCCGCGATCGGCGGCAGACGCGCCGCAACCGGCACGAGGCCCGTCTGCGGCAGGCCGGTCGTCGTGTCGCGCAGCGGGAAACGCGCGAGATAGGAGGCGACGCCGACCGCGGGATAGGAAAGGAGCAGGCTCGAGATCAGCATAGGCACGCGATGACGGGTCTCGCCCCAGGCGGCGAGCGCGGCGTAGAGCCCCGAGGCGAGCGCAGCGGCGATCAGCCCGAGCGCCATCGCGACCGGCCCGGGAACGGGCGCATAGAGCGGCGTCAGCCCGCCGACCATCGCGCCAATGATCATTTGTCCGTCGCCGCCGAGGTTGATCATACCGCCGCGCAGCGGGATCGCCGCCGCGAGCGTCATGCCGACCAGCGGCGTCGCCCAGTTGAGCGTGTTCGACCAGTTGTCGGGCGCCAGCGCGCCCGTCACGATGCGCGCATAGGCGTCGATCGGATTGGCGCCGGAGACGAGCACCAGGGCGCCGCCGGCGAGGGTCGCGAAAATGATCGCAATGAGCGCGGGCGGCGCCCGGCGTCGGGTTGTCGCGGAGGCGGGCGCGCTCATGCGGCGGATCGTCCGGCCATCAACAGGCCGAGCCTGTCCTCGCTGGCTTGCGCGCGCGGAAGGTTGGCGACGACTCGCCCTTCGTACATCACGAGAATCCGGTCGCTGAGCGCGAGGATTTCGCTGAGCTCCGCCGAGACCAGCAGCACCGCATGGCCCTTGGCGCGCTCCCGCATCAACTGGCCATGGATGAATTCGGTGGCGCCGATGTCGACGCCGCGCGTGGGTTGCTCCGCGATCAGGGCGGGCGCCTCGTGCGAGAGTTCGCGCGCGACGACCAGCTTCTGCAGATTGCCTCCCGAGAGCGATCCGGCCAGCGACCGCTCGCTCGCGATCTTCACGCCGAACTTGGCGATCAGCGCGCGCGCGCGCTCCGCCATCGCGGTCGGATCGAGCACGCCGCGGCGCGAAAGCGGCGCCTGGCGCTGGAAGCCGAGCGCGAAATTGTCGCTCGCGTCGGCGCCTGGCGCCGAGCCGACGCTCGCGCGATCCTCGGGAATATAGGCGAGGCCGGCCTCGCGATGCGCAGCCACGGGGCGGAACGTCACGTCCCGCCCGGAAATTCGCACGGCGCCCGCATCCGGGGCGCGAAGACCGACAAGAGCCTCGACGAGTTCGGTCTGCCCGTTGCCCGCGACGCCGGCGAGGCCGACGATCTCGCCCCCGCGCACTTGAAACGTCGCGGCCTCGACCAGCGCGCGCCCGTCGGGCGCCCTCACGCTCAGGCCCTCCGCTTCGAGCCGAGGAGAGCCTGGCACGCCGGGCGTTCGCTCGATATGCAGGTCGACGTTGCGACCCGTCATCGCGCGCACGATCTCGCCTGCATTGGTCTCGCGCGTCTTCATGCGCGCCACGACGCGTCCATCGCGCAGCACCGTCACGCGGTCGGTGACTTCGATCACTTCGTTGAGCTTGTGCGTGACGAACAGAATCGTGCGGCCCTCCGCCGTCAGCTTGCGCATCACCGCGAACAATCCATCGCGCTCCTGCGGCGTCAACACTGCGGTCGGTTCGTCGAGGATCAGCACCCGCGCCCGCCGATAGAGCGCCTTCAGGATTTCCACGCGCTGGCGCACCCCGACCGAGAGCTCGCCGACGATCGCGTCGGGATCGACGCCCAGGCCGTGGCGCGCCGCGAGCTCGGCGACCGCTTGGCGCGCCGCGCGACTATCGATGAAAATCCCGCGCCTCGGCTCGGCGCCGAAGACGATGTTTTCCCAGACGCTGAGCGAATTGATCAGCTTGAACGCCTGATGCACCATGCCCATTCCGGCGGCGATCGCATCGAGCGGCGAGGCGAACCGCACCTCCTGCCCGCGCAAAAGGATGCGTCCCTCGTCCGGCCGCTGAAGACCGTAGATCACGCTCATCAATGTCGATTTGCCGGCGCCGTTCTCGCCCATCACGGCGTGTATCTCTCCGGTTTCGACGCAGAGATCCACATGGTCGTTGGCGGCCAGGCCGCCGTAGCGTTTGACGATTCCTATCGCCTGGAGTTCCGGGCTCGCCAAAGCGCGAGCCTATTTCGCCGTCATCGGATCCGCGATCGTGATCGCGCCGGAGACGATCTGGTCGTTGATCGCCCTCACCTTCGCGATCACGTCGGGACTGTCGGCGATCGCACATTTCGAGTCCTTGACGTTGGGGCCGAGGCCGGTCAGCGCCATGCCGCCTTCCTTCAGGCCGAGTGCGACGATCGGCGGCTGAGTTCCCGCGACGATGCCCTTGACGGCCGTCTCGACCGAGACGTCGGTATGTTTCTCGACATTGTCTGCGACGAGGCCGGGCGCTTGCGGGCACTGGTTCGCGTCGACGCCAAAGGCGAGCGCGCCGGGCGCGTCCTGCAGCGCCTTGAAGATGCCGCCGTTGGACCCTGCGCCGGCCGCCATGATGCGATCCGCGCCATCGGCGAGCATCGCCGCCGCGCGCTCCTGGCCGCGCGCGGGATCGGAGAACGGGCTGTTGCCGCCGACCCAGAGCGTGGGCGAAATCTTGATGTTGGGATTGACGTGCTTGGCGCCGAGAATGAAGCCGTCGGTGAATTGGTGCAGGAAGGGAATGTCGAGCGCGCTGATCGCGCCGACCTTGCCCGCCTTGGTGGTGAGCGCCGCCTCGGCGCCGGCGAGATAGGCGGCCTCATATTCGCGGAACACCGAGCAGTAGATGTTCGGCTTCATGTTGCCGAACGGGCACGAATCGATCTGCAGAAATTTCACGTTGGGGTAGGCGGCCGCGACCTCGGGCAGCATGTCGTTGAACTCGAAGCCGATCACTATGGCGACCTTGGCGCCCGCCTTGGCGGCCGCCTCGAGGTTCTGGCGCATCGTGATCGGATCGGTGCTCTCGAAGGTCTTCGCTTCGCCGCCGAGTTCCTTGGCGACCCTTTCGGTTCCGAGCTTTCCGAGCTTGAGGAAGTCGTTCACCCCGATCGCATTGGGCGAGACGTAGATGAACAGAGGTTTGGCGTCGTCGGCGAGCGCCGCCGCGGCCGCGAAAGCGCTGATGGCGAAACCCGCCGCAATCGAACGAAAACCCATATTCCCCTCCATCGCTCGCCGCGATGCGCGGCGCCGGACATTCCCGGACAATGCGCGAGAAATCTGCGACGGATTGACAGCGCTGGCAAGCCCGCCGCGGCCCTTTGCGGCGCCTTGATCCATCTCAATCCGCGGGCGGTTTTGAGGGGCGAAGTAGGCAGGACAGGAACGGCGGGGAAAGAGCAAGGTTTGTCGGGCGAGCGAAGGACCCTGAACGGCGTGCAAAAAGGCGACGCGATCGATTCTTCGCAAGCGGTCGCGCAGGCGCAAGGACGGCGGCGCGCGCTGCCGGCGCTGGCGCTCGGCGCCCTCGGCGTGGTGTTCGGAGACATCGGCACCTCGCCGCTTTATGCGATCGACCAGGTGTTCTTCGGCGCGGCGGGCGTTGCGCCGACGCCGGCCAACGTGCTCGGCGCCATATCGCTCGCGATCTGGACGATCACCGTCATCGTCGCGATCAAATACGCCGCGCTGGTGCTACGCGCCGAGAACGAAGGCGAAGGCGGCGTGTTCGCGCTCTATGGCTTGCTGCACCCGTTCCGCGAGCAGGGCTATCGCCCGTTGCTGTGGGCTCTGATGTTGGGCGCCGGGCTGCTGTTCGGCGACGGCATGATCACGCCCGCGATCAGCGTGGTGTCGGCAGTTGAGGGCCTCGATGTTGCAACGCCCGCATTCGGCCCCTATGTCGTTCCGATCACGCTGGCGCTGCTGACCGGGTTATTTGCCATCCAGTTCAAGGGCACAAGCAAGATCGGCGTTGTGTTCGGGCCCTTGCTGGTGGTCTGGTTCATCGTCATCGCAGCGCTCGGGCTCAACTCCATCCTGCACCAACCGGCGATTCTCGCGGCCTTCAATCCCTTGCTCGGCGTTGCGTTTCTGTTTCGCGCGGGTCCGCGCGAAGCCTTGATGATCCTCAGCGCGATGATGCTGGTCGTCACCGGCGGCGAGGCGATGTACGCCGACCTCGGACATTTCGGCGCGCGGCCGATCCGCCTGAGCTGGTTCTGCGTCGTGTTTCCCGCGCTGCTGCTCAACTATCTCGGCCAGGGCGCCTATCTCCTCGCGGGCGCCCCCGTGGCCGCGGGCAAACTGTTCTACTCGCTAGCGCCGGCGCCGCTGGTGTTGCCGCTGGTCGTGCTTGCGACC
This sequence comes from uncultured Pseudomonadota bacterium, assembly GCA_963809055.1. Classification (GTDB taxonomy): domain Bacteria; phylum Pseudomonadota; class Alphaproteobacteria; order Rhizobiales; family Beijerinckiaceae; genus Roseiarcus. Next base: position 41,645 of record CAWEID010000036.1, on the reverse strand, counting down.
GCGGCGACCGTGATCGCTTCGCAGGCGCTCATTTCCGGCGCCTTCTCGCTGGCGTCGCAGGCGATCGGCCTCGGGCTGTTCCCGCGCCTCGACGTCAGGCATACCCATCGCGCGCACGCCGGGCAGATCTACATTCCGTTCGTCAACTGGACGCTCTATATCGGCTGCGTCGCCCTCGTCGTCGGCTTCGGGTCCTCCTCCGCTCTGGCGGCGGCCTACGGCCTTGCGGTCGCCGGCGTGATGCTGATCACCTCGGTCGCGATGGTCCTGATCGCGCGCAAATATTGGCAGTGGAGCCGCGCGGCGACGGCCTGCGTATGGGGCTTCCTGACCTTTGCCAACGCCGGCTTTCTCGTCGCCTCCTCGATGAAATTCATGGAGGGCGGCTATGTTCCGATGAGCGTCGGCGCGTTCGCGTTTCTCGTTATGGCGACCTGGAAGTGGGGACGCAAGGCGACGTTCGCGGCCTATGCCGCGCGCTCGACCATGACGATGGCCGAACTCGTGGCGCTGCATCGCGCAAGCGACAATTTCATCGAGCGCAACGCGCTGCTGATGGCGCCTCATCCCGTGCGCCATCCCGCCGACCGCGCTCCTGCGCTGGCGAGCCTGCTATGGGAACGCTACGGCGTGCTGCCGCGCCATCTCATATTGGTCGAGGTCACGCACCCCAAGGTCCCCTATGTCCTGGACAACAGGTATCACGTCACCGTGTTCGATCGCGACCGGGATCGCGGCGGCGTGATCGGCGTCGAACTGCGTTTCGGCTTCATGGAGGAGCCGAATGTCGAGCGCCGCCTCGCCGATCTTGCGCGACACAAGCAGATCGATCTGCCCAGCGATCCCGCGCAATGGATCGTGCATGTCAGCCACGAGAACCTGTTGCCCGCGGGCCGCATGGGCTGGTGGCGTCGGCTGCGCTTTCGTCTGTTCCTGTTCCTGCGCGTCGTCTCCCGCCCCGCCTATTACGCCTACGGCCTGGGCGACGAGGTCAGGCTGACCGCGGAGATCATGCCAGTCAGCGTCAGGTGAGCGTTGCGGCCGTATTGCCGCTTTTGTCATGTCGGGAACGTCGGCTGCTTCCTCCCCGGCCGCCGAGGCGGGACGCTCAGTTTCGACGCGGTCCTAGCCCGTCTTCCCGATCCTTAGCAGCGTGAACAGTCGGAACGGCGCCACCTCGCGCCGTTCAATCAATTGCGCGCCCGGCGTCGCCGCGATCCAGTCGCCCACAACCGAATAGGGGAATTGAGGATGCCAGCCGAGCCAGCCGGCCGAGCGCTCCATCACCGCCTCGACGCGCGCACGCGGTCCCCAATCGCCGGCGAAATGGTTCATGACCACCAATTGCCCGCCGGGGCGCAGAACGCGCCACATTTCGTCGAGCACGCGGCGCGGCTCGGGCACCACGCTCATCACATAGGGCGCGAGCGCGACGTCGAAGCGGGCGGCCTCGAATGTCAGCGCGCCGGCGTCCATCACCTGCAGCGACTTGACCTGCCGCAGTTCATGCCGGGCGACGCGGTCGCGCGCGATTTTGAGCATCGGCGCGCTGAGGTCGATGCCGGTCACGCGGGCGGTCTTGGGCAGCAGTTCGAGCTCGAGGCCGGTTCCCACCCCGACGACCAGCAATTCGCCGTTCACGCCGGCCGCTTCGCCGGCCGCGCGCGCGGCGGCCAATCGGCCGGGATGGAACGGCAGATCGAAGATCAGATCGTAGATCGGCGCCCATCGACTATAGGCCGCCTCGGTCGATTGCTGGACCGCGGCCTCCGCTCGCAAGCGACTATGAGGCGACATCTCGCTCTCCCTGGATCGCCTGCACGCGGTCGGCGTCCTAGCGAATTCGACGGCGAGATATTCGCCCGTCACGCAATTTCCCGCAAGATGCGCCGGCGGCCCGGTCTCCGTTATCCCGCGCCGGGTTCGCCGGCGCGCGGCGATTTCAAGGCGTCGGCCAGCCGCATGGCGGCCGAACCGGGCTTCAGCGGCTTTTGCTGGCTGGCGTGCGGCGCCCATCCGCTGACCCACAGGATCTCGAAGGTCGCCCGCAGTCGCCCGTCGCGATCGGCAAAACGCTCGGCATAAGCCGCCTGGGCGCGCACGAAGACTTCGCGCCGCAGGGGTAAGCGGCTGCGCGCCTCGAGCGCGTTGGCCGCTCCGAAGGCGCGCAGGTCCCGCATCAGCGCGGCGAGATCGCGGTAGCGCACGACGACGCGGTCGCTGTCGACGACAGGCAGCGCGAAGCCCGCCCGCTGCAACAGCGCGCCGACGGCGCGCACGTCGGCGAAGGGCGCCACGCGCGGCGCCGCGCCGCCGGTGAGGTCGCTCTCGGCGATCGTCAGCGCCTGGCGCAGCTCGGTCAGCGTGTCGCCGCCCATCAGCGCGGCAAGCAGCAGCCCGTCGGGACGCAGCGCGGCGCGCATCTGGATCAGGGCGCCGGGCAGGTCGTTGGCGTGGTGCAGCGCGAGCAGGGAAACGACAAGGTCGAGACGGCCGGGCGAGAGCGGCAGCCGCTCGAGATCGCCGACCGCGGCGAGAAAATCGCCCGCGCCCGCGCTGATCGCCGTCGGCGCCAGCCGCAGGGTGAGTTCGCCGCCCGCGCGCGCCGCGAGCGCTTGCGCGGCGTGTGGACCGGGGGTGCCGACATCGGCCGCGACGGCGAATTTCCGGCTGACGAGGCTGACGCGTTCGGTCAGTTCCTCGGCCGCGCGGCGCAGCAGGAAATCCGCGCCGGGATTGCGCTCGCCCGCCAGAACCGCGCGATCGAGCCGCCGCGCGATCAGAGCGCGGTCGAACAGGCGAGGGGGCGGGGCGTTGCGGGACACGAGCGCCCTTATGCCTGCCCGACGGCGCTCGCGCAAAGCCTCATCTCAGGCTATATTACGGCATGGACATGTCCTTGGACGAGGCCGACGCGAGACCGGCGCTGCGACGCACGGCGGCGAATTGGTTCGCACTCGCTCGCCGCGCGGCGCTCGACACGCTCTATCCGCCCACCTGCCTCGCGTGCCGCGCGGCGATCTCGCATGTCGACGCGCTCTGTCCCGGCTGCTGGCGGGCGATGGGCTTCATCGAGCGGCCGTTCTGCGACCGGCTCGGCACGCCCTTCGAGCAGGACCTCGGGGAGGGCCTCGTGTCCATTCAGGCGGTCAATGATCCCCCCGCGTTCCAGCGCGCGCGCGCCGTCGCGCGTTTCGAGGACGGGCCGGCCCGCCGTCTCGTGCATCGCCTTAAATATTCCGACCGCGGCGAACTCGCGCGGCCCATGGGCGCCTGGATGGCGCGCGCGGGCGCGGACGTCCTGGCTGAAGCCGACGTCGTCGCCCCGACGCCGCTGCATGCGCGAAGGCTTTGGCTGCGCCGCTTCAACCAGGCGGCGGCGCTCGCGCGCGAGGTGGCCCGCCGGGCGGGCAAGCCGTTCGAGTCCGATCTCCTGCTGCGCGTGAAGGCGACCCGCAGCCAGGTCGGCCTTACGCGTGAGCAGCGCGCCCAAAACGTCCAGGGCGCCTTTCGCGTGCGCGCGGGCGCGCCGGTCAAGGGCCGGCGCGTCGTGCTCATCGACGATGTGCTGACCTCCGGCGCGACGGCCAATGCGGCCGCGAGGGTCCTGCTTCGCGCCGGCGCCGCCCAGGTCGATCTGGTTGTGTTCGCCCGGGTTGTGACGTCCAAGTGACATCCCATATATTGGGAAGCGAAGTCTGGAGACCCATCGTGCCGCCCATCGTGATCTACACCAAGTCGAGTTGCCCCTACTGCCACGCGGCCAAGGACCTGTTGCGTCGCAAGGGCGCGCAGTTCGAGGAGATCAGCGTCGACGGCGATCGCGCCGCGCAGGCCGCGATGGCGGCCAAGGCGGGCGGACGCTCCACGGTGCCGCAGATCTTCATCGGCCAGACTCATGTCGGCGGCTGCGACGATCTGCACGACCTCGAACACGAAGGCCGGCTCGACCTGCTGCTCGCAGTCTGACCGATGATCAAATTCGCGCTCGCCTGCGAGCGGGGCCATGATTTCGAGAGCTGGTTTCCGGACGGCGCCGCGTTTGAGACGCAGGCCCGCAGGGGTCTCGTGCAGTGCCCATCCTGCGACAGCCGGAAGATCGTCAAGGCGCCGATGGCGCCGGCGGTGCTGGGCAAACGCCGCCCGGAGTCCGAGTCGGCCCCTACCGCGCCCGTCGTGCTGCTCGATGAAAAGCAGCGCGAATTGCGCGCCGCGTTGATCGAATTGCGCCAGCGGATCGAGGCCAACACCGACGACGTCGGAGCCAAATTCCCCGAGGTCGCCCGGGCCATTCACGCCGGCGACGAACCGGAGCGCGCGATCCGCGGCCGGGCGACCCTCGCCGAAGCCAGGGAATTGCTGGAGGAGGGCGTCGGCGTGCTGCCGCTGCCGATATTGCCGGAAGAAGCGAACTGAGGAGCGTCGGGGCTAATGCCCCGCCACGCTGAATTCGGTCGCCTCGGCGATCGCCGTCCCGACCATCGTGCGCACCGAAAGCCGGAACGGCATCAGCACGCCGGCCGCCCCGACCGGCGCCAGCCAGATCTCGATGTCCTTGTTCTCGGCCATGAACTTGGTCGCCGGGCGGTCCTTGCGATGGCCCGCGATCGGGACATAGCGAGCGGCGCAGATCGCCACCGGGCCGCTGTAGCCCTTGGCCGAAACTTTGCGTTCGCCGACATAAGTAAGGGTTATGTCGAAGCGGGTGTAGCCGTCGAATACTGGGATCGTGCGATTGCAGGCGGCCGGAGAGGTCGGGCCGGCGTCGGCAGGGGCGGGGATGATGAAGGCCCCGACGGGGTCGAGGACGCCCTGCTTGTCCTTGTCGGTCAGCGGCACGCGGTCCGGCCGATCTTCGAACGGCGGCGCGATATCGACGCCGGTGACCGCATTTCCCGCGAGCGCCATGCGGATCGTGCGGGTCATCGAGGAATTGGAAGCGATGGTCGCGAAGGCCGTGGGCTCCACATGGCCGCCCACGATCAAGCCCTTGCCGCTGGAGGCGCCGCGCGAATTGGAAACCAGCGAGGCCAGGCCGGACAGCTTGGCGCGGGCGTCGACCGAATAGCTCGACGGCGTGATGTCGGCGGTGACATTGGCGACGCCGATCGGAATGCCGATCAGCGAAACGCCATAGGTCGCGTGCAGCGTATCCGCATGGGCGCATGCGAGGGCGAAGCCGAATGCGCCGGCCGCCATCGCTCCGGCCAGCCTTTTGGCGAGCCTACGCAACCTCATCGCCATGTCTCCCGAATCAACAAGCTCCCCGCTTAGCACCACAATCCGAAAATTCCGACGTTTAAATGGCCAATTCCTGCTTCGGCCCGCCGTTAGGCGCCTAAGAAAAAAAACGACGACGGGCGACTGTCAAGGCCTTGCGGGCTGGGCGGAGGCGGTCGTAACTTCACTCCATGGTCGAGACGGTCATATCCATCCGCACGGCGCGCCCCGGCGACGAGACGGGGATCGCGCGCGTTCATGACGCCGCCTGGCGCGACGCTTATCAAGGCGTCATTCCGGGTCGCGAACTCGAGCGCATGATACAGCGGCGCGGTCCGGCCTGGTGGCGTCAGGCGATACTGGGCGGCACGCGGCTGATGGTGCTCGACTTCGCGGACAACGTCGCCGGTTATGCAAGCTACGGGCGCAACCGAATGCCGGCGCTCGCCTTTTCCGGCGAGATTTTCGAGCTCTACATCGCCCCGGAATATCAGGGCGCGGGTCTGGGCCGGCGCATGTTCGAGGCCGCGCGCGGAGATTTGGCCGCGCATGGCTATCTCTCCTTCGTCGTCTGGGCGCTCGCGGGCAACGAGCGGGCGCTCGATTTCTACCGGCGCCTCGGCGGCGCGATTGTCCGGCGCGCGCCGGAACGGTTCGGCGTCGAAACCCGCGAACGCGTCGCGTTCGGATTCGACTGATCAGCGCCGTCCCTCGAGAGTTTTCCCTGGAGTCATCCCTTTGAATTTGGACGCGATCTCGATCGGGCCGAACGCCCCTGACGAAGTCAATGTGGTCATCGAAGTGCCCATCGGCGGCGAACCGATCAAGTACGAGATGGACAAGGCGAGCGGCGCGCTGGTCGTCGACCGCTTTCTCTATACTTCGATGCGCTATCCCGGCAATTACGGCTTCATCCCGCACACTTTGTCCGACGACGGGGATCCCTGCGACGTGATCGTGGCCAACACGCGCGCGATCATTCCCGGCGCCGTGATGCGCTGCCGTCTGGTCGGCGTGCTCTTCATGGAAGACGAGGCGGGGGGCGACGAGAAGCTGCTCGCCGTGCCGGCGACCAAGCTGACCCAGCGCTACGCCAAGGTCGCCAACCACACCGACCTGCCGGACATCACGCTGCAGCAGATCGAACATTTCTTCGCCCACTACAAGGACCTCGAGCCCAACAAGTGGGTCAAGATCGTCCGGTGGGGCAATTCCGAGGAGGCCAAGAGGCTCGTCGTCGAGGGGATCGCGCGCGCCAAGGCGGCCAAATCCGCCAAGGGCTAGCCGCCCAAGGCGCGACGCTACGGGAGGAACGGCGTTTGAAGCGGTCTTTCATCGACGCGCGCATCGAGGCGATGCTTGAGATGTGCGACCGGCACGGCGTCAAGCTGCCGCCGTTCGCGCATTGGGGCGAGCGCGAGTTTGGCGAGGATCCTGCCGCGGCGCGCCGCATCGCCGATGGCGGGCTCGGCTGGAACGTCGTCGAGTTCAAGGTCGGCGGTTTCGCGCGCGAGGGTCTTAGCGTGTTCACGCTGCGGATGGGCGATTGGCGCCATCTGGCGAACGGGCGCGGCCGGCTCTACGGCGAAAAGGCGCTGATGGCCGAGGACGGCCAGCGTACTCCGCATCATTATCACATCGTCAAGACCGAGGACATCGTCAACCGCGGCGGCGCGCGCTTCGTGGTCGAATTGTTCAAGGTCGACCGCGCGGGCTCGCCGCTGAAAGAGCGCTTCCGCGTCCTCAAAGACGTCAAGAGCCTCGATCTCGGGCCGGGCGACCGCGTCACGTCTGGAGCCCGGCGAAAGCCTCGTGCTCGAGCCCTTCGTCGCCCATGCCTTCTGGGCCGAAGGCGGAGCTGCCTTGGCCGGCGAGGTCTCGCTCGCCAACGACGACGTGACCGACAATTATTTCCTGCCTCCGCCCGAGGCGCCGGCGCCGATCGAGGAAGACCGGCCGAAGCGATACGTGACGACGCGCGATCACGCGCGACTGGTGGGCCTGAGCGGGTAGGTCGGCGGCCGAGCGTCAGTCTCGCCGGGTCCCGCCATTCGAGCGAGGCCTGCGCGCACCTTCACGACAACTGAGAGTCTCCCAGAGGCGCCTGCGACGCGATGCCGCCGGGGAAAGCGCCGCCAGGGAAAGCGCACGGTCGATCGCGCGGAATTCACGATAAACGCATCAGCTAGCCGGGCGGAAGCGGCATTGGCGGAGCCATTCTGTGTTCATCGAACTCGGTTGTCGGCGTAATAACAACATAAAAATAATGTTTAATTTTTGTTAATCTAGGATGTTGTTGCGACAATAGTACTACAATTATAATAACTGATTTCATAAGCTAAATATGCACTCTAACTTTGCATAATAATACTGAATTTGTCGCTGTTATTAGCTAGAAAGGTAGTTAAAAATTGCTAATATTAGCCTTGTTGCGGTTTGGCCCAAGACCAGGCGCCACGTGTTGCCAAGGTCGATGGCGTGTTTGTTGTGAGGAGCGACGCAAATGGCAGTTATTGATTGGAAAAAAGCGATTAACGGAGACTACAGCACCGCTAAGGATTGGTTGGGCGGCGTTATCCCCTCGGGGGGAGGCGACGACGCGATCCTCGAAACGCTGGCGGCGGGGCCCTACGTTGTCACCAGCGACGCCGACGAGACTATCGGCTTCCTGGAGGTTGACGCGAGCAACCAACTCGTGATCGGGAACGACACGACGTTTTCGATCCAATCAAGCGGTACTTCCTCGGCCGCATACAATTACGGGACGATTTCCGTTGAAGCCGGCTCGACCCTCGAGGTAGGCGTTGCGACAACCGGCGATAACGGGGGTCTGGCCGGCCCGGGCGCTATTACCGTCGTCGGAACGACCGCTCATGCGGCGACCTTGGAACTCGAAGCCCCCTTTGTCACGCTTAAGGATGGCCAACACCTCGCGCTGTCCGGCAACGCGTCCGTCGTCACGCCCAATGACGACGCGGTGAGTTTCGAAGTCAAGGACGCGCGGATCACCGGTTCGGGCACGATCGGCGATGGTTCGGCGGCGGACGCTGACGACGGGTTGACACTGATTGTCAGCAACCAGGGCGCTATTGTCGCAAATGGCGGCGTGGGACTTGGGCTCACGCTCAACACCGGCGCCAATGCGATCCAGAACGCCGGCGTGATCGAGGCTGTCGGCGCAGGCGGACTGACGATCGATAGCCAAGTCTATGAGAATGGCGTTCTGGCGGCGCTGGGCGTGGGCGCGTTGACGATAACGAACGACGCTTTTGTTGGGGGCTTGGGCAACGTCCGCACGAGCAGCACCGGCACGATCACGCTCAACGAGGGCCAACTCTCGATTGGCGGGTTGATTACGATCGGCTCCGCAGCGGCCCCCGGCGGTACGCTGAAGACGACCACAGGCAACACGGTCGGTCTCAGTTCGACGACCGACACCACAAACATCGGAGGCGGCAACGCTGACGTTGTGACAGCGGATATCGACAACTATGGCAATATCGACGTCGCCGATAATTCAACTTTGAACCTCAGCTCGACCGTGTTCAACCTGGCGGGCGGCGCCGTGAGATTGCAGGGCTCGACCGGACCGACGGACCTTGAAATCTATAACGGCGGATCGACCATTTGGGGCGGCGCTGTCATCCTTTCCGATAGCGAGGACAACAATATCGTCGCCGACGGCGCCGGCGAGCAAATCAGCAACTTCAGCACGATCCGCGGCGCTGGAACGATCGGCGACGGAAATTTGCGGCTGTACAATGGCGTCGGTGGCGTCGTTAACGCCAATCAGAGCAACAACAGCCTGACGATCGTCGCGGACGCGACCGCAGTCACGGCCTCGACCGAGAGCAACAATTATAATGCAGGCGTCGTTGAAGCGACTGGCGCCGGTGGGCTCGTGATCGATGGAGCTTTCGGCAACGGTGGATATCTGGTCGCGTCCGGCGCCGGCGTAGTAACTCTGGACGGCGAGGGCCTCTCCACCGATCCGGGCATTTACAGCGGAGGCGGCGTCGTAGAGACGGTGGGCAAGGGCTCTATCGTTCTCGAAGACGATGCGGAGATCGTAAACCAGGCCTACCTCGCGGTTTCCGCGGCCGGCAAGGTCAGCACGAGCGCGACGGACACGGGTGATGTCATCGAAGACAATGTTATCAACCACGGCGCGGTCGACGTCGTCGGCAACTCGACTCTTATCGTCGACGGCCACTGGCAGAACTACGGTACGGTGGATTTCCAAAGCACGTCGACGGCGTCGACGATCGAGATCGCCACGGGCAAATCCTGGACGCTGCTGGACGGCGGAACCCTCGTATTGAACAATGGCGACGACAAGATCCTCAGCCAGGGCGCAGGGACCGCGTTCAGGAATCGCGGCAACCTAGTCGAAGGCACGGGAACGATCGGCGATGGGAACATGACGATCGAGAACGACTACGGTTCGACGATCGAAGCCCTCGATGGCACGTTGACCCTCAATGCGACCCCCTATGACGCCGCGACAAGCACGACCTACATCAACAATGCCGGCGTGTTGGAGGCGGGGGTCGGCGGCATGTTGACGCTCGACAGCGCCGCCTTCAGTTCCGGCGATCTGATTGCCAATTCCGGCGGGACCGTTGTCGCGGATGACGCCATCTATGGCCCGGGCCTGTCGATCATCAGGGGCGACGGCACCGTCGAATTCAACGCCCTCTCCGACAACGACGTCAGGTTCGCCGCTGGGGCGGACGGCACATTGGCCCTGGGCGGCGGGGCGACGCTAAATGGCGACGTCTACGGCCTCGCCATTGGCGATTCCATTGATTTCACGGGGCTCGCCTACAATGCGACGACCCCGTCGGCCAACGTGCTCTCCGCCAACGCGTCGTTCGGCAAGCTGGACGGCGAGCTTCAGGTCACGAACGGGACTACGAATAGCGTCGCCGTCTTCCTGGAGGGCAACTACACCTCGGCCTATCTCACGGCCCATCATCTGACCTGGGAGATCAAGCAGGACGCCGGGACCGGCACGCTGGTGACGCTCGCCAAGGCCCCGTGAGCATCGACGAGGACAGGGCGCCGCTTTCCCTTGCGGCGCTCTGAGATAACGCGCGGGTCGCGGGTAGTCGCAATCAAGGCCTTGCCCACTTCGCGCAAAAACCTGCTCCGGCGGCGGATTCCCGGCCGCCGGCTCAGTCTGCGCTCCGGCCACGCCCCCGCTACCCCGAGACGCTGCGCACGATCACGCTCATCGCCAGGCCCAGAATATACAGCCACCCGAACAACCGATCGTGCACCAGGCAGGCGCGGTGATGCCATAGCGGCCAGCCGACGTAGCCGGGCGGGGCCGAGGCGGGGCGAGGGCGGCTGAGGTTGCGCACGGCGTCGCCGGCGCGCGGCAGCGCGAAGACGATCGTGGCCGCAAGCGGCGTCAGCCGCCCGAGCATGATCAGCCCGGCGACGATGACATACATCGCGACGATCGCGGCGATGGTGAGCATCCGCGCGGCGCGTTCCCCGATCAGCACCGGCAGGGTGTGGATCGCGTGGCTTTCGTCGAACGGCATCTGGTCGATGTGCTTGCCAACCAGAATGCTCATGACGCCGAGGCCGTAAGGCAGCGAGGCGAGCATGACGTCGCGCGAGACCTCGCCCGTGATCATGGCATAGCCGCCGCCGATCATCAGCGGACCCCAGACGATCAGCACCGCGAATTCGCCGAGGCCGAGACTCTTCAGCGGCGTGGGGGCGGCGTCATAGAGAAACAGCAGCGCGACGCCGGCGACCGCGAAGGCGAGCGCGACGACTCCACGCTCGACGAGAAAATAGATCATCACCGCCAGGCCGATCGCGCCGAGCATCGCCAGGCCCGTCAGCAGCGCGCGCGAATCGAGCACGCCGCTCGCGATCGGATGCACGGTGTAGCGCATGCGCGGCGAATCCGGCGTGTCGTGGCCCCGCTTGTAGCCGAAATAATCGTTGCTCAGATTGCTGATCATATGCGCGACGACGAAGCCGATCAGCACCAGCAGGAAGTCGATCGCGTGAAATTGGCCTTTGCCGGCCGCAAGCAGCCCCGCGATGGCCGCCGCCTGCGCCGAAATGACCAGGATGACGCTGCGCGAGGCGTAGAGAAATCGCGAAATCGCGTCGAGTTGGCGAACCTCCTCGACGTCGGGCCGGTAAAAGCCCGTGAACGCGCCCCACCAAATGCGGGGTCTCGAAATCGTTTGGCTCATGATCGTCCCGAAGCGCGGCGAAACGCCGGGGCGGGTTTCGCGAGTTTCGGGAAAGATTATGTAAGGGGCGATTGACGATCTTGATTATGGTCAATTGTGGGCGACGTTTCAGAACTCCGTCCAGTCGTCTTCCGCGGCGGCCGGGCCGTTGACGGCTTTCCTCGGGGCCGCGGGGCGCGTCGTGCGCGGGGCCTCGGGCCTGCCCTCCGGCTTGACTTCGCCCCTGGCTGCGGGCGCGAAGGCGTGCGGGGCGACCTTGTGAAGTTCGCGTCGGATGCGCTCATCGGCCGCGCGCGGGCCGATGTCGAATCGGCCGATCTCGGCCTCGAGTTGGGAAATCTCCTGGCTCAGGTTCTGGCTCGCCGCGGTCGCCCGTTCCGCCATGGCGGCGTTTTGCTGAGTGGCCTTGTCCATCTGGTTGACCACGGAATTGACCTGGCTGAGGCTGGTCGATTGTTCCTGCGCGCTGGCGGCGATGTCGCCGACGACAGAGTCGATCTTGGCGACCTTGGCCACGATGCGCGACAGCGTCTCGCCGGTCTCGGCGACCAGCTTGACGCCGGCTTCCACTTCTCGCCCGGAGGCCCCGACGAGGCCCTTGATCTCTTTGGCGGCCTCTGCGGAGCGCTGCGCGAGCGCGCGCACTTCCGAGGCGACGACCGCGAAGCCGCGCCCGGCTTCGCCGGCCCGCGCGGCCTCGACGCCCGCGTTGAGCGCAAGCAGGTTGGTCTGGAACGCGATTTCGTCGATGACGCCGATGATCTTGCCGATCTCGCCCGACGATTTCTCGATCTTGCCCATGGCGGCGACGGCGCGCCGCACGACGTCGCTGCTGGCTTCCGCGTCGGTCTTGGCTTCCGCGACGATGCCGCGCGCCTCGGCGGCGCTCTCGGCGGCCTTGCCGACGATCGCGGTGATCTCGTCGAGCGCCGCCGCGGCTTCTTCGAGGCTGGCGGCCTGACGTTCGGTGCGCTGCGAAAGGTCGTTGGAGACGTAACCGATTTCGGCGACGTCGGCGCCGATCGCTTCGGCGCTGCTCATTACGCCCAGCATCGCCTGCTGCAACTGGTCGATCGCGCCGTTGAAATGCGATTTCAACTTGCCGAAGGCATCCGGCAAGTCCCTGGAAACCCGGTAAGTGAGCTGCTTCGCCGCGAGCTGCTCGAGGCCTTCGCCGATCGCCTCGACGGCGGCCCCCGCGGAGCGCTCGACCGCCCGTTGGGCGCTCTCGGCGGCCGCGCGCCCGCCCTCGAGCGCCTCGAGATAGACCGAAATCGCAAGGTCCATGTCCAGCAGCACGGCCTTGACGAGCGCGCCAACGGCGGCGCCGACTTCTTCGCCCCTGGCCGCGCCGCCGCGATGCATCACCCCCTTCGGCCAAAGCTCGGCGACGATCGTCTTGACCAGCGCGTCCAGGATCACCGCGTAACCGGCGACATACCAGCGCGGCGCGAGCCCGACGCGCGCGTGCGACAGGCCAACGCGCCGCACATTGGCGACGAAGCGCTCGTCGAGCTGGCCGGCGCCGATCGCCTCCCAATGCCCGGACTGCGCGCGCTTCGCGGCCGAAAGATGGGCTTCGTCGCGAAAGAATTTCCTGACCTCGGGCGTCGCGCGCACGCGGTCGTAAAACCGGTCGAGCGCGCCCGGCAATTCGCGTTCGACGATGGATTTCAACGAGCGGATGCGGTTCAGCGCGCTCGCGTCGAGTTCGATGAACGCCAAGCGGCCGTGGAGATCGGAATCCGCCCTGGCCTCCGGCGACGCTGAGTTTGCAGAAGTCATGCGTGGCGTTCCTCGTTGACCGAGCGCACGGGGAACGGAGCGGGTTCCCGGCGCTGTGTCTCGGCATTCGCGGCTCTCGAGGAATTAGACGCGTCCGGCTTGCGCGGGGCTGGAGATGAACGGGTTTTCGCCGTCGAGGCGCCGTCGCTCAGCTCCGGGCGAGCCGTTCGATGGCGGCGAGGTAGCTCGCGATGAAGCGCGGCGCGTCGACTTCGGTCGCGACCTCGGCGTTGGCCGGGCGCTTCCAGCGTCCGCGCCAGTCCGCGACCGTCATGCCGCGCGTCAGCTCCCCCGTCGTTTCGACGTCCACGCTGGTGCGCGCGGTGACGAGGAAGCTCGGGTCGATCGCCGCGCCGACGGCGAGGGGATCGTGCATGAAGAGGACGCGGCCGCGGCCATAGGACTCCATCAGATCGAAATAATAGCGCGCGCTCTCTTCGAGGAAGCGAAGGAGAGGCGCAGCGCGCGGTTGGTCCGCGAGGCGGCTCGCCAGCGCGGCGAGGTCCTCGGGCGCGAGCTTGGTTTGATGCGTCACGTCGAGCCCGACGGCCACCAGCGGCGCGGCGCCTGCCTCGGCGAAGGCGCGAAACACGATGCGCGCGGCTTCCGGATCGTGCCAGATGTTGAATTCGGCCGTCGGCGTGACATTGCCGGGGTTGCGGAACGCGCCGCCCATAAGGACGAAACGTTTAAGCCTTTGCGGCAGTTCGGGCTCGCGCAGCAGGGCCGCGGCGATATTGGTGAGCGGGCCGGTCGCGACCAGCACGAGTTCGCCCGCATGCGTATTCGCCGCCGCGACGATCCCGTCGATGGCGTGCGTCGGCGCGGCGTCCGCCGGCGGATCGGGCAGCACGGCGTGGCCGAGGCCGCTGCGGCCGTGGATGAGGCTCGCGTCCTCGGGCGCGTGCAGCAGCGGCGTCGCGCAACCGGGCCAAACCGGAATGTCCGCGCGCCCGCCGAGCGCGAGGACCGCGCGCGTATTGCGCGTCGCCTTGGTCAGATCGACATTGCCCGCCACGGCGGCGACGGCGAGGATGTTCAGCGAAGGCTCGGCGAGTGCGTAGAGCAGGGCGAAGGCGTCGTCGATGCCGGTGTCGACGTCGATGATCACGGGCGTTGCGGCGACGGGCATGAAGTGTCCTCCGGGATATGCGCTGCGCTTGCGTAAGGCGCGTGGCGAGCGCTCGCAAGTCGCTCAGAAGAAACCGCGCCGCGCCTTGCCGAGCCAGCGCAGTCCCAACAGAACGGAAACGGCGGCCAGCCCGACCGCAAGGCCGATCCAAAGACCCAGACCGCGCAGCGGCGTGAGAAAGCCGAGCGCCATGCCGACCGGCGCGCCGATCGCCCAATAGCCCGCGAGCGCCATGCACCAGCAGGCCAGCGCGAAGTCGTGGACGCCGCGCAGCATGTTCGCGAGCACGCCCTGCGCGCCGTCGAACACCTGGAAGATCGCCGCGATGTTCAGGAACGAAAGCGCAAGCGCCACGATTGCGGCGTTGCCGGGGGCCTCGGTGGAGATGAAGATCGAGATCAATTGGCGCGGCGCCGCGAACATGGTCGCCGCGGAGGCGGCGACAAAGGCCATCGTGAGGCCGAACGCCGTCCAGCCCGCGCGCGCGACGCCGGCGCGGTCGCGCGCGCCAAAGGCATGGCCGACGCGCACGCTCGCCGCCTGCCCGAGGCCCAGCGGGACCATGAACGCCGTCGCCGCGATCTGCAGCACGATGGCGTGCGCCTCGATCGCCGTCAGCGCCGATCAGGCCCATCGCGAGCGCCGCGACGCGCGAAGTCGAGATTTCCGCCGCGATCGTGAAGCCGATGGGAACGCCGAGGCGCCAGATCTCGCGCGAGGACGTCGCGAGGTCGACGCCATAGCGGCGGCGCGAACAGCCGGAGCGCGCTTGAGGCGCGGGTCGATGCGCGGCATAGGCCGCGAGCAGCGCGAACATCAGCGTCTGCGAAAGCGTCGTCGATAGGCCCGAGCCGAACACGCCGAGTGCCGGCGCGCCGAAATGTGCCGAAGACCGAGCACGTAATTGGCGAGCGCATTGAATGCGACACGCGATCAGCGCCGACGACGAGAATCGCCGCCGTGCGGTCGAGCGCGGCGAAGATCGAGCGCGACGGCAAAATAGATCAGACCCGGGGCGAGCGCCCATTGCAGGCCGTGCATGTAGACGCCCGGCTATGCCTGGCGAGCTCCGGCGGCTCGCCGATCGCGCTGCAGGATCGGCGAGGCGTTCCACAGTATCGCCCAGATCGGCGCGGCCAAGCAGCAGCGACAGCCATGAAGGCTCTGCTGCGCGACGCGCGCACGCCTGCGACGTCGCGGCGGTTCGGCGCCGATGCGCGCGCGCCGCGATCGGCGCGGCGGCGCCGACGACGCCGATCGCAGAACAGGAACAGCGGCATGTAGAGATTGAAGCCCAGCGAGCCCGCCGCGAGCGCCTCGGGCGACAGCCAGCCCAGCATCATGACGTCGGTCGTCGTCATGAGATTGATCGCGAGGTTGGTCAGCACGATCGGCCAGCTCAGCGCGAAGGTCGCGCGCGATCTTCGGCCAGCGGTTCGGAATCGATTGCTGGATCGCGTCCGGAGTCTTCGTCGGCGCATGCGGGCGTCACGCCAGCACCATGCGCACGGCTTCGGCGAGAACGCGGCCGAGAATGTCGTGCTGGTCGGCTTCGAAATGGATGCCGTCGAGGTCGGAGGCAGCGGATGAATTCGCCGGCGTCGACGAAGCCGACCCCGCGGCGCTCGGCGACCTCTCGGTAGCGCGCGCCGAGCGACGCGCGACTTCTCCTCGGCGCCCGGCGAACATCTCGGCGATATTCGCTGAGCCTGCGCGAGCGGCGGCGGCGCGACGATGCAGGATCTTCGGCGCGCGCGCCGCCGGGGCCGACGGGCTCGGCACGCGCCATCGTCGATCAGCCGCTCCATGCCGGCGGCGATCTCGCCCGGCGGCGACGCCGAAGCGCGGCTTCATGTCGTTGCAGCCGAGCGCGATGATGACGAGATCGAGCGGGGCGTGGCTGCGCAGGCAGGGCGGCAGATAATCGGCGCCGCGGCGATCCGGCTCGATCGGATCCTCGAACACCGTGGTGCGGCCGTTGAGGCCCTCCTCGATGACCTGATGTTCGGGCGCCGAGTTCGCGCTGCATCACGCCGGTCCAGCGGACGTCGCGGGGAAGCGGGTCTTGTCGCAGGATCGAAGCCCCAGGTGTTGGAATTGCCGAAGGCGACGATGACCGCCATGACATTTCCCTCCGTAGCCGCGCCGCTGAGCGCGCCCAGCGCGGTTCTAGGTGACCGGCTCGCGGTCGGGTCAACGCACGCGCCGCCCTGTGCCCAATCCGACGCGATCGCATATCAGTTGACAAAAATTGTAGATTGATAGAATCGAAGCGGCGGGCGCCTAGATTGGCTGCTGCCCGCGTCGACAGCGGTCGCCGGGCGCGGAGGTTCCGTGCGGAGTCGATCGCCGCAGCGCCGACCCGCGCGATCTCGCCGGACGAGTTGAGGAGGAGATACAATGTCGCAGACAAAAGCCCGAAACGCTCGCGCTGCACGCCGGCTGGCGCGCCGATCCCGCCGACCGGCTCGGTCGCGGTGCCGATCTATCAGACGACGTCCTATCAGTTCCACAGCGCCGAGCACGCCGCCAACCTGTTCGCGCTGAAGGAGCTCGGCAACATCTACACCCGCATCATGAACCCGACCAACGACGTGCTGGAGAAGCGCGTCGCGGCGCTCGAGGGCGGCGTCGCGGCGCTGGCGCTGGCGAGCGGGCAGGCGGCCTCGGCCTTCGCCGTCCAGAATCTCGCGCGCGTCGGCGACAACATCGTCTCCTCGACCGATCTCTACGGCGGCACCTGGAACCTGTTCGCCAATACGCTGAAGGACCAGGGCATCGAGGTGCGCTTCGTCGATCCCTCCGACCCCGAGAATTTCCGCACGCGCCACCGACGCGCGCACCCGCGCCTATTACGCCGAGACGCTGCCCAATCCGAAGCTGATCGCGTTCCCGATCGCCGAAGTCGCCGCGATCGGCCGCCCGCTCGGCATTCCGCTGATCATCGACAACACCGCGGCGCCGCTGCTGACGCGCCCGTTCGATCATGGCGCGGCGATCGTCGTCTATTCCTCGACCAAATATCTCGGCGGCCACGGCACCTCGATCGGCGGCCTGATCGTCGACGGCGGCAATTTCCCCTGGGATGAGCATCCCGAGCGCCAGCCGCGCGCTCAACACGCCCGACCCGAGCTATCACGGCGCGGTCTGGAGCGAGGCGGTCAAGCCGCTCGGCCCGATCGCCTATATCATCAAGGCGCGCGTCACGCTGCTGCGCGATCTCGGCTCGGCGATCTCGCCGTTCAACGCGTTCCTGACCCTGCAGGGCATCGAGACGCTGCCGCTGCGCATCGAGCGCCACAGCGCAGAACGCCGCAGGCGGTCGCCGCCTTCCTCGCCAAGCGGCCGGAGGTGACCAAGGTGATCCATCCCTCGCAGCAGACCGGCTGTCGCGCGCGAGCGCGCGGAGAAATATCTGAAGGGCGGCTTCGGCGGCCTCGTCGGCTTCGAGACTCGCGGGCGGCAGGAAGCGGGCCGGCGCTTCATCGATGCGCTGCAGCTCTTCTATCACGTCGCCAATATCGGCGATGCGCGCTCGCTGGCCATCCATCCGGCGACGACGACGCATTCGCAGCTTTCGCGCCGAGGATCAGCTCGCCACCGGCGTCTCCGAAGGCTATGTCCGCCTGTCGATCGGCATCGAGCACATCGACGACATCCTCGCCGATCTCGATCAGGCGCTCGGCGCGGCGGGTGCGGTCGAAGATCGCGGCGGAATAATCGGGGCGGCCAGGCCTCGCCCGATCCCTTCGCCGCGCGAGCCAGCGCGGCGAAGCCCGCGACTTCGATCTCTTCGGCGCGTCGCGTCGGGTCGATCCCGGCGCCGGCGAGCCATGCATTGAGATCAAGACTCCGCGCGGCCGGCAAACCCTTTCAGCGACTGGCGCAGCATCTTGCGGCGCTGGCCGAACGCGGCGAGCGTGATCTGCGACAGCAAGGCGGGATCGCAGGGATCCGGCGCCGCACGCGGGATCAGTTCGACCACGCTGGAGGTCACCTTGGGCGGCGGCGTGAAGGCGGCGGGCGGCACGTCGAACAGCAGGCGCGCGCGCGTGCGCCATCCGGCGAGCACGCCAAGCCGGCCGTAATCGGCGCGCTGTTCCGGAGTCGCGACGATGCGCAGCGCCACCTCGCGCTGAAACATCAGGGTCAGCCGGTCGAAGAACGGCGGCCAGGGCTCGCTCTCGAGCCAGCCGACCAGCAACGGCGTCGCGATGTTGTAGGGCAGGTTTGCGCAAATGCGCAGCGGCGCGCCTTCCGCCTTGGCGACCAGGGCCGCCGGGTCGATGCGCATCGCGTCCCCTGCGATGACCTCCAGCCGGCCCGGCCAGTGCGCCGCGATCTCCTGCAAGGCGTCGAGACAACGCGCGTCGCGCTCGATCGCGATCACTTTTTTCGCGCCTTCCGCGAGCAGCGCGCGCGTCAATCCGCCGGGACCCGGACCGACCTCGACGACGACGACGCCCGCCAATGGGCCGCAGGCGCGCGCGATGCGTCCGGTGAGGTTGAGATCGAACAGGAAATTCTGGCCCAGCGACTTGCGCGCATCCAGCCCATGGGCGGCCACGACCTCGCGTAGCGGCGGCAATCCGTCGGCGGCGAGACGTCATCCGGTCAGCCGAGCGGCGAGCCGCGCGGCCGCGATCAGGCTCGAGGGGTTGGCGAGGCCCTTGCCGGCGATGTCGAAGGCCGTGCCGTGGTCGGGCGAGGTGCGCACGAACGGCAGGCCCAGCGTGACGTTGACGCCGTCGTCGAAGGCGAGCGTCTTGGCCGGGATCAGGCCCTGGTCGTGATACATGGTCAGCGCCACGTCGTAGCGCGCGCGCGCGGCGGGATGGAACATCGTGTCGGCGGGCAGGGGGCCGACGACGTCGAGTCCTTCGGCGCGAAGCTCGGCGATCGCGGGCGCGATCGTGTCGATTTCCTCGCGGCCCATCGTCCCGCCTTCGCCCGCGTGAGGATTGAGCCCGGCGAAGGCCAGGCGAGGCCGCGCCAGGCCGAAACGCGAGTTCATGTCGGCGGCGACGATGCGCGCAGTGGAAGTGATCAACTCGCGGGTCAGGCGTCCGGCGACCTCGATCAGCGGGATGTGAATTGTGATCGGCACGACGGCGAGCAGCGGCGACCAGATCATCATGACGGGAATCGACGGGCCGCCCAGGCCTTCGGCGAGCGCGCCGAGATATTCCGTGTGGCCGGGATAGGCGAAGCCCGCTTCGTAGAGCGTTTTCTTCGCGATCGGATTGGTGACGAGCGCGCGCGCGGCGCCGGAGCCGACGTAACCCACCGCGCGTTCGATCGACTCGATCGTCGCCGCCGCGAATTTCGCAAGCGGTTCTCCGGGCCGGGCGTCGGCGGGATGGGCGAGCGGGACGACTGGCAACGCGGAAGGAAACGCCGCGGTCGTCTCCCCGGGCTCGACGATTGCGACGGGAACCGCGAGACCGAGCTTTCGCGCCAGGGACTTGAGCGGATCGGCGGCGGCGAGCGCGAAGAACGTCGCTCCGATCCTTTCGCGTGCGAGCCACGCGCGCAGCAGCAGTTCAGGGCCGATCCCGGCGGGATCGCCCATCGTCAGGGCGAGCGGCGCTGAGTTCATGACCGCAATTGAGGCCTCAGGACTTGCGGGCGCAGAAATTGCGTTCCGGCTCGCGCGATCAATTGACGATGCCCGTCGACGCCTTGAATTCGCCGAGCGTGCGCAAAGTGATCTGGAACAGGAACGTCTGATCGCGCGTTACCGGCGGGGGCGTGCCGACGGTCGTGCTCAGAGGATCGCTGACCGCGTTGGAGTAAAGGACTTTGAACGTCGTGCACGACGTCGCATAGCTCAGGCCGAAATTGTAGCCGGTAGGAAACAAACGGGGCGTATTTTCTCCGGGCACGTCGTAATAGTGCCTGGACATGTCGAGCGTGACGCCGCCGTTTATCGAGACGCCCTCGGCCACCTTGTAGCTGGTATTCGCCACCAGGCCTTCGCGCGGATATTCCCACCCGATCAGCGGCTGCGCAGCATAATGAGCGTAGTCGAGGCTCGTCGACCAACCGGCGAAGTTGGAGGCAATGATGCCGTCGAACCGCGCAAGCGAGCCGTTGGAAGAATTGATCTGCTGTTTGCTCGCCAACGTGACCGGAGCCGAGAATGGCTGAAGCGTCTCGCCGAACACAAAGTTCGAGTACATCTTGTCGAGTCCGGAGTCGAGGCCGGTATTGGAGGCGTCGGCGATCGTGTACGAATTCTGGCCCGCCAGTTGGATCGACTGACCGCCCACGAAATTGGCGTGACCGCCATCGGCGAAATTGTCGGTGTATTGCAGCCCGTAATTCAGCCGCGTGCCGCCTTCGGTCCGATCGAAGCCGGAATATTTGTCCCAGGCGAACAGGTTGGTGTCGTCGAACACCAGGCTCTGCGCGTCCTCGTTCGGCTGCAGCCTCGGTATGACCTCGTTCGGCCGCACGATGATCTGTGCGATCGGTTCGATCACCTGCTGGCCGATGACCGAGTTGGAAACGAAGGGATAGCGATATTCGAGGCCGACGCCGGGCATCCCGGTCGCCGCCGATCCAGAACTCGCGCCGTTGAAGAAAGCCGGTTGGGACGAATTCGAAAGCGTATAAGTCCCGTAGGTGAAATTGTCGGTCGTGTTCAGGTTGGTCGCTTCGCCGGAAACGCGCGCGAGTACGAACGGCGTCCAGACTTCGCCGATCGGGTCGGTGAACTTGCGCTGCCACGAGAGGTCGGCCGTCGCGCGCGCGTAATCCCCCGCGATGCCCCGCAGCAAACAATTGTTCGACGTCGTTCCTGGCGTGTAGGTCGTGCAGATGCTGTAGAGATTGTAGGTCGGGTCGAATTGCTGCAATCCGACCGATTGATACAGCGCCTCCGTGCGGTCGACGTTGGCCGCGTTGAGCGTAACGCTCGCCTCGCCGCCGATTCCATTGCTCCAGTTCGGGTCGATCGCAAAGGTGCGATGATAGTCGAAAACGGGCGTCGCGATGGGGTCCTGCCGGCTATCGAGATAGGCCGTGGTCGCCTGGAAATAATAGCCGCTCAGATCGAAGAAGCCGCGATCGGCCTGTCCCCGCAGATAGGCCGAGGACACAATGTCCTGGAAGAAGAACTGTGACGGATCGATGGTGATCAGCTTGTAGTCGTTGAGATAGTATCTGTCGGTCATCAGGGTTACATCCCACCCCACGGTCCATTTGTCGTTGAGGTAGAATTTGCCTTCGGATTGGGCCGACCCGCGGAACTTCAGGTTCCCGGCGTCATAGGGCGGGCTGGCGAAAGCGTTCGGGTCCATCTGGTCGACGCCGCTCAACGTCACGGAGTATTGTCCGTTGTCGAGGCGCTGGCGCCACACCGCATCGAGCGCGGGACCCTGACGCGTGTAGTAGGTCGGGGTCAGGGTTAGGTCGTAGTTGGGCGCGAGATTGAAGAAATAGGGAACGCTGACGCCAAATCCGAGATTCTCGCTGTTGGTGTAAGCGGGCGCGAGAAACCCGCTTTGACGGGTCACTGTCGGGTCCGGCGCCGACATATAGGGCATGTAGATGACCGGCGCGCCGAACACGTCGAGCCAGGCGTTCTCGAAATAGACGGTGTGGGTTTCCTGGTTTTCAATGATCTTGGCGGCGCGAACCTGCCATTCCGGCGGCAGTTCCGGATGGGCTTTGCAAGGCTCGCAGGCGGTATAGACGCCGTTCTGCAGCACAGTGACCGAACCGGCCGACCGCTCCACGCGCGATGCGGTGAAACGGGTCTTGTTGGCCGCAAGCTCCTGCACGCTGTCGGCGAATCCGTTGGCGAAATCATCGGTCAGGTCGAAGCGCGGCGCGTAGGAGATGTTGCCCTTCTCGTCGGTGAATTTGGCGCGGCCTTCCGCGGTCACCCGCTTGGCGTTCCGGTCGTAGACGACCTTGTCGGCCTGCAACACCCGCCCCTTGTAGTAGAGAACGACGCCGCCGGCCGCGGTGACGATATTGTGGTCGTTGTCGTAAATGAGCTGATCGGCGTCGATGTAGAGCTTGTCGGGGTTCTTCGGCGTCGCGTCCTTGGACGCAGCCGGCGCCGCGGGCTTGGCAGGATGCTGGCCGGGGGGAAGCGGAGCTGTCGATTGCGCATGCGCCGCCGTGGCGAAAGACAGGATCGCGCCCATGAAAACCACGGCTGCCCAGAGACAAAACGCCGCCGCAAGGCGCGCAGAAAGGCGCCCTCGGCGTCCGCTTTGGTCAGGATGGATGATGGAGCGGTCCATCAGCCATCCTCCTGATGCAGAAGCACGTAGAACTCCGAACAAGCATCCCACGATCGCCGGCGCCCATCCCGCGACGGCCGGACTTACGACTCCGACGCCGCCGAGGTCGCCGACGATCTTCGTCGAAACATAAAGCACGAAGCCCGCCGCCACGCCACCGGAAACCATCTTTTGGACGCCGCCCATTCGGAACAATCTTAACGAAAAACAAGAGGCTACCAAAACCATGGCCACGAGCAGCGCCGGTAATGCTATAAGCTGTTGATATCTAAGTCTATATGCCGTTGCGTCGAGACCCGCGCGCTCCACCTGCTCGGCGAGGCCGTTGAGGCGCCAGAATGATACAGTTTCGGGCGCCACGAAGGCCTGCGAAACTTCGAGGGGCGTCAGGGTCGTCGCCAACAGGTAGATGTTCGCCGTTTGGGTATCGAATCCCGGAGACACCACGGTGACATTGTGGAATTCCCAATAGCCGTCGCGTAATATCGCTCGCTCCGCGTCGACCCGCTGGATAAACGCGCCGTCGGCGTCGAAATTGAAGGCTTGCATTCTCAGATAGGTGTCGTCGATGGCGCCGCGTCCGTCCGAATGGACGATCGACTGCCCGTCCACGCTCTTTTGCCGGAGCCAGATGCCGCCACCGCCTGCCGCGGCGCCGGCGCCGAACATTTTCGCCTCGATCGCCTCCGCCTGCCGCTTCATAGCGGTCGAAAGCGGATTGTAAGCTGTCACCTCGACGGTTCCGATCAGGGCCGCCACGAACAACGCGGGTGCGAGAAATTGCCAGACCGAGACACCGGCCGCACGGGCCACCACCAGCTCTAACCTTCTGGAAAGGTTTAGGAAAGCGATCATCGAGCCTAGCAACACCGCAAACGGCAGCGCCTGCTCGGCGACAATCGGCGTGTGTAAAAGCGAAAGCCAGGCCATCAGCAAGCCGTTGGCGCCTGGGGTTTCGCCGGATCGCCGAAGCGTCTCGACCAGATCGATAGTGAAAATCAGAAAGAATACGCCGCCAAAACACGCCAGCACGGTTTTCAGGAACCGCTGGCCGAAATACCGGCTGAGGACGCCGCCGATCATGCGCGTCCCAAGCTGGCGAGGACGACGCGTTTGAGAAAGGCAAGGCTGCGCGAAATCGGGCCGCCGAAAATGAAATCGAGACTGATTGCGGCGGCAAGGCCAGGGATCGCCCAGGCGCCGATCGGCACCCAGATCGGCACGGGAACGCCGGGCTTGCCGCGCATGAGCAGCGACACCACGATCCCCAGGATGCGCACTGCGCCGAAGATCAGAACCGCCGCGCCGATCGCCACGCCGCGCCCCTGGCGGGTCGTGCGCGCTTCCCCGAGCGCGGCGAAGCCGATCAATCCGGCCGAGAAGGCGTAAAGCGGACTTGTAAAACGATCGAACAATTCGGCCCGCATTTGGCCTTGCAGTTGCGGCGGCGCCTTCTCGTCCGGAGACGGCGTCAGGAGGTCCCAGGTGCTGCGCTCGCGCGGGCGTTTGACGTTATCGCCCTTGCGCATAAATTGTGACAGGTCGATCGCATAATCGTCGAAGGTGATGATCGCTGAGTCTCCTGTGCCGCGCGGCCGCTGCGTGCTGCCCTTTAGCAGCAGCAGGTAGGTCTCGCCGTCCTTCTCGACGATCTCGCCCGTCTCGGCGATATAGGTGGAAATTTCGGCGGGAACGCGGCGGTCCTGGATGAAGACGCCGCGCAGCGAGCCGTCCGGCGCCCGCTCCCGGTAATGGAAGACGAAGCCGGATTCGAGTTCGGTGAAGGCGCCGGGGCGGGCGAAATTGGCAATAAAATCTGCGTGAATACGAGCCGTGAGCGCCTGGATGGCGTCGAAGCTGCGCGGCATGACCTCGATGTAGAGCCCGGCCACGGCGAAAAAAACCAGCACGAAGAGCGCCAGGAACGGGCCGAGCAACCGGGCGGTCGACACGCCGGCCGCGCTCATGACGATGAGCTCGCTGTCGCCGTTGAGCTTGTTGAGGCAGTATAGCACGCTCGCGAACAGCGCGACCGGGGCGATGACGGCGGTCAGGAAGGGCAGACCGAGACTCGTGATCGTAAGAAACACGAGAATCGTCTGGCCTTTGCTGGTCATCAGGTCGAGCTGCTTCAGCGCCTGCGTGACCCAGATCACGGCCGTCAACGTGAACAGCCCGGCCAGAAACGCGGTCGCGGCCGTCCGGAAAAGATATCTTTCGATGCGCAACATCAACAGCCGCGAATCCTCAGCGATGCCCGCGCCACGCGCTTTGATGGCGCAAGGATGGGGCTAACTTGCGGCGGCGCGCGTGGCAAGTCGCGCGCGCCGATTGGAGCGCGTCGTTCCGGCTTATTGACACGAGGCGGAAAAGCCCGCGATTACTCCGCAGGCGCGTCGGCGCGATCCGAGCCGACGCCGAGCCGCCACTCCCGCTCGAGGAATTCGATGAGCGAAGCCATCAAGATTGCGTTTGCCCCGATCGCGGCGCCCAAGGCGGGGACCCTGGTGGTTTTCGTCGGCGCCGATCTGAAGCCCGGGGCCAGGACCGCCGCCCTGCTCGGGCAGACCGCCGCGGGAATTGCGTCGGCGGCCGAAACGATCGGCTTCAGAGGCAAGGAGAAGACCGCGCTGGATCTGCTGCAGCCGGCGGGACTGGCGGCCGCGCGGCTCCTCGTCATCGGCGTTGCGCCGGGCAAGGACGGCAAGCCGATCGACTTCGCGACGCTCGGCGGTTTCGTGGCCGGAAAGCTCGGCAAGGCCAAGGCCGTGACGGCGATCTTCGAATCGCCCGGCGAGGCCTGGAGCGCCTCCGCGGCGGCCGATTTCGCGCTTGGGGCGCGTCTGCGCGCCTATCGCTTCGAGAAGTACAAATCGAAGAAACCCGATTCGGAAGATCACGAATCGAACCCGATCGCAGTTACGATCGGATTTGCCGACGCCGCCGCCGCGCGCGCGGCCTTCGCTTCGCGCGAGGCGGTCGCCGAGGGCGTCGAAATCGCACGCACGCTGGTCAACGAGCCGCCGAACGTTCTGTTTCCTCAATCCTTCGCCGAACGGGCGGCGACGCTGCGCAAGCTCGGCGTCGAGGTCGAAATCCTCGACGAAAAGGCGATGATCAAGCTCGGCATGGGCGCGCTGCTCGGCGTCGGGCAGGGGTCGGCGCATGAAAGCCGTCTGGTCGCGATGCGGTGGCGCGGCGCCAAATCCAAGCGGGGCGCGCCGGTCGCCTTCGTCGGCAAGGGAGTCTGCTTCGACAGCGGCGGCATTTCGATCAAGCCGGCCGGCGGCATGGAGGACATGAAGGGCGACATGGGCGGGGCGGCCTGCGTGGTCGGGCTGATGCACGCGCTCGCGCGCCGCAAGGCCAAGGTCAACGCCATCGGCGTTATCGGTCTGGTCGAGAACATGCCCGACGGCAAGGCCTACCGTCCCGGCGACATCCTGACTTCGATGTCCGGCCAGACGATCGAGGTGATCAACACGGACGCCGAAGGCCGACTTGTGCTCGCCGACGCGCTCTGGTGGGTCAAGGAGACGGCCAAGCCGCGCTTCATCGTCGACCTGGCGACGTTGACGGGCGCGATCATGGTCGCGCTCGGGCAGGAGCATGCCGGATTGTTTTCGAACGACGACGAACTCGCGTTGCGCCTTACGAACGCGGGCGTCGCGACCGGCGAGACGGTGTGGCGCATGCCGCTCGGCGCCGCCTACGACAAGATGATCGATTTCGAAATTCGCCGACATGAAGAACACCGGCGGGCGCAACGGCGGCTCGATCACGGCGGCTCAGTTCCTAAAGCGCTTCGTCGGGGATACGCCCTGGGCGCATCTCGATATCGCGGGTACGGCGATGGCCTCGCCTGCGAGCGAGATCAACACGTCTTGGGGTTCGGGCTGGGGCGTGCGGCTGCTCGATCGGCTCGTCATGGACCATTACGAGGACTGATCGCTTGATCGTGCTGAGGACAGGCATCCGGCTTCCGAATTCGGCTTTGGCATTCGTCGCGCTGATCGTCGCGCTGGCGGCGTCGGCGGCGCTTTCGCCGGCCTTGGCGGGCGGGCTGACCGGCTGTGAAACCTTTCTCGAGAAATTGCGCTCGGAGGGCGGCGATCTCGGGGTCGATTTCAGTCATGCGCTCGTCGTTTCCCGTTCGCGCAGCGACGCGAATGTGTTCGACATCACGACCAAGGTGGAGGTCGAAGGCGCGTTGACCTGCCGCGGCGATCGTTTCGTTCGCTTTGAGCTTCATGTTGGCGAGCCCGCCTCCGCGCGCGCCTCGAGCGGGTTCGAGAAGATGCAGGCGATCGCATTGCGCGCGGCCTTGGGCTGGGAGGCCAACAAGATCCGCTCGACGTTGCGCGACATGGCCGCCGACGTCAAAGACTACCTCGCGGCCTCGAAGGAGCGCGGCGACGTCTATGTCGCCGGCAAGACCGAGGAACATGCGCCCGGCGACGTCAGCCTCGGCCTCATCCAGACCGACATCGATCGCGCATTCATCATCGTCGGGCCGACGGAATAACGGAGCCTTTCGGCATGCCCGAGTTCCGCTTTCATCATCTCGAGCGCCGCCGCATCGACCAGGCCCTGCCTGAGATTCTCGAACATGCGCTCGATGAGGGCCTGCGCGCCGTGGTGCAGGCCTCCTCGCCCGAGGAAGTCGAGGCGCTCAACGAGCGGCTCTGGACTTATTCCGACGAAAGCTTTCTGCCGCACGGCTCCGCGCGCGACGGCGAGAGCCCGACGCAGCCGGTTTATCTCACCGAAAGCGACGAGAACCCGAACGGCGCCGAGCTTCGGGTGCTGCTCTCGAGCGTCGAAGCCGCCCGCTACGCCGGCGCGCCCTATGCGCGCGTGATCCTCCTGTTCGACGGCCGCGACGAGGCGGCGATCGCCGAGGCCCGGCGGCAATGGACGCTCGTCAAGGCCGCGGGCCAGCCGCTGAGTTATTGGCGCGAGGGCGAAAACGGCGGTTGGGAAAAGGTGCGGTGACTCCTGCCGGGATCGTGGATCGTCGGCGAATTGGCGGCGTTACAGAAGGGCTCTAATTCATTGCCTCGGCCTGCGCCGACAACTCGAGCCAGGCCTCCTCAGCGGACGCCAGCGCGCGCTCCAACTCGGCGCGCTTCATCGCGAGATCGACGACCTGCGGCGTGTTGGCGGCCGACTGGCTCGATTTTGCCAGCGCTTCATCGACGCGGCGCAGCAGGTCCTGGAACTTCTGCATGCGCTGCTCGGTGGCGACGATCTCCTTACGCAGCGGGCCGAGATCGCGCCGCGTCTTGACCGGCTCGGGCCGGGTCGCCTCCGGCGCGGGCTTGGCCTGGGGCGGGGCGGGCCCGCCGCGGCCCAGCACTTCACGGGTGTAATCCTCGAGATCGCCCTCGTAAGGTCGCACGGTCCCATTGGCGACCAGCCAGAGCCGGTCGGCGCAGGCCTCGAGCAGGCGCCTGTCGTGCGAGATCAGGATGCAGGCGCCTTCGTAGTCGTTGATAGCCTCGATCAATTCCTGCCGGCTATCGATGTCGAGATGGTTCGTCGGCTCGTCCAGGATGAGCAGTTGCGGCCCGTCGAAGGTCGCAAGGCCCATGAGCAGGCGCGCCTTTTCGCCGCCCGAGAGCTGTCCGATCGATGTGTCCGCCCGACCGCCGGAAAATCCGATCTGCGCCACTCGCGCGCGAATCTTCGCCTCGGGCTGGCCGCGCATGTGGTCGGCCACATGCGTGTAGGGCGTGCCCGAGGCGTCGAGGTCGTCGACCTGGTGCTGGGCGAAGAAACCGACGTCGAGCTTGTTGGCGCGCACCATCTTGCCTGACATCGGCGCGAGGCGCCCGCCTATCAGCTTGGCGAAGGTCGACTTGCCGTTGCCGTTGGCGCCGAGCAGCCCGATGCGGTCGTCATTGGACAGGGTGAGGTCGAGCCGCGAGAGCACGGTCCTGTCGCCGTAGCCCGCGCTGACCTTCTCCATCGTGACGATCGGCGGGCTGAGCTTCTTCGAGACGGGCGGCCATTTGAACGGCAGCACGCTGTCATCGACGACCGCCGCGATCGGCTGCATCTTCGCGAGCATTTTAAGGCGCGACTGCGCCTGGCTCGCCTTGGTCGCGCTCGCCCGGAAGCGGTCGACGAAAGCCTGCAGGTGCTTGCGCTTCTCTTCCTGCTTCTTCAGGGCCTTGCCCTGCAGCGCCGCCTGCTCGGCGCGTTGGCGTTCGAAACTGGTATAGCCGCCGCTCCAAAGCGTGAGCTTGCCGCGCTCGAGATGCAGGATATGGTCGACGACGTCGTCGAGCAGGTCGCGGTCGTGGCTGATGACCAGGATCGTCGCGGGATAGGTCTTGAGGTAGTCAATGAGCCAGAGCACGCCCTCGAGATCGAGGTAGTTGGTCGGCTCGTCGAGCAACAGCAGGTCCGGCTGCGAGAACAGGACGGCGGCGAGCGCAACCCGCATGCGCCAGCCCCCGGAGAATTCCGACAGCGCGCGATTCTGCGCCGCGTCGTCGAAGCCGAGGCCGGACAGGATGCGCGCGGCGCGCGCAGGCGCCGCATGGGCGTCGATGTCGGCCAGACGCGTCTGGATTTCGGCGATCCGCAGCGGGTCGTCGGCTTTCTCGGCCTCCGCCAGCAGCGTCTCGCGCTCGACGTCGGCTTCCAGCACGAAATCGATCAGGCTCTGCGCGCCGCCCGGGGCCTCTTGCTCGACCCGGCCGATTCGCGCACGGCGGGGAAGCCCTACGGCGCCGGTCTCCGGGCCGATCTCGCCACAGATCAGCCGGAACAACGTCGTCTTGCCCGCGCCGTTGCGCCCGACCAGCCCGACGCGCGCGCCGGTCGGCAGCGCTACGGTGGCCTCGTCGATCAGCAGGCGCTCGCCGATCCGATAGGTGAGTTCGTTGATATGCAACATGGGCCGTTCTGTAGCCGGGCCCGCCAAGCCCGGCAACGACTACGACATCGCATCCAGCCGGCCTCGCCGAGGCCGGCCGCTCCGCGATCGCCGCTCAGACGGCCGGGATCAGCGATCCCGGACGATCCCGGCCTCCGATCACGGCTTCTTCATGGCCAGCGCGCCGCTGCTGAACAACAGGCCCGCGACGCCGGCGCCGATCAGCGGGGCGATGATGAACAGCCACAATTGCGCGACCGCCTTGCCATTGGAGGCGATGCCGATGATCGCCGGACCGATCGAGCGCGCCGGATTGACCGAAGTGCCGGTCACGTTGATGCCGACGAGATGAATCGCGATCAGAGTGAGGCCGATAGCGAGGCCCGCGAATTGCGAAGGCGCGCCGTCCTGGGTCACCCCGAGAATGCAGACCAGGAACAGGAAGGTCGCGATCGTCTCGTACACGAAGGCCGAGATCACGTTGTATTCGCCGAGATAGCCCGGCCCCCAGCCGTTCTGGCCGAGCCCGCCGGTCCAGCCCTGCGACTTTCCGGAAAGGATGAGGTAGAGCGCGGCCGCGCCGACCAGCGCGCCAAGCACCTGGGCGACCCAGTATGAGATCATGTCGGCAAGGCTCATGCGCCCCGCGACGAAAACGCCGAAGCTCACAGCGGGGTTGACGTGGCAGCCCGAGACCGGCCCGATGCCGTAGGCCATCGCGACGATGGCGAGGCCGAAAGCGGCGGCGATGCCGAGCAGATCGACCGCGGTCGCGCCTGATCCCATGCCCCCGATCACGGCCGCGCCGCAGCCGAAGAACACCAGTGCGAACGTACCCACAAATTCCGCTAAAGGCTTATTCATAAGTCTGTCTCCCCTTGAGCCGGCCTCCCTCCCCAGGGTTCGCCGAGCCACGCGGAGCGTGCTCTAGCAGGATCTTACGTAGGGCATAAGTACCGAAAATCAGGGGCCCGCATGCCCACATGTCGCCGGCGGTCGCGTTCGCAAGCCGGCGGCGTTGCTTTCGCGACCGCGGCGGCTATATATGCGTCGCTTTCGCCGACCCCCCTTTCGGCGCGCCGCCGGAGCTCTCGCCCTTGTTGATTACCCCTGCCTTCGCCCAAGCCGCCGGCGCGTCCCCGATGGGGTCGACCGACATGCTGATCCAGTTCGCGCCCTTCGTGGTCATATTCGCGATCATGTACTTCCTGATCCTGCGCCCGCAACAGCAGCGGGCCAAGGAACAGCGCCAGATGGTCCAGGCCGCCAAGCGCGGCGACACCGTGGTCACCACGGGCGGGCTGATCGGCAAGATCACCAAGTCCACCGACGACACCGAAGTCGAACTCGAGATCGCGCCGAACGTGCGCGTGCGGCTCGCCCGTTCGGGGATCGCGGACGTCCGTTCCAAGGGCGAGCCCGTCAAGGACGCGCCCGTAGCGAAGGACGCGTCCTCGAACAAGTCGTCCGGCAAGAAAGACGCCGCCAGTTCCTGAAGCGTCGCCGGGCCGCCTCGAGCGGTCCGCCCGCGCGGAGATCCTGATTTCCCATGCTTCGTCTCGCTCCCTGGAAAGTCGCGTCGATCCTGGCGCTCATTCTTTGCGCCGCGCTGCTCGTCGTACCGAGTTTCCTGGGGTCGGAAACGGTGGCGGCGCTGGAGGCGCGCCTGCCGTCATTCCTGCCCATCCGCCCGATCGTGCTCGGTCTCGATTTGCAGGGCGGCGCCCATATGCTCATGGAGGTCGACAGCGCCTCGGTCACCAAGACTCAGGTCGAGGCCCTGCGCGACGACGTGCGCGGCAAGCTGCGCGAGGGCAAGATCTCGAACAGCGGCGGCATCGCGATGCAGCCGCGCGGCGTGGTGGTGCGCATCGCCGACCCGGCCGAACGCGCCCGCGCGCTCACCCTGCTCGCCGCTCTGAACCAGCCGATCGGCGGCGCGCTCTCCGGCGCGACCGGCCATTCCCTCGACGTCTCCGATACCGGCCAGGGCGCGATCCAGCTCACGCTTACCGAAGCGGCCATCACCGACAAGATCCGCCGCGCGGTGACGCAGTCGATCGAAGTGCTGAACCGCCGACTGAATGGCTCGGGCACCAAGGAGACCAACGTCCAGCAGCAGGGCGTCGATCGCGTGCTGATCGAGGTGCCGGGCCTGCAGGACACGTCCAAACTAAAGGACCTGTTGGGCGCCACCGCCAAGCTCGAATTCCGGCTGGTTGCGGACGCAGGCGCGGCCCCTGGCGATTTCGAGATGCTGCCGGAGCAGCAGGGCGGCACGCTGCCGGTGGAGAAGCGGGTGATGGTGGCGGGCGAGGATCTCGTCGACGCGCAACCGGGCTTTGATTCGCGCACCGGCGAGCCCGACGTCAATTTCCGTTTCAACCTGCGCGGCGGTCAGCGCTTCGGACAGGTCACGTCCGAAAACGTCGGGCGTCCGTTCGCGATCGTGCTCGACGGCAAGGTGATCTCGGCCCCTCGGATTCTGGGGCCGATCACAGGCGGATCGGGCCAGATCACCGGCAATTTCACGGTCGAACAGGCCGACAATCTCGCGGTGCTGCTGCGCGCCGGCGCCCTGCCGGCCAAGCTCACCGTCGTCGAGGAGCGCACCGTCGGCCCCGGCCTCGGGCAGGATTCGATCGACGCGGGCAAGCGCGCCGCATTAGTCGGCGGCCTGCTGGTGGTCGTCTACATGCTGGCGACCTACGGCATTTTCGGCGTGTTCGCCGATCTCGCGCTCGCGGTGCATATTCTCTTCATCTTCGCCTCGATGGCGCTGCTGGGGGCGACGCTGACGCTGCCGGGCATCGCCGGCATCGTCTTCACCATCGGCATGGCGGTCGATTTCGAACGTGCTGATCTACGAGCGCATCCGCGAGGAGGCGCATATGGGCCGCTCGATCATTTCCGCGCTCGACGCCGGCTTCAACCGCGCCTTCGCAACCATCATCGATTCCAACGTGACGATGTTCGTCGCGGCGGTGATCCTCTATCTCTTCGGCTCGGGCGCGGTGCGCGGCTTCGCGGTCTCGCTCGGCCTCGGCATCCTGACCTCCGTCATCACCGCGGTGACGATGACCCGGATGATGATCGCGCTGTGGTATCGCCGCGGCCGGCCGACCACGCTGCCGATCTGACGGGCAGGGGAAACCGCCATGAAACTGCTTCGCCTCGCGCCAGAGAACACCAAATTCGGCTTCATGCGGCTGCGCCGCGTGAGCTATCCGCTTTCGGCCGTGCTCTCGATCTTCGCGGTCGTGATGTTCTTCACGGTCGGCATGAATTTCGGCATCGATTTCGCCGGCGGCACACAGGTCGAGCTGCGCGCCAAGAGCGGCGTCGCCGACCTCGCGACCCTGCGCGCCAAGGGCGAGAGCCTCGGGCTCGGCCCGGTCGAGGCGCAGCGGTCGGGCGCCGAATCCGACGTGACCCTGCGCCTCAACGTCCAGCCGGGCGGCGAGCAGGGCCAGTCGACGGCGGTCGCCAAGCTGCGCGAGGCTTTCGGGCAGGACTACGAGTTCCGCAGCGTCGACGCGGTCGGCCCGCGCGTTTCGGGCGAACTCGTGCAGAGCGGCACGCTCGGCGTCGTCGTGGCGATTCTGGCGGTGCTCACCTACCTTTGGTTCCGCTTCGAGTGGCAATTCGCGGTCGGCGCGATCATCGGCACGATGCACGATCTTCTGCTCACCGTCGGCTTCTTCAGCGTCACCCAACTCGAATTCAACCAGACCTCAATCGCGGCGATCCTGACCATCGTCGGCTATTCGCTCAACGAGACCGTGGTCGTGCTGGACCGCATCCGAGAGGTGATGCGCAAGTACAAGAAATTGTCGACCGCCGAAATCGTCGACATGTCGGTCAACGCCGTGCTGCCGCGCACGATCATGACCGCGACGACGGTGTTTCTGGCTTTGCTCGCCTTGTTCTTCCTCGGCGGCCATGTCATCCGCTCGTTCTCGGCGGCGATGATCTGGGGCATTTTCGTGGCCACCTATTCCTCGATCTTCATCTGTTCGCCGATGCTGATCTATCTCGGCGTGCGCGCCGAGACGCTCGACAAGAACGTCGAGAAGGAGAGCGAGGCGACCGCGAAGGCCGAGGCGTGAGCCCGGGCCGGCAGCCGCTCGAAGCCTTCCTGCCGGGGCCGCATGCGATCGAGGCCTATGGCGCCGGCGGCTTCCGCTTCGCGGGCATGTCGCATGTCGGCTCAATCCTTGCGACGCCGAAAGGCATCGGCGCGGTCGACGTGGCCGATATCAAGGACCTCGCTCTATCCGCCTTTTCGCGCCTGTTCGCCGAGCTTTCCGAGGCGCCCGGCAGCGTCGAATTCCTGGTCATCGGCGCCGGCGCTGCTATGGCGCGCCCGCCGCGCCTCGTGGCCGAGGGCCTGCGGTCGCGCGGGCTCCGGCTCGAACCCATGGCGACCGGGCCGGCGTGCCGCGTATACAATGTCATGCTGGGGGAGGGGCGACGCGTCGCCGCGCTGCTGATCGCGGCGCCATGACGGACGATCTCCTGCGGGAAGCCTATGTCCATTGCGGCCAGCTCGCTCGGGAACATGCGCGCGATCGCTGGTTGAGCGCGCTGTTCGCGCCCGAGCCCGTGCGGCCGCATATGAACGCGCTGGCCGCCTTTTTTCTCGAGATCGGCCGCGTTCCGGCGAGGGTGCGTGAGCCGCTGGCGGGCGAAATGCGGCTGACGTGGTGGCGCGAGTCGATCGAGGGCGCGCGCGAGGCCGAGGCCGCGAGCAACCCGGTCGCGGCCGCTCTGATCGACACGATCCGCACGAGACGCCTCCCGTTGCAGGCTTTCGAGGACTACCTGCTCGGCTGGCGCGACGACCTCTATCGCGAGCCGCCGACGCCCCTCGCCGAAATCGAGGCGTTCGGCCGCAACGTCATGGCCGCCGAATTTCATCTTTCCGCGCTCGTGCTCGAGCGCGGGTGCGAGCCGCTAGCCGCTAGCGCTTCGGCCGGCGCAGCCGCTGCCTTGTTCGCGAGGGGCGGGGCGGAGGCCGTCGCGCCCGCGCTTGCCCATGTCGCCGCCGCCGAAATGGCGCTGCGCGCCTTGCCCGCCGGGGTCGCGCCCGCCTTCGCGCCGCTCGCCTGTTTGCGGCTCGATTTGAAGCGGCGCGCCCGCGGCAAGCCGCCCGCGGCGCCCTGGCGGCGCCAGGCGGCGATCTGGTGGTGGGGCCGGGGGCGGTAGGGCAGGTCCTCGAGCGCCGCACTGGGAACGCGACGATTGCATATTGCGGCGCGCCCGGCGACGCGCCCGGCGACGGGCGCCCGCGTCGCGCGCGCCGCCGCCCTGCGGCAGCTCGGGACGCGAACAGGGCATTGACCGGCGCGCCGTCATAATACAGTTTCATAAAGTTATTACCGGAGGTGTTTCGCGATGCGCAGGCTTGTCTTGAGCGCGCCGGTGGGACTGGCGGCCGGGCTGGCTTTCGCGGGAACGCCCGACCGTGACGCGGCCTGGGCCGCGCTGATCGCCGAGGCGAAAAAGCACGGCGGCGTGGAAACCATATTGGGTTCGACCGGGAGCTATGTGTTTCAAAGGCCGGACGGGCTCTATGTGATGTTCACGCGGACGCTGGACAGCCGGACTCACGCGGTTTGCGTGCTAGCGATGGCTCAAAACTTCATCACATGCGAAGACTGGGACTCGGGCAAGATCACCTACGGACAGCGCCCCGACGCCAATTCACCCTGGAAATACAGCGATAAGCCGCCCGGCGAGGAGGGCGCCGCGCAAAAGGGACCCGTCGCTTCGTTGCTATCGACCCTTGCCGACATACTCGGCTCGGCGAAGCGGAGAGTGCGAACGCACTGGCCGATCGACGGCGGCTGGCCGCCGATTTATAGGAACTGAACAGGGTCGGACCGCCCTGGCGTCGGTCCCGAATACCCGTTCATTTTCTGAAATAGAGAATATGCTGAAAATGCCGATGCGGTCGCTGAGACGATAATCGTCAGGCGCTTTGCGCTCGCCTGGGTTCAGGCGGCCGACATCCCAGGCGCCGAACCTAGACGCAATACGATTGCGTATGGCCATAATGTCGGCCACCCCGGCTCGCGTCGCGTCGGTCGCGCGCAGGAAGATCCCGGTCGATGAAAGCGCGACGTTGCGTAAGGGCGCGACACACGCGCCCGGAAATTGGCGCGGTCCAGTCACGCGCTAAAGGCGGTCCTCGCGGGAACCTCAATAGGGGTGACGCAGGCCGTCATGTCGTCTCCTTTTCAGGCGTCGAGCGATTCAATACGGATACGTATGGAATGCCGGCGAAGATATAAGCGGCTCGAATTGACGCATCCATTCGGCGACCCGTCGCGTCCTCCCGAGTGGGCCGCGCGCGCAGTTCGTCTCCATCCGCTTGCGAATGGCAACGCCTCGGCCACCTCCGGCGCTGTGGCCATACGTCTGCGTATGGCCGATGGGCTCCTCGACGCTGCTGCGCAGCCAAGGCCGGATTTGGCTCGATGGCCAACGCCAGCGTCGTCCATACGTAATCGTATGTTGCGGATTGGGCCTTTTTCGCTGGAGGAAGCGTGGTGCGTTTCAGGGCGGCTCAACGCGGCATCGCGGGTCGTTGCGGCCATAACGCGGCCGGCCAGGCGTCTGTTCGAAGTTCATCCACCGTCGCGGAGATTTTGCTCAACGCTATGTTTTCAATAGAACGAGAAGATGAAGCGCCAGGACGCCGCGGATCGGCGCCGTCGTGGCTTGGGATTGTTCAACGTCCAACCTGGCGTGTCGGGCCGTATCTGGGGAGGGAGACGAGCCTCCGGCGCGCCACGGCGATAACGAACTGCGAAAACCTGCGCCGAGCGCCGGGGCAAGGCCGCGGCGCCGATCCCGGGTATGGCAAGGGTTATCATCTGTTTCAGTAAGTTACAGGCAATTGTGAATATGCCGGCCTCCGCCGGTCGAGCGAAGTCTCGTCCCCTTGGTCGCCAGCCGTCGAAGTCGCTCATCCGCAACAGTACGCATGGGTATGGAAAGGTAATTTCTCATCCAGCGGCATCGCGCGGGCTCAAGAATGCGTCGCAAAATATTGAAAATAAATAATTATTTGTAGCTTATTAAAGTGATGTCTTAAAAGCGAGTTCTTAACCGCGTGGCTTCCGGAGGCGGCCGATCGGGCAGGTCGGGCGCGTCGACATTCGTCCCTGACGCGCTTTGTCCGCGTGGCCAAAACCATTGCGGAACCCGCGACGGATAGGCATGCAAATGGTCGGGTCAGGCACATGGACCGCGCAAAAGGGTTTGCGTCGCGGCCGGCGTCCAGCGGGCCGGCTGATCCCTACGCCGACGAATGGTTATTGTTTGGCTTCCCCGGGCAATTTCAATACCATTGCGTATGGATTTGCGGCGCAGCAGGACGAGGGCGGCATGAACGCGCGATTGGGCAAATCGGACTGGGTCGAGGCCGGGCTGAAAGCGCTCGCGGATCAGGGCGTCGATGCGGTCAGGGTCGAGCGGCTGGCCGAGGCGCTCGGCGTCACCAAAGGCAGTTTCTACTGGCATTTCACAAATCGCGATGCGCTATTGGCCGCGATGCTGGAAGCTTGGAACCGGGTCGCCGCCGGCGCTATCATCGTCGAGGTCGAGGCCGCGGGCGGCGAGCCGCTCGACAAGCTACGCCGGCTGCTCCCCCTCGTCGCCGGTTTCGATGGGCGGATGGATTTCGCGTTGCGGCGCTGGTCTGCGATCGATCCCAATGCCCGCGAAGTCCAACGCAAGATCGACCAGCTTCGCGTCGACTATCTCGGGGGTCTTTTCGCCGGCCTCGGCTTCCCCCACGCCGACGCCTTCGCCCGGGCGCGCCTGATCTACCACGCGCTGATCGGACAATTTGCAATGGGCATGCCGGTTCCGCCGGAGGAGCGCGCCGAGGAGGCGACGGCAATCGTCCTGCCGCTCCTTACCGGCAGGCCGGAGCGCAGGACGACGCGCGCCCGTGAGGCGTCCGACACGCCCGATCTGTTCGGCGGCGCCATCTGATTTTCAGAATTTTTGGACCCAATGCGCATGTCCCTCGCTGACCTCGCCGCTGCCGAAGACCTCAATCGGCGCGGCGATCCCCGGGCGACATTCGAGAACAACGGGCGTGTCGTCGCGTGAGCCGGTGACCCCTGTCCGCAAGCGCGCCGGCCGCTCCGGGGGGAAATTTCGGTCGATTGAGATCCGCTTGACTTCCTCAGCTTCCCGTCTATTTTCCGCGCAATCGGCGCTGGCGGGTCTCTCGACGGCGCCGCTTTCCTTTTCCTGGCGCGAAAGCGCCGCCGACCCGGACAAACGCCATGGCCAAGGCCGCCTCGCTCAAGATCAAGATGCTCTCGACCGCCGACACCGGCTATTTCTACGTGACCAAGAAGAACGCCCGCACCAAGACGGAGAAGTTCACGTTCACGAAATACGATCCCGTCGCGCGCAAGCACGTCGAGTTCAAGGAAACCAAGATCAAATAAGCCTGCGCCGAGCGCGGCTTGCGGCAAAGGGCGCCCTCGGGGCGCCCTTTGTGTTTGGGCCGCATGGGGAGAACTCGCTGGCCGCGTTGCGCAAGCGGCCGCGCTCGCCTAATCGAACCTGAGCCCCTGAACCCTTCGCGTGAGAGGCCCGCCATGTCCGAAGCCGCCGACGCCCCCGCTTCCGCCCACGACAAGCTTCTCATCGTCGATTTTGGCAGCCAGGTGACGCAATTGATCGCGCGGCGGGTGCGCGAGGCCGGGGTCTATTGCGAGATCGTCCCGTTTCAGAGCGCCGAACGCGCGCTTTGCCGAAATGAAGCCGAAGGCGGTGATTCTTTCGGGCGGGCCGGCCTCGGTGCCCGATGCGGGCAGCCCGCGCGCGCCGCAGGCGATTTTCGAATCGGGCGTGCCGGTGATGGGCATCTGCTACGGGCAGATGACCATGGCCGAGCAGCTCGGCGGCGGCGTCGAGAGCGGCCATCACCGCGAATTCGGCCGCGCCGAGGTCGAGGTCGGCGAGGACAGCCCGCTGACCCGAGGCGTCTGGCGCAAGGGCGAGCGGCACGTCGTCTGGATGAGCCACGGCGACCGCATCACCCGGCTGCCCCCCGGCTTCAAACGCATCGGCGTATCTCAGAACGCCCCCTATGCGCTGATCGCCGACGAGGAGCGCCGCTATTACGGTCTGATGTTCCATCCTGAGGTCGTGCACACGCCGGACGGCGCGCGCCTGATCGGCAATTTCGTCCACGAAGTCGCGGGGCTGAAGAGCGATTGGACCATGGCGGCCTTCCGCGCGGAGGCGCGCGCGGCCATTCGCGCCCGCGTCGGCAAGGGCCGCGTGATATGCGGCCTCTCCGGCGGCGTCGATTCGGCGGTGGCGGCGGTGCTGATCCACGAGGCGGTCGGCGACCAGCTCACCTGCGTCTTCGTCGACCACGGCCTGATGCGCGCGGGCGAGGGCGAGGACGTGGTCCGCCTGTTTCGCGACCATTTCAACATCCCGCTCGTCCATGTCGAGGAAGCCAAGACCTTCCTGAGCGCGCTCGAAGGCGTCTCCGATCCCGAGACCAAGCGCAAGACCATCGGGCGGCTGTTCATCGAGACCTTCGAGCGCGAGGCGCGCCGGATCGCTTCCGACGGGCGCGGGCCGGTCGAGTTCCTCGCGCAGGGCACGCTCTATCCCGACGTGATCGAGTGCGGTCTCGTTCACCGGCGGGCCTTCGGTGACGATCAAGTCGCACCACAATGTCGGCGGCCTGCCCGAGCGCATGAACATGAAGCTGGTCGAGCCATTGCGCGAATTGTTCAAGGACGAGGTGCGCGCGCTCGGGCGCGAACTCGGCCTGCCGCCCTCGTTCGTCGGCCGCCATCCCTTCCCCGGCCCGGGCCTCGCGATCCGCATCCCCGGCGCGATCACCGGCGAAAAGCTCGAAATCCTGCGCAAGGCCGACGCGATCTATCTCGAGGAAATCCGCGCCGCCGGCCTCTACGATCAGATCTGGCAGGCTTTCGCCGTGCTGCTGCCGGTGCGAACCGTCGGCGTGATGGGCGACGGGCGCACCTACGATCACGTCTGCGCGCTGCGCGCCGTCACTTCGAGCGACGGCATGACTGCGGATTTCTTCCCCTTCGACATGAACTTCCTTGGCCGCGCCGCGACGCGCATCATCAACGAAGTGCAGCGGCGTCAACCGCGTGGTCTACGACGTGACCAGCAAGCCGCCGGGCACGATCGAGTGGGAATGATTTAGGGCCTTTCGGCGGCATCCGCCAACAATCGAAAAATCGCACTAACCCACTGAAATAAATAAAAATACCTGTCAGGATCAATCGCCGTCATTTTGGAGGCAGCGCTCCGATTTGACGGCATCTCTGACGGTATCATCACCTCTTGCTCACGTCCAAAACTCGCGATACCGTCAGCCCGTTGAGGTCGTTTGACGGTATTTTTTTCCTCATAAGTGACTGATATAATATGAGGAAAAATGCGAATGGTGCGGTCGAAAAAGGCCTGACGGTATTTTTCTCAGAGGTGAGAGCGATGCTGACGGACGTGGCCCTTAAGAACCTGAAATCTAAGGAAAAACCGTACAAGGTGGCGGATCGCGACGGCATGTATGTCGTCGTCGCACCGTCAGGAACGGTCACTTTCAGGCTCGACTATCGGCTGAATGGTAGGCGCGAGACCGTCACTTTCGGCCAGTACGGCCCTGCCGAGTTATCCCTGGCCCGCGCCCGTGAGATGACGATCGATGCCCGCCGCTCGATCATGGAGGGCAATTCCCCCGCCCACGAAAAGCAGCGTGCGAAGCGGCGGATCAAAGAGGCGAAGAGCTTCGGCGAATTTGGGGAAAGGTGGCTTTCCACGGCGACGATGGCCGACAGCACCCGTGCGATGCGCCGCGCCATTTTCGAACGGGAGCTGGTCCCGACCTGCAAAAATCGCCTTCTGCACGAGATCACGCCTGATGATCTGCGAGCGCTTTGCGCGAAGATCGTCGAACGCGGCGCGCCGGCGACGGCCATCCATGTCCGCGACATCGTCAAACAGATTTACGGCTTTGCGATTTTGCACGGGGAGAAGGTTGCCAACCCGGCCGACGAAGTCGGGCCGGCGTCGATCGCCACCTTTGTGGCAAAGGACCGATCGCTGTCTCCGACTGAGATACGCATCATGCTCAAGCAGCTTGAACATGTGGCCACGCTTCCGACGATCCGACTTGGGATGCGCCTGTTCCTGCTCACCATGGTGCGCAAGAGCGAGCTGCAGGACGCAACCTGGGACGAAGTGGATTTCGAAAATGCCGTCTGGAGCATCCCCAAAGAACGGATGAAGAGGTCCAAGGCCCACAACGTCTATCTGTCTCGGCAAACCCTCGACATCATGATCGCGCTGAAAACCTGTGCCGGGAATTCCCGCTACCTGCTGCCGTCCCGCTATGACGCCGATGCCCCGATGTCGCGGGCGACGTTCAATCGGATCACCTATGCCGTTGTGGAGCGCGCGAAAG
This sequence comes from uncultured Pseudomonadota bacterium, assembly GCA_963809055.1. Taxonomy (GTDB): domain Bacteria; phylum Pseudomonadota; class Alphaproteobacteria; order Rhizobiales; family Beijerinckiaceae; genus Roseiarcus. Next base: position 652 of record CAWEID010000036.1, on the reverse strand, counting down.
CCGAGGGGTTACCCTTGGAGCCCTTTACCGTTCACGACCTGCGCAGGACCGGCTCCACGCTTTTGAACGAGATCGGCTTCAACAGTGACTGGATCGAAAAGTGCCTAGCGCATGAGGACGGCCGGTCGTCTCGCGGCGTCTACAACAAGGCGGAATACGAACCTCAGCGGCGGCACATGATGCAGGAGTGGGCGGATATCATCGACGCCTGGGTGGCGGGACGAAAACATCTCCCGGTTCTCATTCCGCCGTCGATGCCGATGCTGGTTCCTGACCCGGCGCTTTGACGGGGCGGCTTCGGCGCTTGCGGACGTCCGGGTGAGGCGCGCGCCGCGTCGAGGCGCTTTCCGTGGCCCGTCGGCGCTCGGCCAGCCAGGCTTCCACTTCGCTGAGATCCCAGACCACGCATCGGGTCGTGAGGGCAAAGCGGCGGGGGAATTCGCCGCGCTGCTCCATCTCGTAAATGGTCGAGTCGGCAAGCGGCACGATCTGGCGCAGCTCGCCGCGGCGGATGGTCCGTTTGATGGATTGCTCGGGCATCGCGGCCATGACGGGGTCTCCTTGATTGGCGTCTGATGCCGATGGAAACCGATAGTCGCTGGCCATGGGAAGGGCTGAATTGGGCGCGTAGGGCCATGGGCGGCTCTGGCGT
>CAWEID010000035.1:0-65985 GCA_963809055.1 uncultured Pseudomonadota bacterium | reverse complement strand
ATCAGGCTCTCCGGATGGAGCGGCGGCTGACGCCGTGGAAGCCGTCGCAGCCTGCGACATAGTCGCATCAGATCTCGTGACGACGCCATCCCTGCGATAACGCACGACCGGCCGGTCGCTTTCGAGTTCATGCAGGCTGACGTCCAGCGCTTCGTACACCGTCGGCGCGCTGGTCGCGGCGCGCGCGTCCATCAGGTCGCGGGTGACTTCGGTCTGGCCGTAGACCGTGACCGTCTTGCCGGTCAGGGCCTTGAAGTCGATGCGGCGGCGCACGCCGTTGAACGCAATCTCGGTTCCCTCGTGCACGAGGCCTTCGCGCTTGAGCCGCGCCCGGCGCCCGCCGCCTCGATCAGCCCGATTGCGCCCTGTTCGAGCACGCCGGCGCGGATGTGCCCGAGCACGTAGTCCTGGGTTTTCTGCTCGAGGATGATCGTCTCGACGCCCGCGCGCGCGAGCAATTGGCCGAGCAGCAGTTCCGGACGGCCCGAACCGACAATGACGACCTGAGTGCGCATCGAAATTCTCCCTGCGGCCCGCGCGTCGCCCGGGCCCGGGAAGGTTCGTCGTCGCCGAGGCGATCGATGTCAAGAGTGCAGGTGCCGGCTCGCGGCTCAGCGCAAAGTCTGGGCGCGACGGCCCAAGACGAACCGATGGAGGTTTTGCAGTCCGGCGCGCACCTGGTCGGCGACGTCGGACCAGAGCAAGCTCTCGCCGGGAACGTCCGCGAGGACCCGCGCCTCGGCGATCAGGTCGCGAATTCGCCGAGCGCCGCGCGCCGCGACCATTCCAGATCTGGCCGTCGCGCCGGGAAATCCGCGTCATGGCCTATTCTCCTGAAATTAAACGGATATCACGGGAGAGCCCATGATCGAATGGTTATACGCGCGCTCATTTGGAAAAGCAACGGCAAAGATTGTATAGTACATAGAATGCATATAAGTATAGCGGCGACGACGCGCGCTCACGTTCGGCAAACGACGGCTATGGCGACCCCGGGGATCGACTATGCCGGCCATTTTCGCAATTCCAGCGGCAGGGCGGGCAACGCCGGGACGAATTCGGCGGGTTCGCCCGAATTTCGACCCTTTGGCGCCGATCCTATATGGAGTGCGAAACCCCACCGGTTCCATGAAAACGCCCATACGCCTTCCATACCGTCGAGCGACGAGATTTTCGCGGCCCATGCCGACGAACGCCTCTATGTCGGGTCGCCGGCGCGAGACCCCGACGTTCGCCGCCAGCTTCTGGCGGTTCTGGGCGCTCTGGCGCTCTATCTGATGTTCGTGGCGGTGCTCGCGATCGAGGCGCGCTTCCCGCCGGTCGTCATCCCGGCGGAAGACGAAATCCCGGTCGAGATCGTCGTGGCGCCTCCGCCGCCGCCGCAACCGACGCCGGAGCCAAAGCAGGAGACTCCGCCGCCGGATACGACGCCCGCCTATGACGCCCCGAAATCGGGGAAGTCGGAGAAGGACGACAGCGCCGCTTCGGATAAGGACGCCAAGGCGGCGCCGGCTGCGCCTGCGATGGATGCGAGCGCCGAGCGCGCGAGCGGAGCCGAGGAGGACGCCAAGGCGTCGACGCCGGAAGCTCCGACCGTACCCAACGTGGCCCCGCCGACTCCGGAAACGCCGCCGGCGCCTGTGCTGGAGGGCGACGCCCCGCCGCCCAACCCGCAGCAGGCCATGAGCGCGCGCGCTTCCCCGTCCAAGCCCGCGCCTGCCGCGGGCAAGCCCAAGCCGCTGTTCGATTCGGTGCCTGACGTCGATTTCGGCGGCGCGGCGAAGATGGCGCCGGTTTCCGGCGGCAACGGCCCGTCCCATTATCTCAACATCGTCTACGGCATGATCATGCAGCATCTGCACAGGCCGGGCAGGGCGCGAACTCGTTCCGCGGATCAAAGGGGTGGTCGTCTTCAACCTGGATTCGCAGGGCCGGCTCGTCGAGCGCTGGGTCGAGGAGCCCAGCAGTTCTCCCGATCTCGACCGCGCTGTGTTCGAGGCGATCGGCGCGGCTTCGCCGTTCCCGCCTCCGCCGTTCCGGGCGCCTTCGATCCGCTTCACCTACAATGACAAGTGATCGAAAAAGCGATCGGCGCCGGGGGCAGGGCGCTTGTATTCGGAAACGATCGGTTCCATATAGACGCGATGAACGCTCCCCGTCCTCAAGCTTTGACCGAGCGCGCCGCGCCCGGCCGGCCGCGCGAATTCGACATCGACGCCGCCGTCGAGGACGCGATCGAGGTGTTTCGCGTGCGCGGCTATCACGGCGCCTCGGTGCAGGATCTGACCGAGGGCACCGGGCTCGCGCGCGGCAGCCTCTACAAGGCCTTCCATGACAAGCGCACGCTTTTCCTGGCCGCGCTCGACCATTACACCGCCGCTTCGCTCAAGCGCGTCGGCGACGCGCTTTCGCAGCCGGGCTCGCCCAAAGCCGCGATCCGGGAGGCGCTGATCGGTTACGCCGGCCGCGCCGCCGAGCAGAGCGGGCGGCGCGGCTGTCTTGTCACCGCCGCCGCGATGGAGATGATGCCCGAGGACGCCGAGGTCGGCGCGCTGATCCAGCGCATGTTCCGCCGCATGCAGGATCTGTTCGCCGCCGCCGTGATCCGCGGGCAGGCTTGCGGCGAAATCCCGGGCGATCTCGACGAGCGCGCGATCGCGCGCTTGCTGCTCTGTACGATCCAAGGCCTGCGCGTGCTCGGGAAAACCGGGCCGAGCGCGCAGGACATGGCCGAAGTCGTGGACGCGGCGATGCGCGCGCTCTCCTGATTTTGGGTCAATTCGGAAACGATCATTTCCCTTTAGGAATTAGACAATGAGCCAATCCTCGACATTTGTGCGGGCGCTCGACGCGCCGCTCGACCCGCGCCGCTGGGGGGCGCTGGCGGTGCTGTTGGTCGGCGCTTTCCTGGCGCCGCTGGATTTCTTCATCGTCAATGTCGCAATGCCGGCGATGCGCACGGGCCTGAACGCATCCTCGGACGAAGTGCAACTCGTCATCTCCGGCTACGCCGTCGTCTATGCGGTCTTCCTGATCACGGGCGGACGGCTCGGCGACATCCATGGCCGCAAGTCCGTCTTTATGATCGGCCTCGCCGGCTTCGCGCTCGCCTCGGGCCTGTGCGGCCTCGCATGGTCGCCCTCCTCGCTGATATTCGGCCGGCTGCTGCAAGCGCTCGCGGCGGCCGCGATGGCGCCCCAGGCGCTCGCCTCCGTGCATGCGCTGTTTCCGCCCAACGAGCGCGGCCGCGCGCTCAGCATCTACGGCATGACGATCGGGCTTTCCTCGATCGCCGGTCAGGCGCTCGGCGGCGCGCTGGTCGCCGCCGACGTCGGCGGCTTCGGCTGGCGGCTGATATTCTTGATCAACCTGCCGGTCGCGCTCGGCGCCTTCCTCGCCGCGATCCCGCTTCTGCGCGAGACGCGAGGCGCGATCCGGCCCAAGCTCGACCTCGGCGGCGTCGCGCTGTCCGCCGCCGCGCTGACGGCTCTGGTGCTGCCTTTGATCGAGGGTCGCGAGCGCGGCTGGCCGTGGTGGTCGATCGCAATGCTGCTCGCGGCGCCGTTGCTCGCCGAAGCGTTCCGGCGCTACGAAATTCGCGTTGCGGCCAGGGGCGGCGAGCCGCTGGTCGACATGACCGCGTTCCGCTCGCCAGGCGTCAAGCGCGGCCTCGGCGCGATCTCGACGCTCTATGCGCTGGCGGCGTTCTTCCTGACCTATTCGATCTATTTGCAGGCCGGGCTCGGTTACGGCCCGCTGGCGGCCGGGCTCGCGATCGCCCCATTTTCGGCGGGCTTCCTGACCGGCTCGACCTTCAGCCCGGCGATCGGCGCCCGCGCCGGCCGCTTCGCCCCCTCGGTCGGCTTGATTTCGTCCTCGAGCGGCCTGATTGCGCTCGCGGCGCTGGTCGCCCTGACTCCGGCGGGGCGCACCCCCATGCTGGCGCCGCTGGGCGTCGCGCTGGCGATGATCGGCTTCGGCATGGGCATGTCGATCCCGACCCTGTTCCGCGTGATCGTCGAGCGCATCGATCCGCGCCATGCCGGGCTCGTCGGCGGACTCGTCAATTCGACGTTGCAGGTGAGCGCGGCGATGGGCGTGGCGCTGCTCGGCGGGCTCTATTTCACGGTGCTGGGGACCCGCAGCGATCCCGGCTCGGTCGCGACGGCCTTTTCCATCACGTTGCTGGGCGTGGCCTTCTGCCACCTCGTCGGGGCGGCGCTCGGCGCGGGCCTCGGGCAGGCGCGCAAGGCGCCCGGGTCGAAGGCTTGCCCGGCGCGCCCGGCGCTGGAAGCCGCGCCGGCGGAATGAGGCGGGGCGGACGCGCTCAGTGCGTCGTCAGCGACCGCAACAGGCGCCAGGTGTAGATGCCCGTGTCGTGTCCGTCGTCGAAGCCGATCCGCACGGCGTAATTGCCGACCTGCTCGATGGTGAGGATCACAACCGGGCGCCCGCCGGGATGGGGAATCCGGGTCTTGTCCGCGCTCGGACTCGCCCCGCGCAGGCGCTCCGACGAGACGCTGCCGACGACGCCGTCTTCGAATGTGACCTTTAGCAGCGTGCCGTTCTGCTGAACCCGCAATTCGCTCGGCCAGGGGTCCGGTCCCTTGATCTCAGGCTCATCGTTCATCGCGAACCTCCCTACCGAGCGGCGACCTCTGTCGCCTCGCGCTCGCCGCCTGCGGGCGTCGCCGAAACCGCCGCGCCTTCGCCGCCGTCCGCTGCGCCCGATCCCGGCGGCGCCAGGCCGAAGCGTCGATGGGGATTGATCCGCGCGAGTCTCAATGCCTAACCCATGACAATCCTGGGCGCCGCCCTTTGCGGCGTCGCGCTTTCGAACAGGCTCGCGCGGACGCGTTCGGCGATGGCGAGGAAGGCTTTCGCCTGCGCTCCCTCGGGCGCGCTCGCGACCACCGGCGAGCCGCCGTCGGAGGTTTCGCGGATGACGATGTCGAGCGGCACTTCGCCCAGGAACGGCGCGCCGAGCGCCTCCGCCTCGTGGCGGGCGCCGCCGTGCGCGAACACGTCGGTGCGTCCGCCGCAATGCGGGCAGATGAAAAAGCTCATGTTCTCGACGATGCCGAGAATCGGGGTCTCCACCTGTTTGAACATCGAGATCGCGCGGCGCGCGTCGATCAGCGAGAGGTCCTGCGGCGTCGAGACGACGACGGCGCCGGCCAGCGAGGCGTTCTGCGCCATGGTCAGTTGCACGTCGCCGGTTCCCGGCGGCATGTCGACGACGAGCACGTCGAGATCGCCCCATTCGACGTCGCGCAGAAACTGGTTGAGCGCGGAGACGACCATCGGACCGCGCCAGACCACCGCAGAATTGTCGTCGACGAGGAAGCCGATCGACATCACCTTGACGCCGAATTTCTCGATCGGCAGCAGCTTCTGCCCGTCGGGCGCGAGCGCGGGCTTGTGCGAAATGCCGAACAGACGCGGCATCGACGGGCCGAACAGGTCCGCATCCAACACGCCGACCTTCAGCCCGAGCCTCGACAGGCCGAGCGCGAGATTGCAGGCGGTCGTCGACTTGCCGACGCCGCCCTTGCCCGAGGCGACCGCGATGATCTTCCTGACGCCTTCGATCGGCCGGCCGCGCGCGGTCGCTTTCGCGGGCGCATGACCATGGGCGTGGCCTTGGCCTTGCGGGGCGGCCGAGGCGCGCGCGCCGCCGGGCGCGGCCTGCGCCGTCAGGGTCACCAGCGCCGAGGCGACGCCGGGCAGGGCCTTGATTTTGGCCTCGACCGCCGAGCGCAGCGCCTCCATCGCCTTGGCGCGCGCCGGGTCGACCTGGATCGCGAGGAACACCTTGCCGTCGCGAATCGTCACGCCGTCGATCGCGCCCGATTGCGGCAGCGGCGTCGCGCCGTCGGGCCCGGGGATTCCCGCGAGCGCGGCGAGGACATCGTCTTTGCTGACCATTCTGACCCACCTTTGAACCATATTAGGGGCTTTTGCCCTTGTTCGGAACCGACTTTAGCAGCATCCGAGCCCATTCACGTAGCCGCGTCGGCCGCCCAATGCCAGTCGAGCTTGTCCCGCAGCGTCACGACCGAACCGACGATCACGATCGTCGGGCCGCGCAACGCCGCCGCGCGCGCGGCCTGGGCGAGGCGGCGGAGCGTCGAGACGACGACGCGCTGGTTGACCCGGGCGCCATTGTCCACGATCGCGGCGGGCGTTTCGGGATCGACTCCCTGAGCGATCATGTCGCCGGTCATCTCCTCGAGATGGCCGAGCGCCATGTAGATCGCCACCGTCTGGCCGGGATGCGCGAGCGATTTCCAGTCGCGCGCGATCGGGCCGTCGCGGCCGTGGCCGGTGACGAAGACACAGGCCTGCGCATGATCCCTATGGGTCAGCGGAATGCCCGAAAAGGCCGAGCAGCCGATTGCCGCGGTGATGCCGGGACAGACCTGGAACGGCACGCCCTCCTCGGCGAGCGTCTCGATCTCCTCGCCGCCGCGCCCGAACACGAAGGGATCGCCGCCCTTCAGACGCAGCACGCGCTTGCCCGCGCGAGCGTGGCCGACCAGCAGGCGGTGGATTTCGTCCTGCGGCGCGAAATGATCCTGCGGCCGCTTGCCGACATAGACGCGCTCCGCCTCGCGCCGCACGAGGTCGAGAACGGCGGGCGAGACGAGCCGGTCGTAGAGCACGACGTCGGCCTGCTGCATCAATCTGAGCGCTCGAAGGGTCAAGAGATCGGGATCGCCCGGGCCGGCGCCGACGAGATAGACTTCGCCGATCTCCGCGGTTGCGCGGGCAGCGGCGAAGCCGGCCAGTTCACGCTCCAGCGTCGCCCTGGCGCGCGCTTCGTCGCCGGCGAACACGAATTCGGCGATGGCGCCGTCGAGCGCGTTTTCCCAGAAGCGCCGCCGCGCCGTCGCGTCGGCGATGCGCGCGGCGACGACGGGGCGCATCGCGCGAATGAAATCGGCGAGGCGGCCATAGGAGGCAGGGATCGCCGCCTCCAGCTTGGCGCGCAATCGCCGCGCCAGGATCGGCGAGGCGCCGTCCGTGAAGACCGCGATCGCGACGGGATCGCGCTCCAGCAGTGCGGGCAGCGTGAAGTCGCAGAGGTCGGGCCGCGCCGCGACATTGACGAGAACGCCCGCGGCCTTCGCCAGCGCATGCGCGCGCGCGTCGGCCTCGCCGTCGTCGCTCGCGACGACGCAGAGCGCCGCGCCGGCGAAATCATCGGCGTTCGGTTCGCGAGCCGTGCGCGTCAGCGCGGGCCAGCGCGAAAGCGGATCGAATTCGGCGCCGATCGCGCCCGCGAAGACGGCGACCTCGGCGCCCGCCTTCAGCAGCGTCTCGGTCCGTCGCGCGGCCGTGACGCCGCCGCCCGCGACGATCGCCTTCTTGCCTCTGACGTCGAGACCGATCGGCAAGAAATCCATCGGTTTGGCTCCCTTCAAACGGCCCGGCAGGAGCCGGCGGCCACGCCGAGGCCGGTATTTTCGCGATCGACGTTCAAATCGCGGCGATCAACGGTCCCGGCTACAACATTCTTGCCCGCTCTCTCGCCATCCAGATTTCGTGCGCGCGCCCCTCCGCCTTGGCCGGTTCCGTCTCCACGCCCATGGCGTAGAGCGCGACCGCGATCGTGCCGACCGCCGCCGCCTCGCCATAGGCGTCGGCGCCGCCGCGCCAGACTTCGACGAGCTTTTCGACCTGCAGGCCGTCCTCCGGCGCCGGGCGCGGGTCGATCGTGGTCGACCAGCGCAAGGACTCGACCGCGCCGCCGTCGACCAGCGTCGTCTCGCAGGTCTTGTTCGGCCGCCGCTCGTTCTCGCCGCCGTCGCCGCGGAAGATCAGCGTGCGCCCCCCCTGCAGAATCAGCGCGGCGTCGCGATGGATCGCGACATAGCCGGGATGAAACACCGCCTGCATCGAGGCTCCCGCCGCCAATGGATTGAGGCCGCGCACCAGCGTGTTGACGGGCGAGCGCAGGCCGAGGATCGGCTTCATCTCCATCAGGCGCGCGAGTTCCGGGCGCATCGCCTCGAGCGAGAGATAGGCGAAGCGCTGGGCGGCGAGGCGCCGCTCCGCCTCGGCGAAATCCTGTGAGATGGGGATGCCGAGCCGCGCCAGCGTCTGCGCCGCATAGGCGCGCCCCTCGGTATGGCCGTCGAGTCCGTGCATGAAGATGCGGTAGCCGGCGCCCGCGAGCGCAAGCGCGGCGAGCAGGAACCACGGCGATTGCCGTTTCTTGCCGGCGTAGGACGGCCAGTCGAGGTCGACGCGCCGGGCGAGCGTCGGCGCCCGCATCGCCGCGCGCGCGGCGCGGATGAAGCCGGCGATTTCCTCGCCGGTCTCCTCCTTGACGCGCATCAGCATCAGGAAGGCGCCGAGCTGCTCGGGCAGCGCCTCGCCCGCCAGGATCATCGTCATCGCCTGCTCCGCCTCGTCGATCGTCAGCGAGCGGGTCAGCGTCTTGCCGCGTCCGATCGTTCTGACGAAGGGGGCGAAGGGATGAGGCGCCGGAAGCATCGTGAGGGGTCTCCGGGAAAGGGTCGCGCAAGCCGCCTTACCCCCGGCCCGCCGAAAACGCCATCGGCGAATGATCCGGCGCATCCTGGCTTGGCGCTTGCGCGCGAAAACGGTTAGAGGGGCGCCATGATCGACAAGACCCTCGACGCGCGCGGGCTGAAATGCCCGCTGCCGGTGCTATTGGCCAGAAAAGCGCTGAAAACGCTGCCCCCGGGCGGCGTGCTGGAAATGCTCGCGACGGACCGCGGCGTCGACGCCGACGTCGTCGATCTCTGCGCCCTGAGCGGCGCAGTTCTGCTGGAAGCCTCCTTCGCCGAGGGGGTCCACCGCTTCCTTTTGCGTTCCGGCGGGGGCTGACTTGGCGAGCGTCGATTCGCCGTATTTTTAGGCGTCTTGCCTATTTGAGGGGCGCTTGCGTAGGGCAATTGGGCGGGGAGCATCGCCGAAATTCTTTAAAACACGGCGTAGGACAATGATAACGCGTTCGCATGCCCCGAGGTTCCGCAGCGTCGGCATGGCATGGCGATTGCTAACCTTTTCTCCCGCATGGCCGCCGCGACGCTCGCGCCTGGCCAAGGAGAGCCACGCCATGAGTCCTAATAATCTTACGCGTCGCAATTTTCTTCAGACCGCCGCCGGGGGCGCGATCGGTCTGTCCACCGCGGGTCTGGGCGCGATCACCGCGGCCCGCGCGGCCGATCTGACGGTCGGCATCGTCTACGTCGGCGCCCGCGACGACTTCGGCTGGAACCAGGCCCATGCGGTCGCCATCAAGGCGCTGAAGCTGGTGCCGGGCGTGAAGGTGGTCGAAGAGGAGAACGTTCCCGAGACTGACGCGTGCGCCAAGTCGATGGAATTGATGATCAATCTCGACGGCGCGGGCCTGATTCTGGCGACTTCGTTCGGCTATTACTCGCCGTTCGTCGTCGACCTCGCCAAGAAATATCCCAAGGTCGAGTTCCGCCATGCCGCGCCGCTCTGGAACAAGGACAAGGATCCGAAGAACGCGGGCTCCTATTTCGGCTATCTCAACCAGAGCTCATTACGTCAACGGCGTCGCCGCCGGCCTCTCGACCAAGACCGGCAAGATCGGCTTTGTCGCAGCCAAGCCGATCGCGAGCGTGCTCAGCAACATCAATTCGGTTCTGCTCGGCGCGCGCTCGGTGAACCCGAAGGCGACCGTGCAAGTGATCTTCACCGGCGACTGGTCGATGCCGGTGCGCGAGGCCGAAGCCGCCAATGCGCTGGTCGACGCGGGCTGCGACGTCATCACCTGCCACGTCGACGGCCCGAAGGTCGTGATCGAGACCGCCGAGAAGCGCGGCGTGATGAGCTGCGGCCATAACGCCAGCCAGGCGCCGCTCGCGCCCAAGGGCTTCATCACCGGCGCCGAATACAAGTGGGAGACCATCTACAAGGGATTTGCCGCCGATCTGGCCGCCGGCAAGCCGGTTCCGAATTTCACCGCCGGCGGCTACGAGGTCGACTTCGTGCAGAACACGCCGTTCGGCGCCGGCGCCACGGAGCCGGGCAAGAAGGCCGCGCTCGCCGCGATCGAGGGTCTCAAGGCAAAGGCAAGCCGATCTATGTCGGTCCGCTCAAGGACAACAAGACCGGCAAGGTCGTCATCGACAAGACCTACGACAACCTCGACCCCTTCCTGGACAAGATGGACTATCTGCTCGAGGGCGTCGTCGGCTCGATCACCTAGGCCGCGAGCGCAACGCCGCCGGGCGGGGGCCTATCCTCGGCGGCGGCGATATCCAAGTCTTCCTCTCCCGCATCGCCCGCCGCAAGACGGGCGAGGCACCAAAGCCCTTTGCGGGAGAGTTTTCGGGCCAGGGCCCTCCGCATCACGACACGGGAAGCTGAGACCATGTCCGACGGCGCGGCGACATCGAAACTGACAGCGACGCCTTCCGCGCCGAGCCAGCAGGCGGCGTCGGGCGGGGAGTTCATGCGCCGCTTTCGCACCAGTTCTGAATTCGTCGCGATCCCGCTGTTCGCCCTGATCGTCGCTTCGCTGGCCTTCGCGATTTTCCTGCTGGCCATCGGGCGCTCGCCGGTCGACTTCCTCTCCTATGTCTGGCGCGGCGGATTCGGCACCGCCTTCTCGTTTCAAAACACGCTGCAGCGCTCGGCGCCGCTGATCCTGACCGCGCTCGCGGTCGCCATCCCCGCGCGCATCGGCCTCATCATCATCGGCGGCGAGGGCGCTCTGGTGCTCGGCGGCTTTGCGGCCGCCGCCGCCGCCCTGCCGATGGTCGGCGTGGTCGCCGCCGATGCCGACCCTGATCGTCATGTTCGCCGTCGCCGCATTCGTCGGCGCGGTCTGGATCGCAATATGCGGCTATCTGCGCTACGCCCGCGGCGTCAACGAAACCATTTCCTCGCTGCTGCTGACCTATATCGGCATCGCGATCATGAATTTCTTCGTCGAGGGCGCGCTGCGCGACCTCTCCAATCCGAACAAGCCCTCGACCAAACCGATCGGCGACGCCTATATGGTCGGCAAGATTCCCGGCACCGAAGTGCACTGGGGCTTCGCGGTCGGCATCGTTCTCGCGATCCTGCTGCAATTGCTGATGACGCGCACGACCTTCGGCTTCGCCGCGCGCGTCACCGGCGGAAATTTCCGCGCCGCGCTCGCGCAAGGCCTGCCGGTCGGCAAGATCATCATCGCCTGTTCGATGATCGCGGGCGCCTGCGCGGGCATTGCCGGCTTCTACGAAGTCGCCGCGATCCAGGGGCGCGCCAACGCCTCGCTCGCGGCGGGCTACGGCTTCACCGGCATTCTGGTGTCGTTCCTCGCGCGCCACAATCCGGTGGCGATCGTTCCGGTTGCGATCCTGCTCGGCGGTCTGGTCGCCTCGGGCGGGCTGGTGCAGCGGCGCATGGATCTGCCCGACGCGACGGTGCTGGTGCTGCAGGGCCTGATCTTCATCGTGCTGCTGATCTCGGAGACGCTGTACGGGCGCTTCGCGATCTTCCGGCCGGATGCGCCGAAGGAGCGCACATGAACGCGAGCCTCGACATCGTCCTGGTCGCCATGCTCGGCGGCGCGATCCGCGTTTCGACGCCGTTCATGTTCGTCGCGCTCGGCGAATGCCTGACGGAAAAATCGGGCCGCGTCAATCTCGGCCTCGAGGGCACGCTGGTGCTCGGCGCCATGGTCGCCTATGCCTTCTCCTACCACAGCGGCTCGCCCTGGATCGGGGTGCTGGCGGCGGGCGTGGCGGGGTCGCTGCTCGGCGCCATGCACGGCTCGATCTGCCGCCTGCCGCAAGGTCAACGACGTCGCGGTCGGCATCGCGATGATGCTGTTCGGCACCGGCGTCGCGTTCTTCTTCGGCAAGCCCTATATCCAGCCGACGGCGCCGCGTCTCGGCTCGATCCCGTTCGGCGCCTTCAGCGACAACGCCAACCTGCGCAGCGCGCTCGACGTCAATCCGCTGTTCTTCGTCGGCATCGCTGTCGCGCTCGTCATGGCCTGGGCGCTCGCGCAACACGCGCTGGGGCTTGATCGTGCGCACGGTCGGCGACAGCGCCGCGGCGGCGCGCGCTATGGGCATCTCGGTCGATCTCGTGCGCTTCCTCGCCGACGACGGTCGGGCGGCTTTCTCGCCGGGGTCGGCGGCGCCTTCCTCTCGCTGTCCTATCCCGGCTCCTGGAACCAGGGCCTCTCCTCCGGCCAGGGTCTGATGGCGGTCGCGCTGGTGATCTTCGCGCGCTGGAACCCGCTCCGCTGCGTCGCTCGCGGCGCTGCTGTTTGGCGGCAGCCGGCGCGATCGGCCCGTCGCTGCAATCGGTCGGCGTCACCCAGGGCTATTATTTCTTCAACGCCGCCCCCTACATCCTCACGCTCGGGATCATGATCGCGACGTCCAGCGCGACCCACTCGGCGCGCGACATGCCGGGCGAACTGAGCATGTCCAAGTAAGACGGAAACCAAATGCCGACGCTCGAAGCCAATCCCTATCCCTGGCCCTATAACGGCGATCTGGCGCCCGCAGAACACGGCGCTGATCGTCATCGACATGCAAACCGACTTTTGCGGCGTCGGCGGCTATGTCGACCGCATGGGCTACGACCTCTCGCTGACGCGCGCGCCGATCGAACCGATCAAGGCGCTTGCTCGGAGCGATGCGCGCCAAGGGCTATCACGTCATCCACACTCGCGAAGGCCATCGCGCCGACCTCGCGGACTTGCCCGACGAACAAGCGCTGGCGCTCGCGCCGCATCGGCGCCGGCATCGGCGATCCCGGCCCCTGCGGCAAGATCCTGGTGCGCGGCGAACCCGGCTGGAACATCATCGACGAACTCGCGCCGCTGCCGGGCGAGCCGATCATCGACAAGCCCGGCAAGGGCTCGTTCTGCGCGACCGATCTCGAACTGATCCTGCGCTCGCGCGGCATCGAGAACCTCGATCCTGACCGGCATCACGACCGATGTCTGCGTGCATACGACGATGCGCGAGGCCAATGATCGCGGCTTTGAATGCTTGCTCATCGAGGACGGCTGCGGCGCGACCGATCCCGGCAATCACGCCGCCGCGGTCAAGATGGTGACGATGCAGGGCGGCGTGTTCGGCGCCGTCGCCAAATCCGCAGGCCGTGATCGCGAGCCTGCCGTGACCCGCCGCGCCTTCGTCCATCGCATCGGAGCGAAGGCGCCCGACGACATGTCGGGGCTGCGAAGCCGGCGTCGCCTCGGGGGCGATCGACGCCGATGCGATCGTGGCGGTCTTCGGCAAGACCGAGGGCAACGGCTGCGTCAACGATTTCACGCGCGGCTTTGCGACGCGCGCGCTGCAGGACGCGCTGCGCGGCGCGCGCGCCGACGCCGACGCGCGCTCGGCGTGCCTCGTCATGTCCGGCGGAACGGAGGGCGGGCTCTGCGCCGCATTTTGTAGTGTTTGAGGCGCGCGAGGTCGACGAACCGCCGAAATCGAAGGCGCGCTCGCGGTCGGGCGCGCGCGCACCCCGGCGCTGGCCGTACGAGCATCTCGGCCGGCTCGCGCAGGTCGATCTCGTCGCTGAGGGCGTTCGCGCCGCGATGCGCGAGGCGGGCCTGGCGAGCGCGGACGACGTTCATTTCGTGCAGATCAAATGCCCCCTGCTGACCGCCGAGCGGGTCGCCGAGGCGCAGGCGCGCGGTCAGACCACGGCGACGCGCGACACGCTGAAGTCCATGGCGTTGTCGCGCGCGGCGTCGGCGCTCGGCGTCGCGGTCGCGCTCGGCGAGATCGAGCGCGACGCATTGGCCGAAGACGGACATCGGCCGCGACTGGTCGCTCTATTCCGGCCGCGCCTCGACCTCGGCGGGCGTCGAACTGGTCGATCACGAGATCGTCGCGCTTGGCGCGGCGTTCCGGCTGGAGCGGGCCGCTGCGCATCGACCATGCCGTCATGCGCGACGCGATCGACATCGAGCCTGTGCGCGCGGCGCTCGCCGGCCTCGGCTTGCCGACGCGCGGGCCAGCTCGACGACATCCGCCGCGCGCGCGCGTCGTCGCATTGCTCGCCAAGGCGGAGGCGAGTTCGACCGGCGACGCTGCGCGGGCACCGGCACACCATGCTCAACGACAGCGACATTTCCTCCACCCGCCACGCCCGCGCCTTCGTCGCGGGCGCGCTCGCCGGGCTTGTCGGCCACGCCGAGATCTATGTCTCCGGCGGCGCCGAGCATCAGGGTCCCGACGGCGGCGGCCCGGTCGCCGTCATCGTCGACGCCAGTTCTAACCCGAGGAGACGCCGCGCCATGACCGACTCCGCCGCCGTTCGCACAGCCGCCCTCGCCGCCCTCGCGCGGCCCCTCGCTCGAAACTTTCGGCATGACCAAGACCTTCGGGCGCTTCACTGCGCTCGACGACGTCTCGATCAAGGTGCCCGCCGGCACGTTCCACGCGCTGCTCGGGCGAGAACGGCGCCGGCAAGTCGACGCTGGTCAAATGCGTCATGGGCTTCTACATCCCCGACCGCGGCTCGCTGATGCTCGAACGGCTCGGAAGTCGCGGTAAAGCAATCCGCGCGACGCGCAGGCGCTCGGCATCGGCATGGTCTATCAGCATTTCACCCTGGTGCCTTCGCTGACCGCCGCCGAGAACCTCGTTGTCAGCCGCGCCGACGCGCCCGCGGTGATCAACTGGCGCAGGGAGCGCGAGGTCGCTCGAGGCGTTTCTGGCCAAGATGCCGTTCCGCGTGCCGCTCGACCGGCCCGGTCTCGTCGCTTGCGGCGGGCGAGAAGCAGAAGCTCGAAATTCTGAAGCTGCTCTATCTCGACCAGCGTTTCCTGATCCTCGACGAGCCGACCTCGGTGCTGACGCCGGGAGAGGCCGACGAGATTCTCGGCCTGCTCAAGGACATGGCCCATCGCGGCGAGATCACCGCGCTGATGATCACCCACAAGTTCCGCGAGGTCGAGGCGTTCTGCGACGACGTCAGCGTGCTCCGGCGCGGCGCCAAGGTCGGCGGCGGCAAGGTCGGGCAGCTCACGACGCGCGAGATGGCGGCGATGATGATCGGCGATGCGATCGTGCGCCCTTCGGCGGCGCGCGTCGACACCGGCTCGAAACAGAAAATGCTGGAGATCGCCGGCCTCGTCGTCGAAAACGACGAGGGCCGCGATGCGGTCGACGGTTTCGACCTGACCGTGCGCTCGGGCGAGATCGTCGGCATCGCCGGCGTTTCCGGCAATGGGCAGAGCCAGCTCGTCGAGGCGCTCTCGGGCCAGCGGCCGATCAAGCATGGGCCAGGTGCTGGTGCGCGACCAGAATTTCGAGCCCAAGCGCGATCATTTCGACAAGTTCAAGGTCTTCGGCCTGCCGGAGGAGCCGTTGAAGAACGCGACCGCGCCGACCATGTCGGTGGCCGAGAACATGGCGTTCCGCGCCTTCGACAAGCCGCCGATCGCCTCGCTCGGCTGGTGGCTCTCGCCCGGGCCGATGAGGGCGCGGGCGCGCGAATTGATCGCGCGCTACAATGTGAAAACCGTCTCGCCCGACGCGCCGATCCGCGATCTCTCCGGCGGCAACGTGCAGCGCGCGGTGCTCGCGCGCGAACTCTCCTCCGACGTCGACGTGCTGATCGTCGCCAATCCCTGCTTCGGGCTTGACTTCGTCTCGGTCGCCGACATTCGCGCGCAGATCGTCGATCAGCGCAACCGCGGCGCCGCGGTGCTGCTCGTTTCCGAGGATCTCGACGAAGTGCTCGAATTGTCCGATCGCGTCGCCGTCATCTCGGAGGGCAAGGTCGCCTACACCACGGACGCCGCGGGCGCGGACCGCAACACAATCGGGCGCTACATGGCGGGCCACTGACATGATCGAAATCCCCGCCGAACCCTTCGCTTTCAAGTTCGACTCCGCTCACGCGGCGCTGGTCGTCATCGACATGCAGCGCGACTTTCTGGAAAAAGGCGGCTTCGGCGAGACGCTCGGCAACGATCTGACGCCGGTCGTCGAGATCGTGCCGACCGTCGCCGAGCTGATCGCGCTCTTCCGCGCCAAGGGGTGGCCGATCCTGCACACCCGCGAGACCCACAAGAGCGACCTCTCGGATTGCCCGCCCGCCAAGCGCCTGCGCGGCAAGCCGTCGCTGCGCATAGGCGACCCCGGCCCGATGGGGCGTATTCTCATTCGCGGCGAACCGGGCGCCGAGATCGTGCCGGAATGCGCGCCGATCGCCGGCGAGATGGTCGTCGACAAGCCGGGCAAGGGCATGTTCTACGCGACCGAAGTCGAGGCGATGCTGAAGAGCCGCGACATCACGCAGCTCGTCTTCGCCGGCGTGACGACGGAAGTCTGTGTGCAGACCTCGATGCGCGAGGCCAATGACCGCGGTTACGAGGGCCTGCTGATCGAGGATGCGACCGCGAGTTATTTTCCTCGCTTCAAGGCCGCGACGCTGGATATGATCCGCGCCCAGGGCGCCATCGTCGGCTGGACGACGCCGCTCGCGACATTCGCCAAGGCCGTGTCATGACCGAACTTTCCTTCGACGCCGACGCGCTGATCGACGCCTCGCTGCCGCTGATCGGACTGAGCCTGAGCGAGGAGTCGCGTCCGGTGGTGAAGATGCATCTTCAGACCGCCGAGACGCTGTCGCGGCTGGTGCGCGAGTTCGAACTCGACGACGAGGCCGAGCCCGCGCCGGTCTACGCGCCGTGAGTGCGCTCGAGCTCAAATCCGCGCTGGAAATCCGCGCGACGGTCGCCAGCGGCGCCGCCAGCGCGCGCGAGGTGGTCGGCGCCGCGCTCGCTCGGATCGAGCGGCTCAATCCGACCCTCGGCGCCTTCACCGATGTGACGGCGGCGCGCGCGCTCGCCAAGGCCGACGCGATCGATGCGCGGCGCGCGCGCGGCGAGGCGCTGGGCGCGCTCGCTGGCGCGCCGTTCTCGGTCAAGAATCTGTTCGACGTCGAAGGGCTGCCGACCCGGGCGGGATCGAAGATCAACCGCGAGCGTCCGCCCGCGAGCGCCGACGCGACCTTGGTCCGGCGCCTGGAAGAGGCCGACGCGGTGCTGGTCGGCGCGCTCAACATGGGCGAATACGCCTATGATTTCACGGGCGAGAACGCGCATGACGGCCCCTCGCGCAATCCGCATGGCCTCAAACACATGACGGGCGGATCGTCCGGCGGCTCGGGGGCGGCGGTGGCCGGCGGGCTGACCCCCCTCGCGCTCGGCTCCGACACCAACGGCTCGATCCGCGTGCCCTCCTCTCTTTGCGGCATATTCGGGCTGAAGCCGACCTATGGCCGGCTCTCTCGCGCGTGCACGTTCCCTTTCGTCTCCAGCTTCGATCATCTCGGCCCGTTCGCGCGTTTCGTCGCGGATCTCGCGGCGAGCTACGACGCGATGCAGGGGCCGGACCCGGAGGATCATGCGCAGGCGGCGCGGCCGGTCGAGCCGACGCTGCCGGGCCTGGAGAGCGGCGCCGGCGGGCTGCGGATCGCCAGGCTCGGCGGCTATTTCCAGCGCGGCGCCGACGCCGCCGCTTTCGAGGCGGTCGAGCGCGTCGCCGGCGCGCTGAAAGTTTCGCGCACGATCGAATTGCCCGAGGCGCAGCGCGCGCGCGCCGCCGCCTATCTGATCACCATGGTCGAGGGCGCCGCTTTGCATGTCGACCGCCTGCGCCAACGCGCCGGCGATTTCGATCCCGACGTGCGCGACCGTTTGATCGCCGGCGCCATGTTGCCCGGCGCCTGGGTGGTCAAGGCGCAGAAATTCCGTCGCTGGTTTCGCGCGCGCGTGCTCGAGATATTCCGCGACGTCGACATCCTGCTGGCGCCTGCGACGCCGTGCCGGGCGCCCTTGATCGGCCAGAAGACCTTCGTGCTCGACGGCCAGGAAATGCTGGTGCGTCCGAATATGGGCCTCTTCACGCAGCCGATTTCGTTCATAGGCTTGCCGGTTGCGGCTGTTCCGGTCTGGACTTCGGGCGTCGCGTTGCCGATCGGGGTGCAGATCATCGCGGCGCCCTGGCGCGAGGATCTGGCGCTGCGGGTCGCGCGCGCGCTGGAGCGTGACGGCGTCGTCAGCGCGCCGATCGGCGCGGCGGTCTGAAGAGGACAGGATGGGGTCGAGCGGGACTTCGCGTTGGGCCGGCCGCAACGGCGTCAAGGACCTGGTGCGCCGCGACATCTGGCAGGCGCTGGTCGAGGCGGGCGTCAATGTCGGCCCGAGCGTCGACCGCATTCCCAATTTCGTCGGCGCCGACGCGGCGGCCTGGCGGCTCAGCGAACTCGAGGCCTGGAAGCGGGCCGCGGTGGTCAAATGCAATCCCGATCCGCCGCAGATTCCCGTGCGCCTGCGCGCGCTCTACGACGGCAAGCTGCTGTTCGCGCCGGTGCCCTATCTGACGAAGGGCTTTCCCTATCTGCGAATCGATCCCGACAAGCTCGCAGCGAAGGGGATCGATTTCGAGACCGCCGCGACTGCGCAGGGGTTCCTCGCCCATGGCGAACCGGTCGGCTTCGAGGACATGCCGAGGCTCGATTTCTGCGTCGTCGGCTGCGTCGCGGTCAGCCGTCGCGGCGGGCGGACCGGCAAGGGCGCGGGCTTCGCCGATCTGGAGCACGGCATTTTCCGCGAACTGGGCCTCACAGATTCGAATACCCCGATCGCGACGACCGTGCATTCGCTGCAGGTCGTGGAGGACGCGCGCATTGCGATCGAGCCGCATGACAACGCGCTGAATTTCATCGCGACCGAAGGCGAACTGATCTCCACCGGCGCTCGGCAGGCGCCGACCGGCGGCGTCGATTGGCCACGCGTGCGCGCCGACCAATTCGCGGATATTCCCTTCCTTGCCGAATTGCGCGCGAAGTTGGAGGCGAGAGGCGGGCGAACATGATCGTCAACGACCCCGAAGTGCGCGCCGAGATCGTCGCCTTGTTCGACGACTACGAGCGCGCGCTCGTCACCAACGACATCGCCGCGCTCGACGGCTATTTCCATGATTCGCCGCATTCGATCCGCTACGGCGCGCGGCGAGAATCTCTATGGCATGGACGAGATCCGGGCCTTCCGCGCCGCACGGCCCGTCGCAGGGCCTGGAGCGCAGCCTGGAGCGTACTGAGATCACCACCTATGGCCGCGATCTCGCGATTGCGGCGACCTTGTTCCGGCGCGCGAGCGCCCCGGGCAAGATCGGGCGGCAGATGCAGACCTGGGCGCGCCTGCCCGAGGGCTGGCGCATCGTGGCGGCGCACGTGAGCATCATCGACGAACCGAAGGGGACGTGAGTTGGCGGCCGAGCCTGACTTGAAGAGCCTGCCGATCGTCGATCTCGCCGGTTTCGCCGGCGACGGTTTCGAGCGGGCCGCGGACGAGATCGCGCACGCGTGCCGCACGATCGGCTTCTTCTATGTCGTCAATCACAGCGTGCCGCAGGCGCTGATGCGCGAGGCCTTCGCGCAATCGGCGGCATTTTTCGCGCAGCCGGTCGCGGAGAAGGCCGAACTCGCAATCGAGAAGGTGGGCGGCAATCGGGGCTATTCCGGTCTGCTGCACGAAGCGCTCGATCCCAAGCGCGGCGGCGACTACAAGGAGGCGTTCAACATCGGGCTCGATCTCTCGCCGGAAGATCGCGAAATCATCGCGCGCGCGCCGTTCCGCACCCTCAACGTATGGCCGAAGGCGCCGCTGTTCAGGCCGGCCATGCTCGCCTATTTCGACGCCTGCAGCGCGCTCGCCCATGCCATCCATCGCGCCTTTGCGCGCGATCTCAAACTGCCGCTCGACTTCTTCCGCGACAAGCTCGACCGGCCGATGGCGACGCTGCGACTGCTGCACTATCCCGCGACTCCTCCGGGCGAGGTCGGCGCGGGCGAGCACACCGATTACGGCAACATCACGCTGCTCGCGACCGACGACGTCGGCGGCCTCGAGGTGCGCACGCGTTCGGGCGAGTGGATCGTCGCGCCGCCGATGCCGGGCGCCTTCGTCGTCAACATCGGCGATTGCCTGATGCGCTGGACCAACGACGTCTATGTCTCCAATGCGCATCGCGTCGTCAATCGCTCGGGCCGCGAGCGATATTCGATCGCCTTCTTCTTCGACCCCAATCCGGAGGCGCGGGTCGAAGCGATCGCGAGCTGCATCGGCGAAGGCGAGGCCGCGCGCTACGCACCGATCCTCGCGGCGGATTATCTCAAGATGCGGCTCGATGCGAGCATACCGGCGGGGATCTGACGGGCCCGCGCTTCGAGGCGCGAAATTTCCGGGGACGCCGCGGCGCAACCGCGCGGCGTCAGACGATCCCCGCCGCGGCGACGCCGCACGCCGGACGCTCGCGGGCCTTGTGCTCTCGATAGCCGGAGGCGCGATAGACCGCGATCGGATCGATCGCGCCGCCGGCGCCGCGGCGCGCGCGGGCGAGCAGCGGCGAGACGTCGGTCGTGAAGGCCTGCTTCAGACGATCATATGCGCGCCGAGCGCGTCATTGGCGTCCTGCGCCGCCGCGAGCGCGGCGCGATCAACCAGCAGCGCCTGCGCGTAGGCGCGCTGCAGTTCGACCGCGGAAAGCATGAGGCTCTCGATGGGATCGCTGACATTGTGCGACTGGTCGAGCATGTAGGCGGGCGCGAAGCCCTCCGCGCGCCGCTCGGCGGCGTCGACCAGTTCGTTGAAGACCAGGAACAGCTGGAACGGCGCGATCGACCCGGCGTCGAGATCGTCGTCGCCGTATTTGCTATCGTTGAAGTGGAAGCCCGCGAGCTTGCCGAAGCGCACAGCCGCGCGACGATCTGCTCGATGTTGACGCCGGCGCATGATGGCCGAGATCGACCAGACACTTCGCCTTCGGCCCAAGTTCTGACAGCCGCGATGTAGCTGCTGCCCCAGTCGGAAATGACGGTCGAGTAGAACGCGGGCTCATAGAGCTTGTGCTCGAGAAACACCTGCCAGTCCGCGGGAAGCCCCGCATAGACCTGCCGCATCGCCTGGAGATAGCGGTCGAACGCCTTTGTGAGATTGGACTGCCCCGCGAAGTTCGAGCCGTCGCCGATCCAGACCGTCAGCGCCTTCGAGCCGAGCTTCTGCCCGAGCGCGATGCATTCGAGATTGTGCTCGACCGCCTGCGCGTCGACGCCCTGCGTCCGCATTGGAGAGCGAGCCGAACTTGTAGGAATGTGTCTGGCCCGGCTGGTCCTGAAACGTGTTGGAATTGACCGCGTCGAATCTCAAGCCCGCGCGCCGCCGCCGCCTCGCGCAACTCGCGGGGATCTCGAACTTGTCCCAGGGGAAATGCAGCGAAAGCGCGGGCGTCGCGCGCGTCAGTTGCTGCACGACCGCGCAATCGTCGATCTTGTCGAAGATGTGCCGCGGCTCGCCGGGGCCGGGAAAGCGGGCAAAGCGCGTCCCGCCCGTGCCGACGCCCCAACGTCGGCAGCGCGACGCCGAACGCCGCGACCTTGGCCGCGATCGCCTCGATCGAAACGCCGCGCCGAGCGAGCGCGCGGCCGAGATGCGCGTAGTCCTCGGCGAGCGCGTCGCAGATCCCTGGCGTTCTCGGCGGCGACGAAATCCGGCGGGATCGAGAAGCTCATGGTGGCCTCCCGGAGCCGGAGCCGTCAGCTCTTTATTATCATTGTCGCGAAACTTCGCATGTCTTTCGCTTCGCCGGCAATGGCGGCGCGGGCAAGGCTTGAACCCTAGCGGGTGAAGGATTGTACGTTGCCGGCGTCGACATTGAGGATGTTGCCGGTCGATTTGGCCGAGGCGTCGCTGACGAAGAAATAGACGCCCTCGGCGATGTCCTCCGGGAAGACCGAGAGCTTCAGCATCGAGCGCTGGCGATAGACCTCTTCGAGCTCGTCCTCGCTGACCTTGTTGGATTGCGGCGCGCTGCTGGCGCCATTCGCCCTGCCAGATCTTCGAGCCGCGCAGGACGGCATCGGGATTGACGGTGTTGACGCGGATGCCGTGCGGCGCGCCTTCCAGCGCGAGGCAGCGCGCGAGGTGAATTTCCGAGGCCTTCGCCGCGCAATAGGCCGAAGCGCCGGCCGAGGCGGCAAGCCCGTTCTTGGAGGCGACGAAGACGAGATTGCCGCCGCGCCCTGCCGCAGCCAAAGCCGGAACGCCTCGCGCGAGATCGAGGAAATAGCCGGTCGAGAGAATGTCGACGTTCTTCTGCCAGAGCGCGAGCGAAGTATCCTCGATCGCCGAGGCCGAGGCGATGCCGGCGTTGGAGACGACGATGTCGAGCCCGCCGATACGCGAGCGTCGCCTCGGTGAAGCCCCTGGCGACCGTCCTCCTCGCTCGTCACGTCGAGCGCGCACGCCGCGCACGACATCCTTGCCGAAGCTTCGGCAGAAGTCCGCGACGGACTCGTCGAGCGCGGCCTGGTCGATATCCGCCAGCACGACGCAGGCGCCTTCGCTCAGCATCCGCGCCGCCGAGGCGCGGCCGATGCCGCCGGCGCCGCCGGTGATCAGCGCGACGCGTCCGGCAAGCGATTTGGGTTTGGGCATGCGCGAGAGCTTCGCCTCCTCGAGCAGCCAGTACTCGATGTTGAAAGCCTCCTGCTCGGCGAGCCCGACATAGCTTGCTGACGCCCGAGGCGCCGCGCATGACGTTGATCGCGTTGACGTAGAATTCGCTCGCGACGCGCGCCGTCGCCTTGTCCTTGGCGAACGACAGCATGCCGACGCCCGGGCACGAGATAGATGACCGCGTTGGGATCGCGCATGGCGGGCGAATTGGGATGCTTGCAGCGCTGATAATAGGCGGCGTAGTCGGCGCGATAGGCGTCGAGCTGCGCGTCGAGGTCCGGAGAGCACCGCATCGATGTTGTCGGCGTGCGGGATCGAAGCGGCAGCACGAGCGGGCGGATCTTCGTGCGCAGGAAATGGTCGGGACAGGACGTGCCGAGCGGGGCGAGATCGGCGAGCGCGTGCGAGTTGACGAACTCCAGCACCTCCGGCGCGTCGGAGAAATGCCCGACCTTGCGCTCGTGCGAGGAGATCTTGCCGCGGATCGCCGGCAGCAGTCGCGCCGCCACGTCGCGCCGCGCCTGCGGGGAAAGCGCCTGGAAACGCGCGCCGAAGAAGGCCGGCTCCTTCTCGTTGGCGGCGAGCCAGTCGGCCGCCTTCTGAATGATGCGCAGCGTCGTCTCGTAGCAGGACCTTTGACGTCGGCCCCCAGGTGAAGAGCCCGTGGCCGCCGAGCACGACGCCGACATATTCGGGATGCTCGCGTCGCCATCTTGCCGAGCTTGAGGCCGAGGTCGAAGCCCGGGCGCTGCCAGGGCAGAAAACCAATCTCGCCGCCATAGATTTTCGCCGTCAGCTCCTCGCGCGTTGGCCGAGGCGGCGATGGCGATGACCGCGTCGGCATGGACATGATCGACATGGCGGTGCGGGACGAAGGCGTGCAGCGGCGTGTCGATCGAGGTCGCGCGCGGATTGAGGTTGAACGTGCAATGGTCGAACAGCGCGACCATCTCGTCCTCCTGGTCGATGCCGCGATAGAGGCCTTTGCAGCGCAATGAGCTTGTCGAGATAGAGCGTGGCAAAGCCGTCGCGCTTCATCGAGCCGATATCGCCGCCCGAACCCTTTACCCACAAGACACGCGTACCGTCGCCTTGGTGAGCGGGTCGGCGGCGTCGACCTTCGCGGACGTGTTGCCGCCGCCGAAATTGGTGATGCGCAGATCGCTGCCCAGCAGGTTCGAGCGGTAGAGCAACAGGCCCGGTTCGTCGAGGCTCGGCCGCCTGCGCCTCCTGCCAGAGATTTGCGAGCGGAGACAGTGACGCCCTGGTCATGAAACGCGCCTTTCGCAACCTTACGAGGAGCGCGTAAGTCTACGGAGCGCAATCCGTCACGCGTCAATCATAAATGATCGATTGTGCGGAGCAAAATGATTGTTGCGGCGCAATATCGATCGAAAATCAAGCTAAATCGCTTGACCCTCATGATTTAGCTGTGACTAGTTTTGAGCGATTGGGGAACGGAAACGCCATGCACGAGCGCGAGCGCTGGCAAATCATCAGGTCGATGCTGAGAGAGCGCGCCGTGGTGCGGATCGCCGACGTCCTGAAGGCGACGGGCGCCTCGGAAGCTTCGGTTCGGCGCGACTTCGCCAAGCTTGCCGAGATCGGCCTCGCGCAACGGGTGCGCGGCGGCCTCGAGGCCGCGTCGAGCGCGGCGGCCGAGGGCGGATACGAGCCGCGCACCTTCGATGCCTCCAGCGTCCTGAATATCGAGGCCAAGCGCGCGATAGCCCGGGCGGCGGTCGATCTGAGCGAAGACGGCGAATCGATCATCATTAATGGCGGCACGACGACATTCGAGATGGGCGCCTTTCCTGCGCGATCGCCGCCTTAAGGTGCTCACCAACTCCTATCCCCTCGCAGAAGTTCTGATCCGCGAAAGCCAGTGCCGCGTCGCGCTGCCCGGCGGCGAAGTCTATCGCGAGGAAAAGCTGATCGTTTCGCCGTTCGAGGACGACGCGACGCAGCATTATTCCGCCTCGCGCATGTTCATGAGCGCGATTTCGGTCGGCGAACTCGGCGTCATCGAGGGCCATCCTTTGATCGCGCGGGCCGAGCGCAAACTGCTGGCGCGCGCGCGCGAACTTGTCGTGCTCGTCGATTCCTCCAAATTCACGCCGCGCGGCAGTCTGGTCGTCTGCCCGCTCTCGCGCGTCGCGCGCGTGATCACCGACTCCGGCATATTCCGCCCTCGGCGCTGGAGATGCTGCGCGAGGCGGGATCGCGGTCGATATCGTCGAAATTGGCGCCGTCGCGTCGGCGGCGGCATGAGCGAGGCTTCGTCATCGCCGCCGCCGCTGCTCGAGGTGCGCGGGCTCGAAAAGTCCTTTCCCGGCGTGCGCGCGCTTTCAGGCGTCTCGTTTTCGGTCGCGGCGGGCGAAATCCATGCGTTGCTAGGCGAGAACGGCGCGGGCAAATCGACGCTGATCAAGATCGTTTCGGGAGTTTTTCCGCCCGAACGCGGGGGAGATTTTGATCGACGGCGCGGAGCACAAGTTCCGCTTGCCCGAGGACGCGCGCCGCGCCGGCGTCGCGACGATCTATCAGGAATTGCTGCTCTTCCCCGAGCTAACCGTCGCCGAGAACATTTTCATGGGGCATGCGCCTCGGGGTTTTGGTGGCCGCCTAAACTGGCGCGAGATGCGTGAGCGCGCCGAGCGCCTGCTGAAGTCTCTGGAGATCCACGATCTGGCCGCCGACCGCATCGTCGGCGAGTTGAGCGTCGGCAATCGCCAACGCGTGGAAATTCTTCGCGCGCTCTCCTATGATGCAAAGCTTCTGATCATGGACGAGCCGACGGCGGCGCTGACCGAGCCAGACGTGGTGCGTCTGTTCAAGATCGTGCGGCTACTAAAGGCGCGCGGTGTCGGCATTATTTACATCAGCCATCGCCTGGACGAGATCTTCACGCTCGCCGACCGCGTCACGGTGCTGCGCGACGGCGCTTTCGTCGGCACCCGCAACGTCGCCCAGACCGACGCGGGCGAACTCGTGCAGATGATGGTTGGGCGCACGATCGAGAACCTGTTCCCCAAAGTCGAGGCGCCGATCGGCGCGCCGGTCCTGGAAGTGCGATCGACCTCGTGCGCACGCCGACAACACGCGGCGTCAGCCTTAGCGTGCGGGCGGGCGAGATCGTCGGCCTCGCGGGCCTTGTCGGATCTGGGCGCAGCGAACTCGCGCAGTCGATTTTCGGCGTCACGCCAGCCGAGGCCGGTGAAATCCGGATCGCGGGCGACCCGGTCGTCGTCCGCTCGCCGGGCCAGGCGCGCGATCTCGGCATCGCCTACGTCCCGGAGGATCGAGGCACCCAAGGGCTGGTGCGCCCGATGAGCGTGCTTGCAGAATTTCTCGCTCGCGGCGCTAGGCTCGCTCTCCAAATTCGGCTTCATCGACCGCGCTGCGGAGCGCCGCCTAGCCGAGAAGGGCGTCGCGCAACTTGAGCGTCAAGACGAGTTCCCTCGAGCAGATCTCCGGACGGCTCTCCGGCGGTAACCAGCAGAAGATCGTGCTTGGCAAGTGGCTCGCCAACAATCCTCGCCTGCTGATCCTCGACGAGCCCACGCGCGGGATCGACGTCGGCGCAAAAGCGGAAATTCATCGGATCATGGGCGATCTCGCGCTTCAGGGCGTCGCGATCCTGCTGATATCGAGCGAATTGCCCGAGGTGTTGGGCATGAGCGACCGGGTGCTGGTTATGCGCGAGGGCCGCTTCGTCGCCGAATTCACGCGCGCCGAGGCGACGCCTGAGGCGGTCGGCGCGGCGATGATGGGCAGCGACGGAACTATGTGCGGAGCGGCGGCGTGAGCGCGATCGCAATCGAGACACGCGCCGCGCCGCGCGCGAGCTTGCTGCGGCGGCTCTCTTCGCAGGAAGCGCTGCTTGGCCATCGCGATCGTCGTTTTGGCGCTCGTCGTCGGGGCGATCAACCCGCGCTTTCTCGCCACTCGCAATCTCTCCGACATATTGCTCGGCAACGCCTATGTCGCAGTCGCCGCGATAGGCATGTCGATGGTGATAATTTCAGGCAACATCGACATTTCCGTCGGCGCGCTGATTGGCGTGCTGGCGACGATCAGCGGCTCGATGGCGGTGGCAGGCTATTCCATCGCCTTTGCGTGGCTGTTCCCAGTTCTGGTCGGCATCGCGATTATGGCGCTGCAAGGCGCGGTCATCGCCTATTTGAGAATTCCGGCGATCGTCGTCACGCTCGGCATGTTGTCGATCCTGAAGGGTGGCCTCATCAGCGTTACGGGGGGCAAATGGATCACCGATCTGCCCGACAGCTTTCATCTCGCCGATATCGAGCTCTTCGATATTCTGCCGATGCCGGTGCTGATCATGGTCGGCGCGACGATCTTGGCCGCGCTTTGGATGCGATATACCGCGCACGGCCGCGCGATTTACGCCACCGGCGGCAACCCCGAAGCGGCGCGCCTGTGCGGGATCTCGCCGCAGGAGACGGTCGTGATGGTGTTCGCGCTGCATGGGCTATTCGCCGGACATCGCCGCGCTGCTGTTCGCCACGCAGCTCAAGGTCATCCAGTCGACCGTGCCGCCCAACCTCGAACTGACGATCATTACCGCCTGCGGTCGTCGGCGGCGTCAGTATTCTCGGGGGCGTCGGAACGGTCGTCGGATCGACCCTCGCAGCGATTTTGATCGCCGAAATTGCCAGTGCGCTGGTCTTCGTGAGCATCTCGCCCTACTGGATTCGCGCGGTGCAAGGCGGTCTCATCCTGTTGACCGTGGTCGCCGATATCGTGCGACGACAGCGGCGCGTGGCCGGGGACTCGCGATGACCAGCGTCGCGGCCGCCCCTCCCGAACGCCGCGTTCCGCGCTGGCTAGCCCGCCACGAGACCTTGCTGGCGGCTGTCCTGATCGTCGCGCTCGCGATCCTGGGCGCCCTCAACAACCGCTTTCTGACCCTCGACAATCTGCTCAACCAGGGCCGGCTGATGACGGAAGTCGGCCTGATCGCCCTGCCGATGACTTTCGTCATCATCACCGGGGGCATCGATCTGTCGGTCGGTTCGGTCGTCGGGCTTTGCGCGATCGCGCTCGGCTACAGCTGGAAGAACCTGGGCTTTCCACTCCCGGCGGCGATTGCGTTCGCGATTGCGCTCGGCGCGCTCGTGCGGGTTCATCAACGGCTTCTTCATCACGCGGGTCAAAGTGCCGCCGCTGATCATGACCATCGCCACTCTTGCGCTTTATCGCGGCTTCGCCGAAGGGCGTCAGCCAGGCCCATTCCGTGCGCGGCTATCCCGAATGGTTCTATTTCATGGGCCAGGGCGAGCTGCTCGGCGTGCCGACCCAGCTTTGGCTCCTCGTCGTGGCGACCATCATCGCGGGCGTCGCGCTCGACCGCACGACGTTCGGCCGCTCGCTCTACGCCATCGGCGCCAACGAGACCGCGGCGCGCTTTTCCGGCCTTCCCGTCGATCGCATCAAGCTCGTTGTTTACACGCTTTCCGGCCTGATGGCGGGCGTCTCCGGCCTATGTTCTCGTGTCGCGCGTCACGACGACCCGCTCCGACATGGGCATCGGCTATGAGCTCGACGTGATCGCCGCGGTGGTGCTCGGCGGCACCAGCATCTTCGGCGGTTCCGGCACGATCTGGGGCACGGTGATCGGCCTCGTTATGATCCAGTTGCTCAAAGACGGGCTGGCGCTGACGGGCGTTAAGGGCGATGCGACGATCGTCGTCATCGGCACGGTGCTGATCGCGTCCACCCTATTGGCAAGTTCTCTGCAAAAGCGCCGGGAAGCCGGCGGTTGACGGAGTAATGAGCCGCAACAGCGGCAAACCAGGAGGAAACGATGACGAAACTGCTTGATGACGACGGTTGCGGCGGCGGCGCTTGCGCTGACGTTTGGGGCCAGCGGCGCCCGCGCCGGCGACAAATGGGACGGGGCGGACGATCTGCCGACCACCCGCTCGCCTGCGATTCCAGCGGCGGCGGCGGCGGTGGCGGCAAAGCCCTATGACGGCGGCAAGCCGACCGGCGCGCCCAACAAGGCGGGCAAGGAGATCACTCTCGTCGATGTGCCCAAGCTGATCGGCATCGGCTATTTCAACGCGACGTCGAAGGGCATGCAGGACGCGGCCAAGGAACTCGGCAACGTCAAGGTGACGACCGACGGCCCGACCGAAGCCAAGATCGATGAGCAGATCAAGTTCATCGACAATTACATCACCCGCGGCGTCGACGGCATTCTGTTCGCCGCCAACGATCCGGTCGCGATCGCGCCCGTGCTGAAGAAGGCGCTTGGCGAAGGGCATCCACGTCGTCGGCTACGACGCCAACTCGACGCCCGATGCGCGCGAATGGTTCGTCAATCAATCGCCCGTTCAATGGCATCGGCAAGGCGATGGTCGACGCGATGGCCAAGGAAATCGGCGAGGACAAGGGCTTTGCGATCGTCACTTCCACCTTCACCACGCCCAATCAGGCGCGCTGGATCGCCGAGATGTCAGGCCTATGCGGCCAAGTGCCATCCGAAGCTGAAGTGGCTGGAGACGGTCGAGGCGCAGGAAGACAACATACCTGTCCTTCAACCAGGCGACCACGCTGATCAACAAATACGGCGACAAGCTTTCGGGCATCTTCGGCATGACCTCGGTCGCGACTCCGGCTTCGGCCGAGGCCGTGACCAAGGCCAAGCTGTGCGGCAAGGTCGCAGTCGTCGGCCTCGCGACGCCGAACGCGATGAAGCCCTATGTCGCGACCGATTGCGTCAAGTCGGTCGTGCTGTGGAACCCGGTCGATCTCGGCTATGCCGCGACCTACGTCATGCGGGCTGTCGTCGACGGCAAGCTGAAGCCGGGCGACACCTCGGTCGACGCCGGCAAGCTGGGCAAGCTCAACGTCATCAACGGCAGCGAGATCCTGCTTGGCGCGCCCTTCATCTTCAACAAGGACGAACATCAAGAACTTCGACTTCTGATCTCCGATCGCGGCGCCGCTCCCGGGCTCGCGCCCGGGGGCGGTTCGCCCTGGCCCGCGATGGCGAGATATGAAGTTCCCTGACGCTCGCCTTCCCACGAGGCCCCCATGCCCGTCGAACGCGTCGGCTTCGCCATGCAACTCAATCCGGGCGCCGAGGAGGAATACCGGCGCCGCCACGATGCGATCTGGCCGGAGCTCTCTGACCTCCTGCGCGCCAGCGGCGTCTCCAACTATTCGATCTTTCTCGATGCGCGCACCAACGTTCTGTTCGCCTATCTCGAGCGCGCCGAGGGCCATGCGATGGACGCGCTTGGCGGAACATCCGGTGATGCGCAGATGGTGGGCGCATATGCGCGACATCATGCAGTCCCATCCCGACAATTCGCCGGTCGTGACGCCGCTCGCGCGAAATGTTTCACATGCCATGATCGCGTGAGGGAGGCGGATCATGAAAGGCGCGGTTGCGGTTCTCGACGTCGGCAAGACCAACGTCAAGCTCGCTCTTGTTCGACGCCGGCGGCGCGACGATCTGGGAGCGCTCGCAGCCGAACCATCCCCTGCCCGGGCCGCCCTATCTCCACGCCGACGTCGAAGCGATCTGGGCTTTCTTCGTCGGCGCGCTGGGCCAAGCGGCGAAGGCGCATCGGATCGAGGCGATCGTGCCGACGACCCACGGCGCCGCCGCCGCGCTGGTCGACGAGCGCGGCCTCGCGATGCCGGTGGTCGACTATGAGGACAGCGGCGTCGAGGCGATCGAACCGGACTACGCGAAAATCCGGCCGCCGTTCTCGCGCACCTATTCGCCGCCCGCCGCCAACGGCCTCAATGTCGGGCGGCAGCTCTGCTTGGCAGGCCTCGCTCGATCCGGCGGCGTTCGCGTGCGCCAAACACCTGCTGTTCTATCCGCAATATTGGGCCTGGCGGATGAGCGGCGTCGCGGCGTCCGAGGCGACGTCGCTCGGCTGCCACACCGACCTCTGGCTGCCGGCGCAGACGCGGCCGTCCTCCCTCGTCGCGGCGCTCGGGCTGCAGGGCCGCATTGCGCCGGTGCTGCCCGCCTGGGCCTCGCTCGGGCCGTGCGCCGGCGCGAACTCGTCGAGGCCGACCGGCCTGGCGCCCGATGTGCGCGTGCTCTGCGGCGTTCACGATTCCAACGCCTCGATCATCCCCTATCTCGCCAACTGGCAGGCGCCCTTCACGGTCGTCTCGACGGGCACCTGGGTCATCCTGCTCGGCGTCGGGCTGCCGATCGACGGCCTAGACCCGGCCGCCGACATGCTCGCCAATGTCGACATCACGGGCCGCCCGACCGCCTGCGCGCGCTTCATGGGCGGGCGCGAATATGCCGAGATCGCCCGGGGCGATCTCGGCCCGCCGACGCGCGCAGCCGTGGCGGGGCTGATCGAGCGGAGGGTGTTCGCGGCTCCCGCCTTCAGCGCGCAGGGCGGGCCGTTCGCGCAGCGGCGCGGCCGCATTGTCGGCGAAGTCGCGCGATTCCGAACGCGGCGCGCTCGCCTCGCTCTATGTGGCCTGTATGACCGACCACATGCTGAGGCGGCTCGGCGTCGAGCGCGGGCCGGTCGTGGTCGACGGCAATCTTCGGCGCCAACGCGGCCTTCGGGGCGCTCCTCGCGCAATTGCGTGGGGGTCAGAAGGTGGTCTCGACCCGCCGTCCCGATCGGCTCGGCCTATGGCGCGGCGATGCTGGCCTCCTGGCCGGATTGCCCGCCGCTGCCGGAGACGTTTCACCCATCCGAGCTGGGACCTCGGCGGGTTGGAGGCCTATCGGCGCGAATGGACCGAGCTGGCGCTGGCCGGCGCCTGATAGTTGGGCGCCGGCGCATTCGACTTTGGTTTCGGCGCCGCGATCCCGGTTTCGGGGCGGGGCAAAGCGTGTTAAGGGCCGCGCGAATTTCCCTCGAGCGAAGTCGCGAGCCCCCGATATGACCATAGATACTGCTCCGATTTCGGCCGCGCGCTGATCTCGGTGTCCGACAAGGCCGGGCTGCTCGATCTCGGCCGCGCGCTCGCCGCCCGGGGCGTCGAGATCGTTTCGACCGGCGGCACGGCCTCGGCGCTCACGGCCGGCGGCGTCAAGCGTCGTCGACGTTGCGCAGATGACCGACTTTCCCGAGATGATGGACGGCCGGCTGAAGACGCTGCATCCGCGCGTGCACGGCGGCCTGCTCGCGATCCGCAACGATCCCGCCCATCAGGCGGCCATGATCGCCAACGGCATCCAGCCGATCGATCTCCTCGTGGTGAACCTCTATCCCGTTCGAGGACGCGCTGAAGCGCGGCGCGAAATTCGACGACATGATCGAGAACATCGACATTGGCGGGCCCGCGATGATCCGCGCCGCGGCCAAGAACCACGCCGATGTCGTTGTGATCGTCGACGTCGCCGACTATGTCGCGCTGCTCGACGAACTCGCCGCCAACAACGGCGCGACGCGTCTCGTTTTCCGCCGCGCGATGGCGCAGAAGGCCTATGCGCGCACGGCGGCCTATGACGCGGCGATCTCCAACTGGCTCGCGCGCGAGACGCAGACAAGCGCGCCGACCTGGCGCGCGTTCGGCGGCAAGCTTTCGAGCGCGTTGCGCTACGGCGAGAACCCGCATCAATCCGCCGCGTTCTACGTCGGGCCGGAAAGCCGCCCCGGCGTCGCGACTGCACGGCAATTGCAGGGCAAGGAACTTTCCTACAACAACATCAACGACACCGACGCGGCCTATGAACTCGTCGCCGAATTCGACCCGAACGTTTCGGCGGCGGCGGCGATCATCAAGCACGCCAATCCCTGCGGCGTCGCGGTGGGCGGCGATCTGCTGGAAGCCTATGAGAAGGCGCTCGCCTGCGACCCCGTGTCGGCCTTCGGCGGCGTCGTCGCGCTCAACCGCCGGCTCGACGCGGCGGCGGCGCGAAAGATCGTCGAGATTTTCACCGAGGTGATCATCGCGCCCGAGGCGGACGATGAGGCGATCGCGATCGTCGCCACCAAGAAGAACCTGCGCCTGCTCATCGCCGGCGCGCTGCCCGATCCGAGCGCGCCGACGCTGACGGTGCGCTCGGTCGCGGGCGGCCTGCTGGTGCAGGATCGCGACAATGGCGTGCTCGATCCCTCGATGCTGAAGGTCGTCACCAAGCGCGCGCCGACGGCGGCGGAGCTGACCGACCTGCAATTCGCCTGGCGCGTCTGCAAGCACGTCAAGTCGAATGCCATCGTCTATGTCAAGGGCGGCGCGACGGTCGGCGTCGGCGCCGGCCAGATGTCGCGCGTCGATTCCTCGCGCGTGGCCGTGCAGAAAGCGAAGGACGTCGCAGGGCAGGGCGCGCCCGCCACCGAGGGCTCCGTCGTCGCCTCCGACGCGTTCTTCCCCTTCGCCGACGGCCTGATCGCGGCGATCGAAGCCGGCGCCACCGCGGTCATCCAGCCCGGCGGCTCGCTGCGCGACGCCGAGGTGATCGCCGCCGCCGACGCGGCGGGCGTCGCCATGGCGTTCACCGGGATGCGGCATTTCCGGCACTGAGGCGGCCTGAGCCGTCCTCGGCGAGAACGGCGGGCGAGCGGGTGATTGACGCAGGCAGTTGGATCTCGATCAACGCCTTCAACTTTTCCCGCGCCGCCTGCGCGACCTCGGGCGGCGCTTTAGGGCCGGCGCACCTGATCCTGCATACGGGCATCTCAAGGCTGCGGATATCGCTCAGCAAGATTTCCCCTCTGATCGGGAAGCCCTCGGACAGAACGACGCTGGTGGGAAAAGGGCGCATCCGCGAGGCGATCGTTCATTCCTCGACCCCGTGTCCGCCGACAAACGGAGCCCATTCATCGGAACCGGCGTAGAGCTCGCGCCACTCCTCGGCGCTCCCGCCCGCGAATATCTTTTTCAGCGCGCTCGTCGGCTCCGGCCGTATCACGATTTCTCCGTTTTGGCTGAACATCTCGATCTTCTGTCCTTCGGCCAGGCCGGTTTCGTCTGCGATTTCGGCGGGAAAGCGGACGGCTGGTTCTTGCCCCAACGTCCGAGAATCGTATGCGCCACCGCGGATCACCTGCAAAAGAACCCTAACCTCCGTCGCCGCTCGGCTGTGCGGGGCCGGACCAGGAAGCCATCGGCGAAAAAGTCCCGGCTGCTCTTGGGGATATCCCTGGCATATCTCACTTCCCACGCCATTCGGCGGCGCCTTGACATTTTCAGATAACTCTATAGTACAGAGTTATCTAAATGGAGAGAAAGCCATGTCCCTCGCCGCCCTCCCGAACCTCATCCTCTGGCCGCTCGCCCTGATCGGCCTCGTCATGCTTGCGCTGATCGCCGCCCTCGCGGCGCCGCTCCATTCTCCGCCGCCGCTCGCCTCGATCCACGCCGGCGCGATGAGCGTCGAACTCGAGGGACTGCCGGCGCTCAGCCGGTTCCAGGCGCGCGACGGGACCTGGCTCGCCTATCGGCTCTATCCCGCGCAAGGAGACCGGGTCGCGATTCTCGCGCATGGCTCCTCGGCCTCGTCGGACGAGATGAACGCGATCGGCCGCGAACTCGCCCGCAACGGCGTCACGGCGGTCGCGATCGACGCGCGCGGGCACGGCGCTTCGGGAACGCGCGGCGACATCGCCTATATCGGCCAGCTCGACGACGATCTCGCCGATCTGATCGCCCATCTGCGCAGGTCCTATCCGAGCGAGAAACTGGAACTGATCGGCCATTCCGCCGGCGCCGGCTTCGTCGCGCGCATCGCGGGCGGGCCGCTGGCGCCGCAATTCGACAGGTTCATTGTGCTCTCGCCGTATCTGGGCTATCGCGCCCCGACGAACCGTCCCAATGACGGCCCCGGGCGTTGGGCGGAAGTCGACTATCCCCGCGTGATTGCGCTGGCTCTCCTGAATCGGTTCGGAATTTCCTGGGCGCAGTCGCTGCCCTCGCTCGCTTTCGCGAGCGTGCCGGAAGCCGCGCCCTTCGTCACCTCACGCTATTCCTACCGGCTGATGAACAATTACACCGGGCCGGACGATTGGCAGGCCGCCTTCCGCGCCGCCAAGGGCCGCATCCAGGTGATCGCGGGCGAGGACGACGAGTTGATGGACGCGCCCGCCTACAAGACGGCGCTGGAGCCCCTGGGCGCCAAGGTCACTCTGCTGCCCGGCGTCAATCACATGGGCGTCGTCTATCAACCCGCCGCGCTCGCCGCTATCGTGGCGGCGGCGAAATAGGCCGTCCGCCGCCATCCGGTCTTTCCAGGAGCGCTCCGCGCATGACGATCGTGCAAATCCTCAGCCACACGCCGATCTGGGTCTGGCTGCTGCTCGCCTTCCTGATCTCGCGCGGCGTCAAGGCGATGCGCCCGCGCGAGGCTTCGCCGAGCCGCGTGCTGATCGTCCCGCTGGTCTTCTTGCTCTGGGGATTGTCGGGGCTGATCGGCGCGGAGGAGGGCCTCGGCGTGAAGCTCGCGCTGTTCGCGGCCGGGCTCGGGGTCGGTTTGCTGGCCGGACGAGGTCTCGCCTCGTGGATGCCGGCGCCGCGCATCCTGCGGGAGGCGGGCGCGCTGGCGATGCCGGGCTCGCCGGTCGTCCTTATCCTGATCTGCCTGGCGTTTGCGGCCAAATATGTCGGCAACGTCGCGCTGGCGATCGATGCGGACCCCGCCGCGCGCTTTGAGATCGCCTGCGCGATGGCGGCGACCGGCGGCCTGTTCTCAGGCCTGTTCTGGGGCCGAACGCTCGGTCAGTTTCAACGCGCGCTGCAAGCCGAGGGCGAACCCGCCGATCTCGCCGGCATCATTGGCCTCATACAGATGCGCCCGCGCGCAAATCCCGGGGAGACAAGGCCGTGACGATCGACGCCGGCGAGGCGAGCGCCGCGCTCGCGGATATCGACGCCATCGTGCGCAAGGTCAAGCAATCCGAGATCTATCGCAGTTCCAGTCAAATCTTCATACTCTGGGGCGCGCTCGTCCTCGTCGGCAATTTGATCTCGCTTTCGGCCGGCCGCTGGACGCCTTACATCTGGATCGCGCTGGATTCGCTGGGCGCCGTCGCGACTGTCGCGATCCTCTTGAAGATGCGCCAGGGCGCCGGAAACGCGTGGCGGATGGTCGCCGCCTACGCCCTGTTCTTCGGCTTCGGATTTGTCTGGTCGGTCGTGCTCGGCGGCATGCGCGCGCGCGAACTCGACGCGTTCTGGCCGACCTTGTTCATGTTCGGCTATGCGCTCGCCGGGCTCTGGTTCGGGCGGATTTTCACGGCGCTCGGCGTCGGCCTGACCGCGCTCGTCGTCTTCGGCTATTTCTGGATCGACGTCGATTACAACCTCTATCTCGCCGCGGTGAACGGCGGCGGGTTGATTCTTTGCGGCTATGCGATGCGGCGAGCCTGAGATGGACGCGCCGGACGAAGTCATCCACCAGCCGGTCCGCCTGCGCATCATGGCCGCGCTGACCGTTCTCGCGCCCGAGGACGAAGGCCTCGATTTCACGCGCCTGAAGGGCCTCACCGGCGCGACCGACGGCAACCTTGGCGCTCATATCGATCATCTCGCCCGCGCCGGCTATGTCGAAGTCAGCAAGGCCTTCGTCGCGCGCCGGCCGCGCACCACCGTCAAGGCGAGCCCGTCGGGCCGCGCGGCCTTCGCGCGCCACGTCGCTTTTCTCAAGTCGATCATCGCCGGGGGATAAGGCGGCGCCGGATTGACCTTTGCGCGCGCGGCGGCGAAGACTCGGCCATGATCCGCGGATTCTTCCTCCTGCTCTTGTGTCAGCTCGTCGGCGAGGCGCTCGCGCGCGGGCTCGCGTTGCCCGCGCCGGGGCCGGTGATCGGCCTTGCGCTGATGACCGGCGGCCTCGCGCTCTGGAACCGGCGCCGGCCGATGAGCGACGCGGATTTCGCCGAGAGCGACGTCGGACGCGCGGCGGGCGGGCTGCTCGGCTCGCTGTCGCTGCTGTTCGTGCCCGCCGGAGTGGGCGTGGTGCAATATCTCGGCCTGCTCGGAGAGCACGGCCTCGCGCTGGCGCTCGCCCTGGTAATATCGACGATCCTGACTTTGCTTGCGACGGTCGGCGTGTTCCTCGTCGTCAAGCGATGGGTCGGCGCGCGGGAGGCGGCGGCGTGAACAGCTTTCGCCTCTGGGTCTATCTGCAGACGACGCCGCTGTTCTGGCTCACGGCGACGCTCGGCGCGTTCCTGATCGCGGATTTCGCTGGCGCGCGCGGTCGGGCGCAACCCGATAGCCAATCCGGTCCTGATCGCCGTCGCGCTGGTCGCCGTCCTGCTCAAAGTCACGGGCGCCGACTATCAGACCTATTTCAACGGCGCCCAATTCGTGCATTTCCTGCTCGGCCCCGCGACGGTCGCGCTCGCGATCCCGCTCTATCGCAATCTCGCGCTGGTCCGGCGCAATCTCCTGCCGATGGCGGCGGCGCTGGTCGTCGGCGCGGTCGTGGCGATCGTTTCGGCGGTCGCGGTCGCGGCGGCGATGGGCGCGCCGCGCGTCGTGCTGGTCTCGCTCGCGCCCAAATCGGTGACCGCCGGCGTCGCCATGGCGGTTTCCGAGAACCTCGGCGGCCTGCCGCCGCTCACCGCCGCGCTGGTCATCGCCACCGGCATCATCGGCGCGATCATCGTCACGCCGATGATGAACGCCCTCGGCGTTCGCGACTATGCCGCGCGCGGTTTCGCGGCCGGCCTCGCCTCGCACGGCATCGGCACGGCGCGCGCGTTCTCGGTCGATCCGGTCGCGGGCGTATTCGCGGGCGTCGCGATGGGGCTCAACGCGGTGGTTACGCCAATTCTGGTTCCTGTGATATTGCCGTGGCTCACGGGATAGGGGGCGTCTCCATGTCCGAAGCCTTTCTGCAACATCTCAAGACCACGCTCGGCGCGATCGAGGCCGATGGCCTGACCAAGCGCGAGCGCCTGATCGAGGGCCCGCAGGGCGGCCGCATCCGCGTCGCGGCCGCGGGCGGCGGGCGCGAAATGGTCAATCTCTGCGCCAACAATTACCTTGGCCTCGCCAGCCATCCCGAGGTCGTCGCGGCGGCGCACGCCGGCCTCGACGCCTATGGCTTCGGTATGGCCTCGGTGCGCTTCATCTGCGGCGCGCAGACGTTGCATCGCGAGCTCGAACTCGCCATCGCCAAGCACTTGGGCAAGGACGACGCGATTCTGTTCGCCGCCTGCTTCGACGCCAACGGCGGCGTGTTCGAGCCGCTGCTGGACGAAGCCGACGCGATCGTGTCGGACAGCCTCAACCACGCCTCGATCATCGACGGCGTGAGGCTCTCGAAGGCAAAGCGCTATCGCTACGCCAATTCGGACATGAACGAACTTGAGAGCCGCCTCAAGGAGGCCGACGCGGCGGGCGCGCGCTTCAAGCTGATCGCGACCGACGGCGTGTTCTCCATGGACGGCTATGTCGCGAAGCTGCCCGAAATTTGCGCGCTCGCGCAGCGCTACGGCGCGCTGGTGCTGGTCGACGATTGTCATGCGACCGGGCATCTCGGCGATCAGGGCAGGGGCACGCCAGCGCTGACCGGCGCTGGCGGGCGGGTCGACATCGTCACCGGCACGTTCGGCAAGACCTTGGGCGGCGCGATGGGCGGCTTCGTCGCCGCCGCGCAGCCGATCGTCGATCTGCTGCGCCAGCGCGCGCGGCCCTATCTGTTCTCCAACAGCCTCGCCCCGCCCGTCGTCGCGGGCTCGCTGAAGGCGCTGGAGATTGCGATTCGCGCCGACGATCTGCGCGCGAAGCTTGCGCGGCATGCGCAGCGCTTCCGCTCCGGGCTGGAGCAGGCGGGCTTCTCGCTGCTGCAGGGAGAGACGCCGATCATTCCGGTCATGCTCGGCGAGGCGCGCAAGGCGCAGGAATTGGCCGCGGCGCTCGACGCGCGCGGCGTCTATGTCGCAGGGTTCTTCTTTCCGGTCGTGCCGCGCGGCCGCGCGCGCATCCGCACGCAGATGTCGGCGGCGCTCAGCGACGACGATGTCGATTTCGCGGTCGAGTTGTTTGCAAGCGCGGGCAAGTCGCTGGGGATTGTTTGATGAGGCTCGCCGACTCGTCCGCCCTCGCAGGCCGTCGCGCGACGCCGCGCGACGATGGGATCGGAAAATGCAGCCGCCCTCGTCCCGGGGCGCCTTTTGCGCTTCGCAAGAGGCCTCCAGGGATTGAGGCTCCAAACAAAGCTTCGGGGAGCGCGCGATGAAGGCGTTGGTCAAGGCGAAGGCGGAACCGGGACTGTGGTTGCAGGAGGCGCCGGTTCCCAAGATCGGCCCGGACGAAGTGCTCGTCAAAGTGCATAAGACCGGCATCTGCGGCACGGACGTCCATATCTACAATTGGGACGAATGGGCGCAACGCACGATTCCCGTGCCGCTGGTCGTCGGCCACGAATATGCCGGCGAAATCGCCGAACTGGGCGCCAATGTGCGCGGCCTGACGATCGGCCAGCGCGTTTCCGGCGAGGGCCATGTCATCGGCATGCACAGCCGCGCCGCGCGCGGCGGGCGTTTCCACATGGACCCGGAGACGAAGGGCATCGGCGTCAACATTCCCGGCGCTTTCGCCGAGTTCCTCGCCATACCCGCCTTCAACATCGTGCCTTTGCCGGACGAAATCGACGACGAGCTCGGCGCCATCCTCGATCCGCTGGGCAACGCCGTTCACACCGCGCTCGCCTTCGAACTGGCCGGCGAGGACGTGTTGATCGCCGGCGCGGGTCCGATCGGCATCATGGCGGGCGCGGTCGCGCGCCATGTCGGTGCGCGCCATGTCGTGATCACCGACGTCAATCCGCTGCGCCTCCAACTCGCGGCCGAGGTCGCCGACGTCACGCCGGTCGACGTCTCCAAGGAGAATCTGGCCGACGTCATGCATCGGCTCGGCATGAAGGAAGGCTTCGACATCGGTCTCGAGATGAGCGGCTCGCCCGAGGCTTTCAATTCCATGGTCGATCACATGGTGATGGGCGGCCATATCGCGATGCTCGGCATTCCCGCGCGCCCCGCGCCGGTCGATTGGACGCGCATCGTATTCAAGCTGCTCACCATCAAAGGAATCTACGGCCGCGAAATGTTCGAGACCTGGCACAAGATGATCGCGATGCTTCAGAGCGGGCTCGATGTGCGCAAAGTCATCACGCATCGCATGGGCGCGCGCGAATTCCAGCGGGGCTTCGACATCATGCGTTCAGGCAAATCGGGCAAGATCGTGCTCGATTGGAGCCAAATCTGAGTCCAGTTCCAAAGCGAGCGTCCGCAATACCGCCGCATTGTCGCGAAACACGTTCAGGCGCCATTCAGCGGCGGGGGAGCTTTGCTGCCGCGTGACTGGATTTGATTCGTAGGGAGCCAACGCTGTCGGCGTCTCTACTGGGGCGTCGCCGTCGCGCGCGCCATGCATGAGAGAAAGGCAGTTCAGATGCGGTATCTAAAACCCTTGCTGCTCTCGGTCGCGCTGGCCGCCGGCGCGATGTCGATCGCAGGCGCGCCCGCGTTCGCGCAATCTTGCGTTTGCGCCGAACCCGGCGCCGTCTCCGCGGAGGAGGCGCCGCCGCCGCTGCCGGTCTACGACCAGCCGCCGATGCCCGAGCCCGGCTATATGTGGACGCCGGGCTACTGGGCCTGGAACAATTATGAATATTATTGGGTGCCGGGCACGTGGGTGGAGCCTCCGCAGCCCGGCGTGCTGTGGACTCCGGGCTACTGGGGATTCGTGGACGGCGTCTATCTGTTCCATCGCGGCTATTGGGGCCCGCATGTCGGCTTCTACGGCGGCGTCTATTACGGCTATGGATATTCCGGCGCCGGCTACGAAGGGGGCCGCTGGGATGGCGGGCGCTTCTATTACAATCGCACCGTCAACAATTTCGGGACGGTGAACGTCACCAATGTCTATGAGCAGCCGGTCGCCGCCGCCAATCCTGCGGCGACGCGGGCGAGCTTCAATGGCGGCCCGAACGGCACGACAGCAAGGCCGACCGCCGCGGAAGAAGCCGCGGCGCGCGAGCCGCGGATCGCCCCGACGACTTCGCAAGTCCAAAACGCTCGCGTCGCGAGCCGAACCGAGACCTCTTTCGTCTCGACCAACCACGGCAAGCCTCCGGTAGCGGCTAGCGCGCGCCCGGGCGTGCTCAAGGGTCCTGCCGTCGTGCCGGCAACGGCCGCGGGCGAGGAATTGAAGGC
Organism: uncultured Pseudomonadota bacterium; assembly: GCA_963809055.1. Lineage (GTDB taxonomy): Bacteria > Pseudomonadota > Alphaproteobacteria > Rhizobiales > Beijerinckiaceae > Roseiarcus. The sequence goes on along the minus strand of CAWEID010000035.1, from coordinate 25,359 downwards.
GCCGGCCGGGGCGCTCAAGCCCGCGATCGCGACGCCCGAGGCCAAGCCGGCCCCGCTGGAGAAAACCAGGCCGGCGGCGACGGAAACGAAACCGGCGGCGCCTGAGCTCAAAAAGATCGAGCCGGAGAAGAAGGCCGCCGAGCCGGCGCCGGTCAAACCCGCGGCTCGGCCGGAAGTCGAAAAGCCTGCGGTGGAAAGGCCTGTCGTCGAAAGGCCCGCGCCGAAAATTGAAGAGCGCAGGCCTCAGGCCGAGCGGCCGGCGCCGCATCCCGCAGCTCCCGCCCCGCACGCCCCGCCGCCGCAGCCGAAGAAGCCGGAGCGCCCGTGCGGTCATCCCGGACAGCCCGCCTGCCCCAAGTGACGTCGCGATAGCGACGACGAGCCCACGGGCTCGGCCTGCGTCGAGCGAGAAAGCCGCCCCCGGGCGGCTTTCTTATTGCATCGTTGCGACGACGCGATTGCATTCCAGCGACCGCGCGCCTGCAAGTCTGGTTGCTATTCAACAGATTCGCGCTACATTTGCTGGTGGCATGTCAGCGACGCCGGAACGGGCGATGAGACGGTCTTCGACGCAAAGACCTTTTCACACAAGTCCAATAAGCCGGGGGAGCGCCGACGGGGATGCGTCACGATGTCCGAGCAGTTCATGCGGCTTACCCTGAGGCTTGAGAAGGCGCGCCGCGACGTGGAAAGCCTCGAGAGCGAGGTTCTCAGTCTCGCGCGAGACATAATCTCTCATGAATCGCAATCGCTGCGCGCGGAGTTGCAGCGGGAATGGCGCGCCCTGGTGATGCGGCTCGCCGACGCCGCCATCGCCGCCGACGAGATCATCACGGAAACCTAGAGCCGGCAGCCTCTGGATGAAGCCGGCCCGATAGGTCGCGCCGCCGTCGGCAAGTCCGAGACATGACGCTACGCGATCGGCTGCGCCGCTCGTCCGCCAGATTCTTCTTTGGCGCGATCGGCGGGTTCGCCGGCAAACGCCAAAGAGCGGACCGGTCAAGCCGCTCCCGGGGCGGCGTCCGGGATGGCAAGATTCGGCTTCGGACCGGCATTCGCAGCGGCCTCGCCGGCCGCTTCGTTCAGAAACCTGACCGCCTTGCGCAGCGCCTCGCGCGCCTCCGGCAGGGCGCGCTGCAGGATCGGCCAGGCATGCGGCGTCTTCGCGCAGACTTGGAGGTCGATCGTAACGCCGTCGGCGCGCGCGCGTTCGGCCAGGCGCACGGAATCGTCGCGCAGGATTTCGCCGTCGCCGACGAACAGGATCGTCGGCGGCAGGCCTCGCCACGAGCCGAACAGCGGCGAAAGCAAGGGTTCGGCCGGATCTCGCTCGCCCGCATAGGCCCGCACGAGATTGCCCATGCGCTCGCGATCGGTCAGTCCGAGCATGACGTCGCTCTCGTTGTTCGCCTCGATCGAAGCGCCCGAAATGGTCAGGTCCGTCCAGGGCGAAAACAGGCAGGCCGCGGCGGGCAAAGGTTCGCCGCGATCGCGCAGGCGCAACATCAGCGCCGCCGCCAAGCCGCCGCCGGCGGAGTCGCCGCCGACGAAGACCGGGCCCTTGACGCTGGCCAGGAGCGCGAGAAAGGCGGAATTCAGCGTCGTCGAGCGCGGCGGGAAACGGGTGCTCCGGCGCGAGCCGATATTCGGGCGCGAACACGCGATATCCCTTGCGCGCGAAGGCGCCGGTCAGCGCGCGATGGGTGCGCGGCGACATTGCGACATAGCCCCCGCCATGGAGGTAGCAAAGAGTCCCCGCGGCTTCGACGGCCTCTTCCGATTCCGCCCATTCGCCGGCAACTCCCCCGAGATTGCCGGGGCGAAAGCGCACCTTGCGCGGCGCCGGGGCGCCCAGTCGTCGAAAACCTTGCGCACGTCGAGCGGCGTGACCGCTCGCTTCAACTGCCGCCGTACGAACATGCGCAAGAGCGCGTTCATGACATGGAGTTGCGGACTGGGCATGATGCGGACTCGAGCGGGGCAATGAATTGCATATTTTTATCAATATACAGCGTCGAGCTAGGCTGCGACGCCTAGAGCGCGCCAGGCCCTGCGCGGACGGCGCCGGACTTCGCCTCCCGGCGCGGCGATGGCCCGCCCATCGCGCCCCCGTCCCGCTACTGCGCCGTCTCGATGCCGGCGATCGCGCGCGCGAAATCCCGGGCGGCGAAAGGTTCGAGGTCGTCGACGCCTTCGCCGACGCCGATGAAATGAACCGGCAACTGGAACTTGTCGGCGATGGCGACCAGAATTCCGCCACGGGCGGTGCCGTCGAGCTTGGTCATCACGAGCCCCGTCACGCCGGCGATGCGCCCGAATATCTCGACCTGGCTCAGCGCGTTCTGGCCCACCGTCGCGTCTAGCACCAGCAACGTCGCATGCGGCGCCTGCGGGTCGACCTTCTTCATCACCCGGATGATCTTCTCCAGCTCGCTCATCAATTCGGTGCGGTTTTGCAGGCGCCCGGCGGTGTCCATCAGCAGTACGTCGGCGCCGGTCTCCTTGGCTCGGGTGAGCGCATCGAAGGCGAGGCCGGCCGCGTCGCCGCCTTGGCCGCGCGCGACGATGTCGGCCCCCACCCGGCCGGCCCAGATGCGCAATTGTTCGATCGCCGCCGCGCGGAACGTGTCCCCCGCCGCCAACGTCACCTTGTGGCCTTCGCGCGCGAGCTTGGCCGCGAGCTTGCCGATCGTCGTCGTCTTGCCGGAGCCGTTGACGCCGACGACCAGGATCACGAAGGGCTTCTTGCTCACGTCAATCTCGAGCGGACGTGCGATGGGCGTGAGCGTGCGTTCGACTTCGGCAGCAAGCAGCGCCCGGACCTCCTCGGGGTCGATGGTCTTGTCGTAGCGCCCCTTGCCGACGGCTTCCCGGATTCGGGTCGCCGCGCCGATCCCGAGATCGGCTTGGATCAGGATGTCCTCGAGATCGTCGAGCGAAGCGGCGTCGAGCTTGCGCTTGGTGAAAATGTCGACGATCCCGCGCCCGATCGCGGAGGAGGAGCGCGAAAGACCCGATGTGAGGCGAGAGAGCCAGCTTCGCTTGGGTTCGGCGGGCGCGGTCGCCGGCGAGGCCGCTTGCGGCTCGGGCGGAGGGAGCGCCTGCGAAAGGTTCGGCTCCGGCTGCGAATCCGCGATTTCGGAGCCGGCTGTTTCCGGCCCAAGAGGCGCGGTCGGCTCCTCGGAGCGTCCGAACCAGCGACGCAGCAGCCCGACCTTCGGTTTCTCTTCGCCCGTGTCGCTCACGCGCTCCGTCCTCTCGTCCCGCCTCGGCGTCATCCTGGCGCCCGCGCCGCGGGCGCGGTAATGCTACGATCCCCTGCGTCCGCGCCGCGGTCGCGGCAAAGCTATGGACCCATGACGAGCGAAGACACAAGTGCGCGGCTGCTCTATCGCGACGGCCTGATGCTGATCCTCGACAAGCCGGCCGGAATCGCGGTCCACAAAGGGCCGAAGGGCGGCGTCAGCCTGGAAGACGGCTTCGACGCGCTGCGTTTCGGCCTGCCGCGCAAGCCCGCTCTCGCGCATCGGCTGGATCGCGAGACGGCCGGCTGTCTCGTGCTCGGGCGGCATCACAAGGCGCTGGAGAAACTCGGCCTGCTGTTCAAACAGGGCAAAATCGGCAAGACCTATTGGGCGATTGTCGTCGGAGGCCCGCGCGAGGACGAGGGGCTGATCGACAAGCCGCTCGGACGGCTCGACGCCAACCGGGGCTGGTGGATGAAGGTCGATCCGAACGGCCAGCCGGCGCAGACGCGCTGGCGCGTTCTCGGACGCGGGACCTGGCGCGGCGAAGCGCTGACTTGGCTGGAAATGAAGCCGCTGACGGGCCGCACGCACCAGTTGCGAGTGCACGGCGCCTCCGAGGGTTGGCCCATCCTCGGCGATCGGATCTACGGAAAACAGGACGATATCAAGGGCGTATGGGCCGCTGCGCCGCTGCAATTGCTGGCCCGGCGCATTGAGGTGCCGATTTCGAAATCGAAGCCGCCGGTCGTCGTAGAGGCGCCAGCGCCCGCGCACATGGCCGAGGCGTTGGCCGCTTGCGGCTTTTCTGGCGAAGTCGACCCGGCTGGCGAAGCCGACCCGCCGCCCCGGATCGGAACGCTCGAAGGACGTTAGCGCCGGCGGCGTTGGTCGAATTCCGCCGGGCGCCGCCCGCGGACGGCGGTTGCGCGTCCTCGGCCGGTCCCCGTGGAGTTCCGATATTTACTTGAGCGCGCCGCTAACTTCGCTGAATTCGGTGCTGAGCTGGGTTCCCAGCGACGTCAGGATGCCGACAAGGGCTACGGCGATCAGCGAAGCGATCAGGGCGTATTCGATTGCGGTGGCGCCGGATTCGTTCGAAATGAAAGACTTGGCGGATTTGAGCATGACATTCTCCGGGGGATTTTTCTTCCAAGCAAGGCGCGGCCTCGGCGCCTTGCATAAGGACAATACCATCATGTGGAAGACGCGCAAATATAAATAGCGAATTTTATTCGTATAACGGACTTTATCCTTAAAAAAACGTTCTTAATGCGTAGAATCGGCCCGCCGACGAAGTCATCGAATTCCTGCATCGTCGTGGATAGCTCGCCGTCTCGCAGGCGCCAGGTCGCAAAATCCGTTAAATAAATGTAAAAAATTCTGTTTAAACGCGATTTACGTTCAATCCGCCGATGGCTTGACCCAGTTTATCCTCGCATTCCTCAGCGTAAATTCTCGCCGGGCCGCTGGCGGCGGGGCGAGGCGTTGCGCGCCCATCGATCCCGAAGAGGTCGCCGCGCCTGCGCCCTAGGCCGCGAGGCGCCCGGCTTCCCCGATCGTGGCGCGTATGGCCTCCGCGAGCGCTTTGGCTTCCTCGGAGCCCGCACCGGCGGCGCGGATCAAGCCCATGCGGCTTGGCGGCAGGCGCGGCAGGCCCCATTCCGGGCCGAGCACGCGCTGCCCGTCGCCGACCATGCCGACGGGGAGGACTGTGGCCGCGAGTCCGGCGCGCACCACAGATCCGATCGCAGTGTAATTCTTGGACACGAACAGGGCGCGCACCCGCTCGCGCCGGCCCTCGAGCGCTTCGTCGGCGACCTTGCGCCAGACGCAGGCGGAACTTCCCAGCGCAAGCGGGATCGGCTCTCCGTCCGCGACTTTGAAGCGGGACGCGGCGGTCCAGACCAGCGGCTCCTCGCGAATCAGTTCGAACCCCTGCAGGCCCTCGTGGTCGGTGACGAGCGCCAGTTCGATCGCTCCGGCGTGGATCAGCGCCGCCAGCTCGATCGAATTCTCGCAGGTCACCGCGATGTCGACCAGGGGATGGCGATGGTTGAAGCGGGTCAGGATGTCCGCCAGAAACGCCTCGGCGTAGTCGTCGGGAATGCCCAGCCGGACCGAGCCTCGGAGCCCCTTGCGCGACAGCGCGGCGATCGCGCCCGCTTCGGCCTGCATGATCCGGCGGGCGTATTCGATCAGCTCCTCGCCCTCGCTTGTCAGCTTGGCCCCGCGGCCCTGCTTGACGAACAGGCGCAGCCGAGCTGCTCCTCGAGCCGGCGGATATGCATGGAAACGGCCGATTGCGTCTTGTTCACCCGCTCGGCCGCGCGGGTGAACGAGCCGGATCGACGATGGCGAGAAAGGAGCGGAGCTGGTCGGTGTCGAGCATGGCGATCAATCTCATTTGCGAATGGGTATCTCTACAAACATTCGTTGGACCGATCAATGGCTAAAGCGCATATTGTGTTCATCAAGTCCTTCCGCACTGGGAACTGCCGCACGATCGCGGTCTACGGAAGCGCTTGGCATGATGGAGACTCCGATGCCAGACAGCCGCCTTTTTGCTCCCCTGACGCCTTTCACCGAGCTCGCCTCGCATGGCGGCGAAGGCGTTGTCGCGCAATGGCGTCGCGTGCTGGCTTGGCCGGCCAGGGCGCTGGAACAGCGTCGCGCTCGCGCCCAGCTCGCCGAACTCTCCGAGCGCGAGCTGGCCGACATTATTGCCGCGGGTCGTGATTTGCCCGACGCGGCCGACGGCGCGACGCCGGAGCCGCCGGAGGAGCGCGCGCAGCGGGCGCTCGCGATCCGCGCCTGGTACGGGAAGGCCGCATAAACCGGATCGGGCGCGCGATTTTCGTTTATCGCGCGAAAAAGTTTTTCGCGTCGTTTTGATAAGAGGTCTCCCCACCGGGCCCGTTTTTGGATAGGTACGTCGCCTCCGCGCGACACGCGCCCTCCGGGAGACCTCAGATGAACGCTTCCTCAAATCTCGATGGCGTCGAGCTCCGCGCCTCACAAGCGCCGCGCTTCGACGAAATCCTGACTCCCGGAGCGCTCGCGTTTCTCGCCCAGTTGCACCGACGGTTCAACCCGCGCCGCCTGGAGGCGCTCGCGCGCCGCCTCGAGCGGCAGAGGGAATTCGACGCCGGACGCGTCCCGGACTTCCTGAGCGAGACGAAGGCGATCCGGGACGGCGACTGGAAAGTCGCGGCCATTCCCGCCGATCTGCTCGATCGGCGCGTCGAGATCACCGGGCCGGTCGACCGCAAGATGATCGTCAATGCGCTCAATTCCGGCGCGAAGGTGTTCATGGCCGATTTCGAGGACGCCACCTCGCCCGTCTTCGCCAACATGATCGAAGGCCAGGCCAATCTGAAGGATCGCTGGGCCGGCAAGATCGACTTCACCGACGCCGCGACCGGCAAGCTCTACGCGCTCAAGGACAAGCCGGCGGCCCTGATGGTGCGCCCGCGCGGCTGGCACCTCAACGAGCGCCATCTTCACGTCGACGGCGCCGAGATTTCGGGTTCGCTGTTCGACTTCGGCCTATATGTCTTCCACTGCGCCAAGGCGCAGCAGGCGGCCGGGTCGACGCCCGCCTTCTATCTGCCCAAGATCGAAAGCCACATCGAGGCGCGGCTGTGGAACGACGTGTTCGCTTTCGCCGAAACCTTTCTGGGCGAGCCCATAGGTTCGTTCAAGGCGACGGTGCTGATCGAGACGCTGCCGGCCGCGTTCGAGATGGACGAAATCCTTTATGAACTCAGGGACCACATCGTCGGCCTCAATTGCGGCCGATGGGACTACATATTCTCGTTCATCAAGCGGCTGGGCAAGAACCCGGCCTTCCTGACGCCCGATCGCTCGGCCATGACGATGGGCAAGGCGTTCCTGAACGCCTATTCGCTGCTGCTCATCAAGACCTGCCACCGCCGCGGCGCCTTCGCGATGGGCGGCATGGCGGCGCAGATCCCGATCAAGGGCGATCCGGCCGCCAACGAGGCCGCCTTCGCCAAGGTGCGCGCCGACAAGGAGCGCGAGGCGGGCAACGGCCACGACGGCACCTGGGTCGCCCATCCCGATCTCGTCCCCGTCGCGCGCGACGTGTTCGACCGCCTGATGCCGGGGCCGAACCAACTTTCGCTCGCGCGCGAGGACGTCGTCGTCGCGGCGGCCGATCTCCTGCAGGTGCATGAGGGCGTGCGGACCGAAGCGGGGTTGCGCGAGAACATCCGCGTCGGCGTCCAATATATCGAGGCCTGGCTGCGCGGCCGCGGCGCCGTGCCGCTCTATCATCTGATGGAAGACGCGGCGACAGCGGAAATCTCGCGCGCGCAGGTCTGGCAGTGGCTGCATCTGAAGGCCAGGCTCGACGACGGTCGCGTGGTCACGCCCGATCTCTTCCGCGCGACGCTGGCCGACGAGATGGAAAAGGTCGGCGCGGCGCTCGGGGCCAAGGCCTTCGCGGGCGGCCGGTTCGCCGAGGCGATTCGCCTCTTCGGGGAAATGTCGCTGAGCCCTGCGTTCGAGGAGTTCCTGACGCTGCCGGCCTATCGGCTGATCGATTGAGCCTGTGGCCGGAATCCGCGGCGCCGGCCGACGCGTCTATTTCTCCAGCGCCAACTTCCGGCATTCCGGCGGCAATTGCGCGAGCGTGAGCGGCGGTTTCGGCTTGGCGTAGGGATCGAGCCTGGGGTGCAGCGCCTCGTCGGTGAACCACCAGGCCAGCGACTTGTCGCAACCGTCGCCGGGGGGAACCGGGTCCTGCGGCGTGCAGGCGCTCTCGCCGGGCGGGCAGACGATGCGGACATGGAAGTGGTAGTTGTGTCCCCAATAGGGGCGCACCTTGGTCATCCAGGCTTCGCCCGCATGGCGCTCGCACAAAGCCTTCTTGATCGCGGCGTTGACGAAGATGCGCTCGACCTCGGGCTCCTCGGCCGCGGCTCGGATCACCCCGGCCTGACGCTCGGACCAATGGGCGGGATCGACCGCAAGTCCATCCGGATTGACCATGTCGACCGCAGACATCTCCTCGCGATCTTGCGCGCTCAGCGGATGCTCGGGCATCGGGGTCAACCAGATGTCGGCGTCGAGGCCGATCTGATGGGAGGCGTGTCCGGTCAGCATCGGGCCGCCGCGCGGCTGGGAAATGTCGCCTACGAGAATGCCGGGCCACACGCCCTCGGCCGCGGCTTTGCGGGAAAAGCGTTCGAGAAAGGCGATCATCGCGGGATGGCCCCAGAACCGATTTCGCGAAAGGCGCATGACGCGCCAGGTCTCGCCGTCGACCGGAAGCGCCTTGGCGCCGGCCAGGCACCCGCGGGCGTAAAAGCCGATGGAGCGCGTCTGGACCTCCGTCGGCGTCATCGCGCGGCCGAAGACTTCCTTGGCGGGCAGCTTCGGGTCGCCGGGATCGGCGAGCGGGGGCAGGGGTTTGGGATCGAGCGTGCCGGCGTCCTGGGCGCGAGCCGCCGAGCCGCAAACGGCCAGCGCGCAAAGCCCCGCGCCGAGAATTGCCAATGTCGCGCGCATGGCCGCCTCCTCTGAAGTCCCCAGTTCTGACGTCTGAGGCGTTAACGCCGCATAAACTATGCGCCGTTCGCGACCTGCCTGGCCGCGACGATGAACAGGCGCGGAAACGGCAACACCACGCCGCCCCAGGGGCGACGCCGGATAGGCCTTGACGATCTCTTCGCGATACAGCGCGAGAAAATGCGTGCGCTCCTCGGCCTCGAGCGGATCGAGATAGGGGCGCAATCCCGCGCCTTGGACCCAGCTCACGATCGCGTCAGGCCCGGCCAGGCGGTGAGCGTAAACGGTGCGCCAGATGTCGAGGCGGCCGCAGTGGGGCGACAAGGCGTCGTCGTAATCGGCGAAACCGCCGATTTTTTCACGTATCCCGCCCGCCCCGGCGAGCTTGTCGCGGAACGGCGCGCGCGCGGCGATTTCGCGCATCAAGATGTGCGTGGGCTCGGCCTCGTTGTCGGGCATCTGCGCGGCCAGGCAGCCGCCGGGCGGCAAATCGGCCGCTAGCCTCGAGAGCGTCTGGATGTGATCAGGGACCCAATGGAACGCGGCGTTCGCGAAAACCAGGTCCGCGGCCGGATCTCGCCAATCAACAATCGATAAATGTAAAAATTTGCGGTCGGGAAGGCGCGAACGCGCGGCGGACAGCATTGGTTCCGAACTGTCGACGCCTATGATTTCGGCGTCGGGGTATGCGTGCGCGAGGTTCGCGGTCGAGAGTCCGTTGCCGCAGCCGAGGTCGACGACGCGCCGCCTGGCGCCAGAGGGAACGCGCGCCAAAAGGTCGGCGCAGGGGCGATTTCGTTCATCTTCGAAATCGACTGTAAACGGCCGGGTCCCAACTCGCCATGACGCCTCCTCGCATGAAGAAATGTTCTGCCCGCGACAATTTTGCAACAAGAATGCGACGTCGCCGGCGGATCGCGGAGAGTCAGTAAAAAGCGAGACCGAGCAAAAGGTTACGCGCAAAGCAGAGGCGGCGGCCTCCGCGGGGGTCGCCAGCATGGCATTTTTGCATCGTAATGATGAAGGTTCGAATTCGAAGGGCCTCGCGGCGGGCTCGCAAAGCGGCGCGTCCAAGTTGCGCCGTTTATCAATCGTTTGCCTTAATCGCTCGCCTCCGCCGATGCCGGTCATGGCCAGACGATGCGGCGGCGAGGCCTGCAGGTCGCCGCATTTGGGTTGCCCCGCTCCCTCGGGCGTGCGATATTCAGCCCCGGCAAAGAATAGCTCGTGGCGGGGCAGGTATTTATGGAAATGCGTGAATTTAAGAAAAGTGTTGTGCCGTAACGGCATACCGAGGGGCTCAAGCAAGCAATATATATACTGGGCGTGGATTGTCGTATTGGCGTTATTACGTCCGATAGTCTGCGTGCAATAGTATATAAACTGCGTGTTTTAACATTAAAACTTGATGAAAACGACCACAGGGCGGACTGTGGAAGGAGAAGTCATGTCTTTTCAAGATGTCCGAGCGCTTGCGGGAGACGTCACAGCGAACGTCGCCTATGAGATGCTCGCCGAGGACCCCAGCGCGTTGCTGATCGACGTGCGAACGCAGCCCGAGTGGCAATATGTCGGCGTTCCCGACCTCAGCGCCTTGGGCAAGACGGTCGTTTTTCAGCAGTGGCAGGTCTATCCCGCAATGGCGGTCGCGGGCAATTTTGTGGAGACGCTGAGCGCGGAATTGCGTCGTCGCGGCGCTGACGAGGCGTCGCCTCTGCTTTTCATTTGTCGTTCCGGGGCGCGTTCCAGATCCGCTGCGCTCGCTCTGGCGGATGCGGGCTGGAGCCGGTGCTATAATGTCGTTGACGGTTTCGAGGGGGGGTTGGATGGCTGCGCCACCGCAATGCCACAGGCGGTTGGCGCGCGAGCGGCCTACCGTGGCTGCAGACGTGACGTCGGGGTTCGACCTTCGGCGGAACGATATGCGCCGCCAACCCAACTTTCGGGTCCTGAGCGCGGCTCAGGGTTCAACACCCCCTCAAATGAGTTGCCTTGACATGCGAGCCATCGAAGACGCCTGGATTCGTTGCTGCCAGCGCCTGCGCACCGAACTGGGCGAAAACGTTTTCTCCAGTTGGTTCGGTTCGCTCAAGCTCGAATCCGTCGTTGCCGGTCGTGCGGCCTTCACGATCTCGACTCGGTTTCTGAAGAGTTGGATAGAGTCCCATTATCAAGAGAAGATTCTGGCCGCGCTGGAGGCCGAGATCGGCGGCATTACCGCGCTGCAGATTTCCGTCCGCTCGGCCAATGCGCCGGCCGCCGCCCGTCTTGCGGCCCCCGACGCGAAGCTCAAAGGCGGCGGCGCCGACGAGGCAGAGGGGGCGGCTCTGAGGTTGGTTTCCGCCGCCGAGCCGCTGGCGAAGCGGCAGATCGGGCGGTCGGAGGGGCGCGGGTTTTTCGAGGCGCTGGCGGGCTCTCCGCTGGATCGTCGGCTGACCTTCTCGAATTTCCTCGTCGGGCGCGCGAACCAGTTGGCGTTCTCGGCGGCCCAACGCGTGGCGGAGGCTCGTCCCGGCGACCCGCCCGCCTATAGCCCGCTCTACATCCATGCCTCCGTCGGGCTCGGCAAGACCCATCTTCTGCAGGCCATCGCGCATGCGGCGATCGCTCAGGGCCGCTCGGCGATCTATCTGACCGCGGAAAAATTCATGTACGGCTTCGTCGCCGCGTTGCAATCGCAAACCGCGATCGCATTCAAGGAGGCTTTGCGCTCGATCGATCTTCTCATCTTCGACGACGCGCAATTCCTGCAAGGCAAGGTCATTCAGGCTGAATTCGGACATGCGCTGAATGCGCTCGTCGACGCCGGCCGGCAGGTCGTTGTGGCGGCCGATCGCCCGCCGAGCGATCTCGAGTCGCTCGAGGAGCGGGTGCGGTCGCGTCTGGCCGGCGGTCTCTGCGTCGAGATGCTGCCGCTCGACGAGCCGCTGCGGATAAAAATTCTGGAAGCGCGGATCGCCGCGGCGCGCATACAAAATCCGCAATTCGAAGTTTCGCCTCAGGTGCTCGCCTTCGTCGCGCGGTCGATCGTCTCCAACGGGCGCGATCTCGAAGGCGCGATCAATCGGCTGATCGCGCATTCCAGCGTCGGCGGGCCGTCGCTGACCGTCGACGCGGCCGAGGTCGCCATTCGCGATCTCATCCGGGCGCGCGAGCCCAAGCAAGTCAAGATCGAAGACATTCAGAAGCTGGTGGCCAGCCATTACAGCGTCACCCGGGCCGACATTCTCTCGTCCCGCCGGACCGCGACGGTCGTGAAGCCGCGTCAGGTCGCGATGTATTTGTCCAAGACTCTCACCTTGCGCTCTCTGCCCGAGATCGGGCGTCGTTTCGGCGGCCGCGATCATACGACGGTGCTGCACGCGGTCAGAAAGATCGAAGGGCTCTGCGCGGCCAATACTTCGTTGCGCGAGGAACTGGAACTGCTCAAGCGCATGTTGCAGGAATAGCCGTCGCCCCCATGCGTCTCATCCTGAAGATCGTCGGCGCGGACGAATGGCGCGCGGCCGAAGCGGCCGGCGTGTTCGCCGGCTCCGCGGTCGATCTCGCAGACGGCTATATTCATTTCTCAAGCCTCGATCAGGCGGCCGAGACCGCCGCCAAATGGTTCGCCGGCCGTGGGGATCTGATGTTGGTGGCGGTCGACGCGGAAGTCTTGGGAGCGAGGCTGCGTTGGGAGCCCTCGCGCGGCGGGGCGTTGTTTCCGCATCTGTATTCGGCCCTGGCGCTGTCAGACGTCCTGTGGGCCCGCCCCCTGCCGCTCGGTCCCGACGGGCGGCACGAGTTCGGGACGCCATTGGGGACGTCCGCGTCGTGATCGGCAAACTCGGCGCCTGGGCGCGGCCCTGGCTGGCGCGGCTTCCCCCGGAGGCGGCCCATCGCGCCGCAATTCTGGCGCTCAAGTTCGCTCCGTCGATATCGCCGCCGCGACGCGGCGAAAGTCTGGCGGTCGATGCGTTCGGGCTCCGGTTTCCCAATCCGCTCGGCCTGGCCGCTGGTTTTGACAAGAGCGCCGAAGCGGCCGGAGCTTTGCTCGCGCTGGGCTTCGGCTTCGTCGAGGTCGGGACGCTGACCCCGCGCCCACAGCCCGGCAACCCGAAGCCGCGGTTTTTCCGGCTCGAGTCCGACGCCGCGCTGATCAATCGATTTGGGTTCAACAACGACGGCTATGAGGCGGCGCGGGCGCGGCTGTCGGCGCACCCGCCGGGGGGAGTCGTCGGCGTCAATTTCGGCCCCAACAAGGATTCGGCGGACCGCGTCGCGGATTTTGTCGCCGGGGTCGAAGCCTTTGCGCCGCTGGCGAGCTATCTGACCATCAATATCTCCTCGCCGAACACGGCGGGCCTGCGCGATTTGCAGCAACGCGCCGCGCTCGATGAACTCGTGGCGCGGGTGGTCGAAGCGCGCAATCGGGCGCCCGCGCGTCGCCCCTTGCTGATCAAGATCGCTCCCGATCTCGACATGCGCGCGCTCGATGACATCTGTGCGGTGGCGATCGCGCGCGGAGCCGATGGGTTGATCGTCTCCAATACGACCGTTTCGCGTCCGGCGGGGCTGAGGTCTCGCCATGCCGGGGAAGCGGGCGGGCTCTCGGGCCGCCCCGTGTTCGCGATGTCGACGCGGCTGATCGCGCGCGCCTATCTGCGCTGCGAGGGCGCCATCGGATTGATCGGATGCGGCGGGGTCGAGGATGCCGCGACGGCCCTGGCGAAAATCGAGGCCGGAGCGCAGCTCGTCCAGATCTACACCGGCTTCGTCTATCGCGGCCCGGGAGCGATCGGCGAGATCCTGGACGGGCTGGATCAAGCTCTCGCGGCCAGCGGGCTCGAAGGCGTCGGCGCCCTGGTCGGAGTCAAAGCGCGCGAATACGCCGCCGAGGCGTAGCGCGAGGCGACCGGACAGCGGGCCGCTCCCACGACGAAAATTCGATCAACTCGCTTTTGTCACGCGGCCCGATTTGCCAGGCCGGCGCGGACTTGGCTCGCCATGACGTCGAGCGCGAGTTGCATGGCGCGGTTGGCCGCCTGAATCTTTGCCCTCACGGCTTGCAGGTCGTCCAAGTCGGCGGCTCGCCGCCGGCGACCCGGCGATGGGTGAAATCGGCCGAGGCATATTCCAACTCGATCAATGCGATTTCCAAATGTTCTATGACCTGCGCGTAATTCATTGCTTAGGCTCTCCCGCCCCGAAGCCAGACCCCACGGATTTGCCCACCGAACATCATCGGAAAATCAAATCTACGCATCAATTAAACAGTAAGCTGGGCGTTAAACGACGCGTGTAACAGGCGCAAATCGATGAAAATCAAACAGTTGGTCGCCACTACAACGATAATGGATTGTGCTTCAGATCTGAATTTTTCTACAGAGGGCTCGGTATTTTTGACGATTTGAACCTTGCAAATCCCGCAAATTCGCGCCGTCAATCCTGAGTCGTCTGGATATATCCGGAATCTGACGAGGTCTTTGACCAGGATGGCCTTGATCGGCTCCGCCAGAGCGCGATGCTCGAGCGCGGCGGGCACGTCGATCGCGAAGTCCGGAAAGTTTTCGCGCAATCTCGCCTCCGCCGAGGTCACGCATTCCGGCATGCCTTGCTGATGACAGGTGACGATGCGCATCAACACGCCGAGCGGAAGCGCCGTCGCGTCGGGCCTGGCCGCATATTTGTAGGCGGCGTCTAAGTCGCCGCGCAAAAGGGCGGCAAGCGAGAGATAGGCGTCGCCGCTCGGCAGGGCGCCGCCAGCGGCCCGATCGAGCGGTTCAAGAATGGCGAGCCCCTCGTCGATGCGCCCCCTGGCGATGGAGGCCTTGGCGACGGAGATGGCGATCAGGCTCGAATAAGGATTGAGCGCCATGGCCTGGCGCGCGGCGCGGAAGCCCTCGTCGAAATGCTGCTGGTAGAAACTGGTCAGGAACAGAGCCGCCTGCGAGTTTGCCCGGAACGGCGCGAGTTCGGCGGCGCGCTTGGCCAGAATTGTCGCCCGATCCAGGTCCTCGGGCGTTTTTGCACCGGGCGACGGCCTGAGAAATCCCACTGTCAGGACTTGCGCGAGGCTGGCCATCGCGCGGTAATCCTGGGGATGTTCGCGCACTTGCGCCTCGAGACATTCGCGCGCGGGCGCGCGTTGCGCCTCGGCGTGATCGCGCAAATATTCCTCGCCCGCGAGATAGCAGCGATAGCCCTGAAGCGGCGCCTTGGATCGGGCGAGCCGGGCGCGCAGGTCCTCAAATATCGCCCCGGTTCCTATGTCGCCGGCCGCCATGACGGTCGCCTTCACGACGGCGTCCAAGGCGGCGCTGTTGTCCGCGGCCACGTCCTCGAAACACCGCTTGGCGATCACGTCGCCGCCGGGCTCGCGCAGGACCCGCATCTCAATGTTCCAGCTCTTGTCGCCCTTGCGCGCGAACCGGCTGCGCACCGCATAATCGACGCGGGCGCCGGGCTTCTCTGCGAATTCGGGACGGCGAACGTCGAGGTAGTCGAACGCGCTGAGCCCGCTTTCGACGGATTGGAGCAATTGAATGGGCAAGGCCGCGCTGTACACATCCGCGCCGTCGGCCTGCGGCGCCTCGACGACGACGACTGGCGGTTCCTCCTCGTCCATGGTCCCGGCCATGAAAATGGGACGAAAGGCGAGGGCGGCCAGGAAAACCGTGATGATGGCGATCACGATCGCAAACAGCCAGAACAGCGCCAGAGAGACGAGACGCTCCCTCGGCGCATCCATCCGCCACGGAGCATTCTCGTTGGAGGGCGAGCCGAGGTAAACGGGTTCGATGGTCGGCGGACGAGGCGTAATCTTACGGCGAGCAAACTGCGGCTGGTAGGTGCCGACCGGAAGGCTGATCGCTATCGGATCCGAGGCGCCGGCGCCTTCGTAATAGGCATGCAACAGCTCGCGCAACCGCTTGGCCTGACACGCGGACGATGGAATTGGCCTGCGGATTGAAGCTGTCCGATCTCTGCAAGGCGAGCGTTGCAATTGTAAACGCCTTCAGGCGCGCGGCCCGCCCCGCCAGCGTTTCCTCAACGACGAATTTTAGGAATTTTGCCGAATTGCTGTGCCGCTGGATCTCGTCGTCCGAGAGCACGCGGTCGAGCGCCGCGAGGATTTCGTCGGCGGGAATTTCCGCCGGCGACTCAGGAAACGAAGTTGCATACAAAGCGCTCACGTCGTCACTCGAGACTATGATTTGGATTTAACCAAGATTGGTACCGCTTGATTAGATTTGCGCATCATACATAAACGATGCGATTTTTGCAAACCATTCCACTGAGGTTTGCAGCATACTATATGCTCGTATAGGGCGTAAATTTGAAGTCGATCCGAATTGACCTACAATTCCTTGTATCTTATGGAATTAGGCAGGGCTCCCCAACGGAAGATTACGTAATTGATTCGGCTGCCTCTTTTTGCAAAATCCAGGTTTATTGTGTTGTTTATCCGTTAATAAACGTAAGATTCATCATTAATGTCGGATTCATGAATGTGAATCTATCTCCATTAGGAAACGGGCTTCTGCAGAAATACCTAATCTGTATTGTTGTTAACGAAATCGCCCCGTCACAATGTTTTTCACGTTTTTGTCGTGCAATTCCCGCCACTCAGCGGGAGGGGCCGACGTCGTAGCCGGCCTCCGCCAGCCTATTGAGCAAAGTGAACTTGATGGCGTCGGTGAAGGCGTGTCGGCCGAGCGCGGCGGGAACATCGGACGCAAAGCCGGGAAAATTCGTGCGCAGCGCCTCGGCGGAAGCGGCGACGCAAACAAAATCTCTTTTGGCGCGACAGGCGACGATCCTCGTGACGAGTCCGAGCGGCGTGGCCGCGGCCGAATTGCGCATGGCATAGGCGTAGGCGCCTTCCGTGTCTCCTCGCATGATGGCGGCGAGGGCGAGAACCGCAAGCGATGAGGCGGGCGGGCCCGCATTGGTCGCCTCGAACGGGGCCAGCAGGGCGAGGCCTTCGTCGTAACGCCCGCGGCTGATGTCGGCCTGCGCAATTCGCGCCATCAGCAGGCCGAGAGTCCGGGAAGGCGGCGATCGCCTGACGCGCGGTCTCGAACGCATCGTCGAAGCGCTTGTCGTAAAAGCGCGTGAGAAACAGCGCGGCCTGGGTTGTGGCCCGCTGCGGCGCCAGATCATAGGCGCGTCGAGCCAACAGCAGGGCGCGCTGCAGATCGTCGACGCCCCGGGATTCCGGCATCGCGTCGAGATAACCGACGACCAGCATCGTCGACAGCGTCGTCATGGCGCGGAAATTGCCAGGATGGGAGGATATTTCGGCATCGAGGCAATTTCGCGTAACGCGGAGGTCTTCCTGACGCTCCGCCATGTAATCGGCGCCCGCCAGCACGCAGCGGTAGCCGCTCAGCGGCAGATCGCGCCGGAACAACCGCTCGCGCAGATCGGCAAAGATCACGCCGCCTCCGACGTCGCCGATCGTCGCGACCGTATTTCGCGAGAGGGTCTCGAGCGCAATCCGGTCGTCGGGCGCGACGTCATCGAAGGCGCGCGACCAGAGCACGTCGCCGGCCGGCTCGCGCAGGAGCCTGAGGTAGACATCGAACTTGCCGCCGGAGGTCGCAGCAAAACGTCCGCTCACTGAGTAATAGGCCCGGCTGGGCGACGGGGCCTCGGCGTCGTCGCGGCGCACCGAGAGGAAATCGAATTCGCTCAAGCCGCTTTCGATCGAGCCGAGCAACAGTCTCGGCAGTTGGGCCCCCTCCGGGATCGAGCCGATGATCTCGGGAGCGCCCACGACGACGACAGGCGGTTCGTCCGACTGCACGTCCTCGACCGCGACGGGCGGCGCGAGCCAACGGGTCGTCGCGAATGCGCCGACCGCGACCAGAGCCAGCGCAGCCAATATCGCCGCCGCGCCCGCGGCCCGGCGGCGCTCGGGGCTCGCGACGCTGGAGGCGGGGGGCGGCGGCGCCGTCGAGGCGTCGACGACACGATTGCGCAGGAACAGCGGCCGGTACGACCCACGCGGAAGGACAATCTGCAAAGGGTCCGCCGCGCCCGGACCTGCGTAATACGCCACCAGCAGTTCCCGCAACCGCATGGCCTGAACGCGGACGATGGAATTGGCTTGCGGATCGAAAGTGGCGGCGCGACCGAGCGCCATAGTTGCGATTGTAAACGCCTTCAGTCGGGCGCCGCGGCCCTCGAGCGCTTCCCCCACGACGAATCGCAGGAACTTCGATGAACTGGGATTACGCGTGAATTCCGCGCTGTCCAAAATGGCCTTCACGGCCGAATGGACTTCAAGGGGATCCAAGCTCTCTTCTGAGACGTAAATGTCGTCAGGAGATTCCACGGGCTTCACTTTGCAAATGTAACTTCCGAATAACCCGCGCCATGAGGCATTGGCAACGCAAATCTTCGTCGGTGAATTTTTCCTCAGGGTCAGCAGGCCGTTTCAAAATCGGGATAGCTCGTGATGACGTGTTTTGATACACACGCCGCGCCGGCCCAATTTTAAAAAAAAAATTTGGATTCTCTGAACAAAGAGCAAGATTATGAAATGAAGCAACGCATGGCGGTGCTCGAGCGGCTCGAAGATTTGCGGCACGATTTGTCGCTGCGGCTCGTGCTGAGTCTTGCTTTTGCGGTCTCTGCCTTGTTTGGCGCCGTCGTCGTCGGCGGCGCGCTGAAATTCTTCGCCCCTGCCACCGTCCAGTCGATGCTGGTCGGCGGGCTGCAGGATTCCGCCAAGGACGCCGCCCAGGCGCTCGAGCGCAGCCTCGTCGAGCGCAAACGCGAGATCGAACTGACGACCAACGCCGCCGAATTCCGGGCGCCCATTCGCGACGCGGCGGCGTTGCGCCTGCTGTTGCGGCGCGTGCAGGAAATCTCGCCCTATTACGAACTCGTCGGTTTCATCGGCCCTGACGGCAGGTTCGAGGCGACGTCCAACGGCCAGGTCGAGGGCGAGGACGCATCGGGGCGCGACTACTGGCGCGTCGGGCGCCAGCGCGCCTATGTCAGCGATGCGCACAAGGCGATCGCGCAGCCCGGGACCGCGGACGCTGCAGACAATGCGCCAAGCCTGGTGGACGTCGCCGCTCCCGTCTATGACGGCGAGGCGTTCAAGGGCGTCGTCGTCGGGCGCCTCTCGATGGAATGGGCGGCGGACGTCGGCGGCGCGATCGCGCAGCGCGTTCTCAGCCATTTCCCGAGCGCGTCGGTCGAACTTGTCGATGGGCAGGGAAATGTGATCTTTTCGGCCCGCGGGGAGGCCATTGCGCGGGCCCAATTGGGGATGAGCGCGAAGGCCGCCGAGACGGAACCAGACTTCGGGCGCGACCCCTTGCTCGCGAGCGCCGAGGTCTCAGGGCTCGGCCCGGGTTCGGCCTTGCATTGGACGGTCAGGATAGCGGCCCCGCGGACCGACCAATTGGCCATCACCGCGGGCGTTCGGCATTGGCTCTGGGCGAGCGGCCTCGCCTCGGTGTTTCTGGCCGCCGCCGCGGGCTGGATCTTCGGCGGCTGGATCAGCCGGCCGCTGGAAGGGGCCGCCGCCGGCATTCTGGCGATGGCCGCGGGACGCAGTCCGCCCGAGATCCGCTCCGGGTTGCGCGAACTCGACGACATCGGTTCGGCGCTGGCGCTCGCGGCTTGCGAACCCCGGCGAAATCAGGCCGACGGCGAAAGCTGAAAACGCCGGCGCTCAGCGCGCGCGCCGCGCGTCGATCAACCTCAGCGCCAACCAGACGGGCACGACGACCATCGCGCCGGTCAGCAGGATCCGCGCGATCTGGCGAACGTCGGTCAGGCCGAATTCGATCAACCGCCGAAACGCGCGCAGGAAGCTCTCGTAGATCGTCTCGGGTTCGAATCCGAAGGTCGCCAGGATCATGCCGACGACGAACGAGACGAAAAGGAGGCGCAACGCCACGCCGCCCGGCGTCCCGCCGAGGAATCCCGTGATGCTCATCTCATCGTCTCCGCAGGAGGGCGGTCGCCGCGACGACGACCTCTGCTATTTCGACGAAGTCGTCACCCAGTCATGGCTCAGTGTCAACGGCCCCGGCGCCGCACGCGCCGCCGAGGCCGCGCCCGATCCTCAGCCGCCGCCGGTCTAGCCCGGTCCGTTTTCCCCAGGGTTGGCGGAGGCGAGCCGGCGCAATTGCTCGATCGGGTCCCAGCCCGGCGGCGGACGGCGAGCACGCGACCACCAGCGCATGTCCTTGGCGACCCAGCGGCGGCGCCATTCCGCGTCCGATATCCCCTGGTCGTCGTCGTCGTAGCCAAATTCGAAACCGCAACACGGACAAATTTCATAGGAACCGCCCGTCGTAGGCGAGCGCGGCGGCTTCTCCAATTCATGACAGCCGCAGATCGGGCATTGGAACTTGGCTTTGGCGTTCATGGGTTTACCCTTGGTTAATGAAGGGCTGCCGATCGAGATATGTTCGCGAGTCCGGCTTGAAGAACGTTATCGTCGTTCCGTCGGCGGTACAGGATCCGAACGTGTTGGTCTTCGGGGCACGCCTTCGCCGACGCAGAAGGCGTTGCGAGCGAGGCGCATGAGCGGGCGATAAAACAATAGAACAGTCCTGTGGAATTGGAACATAATAAGAACATTTGCAAGCGCAAAATGCGTCTAGAGGGCGCCTTTCGATAGCGGGACGTGTTGGAACGGGGCCAAGCGAACCGAAGTCTCATTACCGCGACCGCGAGCGACGAAAGATACGAAGACGAGGCGCAACGCCACGCCGCCCGGCGTCCCGCCGAGGAATCCCGTGATGCTCATCTCGTCGTCTCCGCAGGAGGGCGGTCGCCGCGACGACGATCTCTGCTATTTCGACGAAGTCGTCACCCAGCCTGGCTCGGTGTCAACGGCCCCGGCGCCGCCCAATCGTCAGTCGCCGCCGGTCTAGCCGGGTCCGTTTTCCCCAGGTTCGGCGGAGGCGAGCCGGCGCAATTGTTCGATCGGGTCCCAGCCCGGCGGCGGACGGCAGCAGGCGACCACCAGCGCATGCCCTTGGCGACCCAGCGGCGGCGCCATTCCGCGTACGATATCCCCTTGTCGTCGTCGTCGTAGCCAAATTCGAAACCGCAACACGGGCAAATTTCAAAGGAAGCGCCCTTCGTAGGCGAGCGCGGCGGCTATCTCCAATTCATGACAGCCGCAGATCGGGCATTGGAACTTGGCTTTGGCGTTCATGGGTTTACCCTCGGTTGCGGCGGCTCGCGCCGCCGCGTTCTCTCCTCGTTTTTTCAATACGCCGGGCTGCCGATCGAAATATGTTCGCGAGTCCGGCTTGAAGAACGTTATCGTCCTTCCGTCGGCGGTACAGGATCCGAACGTGTTGGTCTTCGGGTCGTAAATAGACCGTAACCACGCCATCGGTGCCGGTCTTGATCCTGTAGCCCTCTCAACTCGCGCTTCCGTGTAAAATTCGTTGGCCTGTTCCGCATAGTCTTCCATGCTGTTCGCGCCGAATTCGTCCGCGTGCTCTATGTAGTGGTCCTTCCAGAGTGACCCGATTGACCCAGGTCTGGCTCGCCGGCGCCCGCAAATAAGTTTGCGACGGAAGGTCTTCCAAGCTAATCCAGGGCTCGCGAAGCACGATCCCCGATCCCGTTCGCATTGTCCGCGGTCTCTCCGGTGTCTGGATTGAAATACGTTCCCCTTCGTCGTCTCGATCCTCCCAGGGAAATCGCTCGTCGTCTTCTGCTTGCGCCACAGGAATGACGCGCGCGTCGTTTCCGGGGCCGTTCGGCGATCCGCGGGCGTGGCGGGATCTGGCTCGGATATTCCCGGTTTCGGCGCTGGCGGAGGATTTGGGCTTCCTTGCGACGCCCGGCGACGCGCCCCCGCCGCCGGTCGGCGCGAACCAGCCGGGATTGGGCGGCGCGCCACCCGCGGGTGTTTCGACGCGTCCCAGTCCTTCGCCATCCAACCCGCGTGATAGAGGACAGCGAGTTTACTCAGTCCGGCCGCGCTGCGAGGGTCAACTCTTCCAGGGTCCGGGAGTTTCAACAGCAGGGCGGCGATCTGCGCACGGGCGATTTCGCCTCGATTTAACGCCTCGGCGACGACGTTGAGGCCTCCCATTTTTGCGTCGGCGTCGATCCCGACGCCATCAGATATCCGTGAGCGCGGGCCCGATCTCGTCTGCGGACGGGTCACCCAGCGGCCGAAACGCGTTTTCGCCAGAAGCGCGACGCCGGCGACCCGCAGACCCTGCGCATCGCATTCCAGCGCGCCTCGCCGAGTCGGAAGGTGGTGAGAGCGAGAGGCATGGCGACACCTACAAACAATATATTGATCATGTGAAATTAGAACATAATAAGAACATTTGCAAGCGTAAAATGCGTCTAGAAGGCGCCTTTCGATAGCGGGACGCGCGGAATGGGGCCAAGCGAACCGAAGTCTCATTACCGCGACCGCGAGCGACGAAAGATACGAAGACGAGGCGCAACGCCACGCCGCCCGGCGTCCCGCCGAGGGAATCCCGTGATGCTCATCTCGTCGTCTCCGCAGGAGGGCGGTCGCCGCGACGACGATCTCTGCTATTTCGACGAAGTCGTCACCCAGCCTGGCTCGGTGTCAACGGCCCCGGCGCCGCCCAATCGTCAGTCGCCGCCGGTCTAGCCGGGTCCGTTTTCCCCAGGTTCGGCGGAGGCGAGCCGGCGCAATTGTTCGATCGGGTCCCAGCCCGGCGGCGGAGGAGTAGGCGCCCACCAGCGCATGCCCTTGGCGACCCAGCGGCGGCGCCATTCCGCGTACGATATCCCCTGGTCGTCGTCGTCGAAGCCAAATTCGAAACCGCAACACGGGCAAATTTCAAAGGAAGCGCGGTTCGTAGGCGAGCGCGGCGGCTGTTTCAATTCATGACAGCCGCAGATCGGGCATTGGAACTTGGCTTTGGCGTTCATGGGTTTACCCTCGGTTGCGGCGGCTCGCGCCGCTGCGTTCTCTCCTCGTTTTTTCAATACGCCGGGCTGCCGATCGAAATATGTTCGCGAGTCCGGCTTGAAGAACGTTATCGTCGTTCCGTCGGCGGTACAGGATCCGAACGTGTTGGTCTTCGGGTCACGCCTTCGCCGACGCGGAAGGCGTTGCGAGCGAGGCGCATGAGCGGGCGATAAAACAATAGAACTGCCATGTGAAATTAGAACATAATAAGAACATTTGCAAGCGTAAAATGCGTCTAGAAGGCGCCTTTAGATAGCGGGACGCGTTGGAATGGGGCCAAGCGAACCGAAGTCTCATTACCGCGACCGCGAGCGACGAAAGATACGAAGACGAGGCGCAACGCCACGCCGCCCGGCGTCCCGCCGAGGAATCCCGTGATGCTCATCTCGTCGTCTCCGCAGGAGGGCGGTCGCCGCGACGACGATCTCTGCTATTTCGACGAAGTCGTCACCCAGCCTGGCTCGGTGTCAACGGCCCCGGCGCCGCCCAATCGTCAGCCGCCGCCGGTCCAGCCGGGTCCGTTTTCCCCAGGTTCGGCGGAGGCGAGCCGGCGCAATTGTTCGATCGGGTCCCAGCCCGGCGGCGGAGGAGTAGGCGCCCACCAGCGCATGCCCTTGGCGACCCAGCGGCGGCGCCATTCCGCGTACGATATGCCCTTGTCGTCGTCGTGGAAGCCAAATTCGAAACCGCAACACGGGCAAATTTCAAAGGAAGCGCGGTTCGTCGGAGAGCGCGGCGGCTTCTCCAATTCATGACAGCCGCAGATCGGGCATTGGAACTTGGCTTTGGCGTTCATGAGTTTCCCCTCGGTTGCGGCGGCTCGCGCCGCCGCGTTCTCTCCTCGTTTTTTCAATATGAAGGACTGCCGATCGAGATATGTTCGCGAGTCCGGCTTGAAGAACGTTATCGTCGTTCCGTCGGCGGTATAGGATCCGGACGTGTTGGTCTTCGGGTCACGCCTTCGCCGACGCGGAAGGCGCTGCGAGCAAGGCGCATGAGCGGGCGATAAAACAATAGAACGGTCCTGTGGAATTGGAACATAATAAGAATATTTGCAAGCGCACTATGCGCGTCGGGAGCGCCTTTCTCCGGCGAAACGCTCCGGTATGGCGGCGGTGAAACCGACGTCCCATTCGCGCCGTCATGGCGAGCGCGGCGTAGCCATCCCGCCGCGGTGCGACCCGCCCGTCGCATCCAGCGCGCGGACTATTCCGGCGGCGGGGCCGCCGTCGCGTTCGCGCCGGATCGCTTCGCTGCGCTCGCGACGGGGCGCATCTCCATCAAACCCGGCGCCCCGCCGCGGGCGCGCCCGCACCGGCGGGTCGGTCAACTCCCCTTGGGGAAATTGACCACCACTGGCGGTTTCTTTGCTTCCGGCTCGCTCGTCTCGCCGCCGACCGGCTTGCCGTCCACCGTCAGCCTGCCCTGGCTGGCGCCGATCTTGACCCGGGCGCCGTCGCGGATCTCCCCGGCGAGCAGCGCCTGCGCGAGCGGGTCCTGCACCCATTTCTGGATCACGCGCTTCAGCGGGCGCGCGCCATAGGTCGGATCGTAGCCCTTGTCGGCGAGCCACTGCCGGCCCTTGGCGTCGAGCGCGAGCTCGATCTTGCGATCCTCCAGGAGCTTGGCTAGCCGCTTGAACTGGATGTCGACGATCGCGCCCATGTCCTCGCGCCGCAGCCGATGGAACAGGATGATTTCGTCGACCCGGTTCAGGAACTCGGGACGGAAATGCGCGCGCACGACGCCCATCACGTCCTTCTCGACCGCCTTGACGTCCTCGCCCTCGGGCTGCGCGACCAGATAGTCGGAGCCAAGGTTGGACGTCATCACGATCAACACGTTGCGGAAGTCTACGGTGCGGCCCTGTCCGTCCGTCAGCCGTCCGTCGTCGAGCACCTGCAGCAGGACGTTGAAGACGTCGGGATGGGCCTTCTCAATCTCGTCGAACAGCACGACCTGATAAGGCCGCCTTCGCACCGCTTCCGTCAGCGCGCCGCCTTCCTCATAGCCGACATAGCCGGGAGGGGCGCCGATGAGACGCGCGACCGAGTGCTTCTCCATGTACTCGGACATGTCGATGCGCACCATCGCGGTCTCGTCGTCGAACAGGAACGCGGCGAGCGCTTTGGTCAGTTCGGTCTTGCCGACGCCGGTGGGGCCCAAGAACATGAACGAGCCGATCGGCCGGTTCGGGTCCTGCAGCCCCGCTCGGGCGCGGCGCACCGCGGTCGAAACCGCCGTCACCGCCTCGGCCTGGCCGACGACGCGCTTGCCGATCTCCTCTTCCATCTTGAGCAGCTTGTCGCGTTCGCCCTCGAGCATCTTGTCGACCGGCACGCCGGTCCAGCGCGAGACGACCTGCGCGACGTGATCGGGCGTGACCGCCTCGTCGACCAGCGAAGTCTCGCTCTGTTCCTCGCTCGCGGCGAGCTTCTTCTCGAGCTCGGGGATGACGCCATAGGCCAGCCGGCCCGCCTCCGCGTAATCGCCCTTGCGCTGCGCCTGCGCGAGCGCGTTGCGCGCAGTCTCGAGATCTTCCTTGAGCTTTTGCGAAAGGCCGATCTTGTCCTTCTCCGCGCGCCAGCGCTGCGTCAGCGCGTCCGACTTCTCCTGGAGGTCGGCGAGCTCGGCGGTCAACTTGAC
>CAWEID010000034.1:0-97422 GCA_963809055.1 uncultured Pseudomonadota bacterium | reverse complement strand
AAGCCTTTACGCGCCGGATTTTGTGCTCAAATTCTTTTCGCTCTGTTAAGTCCCGCTTCGGGCGCCCGATATCCCCGCGGGGCGTGTGCGTCTGGGTTAAGGAGTCACTCATGATCGAGGAGGCAGACCCTGCCGGGCTCGACGCAATACGGCCGCTGGCGGCGCTTCCGCTATTCTTCAGGCTGGCCGGGCGCAGGGCCGCGCTCGCCGGCGGCGGCGACGGCGCGGCCTGGAAAGCCGAACTGATCGCTTCGACTGGCGCCCGCGTCGACGTCTTCGCGCCGGAACTTTCCGCCAAACTGTCGCAAATCGCTAGCCGGCGCGAAATGATCACGATCAACGAGCGGCGTTGGCGGGCCGAGGACCTCGCCGGCGCCGCACTCGCGATCCTCGAGACCGAGGACGACGGGGAGGCGCGCGATTTTTGCGCCGCGGCGCGCGCCGCGGGCGTTCCGGTCAACGTGATCGATCGGCCTGATTTCTCGGACTTTTCGTTCGGAACATTGGTTAACCGTTCCCCGCTGGTTATCGCCGTTTCGACTGATGGCGCCGCGCCGGTCTTTGCGCAAGCGATCCGCACCCGGCTCGAGGCGCTGATCCCCGCGGGTTTCGCAAAATGGGCCGAGGCGGCCCGTGAATGGCGCCGTCGCGTTGCCGAGCTAGGTCTCGATTTTCGTCAGCGCCGGAGGTTCTGGGAACGATTTGCCGAGCTCGCGCTGCGCAGCGTCGACCGCGGCCCCGAGGCCGCCGATTTCGAGGCGCTGGCCGCCGCTCGCGCCGCCAGCGCTTCGCCGTCGCGCGGGCGGATTTTCATCGTCGGCGCCGGGCCGGGCGATCCCGATCTGCTGACGCTGAAGGCGGTGCGGGCGCTGCAGAGCGCCGACGTCGTTATGTTCGACCGTCTGGCCCCTCAGGGCGTCGTCGAACTCGCGCGGCGCGAGGCGCGCCGAATTCCCGTGGGCAAGCGGGCTGGGGCGCGCTCGCCGAAACAGCCGGAAATCACCGCGGAGCTGATCGCGCTGGCCCGCCAAGGCAAGACCGTGGTGCGCCTGAAGGGTGGCGATCCCGGGATCTTCGGGCGCGCCAACGAGGAGATCGAGGCGGCGCGCGCCGCCGGGGTGCCCCTGGAGATCATCCCTGGCGTGACGACTGCGCTCGCGGCGGCGGCCGAACTCGGGGTCTCGCTGAGCGACCGCGACTTGGCGCGGCGAATCCAGTTCGTCGCCGCGCATGACGCCGAAGGCGAATTGCCGGAAGATCTGGATTGGCCCGCGCTCGCCTCGGCCGACGCGTCGACGGCGGTCTATATGGGCGTTCGCAAGCTTCCGGCCCTCGTCGCGCGTTTGCTCGCCGCCGGGCTCGATCCCGCGACCCCTGCGGTGCTGATGCAGAACGTAAGCCGCACAGACGCAATGCGTATTCGCGCCGCAATTTCCGATCTGCCGGCGGCGATGGGGGCCGAGGCTCTGACGGGCCCGACAATTCTGCTTTACGGACGTGCGTTTGCGCGCGTCGGGGAGCGCGTCGAATGAGAATTTTCGCCCTGGGGCTCGGCTATTGCGCGCGCCGATTGATCGCCCTAGCGCAACACTTCGAAGCCGCCGGCACGGTGCGTTCGCCCGAAGCCGTGGCGGCTTTGCGCGCCGAGGGCGTCGAGGCCTTCCTCTTCGACGGCGCTCGTCGCGACCCCGCTCTCGAGCCGGCGCTCGCTCGCGCCGAGGCGCTCATTGTTTCCATTCCGCCGGGCCCTGGCGGCGATCCGGCGCTGGCGGCGCTTGCGCCCGAGATCGCCGGGGCGCGCGCATTGAAGCGGATCGTCTATCTCTCCACGGTCGGCGTCTACGGCGACTGGGGCGGAGCCTGGGTGGACGAGACGAGCCCGACGCGAGCGACGACCCCGCGCGGGCGGCGCAGAATCGAGGCGGAAGCGCGATGGCAGGCCCTCGGCTCCGAACTCGCGATCCCCGTCGATATACTTCGTCTCGCCGGCATCTATGGTCCCGGCCGGAATTCGCTGGTCAAATTGCGCGAAGGCGATGCGCGGCGAATCGTTAAACCCGGCCAGGTCTTCAACCGTATCCATGTCGACGACATCGCAGGAGCCGCGCTCGCGCTCCTGGCGGCGGACGGCGCCGGCGGCGTCTGGAACCTCGCCGACCGGGAGCCCGCGCCGCCGCAGGACGTAATCGCCTTCGCCGCCGCGCTGATGGGCGCGCCCCTGCCGCCAGAGGAGCCATTCGAGGGCGCCGAGCTCAGCGAGATGGCGCGCAGCTTCTACGACGATAATCGCCGCATCTCGATCGCCAAGCTCGAGCGAGACCTCGGCTACAGCCTTCTTTATCCAACCTATCGCGAGGGACTGACAGCGCTGTGGCAAGCGGGCGAGGGCCGTTGAACCGGCTATTCCACCCAGTCGAGCGAGCGTTTTACCGCCTTATTCCAGCTTCGCCAGAGTTGCTCGCGCGTCGCCTCCTCCATGCCGGGCGTCCAGCGCCTGGCTTCGCCCCAGTTTTCTCTGACCTCGTCGGTCGAGCGCCAATACCCAACCGCGAGCCCCGCGGCGTAGGCGGCGCCGAGCGAGGTGGTCTCGATCACTTTCGGCCGTACGACGGGGGCGGCGATGATGTCGGCTTGAAACTGCATCAGCAGTTCGTTGACGGTCATGCCGCCGTCCACGCGCAATTCGGTAATGGGAATTCCCGCGTCGCGCGCCATCGCGTCTATCAGCTCGCGCGCCTGGAAGGCGGTCGCCTCCAGCGCCGCGCGCGCGATATGGGCCTTGCTCGCGAAGCGGGTCAGACCCGCAATCACGCCGCGCGCGGTCTCCTTCCAATGCGGCGCATAGAGCCCCGAAAATGCGGGCACGAAATAAACGTCGCCATTGTCGGGGACGCTGCGGGCCAGCGCCTCGATCTCGTAGGCCGATGAAATGAGGCCGAGATTGTCCCGCAGCCATTGCACCAGCGCGCCGGCGATCGCGACCGAGCCCTCGAGCGCATAGGTCGCAGGCGCGTCGCCGAGCTTGAAGCCGAGCGTCGTCAGAAGGCCCGAAGTCGACGGGAACGGCGCCGGACCAGTGTTCATCAGGAGAAAACATCCGGTGCCGTAAGTGCTCTTGGCCTCGCCCGGCTTCAGACAGGCCTGCCCGAGCAGGGCCGCATGCTGATCGCCGAGCAGACCCGATATCGGCGCGCCGGCGAGCGCGCGTCCGCAGACGCCATAAATTTCGCTCGATGAGCGGATTTCAGGAAGGCATGCGCGGGGAATTTGTAGGAGGCTGAGGATCTCCGCATCCCAGTCCAGCGTCGCGAGGTTCATCATCTGGGTGCGCGAGGCGTTGGTCACGTCCGTCAGGTGCAGTCCGCCCTTGACGCCGCCGGTCAGGTTCCAGACCGTCCAGCTATCGATCGTGCCGAACAGGAGATCGCCGGCCTCCGCGGCCCGCCGTGCGCCGGGAACCTCGTCGAGCAGCCAGCGCAACTTCAAGCCGGAAAAATAGGTCGAGAGAGGAAGCCCGGTTCTTGCCCGCAACCGATCCGGGCCGCCGTCCCTAGCCAGTTCGCCGACCAACGCGTCGGTGCGCGTATCCATCCAGACGATGGCGTTGTGGACGGGCTCGCCGGTGGACCGACGCCAGAGCACGGAGGTCTCGCGCTGATTGGTTATGCCGACACAGGAGATATCCGCCGCGGCGAGGTCGGCGTTCGCGAGCGCCTCCGAGATCACGCGTTCCGTATTGCGCCAGATCTCGACCGCGTCGTGTTCGACCCAGCCAGGACGCGGGTAGATTTGCGCGTGCTCGCGATGGGCCGACGTCACGATGTCGCCGGTGCGATCGAAGACCAGAAAGCGTGTGCTCGTCGTGCCCTGGTCCAACGCGCCGACAAATTTCGACATAGCTTGCCTCTGGAGTTCCGCCGGACGCGTTTATAGCAGAGGGCGCCGCTTGCCCCGCTCCTGCGGCCATGCCCGCGCCGTCGTGGGACGGACGCCGGAACGGCAACTCGGTTACGACTAATCCGTCTCGATCGACGTCGCGAACTCCAAGGCGGTCGGCCGAAGGTGCATGGGAGCGCCAGTTGCGGTCAAGTTCTCGGCAACAGGGCCTGACAGTATAGCCGATCGTTATCGGAGCAAACGGTCTCTGGAGCAGCCGGCGTCTCTTTCATCGACGTTTCCTATGTCGGGCGTCGTTAATTAGATCAAATAGGCAAGAACACGATTATCTCCAAGGGCGAAACCTCGCGGCGCCTTGGATCAAAAAGCTGCCGAACATTCGCGAAGGCCGAAATTGGCGTAGGGTGTCCGTCCCTCGCGATACCCCAACTGGTAGTAATGCGCACGTCCAGATGAAAAGAAGCCCTTTTGAACGGCGACGGCGACATCGGGATAGTGCTCTAGATACCAGGGTTCATCTACGTGAACCTCGTGCGGCATGCGATGCTCGATGTACCCGACGGTTCGGTAATGGTCAGCGGCGTCCTTGAAGTCGCCGTTTTCCACGCCCTCGCGGACGTCGGGGTAATTATCCAGATACCAAACCTCATCCACGAATATCCCTGCGATGCTGTCGGCAAGAACCCGGGCAAAGAAATCCCGCTCGACTTCAAGGTAGGCGGGGCTTTGGGCCGGGAGGATCAGCTTCTTATTGAGTAGGGTTGCGTAAGTGTCTTGGATCATGATCTGCCGCCTGCTTAATAGCGTTATGCATTGCTGTAATCATCGAAATCAATGCCGCACACTGCATGCAAATCAGGAGTAATACTCAATTCTATATAATTTGAAAAAATTGATTAAGCCGATGTTTTGTATTCACTGGTTGTCTTGGATCAGTGTAGCACAGCTGTCATATCGGATTGGTATAATTATATGGTTTTTGACGCGAGTGTTAACTTATGTCGAATTTATTTATTAAACTGCTGAGAATATTTTAAATGGCAAACGCAACTTCAAACCTTGCAGATTCGCTGGCCGAGCAAATTCGCAACTCGATCATCGGTGCGATGCAGGAGCGATATGTCAGCACCTCCTCGCATATGGATTACAAGACGGGTAATGCTTATCAAACCGTCGAACTCGACGATCTACGTATTCCCGGGTATCGCAGCGACCGCTCCGAACTCTTCAATGCGTTCAATCTCCGTGGGCTTCGAATAGTCGATTGTGGATCGAATCTTCGGAGAATTGAGCCGGTTGGCGCGAAGGTGTGGCGCGTCGCTTGTCGACGGCATCGAATTCGACGATTACTTCGTGCGTATTGCTCAGCTCATAAACGCATACCGGGGCACAAGCCGCGTTTCTTTCACCCAGGGAGATTTGACCAAAGCAGATACGTTTTCAGACATCTATGACGTTGCGCTAACTTTCTCAGTGTTCCCCTACATAGTTGGAAATCTAGAGCGCTTGCATGCCGTAGTCAGGCAGGCAATCATCTTGGAGACCCACGATGTTTCGGCATCCCTTGCTGATACTTACGTCAAACCGCTGAGCCGGTATTTCCTCTATCATTCATTCGTTGGGTTCACGGACTTTGGGCACGGACAAGGCAAGCGCGCCGTCATTCTGTTCGCCAAGGATGCCGGAGCGCTCGCGCCCGGAGGATTGCTAAATTCGACGCTGGATTTGAACCAGGCAGAATTTTCGTTCGTGAATCCGATGCTGACGGCGGCAGAGCGCATCGCGCCCAGCGGCGCGCGAACGCTTGCAGACATACGACGCGTCGTATCCGAAATCGGCGACGTGCCCTACGATATGCATGAATTGACTGGCGGGCTGACGTATTGGCTCAGGATGATGAAGGGATTTTTGCACGCTCGCGACACGGGCATCCTGTCAATGAATAATCCATACGTGCAGACCTTGCGCTCCGCCTTGAGGTTGCAAGGTTTCGACGCGACGTTGACCACGGAACTTGCCTCCGAAGACCTCATGCTTGACCGAGTAAGGCGTCGCTTCGAGGATATCGAACGCACCGGTCGCGGTGAACCATTGATCGATCCTGTCACAGTCAAAGTAGACCTAACAGATGAATTGGGGCGGTACCGGGTCCGGAACGGCGTTACCGGCGTCAGTCTCGCCGCTCGTGAAATCGACGGATATCATCGCGTTTTCTGGGCAAAGTTCTTCAATGTCCCGACCATCCCGGCTGTTTACGCGCTTATGTGATCGCGGGTTCGCGTTCTGTCAGTGCACGCCTTCCGGTCATCGATCAACAAGTGCTCCTTGCTCCAGGAAGGTAGGGCAGGGGTCCACGAAGCCTGGTTTTCGCGCAGGTAGAGAACGGCAGGCTCAGGCCCAAACTATCAGAACGACGCACGGGAATTACCGACTGAGGCGGGCGGCCATCGCCGATGAGTTGAATCGGATGATGTTCATTACGCTTCAGAATTCGATAAGGTCGAGATCTTCCATGCGCCCGACAACGCGAGCGTCAGGGTCGCGATAGTGGCGTCGAGAGGAGGCGCCCAAAGCTGCGGCGAGCGTCTCTTTTCGCGCAGCCATGGGAGGAACTGCGAAGCTTGTCTCAATCTCCCGTCGAGACAGCTCCAGTGATTTTCAACGTACGGCGAGCGTTGGGCGGTCGCGGCTGGCGTCAGCCCGTGGCGTCCGTGTCGCCGTCATCTTCGACCGGCACGAGGTAACCTGAATTCGGCTCGATCCAGGCGAGCCGATCGCGCACCTTCTTGACGCCCGGAACATTCTCGACGAGCACGCGCAAGCCGCCGCGAAGCCGTTCGTCCGAGATGGCGCCTTCGAGCGTGACGGCGCCCTTTTGGACGTCGACGCGAATCGAACCGCGAGGCGCCCATTGTTCACGGTCGATCTCGGCCTCGATGGCGGCCCGGATTTCGTCGTCGGTGCGGGCCGCGTCCGGATGGGGCAGGGCGGCCATCAGCGCTTTCAACAGGTCGGAGCGCGATAGCACCCCGATCGCGCGGCCGTCTCGCACGACGACGAGTCGCTTGATCTTGCGCGCCAGCATGACGTCCACGGCGGCGGAAACCTCGGCTCCTTCGTCGATGGCGACGGCGCCGCGGGTCATGATCTCGGAAACGCGCCGGCCGTGCGAAATCTTGTAATCCTGCGCAGCGCGCCCGCCACCGATCAAGAATTCCAGCCAGCCGGGACGCTTTTTCTCCGTGCCGAGCTCGGCCCGGCGCAGCAGATCCCCCTCGCTGAGAACGCCGGCCGGCGCGCCCTGGGCGTCGAGCACCACCAATGCGCTGACTTCTGTTGCGCACGAGCGCGTCCAGCGCCTCCCACAACGTGGCGTTTTCGGCGACGCTGATAACTCTCGGGGTCATGATGTCTTTAACGCGCATCGCAGAGGCTCCAATCGCAAATGTCGATTTATATTATGGCCCATTTGTCGCCGCCACGGTGTTGACGTCGCGCAACTGTCGGCGCCGTGCGTTTTGTTGACGGCCTGGGCTTCCCATGCGACGCAATGGAAAAAAGTCGCTGGCGGGGGAGGAACGAATGGTTCAGATCACGCAATTCCTGCGTCGAGCCGTGCAAACGCGACCCCATGCGGTCGCGACCAAATGCGATGGACGGGTGAGGACCTGGCGCGAATTCGAGGGGCGCGCCGTCCGGCTTGCAGGGGCGCTCGCTCGGCTCGGCTACGTCCCCGGCGACAGGATCGGCATGCTCGCGCTCAACTGCGATCGCTATCTCGAATACTTCTTCGCAATGGCCTGGGGCGGCTATGTCTTCGTCCCGATCAATACCCGCCTCGCGCCGCCCGAGATCGCCTTTTGGCTTTCGGATTCCGGCTGCTCGGCGCTGTTCATTGACGATGCATTCCTGCCGATGCTTGGCGACTTCATCCCCCACGCGCCGGACATTCGCAACATCATCCGCGTCGGCGACGGACCGGCGCCCGCGGGATTGCTCGCCTACGAGGATTTGATCGCTGATGGGGCCGCGGCGTCGGACGCCGGGAAAAACGGCGACGATCTCGCGGGCATATTCTACACGGGCGGCACGACCGGACGCTCGAAAGGCGTCATGCTCAGCCATCGCTCGATCGCTGCGAATATGATGTTCTGCGCCGCAGCTCTCGGGTTCGATGCGCAAACGATTTATCTCCACGCCGCGCCGATGTTCCACTTGGCGGACGGCGCGACGACGTTCCTGGTCACCGCATTGGGCGGCACGCATCTGTTCATGCCGCGCTTTGAACCGGGCGCGCTGATCGAAACGATTGAAAGGCATGGCGTCACCGCGACGCTGATCGTGCCGACGATGATCAACATGATGGTGCATCATCCCAAGATAGAGACGACGGACACCTCTTCGCTGCGAGCGGATAGTCTATGGCGCCTCGCCGATGCCCGAGGCAGTGATCCGCCGGGCCTTGAAAGTCCTTCCGCACACCGGCTTCGTGCAGGCTTACGGCCAGTCCGAAGCCTCGCCTTGCATGACATTCATGCCCAGCGAATATCATACGACCGAGGGGCCCTACGCCGGCAAGTTGAAGGCGGCGGGTCGGCCCGCGATCGGCTGCGAAATCCGCATTCTCGACGAGAACGATAAGGAAGTTCCCACAGGAACCGTCGGAGAAATCTGCGGACGAGGCGACAACGTCATGCTCGGCTATTGGAAGCAGCCGGAACTGACCGCGCGCACCTTGCGCAATGGCTGGCTGCACACCGGCGATGGCGGCTACATCGACGAGGACGGGTTTGTCTACGTCGTCGACCGGGTCAAGGACATGATCATTTCGGGGGGCGAAAACGTCTATTCCGCCGAGGTCGAGCAGGCGCTCTACCTGCACCCGGACGTCGCCGAATGCGCAGTCATCGGAATTCCGGACGAAACCTGGGGCGAGGCCGTGCATGCGATCGTGCGCGCGAAACCCGGAACCGCCCCTCAGGCCGAGACCCTGATCGCCCATTGCAAAGCGCAGATCGCGCACTACAAATGTCCGCGCAGCATCGCGTTTCGCCAAGAGCCGTTGCCGCTCTCGGGCGCCGGCAAGATTCTCAAAACTGAATTGCGCAAGCCTTATTGGGTCGGCAAGACGCGCGCGGTGAACTGAGGGGCCCGTCCGTGGCCGCCCGCCGGACGATTTGAATTGCGCTCGGGCAGGGGGCGGGGCAGTTTCGAACTCGCCTTCTAGAGACCGAAACCTGATGTCGAATCCCGTCGTCGTAGAAGTCACGCGCGGCCCGCGGGTCGAGTCGTTTCACCGCGGGTCCGGCGCCGTCGTGGACGCAGATGGCGCCATCGTGTTTGCGTTTGGCGATATCGAGCGCCCGATTTATCCGCGTTCAGCGATCAAGGCGTTCCAAGCGCTGCCGCTTATCGAGAGCGGCGCGGCTGACAGGCTTGGACTCAACGAGGCCGAAATCGCGCTCGCCTGCGCCTCGCATTCGGGCGAGGCGGCGCATGTCGCGATCGCGGCCGGCATGCTGGCCAAGGCCGGCGCGAACGTTGCGACGCTCGCCTGCGGCGCGCACTGGCCGGAGAACGCCGGCGCGCAACGCGCGCTGGCGCGATCGGGCGACGCTCCGTCCGCGCTGCACAACAATTGCTCGGGCAAGCACGCCGGCTTTCTCTGCCTCGCCTGCGCCAAGGGCGTCCCGTTCGACGGCTATGAGCGCCCCGAACATCTCGTGCAGCGAGAGGCGCACGCCGCGATCGAGGACCTTGTCGGCGAGACGCTGGGCGAGGACCGGCGCGCGATAGACGGTTGCTCGATCCCGACTTATGCGATCAGCCTTAAGGGCCTCGCGCGCGGCTTCGCCAAATTCGGCTCGGGGCGCGCGCTTTCGCCGGAACGGGGCAGGGCCGCCCGCCGGATTCGCGCCGCGATAGCCGCGAACCCGTTCCTTGTCGCGGGAACGGGACGTTTCGACACCGACGTAATGACGCTTCTAGGCGCGAGCGCTTGCACCAAGATCGGCGCGGAGGGGGTCGCTTGCGCCGCGCTGCCCGAAGCGGGCCTGGGTCTTGCGGTGAAGGCGGACGACGGGGCCGGGCGCGCCCGCGAGGTCATGCTCGCCGCGCTGATCGCCAAGTTCCTCAAAATGGACCAGGCGAAGCAAAACGGCTTGCGGAAATTCGTCGCTCATACCCTGACGAACTGGCGGGGCATCGAAGTCGGCGCCGTGAAGACCACAGGCCCGCTCGCGGACGCTTTGACCTGAATTCAGTCGGTAATCGCGTAATATTGCTTGCTCAGCGCGATGTGATCGACCGGTTTGACGGTTGCGACGCCGTTGCGGTGCAAGACGCGCACCCCCACAGACAACCCTCGCCGCCAGGCCACCGCGACACCGAGGATTTCCTTGGTCTGATCGTCGTGCAACTTGAATTGGTCGTCGAGTTCCACGTCGTGGCTAAGCCTAAGTCCGAGCCCTGCCTTAGATCGGTCGACTATGATGCAATCGCAGAGGAATTTGCTATTCCGATCGAGCGCCTTGGCGCTGTAGAAACGGGCGCGCAGGCGCGGTTCTGTGCGGCGTCCCCGGGCTCCGCCGCCGCCGGACGCGCTTGCGCCGCGCGAGTGGCCGCGCAACCAATTGATGATCGCCTTCATGGCGGCAGCGCCGCATTTACGAGGCGGGATCGGTCGGCGCCGCTCGCTCGGATCGCATAGGAAGTCCTGAGGCGACGATACATGGGTCGACACTAACGCTTGGGCGCCCGAGAGCCGCAACTGCGGCAAGCGACTATGCGAAAAGTATTATCGTTCGCCTTTAGATAGGGTTACCAAAATGCGCGCCCGCAGCACTAAGGTAAACGAACGCTTTGGCGAAACCGAGCCGTCGAAAGCGGCCGGGACCGGTTCAGTCGACAACCCCGTAGTAGCGCCCGCTCAAAGCGGCGCGCTCGACCGGCTTCAGACGTTCGATCGCATCCTTGTATAATATGCGCACGCCGAGCGACGCTCCCTTGCGCCAGGCGACAGCAACGCTGAGGACTTCGCGGGTAAGATCGTCGTGCAGGCAGAACTGCCGAGCAATCGGAATGTGCGGCGCGACGCGAAGCCCTAGGCCGCCTTTCGAGGCGTCGACAACGGCGCAGTCACATAGGAACTTGTTTTTGGCGTCGAGCACTTTGGCGCTTCGCAGGCGCGTGCGCAGGCGCCGTTCGCCACGTCTTCCTAGATCGTCACGCCGCGTCTGCGAATCTGGATGCCCGCCGAGCGACCCGCAGAAAGTGGGGACGAGCCGACCCAGCGCCCGCAGCTTGCCGATGAGGCCGCCGACAAAATCGCGGGCGGGTCGGCCCGTCCGATCCGGCTTTACCGCATTCAGCCGGAAATCTCCGAAGTATTCATGCGCTTGCAATTGACCCAACCCTCACGTCGAATTCGCGTTAATTAAACGTTTGAATTACGTGAATTAAATTCATGCTTACGTGCTTCCGGTCGAGATGGCAATTGTCGCGAATTGTCTGTTCTGAATTAACCTCAACAAAGTTTCTGCGCGATCGCAGAAACGTAGCGGCGCGCGAAAACAACCGCGCGCCGGCGGATTTGAAAGGGCTTACGGGGCTGGGCCAGGACGCGCCTCGTGCGCCACGGCTTCTCCGGTCAAACCGAGAAACTCACCCCGCACCCGCAGGACGCCACCGCGTTCGGGTTCTTCACCTTGAAGGCCTGGCCCATCAGGTCGTCGACGAAGTCGAGTTCGCTGCCCTTGATCATTTCGAGCGAGACGGGGTCGACGATGACGCTGGCGCCGTCGCGCGTCACGACGAGATCGTCCTCGGCGCGGGTCTTTTCGATGTCGAAGGCGTACTGGAAGCCCGAGCAGCCGCCGCCCTTGACGGAAATGCGCAGCGCCGCGTCCGCGTCGCCGCCCAGCACTTTATGCAGCCGCCGCGCGGCGCTCGCGCTGATCGACAGGGGCAGGCTCTCGTTCGGCAACGGCGGTCTCGGTCATGCTTCGATCCGGGGTTAACGCTTCGCTGCGCTTAGTGCTAAGATAGTCCCTGCGCGGCAAAGCGCAATGTGAGGCTTGAGCATGAACGGCGCCGAGTTTCCGAGCGCGCGCTCCTTACGCCGCCGATCCCGCGGCCTCGCGCGGGCGGCTGCACCCCGAGCCCGCCTCGCCGACGCGCACGCCCTTCCAGCGCGATCGCGACCGGATCGTCCATTCCACCGCGTTCCGCCGCCTCGCGCACAAGACGCAGGTGTTCGTCTATCACGAGGACGACCATTTCCGCACGCGCCTGACCCACACCATCGAGGTCGCGCAGATCGCGCGCGCGATCGCGCGGGCGCTCGACCTCGACGACGATCTCGCCGAGGCGGTCGCGCTCGGCCACGATCTCGGCCATACGCCGTTCGGACACACCGGCGAGGATGCGCTCGACGACTGCATGCGCGAGCTACGGCGGCTTCGAGCACAACAGCCACGGCCTGCGGCTCGTCACCGAGCTTGAGCGACGCTACGCCGATTTCGACGGGCTGAACCTCACCCAGGAGACGCTGGAAGGGCTCGTCAAGCACAACGGCCCGTTGATCGATGCCGCGGGGCGCCCGCTCGAGCGCTACGCGAAGCGGGGCGTGCCCGCCGCGATCCTCGCCTACGACGCGGCGTCAGAACCTCGAACTCCACACGTTTGCCAGCCTCGAGGCGCAGGCGGCGGCGATCGCCGACGACATCGCCTATGACGCGCACGACATCGACGACGGCCTGCGCTCCGGCCTGTTCGCGCTCGAGGAAATCCGCGCCGTTCCCTTCATCGGGGCGATCCTCGGCGAGATCGACGCCGCGCATCCGGAACTCGAGCGCGCGCGCGTCGTGCATGAACTGACGCGCCGGGCAATCACGCGCTTCATCGAGGACGTGATCGGGCAATCCCGCGCACGGATCGCGGCGGCGGGCGTCGCGAGCGCGAAGGCGGCGCGCGAGGCGGGGCGCGCGCTGATCGGCCTTCTCCGCCGCAGATGCAAGACGGCCGATCGCGAAATCAAAGCGTTCCTGTTCGCGAGATGTACCGGCATCCGGAGGTCAAGCGCGTGCGCGACAAGGCCGACGCGATCGTGCGCGCGCTGTTTCGCGCCTATCTGGAAAAGCCCGGGTCGATGCCGCCGGAATGGGCGGCCAAGGCCGGGGAGGGGGACCGGCCGCGCGCGGTCGCCGATTATATCGCGGGCATGACCGACCGGTTCGCGCTCGGAGAATACCGCCGTCTCTTTGACCCCGCGGCGAACCTGCGATAAAGGCGCGCCAACGCTTTTTGAGACTTTTATGAACATTTTCGAGGATTTCCAGGCGCGGATCACAGCGCTGCTGGAGCAACGCATCGCCGCGGGCGCGCTGCCGGCGGGCCTCGATCTCCAGCGCTTCGTCGTCGAGCCGCCGCGCGAGGCCGCGCACGGCGATCTCTCGACCAACGCGGCGATGGTTTACGCCCGCGAGGCGAAGGCGGCGGGGTCAAACCCGCGCGCGCTCGCCGAGGCGCTCGCGGAAGGGCTGGCGAAGGAGCCGGAGGTCGAGGCGGCGGAAGTCGCGGGCCCCGGCTTTCTCAATATCCGGCTGCGCGCCTACGTTTTCGAGGACGTGCTGCGCACGATCCTCAAACGCGGCGAAAACTTCGGGCGCGGCCCGTCGGGCCGGGAAGGGCCGGTCAATGTCGAATATGTCAGCGCCAATCCGACCGGGCCGATGCATGTCGGCCATGCGCGCGGGGCGGCGTTCGGCGACGCGCTGGCGAGCCTGCTCGATTTCGCCGGCCGCAAGGTCACGCGCGAATATTACATCAACGACGCCGGCGCGCAGGTCGACGTGCTCGCGCGCTCGGCGTTCCTTCGCTATCGCGAGGCGCTTGGGCGAGGACATTGGCGCAATCCCCGAAGGCCTCTATCCCGGCGACTATCTGAAACCTCGTCGGCGAGGCGCTGGCGCGCGACTTCGGTCATAGATTGCTGGATCTGCCGGAGGCAGATTGGCTGCCGCTCGTGCGCTCGCGCGCGATCGCCGACATGATGGCGATGATCCGCGAGGATCTTGCAGGCGCTCGGCATCGATCACGAGGTGTTTTGCCTCCGAACGCGAGCTGACCGGGGCCGACGGCGAGCCCGGATCGCGTGGCCGAAGCGATCGATTTTTTGCGAGAACGCGGCCTCGTCTACGAGGGCCGGCTGCCGCCGCCCAAGGGCGCTCCGGCGGAGGATTGGGAGGATCGCGAACAGACCCTGTTCCGCTCGACCGATTTCGGCGACGACGTCGACCGGCCGCTGATCAAGTCCGACGGCGGCTACACCTATTTCGCCAGCGACATCGCCTATCACAAGACCAAGATCGACCGCGGCTTCCTCAGTCTGGTCGACGTCTGGGGCGCGGATCACGGCGGCTATGTCAAGCGCATGCGCGCGGCGGTGTCGGCGCTCTCCGGCGGCAAGGCGAACCTCGACGTCCGGCTGTGCCAGCTCGTCAGGCTGATGCGGGCGGGCGAGCCGGTGAAAATGTCGAAACGCGCCGGGGATTTCGTGACGTTACGTGAAGTCGTCGATGAAGTCGGCGCCGACGCGGTGCGCTTCATCATGCTGATGCGCAAGAACGACGCGACGCTCGATTTCGACCTCGCCAAGGTGATCGAGCAGAGCCAGGACAACCCGGTCTTCTACGTCCAGTATGCGCATGCGCGCGCCTGCAGCATCCTGCGGCAGGCGGCGTCGGCGTTTCCCGATCTCGACTCAGACGCCGGCGGCGCTGGCCAAGCGCCGATCTCGCCTTGCTCTCGGATGAGAGCGAGCGCGGCCTGATGCGGGCGCTCTCGCATTTTCCGCGCGTCATTCTGCAGGCCGCGGAAGCGCGGGAACCGCACCGAATCGCCTTTTTCGCCCATGACTTGGCGACGCTTTTTCATGCGCACTGGAACAGGGGTAAAGAATCGCCACATTTGCGGTTCGTTAATGAAAAAAGTTTAAGGTTGACCGAAGCCCGGATCGCGCTCGCCTCGGCGGTGGCGCTGGTCTTGCGGTCCGCCCTCGGCATTCTGGGCGTGAGCGCGCCGGGAGAATGCGATAGACGCGCCGGATATTCAGTTCGAATTCGCCGGCGCAGGGCGCGAAATCAAGGCGGGGAGCGTTGCCTGACCATTGAGGAGAGCGCGATCCGAGCGAGGTCGATGATGAACGGCTCGAAGGGCAGAACGGTCCCCGAGATCAACCTGGAAGAATTCGAGCGCCGTCTTCGGGCGGCCGGGACGCAGCAGGGCGCGGTTGAAGACCCCCTCGAAGAGCTGACCCGTCTTGTCAATACGATCGCGTCGGATCGCCCGAGAGGCGGCGAACGGGTGGTCGACATCGCCGCGACGCGCTCGGCGACGCTCGAAGCTCCTCGGACCGCGCCGGAGGAGACCGAATCCGTCGACGCGCCGCTCGGGGTTGTGACGCCGCCGCCGGCCCCGCCCGTTCCAACGATTTCGCCGCCGCGGACGCCGGTCGCGTCATTCGCGCCTCCGCCTCCGCTCACCATTACGCTTCCAAGAGTGCCGGTCGCACCCATCGCGCCGCCGGCAGCGCCGGAACCCGCGCCTGAAGCCGAGGCCATCGAAACCGCCGATTTGCGTCCGTCTTTCGAGGAGGCCTTCGAAAAAATCCTGGCCGAACCTGATGAATCTGAAGAAGAAGTCGAGGCCGAAGAGAATGCCGAACCGCCCTATGGCGACGAACCCGTCATCACAGTCCCGGAAGGACGGCCCAGATTCTGGCGCCTGAAAGTCGGCGGCCTGGTCGCGGTCGCGCTTGTTCTGGTCGCGGGCGCGGTAGCGATGAAAGTCGGCGTCACAGGTGGTCCGAAGGCCGCCGCCGCACATCATGGCCGCCGAAGGCCCCAACAAGGTGGCTCCGCCGAGCGAGGCGGCGGTGCAATCACCCGGCGACTCCGGAGCGTTGCTGACAAAAGAATTCGGCGACGCCCGCGCCGGTCAAGGTTGTCACCAACGAAGAGCAGCCGGTTGATCTTGCCGCGCGCCCGGCGCCAACCAACACGCCCGCTACGCCCGACCCATCAAGCCCGGTCGCCCCGACCGTCAATACCCCGATTGTTGCGACAGGCGACGGATTCGCGAACGCGCCGCCGCTCGCGACCGCCTCGACGCCTCCCGCAGCGCCGCCGCCT
Organism: uncultured Pseudomonadota bacterium; assembly: GCA_963809055.1. GTDB lineage: Bacteria > Pseudomonadota > Alphaproteobacteria > Rhizobiales > Beijerinckiaceae > Roseiarcus. The sequence goes on along the minus strand of CAWEID010000034.1, from coordinate 81,334 downwards.
GCGGCGATCGGCCAGGGAAAGCGGGTCAAAACCGTCACCGTGCGGCCAGACGGCACTCTGGTGGCAGCCAACTCGATCCCCGCGGCGCCCGCAGTTCCAGCCGCTTCGGCGGCGTCGTCCGGCGTTGCCTCGGCGCCGGTCGCCCCTGCGGCCGTCGCCCCCACCGCGCCGGCTTCGTCCGCTGCGATCCCGAATCCCTCGCCGAGTTCCGGCCCGAGCGCCGCCTCGACGGTGAAGAAACTTGAAACCGCTGCCGGGCAGCCGAATACGACAGGCGCCGATCTGACGCCCAAGCCGCCGGCCAAGTCCTCGGCGCGCGTCAACGTCGCCAAGAGCGATGCGAATGCGGCGACCGACTCGACGGGCGCGCCCATGCAGCTCGGGGCCGGCCCGACCGCGACGACGGAAAAGCCCGCCAAGCTGCCGACCAAGCTACGCCCGCCGGGCGAGGAGGCCGCAAAGGCCGAAGGCGCGGCGCCCGCGACGCAAGCTCCCGCCCAAACCACGACCCCGGCCGCCACGGTCGGCGGCATCGGCGAATGGGCGGTGCAACTTGCGGCGCCGCGTTCCGAAGCCGACGCCCAGAGTGCGATCGCCAAGCTGCAGACCAAATACAGCGCCGATCTCGGCGGAGCCTCGCTCGGCGTCCATAAAGCCGAGGTCAATGGCGAAACGATCTATCGCGTGCGCGCGTCTGGTTATTCGAAAGCCGACGCCGCCGCGTTGTGCGCCAAAGTCAAGGCCAGCGGCGGCGATTGTTTCATCGCCAAGAACTGAACTTGGCTGGGCGGGGGGCGGCGACATGACGCGCGCATTCATTTGCGGCTGCCTGGGGCCGGTCCTGAGCGCCGAGGAACTCGCTTTCCTGCGCGAGGCGCAACCTTGGGGCCTGATTCTGTTCAAGCGCAACGTGGTCGACCGCGACCAACTACGCGCGCTTGCCGCCATGTTTCGCGAAGCGGTAGGACGCGCCGAGGCGCCGGTCATGATCGACCAGGAGGGCGGGCGCGTGCAGCGCATGGGCCCGCCGCTATGGGACGCGTATCCCGCCGCCGCGCGATTTGAGGCCGAACTCGCGCCTGACCGCGCGCTCGACGCCGCGAGGCTCGCTGCCCGGCTGATCGCGCATGATTTGACCGAAGTCGGCATCACCGTCGACTGCGCGCCCGTGCTCGACGTCGCCGACGAGAAGACCCACGCGGTGATCGGCTCGCGCGCCTACAGCCGGACGCCCGCGCGCGTCGCCGAATTCGGCCGCGCCGTGATCGAGGGTCTGATCGCGGGCGGCGTACTGCCGGTCGTCAAGCACATTCCTGGGCACGGCCGCGCACGCGCCGACAGTCATCTCGAACTGCCTGTGGTGGACGCAAGCCGCGAAGCGCTGGAGGAACGCGACTTCGCGCCCTTCAAGGCGCTCGCCGATGCGCCCGCCGCGATGACCGCGCATGTGGTGTACACGGCCCTGGACCCTCACCGACCCGCCACGACTTCGCGAAGCGTCGTACGCGACATCATTCGCGCCAAGATCGGCTTCGAAGGGCTGTTGATCAGCGACGATCTATCGATGAAAGCGCTCGGCGGTCCATTCGACGCGCGCGCGCGCGCCGCATTCGCCGCCGGCGTCGATCTCGCGCTACATTGCAACGGCGACCTTGGCGAGGCGCGCCCGGTTCTCGAGGCCACGCCAGAGCTTTCAGGCGAGGCGTTACGGCGCGCCGACGCAGCGTTGCGGATCATCTCCGCCGGCGGGCAGCCGTTCGATCCGTCAGAGGGCAGGGCGCGACTTAAGTCGATGTGGCCGGGGCTTGCGGCGTAGTTCAACGACGGGCTCGCCGGAGCGAAGCATTTTTCCCCGCGGCGCCCATGAAACCTCGGAAATTCCGAACTGCCCCGCCTTTCCTCTTGCAGAACGCAAAGCGAACAGATAGAGGTTTGTTCGTGATTTGTTTACGCCTTGCCGCGATTCTCGCCTTCTAACGGCCTCGCTGCGCGAATCGCGACTTGATAGGCCCCGGGGGTTTCCATGCTGACGAGAAAACAAAGCGAACTGCTGCGGTTCATACACGAGCGATTGCAGGAGGAGGGCGTCCCGCCGTCGTTCGACGAGATGAAGGACGCGCTCGACCTGAAATCGAAGTCCGGAATCCATCGGCTGATCATGGCGCTTGAGGAGCGCGGCTTTATCAAGCGGCTCGCCAATCGCGCGCGCGCGATCGAAGTGCTGCGCCTGCCTGAATTCGGCGACCGTGCCGGCGCCGCGGCCGCAGAAATTCTCTCCGAGCGTCATTCCCGGCAATCTCGGCCGCGTCAGGGCGCCAGCGCCGGCGGCGACCAACGACAATCCGCCGGTTATGATCCCGGTCATGGGCCGCATCGCCGCGGGCACGCCGATCGAGGCGATCCAGAGCCGAATGCAGACGATCGCCATGCCGCCGGATTTCCTGGGCGGCGGCGATCATTTCGCGCTCGAGGTCCGCGGCGACTCGATGGTCGAGGCCGGCATTTTCGAGAACGACACAGTCATCATTCGTAAGCAGGACACGGCCGAAACCGGCGACATCATCGTCGCGCTGATCGACGACGAAGAGGCGACCCTCAAGCGTCTGCGCAAGCGCGGCGCCTCCATCGCGCTGGAAGCGGCCAATCCTGCATACGAGACGCGGATTTTCGGCCCGGACAGAGTGCGCATTCAGGGCAAGCTGGTCAGCCTGCTGAGGCGCTACTGAGGATTTGAAGGGGCGGCGGCTGTCCGACTTTATAGAGGTGGCCGGCCTGACGCAGCTTTGAGGAGGCCACTCCTTCGCTACGCCAGACCGGCCGACCCCACGGACCCGGGAGATGCGGCGGACCCGAGCACCCCGCGGGGTATCTCTATTTCCGGTCAAGAACCGCTTGGCGGTCTTGCCCGACGCCTGTGACGTTATTCCGACATCGTTCGAATGCAATCAATAACGCGCCCAAAAGCCTTGGAACCTATTGTTTACCTTTACGGAATTGGTTAAGAATTGCTGTGAATATCGTTATATGGGGGACTGTGGATGGGCGCCTATGGCGCCTTGCCCTCGGCACACTCACAAGCGATGGTCCCTGGAACGCTCATGGAGGCGATTCGGGTGGCGGAAGCGTTGGCCCCAGTTAATGAATTCGAGACGGAAAGGGCGGTCGGCGAGCCGGCCTTCACCGTGGATCTCGACGGCTTCGAGGGGCCGCTCGACCTGCTGCTCGAACTCGCGCGGCGGCAGAAGGTGGATCTCGCGCGGATTTCGATCCTCGAACTCGCAAATCAATATCTACTGTTCGTCGAAGCGGCGCGCAAACTACGTCTCGAGCTTGCGGCCGATTATCTCGTGATGGCGGCGTGGCTGGCCTATCTGAAGTCGCGTCTGCTGCTCCCGACGCCCCCCAAGGCCGAGGCGGGCGACGCCGCTGGGCTGGCCGACGCGTTGGCGAGGCGTCTGCGTCGGCTCGAAGAGATCCGCCGCGCCGCCGAATTGCTGATCAATCGGGTTCGTCTCGGGCGCGACGTTTTTGCACGCGGCGCTCCGGAGGCGGTCGCGACCTCGACTTCGGTCGTGTATCAGGCGACCCTCTACGACCTCCTTTCGGCTTACGCGCAGCAAACCCAAAAGCACGCCCGCGCCAGCGTCAAGATGAAGCCGCGCGAAGTCTGGTCGCTTGCCGAGGCGCGCGAGGTGTTGACCAGCCTAATCGGCCAGACACAGGATTGGACCGATCTCGACAGCTGGCTGATCGAATATTGCGTCGATCCCAAGATGCGCCGCACCGCGCGTGCATCGTCCTTCTCCGCGTCGCTGGAAATGGTGCGCGAGGGGCAGATCGAGATCCGGCAGGAACGGGCTTTCGCGCCTATCTATGTGCGCGCCGCGATCGCGACCGAAGAACCGCAAGACGCCGCGGCGTGACGATAATTCAAAGCGTTAAGGCACTCAGTTAGGGAATGAAATGGGCGTAGTCGCGCAACTCTTTGACAATTCAACCGACCCTCGCTTCACCGCTGAGGATGTCCGCGTCGCGGAAGCGCTTCTGTTCGCTTCCGCTGAGGCTTTGGACGAGGCCACGATCGCCTCGCGCATGCGTGACGGATGTGACGTGCCGGCGGCGCTCGCTGAATTGCAGCGCCAGTATTCCAACCGCGGCGTCAATCTCGTACGCGCCGGGGGCCGCTGGATGTTTCGCACCGCAGGCGACATGGCCTGGTTGCTTGCGCGCGAGGACCAGGAGAAGCGCAAGCTCTCGCGCGCGGCGATAGAGACGCTTGCGATTATCGCTTACCATCAACCGGTCACCCGGGCCGACATCGAGGAAATCCGCGGCGTCGCGGTTTCCAAGGGCGCGCTCGACGTGTTGATGGAGGCGGGCTGGATCCGCATGCGCGGTCGCCGCAAGGCGCCTGGACGCCCGATTACCTACGGCACGACCTCAGCGTTCCTCATCCATTTTGGTCTCGACACGATCGGCGACCTGCCGGGCCTCGACGAATTGCAGGGCGCGGGTCTGTTCGAGGGCAAATTGCCCGCCGGTTTCGGCATCCCGCAGCCCAACGACGCCGACGCCCTTCGGCCCGACGAGGAGCCATTGGACGAAGCGGCGCCGTTGGAACAAGTATGGGGCGCGCTCGAGGAGGGCGGAGAGGACTGATCGCCTGCGCGGCCACGAAAGCGCCGGAAACGGCGGCGACAAGTTGCGCATCACTCTCTTGAGACGCGCCGGAGACGATGCATGAAGTCGACACTAACGCTGACGGTCCTCGCATTGTTAGCGTCGATCGCTGTGGCGCGCGCCGACACGCTCATGCCGCTCGCGTCGCACCGCGCAGCCTACGAGATCACTCTGGCCGGCACCGATACGAGCAAGCCGCCGAGCGCGGCGACGCCGGTTGCGGCGACCGGTCTGATCGCCTACGAGTTTCGCGGGTCGTCGTGCGAGGGCTACGCCTCGAATTTCCGGCAGGTGACCGAACTCCAGCGAAACGAAGGCGATCCAATCTCTTCGGACATCAGTTCCGTCACGTTCGAGGACGGGGACGCTAAGACGCTCAAGTTCGAGATCGAAGCCCGCAGCGCCGCGAGCGAAGATCCGCCGATCTCGGGCTCCGCCGCGCGAAGCGAAAGCGGCGCCACGACTGTGGATCTGACCAAGCCAAGCAAGGAAAAACTCGACCTAGGCAAGGATATCCTGTTCCCGACCCAGCACATAGTGCGGATCATCGAGCGAGCCAAAGCTGGCGGCGGCCCGATGGAGGCGCGAGTTTACGATGGCTCCGACACAGGCAAGAAGGTCTTCGCAACCCTGACCGTCATTGGTAAGGAGGAGACGGGTCCTGGCCCAGACGCGGAGGCTTCCGACGCCCTTGCCAAGGTCCGACGCTGGCCGGTTTCGATTTCCTATTTCGACGAAAAGGCGAAGGATGCCGCGCCGGAATACGTACTGTCGTTCGATCTCTATGAAAATGGCGTCTCCGGCACGCTGAAGCTCGACTACGGCGCATTCATCCTGGCCGCCAAGCTGAGCAAAATTGAGTGGCTGGCTACGCCGACCTGCGGGAAATAGCGGAAAATCTCAGCTTCGGCTTGGCCCGCCCGGTTTGAAGGCGAGTCCTCGAACGATGGCGCGAGCGCCGAATTTGTCGCGGAGCGCGTCGATCGCGGACTCTCGCGCCTTCTCGCGCGTCCGGTCGCCCTCGATCAAATCAAATTCATCGGCCGCGTGGCCGGGCCTCAGATCCGCGGCGCCGACTCCGATCAGCCGATAACGCTCGCCATTGGGCTGCGCCGCGAGCAGCGCGCGCGCCACCTGAAATAGCCGGGTCGCCAACTGCGTCGGCGCCAAACCGGAGCGGGTGCGGGTGCGCAGCTTGAAATCCGGCGTGCGCAACTTCAACGTGATCCCTCCGGCGGAAAGTTCCGCCTTTTTCAATCGCGCGGCGACGCGCTCGCACAGACCGAGCAGGGTGCGCTCCAATTCGGCGCGGTCGGCCACGTCGAAATCAAACGTGATTTCCGCCGACAGGCTTTTGGCGTCGCGCTCGATCTCAACCTTGCGTTCGTCGACGCCGCGGGCGAGCCGCCACAGCCGGCGCCCGTCCTCGCCCAGCAGCGCGACCGCCTTTGGCTCGTCGAGGGCCTGCAAATCGCTGATCTTTCGGAGTCCGAGCCGATTGAAGCGCTCCTCGGCGACCTTGCCGACGCCCCAGAGACGCCCGACCCCGAGCGGGGCGAGCCGCTCCATCGCCTCTTGGCGGCCGATGACGGCGAAGCCGCGCGGCTTGTCCATGTCCGAAGCCAGCTTCGACAAGAATTTGCAATAACTCAGCCCGACCGAGACAGTGACGCCGATTTCTAGCTCGATCCTATGCGCGAATCTCGCCAGAGTTTCTGCGGCGCTCATGCCGTGAACCGCTTCGCATCCGGCCAGATCGAGGAAAGCCTCGTCGATCGAAATGGGTTCGACCAGCGGCGTCAGCTCGAACATCCTCTCGCGGATTTCGCGACCGACACGCGCGTACTTGGCCATATCCGGCGGCAGAACGATCGCCTCGGGACAAAGCTTCAGCGCGGACGCCATAGGCATCGCCGAACGCACGCCCCATGTGCGAGCGATGTAGCACGCGGTCGAGACGACGCCTCGCCGACCGCCGCCGCCGACGATGACCGGCTTATCGGCGAGTTCGGGCCGATCACGCTTCTCCACCGAGGCATAAAAGGCGTCGCAATCGACGTGGGCGAGCGAAAGGCCCGCCGCGGCCGCAAGATTTAGTAATCGCGGCGAGCCGCAGGCCGGGCAGCGCCCTAAAGTCGCACCCTGGGACGGCAGGGTCGAGAGGCAGTCGCGGCAGATGGCGCCGCTAGTTTCGGCGGGCCGCGCTGGCGTCACGTCAGTGGGGGAGGTCCGCCGGCGAGGGCGTCGCGCGCGCGGATCACTTCAATTGGGGTCCACCCCTGATTCTTTGCCAAAGCGAGCAGCAGCGGCTCGTCGGATACGATATATTCCAATACAGAGCCTAGGAAGGCGGGGTCGCTTGCGGCTTGCCGCAAGTTGTGTGGGCCGAGGCCCGACAGGGCCAGAAACCGTTCGAGGCGTTCTGTATCGGCGGCGAGAAAGCCCAGCGCGGCGATCGCGACGTCTGTGGAAAACGAGGATAAATCTAATATTTTGCGATTGGGCCTTCTGGTCAAGAACGGATTCTCCTTTCGTAAATTTCTCTGCCTTAAGCTTCTAACGCGCGAAAAATGTTCTTGAGCCGAGCAAGAGCGCCGCGTCAAATGGGATCCCGATGGCGAAGACCGTGCTGATCGTAGAGGACAATGAGCTCAATATGAAGCTCTTCAACGATCTGGTCGAAACCAGAGGTTGCAATATTTTGCAAACCCGCAACGGCGTCGAGGCGGTCGAATTGGCGCGCAAACACCGCCCGGACCTGATTCTGATGGACATCCAGTTGCCCGAGGTTTCCGGCCTCGAGGTTACCCAATGGTTGAAGGACGACGAGGAATTACGATCGATTCCGGTCATCGCCGTCACCGCCTTCGCGATGAAAGGCGACGAGGAGAAAATCCGGCAAGGCGGATGCGAAGCCTATTTGTCCAAACCTATTTCGGTCGCCAAGTTTTTTGAGACCATAGATCATTTTCTCGGAGCCCATTAGGCCATGACCGCGCGAATATTGGTCGTCGACGACAACGCCGCCAACCGGAAGCTGCTGGAAGTCCGATTGAACGCCGAGTATTTCGACGTCATCTCCGCCTCCAACGGCGGCGACGCGATTGCGATCTGCGAGAAAGGCCTGTGCGATATCGTGCTGCTCGACGTGATGATGCCGGGCATGGACGGCTTCGAAGTCTGCAGACGCCTGAAGGGCCATATATCCACCGCGCATCTGCCGATCATCCTCGTGACTGCCCTCGATCAACCGTCCGATCGCGTCAGGGGGCTGGAAGCGGGCGCCGATGATTTCGTGACCAAGCCGATCGACGAGATGCACTTGATCGCGCGCGTGCGCTCGTTCGCGCGGCTCAAAGTGGTGATCGACGAGTTGCGCAACCGCGCCAACACGACCGTCGCCCTTGGCATGATCGCGCCCTTCGGAACGCCGAGCGCCGAGGATGGAAGGCGCGGCCGTCTCTTGCTGGTCGACGATCGCAAGAGTTCGTCGGAGCGCATCGTGCAGGCCCTGAGCCCGCATCATGTCCTGACTGTCGAGTCGAATGCCCAGGAGGCGATGTTCAAGGCGGCCGAGGACAATGTCGACGTCATTATCATCAGCTTAGGTTTGGAAAGCTACGACGCGTTGCGTCTGTGCAGCCAAATCCGCGCGCTGGAGCGCACCCGAAATCTTCCCATCCTTCTGATCGCCGACATCGAGGATCGTTCGCGCATCCTGCGCGGTCTGGACCTGGGAATCAACGACTGGCTCAGCCGTCCTGTCGACCGAAACGAACTGCTGGCGCGGGTGCGCACACAGTTGCGCCAGAAGCGCTACGCCGACAGTCTTCGAGAAAAAGTGCAACAGTCGATCGAGCTCGCGTTGTTCGATCAGCTAACCGGTCTGAACAATCGTCGCTTCCTTGAAAACCACCTGGGGACGATGCTCGAAAACGCGAGGATTCGGCGCGCGCCCTTGACCCTGATGATCCTCGACATCGACCACTTCAAGCGCGTCAATGACACTTACGGCCACGACGCCGGCGACGATGTCCTGAAGGCGTTCGCGGACCGGCTGCGCGGCATCATCCGCGGCGGCGACCTGCTATGCCGATTGGGCGGCGAGGAGTTTGTAATGGTCATGCCGGGCGTCAGCGTGACCGCGGCCACCCGAATCGCGGAACGGGCAAGGTTGGCGATCGAGCGCGAAGCCTTCACGATTGGCAAGATTGGGCAGTCGATCTCGATTACGGCGTCGGTCGGGCTGGCGGAGTTGCAGGAGAGCTACGACTCCCATGAACTTTATCGGCAGGCCGACCAGGCGCTCTACCGGGCCAAATCGGAAGGCCGCAACCGAGTCAGCGCCGCGGCGGCCTGAACGGCGGCCACCGTCTTGCCCTCTCCGGCGGGGCGTTCCGCACCGCGCTTAAGCTTTTCTCAGTCCTCGGCTTCGGCGCCGGCCCGTCTGGGCGCACGCGTCGGGCGCAACAGGAAGCTTGGGACGTGGTCGCCAAGACCGATCACGCGCTCTTCGCGATCTTCGCGTCCCTCGGGGCGCCGCACAGGCCGGCCCGGCTCGGGGCGGCGCACGGGTTGCAGCGGCTCGCCACTGCGTTCGGGGGCCGCCGGATGGTCTTCGCGCCGCGGACGCTCGCGGCGCGGCGCGTGTTCCGACCGCTCCGGCCTCTCCGCGCTCTGCGGAGCCAGGCTCTCTTGCGTCGGAGCCGCCGCCGCGCGCTCGCCGTGACCGCGGTCCCGTCTAGGGCCGCGTTCGCGGCCGTGTCCCGCGTCGCGCCCGTGTCCACGCCCCTGACCGCGCGGCTCATGCGCAACCGTTTCCAGGGCCATTGCTTCATCGGCGCCCTCTATGGCGGGCGCCACGTCGATCTTGGTTCCGATCAGCTTCTCGATCTCGTCAATCGAGCGCGTGTCGGCGCGTGTCGCGATCGTGAGCGCGACGCCGCTTTTGCCCGCCCGGCCGGTGCGTCCGATGCGGTGGACATAATCCTCCGCGTGGTGCGGCGCGTCGTAATTGATCACATGGCTGACGTCGGGAATGTCGAGACCGCGCGCCGCGACGTCGGAGCAGACCAGAAGTTGAACTTGATCGTTTCGAAATGCGTCGAGCGCCGCCATACGCGCGCGCTGGTCGAGGTCGCCGTGGAGCGCGCCAACGGAAAAGCCGTGCTTTTCGAGCGAGCGGTATACGACCTGAACGTCGCGCTTGCGATTGCAGAAGATGATTGCGTTCTTGAAATTCTCGGCGGTGCGGATCAATCGGCGCAACGTCGCCCGCTTTTCCTCGGGCGAGGAGCCGGAGCGCACCAACGTCTGAGTAATGTTGGTCGCGGTCGAGGCCGGGCGGGAGACCTCGACGCGCACCGGATTGTGGAGGAATTGCTCGGTCAGACGTGTAATTTCGGGCGGCATGGTCGCCGAGAAAAACAGCGTTTGGCGGGTGAACGGCACCAGCTTGCAGATGCGTTCGATGTCGGGGATGAAGCCCATGTCGAGCATGCGGTCGGCCTCGTCGATAACGAGGATCTCGATCCCGGTGAGGAGGATCTTGCCACGCTCCGCGAAATCGAGCAGTCTGCCCGGAGTCGCGATCAGCACGTCAGCGCCGCGCATGATCTTGGCTTCCTGATCTCCGAAAGAAACGCCGCCGATCAGCAGCGCAAGATTGAGCTTGTGGTTGACGCCGTACTTGCCGAACGCCTCTTCCACCTGCGCCGCGAGTTCCCTCGTCGGCTCGAGAATTAGCGTGCGCGGCATTCGAGCCCGCGCGCGGCCTTTTTCCAGCATGGAAAGCATTGGCAGCGTAAACGCCGCCGTCTTGCCGGTTCCGGTCTGCGCTATGCCTAGCACGTCGCGCCCCTGTAAAGCGTAGGGGATCGCCTGGGCCTGGATCGGCGTAGGGGTATCGTAACCCGACGCCTCGACGGCTTTGAGCACTTTCTCGCTCAGGCCGAGTTCATCAAATTTCATTCTAACTCACATGAGAGATTATTAACCGGGCGCTCGGAGCGTCCCTCGTTTGCAGGCGCATCGTCCTGCGCGTCGCACGGGGCCGAGACATTTTCGCCGCGCGGAGCCGGAGCCGCAAGTCTGCTCCCGGCGGGGTCCGTATAGGCCAATTCACGCAGAAGTCAATGAATGGGTTGCCTCGACCCTGCGCGGGAGCGCCCAATTTCGAGGCTGGCGCAACATCCGCGAGGTCCGTCATTGACGCAGGTCATTGCCGCCGCAGCCCTGCTGTCGTGGCATGTATCGATGGCCGACGCGCAGGCGACTGACAAGGCGAGCAAGGCGGACGGACGCGTCATAGCGGTGCGCGGCGCCGTGGTCGACGTGCGTTTTCCGAATGAGGCCTTGCCGGCGCTCGACGATGCGTTGGAAATCTTGAGCGAAGACGGAAGCGCGGTCTCGGCGGAGACTCAGGCTCATCTCGACGAGACCACCGTACGCGCGATCGCATTGCGTTCGACAAATGGCTTGCGCCGCGGGGACCGAGTGCGCGCAACGGGCGGCCCGGTGACGACGCCGGTCGGCGAGACGATGTTGGGTCGGCTGGTCGACGTGCTGGGCGAGGTCGGCGACGGCGGCGCAGCGCTTCCCGCAGACATTCCCCGCCGCCCGATCCACAGCCCGCCGCCGCGGCTTTCGGTGCGCGGCGGGGCGCCGGAATTGTTCTCCACCGGCATCAAGGCGATCGACCTGATGACGCCGATCGCCCAGGGCGGCAAGGCCGCCATGTTCGGCGGCGCCGGGGTGGGCAAGACCGTGCTTGTCATGGAGCTCATCCACGCCATGGTGGAGCGCTACAATGGGCTTTCGGTCTTCGCGGGCGTGGGGGAGCGCTCGCGCGAAGGGCACGAGATGCTGCTCGACATGACGAATTCGGGCGTCGTCGGGCGGACCGTGTTGGTCTACGGCCAGATGAACGAGCCGCCGGGCGCGCGCTGGCGCGCGCCGATGACCGCGATCACGATCGCCGAGCATTTTCGCGACGAACTCACGGCGCAACGTATTATTGCTGATGGACAACCTGTTCCGCTTCGTCCAGGCCGGGGCCGAGGTCTCGGGCCTGCTCGGGCGATTGCCTTCTCGCGTCGGCTACCAGCCGACGTTGGCGAGCGAGGTCGGCGCCTTGCAGGAGCGCATCGCCTCCGCGCAGGGCGTGGCCATGACCGCGATCGAGGCGGTCTATGTCCCCGCCGACGATTTCACCGATCCGGCCGTCACCACGATCGCCTCGCATGTCGACAGCATCGTGATGCTTTCGCGCGCGATGGCGGCCGAGGGCATGTATCCCGCCATCGACCCGATCGCTTCGTCGTCGATCCTGCTGGACCCGCTTATCGTCGGCAAGGAGCACGCCGAAGTCGCGACGCAGGCGCGGCGGGCCATCGAGCATTACCGCGGCTTGCAGGACGTGATCGCATTGCTGGGCATCGAGGAGCTCGGCGCCGAGGACCGCGTCCTCGTCGAGCGCGCGCGGCGTCTGCAGCGCTTCCTGACCCAACCGTTCTCGGTGACCGAAGCTTTCTCCGGAACACCCGGCCGCTCGGTCGCGCTCGCCGACACCATCGCCGGCTGCAAGGCGATTCTCGCAGGCGAATGCGATGGTTGGCGCGAGAATTCGCTTTTACATGATTGGGGCGCTCGACGAGGCGCGCGCCAAGGAAGCGGCGACGTCATGAACGTTTTCCGTCTGCGCATCGTCACGCCGTCGCAGATCCTGGTCGACCGCCCCGACGTCGCTTCGCTTAGGGCCGAGGACGAAAGCGGCGGATTCGGCGTGTTAGCGGGCCACGCCGATCTTCTCACAGTGTTGCCGGCGTCGGTGCTGAGCTGGCGCGGAGTCGAGGGCGGCTGGAGTTATTGCGTGACAAGCGGCGGGGTCCTGACTGTTTCCGCCGGCCAACGCGTTGAAATCGCCTGCCGTCGTGGCGCGCTCGGCGACGACCTTTCCCGACTGCGCGCCGAAGTGGAAGCGCTTCGCGCTGCCGAGATTGACGCCGAACGGCGCGCGAAAGTCGACGCGACGCGCCTGCACGCCCGAGCGGTGCGCCAGTTGATGCGGCTGCTGCGGCCTGAAGGCGCTTTCGCCTCGGGCGGGGAGGGCGAGGCATGACCGGCGTCCAGCCGGACGGCGGCGCGCGCGATCTCGCCGACACTGCCCGCCGCGCCGCGAGCCGCGCGCAGCAAGGACGCGAAAACCCGGAACCCTCGCTCGCCTCCCGCCTCGGTCAGATCGGCGTGCTCGGCTGGGCGATTGTCACGCCAGTTCTGATCGCCGTATTTCTGGGCCGCCAGCTCGATCATGCGCTCAAGACCGGCGTATTTTTCACAGCGCCAGCAATTGTCATCGGCGCCGCGATCGGGTTCTGGTCGGCGTGGAAATGGATGCACCGGTCATGAGCGCCGCTTTGACCATCGGCCTGCTCGGCGGCGCGGTCATCGGCCTGGCCCATTTCGGTTCGCTCTGGGTCGGCGTAAATGTCTTCCTCGCCGGCCAGCCGGTCAGAGCGATGGCGTTGCAGTTCGCCCGCTTCGCCGTGCTTGCCGGCGGCCTTTTCGCGCTTGCCTGGCATGGCGCGCTTGCGCTCGTCGCCGGCGCGCTGGGCGTGCTCGCGGCGCGCGCGCTTTTTTTGCGACGTCTGGGGCGCGTCACATGAACTCGCCGCTCGAACTCCACCCGCTCGTTTCGATTGGACCGGTTGCGATCACGCCGCCGGTCGTGGTCACCTGGGGGTTGATCGCGCTGCTCGGCGGCGGCGGCGCGCTGGCGACCCGCCGGCTGTCGTTGACGCCCTCGACGCCGCAGACGGTGCTGGAAATCCTGGTCGACGCGATCGACGACCAGATCCGCGACACGATGGGCGTCGACCCCGCACCTTATCGCGCGCTGATCGGCTCGATTTTCCTGTTCATCCTCGCCGCCAACTGGATCGGATTGGCGCCCGGGCTCGAGCCGCCCACGGCGCGCCTCGAAACGGACGCCGCGCTCGCCTTCATCGTTTTCGCCGCGACGCTGGTCTACGGGATCCGTTCGCGCGGACTGGGCGGCTATCTCTCAACCTTCGCGGAGCCGAGCTGGGTTATGATCCCGCTCAACGTCGTCGAGCAACTCACGCGCACCTTCTCGTTGATCGTGCGCCTTTTCGGCAACGTGATGAGCGGCGTGTTCGTAATCGCCATAGTCCTCACGCTCGCCGGACTGATCGCGCCGATTCCGCTGATGGCGCTCGAACTGCTCACCGGCGCCGTGCAGGCCTATATTTTCGCCGTGCTTGCGACCGTCTTCATCGGCGCCGCGGTAGGCGAGCGAACCGCGCCCCAACAAAAAGCCAACCCGGAGACGCCGTCATCATGAACTGGATCGAAATCGTCAGCATTTTCGCGGCCGCGATGGCGGTCTCTTTCGGCGCGATCGGCCCGGCTCTTGCCGAAGGACGCGCGGTCGCCGCGGCCATGGAGGCGATCGCTCGCCAGCCCGAGGCGGCAGGAACCGTCTCGCGCACCTTGTTTGTGGGCCTGGCTATGATCGAGACCATGGCGATCTATTGCCTGGTCATCGCTCTGCTTGTGCTGTTCGCCAATCCCTTCGTGAAATGATCGGCCTCGGTCATGCGTTTCGACTGGGCGACCCTCGCGCTGCAGACCGTCAATCTCCTGATCCTGATTTGGATCTTGAGCCGGTTCCTGTTCCGCCCGGTCGCCGACATCGTCGCCAGGCGGCGCGCCGCGGCGGGAAAGCTGCTCGACGACGCCAAGGCAATTCAGGCCGAGGCAGAGCGCGCGCGCCAATCCGCGGAGGCCGAGGCGGCCAAGCTCGCCCAGGGCCGCGCGGATGCGCTTCGCGCCGCGGCGGCGGAGGCCGAGACGCTGCGACGGACGCTCATCGCCGCCGCGCGTAAAGAAGCCAGCGACCTTGTGGCACATGCGCACGAAGATGCCTGTCGACAACGCGAGGACGCCGCTGCCGCGATCTCCGAGCGCGCGGGCGAACTGGCGCTCGACATTGCGGAACGGCTGATGCAGCGCCTGCCGGATAGGAGTCGGATCGCCGGGTTCGTCGCCGGCCTCGCCGACGCGATCGCTGCGCTGCCCGAGGCGAATCGGGCCGAAATCGGCGCCGGCGGCGCGCCGCTGCGCGTAAAGGCCGCCAGAAAGCCTGAACCCGGCGAAGCCGAGGACTGCCGGAAAGCGCTCGAGCGCGCGCTCGGGCGTCCTGTGGAGCTAATCTTCGAGATCGCCCCCAAACTGATCGCCGGCCTGGAAATCGAAACGCCGCACGCGCGCGTGCGCAACAGCTTGCGCGCGGACCTCGATCGCCTCGCCAAAGAGTTCAAGTCCGACGACGCGGCTCTGCCCACATGACGCTTGACGGGGACTGGCTCGCGCGCCAACGCGCCGCACTCGCCCGGACTGAGCTGAAGCCGGTCTCGGAATCGCTTGGCCGGGTGGAGCGGATCGCCGACGGCGTCGCGCATGTCTCCGGCCTCGAGGAGGCGCGCCTTAATGAAATTCTGCGCTTCGAGAGCGGCGAGGTCGGGTTCGCCCTACGCTGGAAGAGGACCACATCGCGGCGGTGCTGCTCGATTCCGCCGACGGGGTCGAGGCCGGCGCCCGGGTCGCCGCGAGTGGCGAGGTCGTGGATGCGCCGGTCGGCGAGGCGCTGCTCGGACGCGTGGTCGATCCGCTCGGGCGACCGCTCGACGACGGACCCTCGCTCGCGGCGCTCAAGCGAAGTCCGATCGAGCGCGCGGCGCCGGCGATCCTCGAACGCGCCCTGGTCAGCGAACCCCTGGAAACCGGGATCCTGGCGGTCGACGCAATGTTCGCGCTCGGGCGCGGCCAGCGCGAATTGATCATAGGCGACCGTGCGACCGGCAAGACTTCGATCGCGATCGACACGATCATCCAGCAGAAACGCACCGATGTGATTTGCATTTATGTCGCGGTCGGCCAGCGCGCGAGCGCGATCGAGCGGGCGATCGCGGCGGTGCGCGATCACGGCGCGCCGGAGCGCTGCGTCTTCGTCGTCGCCTCGGCGGCGGCGCCGGCGGGCCTGCAATGGACCGCCCCATTCGCGGGCTTCACGATCGCGGAATATTTTCGCGACCGCGGCGGTCATGCGCTCGTTGTGATCGACGATCTGACCAAGCACGCCGCGACCCATCGCGAGCTCGCGCTCCTGACCCGCCAGCCGCCCGGTCGCGAGGCCTATCCCGGCGACGTCTTCTATCTCCATGCGCGGCTCCTGGAGCGCGCGGCGAAATTGTCCGAGGCGCTCGGCGGGGGTTCGCTGACCGCTTTGCCGATCGCCGAAACCGACGCGGGCAATCTCGCCGCCTATATCCCGACCAACCTGATTTCGATCACGGACGGGCAGATCGTCATGGACTCGCGATTGTTCGCGAGCGACCAGCGGCCCGCAATCGACGTTGGGCTCAGCGTCAGCCGGGTCGGCGGCAAGGCCCAGGCGCGCGCATTGCGCGACGTCGCAGGACGCTTGCGGCTCGACTACGCCCAGTTCCAGGAACTCGAACTATTCACACGCTTCGGCGGGCTCACGGATCAACGCGTGCGCGCCCAGATCACGCGCGGCCAACGCATTCGCGCGCTAATAGGTCAGCCCCGCTTCGCCGCGCTGCGCCGCATTGATCAGGTCGCCCTGCTCGCCGCGCTGGAGGCGGGGGTCTTCGACCCGCTGCCGCTCGCAGGCCTTGCCGAAACCCGCGCGCGGATCGGGCCCGTGCTCGACGCCGAGGCTCGCGCGACGGCCGACGAGATCGCGCGCGGCGAGCCGCTGAACGAATCTTCCAGGGCGAGGCTGGTGGAGATCGTTTCAAGACTCGCCAAGAGCCTTGCGTCATGACGGAGCGGCTCAGCGATGTCTCACGCCGCATCGTTTCCGTAGGTCAACTCGCGGCCGTCATCGGCGCGATGCGGGCAATGGCGGCGTCGCGCTCGCGCGAGGCGCGGGCCCGCCTGGACGGCGTACGGGCCTATGCCCTCACAGTTGCCCAGGCGATCGGCCAGGCGCTAGCGATGACGCCCGAGGACGGCGCCGCAGGTGAGGGGAAAGGCGAACCGGGCGCCGAAGCCGTCGTCGCCTTCGCGGCCGAACAGGGCTTTGCCGGGTCCTTCAACACGCGCGTTCTGGACGCAGCTGTTCGGTTGAGCGAACGCTCTCGGCCGCGCCGGGTCGAATTGATGATCATCGGCGACCGCGGGCTGCTGACGGCGCGCCAGCGCGAGATCGACCCGGCCTGGTCACATCCGATGATCGCCCACATTGATCAGGCGCCGGCGCTCGCCGACGCGATCCAGGCCAAGCTGTTCGAAGGCCTGGGCTCCGGCGCCGTTACGCGGGTCACCGCGCTCTACGCCGCGCCCAAAGGTTCGGACGAGATCGAAATCGTGGAGCGGGTATTGGCGCCGTTCGATTTCGCGCGGTTCCCGCGAGCAATGACGAACGCTCCGCCGCTCGTCACAATGGCGCCGCAGGCGCTGCTCGCGCGCCTTGCCGACGAATATGTCTTCGCCGAGATTTACGAGGCTGTGATCGTATCCTTCGCCTCAGAAAACCAGGCGCGGCTGAAGGCGATGACTTCGGCGCGCAGCCATATTTCCGGCATGGTGGAACGCCTGAACGGGCGCGCCCGCACATTGCGGCAGGAAGAGATCACCAACGAGATCATCGAACTCGCCGCCGACGCCGACGCGCTGGCGCAAGCTCGGCAATGATTTGTTTGCTCGCGATGTGGCGAACAGCACATCGCCGTCGCCTCGGCTGCGCTAAAAAGGGAGCACGGCAGCGCTTCCTCCCCGCTGCAGGCAGACCCCTAAGGCGATCGGGCCGCCGCAACACCTGAACGCCCTAGGTGGGCCGGTCAATGACCGAACGGGAAGGCCCCCGGTCGGTTATTGACCGGCCGCTTTTTTGGCCGAAGCGCGGCGCCGGAAAATAGCGCGGGTTGTATGGTTCGCCCCAAGGCGGACTGCCGACGAATTGCCGCGCAGAGCCGGCGCTACAGTCGAGCGAGATGAGCGTTACCGCCGCTGATCGATCGTCAGGCGCTGAAAGCCCACGCCCGCCGTCGGCTTGCGCGCCGACAGGATGCGCGAATTGACCCCGTGCCAGCCGATCTCGCCGGAAATTCGTCCGTATTCGATTTTCGGGCAGCGGTTCATGACGACCTGGACGCCGCGCGCCTCGGCGCGTTCGGCCGCAGCATCGTTGCGCACGGCGAGTTGCATCCAGATCACCTTGGGCAGCGGATCGAGCGCCAGCGCCTCGTCGACGATCTCGCCCGCCGCCTCCGAATTGCGGAAGATCTCGACCATGTCGATCGGGACGGGCACGTCCGCGAGCTTTGCGTACACGGGAATTGCGTGGATCGAACCCCCCGCGAGGCCGGGATTGATCGGATACATCTTATAGCCGCGCTCGGAGAGATATTTGAGCACCAGAAACGACGGCCGCGCCGGATTGGCGGAGGCGCCAACCATTGCAATCGTCCTTACGCTGGTGAGGATCGAGCGGATATAGGCGTCAGGGTATTTGTCGTGGTTCACGCGCCCTCCCATTTTGGTGCGCGCTTCTCGAGGAAGGCGGCGATGCCCTCCTTCGAATCCGAATGGGCGAGGTTCTCCACCATCGTGCGGCCGGCGATTTCATAGGCCTCGGGCAGGGACGCCTCGATCTGCCGGTAAAACGCGCCCTTGCCGAAGGCGATCGTCGCCGCCGAGCGCGCCGCGATTCCCTTTGCCAGCGCCTGCGCCTCCTCGAGCGCGCGGCCCTCGGGAACCACCCGGTTGACGAGGCCCATCCGCTCGGCCCGTTCCGCCCCGACCCAATCGCCGGTCAAGGCCAACTCCATTGCGTGCTTGCGCGAGACGGCCCGCCCGACCGCCACCAGCGGCGTGGAGCAGAACAGGCCGATATTCACTCCGGGCAGGGCAAATCGCGCCTTTTCTCCGGCAATCGCAAGATCGCAGGCGGCGACCAATTGGCATCCCGCCGCCGTCGCGACGCCTTCGACCGCCGCGATGACCGGCTTCGGCAGAGCGACTATCTGCTGCATCAACTCGGCGCAGCGCTTCATCTCGTGTTCGTAAAAGTCAATGCCGCGGTCGGGATCGTTGCGATGCGCCTGGAGTTCCTTGAGGTCGTGTCCCGCGCTGATCGCCGGCCCCTCGCCAGTCAGTACGACGACGCGAACCGCCGGGTCCGCGGCGATCGAAGCGAAGGCCGCGATCAACGCCTCGATCATCGCGATCCCCAGGGCGTTGCGCGTTCCCGGCGAGGTCAGCGTCAATGTGGCGACGGCGCCGTCGAGGTCGGTGCGGATGAGATCGGTCGGCGTCCGCGCAGTGGCGATGGTCGTCATTCCGAAGGCTCCCCGGTTCCTATGGAGTCAGTTGCGACTGCCGGTCTCTTATTGGGCTAGCCGCCTCGATGTCAAAGGCCTGCAATTGCGCTCGCCCGCGCCAGCCCATATCACTGCGTCGAGGCGCTGAAGCTTTGGGCGCGCAGGGGGCCAAATGCATTCGTCAAAGTCGGAAACTTCACGTGCGCCGAAACTCGCCTTCACCCCGGTCGAGATGCATCACTACCTCCAGGAGATATTCCCGCAGGCCGGCGTCGGGCGCGCCTATACGGTCGAGGAGATCGGGCCAATGCGGGCGCGCATGCGGCTGCATTTCGACGACAAACACCTAAGGCCCGGGGGGACAATCTCGGGTCCCAGCATGTTCAGCCTAGCCGATCTCGCGCTCTACGTCGCCGTCCTCGCCCAGATCGGCAAAGTCGGGCTCGCCGTCACCACCAACCTCAACATCAACTTCCTGCGCAAGCCGCCGCCCGCCGACCTGATCGGCGAGGCGCGGCTGCTCAAGCTCGGCAAGCGGCTTGCGGTTGGCGAGGTCGCGATAAGCTCGGAGGGCGAAGTCGATCTCGTCGCCCATGCGGTGGGCACCTACTCGATCCCGGCGCGAGGGGATTGATGCGGTACTATAATACCGTATCGAAAAAACTCCTATTTTCCTGGCGATTCCGCCGATTTGAGATTGACGTGGCCCCGCAAGCCCCGTAAGAGCGCGGCCTTGACCGGCCGTTCCTCTCGGACGGCTCGCAAACACGGATTTCAGCTTAATGTTCGGCAAGACCCATTCGACCAAGACGGCCGACGTCGAGAAGAACTGGCTTCTCATCGACGCCAAAGGCCTCGTCGTGGGGCGGCTCGCGACGATTGTCGCGATGCGCCTGCGCGGCAAACACAAACCGTCTTTCACCCCGCATATCGACGACGGCGACAAGGTCGTCGTGGTCAATGCTGACAAGGTGGTTTTCACCGGCCGCAAACGAGAGAAGAAGGTGTATTATCATTACACTGGTTATATCGGCGGCATCAAAGAGCGTTCGGCCAAGGCGATCCTGGAGGGCAAGCACCCCGAGCGAATCGTCGAGAAGGCGGTTGAGCGAATGCTTCCGCGCGGTCCGCTCGGCCGCAAGCAACTCGGCAACCTCCATGTTTACAAGGGGCCGGACCATCCGCATTCGGCCCAGTCGCCTAAGCCGCTGGATGTCGCCTCAATGAATTCCAAGAACAGCCGGAGCGCCTGATCATGGCCGAGACCCTCAACTCCCTCGCTGATCTCAAAGGTTCCGCTGTCGCCGCGCCTTCGGAAGCGCCGGTCCATGTCCAGAAGCTTGACAAGCACGGCCGCGCCTACGCTACCGGCAAGCGAAAGAACGCGGTCGCGCGCGTTTGGATCAAGCCCGGCAAAGGCAAGACCAGCGTCAATGGCAAACCGCTCGACGTCTATTTCGCGCGTCCGGTTCTGCGGATGATTCTGAACCAGCCGCTCGTCATCGCCAACCGCGTGACCCAGTACGACATCACTGTAACTGTGGCCGGCGGCGGTCTGTCGGGGCAGGCCGGCGCGGTGCGCCACGGACTTGCGAAAGCGCTGACATACTACGAGCCCGATCTGCGCGGCCCGCTGAAGAAGGAAGGATTCCTGACACGCGACTCCCGCGTGGTCGAGCGCAAGAAGTACGGTCACAAGAAGGCGCGCGCGAGCTTCCAGTTCTCGAAACGCTGAGCCGGGGCATTCTCGTTATTCGGGAAAGGGCGGCTCCGGCCGCCCTTTTTCGTTGCTCGCGCCTGTGAGCACGGCGCCCGTCTTCAAAACTTCGCGTCGCTGCGCCTAGAAAGGGTCAGCGCATTCCCCAGGGGAAGAGGACCATGGCCACCAAGATCTTCATCGACGGCGAGGCGGGCACCACGGGTCTGCAAATCCGCGAGAAGCTCGCCGGATTTTCCGGCGTCGAACTCGTCAGCTTGCCCGCCGCGGCGCGCAAGGACGTCGAGGCCAAGCGCGAACTGCTGGAGCATATCGACTTGACGATCCTTTGCCTGCCCGACGAGGCGGCCAAGGAGGCGGCGGGACTGATCGACACCATGGGCGATCGAGCCCCGAGGGTCATCGACGCCTCGAGCGCGCACCGCGTCGCACCGGGTTGGGTGTACGGCTTTCCTGAGTTGGCCGCGGGCCAGAGCGAGGCGATCGCCCAGGCTCGCAAAGTCAGCAATCCCGGCTGCCACGCCACCGGCGCGGTCGCGCTGTTGCGCCCGCTTACCGACGCTGGACTGATCGCCAAGGACGCCGCCCTTTCGATAGGCTCCGTCAGCGGCTATTCCGGCGGCGGCAAGTCGATGATCGAGGCCTATGAGAGCGGACGCGCGCCCGCCTTCGAACTCTATGGCCTCGCGCTCGAGCACAAACACGTGCCGGAGATCCAGAAATATTCTCGCCTCTCGACCCGCCCGCTTTTCGCCCCTTCGGTCGGAAACTTTCGGCAGGGCATGCTTGTCAGCGTGCCGCTGCAACTGGACGCGCTGTCCGGCAAGCCGACGGGGGCCGACCTGCGCGCGGCCCTGAGCGCGCATTATCGTGGCTCGGCCTATGTCCAAGTCGCCAGCGAAGCCGATTCCACGGCTCACACTCGACTCGAGCCCGAGTCTCTAAACGGCTCGAATAACATGATAATCTATGTCTATTGCAACGAGGTGCGTCGGCAGGCGGTCCTGGTTGCGAAGCTCGACAATCTGGGCAAGGGCGCCTCGGGCGCCGCGGTCCAGAACCTCGCGATCATGCTCGGCCAAACGCCCGTCTGACGAGCCCGAAGGCAAGACGCAAAACGTATTCGACGAGTGCGCCCGCGACATAGGCGAGTCCGCAACCGAACGCGGCGGCCTTGATGACGCTGGCGACGACGTCGCCGGAAAAGTCGACCGATCCGACCAGCTTCACCATGGTGAGCGTATAGGGCAGGGCGACGAGGAATAAAGCTTGCGCCTCCCGCCAATCGCCATCCGCTCTCACGTAGCGGTAATAGGCGGCGCCGAAGACGCAGGCGTAGAGCAGGGCGAGCCCGAGCCCGAGCCAGGACTTCAGCGCACGCACGCTACCGCCTCGCCGCTCAGTCGCACGTCAGCCCGTGGCGCTCCAGGCGACAACGCGCTGGGCCTGCTGGCCAAGGCCTTCGATGCCGAGCGAAATCGTGTCGCCGGCCTTAAGGAAGCGCGGCGGCTTTTTGCCGCTGCCGACGCCCGGCGGCGTGCCCGTGGTGATGACGTCTCCGGGTTCCAGCATCATGAATTTGGAAATATACGAAACGAGATGCTTCACACCGAAAATCATCGTCGCCGTCGAGCCGCTCTGCATGCGCTCGCCGTTGACGTCGAGCCACATCGAAAGCTTCTGCGGGTCAGCGACTTCGTCGGGCGTCACCAGCCAGGGGCCAATTGGGCCAAAGGTCGGACAGCCCTTGCCCTTCATCCATTGGCCTGTGCCCTCGAGCTGGTAGGTGCGCTCGGAGACGTCGTTGCAGACGCAAAAACCGGCCACCGCTGAAAGCGCATCCGCCTCGCTGAGATAAGACGCGCGCGAGCCGATCACGATAGCGAGTTCAACCTCCCAGTCGGTCTTGACCGACCCCTTGGGAATCATCACGTCGTCGTTGGGCCCGACAATGCAGGACGGCGCCTTATTGAACAGGATCGGTTCTTTCGGAATCGGCATGTTCGATTCGGCCGCGTGGTCAGCGTAATTCAGCCCGACGGCAATGAAATTGCCGACATGTCCGACACATGCGCCGAACCGCGGCTTGCCGCGCACGAGCGGGAGACTGTCCGTCTTGATCTTCTTCAGGCGCGCGATCGATTTCGGGGAGAGGGCCTCGCCTGCGATATCGGGAACGTATTCGCTGAGATCGCGAAGCGCACCCTTGGAGTTGATCAGACCCGGCTTCTCTTTGCCCGCCTTGCCATAACGCACCAGCTTCATCGACGCTTCTCCCTCACGCAAAGGCCCCCGGCGGTCCCTTGGCAAACTCGTTCGTATGATCGTTAACCGATTCTGACCTTGTCGAAAACCACTCCCTGATCCACGCACCAAGGCCTTAACCCAATCGCGTGATTGTTAACGAAAAGTGGGCGCAGCATTTTCCGTGCTTTTTCCAAAATTGTCGTCTCGATTCCGTGCTTTTTCACGGCGTCGTCGACCATTTCGTCCGAATTGGACGTAACCGATGCACGAATTTAGGTTTAAGTCGCCTCTTCAAGGACAGAATGCGCTTGAAATCTGAGCAAATCATCGCGATATATGAGCAAGAAAACGCAAATCGTGAGTTGCGCCGGCATCATACGTAAACGGCATGGTTACATGCAAAATATTATGAAGGATGACAGTTCTAAGTTGGCTCGTTGCACTTGACCCCAGGCTGCAGCGGGATGAACTTAGCGAGCAGCGTTGAATATAATTTGCAAACTTGCGACGCTGCGCAAGATTGGTGAATTTATCAGCACTCTTGTCTCGTCCGTCCGAATTTCGGTGACCAACAGTCTTCACTTCTGCGTCGCGCGACTCGCTTTGCCAAAGACGAAAAGATCATATCATGTCAAATCCAGAACGCATTGCTTTGTTTATTGACGGCGCCAACCTTTACGCCAGCGCAAAATCCTTAGGCTTTGATATCGATTACAAACGCCTCCTAAAGGAATTTCAGGCGAAAGGGCGGCTCATACGCGCTTTCTACTACACGGCGCTGGTCGATGATCAAGAATATTCGTCAATCCGTCCATTGGTCGATTGGCTCGATTACAACGGTTATTCCGTTGTCACCAAGCCCACCAAGGAGTTTGTAGACTCGACGGGTCGACGCAAGGTCAAAGGCAACATGGACATCGAGCTCGCCGTCGCGGCGATGGAGATGGCGTCACACATCGATCACATGGTTTTGTTCTCCGGCGACGGCGATTTCCGCTCCCTGGTTGAGGCTGTGCAGCGTAAGGGCGTACGGGTTTCCGTCGTCTCGACGGTTTCGACCCAGCCCTCGATGGTCGCCGACGAACTGAGGCGCCAGGCCGACGAGTTCATCGACCTGACGACGCTGATGCAACGCATCGGCCGGGACCCCGGCGAACGCGCCGCCCGCACCAGCGAATCGCGTCGCCCGATACATTCGAGCTTCAGTTCGAATACGCAGCCTGTCGACGACCTCGCGCGCGACTAGTGCGGGGATTGATCGCATGGCGTTCGACCGTGGCCCGCCTCGCGATTGCGGCGTATGTTCGCGCCTGGCGGGCTTTCGTCGCGAAAACCGGGCCGCGCATCCCGACTGGGCGAATGCGCCAGTGGAGTCGTTCGGCGATCCCGAAGCTCGTTTGCTGATTGTGGGCTTAGCGCCGGGGCTGCGCGGCGCCAATCGCACGGGGCGCCCATTTACCGGTGATTACGCCGGCGATCTCCTCTATGCGACCCTCCTCGAACTGGGTTTCGCCCACGGCGTTTACGATCGGCGGCCTGACGACGGCCTGCGTCTAGAAGGCGTTGCGATCGCCAACGCCGTCCGCTGCGTGCCGCCGCAGAACAAGCCGACCCCCCAGGAGATCAATGCGTGCCGGCCCTATCTTTTGGGCGCGATATCGGCGCTGCCGCGCCTTCGCGCGGTTCTTGCGCTCGGGCGCATCGCCCATGACAGCGCCTTGCGAGCGCTGGGGCGGCGTCTTGCCGCACATCCGTTCGCTCATGGCGCCCGGCACGATCTCGGACCCGGCGCGCCGGCTCTGTTCGACAGCTATCACTGCTCGCGCTACAACACGAACACAGGCGTCCTCACGCCGGAAATGTTCCGGTCCGCGCTGACTATTGTCGGCCGATACCTGAAAACGCCGGCCTGACGGTTTCGTGGTGTCGAAATCGCTTTGACGGCTGCGCCCGCTTCGGTCAGTCTCGCGCTGTCCTACGATTCCGGGGAGGGGCGATGATGAGCGTTCACGTTTTTGGCATGATTGACGATGCCCCGGTCATGGAAGTCGAAATCGGCTCGGAGGCGGGTGCGCGCGCCAAGATCCTGACCTGGGGCGCCGTGCTGCGCGACCTCCTCGTGCCGACCGCGCAGGGCGTCCAGCGGGTCACGCTGGGGCTCAACACAATCGACGACTACCTCACGCATTCCCCGAGTTTCGGGGCGGTGCCCGGCCGCTTCGCCAATCGCATCGCCAACGGGCGTTTCACGCTCGACGGCATCCAGCACCAGCTCGACCGCAAGCCCGGCGAAAAGCACACTCTGCATGGCGGCCCCAAGGGTTTTGGCAAGCGGATCTGGAAGCTTAACGAGCACAGCAGTTCATCGGTCGAGCTAACGCTCGAATCGGCGGACGGCGAGGCCGGATTTCCAGGCGCCATGAGCGTCGTATGCATCTACCGGTTCGTGGAGCCGTCGACTTTGCGGGTCGAACTGTCGGCGACCTCGGACAAGACAACGATCGTCAACCTGACGCAGCACGCCTATTTCAATCTCGACGGCTCGCACGACGTCCTCGACCACGAGTTGATGCTCGGTTGCGACTTTTTTACTCCGAGCGATTCGGAACTGATCCCGACCGGCGAGATCCGCGCCGTGGAAGGGACGCCGTTCGACTTCCGCAAAGGCCGCCCGATCCGCAACGCGGTCGGGCAGACCTACGACACCAATTTCATCGCCTCCCGCGCGCCCGGGCCTGACGGCCTCGCCTGGATCGCGACGCTACGCTCGCCAAAGAACGGCCTGACGCTCGAACTGCACAGCACCGAACCCGGAGTGCAGGTCTACGACGCGGCCAAGCTGAACTGCCCGGTTCCAGGCCTCGACGGCGCCCATTACGGCCCGCACGCCGGCCTCTGCCTGGAGCCGCAGGCCTTCCCAGACTCGCCGAACCGGCGCCATTTCACCGATTGCGTGCTGCGCACCGACGAGGAATACCGCCACGTCAGCGAGTTTCGGTTCCGGTAGGGCGGGGCGAGTTCATTCCATCGGCCCGCCACTTTGCGCGCGCGGCTCATTTCAGGCTCGCGACTGACCTGTGAGTCGCCCTATGTCAAAGGAAACATGGGAGATTTCGGATCTCCGCTTCGAGCTCGACCACTCCAACGCGTCGCCAAATAAATCAGGCGGGCGATATGATGTCGCCTCCTGTCGGGTGGTCTGCGCCATGCATCCGCCCGATCCGACGGCTCGAGTCGATCAGCGCAAGCGGGTCGTGTGGGCGGAAGTCAGCGGAACTGCGGACCGCGCTGACCGCCCATCTTTCCCCCCTGGGCGGCGCCCGGCGCGCCGCGCCCTCGGGTCCGCCCTCGGCTCCGATCGACGCCGCCCGATGGACGTTGCAGATCTTGGCGCCAAGGGCGTCGATTGCGTCGAAAGCCAGACTAATACCGACGCCCAATGCGCGGCCGACGCCACACGAGGCCGGCGGGGCTAATCCGCGCCGGCCACGATGTTTCGCTCATTCGCGCCCGAGGCTCTCGCCTGGGCCCGCTTCGGCAAGCGCCGCGCCGACCTCGAGGCCGAGGTCGTCCATAGTCGTCTGTTCGCGAACGGTGAGGTCCTCTCCCTTGGCCTGACGCTCGGCCTGTTCGGGAGAGCGGGCGACGTTGATCGTCACGTGCGCCTCCACCTCCGGGTGCAGGTGGACCGGGGTCTTGTGCAGGCCGAGGTTCTTGATCGGGTGCATTAGCGAGACGTGGTTGCGGTGGACGGCGAAACCGACCGAAGCCGAGATCGCCTCGGCGATGTCGCGCGCCGAAACCGAGCCATAGAGCTGGCCCGTCTCGCCGGCCTGGCGGATGATGATGTAGCTCTGGCCGTCGATCTTGCCCGACTTGGCGGCGGCGTCCGCCTTAAGTTCGCTGTTGCGCACCTCGAGTTCGGCGCGCTGGCTCTCGAACTTCTTCTTGTTCGCCTCCGTGGCGCGCAGCGCCTTGCCGCGCGGCAACAGGAAGTTGCGGGCGAAACCGTCCTTGACCCGAACGGTTTCTCCCATGTGGCCGAGCTTGGCCACGCGCTCCAACAAGATGACTTCCATGATGATCTCCTCTTTAAGGTTTCGGGTTTGCGTTTCAGGTTCGGAACGGACGTACGGCCGCGCGGGTGCGCAGGGCGAGGAAGCTCTCGATGACGCCGATCAGCGCGACTGCGGGGAGCACCCAGCGCGGCGCGACCAGACAGGCAAGATAAAGGGCGCAGATCAGGGCAGGGCGGCCGGGCGCTCGACGGGAAAGCGCATGCAACACCGCGAGCCCCTGTACGACGTAGGCGACGCCGAATCCGCCGACAAAAATGGCGGCGAACTGGTTGGCGGGCTCCGGCGCGCCCAACCAGACCGCCAGTGCGACGACTGCGACCGCCACGAGCGGCAAAGGCAATTCAGAGAGGTCGGAAGGTCGAGCCAGGGCCGCGAGAGCCGCTGCGACATCTGCGCGGAGCGCGCGGCGGCATAGAGGTTGGCCATCATGACGAGCGCGATCAAAGCCGCGACGAATGGAGGACCGAACTTGACGGCGAGAAAGGTCGCCTGGTCGACGGTTATATCCTCGGGCAGGCCGACAACGCCGCCGAGCGCGTCCTCAATGCCCGGGCGCAGCATTTGGGCCGTCGCCGCGACGCCCTTCTCGTAGCCGCCATAGGCGAGGATCATCGTGATCACTTCGCCAAGTCCCACGATTATGCCCGCACAAGCCGCCGCGACTGCGAGCGCGCCGGCGCTTGCGCGGGTCGAAACCATCGGCGGCTCGGAGCGTCTGAAGATACGCACGTCCTTTACGCCTGCGAAGGCGGCGAGCGCCCAGGCGGGCAGGGCGACGATCAGGACGAAGCTGAGTGCGGAACTCGAATCCAGACTGAAGCTCGGATTGAGATCGAGGCTGACGCCGGAGCTGGAGTCGAGCAGGCCAGCGACAACAGCCGATGCGACGACGGCGGCCATGGCGCCGGCATCAAGCCCCAGGCCAGAGTCGCGATCATGATTGGAAGGGGAGCGACGCAGAGCATCGCCATCGCGATCGCCGTCCCTTGGACGGTGACCACGAACAGGAGAGCGGAGGCGAGCCCGGCTCCCAGTGCGATGGCGATTCGATTCAACATCGGCCTTTCGCTGTCCCGCGGTTTCGCTGCGGTTAGGGCAGGGTCGGCGCGCCGCCCCGTCCAACTCGCCCCCGCACCGGACCGGCGCGGACGGCGTCTTGGGAATGCCGAGGGGCGCGAACGCGCCCCTCGAATACATCAGCGGATGACGTAGGGCAGCAGGCCAAGGAAACGTGCGCGCTTGATCGCCTGCGCGAGTTCGCGCTGCTTGATCGGCAGAGACCGCAGTGATGCGGGAGGGCACGATCTTGCCGCGCTCGGAGATGTAGCGCGAGAGCAGGCGCGTGTCCTTGTAGTCGATCTTCGGCGCGTTCGGGCCGGAGAACGGGCAGGACTTGCGGCGGCGGAAGAAGGGGCGGCGGGGGGCGGTCGACATCAGTAGGCTCCCACCTGGGCGTCGTCACGTGGGCGGCGGGGACGATCGGGACGATCGCCGCGATCCGGACGGTCGCCGCGATCAGGACGATCGCCGCGCGGGCCGCGCCCGCCGCCTCCGCCGCGCTCCTCACGGTCGCCGTCGTCGCGCTTGCGCAGCATTGCAGACGGGCCGGCCTCGTGCTCGTCGACGCGAAGGGTGAGGAAGCGGATGACGTCCTCGTTGAGGCCGAAAGCTGGCGCTCGAGCTCGACGATCGCCGCCGGGCGGGCGCGTCGATGTTCAGCAGCGTGAAATACGCCTTGCGGTTCTTCTTGATGCGGAACGCGAGGGACTTAAGTCCCCAAGCCTCGACCTTCGAGACCGAGCCGCCCTGCTGGGCGATCAGCGTCTTGAACGTCTCGGTCAGAGCTTCGACTTGCGGCGCGGTCACGTCCTGACGCGCGAGATAGACATGCTCGTAGAGAGCCATGGTGAGCCTTTCCGTTTCTTTCGACGAGGCGCCCCACGCTGAGCCCTTCGAGCCCATGAAAGGCTCGATACCGGTTCATCGAAGGCGGGAACACGGGAAGCCGGGCGTTCGAGCCCTGCCAAAGGACGACGCGAGCGCGCCGACCCCAAGCCTTCCGTTCAGCCCCCAGCGGGACGCTTCGAAGAGGCGCGCGTTATACGCCGAGCCGGCGCGAAGCGCAAGCCAAATTGCGGATCTGCGCCCGCCGAGCTTCAGTGCGGCGGCCGAAAAGCTCAGCACTCGGTCAGTTGGAAAATCGTAGAGCTTACCGGTTTCCCGCCATTCGGAGCGAGCAGATCGCGGCCATCTTTCGGCGCGAATTCCTCAGGCGTTTTCAGCGTCAGCGGATCCTCGCCGGGCATCGCGCTGGCGCGCATGCGCGTGCGCAACGGGCCGGGATTGACCAGCATGACGCGAATTTGCGAAGTCGTCGCCGTCTCGGCCGCGTAGGTTCGCGCCAGCGCGTCGAGCGCGGCCTTCGAAGTTGCATAGGGGCCCCAATAGGCGCGCAAATCCGCGCGGCTGGCGGCGCCGGAGGTGATGAAGACGACGCGTCCGGCGGCGGAGGCGCGCAGCAATGGATCGAGAGAGCGGATCAGGCGCCAGTTGGCGGTGACGTTGACGCTCATCACGTCGTCCCATTGCTTAGGATCGACGTGATGCAGCGGCGTGATGCGGGCCGAGCAGCCCGGCATTGCCGACGAGAACGTCGAGCCGGCCCCAACGGCGATAGACAGCTTCGCCGAGCCGATCGAGCGCCGCGTGATCCTTGAGATCGCAGGGAACAAGCGTCGCGGGAGCCTCGACGCCGGGCCGCAGCGCTCGGATCGCGTCGTCGAGTTCCTCGAGCGCGCCCTGCGTGCGCGCCAGCGCAACGACATGCGCGCCCGCGGCCGCCAGTTCGAGCGCGACCGCGCGTCCGATGCCGCGCGAGGCGCCGGTCACTATGGCGATGCGGGTGGTTGGATCGTCAGGACCTGCGCTCATGCTCGATCTGGCCTCGAAATGGGTCGGCCGAAGCCGCACGGCAGCGCCCTAGCAGGGTCCGGCGGGCAAATCCATCTCGAGCCGCCCGCCAAAGCACAGCCGCTTCCCAGACTGGCCGGTTCGTGCAATCTCGAATTCGACTATCGTCGTCAAGAGGTTGTTAGGTGTAAGCCATTGTTCGCGCGACACGCGCGTGTGATAAGCTTTTACCCAGGCGTGACAGCAGACGCGGAGAGCGGGGGCTATATGTCCGATGTGAAGGAAGCAGGCACGTCGCCGCGAACACGTGACGCGAGCGGATCTCTCGGAGACAGTCTACAAGCGGGTAGGGCTGTCGCGTTCGGAATCAGCGGAACTCGTGCAGGCGTTTCTTGACGAAATCTCGGACGCGGCGGCGCGCGGCGAGACCGTGAAACTCTCGTCGTTCGGCTCATTCGTGGTCCGTTCGAAAAACCAGCGCATTGGACGCAATCCGAAGACCGGCGTTGAAGTGCCGATCTTGCCCAGACGCGTGATGGTTTTCAAACCGTCGAATGTGCTCAAAGCGCGCATCAACGGCGGCTCGGCGCCCGCCGAGACCTGAAGCGCAGGGCCGCAAACCTGGCGCAAGGCGATGGGATCGCAGACGTGATGGACAAGAGCCCAGACGCCTTCCGCACGATCAGCGAAGTCGCCGCGGGCATGGATCTGCCGCAGCATGTGCTGCGTTTCTGGGAAACGCGGTTTCCGCAGATCAAGCCGCTGAAACGCGGCGGCGGAAGGCGCTATTACCGCCCCGACGATATTGAGCTGTTGCGGGCGATCAAGCGCCTGCTCTACGATCATGGCTTCACGATCAAGGGCGTGCAGAAGATGCTGCGCGAGCAGGGCGCCCAGGCGGTCATTCGTGGGGCCGACGCGCCTCCGGTCGCCTTCCCCGAGCCTGCCCCCCGATTGCCGCTCGAGCCCCACGCGACGCAACACGAGGACCAGCGGATCGAACCCGTCATTGCATTTGGCGCGGCGCCTCAGGCCCCGGAAAAAAATCGCGCGGGCCTCAGCGGCGACGAAATCGCCGCGCTCAAGGCCTTGCTGAAGGACCTGCGAGAGGCCGAGCGCTTGCTGGTCCAGGCGCGCCCCCGCTGACCGCAACGCGAATTTTCAGTTTGACGCATTGTCAGGCCGGCGCCCGTTGCCTATAAGGGCCGCCGTCGGAGTGTAGCGCAGCCCGGTTAGCGCACTAGTCTGGGGGACTAGGGGTCGTGGGTTCGAATCCCGCCACTCCGACCATTCCTTGGCTCCGCCGCTGTGGCGCCTGTTGCCGTGCTCGGCGCGACTGGACTGGCGCCTATTTGACGCTGGAAACTACCTCCGGGGAATCGATCCATGTTGAGAATTTTATGTGCGACCGGAGTCGCGGCGGCGGTTGCGTTGGCTTGTGTCGCGCCCGCGAGCGCCGTCGTCTGCGCTCAAGGGATGCACCAGGGCGGCTGCGCGGGCCCGCACGGCGCGATCCATGGGAGCGCAGGCCATTACCGCGGCGGAGTTTATACGCATCCCGGTTACAAAGGCGTGGGCTGCGTCTGGCGGAACGGCGTGCGCGTCTGCCGCTGACGAGGCCTATCTTTGATTCGTATAATCTATATTATGGAACGATCTTGCGCTCGAAGATCGCCTCAACGATCTCACACAACCCAATACGTCTAAACGATATTTGCTCGCCGGTTCGACGCGCGCGCTTGGCGCGCTCAGAATCCCTCGACCCGCATCCCGTCATAGGCCGGCACGACATTCTCCGGCAGACGTGCGACAGAGCGTCTCGTAGTCGAGGTCGGTGTGCAGGTTGGTCAGGATCGCGCGCTTGGGCTTGCATGCGCTCGATCCAGTGCAAGCGCCTCGTCGAGGCTGAAATGCGAGGGATGGCGGCGCGTAGCGCAAGCGCGTCGACGATCCAGACGTCGAGCCCCTCGAGAAACTGCAGGCTGCGCTTCGGGAATGTCGTTGACGTCGGGCGTATAGGCGAGGCCGCCGAAGCGGAACCCGAGCGCGGTGATGTCGCCGTGGTCGAGGTCGAACGGCATCGCCTCGATCGCGCCGCCCGGCGCCGTCGACTTCGACAGGCGTACGCCGGTCGCGGAGGCGCCTTTCGTTCAAGATCGGCGGATAGGAGCTGCCGGGCGGCGTCTCGAAAATATAGCCGAACTTCTCGCGCACGCCCGCGCGAGGTCGGCGCGTCCATGTAGATGTCGATGCGCTTGCGCATGTGCGATGACGAGCGGCCGCAGGTCGTCGATGCCGTGGCAATGGTCGGCGTGGGCGTGGGTCATCAGCACGCCGTCGAGACGCCGCACGTCGGCGTCGATCAGCTGCACGCGCAGATCGGGCGAAGTGTCGACCAGCACCAGCGTCTTTCCCGCTCGCCCCGTGCGCTCGACCAGCACCGAGCAGCGCCGGCGGCGGTTGCGCGGATTGCCGGGATCGCAGGCGCCCCAGCCCTGCGCGACGCGCGGCACGCCGCCGGAGGAGCCGCAGCCGAGGATCGTCAGCGCCAGACTCACGCCCTGCCCTCGCATTTTTGAAAACAGGCGCAGCGTGTTGGCGCGGGTCGCCGCGGCGAGCGCGGCGAAGTCGACGCCCTTGACCTCGGCGAGCGTCCTGCGCGGTATCGACGACGAAGGCCGGCTCGTTGCGCCGGCCGCGATGCGGAACCGGCGCGAGATAGGGCGCGTCGGTCTCGACCAGCAGCCGGTCCAGCGGCACGTCGCGCGCGATTGCGCGCAGCTCGTGCGGAATTCTTGAACGTCAGCACGCCGGAAAACGAGACGTAGAGGCCGAGTTCGAGCCCGGTCTCGGCGAGCGCGCGCGAGGAGGTGAAACAATGCAGCAGCGGCCTTGAACGCGCCCGCCGCCATTTCCTCGCGCAGGATGGCGGCGATGTCGTCGTCGGCCTCGCGGGCGTGGATGACCAGCGGCAGACCGAGTTCGCGCGCCAGGCCGATCTGGGCGCGAAATACCCGCTGCGGCGACGTCGGGCGGGCGCGTAATTGTAGTGATAATCGAGCCCCGCCTCGCCGATGCCGACGCATTTCGGATGCGCGGCGAACGCGCCGGATCGCCGCCGCGTCGACTTCGGACTCCTCCGCCGCCTGATGCGGATGGGTGCCGACGGTGAAATAGACGTTCGGGAATCGCTCGGCGATCGCGACGCAGCCGCGCGCCTTGGCGGACGCGGGTCGAGATCGTGATCATCCGCTCGACGCCGGCCGCGTGCGCGCGCGCGACGACCGCGTCGAGCTCCTGCGGCGAAATCGGGAAAGTCGAGATGGCAATGGCTGTCGATCAGGCGTCACGCGCCGGCCTCGGCCGTCGGGTTCGACATAGCGCGGGAACATCGGCGAGGGCGCCGGCAGCGCCGCGCCGGGCCGCAGCCGATGCGCCTGCCTCGAACGCCCCGGCGTCGGCGCCGGCGTCGACGTCGGCGAAGGCGCGTCGTCCTCGGCGCGACGCCGAGCAGGTCGAGCAGCTTGGCCATCGACGCCGGCATGACCGGCTGCAGCAGGATCGCGGCGATCCGCAGCGTCTCGATCGTCGTGAACAGCACCACGCGCATGCGCGCGGGATCGCTCTTGGCGAGCTTCCAGGGCTCGGCGTTCGGCGAAATAGCGGTTCGCCTCGGCGACGACTTCGAACACCGACGCCAGATAGAGGTGCAGCGCGAAAGCTCTTCATGTGGCTGCGCGCGCGACTCGCGACCAGCGCGTCGGCCCGCGCGAGCATCGCCAGGTCCTGCGGCGATTGCGGCGCGCCTCGCGCCAGTCGGGCACGGCGCCCGCGCAGTTCTTCGCGATCATCGAGAGCGAACGCTGGCCGAGATTGCCGAGATCGTTGGCGAGATCGGCGTTCATGCGCTGCACGATCGCCTCGTGCGAATAATTGCCGTCCTGGCCGAACGGCACTTCGCGCAGGAAGAAATAGCGCACGGGATCGACGCCATAGGCGCGCGACGAGATCGCCGGGGCTGACGACATTGCCGACCGACTTCGACATCTTCTCGCCGCGGTTGAACAGGAAGCCGTGGACGACGATCTGCCTGGGCAGCGGCAGCTCCGGCCGACATCAGGAACGCCGGCCAATAGATGGCGTGGAAGCGGGTGATGTCCTTGCCGATGACATGCGCGTCGGCCGGCCAGAATTTCGCGCGCGGGCCGTCGTCGGGAAAGCCGGTCGCGGTGATGTAGTTGGTCAGCGCGTCGACCCAGACATACATGACGTGCTTGGGGTCGCCGGGCACCGGCACGCCCCAGTCGAAGGTCGTGCGGCTGATCGAGAGATCGGAGAGGCCGCGCTTGACGAAGGCGACGATCTCGTTGCGGTATTTTTCCGGCGTGACGAAATCGGGGTTGGCCTCGTAATGCGCGAGCAGTCTGTCGGCATAGGCCGAAAGCCTGAAGAAATAGCTCTCCTCCTCGACCCATTGCGCCGGCGCGCCGCTGGGCGCGAGTTTTGTCCCGTTCGGGCCCGTCGCTGAGCTCGTCCTCGGCGAAATAGGCCTCGTCGCGCACCGAGTACCAGCCGGAATATTTCGACAGATAGACGTCGCCGTTGGCCTGCATGCGCTCCCAGATTTCCTGCACCGAGCGGGTGTGGCGCGGCTGCGTGGTGCGCACGATGTCGTCGGCGCGCGCGTTCAGCGCCTCGCCCATCGCCTCGAATTTCGCCGCGACGCCGTCGACGAACGCTTGCGGCGTCACGCCCTCGCGCGCGGCGGTCTGCTGAACTTTCAGGCCGTATTCGTCCATGCCGGTGACGAACAGCGTCGTCGCGGCCGTCGAGCCGCATGAAGCGCTGGATCGCGTCGGTCGCGATGCGCTCGTAGGCGTGACCGATATGCGGCGCGCCGTTGGCGTAGGGAATGGCGGTGGTGATGTAGAAGCGCTCGTTCATAGGCCGCTCTCGTAGAGCATTTCTGACGCGCTTGGAAATGCGCGGCCGCGGCCGGCGGGCTTTCACGCTAGACCGCGCCGCCCGCGCGGCGATTTCCTCGAACGATCGCGAGGACATGCAGCTCGCGGTCGAGGTTGAGCGCCTCGGTCTCGCGCGTCGCCGTCGCGCACGCGCTCCCACAGCGCGGCGAGCGCTCGCGCGCCGGCCGGGCGATGCGGCTGCGCGGCCGCGCGCCGCGAGCCAGTCGTAGAGCGCGCGGTGCAGCGCCTCGAAGGCGTCGCCGCCGCGCGCGGCCGCTGACCGCCTCGGCGAGCTTGTGGACCACGTCGCGGATCGGGGCGGGGCAGACGCGCGACCGCCGCGTCGATCAGCGCGCTCGACGCCCTGCCGCTTCGGGATCGAGCCGGCGCAGCGCCTCGCGCACCGAGCCGTCCGCGCGCGCCGCCGCCGCGGCGATCGTATCAGCGCCGCGCCTCGTCGCTCCACGGCGGGCCGAGGTCGCGCGACCACCTCGATCGATCTCGGCCGGCGTCAGCGGCTCCAGCATCAGCCGGCGGCAGCGCGAGCGGATGGTCGGCAGCACCTGCCCCGGCCGATGCGCGACGATCAGGATCAGCGAGCGCGGCGGCGGCTCCTCGATCATCTTCAGCAGCGCGTTGGCGCTCGCCTTGTTGAGATCGTCGGCGCTGTCGACGATCGCGACGCGCCAGCCGCCGAACGCCGCCGAAAGGTGGAACACCTGCATGCCGCGCGCGCACGTCGTCGACGCGGATCTCGGTGAAGAAGGTCTTCGCCTTCGCGTTCCACTCGCGCCGGAGCAGCGCGAAATCGGGATGCGCCATGCGCCGCGAGCTGCCGCGCGGCCGGATGGCTCGGGTGCGACGGACAGATCGCTCGCCTCGCGCACCGCCGCGCGCGCTCGGATCGGGATTGGCGAGCACGAAGCGGGCGAAGCGCCAGGCGAGCGTCGCCTTGCCGACCCCCTCCGTGCCGCCGATGAGCCAGGCGTGCGCGAGCCGGCCCTCGCGATAGGCGTCGAGCATCTCGCGCCTCGGCCGCGGCGATGGCCGACGAGCGCGCTGGCGCAGCGCGGATGCGGCGCATTCGGGTAGGCGTCGCTTTCCGGCGTTTCGGGCTTCGGCTTTGCTCATGGCGCCTTAGGCGCCTTGCCGGCAAGCACAGGCCGAGCCGCTCCCTCACCGACGCTCCAGATCGCCTCGGCGACCTCGCCCTCGCTGCGCGCTCGCGTCGATGACCACGCAGCGCTCGGGCTCCGCGCGCGCGATCGCGAGGAACGCTTCGCGCAGTGTCTCGGTGGAAGCTCGACCGCCTCGCTCTCGAAACGGTCGGCGCCGCGCCTGCCCGCGCTCGCGCAGCGGCGCGCGCCGAGCCCCGCTCGGCGCGGCAAGTCGAGGATCAGCGTCAGGTCGGGCAGCCGGTCGCCGACCGCGACCTCGCTCCAGCGCTGCGATGAACGCCGGCTCGAGCTTGCCCGCCGCGCCCTGATAGGCGCGCGTCGAATTCGGCGAAGCGGTCGCAGACCACCCAGTCGCCGCGCGCGAGCGCCGGCTCGATCGTCGCGTCGATATGGTCGATGCGCGCGGCCGAGAACAACAGCGCCTCGCCGGCCGGCGCCGAAGCGCGCCGCGGCGCCGGAAAGAATGACCTCGCGCAACGTCTCCGCGTGCGGCGAACCGCCGGGCTCGCGGGTCAGCGACGACGTCGAGCCCGAGCGCCTCGCAGGCGCTGCGCCAGCGCGCGCGCCTGCACCGACTTGCCGGCGCCCTCCCCGCCTTCGAGCGTGATGAACCGGCCCCGCGCCGGCGCGCTCGGCATCAGTTTCTCGCCAAGCGCCTTGCGGATCCAGCCCGAGGCGAGTTCGAGCGCCGCGTCGAGCGCGCGCTTGGCGAGGCCGCCGAGCGGCGACCGAGCGCCTTGGTCTTCAGCGGCAGTGTCGAGCGCCAGCGTCGTTGCCGCGCCAGATCTTGAGCCGCGCCGACCTCGACGCCCTCGGCGACCGGCGCCGCCAGCGGCCCGTTATAGACGATCTTGGCGATCAGCCGCTCCGTGCGAGCCGTGCGGCAGGAAGATCTTGGCCGGCTGCGATCGCAGGTCAGCGGAACCTCGCTCTGCGCGCCGCCGTAGACCGAGCGCGTTCCGACCGTGTCGCCGGGCTGGAACAGCACGCGCGGGTCGAAGGAGCGAAAGCCCCAATCGAACAGCTTGCGCGCCTCCTCGGCGCGCTCGGTGGCGGTCTTCAAGCCGTTGACGACGACGATCAGCCGCTGGCCGTCCTGCATCGCCGAGCCGACCAGGCCGAAGCCGCTCTCCGGCGACGTCGCCGGTCTTCAGCCCGTCGGCGCCGAAGTCCATCGGCGAGCAGCGGATTGCGGTTCAGCTGGCGGATCTTGTTCCAGGTGAACTCCTTCTCGCCGAAGTAATGATAGTAGTCGGGATAGTCGCGGATGATATGCGCGGCCAGCAGCGCCAGGTCGCGCGCGGTCGTCGCTGGCGCGGGATCGACGCTTGCCCCAGGGATTGACGAAATGCGAATGCGCCATGCCGAGTTCGGCGGCGCGCTTGTTCATCAGCTCGGCGAAGCTCGTCCTCGGAGCCGCCGATGCCCTCGGCGAGCGTGATCGCCGCGTCGTTGCCCGACTGG
Source organism: uncultured Pseudomonadota bacterium (assembly GCA_963809055.1). GTDB lineage: Bacteria > Pseudomonadota > Alphaproteobacteria > Rhizobiales > Beijerinckiaceae > Roseiarcus. The sequence continues at coordinate 43,726 of CAWEID010000034.1, read as the reverse complement.
ACGATCAGCCCGCGCAACAGGTCCTCGATGCGCACCTGGCTGTGGACGTCGAGGAACATCGCCGTGCCGTGGCGCGTGGCGCGCCGCCGGTGCGCCAGGCGTATTCGGAGACCGTGAACTTGTCGTCGAGATGGAGGCGGCCTTCCTTCAGCTCGCGGAACACGATCTCCGCGGTCATCAGCTTGACCATCGCGGCCGGCGCCGATCGGCGTCGTCGGCGTTCTTCTCGTAGCAGCACCGCGCCGCTTTCGAAATCTTCCAGCAGCGCGACCGGCGCCGCCGTCTGGAAACTCTGCGCGCGAGCGCCGGCGCGGTCGGCCAGGGCCAGAACCGCCAGCGTAACGCGACGCTCGATCGGCGAACCAGAAACAGAGCGCAATCACGCCACCTGCGCGGGCGCCGGCCATCGCCGCGCGAGCCTCGTTGTTGCACTCCGCTTGCGACGACAAAGCAACGCCACGCGTTTCGCTGCGCTTCGGCTCGCTCGTCATTGTCCGCGCAGCGCACGCGTTTGCGTCGGTTTGAGCAGGCGCGCGAACGGATCGTCCTTGCGCTTCGGGCTGCGCCGCGAAATAGAGCGCGCGGTCGTTCGAAGTGACGCGGACGGGCGGCACGGCGGCTTCGCCGAGGCGGCCGGCGTAATGGCGCGCGCCGGAATGGCCGCGCCGAGATCGAACGGGCGCGACGGCGGGACCGGCGGATTGGCGATGCGGCGGCGGGCGGCGGCGTTTCGGACGCCGTCGCGCTCGCCGCCGGCTCGTCCTCGCGCTGCGGCGCGCGGCGCCGCCTCGCGTTCGACCGCAGGCGGCGGGGGCGGCGGCGCGGCCGAACCGAGTGGAACAGCGAAAGCGCCCGAACTCTGCGCGGCGACCATCACGCGTATCCGCAGCCGGCGCGAGCCCGTCGATCGTCGCGGGCGCGCCGTCGGTGCGCAGGCTGGCGAGCAATTCCCTGTCGTCGGAGCCTTCGAGCGGCGCGCGGGCCGACATACTCGACCTTGATCTTCGCGGTGCCCGTGCTCTTGAAGTCGAGCACGTCGGCGACGCGCGACGAAACGTCCATCACGCGCCCGCCGTGATAGGGGCCGCGATCGTTGACGCGCACGATGACCGAATAGCCGTTCGAGAGATTGGTGACGCGCGCGTAGCTCGGCAACGGCATCGTCGGATGCGCCGCGGTGAGCGAGCGCATGTCGTAGACTTCGCCGTTGGCGGTGCGCCGGCCGTGGAAGGCGTCGCCGTACCAGGAGGCCATGCCGACCGCGGTGTAGGACCGGTGTTCTCGCCGGGATAATAGGTGCGGCCGGCGATCGTGTAGGGATGGCCGACGAGATATTGCCCGCCGCCGCGCGGCACCGGCTGGCCGTCCTCGACGACGCGAGGGCTCGCCGGGCCGTATTTCGATTCGGGAGAAATATTCGTGTCCGTGATAGGCGGCCGTGCGGGGCGGCTGGGCGCATCCGGCCAGCGCTACGCCTGCAATCACGCAGAGCGGCGCCCGCACAGCCCGGCGCTCGCCCCCGGACGGGACGCCTTTGCCCTACTCTCGACGCCCATCAACGCAAACCCGCCATAAACATGCGAACCCCTGATGAGTTCGCGGATGAATCCGAAACGCCGCTTACAGGACTTCCGGCCGATCCAACCCGCATATTGTCTTCGCATTCTTTCTAAAACCCTAATCCATTGAATACTATGACCAAGGTCAATCGCGGACCCGGCCGTGGCCGCGGGACGTTCGCAATCGGTCGCAGGACCGTGCGCAGGCGCGGATTTCGTCGCAAAACTCTCTGGGAACGCCGACCGACCGGCGCTTCGAGCCTCGAATTCCCGCAACGCCTGGATCGCCCCTAGGAGTTCGGCGCGCCGCCCGCGCCCCTGCCCCCAATTTTCTCGCCGCCCTTCACGCTTTTGTCACGCTTGGCCGCAAAAGGAGGCGACATCATGGCTTTGTCGGGAAACGGAAGCAGGCTGGCGACTCCGGCAGGGCTCGAACCTGCGACCTGCCGCTTAGAAGGCGGCTGCTCTATCCAGCTGAGCTACGGAGCCGGGGCGCGCATCGCATGTCAATGCGACCAGGGCGCCAGGCGATTGTGACGGAAATTGTCGGAATAGGACACGATCTTGCGCGTCGGCGGCTTCGGCTCCTCGACGCGGTAGGCGATCGCCGTTGCGCGTGGCGTAGGCGATCGCCTCTTCCTTGCTGTCGAACCGCAGCTTGACCTGCGACTTCATGTCGCTCGAGCTCGTCCAGCCCATCAGCGGCTCGATCTGGCGCGGCGACTCCGGCTCGTATTCCAGCACCCATTTGTCCTTGGCCTGGCCCGACTGCATCGGCGTTGCGGGCGGGAAGATAAATGCGTGCGGTCATGTCGCGCTCACGCTGTCCCTTAAGGACGCCCGATAGTCGATTGGTCGGGGCAGCAGGATTCGAACCTGCGACCTGAAGTACCCAAAACTTCCGCGCTACCGGGCTGCGCTATACCCCGACTGAGGCTGCGTGGCTAACATGAGCGGCCTGGATGAACAAGAGCGCTGATGGGCCGCGCGCGTTCGGCTCGCGGCCCGCAGGCGCTCTTGCGCTCACTTCTCCGGCAGGTTCAGCCGGATGTGCAGTTCGCGCAGCTGCTTCGGCGTCGCGTCCGACGGCGCGCCCATCAGCAGGTCCTCGGCGCGCTGGTTCATCGGGAACAGCGCGACCTCGCGCAGGTTCTGCTCGCCCGCCAGCAGCATGACGATGCGGTCGACGCCCGCCGCCATGCCGCCGTGCGGCGGCGCGCCGTAGTGGAAGGCGCGGTACATGCCGCCGAAGCGCTCGACCACCGTCTCCTCGCCGTAGCCGGCGATCTCGAACGCCTTCACCATCGCCTCGGGCCGGTGGTTGCGGATGCCGCCCGAGGCCAGTTCGTAGCCGTTGCAGGCGACGTCGTACTGGAAGGCCTTGATCGTCAGCGGGTCCTGTGTCTTGCAGCGCCTCCAGGCCGCCCTGCGGCATCGAGAACGGGTTGTGCGAGAAGTCGACCTTCTTCTCGTCCTCGTTCCACTCGAACATCGGGAAGTCGACGATCCAGGCGAATTCGAACCGGTCCTCGTCGACCAGCTTCAGGTCCTGCCCGACCTTGGTGCGCGCGAGGCCGGCGAACTTGGCGAATTTGTCCGGATCGCCGGCGACGAAGAACGCCGCGTCGCCGGCCTTCAGGCCGAGTTGCGGCGCGGATCGCCTCGGCGCGCTCCGGGCCGATGTTGTTGGCGAGCGGCCCGCGCCCGCCGACGCCCGTCGCGCTCGGGGTCTGCTGCTGCTCGTCTCGTCCTTGCGCGCGGTCGAAGAACAGGATGTAGCCGAGCCCCGGCTGGCCCTCGCCCTGCGCCCAGGAGTTCATGCGGTCGGAGAAGGTGCGCTGGCCGCCGCCGGGCGCGGGGATCGCCCAGACCTCGTTCTTCGGCTGTCTCCAGCAGGCGCGCGAACACCTTGAAGCCCGAGCCGCGGAAATGCTCGGAGACGTCCTGCATCACGATCGGGTTGCGCAGGTCCGGCTTGTCGGAGCCGTATTTGCGCATCGACTTCGGCATAGGGAATGCGCGGCCAGGGCGACGGCGTCACCGGCTTGCCGCCCGGCGAATTCCTCGAACACGCCGCGGATCACCGGCTCCATCGCGGCGAACACGTCGTCCTGCTCGACGAAGCTCATCTCGATGTCGAGCTGGTAGAATTCGCCGGGCAGACGGTCGGCGCGCGGGTCCTCGTCGCGGAAACAGGGCGCGATCTGGAAATAGCGGTCGAAGCCCGCCATCATCAGCAGCTGCTTGTACTGCTGCGGCGCCTGCGGCAGCGCGTAGAACTTGCCGGGATGGATGCGCGAGGGCACCAGGAAGTCGCGCGCGCCTTCCGGGCTCGAGGCGGTCAGGATCGGCGTCTGGAACTCGAAGAAGCCCTGCGCCTTCATGCGCGGGCGCATCGAATCGACGACCTTGCCGCGCAGCATGATGTTCTTGTGCAGCTTCTCGCGGCGCAGGTCGAGGAAGCGGTACTTGAGCCGCGTGTCCTCGGGATAGGGCTGATCGCCGAACACCGGCAGCGGCAGCTCGCCGGCGGCGCCGAGCACCTCGATCTCGCGGACGTAGACCTCGATCTGCGCCGGTCGGCATGTCGGGGTTCTCGGTGCCCTCGGGGCGCTTGCGCACCTTGCCGTCGACGCGCACGACCCATTCCGACGCGCAGCTTCTCGGCGGTCTTGAAAGCCGGGCGAATCCGGATCGACCACGCATTGCGTCATGCCGTAATGGTCGCGCAGGTCGATGAACAGCACGCCGCCGTGGTCGCGGATGCGATGGCACCAGCCGGAGAGGCGGGCGGTCTGCGCCGGCGTCGGCGAGCGTGAGGGCGCCGCAGGTGTGCGAGCGATAGCGATGCATGGCGTTCGTCTTTTCATCCAGAATGGCGAGCCGGGTGCGTAGCGGAAAACGCGCCGGGGGGAAAGGCGCATCGACAGGCTACCCGGCGCGCGCCGCGCGCCGAGACCGGGCATTTCTTCCACGCGAGGCCAAACAAGCTTCGCGGCGAAGCCGAAACGCAACGGAAATTTCGTTTGCGAAGTGAAAACGCTTCCTTGCGGGGCCTGCAAGCCCTTGAAATCAAACGGGCGCGAAATCGGCCATTTCGCGGTTTCAAGGGATATCCATGGCTTAAGGGCCATTTTATTTCGCGTTTTTTCTTCCTTTCGCTGTGGGCTTCTCGGGCGGCGCTCGACGCGTGCGTTTGGCGCGCCGCGAACGCCGTCCGCTCAATTTCAAGCCTAGCACATTTTCTGAAAATCTAAAACATTTTTCTCAGTATATAGTCTCGCCTTGAAGCCGGCCCGGCGAGACCCTCTCCGCTTCCCAGCCCGCAGGAAATCCGGTGGGTTCGAAATCCCATGCGCGGGCGCGGCCTCGGCGCCCCAATGGCGTCGTGGGTCATTTTGTCCCCTGGCTCAGCGGTCGCGGCGGCGGCGCCGCGGCAATATTTTTCGCGCGGCGCGCATTCCTGATCTAAGCTTCCGCGCAACGTCGACATCGACAGGAGCGTCCGCGATGTTCCCCCCTGTCCTGGCCGCCCGCGCGGCGGCGCTGCTCGAGACCTACCGCAGGCGCGGCTGGAAGCTGGCCGCCGCCGAATCCTGCACGGGCGGCCTGATCACGGCGCTGCTGACCGAGATCCCCGGTTCCTCCGACGTGGTCGAGCGCGGCTTCGTGACCTATTCCAATGCCGCCAAACAGGAACTGATCGGCGTTCCCGCGGCGATCCTGGCGGAGCATGGCGCCGTCAGCGAGGCGACCGCGCGCGCGATGGCGTTCGGGGCGCGCGCGCATTCGAAAGCCGACGTCGCGGTCAGCGTCACCGGCGTCGCCGGCCCCGGCGGCGGCAGCCCGCAAAAGCCGGTCGGGTTGGTCCATTTCGCCTGTTCGGGTCCCGGCGAGCGCCTGGTCGCCCTCGAGCGCCGTTTCGGCGACATCGGCCGCTCGCAAGTGCGCATGGCCGCGCTGGCGCAAGCGCTCGCGCTGCTTGAGGACGCCGCGGGGAGCGGGTGAGCGGCCCGCTGAGCATCGTCCTGACATGGCCCAAATTTCGCGCGAGATTTTTCCGCAGGAACTGACCCCGGCGCTGCTGAACCTGATCTCCAATGGCGTCTATGCCACGGCCGAGCGCCGGCTGAGCGGGGCGGACGGTCACGGCTTGGACGCGCCTCGGCGAGCGAATCGAGATCGCGATCCGCGACAACGGAACCGGCATTCCCGACGATGTGAAGGACAAGATCTTCAATCCGATCTTCACCGCCAAGCCGGCAGGAGAAGGCGCCGGACCCGGCCTCTCGCTCAGCCACGACATCGTCGTCAGACAGCACGGCGGCGCGTTGGAGGCGGCGACCGAACCGGGGGGCTAGAGCCGATTCACGTACAGCCTCCCGCAGGCTTCGCCTTCCATAGTCCGGACGAGCGCCGCGCCCCGCGCTCGGGGCGCGGCGGCGTCATGCGCAGAATCAGAGATCGATTTTCGCCGGCCCGACGAATTTCGCGCTCCCGTCTGCGCGCCCGACGCTTTCCCTGATAGCCGGAGTCGAGGCAGGCGCCGATGAGCAGACGCAACGCCAAGGTCAAGGTTGACGATCGCCCTGCCCCTCCGGAGTCCGGCGCCCGCGCCACTGCGCCGAGTCCGATCACATCGACGCGCAGGTTCCTGCTTTGCGTGAGGCTCGGCGCCGCCTCCGCCTTCGAAAAATGGTTCGACGCCGAGAAGCCGAGATCGTGGGATCTGCTGCTCAGCTTTTACGCAGACGCCGGCTCCGATCTTTCGAAGCGCGCCGAATATGTCTCGGTCGGCGGCCTGTCGAAATTCACCGCGGTCAAGGATATGTACCTCGCGGATCGCTCGATCTTCGACAATTATGAATATGTCTGGTTCCTCGACGACGATATCGAGATTCCATTCGAGAACGTCGATGCTTTCTTTATGGCCATCGCAAAGCTGCAGCTTCACCTGGCGCAGCCGTCGCTGACGGCCGATTCCTTCTGCAGCTTCAAGGCGACTGTTCACGATCCCGCCTGCGTCGTCAGATACACCAATTTCGTGGAGATCATGATGCCGGCCTTCTCCCGGGCCGCGCTGCAAACCTGCATCGACAGTTTTGACAAATCCGTCAGCGGATGGGGGCTGGACTACGCCTGGGCGAAGCGTCTCGGATATCCCGAAAGGAAGATCGCGATCGTCGACGCGATCGTGGCGCGACATACGAAGCCGATCGACGAAGCTGGCGGCGCCTTTTATGCCTACCTCCGACGACTGGGCGTCGACGCGAGATCGGAATTCCGCGAAATCGTCAATCAATTCGGCATCTTGTCGGACGCCTATCCCAAGACCACGGGCATGATCACCCGGGAACAATTGGACGCGGCCGTCAACGGGCGCGCGCGCATCGATCCCGTTCAGAAGATACGCCGCAGATACCTCGATCTGATCGAGCGCGCCTTGAGCGGAGCGATGCGCCACGACCCGGCGACTGGGAACACTGGCAGGCACACGGCCGCCGAGCGATTGCGCAATCTGCGACGGCTGTCCGAGCAGGTCGTCGGGGAAAACATACCCGGAGATTTCCTCGTGACGGGCGTCGGGGGCGCCGACGCGGGCATCATGTTCAAAGCGATCCTCACCGCCTACGAATGCGCGAACAGGAAGGTCTTCGTGGCGGAGTTTGTCGCCGGCCCCGCGAGCCCCGAGCCCGAAGATCGCGCCGACGCCGGGTCTGCGACGGCGCAAGAGAGCCTTAAAGGCAGCTTCGCCGAATACGATCTGCTGGAGGACAACGTCGTCTTTCTGAAAGGATCCTTCGAGGACGGCCTGCCGAATAGGCAGATCGAGAAACTCGCGCTCTTGCGGCTTGGCGTCGAGAGTTGCGAGTTCGACACGGGCGGCCCTATCGAGCCTCTATCCGAGGCTGAGCCCAGGCGGATATTGCATTGTCGATGCCGGCGACGAGATCGAGCGCCGCGGAGCGATCGACGAATATCGCCGGCTTAACGGCGTCGACGCTGCGCTTCATGAGATCGACGGACTTGGCTTCTGCTGGCGCAAGACCTAGAGCACGCTCCGTTTTGACGGAATCACCTACAACGTCATCCCCGCGAATGCGGGGATCCAGCGTCGTAGGACCGTGCGGCGGAAAGATGGATCCCCGCCTTCGCGGGGATGACAACCCCTGAGGGCTTGTTTCCAGGTAAATGCGTCAAGCTTTAGCGCGCCGCGCGACGGGGGAGCGGTTCCCATCCGGCCGCCCTGGCGCGCCAAGCATCCGGTCAAGATTTGGATTGTGAGCCCTAGAGCACGCTCCGTTTTGACGGAATCACTTACAACGTCATCCCCGCGAAGGCGGGGATCCAGCGTCGTAGGACCCTGCGGCGGAAAGATGGATCCCCGCCTTCGCGGGGATGACAACCGGTGAGCGCTTGTTTCCACGTGAATGCGTCATGCTTTAGCGCGCCGCGCGACGGGGGAGCGGTTCCCATCCGGCCGCCCTGGCGCGCCAAGCATCCGGTCAAGAGTCGGATTGTGAGCCCTAGAGCACGCTCCGTTTTGACGGAATCACTTACAACGTCATCCCCGCGAAGGCGGGGATCCAGCGTCGTAGGACCCTGCGGCGGAAAGATGGATCCCCGCCTTCGCGGGGATGACAACCGGTGAGCGCTTGTTTCCGCGTAAATGCGTCATGCTTTAGACGTCCCGCGGCCTCAAAACAGGATCTTCCCCGGCGCTCTGGGAACCGCCCCTTTCGGACTCGCTCAAAGCGGCCGGCGCCGGCGGCGACCCGTCGTTCGGGGGCAGGTCGGCCGCAACGGCGGGCGCCGCCGCCGCTCCGCTCTCGGCGCCGCCGCCGCCGCGCCCGTAAACCTTGTTGGCGCGCTGCTCGAACGCGGCGGCGAAATTGCGGAACGCGACGTCGAACATCGAGCCCATCAAGGCGCCCAGAATCCGGTTGCGAAATTCATAGTCGATGTAGAACTCCACCCGGGAGGCGCGCAGCGAGGCAGGCTCCTGGCTTTCGTCCTTGAAGGTCCAGACATTCTCGAGATGGCTGAACGGTCCGTCGACATATTCGACCAGGATCTTCATGCGCGCGCGGTCGAGCGTGACGCGGCTGGTGAAGCGCTCCCGGATCGCGCGATAGCCGACCTGCATGTCCGCGATCAGGACCTGCGCCCCCGCTGCGTCCGAGCTGCGCCGTCGGATGCGCAGCGATTGGCAGAGCGGGACGAATTCGGGATAGCGCTCCACGTCCGCGACGAGATCGAACATTTCCTGCGCCCGGTGGCCGACCCTGCGCGCGCTGCGGAAGGAGGCCAAGCGTCAGCCCACGTAATAGACGAAGGCGTCGAGCCCGGCGAATACGATGGCGGCGAGGATGGTCGTCCAGATCGCCTTCTTGCCGAGATTGGGAATCGCGGGCGCGCCGGGATCGGCGCCCGAAGGCAGGTCGCTTACGCCGGCCTCGCTCGCCGAGCGAACGCCCCAGGGCAGCACGGCGAACAGCACGATCCACCAGATCGTGAAGAACGCCGCGATCGATAGAGGCGCTGACATCTCGCCCTCCTGGCGCCGATGAAGGCCCTACTTCGGCGCTTCGGGCGCGGGCGAAGGCGCGGCGGGAGCGGCAGGCGCAGGCGCGGCGGGAGCGGCAGGAGCCGGCGCAGGCGCGCCGCCGCCCGTGCTCATCGTCTTCAACTGGTCGAGCAGGCTTCCCGACGGCGCCTGCGCCGGCTTCTTGTCGCCGCTCGACGTCGTCGAGGGCGGCGCGTTGGCGTCGATCAGCGAGCGCGGCGCGCGGTTCCAGCCCGCCAGGATCGACATCGCCAATGCGGAGGCAAAGAACAGCGTAGCCAGAATCGCGGTCGCCTTCGTGAGCGCGTTCGCCTGGCCGCGTCCGGTCATGAAGCCGCCGCCGCCGCCGCCGGCGCCCAGGGCGCCGCCTTCCGAACGTTGCAACAGCACCACGGCGACAAGTGCGATCACCACCAGCAGGTGAATGACGATCAAGACGGATTGCATCGAAACTTTCCTTGGCTTCGCGGCGGTCTACGCGCGGCGACGGCCTTTTTCAAGGCGCGGGGTCGTAGCACGCGGCATGGGCCGCGTCCATCGCGGCGACGCGACCGGCTATTTCCTTGTCTTCTTTGCCGGCTCGGGCTTGGCTGCGGCCTTTTTCGGCGCGGCCGGCATCGCGGACGCCGCCCGGCTCGCCTTCGCCGCCGCCGCCCGCCTGGCCGCCGCCAGACCCAGGCCGGCCCAGCGCCTGAGTTCGTCGGGGTCGTCGTAGGCGCCTGCGACGAGCCGCCAATAGGCCATCTTCATCGGCTTGCCGTTGGCCACATAGACGAAAGGCTGCGAGCCGGCCTGCGCGAAAGCGGCCGCGTTGGACTCGTCGGCCTTGATATAGACCTCCCCATCGGCCTGGATCGCGAAACAAAGGCCGTCGGCGTACACGCCATGGCCGCCGAACATCCGACGCACCGCGACAGCGCCGAAGGGCGCGAACAACTCCTTCAGGCCGTCCGCGTCCATCGGTCAGGTCTGCGCTTCCAGCGCCTCGGGACTGGCGGGCGTGATCGCCACGCTCTCCCCGCACCCGCAGGCCGAGGTCTCGTTCGGATTGCGGAAACTGAAAGCGGCGGACAGCCGATCCACCTTGAAGTCCATTTCGGAGCCGAGCAGGAACAGAACCGCCTTCGGGTCGATCAACACCCTGACGCCCTTGTCCTCGATCACTTCGTCGAGCGGTTCGACGCTCTCGGCGAGCTCCATAGTATAGGACATGCCGGCGCAGCCGCCGTTCCGGACGCCGACGCGCAGGCCGGCAACGGGCTTTTCGGTCTTGGCGATGATGTCCTTGACCCGCTCCGCCGCCGCATCGGTCAGCGTCATCACCTTGAAGCGCGAGGCTCTGGCTTTCATCGATCTCTCCGTCCTCCGGGTTCAAGGCCCGGAAACTGAGCCTTATATAGCATCGGCGACGCGATTTTCCCAGGGGCGCCGACCCGCCGGCGCGCTGGCGGAGGGCGCGGGAATATGGCACATCGCCGCGTCCGCAAGCGAAAGTCGAGCGATGTCCTCCCCGCCCTCAACAGAGAATTCCGCCGCCCTCGTCGCCCGTATCGCCGATGCGCTGGAGCGTCTGGCCCCGCCGCCTCCGCCCGCGCCGAATTTCGCCGAAGCGGACGCCTTCGTTTGGCACGCCGGTCCGGGCGCGCTTCAGGCGGTCAGGAAGGTCAACCGGGTCGACATCGTCCTGCTGCGCGGCGTCGACCGGGTGCGCGACGCGCTGCTCGAGAACACGACGCGATTCGCCCGCGGCCTGCCCGCCAACAACGCGCTGCTTTGGGGCGCGCGCGGCATGGGCAAGTCCTCGCTGGTGAAGGCCGCGCACGCCTATGTCAACGCTGTCCGGGATTTTGGCGAAGCCTCTGAAACTGATCGAAATCCACCGCGAGGACATCGAAAGCCTGCCGGCGCTGATGGGCCTGCTGCGCGCCGATCCGCACCGCTTCCTCGTGTTCTGCGACGACCTCTCGTTCGACGGCGACGACACGTCCTACAAGTCGCTGAAGGCGGCGCTGGAAGGCGGCATCGAGGGCCGGCCCGGCAATGTGCTGTTCTACGCGACCTCGAACCGCCGCCATCTGCTGCCGCGCGACATGATGGAGAACGAGCGCTCCAGCGCGATCAATCCCGGGCGAGGCGGTCGAGGAGAAGGTCTCGCTGTCCGACCGCTTCGGCCTCTGGCTCGGCTTCCACCGCTGCAGCCAGGACGAATATCTGGCATGGTGCTCGGCTATGCCGAGCATTTCGGGCTGGACGCGCCGCGAGGACGAGATCGAGCGCGACGCGCTGGAATGGGCGACCACGCGCGGCTCCCGCTCGGGGCGAACCGCCTGGCAGTTCACGCAGGATCTCGCGGGGCGCCTGGGGCGACGGCTCGATACATAGCGGCGTTGACGGGCCAGTTCACCAGCACGATCCCGGCGGCGACCAGCGCGAGCGCGGCGACGAAGGAAGGCGTCAGGCGCTCGCCCAGCACCAGCCAGCCCGCGAGCACGCCGACGACAGGCGTCGACGAAAGTGAAGGCGGAGAGTTCGGCCGCGCGATAAACCCGAGCAGCCAGAACCAGACAGATAGGTTACTCCGACGACCCAGACCGACTGATAGGCGAGGCTCAGCGATCGCGACTGCGGCGAGGCATGGCTCGGCCAGCTCTCGCCGACGCCGTAGGCGACGGAGCGCGTTACCAGCGCCGAGACCACGGTCTGATAGAGCAGCACCTTGGTCGCATCGACGGCGCGCAGCCGGCGTCGCCTTGACCACGAGCGGTCGTCGCGCCCCAGGCGGCGCCGGCGAGCAGCGCCAGCAGATCGCCCGCAAGACTCGCGCCCTCGCCGAGCGATAGAGGCCGGCGATCACGCCGAGGAACGCCAGCGCCATGCCGAGCCACTGGCACGGCCGCGAGCCGCTCGGCCGGCAGGAACGTCGAGCGCGCCGAGCGCGACGAAGAACGGCGCGGTGAAGAGAAACACGATCGCGCTCGCCGCCGTCGTCAGCTTCACCGCGACGAACAGGCAGATGAACTCGATCGCGAACAGGAGCCCGACGCAAAGCCCCGCGACGCAGCGTCCCGTCGCGGCGGAAGATTTCGGGCTTGGCGCGCCAGGCATAGGCGCAGACGAAGAGCGAGCCGATGCCCGAGCGCAAGCGTCGCCTGCGTCATCGGCCCGAAGTCGGCGAAGGCGAGTTTGGCGGCGACCTGGTTGAAGCCCCAGCTGCCGCAGAGCACCGCCATCAGGCGTCAGGGCGAGGGCGTCGAGCGGGCGCGGCGGCTGTCGTCATGCGCGCGAACAGCCCTATCCGCGGCCGGACGCTCCGCCAAGAGGCGCCGAAACGCAAAAACCGGGGGCGGGCCTTTCCTTGGACCCGCCCCCGGCAGTTCCGTCGCCGCGGATCACTCATGTCTCGTGGAATAACCCGGCGGCGACGGCTGTGTCCAGACTGGAGGACTGGACATTCGGGACTCGCCGGGCTCAGAGCCCGGCGAGATAAGCGGTGGGATCGACCGGGGTCGAACCCTTGCGCAGCTCGAAGTGCAGCTGCGGCGAATTGACGTTGCCGGACTGGCCCGGACTTGGCGATGACCTGACCGCGCTTGACGGTGTCGCCGCGCTTGACGTCGAGTTCGCCGTTGTTGGCGTAGGCGCGAGACGAAGCCGTTGGGATGGCGGATCAGCACGAGATTGCCGTAGCCCTTCAACTCGCTGCCCGCATAGGCGACGACGCCGTTTTCCGCCGCGCGCACCGAAGTGCCCTCGGGCACGGAAATGTTGATGCCGTCGTTGCCGCCCGCCTTGAAGCCCTGAATGATGCGCCCGCGCGCGGGCCAGCGGAATTCCGGCGACGTGCCGGTGGCGTCGGCCTGCTCGGCGGTTTCGGCCGGCGCTCGAGCCGCTGGAGCCGACGTGTCCGGTCGGGGTCGGGTCGGTCGCCCGCCGTCTTGGCCGGAGTCGGCCTTGGCGAGTCTTGGATCGGCTCTTGGCGGCTCTTGGCTTCGTCCTTCTTGGACTCGGCCTTGCTCGGGAGCGTCGGCGTCCTTCTTGGACTTTGTCGGTCTTGTTGGCCTTCGTCTTGGCGGCGGACGCGTCGGCGTCCTTCTCGGGCAGATCGGTCTTTTTCGCCTTCGTCTTGTCCTTGTCGGCGCTCTTCTTCGACTTCGTGTCGTCCTCGGCGGCGGCATCCAGGCCCTGCTTGCTGGAAGGCTTCGCGGTCGCGGGCGCGATCGGGGCGGCGGCGGCGGTTTTGTCGCTGGCGTTGTAGACGGGCACCACGAGGCGCATGCCGCCGTGGACCTGCGCGGGCGAATTCAGGCCGTTGGCGCTGCAGCAGCGCCGACGTCGGCACGCCGTAGCGGCGCGACAGCGTATCGACTCCTCGCCTCGGCAACGATGATCGGCGAGCCGCCGACCGCGGTCCAGCCGTTGCTGAAGCCGGTGACGGGCTGCTTGGGCTGGGCGGATCGGCCGACGGGCGCGGGCAGCGGCGTCGGAAGCGCGGACGCGGCGGCCGGGCTGGGACGCGCGGCGGCGGCATAGCTGGAGTTGGCCCCGAGCGGCGCGGAGGCGACCTTGGGGGTCGGCGCGGCGCCCGATCGTGTTCGAAGCCGTGGCGAACGGATTCGAGAAGGGATTGGACGTGGTCGCGAACGGATTGGAGAAGGAATTGGCGACCGGCTCGTTCATCCGGCTCATGTCCTGAGAGCAACCGGAGAGCCAAATCCCGACCAGACCCGTCAACGCGAAACGAACGACATTCCGCCGGACGAACACCGCAGCGCTACTCACTCATCGGCTTCCAACCCCAACGCAACCCCACACACAAGCCTTACTTTGACCCCATTGTGTTAAGGTAAGGTTTAAGATGAATTTTTGGTTTGGCCGGAACGTAAGTTTTAACAGATCCCGCGCCACGGCTTCAAAGCGCGCGCGCCCGTCCCGGCGCCGAGGGCGCGAACATGCGCGCCGGCCCATGCGCGCTCGCCGTGATATCGCCCTGCCGCGTCGCGCGCGAGGCGAACGATCCGCTGCTCCGCCCGCCGCCTCGTCGGCCATCGCGGCGACCAGCGCCCCGCCCGGCGCCAGCGCGCGGGTCAGGCGCTCGGCGCCGGCGGCTCGACCAGCGCGTGAACGAGGATGCGATCGAACCTCGTCTCGCCGGGGTCGAAATCGAGGCCATCGGCCCAGACGACCCGGACATTGGTCAAGCCGAACGCGGCGAGCCGCTCGGCGGCTTCGACGGCGAGCGTCTGGCAGCGCTCGAGCGAAAGCACCTCGCCCGCACATCTGCGCGAGCAGCGCGGCGGCATAGCCCGGCGCCGCGTTCCGATCTCGAGCACCCGCGACCCCGCTTTGACGTCCGAGCGCCTCGATCATCGCCGCGACGATCGAGGGCGGCGGCGCGGTCTGGCCGCAGCCGATCGGCAGCGCGAGTCGCGCAGCGCCGATGTCGGCGTAGCGCTGCGGCATGAACAGCGACCTCGGCGCGCGCTCCAGCGCGCGCAGCAGCCTGAGATCGCCGACGCCGCGCGCGCGCATGCGCAGCATGAACTGCGCGCGCTCTTCGGCCTCCCGGTCCTAACGATTTCGCTCATGGCCCTCCTGAGGCGCTCAGGCTCATGACTTGCCGCGAACGCCTCGGCGTAGCGCAGCCGCTCGACATCGTCGGTCAGATCGAGCCGCAGCGGCGTGACGGAGACCTTGTTGGCGGCGAGCGCCGCGAGGTCGGTTCCCGCGCCCGGCGTGAATCCCGCGCGCTGGAACATCAGCCAGTAATAGGGGATCGCGCGCCCGTCGCGGCGCTGCTCGATGCGCATCAGTTCGGCGTCGCGCCGCCCCTGCGAGGTCACGGCGACGCCGGCGACCTTCGCCGCCTCGCAGGCGGGGAAATTGACGTTGATCAGCACCCCCGCGGGAATGCCGGCGTCCAGCATGTCGTCCGAGATCACGCTGCGGCGCCAGCGTTTCCGCCGTCTCCCAGTGCGGGCTCTATGCGGCCCTCGAGCGCCGCCATAGGCCTGGGAAAGCGCGATCGACTTGACGCCGAGCAGCGTTCCCTCCATCGCCGCGGCGATGGTGCCGGAATAGGTCACGTCCTCGGCGACGTTCTGGCCGCGATTGACGCCGGAGAGAACCAGATCGGGCGGCCGATCGGCGATCAGCTTGCGAACGCCCATGATGACGCAGTCGGTCGGCGTGCCCTGCACCGCGAAATGGCGCGGCGTGATCTCGCGCAGGCGCAGCGGATTGCTGAGCGAGAGCGAATGGGCGACGCCGGACTGGTCGGTCTCGGGCGCGACGACGAAAACGTCGTCGGAGAACTTCTGCGCGATCCGCTCCAGCAGCTTCAGCCCGGGCGCGTGTATCCCGTCGTCATTGGTCAGCAGAATGCGCATGCCGGGCCTTTTCGAAGGTTCACGATCGGCGGTGGCACGCTTCTAACCCGGCCCGTCGATTTGCGCGACTTCCTGTTTCCGGGACGCCGACTGTTTCCGGGACGCCAAGTCAAATCCCGCATCTTCGTGCGTCTGTTTCCTGCGTCTGTCGCGCGCGCGGCTTCGGCCCGCGCCGGCCCCTTCATCGAGCCGTCCCCGGAAATCGGGAACGCGGCCCGGCAGCGGGGCGACGGCGACCCACCCATCGCCCCGCTCGGAAATAGGGACTCGCACGCTGCCGGCGCGGGGCCCTTCGAGGTCGGCACATCGCGTTCGCGTCGGCGGGATCGCCGCGCAAGCTTTTTGTCGAGGATTTCCAAATCCAGCCCAGGTTTTTCCAAACATTTCCAAAGATTCCTTTGGCGGTTTTGTGGAATGTCAAAGGGTTACAAGAGCTGCAAGGGGGATTCGGCCCCCTCCAAGCTTTTTCGGCGCCCGCGCGCCTGCGGCGGCCGGAATGATCCCCGGGTCCGGGAAAAACCGCTGGAATGCGCCTCGTCTTGCCGGGACTCCAGCTTGCCGGGATCGGTTGTCGTCGCCCCGCTGGGCCCCAAGGGAATGTCGGGATCGTTTGGGGAAAACTTAAATGTTATGCTAGCACAATATTCGGTTTTTTGGAATTGAAAGTTGACGCTTTTTTCGGCGGGACGATATCGGCGCTCTCGTGAGCCGGTGCGGTTTAGGGTAAGCGCGAGTTCTCGGGGACCCGTCGCCGATGGCGCGGCGGGACGCCGCCTCATCGCTCGCTTTTCCCCGGCGATCGCGGAGAGGCCGACATGGTCTCCCCGAACGATCAAACCTTGAAGTAGCCGGGTTGGCCAATGTCCGCGATCAGCCCGATCTGCGTAGGCGTCCAACCCAATTCGGCCTGCGTCTTCGCGCTCGATGCGGGCAAGTCGAGACCGGCGAACATCGCGAGCGGGCCATAATAAGCGCCGGCGTCTTCCTTCTTTACCGAGACGACGGGAACGCCGAGCGCCCGTCCGAGCACCTGCGCGATCTCGAGCATAGCCACGCCCTCTTCGGCAACGGCGTGATAGATCCCGTCGGCTGCGCCCCTCTCCAGGGCAAGCCTGTAAAGGCGAGCGACGTCCAACCGGTGCGCCGAAGGCCAGCGATGGCTTCCGTCCCCGACATAGGCGACGACGCCTGTCCGGCGCGCGATCTCCAAGAGATATGTGATCAGGCCAGCCTTGCCCTCGCCGCCATGCACCTGCGGCAACCGGAGCGCCATTGCGCGCACGCCGCGCGAGGCATAGGCCAAGCCCGTCTGCTCCGACACGCGCGGCGCATCCGCTCTGGCCGCCGGTCGCATATCTTCGGTGCAGACCTTCCCCGGGGCGATGAGGCCCGTTCCCGACGTGACGATGAAGGGCTTGTTGGCGCCCTCCAGCGCGCCGCCCATCGCGTCGATGGCGTGCTTGTCGATTTGTCCGTTCTCCGCGAATTTCGAGAAATCGTGGATGAAGGCCAAATGGATGACGCCGTCCGCGTCTTTGGCGCCCTTTCGCAGGCTGTCGAGATCCTGGAGCGAGCCGCGGTGGACCCTGGCGCCCAGCGTCTCGAGCGCCGCGGCATTGGCGTCGGAGCGGGCAAGGCCAACCACCTCGTGCCCGTGCGCAATCAATTCCCGGGTGGTGACGGCGCCAATAAATCCGGCAGCGCCGGTGACGAACACGCGCATGAGACATACTCCCTGATCGGACGGACCGGAAACCGGCACTCCCTCTATTGCGCAGACCTATCGGCCTCGAACGGGCAGGATCGGCGCAGGGAGGCGGGACGCAACCCACCTCGGCGCCTTCGCACTTGGCGGGCGGCATATTTGGCGGGCAGCATATCAGGTCGTCGTGGGTTCGTCGCGTTCGACCCTCGCTTGACGACGTCAAGGTCGGGTCAATCATGCAAGCGACGCGGCGTCCGGGAAAATCCGGCCGCCCTTCTGGCCCCGGGCGATGTTGCGCGGTTTCGAGCCCTCGCCCAAATAAACAATCTAAAATAGTATATTATCGCCCGCGGTTCGAGCCCGACCCGGCTTCTTATTTACAAAAACGAAGTATTTAATTTGTAATTATCAAAAAAATCGCGGTTTAGGGGCAAATGCATGGGCTGGATTGCTAATTTCGTTTCGGCTGGGCGCAAGGTTGGGCCGTCCGCAGCGTCGAAACCGCAGTCCGTTTTGTCTTTCGTCGAGAAAATGGCGGTCCCGCTATTTGTGCTCGATCCCGAAGGCGCGGTGATCATTTGGAACGAAGCCTGCGCAAGACTTCACCGGGCTGCCCGCCTCCGAGGTGATCGGCTCCAAGAACCATTGGAAGGGTTTCTATCGCGCGCCGCGTCCGTGCCTCGCCGACGTCGTACTTGCAGGCGGGGCCGCCAATATGGAGTTGCTTTACGCCGCCAGGGACGACGTGGCGACAGGTCAGGGACGCCTGAAGGCCCAGAACTGGTGCGATCTTCCCAGCGGCGCCCGCCGTTATCTCGCGCTCGAAGCGGTCTTGGTGCGAGACGTCAAAGGCCGGATTGCCGGCGTCGTCGAGACGCTGCAGGACATGACCGAACTGAAAGTCATGGAGGAGGACCTGAACCGGGCCAAACTGGCGACGCAGGACGCCATCGAGCGCGAACGGGAACTGGTCCTGGAACTCGATAGGACTCGGACTGTCCCGATTGACCGCCAAGGACCTCACCTATCGGATCTCCTCGGTCCTGCCGGATGCGTATGAAAGGCTTCGGGCCGACTTCAATCATGCGCTCGACCAAATCGAGTTCGCGTTGCGGCGCGTTCAGATCCAGCGCCGACGCCATAGCCACCGGGGCGCAGGAAATCACGACGGCTTCCGACGACCTGGCGCGCCGGACCGAGCAGCAAGCGGCAAATATCGAAAAGACGACCCTGGCCATGAACGAAGTCGCCAGGGCCGTCGATCGGACGGCCGAGTTTACGACGAAGACAAAGGACATCATTTCCGCAACGAAAGCCGACGCCGTCGAGAGCCGGGATGTGGTCGAACAAGGACCAATGCGGCTATGGCCGGGATCATGGGATCGTCTCAGCAGATCGGCGCCATCATCGGCGTCATCGACGAGATCGCGTACCAGACCAATTTGCTGGCGCTGAACGCCGGGGTCGAGGCGGCTCGCGCGGGAGAGGCGGGGCGAGGATTCGCGGTCGTGGCGTCGGAAGTTCGCGCTCTGGCTCAGCGCTCGGCGGGCGCGGCGAAGGAAATCAAGAGCCTCATTTCGAGATCGTCGATCGAAGTTTCGAATGGCGTCGAACTCGTCGAGGCCACGGAAAGAGCGTTTGACCGGATCAAGGAGCAGATCTCAACCATCGACGGCGGCATCGCCGCGATCGCGAGTCAGGCCGTGGAGCAGTCGACGAGGCTTACCCAGGTCAACAGCGCTATCGCCGAGATTGACCAGACGACGCAGCAGAACGCGGCGATGGCGGAGCAGGCGACGGCCGCGTGTCAGTCCTTGGCGCAGGAGAGCGAGCGTCTGGCGGGCATGGTGGCTGAGTTTCGCATCGGCTCGGAAGGCGGCAATTCTGCGAAGGAAGCCGCCGCCGGTCTTCTGCCGGCGCGCGCGCCTCGGGGTCTTCGGCCCAATCCAGACCTGCCAGGCCAATCGCCGCCTAGGGGACCGCCACGGGTCGCAGAACGCTTCAGGTTACGGGGTTGCAGCGACGGGATATCGATTGCAATATTCCCCTCGAAGAGCTTGGCCCGGCGTCCTCGGTCGTTTGGGTCTGCAAGCCATCCCGCGTCCGCGAAATATGCCGAAATGCGCGCAGGATCCGCCGATGAGCAGTGGCGACGGCGGATAAGGAGACCCCAATGGCCGGATCAGGTCGGAAGCTCCAGAGATTGCTGATGGGCTGCGGCGCGATGGCGGCGCTGCTGGCGCCGGCCATGGCGCAGGAAACCCATACCTCCGACCCCAAGTGGCTATATTCCACGATCGACTGTCGTCTGTGGACGCTCAATCCCGACGGCACATGGAGCAGCGGACCCGACGCCCATATCGGCAATCTGACGTTTTCAAACACCATGTACAACACGATGAAGGGTTACGTCGACAACGGCGTCGACGCGGAGACGGCGCTGCTCAAGAAATGCGGCAAGCGCTGAGAGTTTCCCTCCCCCGCCTCGCGCCCGCCGCTACAGCTTGCTCAACTCCCGCCGCATGATCTTGCCCGTGGACGTCTTGGGCAGATCCGCGACGAATTTGACCGCGCGCGGCTGCTTGTAGGCGGCCAGTTCCGCGCGGCACAGAGCCAGAATGCCCTCCGCATCCGGGCGCGCGCCGCCCTTCAGCACGACATAGGCGATCGCCGCCTCGCCCTTCAGTTCGTCCGGCGCGCCCCCGACCGCGACCAGCGCGACGCTGGGATGGGCGGCGACGACGCGTTCGATTTCGGCCGGGAACGCCTTGAAGCCGGCGGTGTTGATCATGTCCTTCTTGCGGTCGACGATGAACACCGCGCCATCCTCGTCCATGCTGGCCAGATCGCCGCTGTGCAGCCAGCCGTCAGGCTCGATCGTCTCGCGCGTCGCTTTCTCGTTGCCCCAATAGCCCTGCATGACGATCGGGCCGCGCATCATCAGTTCGCCGACCTCCCCGCGCGGCAGGGTCTTGCCGGTGGCGTCCTCGTAACGCCCCGTAATGCGGGTAACGCCTATTGATATGCCGCCCGTAATGCCGTAATGCCCGAAAGCAGCTATCGGCCGTTGATCGCTAAGCGCCGATACCCTTGCGATAACCGAGTACCCGGCGTGATCAAGAAGACAAATTCGGTGCGAGCCATACCTAGGGCGCTGTCAATGCTGCGGCTATGCGTTGTTCAACTAATTCTCCTGACCCCACTGGCATTCGGCGCAGGTTCGGCGGCATTCAATAGCGTCCCTGCTCGCGCAGACGCAGCAGGACATACAAACGACTATCCCAAGTTTGAGGGGCTACGACGCGGAGACGCGACAATCAATCGAGCTTGCTTGCATCTTGGAAAAGTCGAGCGGGCCGGTCGCCTACGGCGCATGTCTTAGCCAGCAAATCGCTTCTCTGAAAGGATCGTCCGGTATCCCAAGCCTGCGGAGCTACGACGCGGAGACGCGACAATACAATCGAGCTTGATTGCATCTTGGAAAAGTCGAGCGGGCCGGTCGCCTACGGCGCATGTCTTAGCCAGCAAATCGCTTCTCTGAAAGGATCGTCCGGTATCCCAAGTCTGAGCCGCTACGACGCCGAGACGCGACAGTCAATCGAACTTGCTTGCATCTTGGAAAAGTCGAGCGGGCCGGTCGCCTACGGCGCATGTCTTAGCCAGCAAATCGCTTCTCTGAAAACATCGCACGGCGTCCCCGGCGTGAGCGGCGATAAGACCCAGAGCCGCCCAACGGCAGCCTTCAATCATAACAATGGTGGAACAAATTCGGACGTGTCAAATGGCGGGCGAACCGTAACAATTTACAATAGCGCGATGAGCAGATTTACCACCGAGAACGTTATGAAGGTCCATGCCGGAATGGCTTCCGGGAAAATTCTGGAAATGTTCGGTGAGCCAAAAAACGTTAGTCAAGCAACTTGTGGCGCAGCCGTTGGCGCGCCTTGGACTTGCACAACTTGGATGTACGGGCAAATTCCCTATAAATGGGCAATTTTCACATTTTCTGGAGACTTTGACTCGTTGATTTTGAACAACTTTGATATTCATAGAGAGTAAGAAAATGATGCGTTTCTCTCGAACTGGCGATCTGCGGGCCGTTCCATCGGTTGGCTGAATCGATGCCGGCGACCGGCGAAATCTCAACCTCAGCGCCTTCATCTTCCTCTGCTTCGCCTAATTCCCCCTGCGGATTACCGTGATCCCCGCATTTCCCTTTTCGCACGCCTCGCGCAATTCCTTACCGTGTCGCGTAGCGGGGCCATCGGGGCGAGCGGGTCTTTTTCGGCGGCCAGTATCCGCTGCATCGCGACCGGTTCGCCCATTCCTGCCGCAAATTCGGGGTCTGGGCCTGGCGCCTGACGCCCAATCACGTCCGCCTGGTCCCCGGGTCTCGCCGAGCCGGCCGCGCTCGCGCTGTCGTGCGCGCGCGTTCAGCCGATTCTGGAGCGCGCGCCCCGCTTCGCGGTTCGCAATGGATCGGCCGCCCGCTCGGCTCCGACCCCTTCCTGCGGCGAGCCGAAGCCCGCCTGGGCCGCCGTCCGGCTCCGCGCAAGCGCGGGCGGAAGCCGAAGGGCGTCGGGGTGATGGCAGAATAGCGAAATGACGGGCGTGTCGCCGTAAATCCTCCGAGACAACGCACGGTGGGGTCACAGGCGACAAATAAGAGGTCAATCGTGAGGCGCGCGGACAACTGAGCGACGATGGAGCCCCGACATGGCGCCAAGGAGTTCGGGCCGGCTTGGCGAGAGCCGCCGGGGAGGAGCAGCCGGTTCGGCGGACGCTTCCGGCTTGCTCGGTACCCGAAACGGGAGCAGATTTGGCTTGAACCGCTGAGCATCCGGGGGATGCGGGCTAAATCGTCGAGGTTGGACCTTCGCCGATGCGAGCGTCTCGCCTCAACCGCGGGGGCGACCATGAATTGGCTTTTGTCTGTAGTCGCAATAGCATCGCTCAGCCTCTCGGCCGATGTGATGGCTGAGGCCCAAGAGAACGTCGCAACTTACACCTGCCAAGAGGTGGGGAGCAACTTAGCGGAGCCTCTTGTTGGCGACGAGAACGATAGGCTGAAAGTTGTCGACTATAGCTGCCTCGTGACGGCAGGCCCCATGAGCGGAGGCCTAGGCACCGGAAGGGACGTTTACGAAATCTTGCCAACCGGCGACCGGTACCTGATGGGAGGCGGCATCATCCGCAAGCCGGGCGCGACGGCTGTGTACGAGATGACAGGCGCGGGTAGCGGCCACTACGTCTTGGCCGTTGGCGGCGCGGCGTCCCTGTCCGACAAGTCCTTTACGCTGACCGAGAAAGAGACTGGGATCGGTCAATTTTCCATTGTTGAAAAGCTGAAGTGATCGTCGAAAATGACTTCGCCGCCGTAAGGCTCCAGCGGGTATTCCGGCGAACAATTCTCTGGACGGGTCGCGCTGCTCAGCGTCTTGGGTCGTTTTAGATAACGCTGACGCGCCCGATTTCCCTCTTCGCACGCCTCCCGCAATCTTCCGCCGTGACCCGCATCGCCCGCAACGCGCGGCCCGGATGACCGCGACGCCATGGCGTCCTCGAAAACCTCGGGCGGTCGGTCTTGGCTTTCATCATAAAGTAAAATCGAGGCGAGCCCCGAGTGAAATCTCGCCGAGGGGCGCCTATATCTGGAACGGGGCGTCGGCAGTCAGTGGAGCGTGGGATGAATTTGAATGGCGTTGCCGGTCTCGCGGCGATTGCGCTGGCCGCGTCGACCTCGGTTGCGGTCGCCTATTCCACCGCGACGACCCAATCGACCTATCTGCACACCGGCCCCGGCGCCAAATATTCGCTGGTCACGCCGGTGCCGGCTTTCGCCCGGGTCAATGTGCAGCATTGCGAAGGCGGATGGTGCCGGGTGGTCTGGACCCAATATGCCGGATATATGCCGGCCGCGTTGCTCGCCTCGGCCGGGCGCGCGCCGCCGCTGACCTATGCTCCGGCGCCGCCTCCCCCCGGCTATGACGGCGGCTATCCCGGCTATTGCGACCCCTATTATGACCCGGATTGCGCGGGCGGCGTCTACGGCGATTACCCCTATTATCCCTATGGCTATTATGGCGGCTACGGTTGGGGCGGCTACGGCTGGCGCGGATACGGCTGGGGCCATCGCTATTACGGCGGCTATTGGGGCGGCGGCGGCCATTGGGGCGGCGGAGGCGGCGGCCATTGGGGCGGCGGCGGCTTTGGCGGCGGAGGCCACGGAGGCGGCGGCGGCCATCGGCCTTAGACCGCCGGGCGCCGAAAGCGCGCAAACCCTCTGGGCTGCGCGCCGGCTGTCTTTCACCCCGCCCGCTCGATCCGCGTCAACCCGCCCATATAGGGCCTGAGCGCTTCGGGAATCGTGATCGATCCATCCGGGTTCTGATAGTTCTCGATGACCGCGACCAGCGCGCGCCCGACGGCGACGCCGGAGCCGTTCAGCGTGTGGACGAAGCGCGTCGACTTGGCGTCCGCCGCCTTCGAGCGCGCGTTCATCCGGCGGGCCTGGAAATCGCCGCAGACCGAACAGGACGAGATCTCGCGGAAACGCCCCTGCCCCGGCAGCCAGACCTCGATGTCGTAGGTCTTGCGGGCGCCGAAGCCCATGTCGCCGGTGCAGAGCGCGACGGTGCGGAAATGCAGCCCGAGCCGCTTGAGCACCTCCTCGGCGCAGGCGGTCATGCGTTCGTGCTCGGCGGCGGACTGCTCCGGGCGTCGTGATCGAGACGAGTTCGACCTTCTCGAACTGGTGCTGGCGGATCATGCCGCGCGTGTCGCGCCCGGCCGCGCCCGCCTCCGCGCGAAAGCAGAGCGTGCCGGCGGTGAAGCGCAGGGGCAGGCGTTTCTCCTCGAGGATCTGCTCGCGGACCAGATTGGTCATCGGCACTTCGGCGGTCGGGATCAGCCAGTAGCCGTCGCCCGCGCCGAACAGGTCCTCGCGGAATTTCGGCAATTGATTGGTGCCGAACATCGCGGGATCGCGCACCAGAACCGGCGGGTTGATCTCGAGATAGCCGTGCTCGCCGGTGTGCAGATCGAGCATGAACTGCATCAGCGCCCGCTCCATCCGCGCCAGCGCGCCCTTCAGCACCACGAAACGCGCGCCGGAGAGCTTGGCCGCCGCATCGAAATCCATCAGGCCGAGCGCCTCGCCGACCTCGACATGCTCCTTCGGCCTGAACCCCTCGGGAAATTGCGGCGGCGCGCCGAAGCGGCGGACCTCGACATTGTCGTTCTCGTCCTTGCCCTCGGGCGTGTCTTCGCCGGGCAGGTTCGGGATCGCGGCGAGTTCATTTTCGAGCAGCATTTCCGCCGCCTTGACCGCGGCCTCGAGTTCCGGCAGCGCCGCCTTCAGCTTGGCGACCTCGTCCTTCAGCGCCTCGGCGATCGCGGCGTCCTTGCGCGCCATCGCGGCGCCGATTTCCTTCGATGCGGCGTTGCGTCGCTCCTGCGCGACCTGCAAGGCGAGGATCGCGGCGCGTCTTTGTTCGTCGAGATCGATCAGGCTCTTGGCGCGCGGGGGCAGCGAACGGCGGGCGAGTCCCTTGTCAAACGCTTCCGGATCGTCGCGTATCGCTCGGATATCATGCATGATCTACTCGTTCCCTCGAGGGCCAGAAGCGGTCAGCCGCTCGCCCAGCACATTGAAGCTCAGGCCCGCCATTACCAGAAGCGCCCCTAGAAACTCAATCGCGCTCAGGGGTTCCTGGAAAAGCCAGCGCCCGACAAGCATGCCGACCACGGGCACAAGCAGCGCGAAAGGGGCGACGGTCGCGGCGGAATAGCGGCTCAGCAGGCGGTTCCAGAGTCCGTAGCCGATCAACGTGCCGCCATAGGAGAGCATCGCGACGCTCGCGATCAAAACCAGCGAGGGATGCAAGAGCGCGGCGCCCGCCTGTGCGCCTTCCAGCGCGTAGGATAGCGCCAGCATCGGCAGCGGCGGGACGAGGCTCGACCAGACCAGGAAGGCGATCGGATCGACGCGGCCGACGAATCGGCTGACATGATTGCCAAGCCCCCAGCAGGCGCTGCCGCTCAGGGTCAGCGCGAACGGCAGCCACGCGGCGCCGGCCAGGCGCGTCGAGCCGATCACGCACATGCCCGCGAGCGCCAGCAGCGAGGCGATCGCCTGCACGCGCGTCGGCCGCTCGTTCAAGAAAATCCAGGCGAACAGGATCGTGAAGAAGGCCTGCATCTGCACGACCAGCGAGGCGAGGCCCACCGGCATGCCGAGCTTCATCGCGAAGAACAGCAGGCCGAAATGGCCGACCCCGACCAGCAGTCCATAAGCGACGACGAGAGGCGCCGGCGCTTGCGGCGGCTTGACGAACAGCACGGCCGGGAAGGCCGCGAAGGCAAAGCGCAGCGCGGACAGAAGAAACGGCGGCGCTTCCTGCACGCCGTACTTTATGGCGATGAAGGTCACGCCCCAGACGACCGCCGCCAGCAGCGCCGAAAGCGCGTCGCCGAGACTCATATATTCATTCCCGCGGGGAGATCAGGTCGACTTGTTCTGGGCGTCGGCGGCGGCGCGCCGTTTCTCCAGGATTTTCACGGCGATTACCGCGCCCTCGTAGAGCGCGAGCATGGGCAGCGCGAGCGAACACATGCTGATCAGGTCCGGCGGGGTCAATATCGCGGCGATGCCGACGACCGCCACGATCGCGTAGCGCCGCATGCGGACCAGATAGGCCGAATCGATGATGCCGACATGGCCGAGCAGCGTCAGGATGACCGGCAGTTGGAACGCGATCCCGAACGCGAAGATCAGCGTCATGATCAGCGAGAGATATTCGCCGACCTTGGGCAGCAGTTCGATCGTCGCTTCGCCCGGCGTATTGACCTGCTGCAGCGAAACCGAGAAGCGGATCAGCAGCGGCATCACGACGAAATAGACCAGCAGCGCGCCGGCGGCGAAGAAGATCGGGGTCGCGATCAGGTAGGGCCGGAACGCCTGCCGCTCGTGCTTGTACAGCCCCGGCGCGACGAACTTGTAGATCTGCGTCGCGATCACGGGAAAGGCGATCACCCCGGCGCCGAACATGCTCAGGCGCACATTGGTGTAGAATTGCTCGAGGAAATGCGTGGCGATCAGCGTCGCCTTCTCCGCGCCCACGACATGGACATAGGGCCGCGTCAGGATGTTGTAGATCGAGCGCGAAAAATAGAAGCACACCAGGAAGGCCGCAAAAAACGCGTAGATGGCGCGGATCAGCCGCTGGCGCAGCTCGATCAGGTGATCCATCAACGGCGCCTTGGTGGCGTCGATATCCGCGTCGGTCATGAAGCGGCGCTCGAGGCTCGGGACGGCTCGGCGGGCGTCTCGACCGAGCTCACGGGTTCGGCTTCGGGCGCCTCAACGGCATCGCGACGATCTCGGAGTGAAACGGCTCGGCGCGGCCACCGGCTCCGGCGCCGGCTCAGGAAGCGGCGGCTCGGCGAGGCTCGCTTCAGCGGCGGGCGCGGCCGGCGGCGCGGCGATCGCGTCGGCGGCTCCGGCGTCCTGTTTCGGTCCCTCGATGGCATGGCTCATTTCGCTGCGGATCGCCATTGCGGGATCGAAGGAGCTGTCCACCTTGGCGGCCTGGTTGATCGCGTCGATCTCCTTCTTGACGCTGTCGAGATCGGCCTCCTTCATCGCCTCCATGAACTGGCCCTGGAACTCCGAGGCCATGCGCCGCATCCGGCCGACATATTGCCCGACGGTTCGCATGACGCGCGGCAGATCTTTCGGCGGGATCACCGCGAGCGCGACGATGCCGAAGACCAAAAGCTTGCCGACGTCGAAATCGAACATTGCAGGGATGGGCCAAACAAACGAGAAAAGCCGCGCTTCAAGAGCCGGCGCGGCCCCTTCGGGACGGTAGCGCGCTCAGCGCGTTTGGGTCAGCCGACTTTCTGCTTTTCGCTCGACTCGACGCTCGACGCGCCGCGGCTCTCGAGGCTGCGCACCGGGGCGGCGGAGGCATCGGGCTTGACGTCCGCCACGTCGTCGTCCGCCATGCCTTTCTTGAATGATTTTATGCCCTTGGCGACGTCGCCCATGATGTCGGAGATCTTGCCTTTGCCCCCGAACAGCAGCAGCGCGACCGCGCCGAAAAACATCCAATGCCAAATGCTGAAGCTACCCATGGCCGTCTTCCTGCGTGAGAGCGCCGTGCGCCGCGATGTCGCCGGCGCGAAACAATCGTGGACAGAACGTAAGCGCGAAGACCGACAAAGACAAGCCGAATGGACGCCGAGCGCGAGAACTTGCGCGCTCCGCGGTTCGCGCTAAGGTCGCCGCCGCGCCCGTGGAGCGTCGAGGAGGTCGGATGAACGTCGTCGCCAAGCGTCTGGAAGCCCTGGGGATCGAATTGCCCCGTCCGGCGACGCCGGTGGCCAATTATGTCCCGGTCGTGCGCACCGGGTCGCTGCTGATTGTCTCCGGACAGTTGCCGCTGGGGCCCGACGGCAAGCTCGCCAACGCCCATACCGGCAAATTGCGGGCCGGCGCGCCGATCGACCACGCCCGCGAGGCCGCCCGCCTCTCGGCGATCAACGTGCTCGCCCAGGCGCAGGCGGAACTGATCGACCTCGACCGGATCGCGCGGGTCGTTCGGCTCGGCGGGTTTTTCGCGGTCGAGGGCCTTTCGAACCGATGGCGCAGGCTATGAACGGCGCCTCGAACCTGATCGCGGAAGTTTTCGCCGAGCGCGGCCGGCACGCGCGCACCACCGTCGGCGTCGAATATCTGCCCCTGAACGCATTGTGCGAAGTCGAGGCGATGTTCGAGATCGAGTACTGAGCCCGACGCCGCCGGCCTGGCTGACCGCCCGGCCGATCGCCCATCGCGGCTGGCACGACGCCGCCCGGGGCCGAATCGAAAACACGCTCGGCGCCGCGCGCGCCGCAATCGGTCGCGGTTTCGCGATCGAATGCGACGTCCAGCTCACGCGCGACGGCGAGGCGATCGTGTTCCATGACGCGACGCTCGACCGCCTCACGCTGGCGAGCGGGCCGATCCGCGCCCGCAGCGTCGCCGAGTTGCAGGCGGTCCGCTTCAAGGCGTGCGCCGAGGCGATGCCGACGCTGGCGCAGCTTCTGTCGGCGATCGACGGCGCGGTCCCGCTGATCTGCGAAATCAAGAGCCATTTCGACGGCGATTTCAGGCTCGCCGACCGCGCCGCGGCTTTGGCGGCGTCCTATGCCGGCCCGATCGCGCTGAAAAGCTTCGACCCCGCGCCGATCGCGCATCTGCGCGCCCAAGGCGTCGCGCCGCCTCTGGGAATCGTCGCCGAGGCGAATTACGACGATCCTTATTTCGCCGAACTCAGTCCTGCGCAGAAACAGACCTGCTCGGCCTTTCTGCATTATCCCGAAACGCGGCCGGATTTCCTGTCCTGGAGCGTCGAAGACCTGCCCCATCCCACGCCCGCCCTGCTTCGGGCGCTCAAAGCGATTCCGGTGATGGTCTGGACGGTGCGCACGCCCGAGCAAAAGCGCCGCGCGAAGCTATGGGCCGATCAGATCGTGTTCGAGGGCGAGCCGGGGCTGTAGCGCCGCGTCGCCGCATCGCCGCCAGGCGAGCCAACGGGATCGCCGGCGTTGCCGGCCACTCGCCCGCCGAAGGGTGGCAATCCGGACCCAGCCGTGGAATACCATCGCGAGCGCGCAATTCCAAAACGTGGGACAACTCGACGTGATCATGCATCAGTGGACGGCAAAGCATTGGATCTTTTCGGCAATCGTCATCCTGCTCGCCGTGGGCGCGTTCGCCTATAGCTGGTCCTAGTGAATTGAATCCGCCCTCGCGGGCGCCCTGGCGCAGGGCGGCCGGCCGCCCCTGCGGATTGCGCCAGGACATCGGCGGGGACCAGATCGGGACCCGCCCCGGACCCGACGCGCAAATGAAAAGCCGGGCTGGGCGCCCGGCTTCGGTTCAGGTCGTTTGCGGCTCGCTGGGCGACTTCTGGCTGGGGCCGTCGTCGGGATCGGAAGGACCCTCGCCGCGCTTGCGCGACCGCGACTTGCGCGGCTCGGCCGGGGCCTCGCCGTCGGCCTCGCCCTTGGCGCGCTCGCGGCCCGCCACCAGAAGGTCGCGCTCGAGCCGAGGCTGCGCGGGCCCCTCGGGATAGACGAAACCGAGCTTCTTGACGCCGGCGTCGTCGGCGGTGACTACGACCCGCACCACGCCGCCGTTCTTGAGCCGGC
This sequence comes from uncultured Pseudomonadota bacterium, assembly GCA_963809055.1. Taxonomy (GTDB): domain Bacteria; phylum Pseudomonadota; class Alphaproteobacteria; order Rhizobiales; family Beijerinckiaceae; genus Roseiarcus. The sequence goes on along the minus strand of CAWEID010000034.1, from coordinate 14,311 downwards.
CGAACAGCACCTCGTCCGCCAGCGGCGTCTTGATCTGGGCCTGGATGACGCGCGCCATCGGCCGGGCGCCCATCGCCTCGTCGTAACCGTTGGTGACCAGCCATGCGCGCGCCTCGTCGGAAAGTTCGATCGTGACGTTGCGGTCGGCGAGCTGGGCCTCGAGCTGCAGGATGAACTTGTCGACGACGCGCGCGATCACCTCCTGCGGGCAGGCGCGAGAACGGCACGATCGCATCGAGCCGGTTGCGGAACTCCGGCGTGAACAGCCGGTTGATCGCCTCGGTGTCGTCGCCTTCCCGCTTGGCGCGATGGAAGCCGAACGCTTCGCTGCGCCATGTCCGCGGCGCCCGCATTGGTCGTCATGATCAGGATGACGTTGCGGAAATCGATCTGCTTGCCCGAATGGTCGGTCAGCTTGCCGTGGTCCATCACCTGCAGAAGGATGTTGAACAGGTCCGGATGGGCCTTTTCGATTTCGTCGAGCAGCAACACGCAATGCGGATGCTGGTCGACCGCGTCGGTCAGCAGCCCGCCCTGGTCGAATCCGACATAGCCGGGAGGCGCGCCGATCAGCCGGGAGACCGTATGGCGCTCCATATATTCCGACATGTCGAAGCGGATCAGCTCCAGGCCGAGGCTCGAGGCGAGCTGGCGGGCGGCCTCGGTCTTGCCGACGCCGGTCGGGCCGGAAAAGAGGTAGCAGCCGATCGGCTTTTCCGGATCGCGCAGGCCGGCGCGGGCCAGCTTGATCGCCGAGGCGAGCGCGGTGATCGCCTCGTTCTGGCCGTAGACGACCCGCTTGCAGCGTCGTCCTCGAGGTGCTGCAAGCACCTCCGTGTCGTCCTTGGAGACGGATTTGGGCGGGATGCGCGCCATCGAGGCGATCGTCGCCTCGATCTCCTTGACGCCGATCGTCTTCTTGCGCTTGGGCTCGGCGAGCAGCATTTGCGAAGCGCCGGTCTCGTCGATCACGTCGATCGCCTTGTCCGGCAGCTTGCGGTCGTGGATATAGCGCGCCGACAATTCCACCGCGGCTTTCACCGCCTCGGCGGTGTAGCGGATCTTGTGGAACTCCTCGAAATAGGGCTTCAGGCCCTTGAGGATTTCGACGGCGTCCTCGACGCTCGGCTCCTTGACGTCGATCTTCTGGAACCGGCGCACCAGAGCGCGGTCCTTTTCGAAATACTGCCGGTATTCCTTGTAAGTGGTCGAGCCGATGCAGCGCAGCGACCCCTGCGCAAGCGCCGGCTTGAGCAGGTTGGAGGCGTCCATCGCCCCGCCCGAGGTCGCGCCGGCGCCGATGACGGTGTGGATCTCGTCGATGAACAGGATCGCGTCCTTGTGCTGCTCGATCTCCTTCATCACCTGCTTGAGGCGCTCCTCGAAATCGCCGCGATAGCGCGTGCCGGCGAGCAAGGCGCCCATGTCGAGCGCGAACACGGTCGCCCCCGCCAGCACTTCGGGCACCTCGTGGCTGATGATCTTGCGCGCGAGCCCCTCGGCGATCGCGGTCTTGCCGACGCCGGGATCGCCGACCAGCAGCGGATTGTTCTTCTGTCGCCGGCAAAGGACCTGGATCGTGCGCTGCACCTCGGCCTCGCGGCCGATCAGCGGATCGATCCGCCCGTCCCTCGCCTTCTTGTTCAAATTGACGCAATAGGCGTCGAGGGCGCCTTCCTTTTTCTTGGAGTTGTTGGCGTCCTTCGCTTCCTTGCCTTCGCGCGATTCCGGATCCTCGTCCGCGCCGCGCGGCGAACGGGACGCGTCCGACAGCCCCGGACGCTTGGCGATGCCATGGCTGATGTAATTGACCGCGTCGTAGCGGGTCATGTCCTGCTCTTGCAGGAAATAGGCGGCGTGGCTCTCGCGCTCGGCGGAAAGAAGCATGTCCACATTTAGCCGGCAACTAGCGGCGGAACAATTAGGTTACAATTACACCCCATCCCGGTTGCCGTCAACCCCCTTTTGCAACTTTTTTCCAGCCTTTCGGAGACCCCTAATCCCGAAAAAAGCCGGGCGGACGCTTTCATTTGCCTTTAGAGTGGTCGCTCTCCGCCTATTGTATAATTGCTGCTGTCCCGCCACCGTTCCCGCCGTCCGCCCTTTGGTCCGCCCCCGGGAGCCGGCGCACGGCGCCTCCAGCTCTGGCGTCGCACACACCCCGTGAACGCTGCGCCGGTTACCAGGCGCAAATCCTTCCCTAATCCTTCAAATAGTCATCCGACAATCCGGATTCGATTCAAAATTGCTGCGCTCGAAATAAATAGCTCTCTCGTCCTTCAAACTCTTCCTGTTCGCTCCTCCGGATATTTGCCTTCTCACACAGCGCCGGCGATAGGTAAAAGCGATGCCGATTCAGCCAGTTCAGCAGCCCAGCGGCTCGACTGAACGGATACTCCGCCAGCCCAGGATCGTGTCTGCCTCGGTCTCCTTCGCTTTTAATTCCCGACGCGACATTCTCGGCATTAGCGCCGGTATCCACTCCGCCGTACCGTCCTCCGAAACCACGACGACAAGACACGGTTTTCCCCGCTTCTCCATCTCATCCAGTACCGCAGGCTGGAATTAAAGCGTCCGCCCCGTGCCGGGTTACCAGCGTCCACCGCCTCACCATCGAGGATGACGCCGATCGCGTGGAATTCCATCGCTGTATCATCACCGCGCCGTCAATGGCCGTAACACTTCCCAGCAATTCCGGCGTAACCTCCACGGGCACGATGCCGGTCGCTTGCGATGCCAATCGCTTTGCCTCGGGCGCGGCCTTAGGCGTTATCACCAGCACAGTTCCATGGCGCTGTTGGCAGGCCGCTTCCGACAGTTTGAATAGCTTTTCACCGCGTCCGGAGGGACGCCTTTGAATATCCGCTCGGCGTCCGCGATGAACGAGGCCTCGCTTAACGGCGGCAACGGCAACAGAGGGATTGCCATAGGCAACCCTCATCAACTTATGCTCGGCATGCAGCAGTTCCCACTTATGGTGGCCGGTGAACCGCACCTTGAGTAAGTCAGCTCTGGACTGGTCGTAGGTTCCACACAGCCTGCCAAATCCGGTGACCGAGCCTCCGTCAATGAAATCGCATCACCGGACCTGCTGATCTCAAGGAGCTTGCGGATGGCCCGATGCTGGTTCAGGGCGATAGGCTTCGCCAATGTAAGCGTCGGCTGAATGTTCTCGTGCCCGCTCCGTGCAATCAGCATCTCTCCGAGGAGGCGGCGCTTTCATAAGTCAGTGATGCAATGTAATTGCATGAATCTAACAAACCATACAGGCCCTGAATTCCCCCGCTTGCGAAAACAGGAGCCTCCATTACTCGCGCACCAGCTTTTCTCAGGATTTCACCGGTTTCTGGACCATCCCATTCATCCACGAATTGGGGCTTCGGAACGTACAATGATGCTCGACACGCTCCTAGAAATATACCCATTGCCGCTTCGAGCAGAGATGCTGGCACCTTAAACCTCTCATCGGCATACACCTGAGGCAGTTGATAGTGCGAGATGCCATGACGATGGGTAAGCCCGAGGACAACGCCGACATCGTAATCGGCGACAGGCATAAATCCTGAAAAGAAGAACTCGTTTTTTGCATACGGTCGCCGCTCAGCAATTGCGCTCATCACCGCCCTTCTTTGAGCGTTAGCCAATCTGCGCGACTCAATAGACCGCTGATGTGACTCAGCCATCGCCATGACGTTCCGATCGGGCGAGACCGCCAAGAAGTGGTCTGTGTCCTTACGCACGGAAGCAAACGCTTGCGGTTCCAATCCGCATTCCTCCGGCTCTAGACAAACCCGGATGACTCTCCGGCTTCGCCGGCACATCCTGTCGAACCAGTCCTAGCAGGAACACGTCAACTTCCAAGTTGGGGTCCAGGGCCTGGAAAAGGCGCTCGCCTCCAGATGGACACTGATCTCAAAGTGCCTTTGATACCCCCACATGAATAATTTGATGCCTTCCATACAACTCATCCTCCGATTATTACCGGTAATTCATCGCACTCGCATTCGCCTTCATCACGTCCGATTGATGCCACAATTTCAAGCCGGGGGAAAGTCGGTTATGATCCAGCAACTGGCTACTCCGGCCGGGCAGGCCAGCCGCGCACGGCGCCGCCCCATTTCCATCGTCAGCCCGTTCCGCCATCTTGCCCCCATGCAAACCCCTTTAACAGTCAGACTCGCGACGCTCGACGTGCTGCTCGAAACCACCATTCCGCTGTTCCTAAGCCCGGCGCCGTCACGCGAAACCCTCCGCGCATGGTTCGACCGCGCCGGATCCCGCGCTTCAAAGCCAATCCCGCTCGCCCGCCGCGGCGGCGGCCCGGTCTACTACTCCGTCGCCGCGGTGGAAAAATTCCTCCGCTCCCGCACCCTCCCGGGCGGCCTCTAATCCGGGCACCGCGGCTGGCCTAGTATAGCGACAGCCCAGGCCCTTGCCCAAACCGAGCGCTGAGCCGCTCGTTAACGAGCTTCCAGTCGAACCGCAGACTCCGCCCCACGCGGATATACGGCACGTAGCCCTTTTGCATCCATGCATACATGGTCCGCCGAGACACCCTCACCCGCTCCACCAACTCCGCCATTGTGATGAACGGCTCCGCCGCTCGCTCCACCACCGCCGGAGGCGTCTCGGTCGCGGCAGCCGACAGCTCCCGCAGACGTTCATTAATTATCTCCGTGATAGTCGCGGCCAGGGCAGCAACCGCCTCAGCCAACCGTCTTTCCTGTGGATTCTGTCTCATCCCCACCAATAACCAGATCCCCACCACCAACGCGCCAGCACTCTGGCCCCGCCGCACCCCTACAGCTTCGCCCACACCTTAAGCAGCCGCTCCCGCAGCGCCTTCGGCTTCACCTTGTTCAGATCTCACGCATTTCCTCTTTGGGCGTCTTGTGCCCGTTGGTCAGCAGCCTGGGCATCGCCGATTGCAGCGTCTGCCGGAAATCCTCGCGCCCCGGCTGAACGGTACGATAAGAAAACCACGCCGAGCTTTGCCGCTGGGCAGGTAGCCTGTAGCGCCGGCAGCGCGCTTGGAAGCTCCACTTCCTTTTCCTCTCGCTTTCACAACCCTGCCCAGCTTATAACCCTCTCGCAAACCTGGAACCGTTTTGAGTCTCAATGCCTACGGAAAAAACATGGCAAAACTGGCTGGAGCGCCTATATAACCTCCGGCGTGACAAGCGCGGCTCCCACGAGCGCCCGCATAAACCAGTCCTTTTGCTCACGATCCTCGACCTCCTGGACCGCGGCCTCCTGACAAAGAACGAAATTCCGCTCAGCCCGGACTTAGTCAAGACCTTCAGGCGCTACTTCGACGTTGTTCGGAAAGGCGACGACAAGCCAACCATTGAAAACCCGTTCTACCATCTCTCAGGGGACGGCTTCTGGCAGCTCGTGCCTCGGCCAGGCGAACGCCCGGTTTACGAGCCTGGCAACGCCTCACGCGTGCCGACCATGAAATCGCTCCGGGAGACTTACGGACGCTTCGACGACAACCTGTGGAGTGGGATACTCACCGATCCCCATTCCCGGCACCAGTTGCGGGAGGCCCTGGTCGCCAGGTATTTCCCGGAGAAACGCCCGCAAATTGCCGCCATTGCCGGCGAAACCTCTCCGGCCTCGAAGGAAGCAACCTTGCGAGACGAACCGCCCGGCCGAGACGGCGCCTTTCGGAGCACCATTCTTGAACTTTACGATCACACCTGCGCCGCGTGCGGGCTGCGCGTAAAACTCCAAGACGGCTTCTCCCTTATGGACGCCGCCCACATTATCCCCTTCCGGGTCAGCCTAGACGATAGACCCAATAACGGTCTGGCGCTGTGCCCAAATCACCACCGCGCCATGGACGAGTTTCTCATCGCGCCGTGTCCAGATCGAGTTCACAGAGCCGGAATCTGGCGCATCAGCCAGAGACTCGATGAAAGGAGGGACAGCCGAAAAGATCTCATCAGCCTATTGGGCAAGCCTGTCCTCGAGCCGGCGGAACAGATATTCTTTCCTGCCCGGGAAAGCCTCCGTTGGCGCGAAGAGCACCTCACCGTCAAATATTGACCTAGCAAATGGAAGTCCCTGGTCGCACCGCAACCCCAGCCCGCATCCTCATGCTGCCGGCCTTCGGCGAAATCGAAGCCGCCCGTCTGCTCGGCCTGGACGACCTCTTCGCCGTCGTCTCCGACAAATACCCGGTCTCCCCCGGCCACACTCTAATCATCGCCCGCCGACCGGTCACCCGCTTCCAGGAACTGACCGACGCTGAGAAGGCCCGCCTGTTAGTCTGGATCGACTGGACCCAAGAGCATCTGGCCTCAAACCTGTCTCCGGTTCCCGACGGTTTCAACCTCGGCCTCAACGACGGCCCGGCCGCCGGCCAAACCGTGCTGCAACTCCATTTCCACGTCATCCCACGTTACACCGGGGATGTTCCCGACCCCCGTGGCGGCATCCGTCACGTAATCCCCTCCAAAGCCCGCTACTGGCAATAAAACCGAGCCCAACCCGCCGGCCCGGCGTGGCGGCAGCACCTTTTAGTACCTCTTTGGCGGCAGTGGAAAACTTCCTCCACTCTCAGCGTGGTCAGCGCGGAAACCGTTGTTTCACAGCCCACTTTTGGTGCAAGTGACGCTGGACCTCACTCGGTTGGAACCACACCCTAGCTCCCAGCTTAATGTAAGGAATTGTCCTGCGCGCCTGTTGTTCTCGAAGCCAACGCAACGAAGGGCGGGATGGTTCGTCCCAAAGCAGAGCGAGCAAGGTCTTTGCATCCACGAGTTTTTCGTGGTCGTCCTCCTCAGGCACTTCGTTTGTGGTTCCTTTGGCTTCTCCGGTAGCCGGTGATACTGAGTTTTTCATGGGCTGAAGTTCGGCGCCGTTTCCACTTTTTGTGCAGGTGCCCTTGTGGGTCCGAGGAGGGTCAGCCCGGCGTGGCGCGGTCACGGAGGCAAAAGGGCCGGCGAGTCATTTTCTCCTGTCAGGAGGGCGCCAGGGGGCCAGCGTGCGGTTCCGAACACCGGGGGCTCAGTGGCAGGTCGTTGAAGATAGCCTGTCAAGCACACACAACGCGCATGCAATACACGACACCGCGCGAGCGAGATGACTCAGCGTGACTAGGCCAACCTCGTTTCTTTGGAACTGACGCCGACGAGACTTATAGGATGGAATGCCCAGAACTGGCGCTTTGTTTTCCAGCCGGTGCTTTCGTCTCGAATTCCTTGGTCTTGGCAAGCTCCGCGCCGAGTTGGTCAGAGGGCAGACTTCAATAAGTATTTTATCCGATCGGGAATTTCGACGGCGCTCCGGTTTGCGATGCCAATGACTGTGGCCGGGCCTTTGCAAACCCAGAGTTTGCGAACGACGCACGACGTTGTCGTTAGTGGTCTTAAGTTTATCGGCGATTTCCGTGATGGATTTCTCCCACAAGAGGTGGAAAAACTCCGCGAGGGGTGGCCAATCGACGCGGGCAGGGCGACCAACGGGGGCGGAATAGGCGGGCAACTTCTCAGGGAACAGCTTCGCGACCTCATTAGGGAGCTCAACTTCTTTGCCCGCCGCACGCTTCTGCCAGTAGCCTTTTGGGGGTACAGGGATGTTCTTGTCCGAGATTGCTCGTGCCATAGTGCTTCGAACCACTTTGTGTTGTTTTGCCAAGTCCTCGATTTTGTTCGTCCACACCAAACGGATGAGGTCCTCTCTTTTCCCTGGGAGATCGAGCATGCGGCGCTTGGTCCACAATCCGCTACCACGGGTAAAGCCTTTACGCTCAGGCATTGCCGCCTGGGGGTGCTGTTCGAGGTAGGCTGCCCGTGCTCTTTGAAACTCCCCCTTTTCCATACCAAACGTGTTGGCCCGATCGACAGGACAGCAAAGTTTCCTCAACTCGGCGTCTGTTGCACCTTCAGGGACGCCGGCGGCCCTTCAGGTCTTCTCCAGTCGGTAGTTCTAATTCAGTAGGGATCTTATAGAATTCCGTCGTTTCGCTTTTAGTTGCCAATCCATTGTAATAGTTGAAGACCATCTTGGGGGTATTACCCATCCAAAGCGCCGTCTTCCACTCGTTTTCGTAACGATTAAGGTGATGAGTCCCACCAGTATGCCTCGGATAGTCATCCACCCACGGGATTAGTTTTGTCGGATCGGAACCAGGGGGCAGGTAGCTTACGCTTCCCAGATAGCCGACGATGGCCCGCAGATGGGTCCAATCATTGAAAAAATTCCTCGGTATAATTGGATAGCCCGCCTCGACAAAGACCCGGATGAAGGGAACGAACTCCATCGGGATGTTAACTTTGCGCCGCTTTCGTGGTTTTCCTACCACATCGATGTAGTTGTCCTCTGGTTTATCACCGAAATGAAATGATGATTTTCCTAGAATCTTAAGCAGGGCTTGAATCCGCCCCAATTCTGATGGGCGTAGGGCGCAGGCAAAGGCAACAACGCAAAACAGAAATAGTCTCCCACCCTTAAATTTCAGTGCGGCAGTCAAAAGAGATCGAACTGCAGCGACTGGCACGATTTGGGGAACTCCGGTTTCATCCGTGCGCTCGGGAAGTTCGACATCCTGTGCGGGGTTATGGTTTGTCCAGCATCTTTCTTTGCCGGCGCACCATTTGAAAAAGTTCACGTAGACACTCTTGAGCCTTTTCATGCTGCTTAGTTTTTCTCCGCGCCGAATCAGAGGTCTGAGTTCCTCCTCGGTCACTTGATGCACAGATTTACCCGGGCATGCGGCGTCAAGGCGTCTGAGACTGAGAGCTAAGCCAGACAGGGTTGAAGCTCGCCGATTGCAGTCTTTGTCTTTCATCTCGAGGTACGCGGGGATTGCGCCCGTGAGCGGCTTCACATTCTTGCATGGTTTGAAGTTGGTGAGAATGAAATTCACCGATTTGACTAAATCCCATCCGGAGTTAGTCCAATCCGGCGGCGGGAGGGGAGGCAGCATTCTGTAAGCCGTTTCAGCGTCTTTGACCTGGTCCAAAGTTAGCTCGGTCTCAACTAAGTGAGTTCGCTTCTCGGCGTTGCCGTCTTCGCGTATTAGCTGGTCTCGGAGCGAATCTGCCTCTTTCAGTGTCGCACGGTTCTTTCGGAAACGCCGCGACAGCGAACCGTCTCTTTCCTGTTCGCTGCTCGCGGCATTACGGTCCTTGCTGCTCTGCTGCTCGTCGCTTTGAATCACCGCCTCGGGGCGACGTCCTTCGACTCGCAACACAATATCGCCGGAGGGATTCGAATACGGCTTGATTGTGTATCCGCCTTTGGTTTCCAAACACGAGTATCGTCCGTCGCTTATGAAACCCCTGGCGTCAACTTTCAAACCGGAGCCCTTTTTCTCGGGGATTCGGTACAATGGAATCCTGAGTGGGGACTATGGCGGCCGTGCTCCCGTCGGTAGGGGGTGGCGGATGTGTTAGCGTGGTGCTCATCTTTACAAAACCACGTTTCGCCAGGTATTTGGGCAAATGTTTGGGCAAATTGGATCGTCCTTACGGATCGCCCAATAAACACGGAGTATGCGCGAGATCCAAACCAACATCATCATTGCTGGATGTGCGACATCCTTCGAACCGCAGGATGTTGTTGTGAATAGCGAGGTTATGCTATAACCAGCGATGGCTGTTGAACTTAGCGTCCCAGGTGGCGGTGCAGCCGGGCGCAATGGAATGCACCCGTACGCGGGGGAATGCGAGAACTTGGGCAAAGCCTTGGGCAAATATTGGGCCACGACTGCTGTCGCCTGTCCACGGGGCGGCGTGCGGGCCGCCTCGCCCTTGTGCAAAGGACTGTGCGGCTCGTATTGTGACCGGCATCCATCGCCACGGAACGCACAGCCCAACCTCCGCTTTACATCAGGCTCATAGGGCTGATAACACCCGAACGAGCGCCGCTGAATGGTGCGGTTCACCCGGAACGAAGGCCTTGCGGCCTCGCCGATCTTCCAAATGGTTCCCATTCCCCATTATAGGTGGTTGAAAATCACCTGAGCCTTTAGGAATGCGACGTCCCTACGGTGGGGAGAGCTCTGACGCCGATTGCCTACTGACCTGGTCTCCACTGGGAGGAGTGTGGAGCAGGGGACAGAACCAAGCCCCCCTGTGCTGAGCCAGGCCGCACAGTTTGTCAGCATGTTCGTTGTGCTTTGCCGTTGGGATCAATCGATATACGCCTCGGCAGCCAGGCGGACATCCTCCAATCTGCCTTCGCGCAGCAAATCCAACGGACGCTTGTTCCCCAAGCTGCCCTCAATTTGCAGGAAAAACAGGATTTTGCCCCAGGCATCCAGACGCTGGTTGCGATTGAGGATTGTGAGCACCCTCTCCAAACCCGACAGAACCCGGCCGTGCCGGTCGAACTGCCAACGTGGAAATCGTGCCGCTTGCAGGCGTCCTTCGCGCCAGGCGACCAATCGGCCCGCCTCAAGCCGCCTCAACACTGCCGTCTTGGAGATGCCCAGCAAACTGGCCACCTCGTTCGAGGACAGGCTACCACCCTCTGCTTCGGCGAGTTGTTGCCGGGCTTCCAGTCCTCGGGCCATTGCCAGCGCGAGTCTTTCCCGGCGCGGTGGTTTCGCACGGACAGAAAGATCAAACGCCACGCGGGCCAGCCGTGCAAGGGCAGCCAGACCCTGGTTCCGGTGTTTGTGGATCACCGCGGCGAATTCATCCACCACAGCCTGCTCTTCGGCGGGCAATCTTACCTTTGCACTATGCAGCCGGCCGGGTTTAGTTCTCATAGGTTGCTGGGAGGTCAACCTCGCTCAAATTCAATGGCGACTCGGAAGACACGGTGATCGACGCATTCGGCCAGGCAAAAGCCGAGCACAGGATCTGGTCGTCGGTCGCCAGAGAGGAAGCGCCCGAGCCGTTGTCGCGGCTTGAGGTTCCCCAGAGATTTTTTCATGGAACCAGCAGCGCCTCCAAATCCTCCTCGCAGTATCGTCTTTCCTGCCGCGTTTCCTCCCCAAGCTTCAGGTACTTGTAACGAAGTTTTCCCGGTACAGGCTCGTCCTGCCAGGGGATCGCACGTCGCTCAATGGTGTCAACCGAGACGTCGAGCTTTTCAGCCGCGCCCTTTCGTGACAGCCAGTTTCTTGAGGTCGCGTTCATAAACAAGTATTTTTGCTCAATCGATCAGAACGAATAGCCGCCGCCGCAGTTCAGGCCAACGATGCCAGATTTCAAATTCCTCTTTTCGCGCCAATGGGTGCCAGATGTTTGGCTGAAGGGCCAAATTCAACATGAAACGGAGGTCATCCCACATGGTCATGTGCCCGGTCTTGCTGCCGACTTCATGCGCGAAAGCAACACAAAGGACCCCCTGCTCGAACGCGAGGCTGGTGATCATGAAAGGTCCCATTTCCCTGCCCGCCAGGTGCAGCGGCAACTGTTGCACCCACCGGGAAGGGAGTTCCTCCAATCCGTGGGGGATCAGTCCGGCGCGGCTGGCGAAGAACTGGCGGGCCTCCGCTATCACCCACTCGCGCGAGGCGGGCGGCTCGAGCAATTCAGCGGCTGCCGCAAGCACCGCCGGCGCGAATTTTTGTTTGAGACCACAGGCGAGCAACCGTTCCAAGATGTGCTCGGCGGAACTCAGATAGGCGATCTGTTCTTCTCGCATGGCGATCACCTGATGTTCGGACGCAGAACCCACCACGGTACGACGGCCGAGCCAGCGGGTTTGTCGGTCAGCGATGGCGCGAATGCTAGTGATGAACCTGTTTCCATCGCCAACTTGTTTGGCGATGGTTTCGCACCTCCAAGCGCCTGGCATTCTACGCACGCGAACGTTATGCATCGCAGGCATGATGTTTGTTTTTGATGGGAGTGGGGATACCTCGGATGTGACCCTTACCGCTCGTCCGGCTGGGGAAGTTGGTCGGCCCGCCATTCCTGGTCGTGGCGGAACCACTCTGGGTGCAGCTCGGGCCAGAAGGAGGCGCGCTTTAGGGGCCGCCGGAAATAATGGGACTCGAACGCCAGATGGGGCTGCATCTGGTGCATGGCAAGGCCGGCAAACTCCAGTTGGTTCTCCAGGCCCAGGTCGGCGCCTTTGCGGAATTCAACGGTGTTCCAAAGGTTAAACACGCCCATGAACCAGTCCAGTTGCTGCCGGTAGTAGCTGCGCATGAACTGCGGGCCCAGGGTTTTCTCCGACTCCGACAGTTGATTGGAAAGGCAAAGGTTTCCTCCCAGCCACGAATGGGTCAGGTGCGTGGTGAGCGGATAGACCTCGAAATCCGGGTTTTTGGCCAGCTCGCGCACCAGCCGCATGAAGTTGGAGTAATAGGGCTCGATCCGCTGGTGGAAATTATACCCCCGAATCGCGGCATGCTGGGTTTTCAAAGTGAAGCTGGTCAAATCGCCGGGGCGGTCCATTTCCAGCTCCCAGGCTGTCAGCACGATGGCGAAGACGGCGGTCTGCATCTCAACCGGCAGTTGGAACGGTAGTCCGTCGTGCGTGATTACGCCCCGGGCAAGGCAGTAAACCTCTTGGAACGCCTCGCGATCCAGTTTGAGCGCGCGATTCAGTTCAGGATCCAGGGTGGCATACGCGCAGGTCTCGGAAGAACGCGCCTGCGTCAACTGCCCGTTCGGCAGGATCGTGCTGCCCAAAATCCTCTGCTGGAAGGTGGCATCCGCCACCGGATTGGCGATGGCATGGAAGGGGTACCCGTAGAAGTAATCCGGCCCCTCGAATCGGGCAATCTTGCCCCACGGATCGGGGGTCCCATCGATGAGGGGGAAGTTGCTGCCCCCCACGTAAGGCAGGAGATCCGCAAAGATGGGCGCCGGGGCGCGTTGCCAGGGGCCTAGTTGCGCATCCGGGTAAAGGTAGTTCGCCGGGAACAACTGCACTGGCCCGGCCCACCGGGAGAGGGCCGCGAAATAGTTGAACGCCTTGTCGAGCCTGATGTGAGGCGTGAGGCTGAATCCGAGCTGCGGGGTGACATAAACCAGCGTAGTATGCACTCCGCGCAGGGTTTTGGGCCGCAGCTCGTTCCAGAGTTGGTGGTGGTAACGCAAATGCCGGGCATTGATGCCGATGCCGGTCGCCTGCGACGGGCTCTGGAACCACGGAGAGTGCACCAACGTGCTGTGTTCCGGGGGCAGGGTCTTGAAATGGGGAAGCTGTGGCACAGCGCGGATTTGCGGGGTGTACTCCCAGTGCTCCAATTCCGGCAGCGCTTTGCGGCCGACACTGGCGATTAGGCACTTGTCGGTGTCCCACCCGGCGGGAAAAGTCGCATCCGTGAGCCGTTTGGCTTGCGTCAATCGGGATCGCGCAATGGAGGACTTTGGTCCGGCGGCGGTCGGCCGGTTGAAAACCTTCTGGTTGACTTCCCATCCCGGCTCGGCGATGTGCGCCCACCGTTCGCGGAATTCGGGGTTTTGCAGGTCGTTGTTCACTTTATCTTCCTGCCGCAGCAGTGTTATTCGCGAAGCGTTTTACTTGGACACGCTCCTTCCTAACTCCTCCTCCGCCTGCCTGCCACCGCCTCCCATGATTTCCCTGAAAGTTTGCGGATGCTCGAGCAACAGTCCGCCCGGGAACCCCGGCGCCATCATCGAGTCAATCCAATACTACCTGCGCCAGGAGGGAAGTTCCGCTGACCATCCCCTCCAGAGGTGTCAGCGAGTCAAGGTCCTGCGGCTCGGCGTGCTTTGGGCGGAGGAACTCAACCTGCCGTGGGCCGCTGCCGCGCGCAAGGCGCGCCGGCCGAAACCTCGGCCAGAGTCGCTGGACCGCCCGGCTCAGAGACGGGACGACCCTCATCCTCAAGCCCTGATTGACAAGACCCACATCGAAACGGTTCGGCTACTTCTCGAAGCCGCCCCGGCGATAACGCGCCATGGCGGCATCACATTCACTGGGCTTGAAGCGAATGCAACGCGGAGGCAACTCGTACCAGGGGAGAATTTCTTGCTCGCGCAAGTAATCGACTTTGCGCAGTGAGATACCGTAGCGGCTCGCAATCGCCTTCTTGTTAACCAGACCTTCATCGCTCTGCGTGGTCGCCGGGTTCAGGCCGGAGGTCGAGGTCTGAGTCGCGCCATCTGCGGTATTCGTTTTCATGTTTGTACCGTTTTATTCTTCCGCGGGGAGCTTGTCTGCCCGCCTATACCATTTTAAGTTGCGGCAAACGAATTGTTCGAGTTTCGCGGAATTCCTTTGGTTTGATCTCTCACAGCGGCCCGCACCGGAGCTGGCACCCCTGAGGCATCGGAGAAGCGGCAGCGTACCGATTCACAAGATTTCGCGCCGGACGGAAGCCGATTGGAGTGCATGGGTTTGACTTTGTTTGCAGCTTGAAGCGTATAAC
>CAWEID010000033.1:0-421011 GCA_963809055.1 uncultured Pseudomonadota bacterium | reverse complement strand
TGTGCGGATTCCGACGAAGTCGCCCGGGTATAACGGGATAATGCCGCCCGGGATTCCTGAATGATGCCGCCCACCGGAACGGAATGATGCCGCCCGGGTCGCGAGCCTCGCTGGCCGATGGATTTTTGTCACCGACGATGATGTCGGGTCAAGCCTTCTGGTTTGCTTTCCTTGGTTCGGCGCAGGCTTTCGCCGGCGAGTTCGATGCGGTGGGCGTTGTGGACGAGACGGTCCAGGATGGCGTCGGCGTAGGTTGGATCGCCGATAATTTCGTGCCAGCTGTCGAGGGGAAGCTGGGAGGTGATCACCGTCGAGCGGCGGCCGTAGCGTTCCTCGAGGATTTCCAGGAGATCGTGCCGGGCGGCGGCGTCGAGCGGCTCAGGCCCCAATCATCGAGGATGAGAAGGTCGGCGCGGCCGAGATTGCGCAAGATCCGAGGATGGCGCCCGTCGCCGCGCGCCAGCGCGAGTTCTTCGAACAGCCTTGGCGCGCGCTGGTAGAGGACCGTTTGATTGTCCCGGCAGGCTTGATGACCGAGCGCCGAGGCCAACCAACTTTTCCCGACGCCTGTCGGCCCGATCAGGGCCAGATTTTCGCGAGCGTCGATCCACTCGCCCTCGACCAGCTTTTGGAACAGGGGGCGATCGAGACCGCGGGGACTGCGATAGTCGACATCCTCGACGCAAGCCTGCTGCCGCAATTTGGCGAAGCGCAGCCTTGCGGCGAACCGTTTGTCCTGCCGCCAGGAAGCTTCACGATCCAGGAGGAGCGCGAGCCATTCGTGATGGCCGAGCCCGTCCGCTTCACCGCTGGCGGCGATTTCAACGAACGCCTTGGCCATCCCATGGAGGCCAAGGGCGTGAAGCTGATCGTAGGTTGGATGTTTGAGCAAGTCGTTTCTCCTAATTGTAGTAGCGCGGTCCACGGATGTTGGGATGAACGATCGGCTTCGCGTCCGTGGCGCGCTTGGGCGCGGGGCGCCGATCAAGGTTGTTGTCGAGGATGGATTTGTGGGGGCATAGATATCAGGTACTTACGCGCCGTATGGCGAGTAAAAATATTTTAATTGTGATGTCATTTGACGCCCTAATTTTAGACCTCGAGCGCCTCATCAGGGGCAAAACCTTCGACGACACCACGTCGCCACAGACGTGCTGTGACCACGCCTCCATCATCTTTGCGCCGCTGCTCCAGCAGGTCGGTCCGATGGTATGCCGCCTCGGCCTGGTTGCTGATCGTGTGAGCTAAGGCCCGCTCAGCAAGATCGCGCGCGTAGCCGTTCTCAGACGCCCAATCTCGAAACGACGAACGGAACCCGTGTGCTGTTGCGACCCGGTCTTTGTTGCTGCTTCGCGCCTTCTGAGCGTGCAGGAACGCCGTCAACACCATGTCGGCTGAACAAAGCACCGCGCGGCGACGGGAAAATGAGATCAGCATTAGGATGTAGCCTGCGCTGAGTGGCGAGGATTTCGATCGCGCGGGCAGATAGCGGCACCCGGTGGATCAACCTTGGCCTTCATCCGGCTCGCCGGGACCGTCCACACTTTCGCTTCGAGGTCGACCTCGGCCCACCTCATCGCCCTCGCCTCGCCGGACCGAGCAGCTGTTAGGATGACGAACTCCAGAAGCGCCCGGGTGACATTCTGTCTCTCGACCTTCAGGGCCCCTTTGCACAAAGGCGGGTATATCTCGCCACGGCATAGACGGCTGGTGCGTCGTGCGCTCGCGCTTGCCCCGCTGCTGCGGCAGCAGATGGTCAACGACGATGGACCCGGATTGCTCTTGACCAGATCTTGGGCCCAGCACCACTTCATAATGGCGTGGCACCGCTGCTTGACCCTTGAGGCGGTTTCCGGTTTCTCAAGCCAGATCGGGCCGTAGGACCTCGGCAAAATTCGCGGGGGTCAAGGTCAGCGACCTTCTTCCTTCCCAGTTTGGGAAACGCATAGTCCCGCAGTGTGTTGATCCACTGATCACTGTGCTTTGCGTTTTTCCATCCCGGCTTCCGGATCCTCGTAGACCTCTGAAAAGCAACTTGCTCGAACGTCATGGCGGCTGCTGCGGCCGCGCGGGCCGCCTTGTCGGCCTCACGGTCCTCGATTGGGTCTTTGCCTCTGGCGATCGTCTGGCGAGCCAACAAGGCCCTCTGCTAGGGCGTCGGCGATGCTCCACCTTCAGGATAGGCTCCCAAGCCCATATCACGCCGCTTGCCGGTCACCGGCGACACGAAGCGCAGGATCCACTTGCCTTGCCCCTTCGCTGGCCCCGGCTCCAGTCGGAGGCCAGTTACCGCGCCGTGCGGAATAGGCCTGTCGCCAGGCTTGATCTGCTTCGCCTGCAGGTCGGTAATTTGTGCCATGATTAGCCCCAGCAATTTGGCCCCACAGCGGAGCTGCGCTTCATGATGCGGGTAAAAACGAGCTGCGTCAAATACCTTTTGGGACTATGTTTATAGGACTGTTTTTGCTGAAGACGAGACGAATTGATACGTGCTGAGACAATATTACGGCGGACACTCCTTCCGCCATTGCAAGGGCGCGACAATTCCGGCGCCTGATCGCATGCGATCGCTAAAGTTTCGCAGGCAATTCAAGGGCTCCCGGGGGCTGCGTCGCGCAGAACCGAAGACCGCCGGAGTCCGGTCCCTGATCGATGCGTCCCGTTCGTATTTCCATACCGGTTATGTCTGGACACGGCCTTCGAAGATCGGTTCCGGGGTTTGGACGATCTCGGGCGGAAATGTGTCGAACCCGCGCATTGCGGATGGCGCAGGGCCCGATTGCTCCCGCCCGGCCGCCGAGGCGATGCGGCGCGTGGGATGGCGACGCGCGGCGCTCGAGCCGGCGCGCAGCCGCATCCCGCGCCGCAATCAAGACGCCGCAGAGCGCCGAAGATCAAAGTCGAACGCCGTCGTGATACGGAAAGGTGAAATCAAAACTGCGCACGTCGCGAAAGTCTCGTTGTTTGTCGAGCAGCACGATCGCGATGAGGATGAGAATCAGGATGAGCCACAGCGAGCCGTTGGATCTCGGCGGGGCTATCGGTCCCCTCGAGGCCGGCGCCCGGCCTGCGCGCGGTAATAATTCGCCGCCGTATTTGCCGTACAGGACCATATCAGGGCGACGAGCCAACCAATCAGCGTCCATCCGAAAAACAAGTTGATGAGGAAGATCGCCAGCGCGGACAAATGGCCCCGGCTCAACGCTATGACGGTCGGCAGGAAATATACCAGAATGACGACAATCAGCATGAGATCTTTCCACACAAGTCGTAGAACGCTCTCGCCGCCCGCCAACGTCGCGCGCAGCGCCTTCCCGTTCGGCATCGAACGACGCCAAGCCAAAGCGGTCAAGTCGCCCCTTTCGCCTTGGTAGGCGCGAGCCCTCCGTCAATGCGACGTCAAGCCGCCGGCTTCACAAGGCCCTCGTCGACTTCCCCGAACCTATTCAATACCGTCGCGTCTTCGAATTCGCCGAGGGCCGGGTCGCCGGATCGGGAAAATGCAATTGCTCCGCAGTTCGGCTCTGTCGCAGCAAGCGCCTTCGCCATGCGAATGGCCTGGTCGGCGCTCCGCGCCTCTTTCGGCTCGCACGCAACAATCTCGCCCTCTTCGGACAACGTGAACGCGAGCGCGACGTAGTAGGTTACCGAAGTCATAGCCGGTTGCCTTTCATGGCCTGAGGGCATGCTCGCGGATTGCCGACCCCGCCGACGCCTGCGCAGCGCCGCAAGGTCGATCGATCCGCCTTCCCGCCGCGCCCCTAGGCGCCGACGCTCCACACGAGAGCCTATCGGCGCGCACGCCCTTTCGGGACCGCCGGAACAAATATAGAACAAACGCAGCGATAGTCAATTTGACGACCTTGGGTCGCTATGCCGCCCGCTTCTGCGATCCCGCCGCGAATGCGGGGTCGAAAAGCAAAGCCGGGCGTATCGGTCGTCGGCTTTCGGACAATAATATCGTAGACATGAAGATCGCAGCCTGCCGAAAACTCCTGGCGTCTTGTTAAAATTCATGCGTACTATAAGTACAATTTCCGTAATATTATGGAAAAGCGCATGACCACGAACTCTTCGAAATCCATTGATGTCGCCGCGTTGGCGGCCGGAATCGTATCGTCGTTCGTTGCGAATAATTCGCTGCCTGCAACGGAATTGCCCGCGCTTTTCAGTTCCGTGCACACGGGATTGGCGCGGATCGCGAACGGGCCGATCGCCGAAGCTCAACTCGGCTCGGGAGGCGCTTGCCCCTGCTGTGCCGGTGCGCAAGTCGATCACCCCGGATCTGCTGATTTGCCTGGACGACGGGCGCGGCTTCAAATCGTTGAAGCGGCATTTGGCGCGACTGGGAATGACGCCGGATCAATATCGCGCCAAGTGGAACCTGCCGGCGGATTACCCGATGGTTGCGCCCAACTATGCGGCGTCGCGGTCGGCGTTGGCCAAGAGCTTCGGGTTCGGTCAGAAACGAGAGAAGGCGACGTAAAATCAACCTCTTCGAAGGCCATGTGGCGCCGGTCGCGTCCCTGTGGACGTCATCGGGGCGGCCCGAAGGCCCGCCGTCAGGAATTGCTCGCGAAATCCGCGTGGTCGAAAAACTCTTGCGCGGATCGGATTGGAGAGGCTGACGCGGCTTTGGCGCCCCGCCGGCGGCGCGAAGGATCGCGGTTGAATTGCCGCCTTGAAACATTAGTCTCGGGCGGTTAGCCCGTCGGCTCGCGAGCCGTTGCGTGAACCGGGACCCTGGGATCTGAAGTGGCCGACAGTTCGCAAATGCAAACCGATGCGGGCGCGGCGGCGAGATCCCGGTGGGGCGTGTTCGCAAACACGGCGTTCACGGTGATCCTTGCGGCGAGCGCGGTTTCGAGCGTCGGCGACGCGATGTTCGATACGGCGTCGAGCTGGCTGATGACCAGCCTGAACCCGGACCCGCGCATGGTCTCCGCGGTGCAAATGGCGATAACTTTGCCGATGTTCCTGCTGACGCTGCCCGCCGGCGCGCTGGCGGATATCCTCGATCCGCGCAAGCTGCTGATCGTGGTCCAGATCTTCGTCGCCCTGGTGGCGACCGCATTCGCGGCCTCGATCTGGACGCACTCGCATACGCCCCTTCTGCTGCTCGCGGCGACGTTCCTGCTCGGCGTCGGCGGAGCGCTGGCCGCGCCGGCCTGGCAGCTGATCGCGCCCTTGCTGGTTCCGAAAGAGGATCTGGAGAGCGCGATCGCCGTCAATAGCGCAACCTATAACGTCAGCCGCGCGGTCGGCCCGGCGCTGGGTGGGTTGTCGATCGCGGCATTCGGCATCGACTTTCCCTTCTGGATCAATGGCCTCAGCTTTGTTGGAATCGTCCTTGCGCTGATCTGGTGGCGCCCGCCGGCGCGCCGACAAGAAACGCTTCCCGCCGAGCGGTTCGTCAATTCGATCCGCACGGGCGTTCGTTTCGTACGATTTAACCGCGACATGGATTCGACTCTGATCCGAACGCTCGCCTATTTCCCGTTCGCCGGTTCGTTCTGGGCGTTGCTGCCCCTGATCGCGCGGCGGCAGATGCATAATGGCCCGGAGGTCTATGGCGCGCTGATGGCCGTCATCGGCGCGGGATCGATAGCCGCCTCCTTCGCCATGGGCCAACTCAAACGGCGCTTCGGCGCCGACCAACTCGGCCTGTTCGCCACGTTGGGGACCGCCCTGGCGATCGTGCTGTTCGCCGCGGTGCGCGAACCCTTCCTTGCGATCGCGGCGAGCTTTATCGGCGGAGCCTCGTGGATCGTCATGATGACGACGCTGTTCATGTCGGCCCAGGTCGCGCTGCCCGAGTGGGTGAGGGGCCGCGGCCTCGCCATTTTCCTCACCGTCTATTTCGGCGCGATGACCCTGGGCAGCGCGTTGTGGGGCGAGGTCGCCAGCTTATGGGGATTGACCGCGGCTCTGTGCATTTCGTCGGCCAGCGTGCTGCTCGGCCTCGCACTCGCATGGCGGTGGAAGCTGCAAACGGCGGCGGGCCTCGATCTGACCCCTTCCCTGCATTGGGGCAAGCCGACATTTCCGCAACAGCTCGGCGACGACCAGGGCCCAATTCTCGTCTCCTTCGAGTACCGCATCGACATCAAGGACCGGTCGGCTTTCCTGGACGCGATGGAGGAAATCCGCGCGCTGAGAATGCGCGCCGGCGCCTTTGCCTGGAAGATATTCGAGGATCCGATGTCGGCGGGACGCTTCGTCGAAATCTGTCTGGTCCAGTCCCTGCTGGAGTTGAAATACAGCTTGACGCGGGTCACCAAGGCCGACCTCGAGGTCGAAGCCCGGGCCCGGCCTTTCCTCCTGGAGCCGCCCAAGTCGAGCTATATTGTCGCCGCCGAGCGTAACCGTCAGCCGCGCCGTATTTTCAATCTATTCGAGGGACGCCATGGCGCGCCGAGCGAGGTCGGCGCGCATCCGGGCTCTTGAGCCGGCAAGGTGTCAAGCCCGACGCAGACGCTCCTCACGCGGCTGTCTCCGGAGGAGAGGCGCATGAAGGCGTAGGCGACCGGAAAGCGATCGCCTCAGCGCGCCTTCTAAAACATGAACCGGGCGCGGGCTCAAACGTAAGTGATCGCCGTCGAGGCCGTGACGCCGGTGACAGAGTCGGCAATCTTGAATTGATTGAGCGTGAGCGCGCCGTCGAACGTCATCGTCGCCGTTTCGCCGGCGGCGACGTTCTTGAGCAACAGCACGGTGTTTGAACCGCTGGCGGTCGCGCTCACCGCATTCCAGTCGCCGCTGAGAATGACCTCGTCGCTCGTTGAGAAATTCTCGATCTGGCCATGAAAGTTCTGCGCCTGCCCGAGGTCGAGAATTCCCTGGTTGGCGAGATTGAAGGTCTCCCCGCCCGCCACCGTCCCGTCGACGGTGAGAACGTTGTCGTCCGAAGCGTTCAAGGTTCCGCCCGCGTTCGCGGAGTTCAAGACTTCGGCGAATTCGAGACTTCCTGGCGAGCCGGGCGCGGAAGCGGCGACCGTAACGCTCGCGCCGGCGCCAAGCCTGAAAACCCCGTCGTAGGTGTGTTGGCCGACGAAAGTCGCGCTCGTATCGGCGCCGGTTTCCAACCAATGGGCGACCGACACCAGCCCGTCGTCGGCGACGACCGTCGTGGAGCCGCCGTCGGTGACGAGAACGCCGCCGCCGACAAGCGCGCCATGGACGTTGAGGTCGCCGGTGAAAATCGCCTCCTCGCCCCAGACCACCCGAAGCGATCCCCCGACCACGGACATGTCGCCGGCGTAGTCGAGCGTTTCGTCGACGACCAGAGAACCGCCGATCACTCCGATATAGTTCGACCCGACGCCGGCGCCGCCGGCCAAGGTTCCTGTGCCGCCGATCAGATCTACGCCGACGATGCTCTTGCGAGAATTGATGGCGGCGAGGTTGCCGACGAAGCCGGCTTCGCCGACCGTGAGGATAAATGCGCCCGCACTCTTAGCCGCGGCGCTGAGCTGACTGAATTCCCCGAGGGTGAGCGGCGGCGCCGAAAGATCGACCAGCCGGATCGTGTCGCCAGTCCCGTCTTCCAGCCCCATGGCGACCGGAACGGGATTCGAACCCGTTTGCGAGCCGGTGAAGAGTTCCGTCGGCGATGTCGCTCCCGGCGCAGTGACGGAGACTTCGAAATCGCTGGAGCCACTGACGGATGAGACGGTGATCTTGTCATTGAAATTATATGCGAATTCAGGCAGGGCGACGGCGGCGCCGACGACGAGATCGTCGTATGCGGAAGGTACGAATGTCGGCGAAGCTGTTCCCGTCACCGTCACGGTGGAGTCGATCGTCACATGGCTCGCGCCGGCCAGTATGCTGAAGCCGCTGCAGTCGTCATCCATGTCAAGCGTGACGGACCCCATCGGAGCGTCGGCGCCGGAAATCTCGAGCGTCACAGCCGGTCGAATGAGATCGATCGCCCCGAGCGCGTCGTCGAGTACGAGCGGCTCAGTGATGTCGATCAGGTAGGCGCCGGACTTCGCGCCATTGACCTCGGCGATGTCTGCATTGAGGTCGGCCTCATTGGTCGCGGTCAAGACGATGGGCGTGACGGTCGACTTAGACATACTGGACTCCCCGAACGCATCCGAACGCTTAATGATTACTTGAGCATTTCGATCTTTCTTTATGAACCTGAAGCGTAAACTTTAAGTTTTTACAATATTTTATAGAATTTATTTTATTTTATACATCATTTATGTGAATATATACATGCCGTGCGCCGTCGGACGGGCGACGAAACACAGACAGAAACTGAGCGGCGCGCCGTCGTTGCGATGGCCTGCTGGGCCGACGCCGACCCCTTCGACCTCGGCGCGAACGACGCCCGGAATGACGATCGTGCCGCAATCGACGGCGGGCGCGCCGTCGCGCCGGCTGAGCGCGCCCGGTCGAAGCGATCGAGGATCGTCGAGGAATCGCCGGTGATTTGCGGCGTCGCCGCCTCTGCGATGAAATTGATCATCGCGCCAGAGACCGCCTGCGGCGTTTGCGTGTCGAGGCCGTGGTTCGGCGACAGGGCTTCGCGGCCGACGCCAATGTTCTTGAAGCGTCGGAGGCTGAGCCGGTTTCGACATTCATCTGATCGAGACGGCGGCCCAATTCCTCCGCGGCCAGCCGCGCCACGCCGGTGAAGGCGCCCCGCCCCCTTTTCGACTGACCGGCGCGCGGGGCGACGAGCCCGTCGCGCCGGACGTGGATCCAGTCGTGAAGGAAGGCGCCGTCGGAATCTACCGTCCCGGCGAGCAAGGCGCCCTTGCGCGTCGCTTGGCAAACGCCGACGCCGATCAGCAGGCCGAGCGCGCCGAAGCCACGAGCACGCGCTTGCTCGCCGGCAGGATTGCGATCGGTCGTCCGGTTCGTCGTTCGCGCAGTTGCAAGTCGCCTGACCGAAGGCGGCTCGCCGAGAGAGGCGACAAGCGTTTGATATTGGCGCCGTCAGGCGAACGCATCGAATTCAGCCGAGGTCCTCGCGCGTCACCCTGGGATCGAGGACGAAATCCGGGCCATAGGCCATGGCGGGCGTTTGGTAGCCGGGCGGAGCGTCGCCCGCCGCCGCGCGCCGCGCCGCCGCCAGGGCGGTCATCGTCGTCCAGGTGACGCCTGCCTCGGGGCCATGCAACCGCGCGCTTGCCCTGCCGCCGCGCGCATCGACGACCTCGCCCCAGACGTGCGTGCGCGTCAATGCGCGGGCCTCGGGCGTCGGGCCGGGCCGCACCGCCCGCTTCGCCAACTCGCGGATCGGAGCGAAGCGCAGCAGCGGCGCGATGACCCTGCCGATCGCCGCCATTCGCGCGATCTCCGGTCCGGCGGCGAGATAGTCCGCAATGTCGGGAATGCCGGTGCTGAAATACGCGGTGAAAACATCGCCCCAGGGAACCAATTGCGCGCTGACCGCGCCTTGACCGAAATCCACGGATATCCGCCTGGGCGTGTCGAGGGGCCGGGAGAGCGCGCCGCCGCGGCGCACCCACTCGCCCGACGGCAAAACCTCGATAGCGGTCTTCTGCGTGCCCGGAGGCGCGCCCGCGGGTCCTTCCACCTGGAAAGCCAGGATCAGCCGCGTCGCCAGGGGCAATCGGTTCTTCAGGTGCAACGCAAGGCAGTCGGTAGGTACCACGTCGAAACCGACGCCGGGCAGCACCATGATCCCGCGCTTTTTCGCTTCGGCGTCGCGCGCCTGCAGGGCCTCGTAAACCGACATTTCGCCGGAGATGTCGAGATAATGCGCGCGATGGCGCAGGCATGCCTCGACCAGCGGTCGCGCCGTATTGACGAATGGTCCGGCGCAATTGAGCGCGACGGCGACGTCCGCGAACCCGCGGTCGATCGCCTCTCGATCCCGGAGGTCGAAGGCGCGGCTCTCCACCCCGAGTTCGGCTGCAAGCGACGCGAGTTTGACCGCGTCGCGGCCTGCAACGACGGGATGCAACCCCTCCTTGACGGCGACGCGGGCGACATGTTCGCCGACGAATCCCGTGGCGCCGTAAATCATCAACAGTGCCGGCATATCCGAAGGCCCCTGATTGCGAGCAACGATTCATACGAAACTCGCGCATCAATCAAATGTTTCCCGGCGCATGGCTCCGGCACGGCGAAATTGAACCAAACCGCGACCTCATGCAACGTCGGCGCCGCGTCGTGGCCGCAGACCGCCTCCCCCGCCGCCGTCGAGGCGGAATCAGCCGGAATGGTCGCGAGGGCGCTGCGTTCAAACATCGGAAAGATCTTCGCAGGCGGGTCGGGTCTTGACACACCAATCGCGGAGAGCAGACTGCCGCCTCAGAACAATTGGAGGAAATCCCGGATGGGACGCAAGCTGCGCGTCGGCTTTGTCGGCCTTGGGCGCGTTTTCGACCTCAATGTGCGCGGCTATCGTCGGCCATCCGGAGGCGGAGATTGCCGCGCTTATGCGAGAGCGACCCGGCCCTGCTGGCCCGGCGCGCCGCCGAGCACGGCGTCCGTGCGACCCGCGACTTCGAGCAGTTGCTGCGCTACGACCTCGACCTCGTCGAAATCCTGACGCCGCATCCGCTGCACGAGGAGATGGCGGCGGCGGCGCTGGCCGCCGGCGCGCATGTGAGCGTACAGAAGCCCATGGCGATGACTTTGCAGGAATGCGACCGCATGATCGCCGCCGCCGATGCGAGCGGAAAACGGCTGAAGGTCTTCGAGAACTTCGTGTTCTATCCCCCGCTCGCGCGCGCCCGCGAATTGTTGCGCGACGGCGCCATCGGCAAGCCGCTGCATTTTCGGATGAAGGTGGTCATGGCCGACCGAGCGCAGGCGTGGCCCGTGCCGGAGGCGGCGAGCCGCTGGCGCCATGCGCTCGCCGCCGAAGGACGCGGCGGCCCGATGGTGTTCGATCACGGCCACCACATGATGGCGGTGGCGCTTTGGCTGTTCGGCGACGTGCGCGACGGTTTCGCCTGCATCGAGCGCACGCAAACTCCGGTCGGCGTTTATGACGCGCCCGCGACGATGACATGGCGCCATGTCGATCCGCCGGTTCACGGCATGTGGGACGTTTCGCTGGCGCTGAAGATGACGCTGCGCACCGACTATTACGCCGACGCCGAACGGTTCGAAATTCAAGGCGAGGAGGGCGTCATTCAAGTCACGCGCTGCTCGGACCGAATGCTGGACGAGCCCGCGCTGACGCTCTATCGCGGCGGCGAGGTGCGCGCCTTCCACAATCTCGACTCGGATTGGGGCGGCAGCTTCGCGCGGTCCACGCGCCACTTCCTCGACGTGCTCGCCGGCAGGGAGCCGCAAGAGAGCGCTAACGGCGCGGGAGGGCCGACGGGTCATTGCATTGTATGATCTGTTTCAGCGCAGCAACGCGCAGAAGCGCGCGGCGGCGGTATAGTTTGCCGTAACGCCGCCGGCTTCATGCCCGGCGAAGTCTGCGCCGCTCGCGCTGACTTGAAACGACGTGTCCCGACCCGCTCCATCGGACCCGAACAGACCGGACGCGATTCCGGCCGGACCTTCGTCCCGCGCGACTGGATGCCGGAGATCGACGGCGAGCGTTCGCTTCCAATCGCGGCGGCGGACGTCGGCGTCGGTTCGCGTGCGACAACTGCAGCATGGCGTAGATTACGGCGCCTGGCGCGACGCGCCGCCTGTTGACCGGATTCCCTAAGCGTGCACTCTTGGTTTGGCGGACGAGGATGACGTCGATGGAAAGAGACCCAATCGAAGTCGACTATTTCGTGATTGGCGGCGGGGCTACCGCCATGGCTTTCGTCGACACTCTCATCAGCGAAACCGACGCACAAGTTGCCATGGCCGACCGGCATCACAGGCCGGGAGGTCATTGGAATGACGCCTATTCTTTTGTCGGCCTGCACCAACCTTCCGCCTTCTACGGCGTGAATTCGCGAGAGCTGAGTTCCTGGACCAAGGACAAGACCGGCTTGAACGAAGGGCTCTACGGCCTGGCGTCCGGGCCTCAGGTGCTGAGCTACTTTGATCAGGTGATGCATGAGCGCTTCCTTCCCTCCGGCAAGGTCTCCTGGTTTCCCAAGCATGAGTACAGCCTGGGTCCCGACGGCGCGCACCGGATTACGTCGTTGCTGACGGGGGACGTCAGGCGAGTCGTCCCGCGCAAGAAGTTGGTGAACGCCACCCATGCTCGTACGGAGGTTCCGTCCACCCACCCGCCGAAATACGCGCTCGCGCCGGGCGTGAAATGCGTTCCCCTGAATCACCTGCCGAACGTCGAGCGGCCTTTTGCCCGCTATACCGTCGTCGGCGCCGGAAAGACCGGCATGGACGCCTGCATCTGGCTACTCCAGAACGGCGTCAACCCCGAGCGGATCCGCTGGATCATGCCGCGCGACGCCTGGCTGCTCGACCGAGCGAACCTCCAACCCGGCGGCGAAAATTTTGAACGCTCGATCGGCGGCGCGATTC
Organism: uncultured Pseudomonadota bacterium; assembly: GCA_963809055.1. Taxonomy (GTDB): domain Bacteria; phylum Pseudomonadota; class Alphaproteobacteria; order Rhizobiales; family Beijerinckiaceae; genus Roseiarcus. The sequence goes on along the minus strand of CAWEID010000033.1, from coordinate 408,579 downwards.
GCCAGTTCGAGGCCATCGCCGACGCGAACTCGCTCACCGATCTCTTCAGACGACTGGAGGGGAGCGGGCAATTGGCGCGGATCGACGAATCTGTCGAGCCCACCATGTATCGCTGCGCGGTCGTTTCTCAGGCGGAACTGGCGCAACTGCGCCGCATCAAGGACGTTGTGCGCCTCGGGCGAGTGCGATCAATCGACCGGACACAAATCGTCCTGGAGCACGGTTCGCGCGAGGCCGATCTCGACACGCTCTACGTCGACTGCAGCGCCGGCGCAATTCAACCCCCGCCGAAGCTTCCCGTATTCGAGAACGACGTCGTCAACCTGCTGATGGTGCGCTGGTGCGCCCCGTTGTTCAGCGCCGCACTGATCGCATTCGTCGAAAGCCATTTCGCTGACACGGCGCAGAAGAACGCCCTTTGCGCGCCCGTGCCGAGTCCCGCGCTCCCGATCGACTGGCTGCGGATGTGGGGAGCGACCCTCGCCAATATGGCGCGATGGCGAGAAAGCGAACTCGTGAGCGCCTGGCTGGCGAAATCCAGACTGAACAGTATCAACGCCAATCTGCGGGGCGTCGCCCCTGACGACAGCGCCAAATTCGCGCTTCTGCATGAGATGGGCGCGAAGGCGCGGGCAGCCGCCGTCAAGATTCCGGTATTGCTGGCGGCGGCCTAACTCAGATGTAGGAACGAACCGTGGAAGAGCCTCATCTCGACACCTTGCAGGTCGGCGCTTTGCGTATGCGGGTCGCGACGAAAGGCAGCGGTCCGCTAGTGCTGCTGTGCCATGGCTTCCCGGAATCCTGGCGCTCATGGCGAAGCCAGATCGACGCGCTCGCCGCCGCAGGGTATCGCGCGGCGGCGCCTGATATGCGGGGTTACGGAGGCACCGACGCGCCCGCAAGCCCCGAACAATACACGATGCTGCACCATGTCGGCGACATGACGGAACTGGTTCGCGCGCTCGGCGAGAGCGAGGCGATCATCGTCGGGCACGATTGGGGGGCGCCCGTGGCATGGAACGCCGCGATGGTTCGGCCCGACATGTTTCGCGCGGTGGTCGGCATGAGCGTGCCATTCACGCCGCCCGCGGGCGTCGATCTTCTCAGCGCGCTCGAGGCGCAGGGCGTTCGCACCTTCTACATGCAATATTTTCAGACGCCGGGTGTGGCGGAGGCCGAACTCGGCGCGGACCCTGAAGCGACGATTCGGCGCGTCGCCTACAGCATGTCCGGCGACGGGCCCGGCCGCACCGTGGCGGGGATATTGGCGCCCGGCGCCGGCTTTCTCGACGCGACCACCGAGCCGGATTCGCTGCCGTCCTGGCTTAGCGCGCAGGATATCGCCGATGTCGCCGCCGAGTTCAAACGCACCGGCTTTACCGGCGCATTGAACTGGTACCGCAGCATCAAGCGATCGTCCGAAGTGCTCGCGCCATGGCGTGGTTGCGTGATCCGACAGCCTTCGCTGTTCATCGCGGGCGGCAACGACGACGTGCTGAAATTTCCCGGGATGAAAGCCAGGCTTGACGGATTGAAGAGCGTTCTGCCGGGATTGCGCGGAAGCCATGTGCTCGAAGGCGCCGGCCATTGGATCCAGCGCGAGCGCGCGCAGGACGTAAACGCGCTGCTGATCGGGTTCCTGAAGGCTCTGTAGCGTGTGGCGGCGTCGGCGAGGCTTGAAATGTGGCGATGCGCAGATGCTTCGGCGCTTCAGACATCGCCGACCCCGGCTCGCCTGAATCCCGGGATTTGTAATCGCCCACGGGCGTTCGCGCTCACTTGACGACCATTACCTTGCAAGGCGCCAGAGCAACCAACCGATCGGCCGTGCTGCCGATCAGCCCGTTGAACAGCGCGGTATGTCCCATATAGCCGACGACGAGGAGGTCGTAGCCGCCGCGCTCGACACATTCGACGATCGCCGGAACGGGATGGCCGGCCACAATCTCGGCCTGGAACGGCACGCCTTGCGACTTCGCCAGGGCGGTCGCCGACTCTACGACCGGTTCGAACGGGCTCGCGCCTTCCGTTTGCGCGAGCGGCAGCCTGTCGACGACGGCGGGGAAACGCGGAACGTCCTCGACGCAGACCATGGCCAAAGGAATGTCGAGCCGCTTGGCAAGTTCCAGCGCGCTCTCGACCGCCCTGGCGGCGTGCGGTGACCCATCGCTGGCAACCAGCATCTTGCGATACATGCATCCCTCCCTGACTGTCCCAATTCACGGCGCGGCGGGCCGGTTTCCTGCGAGGGCAGGCCCGGAAACGCTCGCGCCGTCCGCGGGACCCCAGCGAAGTCATTATTCGATCCGCCCCGGGGTTAGCTTGATCCACCGCAACCCGCGCAAACCCGCAGGCTTTGCCGCCATCAAGGCTTGGGTAAGCATGCGTACAATTTTAACGCGGCGCCGAAGCTTGCCGCGCCGCTCCCGCGCTCGATTGCATAAAATCTTAGAGATTGATTTCCAACATACTTCAATTGTGAAGGCCCATGATGACCGCGGAGGCCGACCTCGAAGTTCGCCGTCACCCCGAAATCCAGGACGCGCCTTCCTGCTCCGCGCGTTCCCGACGGTTCGCGGGCGGCGAATCGATGGTCGGCCCGGTCGGAGTTTGGTTTATGACATCGATACTGGCGGGACTGTCGCCTCAGCAGATCAGCGGCCTTTCGGCCGCCACGGTCGCATCGCTGAAGCCCTCCGACATCGCCGCGATGACGACCGCTCAGGCCGGCGCGCTGACTTCGACCGAGCTCGGCGAACTCAGCACGAGCTCGCTCGCCGCGATCTCCAGCGTCCAGATGAGCGCGCTGGCCGCCAGCGCGCTCGCGAGCCTCGCCTCGGCGACGTTTTCCAATTTCACGGTCTCGCAAATCTCGGCGCTGTCCGCGTCTCAGATCCAGGCGATGCCGGACTCGGACTTTGCCGCGCTCACTTCGCGTGAGGTCGGAGGCCTGACGGCGGTCCAGATCCAGGCGATGTCCACGGACCAGGTCGGCGCGATCGCGGCGGGATCGATTTCCGGCCTGACCCAATCGGCCGCCGCCGCGCTTTCGAGCTCCCAGATCGCGGCGCTCTCCAATGCGCAGATCGGCGCGATGTCGAAAGCGAGCCTCGCCGTGCTCGCCATCGGCGACCTCTCGACCGCCCAGCTCGGCGCGCTCTCCACGACCCAAACCGCCGCGCTCACGTCGGTTCAGATCGGCGCGATGTCGGGCGATCAGATCGGCGCGTTGAGCAATGCGCAGGTCGCCGCGCTGACCGCAAGTCAGCTCAATGCGATGTCGGCCTCACAGATTGCCGAATTCAGCGCCGCACAAACGGCGAGCCTGACGGCGACCCAGCTCAACGGCATGTCGAAGACGAATTTCCAGACGCTCGACGTCGCGAGCTTGAGCGCCGCGCAACTCACAGGTCTGACGACCGCGATGGGCAATTTCAGCGCCTCGCAGATTTCGGGCCTGTCGGAAAGCCAGCAGGCGTCGTTCTCTTCGGCCCAGGTGGCGAAATTGAACTCGGGCGAAGTCGCGGCGTTTTCGAGCTCGCAGATTTCTTGGTTGACCAACTCGCAAGTCGCGGGTCTCACGGGCGCGGATATCGCGGGCCTCTCCGCGAGCGACATCCAGGCCATGTCGACCGGGCAGATCGCCTCGCTCTCGACGAGCGCGGTCGGCGGCCTGAGCGCGGCTCAGGTCCAGACGCTGTCCAGCGGTCAGATCGCCGCGATGTCCGCCGCGCAAGTCAATACGCTCTCTTCCAGCGCGTTCGGCGCCCTCAGCGCTACCCAGATCGGCGCGCTGACCGGCGCTCAGATCGCCGCCCTCTCCAACACGCATATGGCGGCGCTCAGCGCGGATCAGGCGCAAGGTCTCGGCGCCTCGCAGATAGCGGCCCTTTCGGGATCGCAGATCGGCGCGATGAACGCGGCGGCCCTCAACGCCGCTGCGCTGGGGGCGCTCACGTCCGCGCAGGTCGCCGGGCTCGGCTCGACAGGGCTCGCCAAATTTTCCGTCGCGCAATTCGGCGCGGCCGTCGCCGGGTCGATCGGATCGATCGCCGCGAACGCGATCAGCGGCTTGACCGCCGGCGACCTCGCCTCGCTCAGCTCGACGCAAATCGGCGCCCTGACGACTTCTCAGGTCTCCGCCCTGAGCGTCGGCCAACTCAACGCGCTCGCGCCCTCGCAAGTCGCCGATTTCACGCCCGCGCAGACGCAGGCTCTGACCTCCGCCCAGCTCAACGGCCTGACCGCCGCTTCGCTGCAGGCGCTGGACGCGACCCAGTTCACCGCGTCCCAGATCGCGGGTTTCTCCGGCGCGCTCGCCAATATGAGCGCGTCGCAATTCGCCGCGATGTCGCAGGCCCAATTCGACGCAATGTCGACGGCGCAGATCGGCAAGATATCGGCCGGCGCCATCGATGCGCTGTCCTCGGCCACGTTCGGCGCGCTCGGCGCGAGCCAGATCGCCGGGCTCGGCTCCGCCGACATCGCTTCGCTCTCAGCCAGCGAAATCTCAGGCTTGAGCAACGCGCAGATCGGCGCGATCGGCGCCGGGGGGGCCTCCGGGCTCAACTCGGGTCAGCTCGGCGCGCTTTCGAGCGGCCAGATCGCCTCCTTGTCCGCGGGGGCCCTCAACGCGTTGTCGGCGAGCCAGTTCGGCGCGCTCGACGCGACCCAGATCGGCGCCCTGACCGCCAGCCAGATCGCGAGCTTCTCGACCGCAACGCTCGGCAAGCTCTCGCCCGCCGAGATCGGCGGCCTCGCGACCAACCAGATCCAGGCCTTTACGATCGCGCAGCTCAACTCGATGCCGACGACGAACCTGCAGGCAATTCCGTTCCCGTCCCTCTCGAGCGGGCAGATCGCCGGACTTGCGGCTTCTACGATCGGCAAGCTGACCGCCGACCAGATAGGGACGCTGTCGCCAAGCCAGATCGCGGGGCTTTCAAACACGCAAGTCGGCGGCCTGACCGCGACGCAGGTCGGCTCGCTGTCGACGTCCCAGGTTCAGGCGCTGAACGTCAGCGGGCTGAGCATCAGCGCGCTTGGCAGTCTCAACGCGGGAGCGTTGACGAGCGGCCAGATCTCGGGCCTTTCCAGCCTCGCCATCGCCAATCTTTCGGCAAGCCAGTTCGCGGCGGCGATTGCGCCCAGTCTCGGATTGCTCTCGACGACCCAGATTTAGGGGCTGACGACGGCCAAGATCCAGTCGCTGACGAGTTCTCAGATCGGCGACCTCAGCATTGCGCAGGTCGGCGCTTTGAGCACGGCGCAAGTCGCCGCGCTTTCGGCCTCGCAGGCGGGTGGATTGGATTCGGCCCAGGTCGGCGCGCTGAGCAAGGCGCAGGTCGCCGCGATGAGCGCCTCGGCGGTCGCCGCGATCGGCGCCGCCGCGATCGGGTCGCTGAGCGCAGCGGGCGTCTCCGGACTTTCCGGCGCGGACGCCGCCGCCCTGTCGGCCGCGCAGTTCGGCGCGCTCGGCTCCGCCGTCGCGGAGCTTACGACCTCGGCGCTCGCCGGCCTCAGCGCGACCCAGGTCGGCGCGCTCAGTCCCGGTCAGGTCGCCGCGCTCAGCGCGAGCCAACTCGACGCGCTCGGGGCCAAGGGGCTGCCGGGTCTGACAGGCGCAGCGATCTCAGGCCTTTCGAGCGCCGTCGTGGCGGGCCTTTCGACGGCCGCGCTGAACGCGCTTTCGACGTCGCAGATCGGGGCCCTGACGAGCGCCCAGACGGCGGCCCTGACGACGACGCAGATTTCGGGTCTTTCGCCCGGCAATTTCGGCGCGCTGAACGGCGACTATCTCACCAGCGCGCAGGTCGGCGGCCTGAACGCGGCCGAGATTTCCAGCATGTCGGCGAGCGAATTCGCTGAACTGGTCGCGCCCAATGTCGCCGCGCTCTCGAGCGCCGCCGTCAAGGGGCTCACGACGACGGAGCTGGGTTCGCTCACGGCGACGCAGGCCGGCGGCTTCACTACGGCGCAGCTGGCCGTCATGTCGAGCGCGCAGCAGGCGGCGCTCAACGGCGCCGTCAACGCGGGCGCGGCCTCGGTGCTGCAGGACGCCGCCGCGCAGGAGGTCAACGGCGCGCTCTCCTATGCCGGCATGCTTCAGGTGCTGCAAGACGCCGCCGCGGGCGGCATGACCGCGGCCAAATTCGCGGGCCTGCAGGCGCTCGCCAAGAAGCTCAACGCCTCCGGCGGCATTTCGACCTCGGCCTATGTCGAGCAGATCACTGACGACGTCGTCGACGGCAATTCGGCGAATGCGGACTGGAACGGCGGCGCAAGCACGGCCACGCCGCTCGGCGATCTGACCGCGAGTTCCTCGCAGACTCAGGTCGACGAATTGATCGGCAAATGGTTCCTGGGCACCGATTTGCCCTCGATCGACATGGCCGCGACCAACGGCTCCAACGTGCCGGCGCAATACGAGGCGGTCAACCTGCCGCTGTTCGGCGCCGACGGGCCGTCCTATCAGGACGTCAACCAGGGCAATGTCGGCGACTGCTATTTCGAGGCCGCGCTCGCCGAAACCGCGGCGCAGGACCCTTCCGCGATCGCGTCGATGATCCAGGAGAACAGCAACGGCACGTACTCCGTCGACTTCCAGGTCGACGGCCAGTCCGACTATGTCACCGTCAACGACGAATTGCCGGTGATGCAGGACGGCTATCAGGCCGCGAACGGTTCGACGCTCGAATTCGACAACAGCACGACGGGCTGGTCGCCGCTGATCGAAAAGGCCTATGCGCAGCTGATGGAGCAGACCGACGTCACGCCGGGCGGCGATCTCGGCGTGAACGGCGATTCCTACGCCGACATTTCCGGCGGCGCGGGCCAGGGCATCACCTTGATCACCGGTCAGACCTACAACACCTATTTCCTGAACGCGGGCGAGTCGGCCTCGAGCCTCGGCTCGCTCGCCTCGACCCTGCAATCGGCGATCTCAGCGGCCAGGACGTCTTGCTCGGCACCAGCGGCCAGACCCCGACCGGCAATCTGGTCCAGGACCATATGTTCGAAGTGCTCGGCGTCGACGCCGCCGCGGGAACGGTGACGCTGCAAAACCCCTGGAACGGCTCGGGCTCCAAGAGCGGCCTGCAGATGCAATTCACAATATCGCTCGCTGTGCTTGCGAACGACAACCCGGCGTTTTATGTCGCCGCTGGCAAGCCGACCGTGGGCGCGGCGGCCTGAGGCGAGCGTTAGGAGGAATACCCCGGCCGTTATTCCGCCAGCCGCAGCTTCGGCGCCTCGTCGGGCCGCCTCGCGGGTAAACTCCATCGCCTCGATCCGCCCCGCGCGGCGCATGATCTTTTCCGACGAGGTCGCGATCTGGCCGAGATCCTCCTGCGCCTGACGGAAATGGCCTCTCCAGCCGCCCGGCGCGCTCGGCGAGCAGGCGCACGTCGTTGAGCGAGCTTGCCGACCTCGGCCTGGATCTCGTGCACGGATTCGCGCATGCGCGCGTCGCGCAGAATCGTCTGCGTGACCTGGATCGCCATCATCAACAGTGAAGGCGAGACGATGACGACGCGCGCGCGATGCGCCTTCTGCACGACGTCGTCGAAATGCTCGGCGAGATCCGCGTAGATCGATTCGGAGGGCACGAACATCAGCGCGATGTCCTGCGTCTGCGCCGGGCAGTAGATAGCGCTCGGCGATATCCTTGACGTGCTTGGCGACATCGGCGCGCACGCGCTGGCTCGCGGCCTTGCGCGCCTCTTCGCCGCGCGCCTGCGCGGAAGCGCGGTGAAGCGCCTCGAGCGGAAACTTGGCGTCGATCGCGAGCGCTCGGGGTCGCCCGGCAGTTGGATGACGCAGTCGGGCCGCGAATTGTTGGGCGAGCGTGATACTGAAATTCGTAAGCGTCCGGCGGCAGGCCGTCGCGGACGATCGCTTCCATGCGCCCCTGGCCGATAGGCGCCGCGCGTCTGTTTGTTGGCGAGGATGTCCTTCAGCGAGACGACCTCCTCGGTCATGCCCATCATGCGCGTCTGCGCGGCGTCGATGACGGCGAGCCGCTCGTTGAGCTTGGCGAGATTTTCGCCCGTCGCCTTGGCGTGGGTCTCGAGGCCCGCGCCGACGCGCTGGCCGACATTGTCGAGCCGCTCCGACATGACCCGCGCAAGATCGGCCTGGCGCGAGCCGAGCCATTCGCCGAGGCTGCCGAGCCGCCCGTTGAGTTCCGCGCTTGATTGCGCGAGCCCCGCGAACCGCGCCTCCCATTCGCGCTGGCGCTCGGCCTCTGCGCCGCCGCGCGGCGGCCCGCCCGCGCACGAGGGCGACGAGCAGCGCGAGCATCAAGACGGCGACAAGCGCGAGCGCGCCCGTCAGCGCCTCGCCGTAGGTGACGGGATAGCCGACAATGACGGTGACGACCGCATTCATGCGGGGCAGTTTAGCAGATTCGGATCCGGAAATCGAACGAAACAGAACGCGTTGACCGCCGGTCGCCGGGCCGACTATTTCACGCCATCAAAATTCCATGCGATCCGGTTTGCCATGGCCCTGCGCACGATCATCACTCTTCCCGATCCGAAGCTGCGCCTCGTCAGCGCGCCGATCGAGCGCGTCGACGACGAACTGCGCAAGCTCATGGACGACATGGTCGAGACGATGTACGAGGCGCCCGGCATCGGCCTCGCCGCGATCCAGCTCGCCGAGCCGATCCGGCTGATCGTCGTCGATCCCGCCAAGGTCGACGAGCCGAAGAACCCGCAATATTTCGTCAATCCGGAGATTCTCTGGTCGTCGGACGAGCGGCGCATCTATGAGGAGGGCTGCCTGTCGATCCCCGAATATTACGAGGATGTCGAACGGCCGGTGAGCGTGCGCGTGCGCTACGTCGATCGCGAGGGCAAGGCGCAGGAGGTCCTCGCCGAGGGCCTGCTCGCGACCGTGCTGCAGCACGAGATCGACCATCTCAACGGCGTGCTGTTCATCGACCATCTCTCGAAGCTGAAGCGCGACCGGGTGATCAAGAAGTTCACCAAGATCGCCAAGCACGCCAGCGAGACCCCGCAGCGCCTGTGACGGAGGGGTCGACGACGCTCTGCAAGAGGAGGCGTCGGCGACCATCAAACTCGATCTGACGCCGCCGCGATTGGCCGAGAACGGGGCCGTTTCGCTCGCCGCAGGCCGTGCGGCGCGAAGCGCAATCGCCTATTGCGCGCAAGAAAGGCGACGTTGGCGCGACAACGATCCCGGGCTTGACGCTGGCCCCCGCGACGCAATACTTTATACCTAAAGCATCTCCGGACCGCCGCTCGCGAGCCGGCGCAGGGCCGAGCGTTGGATCTTGCCGGTCTCGGTCAGCGGCAAATGGTCGACGAATTCGATCGCGCGCGGATATTTGTACGGGGCGAGGACTGATTTGACATGATCCTGCAACTCGCGCGCCAATTCCGGACCGGCCGTCTCCGAGGCGGCGGGAACCACGAAGGCTTTGACGAGCGCGCCGCGCGCGGGATCCGGCACCCCGACGACGGCGCAAATCGCGACGCCGGGATGCTCCATCAGCGCCGCTTCCACCTCGGCGCCGGAAATGTTGTAGCCGGAGGAGACGATGATTTCGTCCGTGCGCCCCTGATGCCAGATCACGCCGTTCTCGTCGCGCAGGAAGGCGTCGCCGGTGAGGTTCCAGCCATCGATCACATAGGCCTTCTGTTGCGCGAGATCCCCGAGATAGCGGCACCCCGTCGGTCCGCGCACGCCCAGCCGGCCGACGACGCCTGCGGGCGCCGGGCGCATCGCCTCGTCGAACACCTCGACGCGGTAGCCGGGCAATGCGCTCCCGAGCGAGCCCGGCGGCGGGTCATGTTCCGCCGCCGCCGCGAAGGCGTGCAGCATTTCGGTCGAGCCGAGCAGGTTGCGTATCGAGAGTCCGGTCTTGACGCGCCAAGCCTCAAACAGGGCCGCCGGCAGATGTTCGCCGGACGAACAGCACAGCCGCAGCGAGGCGACGTCGGCCGGCTCGATCAGCTTCAGCAGCGAACGATACAGCGTCGGGCCGATCATCAGCGTCGTGACCGCGAATTCGCGGATCGTCTGCAACAGGACTTCGGCGCTGGCGCGCTCCAGCAAGACCGTCGACGCGCCGCGCCGGATCGGAAACAGCAGCAGCGAACCGAGGCCATAGGTGAAGCCGAGCGGCGCGCTCCCCGTGACGATGTCCGCCGGAGTCGAGCGCAGCACCGCTTCAGGCAAGGTGTCACAGATCGACAGCACGTCGCGATGGAAATGCATCGTTGCCTTCGGCTTGCCGGTCGTGCCCGAGGTGAAGGCGATCAGCGCAACGTCGTCGCGCGAGGGGACTACGTTTTCGAACCGCGCCTCCGCGTCCGCCATCAGGGCCTCGAGGCCGTCGGGCGCGCGCGAATGGAAATAGCCGATCTTGCGAAGCGAGCGGCTGGTTGTGCGCGCCGTTTCCAGTTCCTCGGCGAGCGTGGCCTCGCACAGGGCGAAGCCGATCTCGGCTTTGTCGAGGATCTGGGTGAGTTCGCGGGCGCGCAGCAGCGGCATCGTCGTCACCGCGATCGCGCCGGCCTTCACGACCGCGAACCAGCAGGCCGCCAGCATCGGGGAGTTGAACCCGCGCAGCAGCACGCGCTGGCCGGAGCGCAAGCCGTAGGCGCGCGTCAGCACGCCGGCGATGCGATTGGCCTGTTCGAGAAGATCGGCATAGCTCCAGGCAAACCCGTTCGCGCGCAGGCAGGGCAGCGGCCCGAAGCCGCGCGCGATGGCCCCGTCGAGCAATTCGACCGCGGCGTTGAGCCGGCGCGGATAATTTCGACGCCGCTCGTCGAACTCGAATTGCGGCCAAAGCTCGCGCGGCGGCAGCGCCTCGCGCGCGAAACTGTCCTCATAGACGCTCGGTTCGAGCGGATCGATCATGCGGTCCCGGTCGTTTCCGCGGCCTGCGCGCCGCGCCTCGACAGGTTATCATGGCCGGCCGCAAGCGCGAGGGCGCCGTCTAACCTCGGAAAGAGAAACCATGTGGCGTCCGCCTGAGCGCATCCGGTTCGCCAGCGGACCCGGCCGCGCGCCGACCCGCGAGGAGGCCGCCGCATCGCGTCTGTTCTCGCCGGTCCGCATCGGCCCGATCGAACTGGCCGAGCGAACCTGGACGCCCGCGATGGTGCCCTGGCGCGCGACGGAGGACGGCTTCGTTTCGGAGGAGGTGATCGCCTGGTACGAACGCCTCGCCCGCGGCCGGCCGGGGGCGCTCGTGGTCGAAGCCACCGGCATCCGCGACGTGCCGAGCGGACCGCTGCTGCGCATCGGCCACGATAGATTTGTGCCCGGGCTGAGGCGCCTCGTCGAAGCGGTCGCGAGGGCGAGCGAGGGCCGCACGCGCCTTTTCATTCAGCTGATCGATTTTCTCGCGGTGCGCCGCCGGCCCGATCCGCGCAAATTCTTCGAGCGGCACCTCGCGATCACCCCGGCGCATCGCGCGGCCCTGGAGGGGCAGGATTGGCCCGAGAGCGAAGTGCGCGCGCGCCTCTTCGCGCTCGGCGAGGCGGAATGGCGGCGCATTCTCAGCGCTCGCGAGTGGGAATCGCTCAGTTTCGGCTATCGCGAGCGCGTCACCGATGTCGGCCTGCCGCACATTCGCGATCTGCCGCGGGCGCTGCCGGGCCTGTTCGCGGACGCGGCAGCGCGCGCGCAGACCGCCGGCTTCGACGGCGTCGAACTTCATTACGCGCACGCCTATACCATGGCTTCGTTTCTGTCGCGCACCAACACGCGCGAGGACGGCTATGGCGGCTCGATCGAGGCGCGGATGCGTCTGCCGCTGGAGGTCTTCGCCAGCGTTCGCGCGCGCGTCGGGCTGGGATTTCGTCGTCGGCTGCCGCTTTCTCGCCGAAGAATGCATCGAGGGCGGCGGGGACGTCAGCGACGCGGTCGCTTTCGGCAAGGCTTTCGCGCGGGCGGGCATGGATTTTCTGTCGACGTCGCGCGGCGGCAAGTTTGACGACGCCAAGCAGCCGAGCGTCGACGGCGCCGTCTATCCCTATACCGGCCGCAGCGGCTATGAATGCATGCCGCAATTCATCTCCGACGCGCGCGGCCCGTTCGGCCGCAACGCCGAGCCGACCCGTGCGATCCGCGCGGCGATCCGTGAACAGGCGCTGCAGACGCCGGTCGTGTGCACCGGAGGAGCGCATAATTTTGAGATTGCCGAGCGATGGCTCGCCGACGGCGTTTGCGACATTGTCGGGGCGGCGCGTCAGTCGCTCGCCGACCCCGATTGGCTGCGCAAGATCGCGTTGGGGCGCGGCGCCGAAGTGCGCACCTGCGAGTTCACCAATTACTGCGAAGGCCTAGACCAGAAGCACAAACAGGTGACGTGTCAGCTGTGGGACAAGCTCGAACTCGACGCGCCCGGGGTGGCGATGGCCAAGGACGGCAAGCGGCGATTGACGGCGCCGGACTGGTTCGAATCCTAGCGGTTCAGTGCAAACGCGGCTTCTTGAGAAAACTCGCGCGATCGGCCGATTTGATCCGCAGCCAGAGGCTGCGCTTGTCGCGCACGATCTCGATCGGGATTTCGGCGCCGGCGGGTCCGCAGGCCCAGATCTCGCGATAAAAATCCGCGAGCGTCTCGACGGCGCGGTCGCGCACCGCGGTGACGATGTCGCCTGACCGGAGCCCCGCGGCGCCGGCGGGACCCTCTTCGGAAACGTCGGCGACGACGATGCGGCCGCCGCTCTCGGTGGAATAGACCCCGAGCCAAGGCCGCGCGGGCCGGTTTGCGCGCCCGCGCGTGGAGAGATCATTGAGGATCGGCGGCAACAGGTCGATCGGGACGATCATGTTGACGTCCTCGCTTTCGCCGCGGCCGCGAGTCTGTTGGACGTGCAGCGAGCCGATCCCCAAAAGGCGCCCGTCCGCGCCGATCAGCGCGGCGCCGCCCCAGAGCGGATGCGCAGGCGCAGTGAACAGCGCCTCGTCGAGATGATACTCCCAATAGCCGGAGAATTCCTGCTTGGCGACGATGCGCGCACGCACCGCCTGGGAAAGCCCGCCGCCGCCGGCCATGATGACGGGCTCGCCGACGCTCGCGGCCCCGGACTTGCCAATCGGAATGGCGGGCAGATCGAGTTCGCCCAGCGCCTGCACGAGCCCGAAGCCCGTCTCTGTGTCAACCCCGATCGGATGGGCGGGGACGACGCGGCCGTTCGAGCCCTTCAGCCAGACATTGGCCGCCTCGGTCACGAGATAGCCTATGGTGAGCACGAGGCCTTTCTCGCTAATGACGACGCCGCTGCCGGTTCTCTCCGTGCCCAGGATCGACGCGGTGAATGCGTCCTCGGGGATCTCGGCCTGAAGGGAGACCACCGAATCGAGGGCATGGACGAGGTCGAAGCCCAGTTCCCCCGGTTTGGGTTGCAGGGCGACCGGAACTTCCCAACGCGGCTTCTCACTCATGACGATCTTCCCGACGCCGTCCCGATCATTGACCTCGCCTCACGATCGGATACCTTCAAATAAAGCAGCGCGCGTCAAGCCCGGGCGGTTACGGTCCGGTTCGTGAAAATGGCGGAACGCGGATTTTTCTCGCGCCATCGGGATACTGAAACTTGCCATGACCGAGGAACGCAACCGACCGCTGACCGAAATCTCCGACCTGCGCCATCGCGTGCGGCGGCTGCACTGGTTCCGCCAATCGTTCAAATCGGAGGCCGAGACGCTCGGCCGCCGCTACGGCTTCGCTTATGAAATCGACGACCGCGCGCTCGTCGAGGCCTTTTTCCATTGGGTTGCCGACTTCGAGCGCGAGCGGGTCGGCTCGACCCGCAACCGTCGCGATTTCGCGATCTTCGCGGGCGGCCTGATGCTGCGCGAATTGTGCCGGGCGAACCCAGTCAAGAGCGACGACAAAGGTCAGTTCGACAAGCTGATCCCGCCTGACCCCATGGCAAAGATCTGCGAATTCTGGCCCGAGGGCTTCCTCTATACGACCTATTGCCTTACGCTGGTGCGCGCAATCCTGGAACAGGACTTCGACGTCCACACCTCGGACAATCCGCAGCTCCAGGACCTGCGGACCTGGCAGTCGTTCCGCGAGAACTTCCACGAAAATCCCTCGCTCGCCATGGCGTTCTTCGACGTGTTCATGGGAGTGGAGCCGAACTGGAGCTTCCCCGAGCGTTTCCTCAGCCGCCCGGGCGCGCGCGCCGATGCGATTGCGGAGGGGAGGACAAGGCCTGAAGCCAGCGACAGCCGCGGCTGAGAATTTCCCGCGCCGCCGCAGCCGGGGCGTGCGGTTCCAATGCGTCCGTCGCGTTCGGGTTTCCCAAGCCAGGCCGGCCCGGGGCATGACCCGGTTTGACGGAAGCGCAGAACGTTTCGCAGGGCTCGCGATGACAAGCGCGTCGAATCGCGGCCCAGGCCGGTTATTACAATTTCTTGCTATTCGTCGCGGCAAATCCGGGTTCGCCCGGATGTCGCGAAATTCTACGCGCCAGCCTCTGACTCTCTGCAAGGCCGGGCTGAATTCCCCGTCGACCGCCGCCGCGACGACCTCGCGACCCCGCAAAATATCGAGTTTGAGCCTCGGCGCGCCTCAGCCTCGCCGTTCGCCCGCCGCGATATTGTCCTCGATCACGTCTGCGACTTCCGCGCGCGCTTCGAAATGCGGCATGTGGCCGATATTGGCGAAAAGATGCACGCCGACGGCGCCGGCGAGCCCGCGCGCGTGGCCGGCGGGGATGATCCGGTCGTCGAGACCGAAGACGACCCGGACCGGCCCGCGATAGACGGCGAGCGCGGGGCGCGCATCGAAGGCCTGCACGCCGTCGGGGAACAGAGCCGCGGCTACGCGCGCCTGACTGGCGCCGATTCCGAGATCGCGCCGCTGGCGCAAGGTCGTCTTGACCATCGCGGAGCCGAGCGCGGCCTCGTGGGTCGCGAGCACGCGCACCCAGGGCGCGAGGCTCGCTTCGCTTTGCGCGGCAAGAAAGCCGGAGAAAAACGCGCCGTTGACTTCGGGTCCGAGCCCGGCGGGCGAAAGCAGCGTCAGCGAACGCACGCGCTCGGGCCGGCGCGCCGCGAATTCAGCCGCGATCGCGGCGCCGAGCGAATGGGCGACGAGATGCGCGACTGGGACCCCTTCCTCGGCCAGCGTCGCCTCCAGCGTGCGCGCAATGGCCTCCAAAGTGAGCGGCTCGATCAGTGGCGAGCCGCCATGGCCCGGCAGATCGAGCGCAAGCGCGCCGCGGCCCTTGACGAGATGGCCGAGCAGCGGACGCCAGCCGTTGAGATCGGCGCCGAAGCCGTGAACGAACACGATCGGCGCCCCTTCGCCGCGCGCGAGCCATTCGCGATGCAGAAGCCCGGCGCCCGCCGGCGCAGGCAGGGCGGGCGCCGCCATCGCCTCGACGTCGCGCGCCTGCACGCGCCCTAGCGGGCCGGAGCCGACGATCGAGGCGATGTCGAGGCCGCGCTCGCGCGCGATCCGGCGCGCGGCGGGCGTCATGCGCTTGCCGTCGGCGACATGCGGCTCGGCGATCGGCTCGATCTGCGTCTCGACGGCGTGTCCCGCGATCGGATGGACAGGCTTTGCCTCCGCCGGCGCGGCCGGTTCTTCGCCCGCGACGTAGTTTTCCGAGGGGGCGTAGATCCACCCGACGACGGCGCCGACGGGAAAAGTCTCACCGGGCTGGCCGGTGACGCCGCGCACCACGCCGTTCGCGGGCGCCTCGATCTCCATCGCGGCCTTGTCGGTCTCGATCTCGAACAGAGGCTGGCCCTTCAGAACGGCCTCGCCTTCGGCGACGAACCACTGCGTGATCTTGCCCGCCTCCATATCCATGTCGACGCGCGGGAGGATGATCTCGACGGCCATCTCAGACCCGCCCGCCCGCGAGCTTCCGTGCGGCGAGCAGGATGTCGGCGACCTGCGGCACCGCCGCCTTTTCGAGCACGGGACTGTAGGGGATCGGCGACTCGGCGCCGCCGAGGCGCAGGATCGGCGCATCGAGATAATCGAAGACCTCGCTCTCGGCGATCGCGGCGCTGATCTCGGCGCCGATGCCGAGCGTCTTCACGCCCTCGTAGACGCACATCAGCCGCGACGTCTTCTTGACGCTGGCGCCGATCGTGGCGAGGTCGAGCGGGCGCAGCGAGCGCGGGTCGATCACTTCGGCTTCTACGCCCTCGCGCGCGAGCGTCTCGGCCGCTTCGAGCGCCCTGCCCGCCATCACGCCCGAGGCGACGATGGTGAGATCGCGGCCGGCGCGGCGCACTTCGGCCTTGTCGAGCGGCACGGTGTAATGGCCCTCGGGCACCGGGCCCTTCATCTTGTAGAGCAGCTTGTGCTCGAAGATCAGCACCGGATCGGGATCGGCGATCGCGGCGAGCAGCAACCCCTTGGCGTCGTGCGGCGTCGTCGGCTCGACGACCTTCAGCCCCGGCACATGGGCATACCAGGCCTCCAGGCTCTGGCTGTGCTGCGCAGCCGCGCCCGTACCGGAGCCGGTGGGCAGGCGGATCACCAGCGGGACGGAAACCGAACCGCCGAGCATGTAGCGCAGCTTGGCCGCCTGGTTGACGATCTGCTCCATCGCGAGCGTCGAGAAGTCGGAGAATTGCAATTCGAAGATCGGCCGCATGCCGGTCAGAGCCGCGCCGACCGCGACGCCGGCGCCGCCGAGTTCGGAGATCGGCGTGTCGATCACGCGATCCTCGCCGAAGCGATGGACGAGATCGCCGGTGACTTGGAAGGCCCCGCCGTAGACGCCGACGTCCTCGCCCATCAGGAAGACGCGATCGTCGTCCTGCATGGCGATCGCCATCGCCTCCTGGATGGCCTGGGCGAAGCTGAGTTCGCGGACCGGAGCGTTCATGGGAGGAGTCCTCGCAACTGTGTCAGTGCCGTTATCGCCGGCTCATGAAGGAGGCGCCGCCTAAGCCGTGTAGACGTCGCGCAACAGATCGGCGGGCGAGGGCAGCGGGCTCGCTTCTGCGAACGCTATGCCGTCGGCAATCTCCTTTTCGACCTCGGCGCGGATCGCCTCGATCTGCGCCGCCGAAAGCATGCCGAGAGACTTGAGTTCGCTTTCGAACGCATGGATCGGATCGCGCGACTTCCAGGCTTCGATCTCTTCCTTGGTGCGATAGCGGTTGCGATCCGAACGCGAATGGCCGCGCGTGCGATAGGTTTTCGATTCGATCAGCGTCGGCCCATCGCCGCGCCGCGCGCGCTCGGTCGCCTCGAACGAGGCCTCGGCGACCTCCGCGAAATTGTTCCCATCGACGATCACGCCGGGAATCGCATAGCTGGCCGCGCGCATCGCGACGTCCTTGACCGCGGTCGAACGCGCGGTCGAAACCGACATCCCGTAGAGATTGTTCTCACAAACGAACACGACCGGAAGCTTCCAGACCGAGGCGATATTGAGCGAACTCGTGGAACGCGCCCTCGTTGTTGGCGCCGTCGCCGAAGAAGGACACAACGACCGCGCCGGTCTTGCGCTTTTTGGCGCTGAGCGCCGCGCCGACCGCGATCGGAATGCCGCCGCCGACGATGCCGTTGGCGCCGAGGTTGCCCTTGCTCGGATCGGCGATATGCATCGAACCGCCGCGTCCGTGGCAATAGCCAGTCTCGCGTCCAAGAAATTCTGCGAACATGCGCTTCACCTCGGCGCCTTTGGCGATGCAATGGCCATGGCCGCGATGAGTCGAGGTGATGTAGTCGCTGTCGGTCAACGGCGCGCAAATCCCCACCGCCGTCGCCTCCTGGCCGATCGAGAGATGCATCGTGCCGTAGCTCTGACCGCGCACATAGGCGTCCTCGGCGCTCTCCTCAAAGCGACGGATCAGGTGCATCTTGCGCAGCGCGTCGCGCAATTGCTGCGGCGACAACCGGTCATAGACGCGCGGCCGATTGATGTGGGCGCTGGCGTGACTCTGGCGAACGGCGGAGGTCATGCGGCGTAACTCTCGTGAAGCGCGAAAAAACGGATCGAAGGATCAGGGCGTCGCGAAACGTCCGTCCATCTGGTCGAGTTGGCGGCGAATTTGCGTAACGACCAGCGAATCGTCCGGCGCGCAATTCTCGTAGGTGAGTTGTTCGCCCGCCTTGATCGGCTTCAAAACGCGCGCGCGCTCGGCGAGCCCGAGCGGCAGCGCGGCGCGGTCGCGCGCGTCCGGCCAAGTCATAGTAAAGCCGCGATAATCATACTCGCCTATCTTATCGAGCGTCTGGCCGGGTTTCAGATCGCGCTTGGCGAGCGCGGCGCATTCGGCGACGGGCCGGTCGATCGGCTCGAGATCCGGCAGCCGGCTCTTGGCGGCGCGGACCGCCGACAGCGGCACTTCCAGACTGGTCAGATGGTAGGGGCGCAGCAGGGAGAAACATGGGCCGGGGCCGACCTTGAGGTCGACCATCCGTTCGAGCACCCGGGGGTGGCGGGGCTTGACGATGCAGAACACGCCGGGCGCAACGCCCTTGCCGATGGAATAGTCCACGACGCCGGACGTGTTGAGGATGCCGCCGTCCTCTTTCGTGCAGAGCACCTGGGCCAGTTCCTCGCGCGTCGCCCTGGGGCCATGCATGCCGGGAACGTCGGGGACGAGGCCGGTCGCGTTGGCGACCGCCGTCATCTCGATCATCGTTTTCGAGCCGTCGACGAACTCGACCAGCATCCGCGCATTCATGTTGCGCTGGCGCGCTTCTTCCTCGTAGGCGTCAGGCGTGGCGCCGAAATTCAGCGGGTTGTTCTTCCCCTTGCCGGCGGCGACGATCTCGAAGCCGAGCGCCTGCGCGAAGCCGATCAGTTCGATGGTCGAGGCCGGCTCGTCGCCTGCAGCGCCGGTATAGACGACGCCGGCCTTGCGCGCTTCCTCCTTGAGAAAGCGGCCGATCGTGATGTCGGCTTCGACATTCAGCATGACGACGTGCTTGCCGTTCTTCATCGCCTCGAGAGCGATCAGAGTGCCGACATTCGGATTGCCGGTCGCGTCGATGATGACGTCGACGCGGCCGGAACCGCAAAGCGCCTTATAATCCTGAGTGAGAGCGAGCTTGCCCATCTCGATCGCGCGGTCGATGTCCGACGCGCTTGTCGCCGAGACGATGTCGTCGGAGGCCCGGCCGGACATCAGCGCGGCCTCGCGGGCCGCCTCGCCGCGAATTTCGGAGATCGCGCCAAGCTTCACTCCGGACATCAGCGAGAGTTGCACGACGATATCCGTGCCCATCTGACCCGCGCCGGCCAGACCGATCGTCAGCGCGCCGTGCGTCTTCGCGTGCGCTTCGATTTCGGCCGCCAGGCCTACGTTGAAAATCGACGACAAGGTCACCCCCAGGAATAGCTTCGGCTCGAGCCGCTCGGCCGAGCGGAAACGAAAATCGCTCCGTCGGTTCAGCGAGGATCAGACGGGACTGCGCGCAGCCGACGGCTCGAAGCCGTTGCAGCCGCAGAGTTGATCGAAAGGGAACGAGAGGACCGAGCGCGCGAAACCGCAGAACGTCTCGACATTGACGAACCTCCCGACTTCGTGTTGCGCAACCAGGAACCCGGCTTTGCAGGATCTAGCGCCTACCTCATATTGACGACTCCTATACTGAACTTTTGATAGTTCGTCAAGTCGAATGTTCGTTTGTCCGTCTTGGCGCGGCATTGGCGATTTGGTCGAATTGACACTCCCCCCGCCTCGGGGCAAGGAATTCTAACTACGGACGAATTTCGGCGGCGGAGACGCCGCGCGGATGAGATTGCGACGGATTGGGATTGCATTTGGGACGACGGCCGGCAACGCGACGCTCGCGCCGGCGGAGGAATTCGGCGAAGCGTGATCCCTGGGGAAGGCGAAGTCGAAACGCATGAAATCCAGCGAACATGTCGAGAAGCGCAGCGACGGCGGCGTCGGCGCCCGCCGCTCTCCGCGTCTGCGCCAACGCGTCGCCTGGATGTATTATGTCGAGGAGATGACGCAGAGCGCGATCGCCGACGCTCTCGGCATCGGGCGGATCACCGTCGTTCGCCTGCTCTCGGAAGCGCGCGCAATGAACGAGGTGCGCATCTCGCTGAGCCGGGACGTCGCGGAACTGTCGCGCCTCGAGATAGAATTGCAGAAGCGATACGCCATCCCAGAGGCCATAGTCGCGCCGCGCTCGTCGACTGAGGCCGACCCGCGCCCGATCGTCGGAGCGGCGGCGGGCGAATTCGTCTCCGACATGCTGCGGCCGGACATGAAGGTCGGCCTGGGCTGGGGCCGCACGTTGAACCGAGCGCTCGGGTTCATCGACGAGCGGCAAGTCCCCAGACTTTCCGTCGTCTCGCTGCTGGGCGGCATCACGCGCGCCAAACAAGCCAACCCAGCCGAATTCGCATGGCAGTTCTCGCGCATCTTCATGGCCGATTGCTATTTGCTCGCCGCGCCCGCGATCGTCGACAGTGCGGCGACCAAGCGCGCGCTGATCGAGCGGTGCGGGCTGAAAGAAGTCTTCGACTTCTCCAAGGCGCTCGACGCGGTGGTCGTCAGCGTGGGCTCGACCAGGCTCAACGCAACGACCGATTTCTACGGCATCATATCTGACGCGGAACTCGAGTCGCTGCGCGAATGCGGCGCGGTCGGCGACATTCTATATAATTTCTTCGATATCGAAGGGCGCCTCGTCGACCATCCGCTTAACGAGCGTTCGATGTCGATTCCGCTGACGACGCTGCGCGCGGTGCCGAGCCGCGTGCTCGTTTCCGGCGGTCTGGACAAGATCGAGGCGATGATCGGCGCCTTCAAGCTGCTGCGGCCGACCGTCGTGATCACCGACGAGATCACCGCACAAGCTCTGCTGTCGCGCAGCCAGAACGGGGGCGAAGTTACGAGCGCGCTCGCCGAAGACGCGCCCTGACCTACGACAGCCGGCCCCATCGCCGCCGCACAGAGGGACGCCCACGTCGCGTCGACTTCAGTCGGATCGCGGCGATCGCCGACAGCGGCGCCGGCCGGCCGAACCGATAGCGCTGCGTCTTGCGGCGCCCGCGCGCAGCGCGTCGACAGAGGCATATCCGATTCCGAAATCTTCAATTTCCAACGCCGCCCCTGACGCCTTGATGCGTTCGATGAGATGCAGGAAATCAACCGCGTCGGAGGAAATGAATCCTGGTCGACAATCAGGGTCAATTCGACCAACTCCAGCTCCGGCCGATCTGCGGCGAGACTGGCGGCGTTGAGCGTTGGCGGGGTAAGGACTGGCTGATCGGTCTGAGGCCTTGGGCAAGGAGAGAATTCGCAATGCGATCACGCCGGCGAGAAGGAGCAGGCTCGCAAGGCCATACAGCCTAAACTTGCATTGCGAGGAATTGACAAGGCCTTGGGGCGGCGATCGCCAGTTATTTCAAAACAGTCCTGTCCACTCGCGACCCATGGCGCGCAGGTCGGTTGAAATGACGAAGCCGTGCGCAAGCGCGGCCAGATGAAAGACGCGATCTCGGAATTGCGCCCGGGCCGGTTGTCCGACCCTATGGCGGGTCAGGGCAGAAACGGCAGCATCGCGGCGAACTCGGCGGCGAGAGCGCCAATGGGATCCCGCTGACGAAGCGCGGCCGCAAGACCCTGAAAACGCGCGTCGACCGCCATGTCAGCGGAGCCGAGCACGACGTTGCGATCAAGGCCGGGCTCGTCCTGCGCGAGCGACATGACGGCGATCGATAGGGCGACGACCATCGCGCAATAGGCGTTCGGGGACAGCAACAGATTCTTCGGCCGCGCCTGCGCGTCCACGCCCGGCGCCAGTTCCTTGATCGGCCGCGCGGCGGAAAGTTCGACCGCGAGCGCCGCGCAAATTCGCGCTATCCGCAGCGATCGTTCGTTTGCCGGACCGGAGGCCTCGAGGGCGGCGGCGACGAGGTCGCCGTGACGCTCTTCCATCCGGCTGCGGACGTCCTCGAGCGCCTGTTCGGAGACAAAAAATTCCTCGGCGCCAAACCGGCGCAGGAGACCCTTCAGCGCGTAATAAATTTCGGAGGCGAACGCGTGGGTGTCGGCGGCCTCGCGTCCGAAGTAGGCGGCGACCGGCAAGGGAAACAGAAAGCTCGTGGATTTGCGTTCGGCTTCCGGCATCAAGACGGTCGCGGCGGCGTGAAGTTGAGTGAACAAGGCGTCGGCGGCCAGCGCGACCGGGCGGGGCGCCCGTGGCCCGCTGCGCTCGGCGCCGCGCGCGATATCGTCGCGCGCGCTGCGCCGGATCTGATAGCGCACATGGCGCAACTGATCTTTTACCGCCAGGACGAACTGGTCCGCGAATGGCGCTTTCGTCATTGCTGCGAGTCCCGTGAGCCTTCACGAGCACTATAGCGCGATCGGGGCCCCCTTGGCGAGCAGCCGCGCGACCTCAGGCCAATTTTCTGCGACCGCTTCGGCTCCGGCGGCGATCAGGCGCTCGCCATGGTCGGCGCCGACATGGGCGCCTCCGAGAAAGCCGATGGCGCGCGCCCCGGCCGCCCGAGCGGCCTGCACGCCCGGCAGCGAGTCCTCGATCACGACCGCGTCGGCGGCGTCGACGCCCATTTTGCCCGCTGCGTAGAGGAATATATCCGGCGCCGGCTTCCCGTGCGCGACATATTGCGAGCTGAAAACGGCGTCCCCGAAGAAGCGCGTCAGGCCGGCGACGCCGAGGCTGAAGCGGATTCGTTCGGGATCGGAGGAGGAGGCCACGCAGCGCCGGGCCGAGAACGTCTCGAGGAAGCCGACCAGCCCGGCCGTCGGCCGCAATTCGGCCTCGAACAAGGCGCGCGTGCGCGGCCACAGCCGCGCCCGCACGTCCTGCGGCACGGAACGGCCCGCCGCCGCCTCGATCAGGGCGAAAATATCGGCCTGCTTGAGCCCGACGCACCGGGACCACAGCGAGGCCGGGGCCTCGACCCCAATATCGGCCAATATGTCCTGATAGGCGCGCATCGACAGAACCTCGCTGTCGACCAGCACGCCGTCGCAGTCGAAGATCACGAGGCTCGCGCCCGCCGCCTCGCTCAAATCTCGCTCACGCATTTCTTCGCCATGGGGATCGACGCCGCGCTCATGCTCAACTCCGTGACCCCGAGCGCGACGAATTTGGCGATCATATCGGGCTTGCCGGCCGCTTCGCCGCAAACGCCGACCCAGATCCCGGCCGCGCGCGCCGCCTCGCAAATCATCGCCACCGCTTTCAGCACCGCCGGGTGATCGGCGCGGTTGAGATGGGCGACGCGCGGATTGAGTCGATCCGCCGCCATCACATATTGCGTCAGGTCGTTGGTTCCAATCGAAAAAAACTTGACCTCGGCGGCGAGCGCGTCGGCGGCGAGCGCCGCGGCCGGCGTTTCCGCCATCACCCCCAGATCGAGTTCGCCATGCGCGAGGCCTTCGCGATCCAGCTCGTCCCGACAAATCTCGATCAGCCGCTTGACCGCGCGCACCTCCTCGACATCGGCGATCATCGGGATCATCGCCTTCAGATTGCCGCGGACCGCGGCGCGCAATAGCGCGCGCAACTGCGGCTTGAACACGTCCGGCCGATCGAGGCAGAGGCGCACCCCGCGCCAGCCCAGGAAGGGGTTGTCCTCCTTGGGAAGGACGAGGCCGGGCGTGGGCTTGTCGCCGCCGATGTCGAGGGTGCGCACGATGACCGGGCGCGGCGCGAAGGCCTCGGCGAGCTCGGCGTAGACGGCGGTCTGCTCTTCTTCGCTCGGCGGGCGCTTGCGCTCCATGAACATCAGTTCGGTGCGGAACAGGCCGACGCCCATCGCGCCCGCCGCGATCGCCGCGTCGATCTCCTTGAGCGAGCCCAGATTGGCGGCGATCTCTATCGGGCGTCCGTCGCGCGTGCGCGGCTCGATCGCGGCATAGGCGGCAAGGCTCGCCCTGGCCGCCTCGGCCGCAGCCATCCGCGCCCGAAACATGGCTTGCGTACCCGCATCCGGGTCGAGCGCGACCTCGCCGGTGCCGCCGTCGAGCGCGACAGTGGAACATGCGGCCAGGCGCTGGCGGTCGAGCGGAGCGCCGAGAACGGCGGGCACGCCGTAGGAGCGCGCGATGATCGCGACATGGGAGGTCGGCCCGCCCTTCAACGCGACGAGTCCCGCGAAGCTTTTCAGCGAAGCCCCGGCGAGGTCGAAGGCGCTGATCTCGTCGGCCAAAATCACGGCGCCGTGCGGCGCGTCGCCGAGCGAGGCCTCGCGCTTGCCCAGGAGCGCGAGCGCGATTTGCCGCGCGAAGGCCGCGACGTCCTCGCCTCGCGCCTGCATGTAGGGATCGGCCATCGCCTCGAATTCGCGCGCGAGCGCGCCGCCGCCCTCGATCGCAGCGGTGACGGCGTCCTTTCGCTCGTAGACCAGAGCCTCGATCCGGCGCGTGAGCTCCTCGTCGCGGCCGATCTCGCCGAGCGCGGCGATGATCTCGGCCTCCTGCGAGCGCGGCGCCGCGCGCGCCGCACGGCGCAACAATTCGATTTCAACCCGCTTGACGGCGTCGGCGAGCCGCGCGAGTTCGCCCTCGATCTCGTCGGGGTCCAGCCTGCGCGCCGGGCTGTCGATCGCGCGCTGGCAGGAAGACGAAGGCGGGGCCGATCGCCGCGCCCTCGCTCGCCGGCGCGCCTCGCGGCAGGGACGAGGCCACGGGGGAGGCGGCCGGCGCCTCGGGCGGCGGCGCGGCGGGGCGAAGAGGTTGCAATGCGGGCGCAAGGTCGGAAGCGTCCGCGGAGCCGACGAATTGCGCCAGCGCCTCGATGGCGTCCGCCTCGTCGGCGCCGTTGGCGCGCAGCACGATCTCCTCGTCCTCCTTCACGCCGAGCAGCATCAGCTTGACCGAGCTCTTCGCATTGGCCGCCTTGCCCTCGCGGACAACCTCCAGATCGGCGGCAAAGCCGCGTGCGAGTTTGACGAATTGCGTCGCAGGCCGCGCGTGCAGACCTTCGCTCAGCCGTACCACCACCTTACGCTCGAGCACGTGCGTTTTCCCTCTAGGCCATGATGCGCATTCGAGTCTTGGCCGTCGCTAGGGCGCCGTCGACAGCGAACCGCAGCCGAGCGATCCGGCTCGGACGCCCCGCTTGGCGGGATCGCGTAACCGCCGGGCGCCCCCAAGGCCGGGTAAGCGCGGCGGAAGGGCCTCGCGCCGCTAACTCTCGACCCAAATTTCGGCGCCGGGCTGCAAAGCGGCGGAAAGAGCGGCAAGGTCCACGCCCTCGACGCTGATTTCGCCGGGGCGCGGCGCCGTGTCGGCGGCATTGAAATTGATTACGACATGCCCGATTTCGCCGATCTTTCTCCAGGCATAGTCCCCGATCGCCGTAATGCGCGTGGTGGCGCCCGCGATGGTGAGTTTGGCGCCGACGGCGGGCGGTTCCGCCGTCGGCTCCTGACTGACGCGATGCAGCACCGACACTTCGGCCAGCTCCGGGGGCGCGCCGTCGGCGAAGAGGATCAGCACCCCTCCCTCGATCAGTTCGCGCGCTTCGTCGCTGACCTCGGTGACTGTGGTCGTAAAGTGACGCATCGCA
Organism: uncultured Pseudomonadota bacterium; assembly: GCA_963809055.1. GTDB lineage: Bacteria > Pseudomonadota > Alphaproteobacteria > Rhizobiales > Beijerinckiaceae > Roseiarcus. The sequence goes on along the minus strand of CAWEID010000033.1, from coordinate 383,093 downwards.
GTTCGTCCTATCCGATCAGAGGAAGAAGCTGGCGATCCAGGCGATGACCACGGAGACCGGCCCCATGATCTGTCGACTGAAGAGCACAGCGGGCACGCCGATCTCGATCGTTTTCGGTTTCGCCTCCCCGAGCGCGAGGCCGACGGGCACGAAGTCGCACCCGACCTGCGTGTTGTAGGCGAACAACGCCGGCAGCGACATCGCGGGCGCGATCGTGCCGTTGGCGATCTGCGGGCCAATGATGGCGACGCCGATCACCTGCGCTATGACCGCGCCCGGCCCCAGTATCGGAGACAGGAACGGCAGTCCGCAGATCGCCGAGATGACGAGCAGTCCGACAATGTTGTTGGCGAGCGGCCCCATCGGCTTGGCCAGCATGTCGCCGATCCCGGTATAGAGGATCAGACCGATCAGCATGGTCACGAAGGCCATGAAGGGCAGAACGTTGCGCACCACCTGATCGATGGTCCTGCGACCGGCGTTGAAGAAGATGCCGACCACCCGACCCATGCCGCGCCCGATCGACGCGATCAAGTCGATGAACCCGTTGCCGCTGCTCATATCCGCCTTGGCTTCGGCCGCTCTCGCCGCCGCGCTCGCTGCACTTGTAGACGCCATTCCGGCTCCCCCTGCCCCTGCCGCTGTGACCGGCTGCGAGCCGTCCGCGGGAACGATGGATTCGACGTTGACCCCGGAGACATAGATGTCTTCGGTGATGAATTGCGCGAGCGGGCCGGACTGGCCGACCGGCGTCAGATTGACCGTCGGAATCCGTTTGCGCGGATAGACGCCGCAACGGGCCGTGCCGCCGCAGTCGACAATCACGCAGGCCATCTCGCTTTCGGGCGGCGGATTTCGGAATCCGTCGACCACAGTGCCGCCGGTCAGTTCGGCGATGCGCCGCGCGATCGGGGGAATGCCGCCGCCGGTGACCGCGACGATCTTGTCGCGCTCGCTGGTCGGCAGGATCGTGAGCGGGCCGCCCCATCCGTCTCGCCCTCGCGAGATCGTGACGGCTTTGTATTGCGTCTGAGCCATGGGTGTCTCCTTCCCTGAGAGTTAGAGTTCGACGCCCTGGCGACGCGCCAAGAATGCGGTGATCCGTTCGGTGACGACGCCCTTGAGAAAGATGACGATCAAGCCGACGATGAAATAATAGATGGCCACCGTGATGTGATAGGACGGCGGCACCTTGCCGGCCTTCTCGAGTTCGAGCAGCGCGACCAGCACGCCGCCCCAGACGAAATATTCGCCCGGATTCGCATGCGGGAACAGGCCGAGGATCGGGTGGACGAACGAGACCGCCGAATTGTAGAAGGCGGGCTTGTGCTTCTCTTCAAGGAACGCGCCGAAGGTATAGGCCATCGGGTTGGTCAGGAAGAAGACCGCGATGACGGGCAGCAGCGTATAGCGCGTCAGCGACCATCGGCCGAGCGATTGGGCCGCGCCATGGACGCGATCCTCGCCGACGAGGCCGATGACCGCATAGAACGCGGTCATCAGCACCACGAGGGTCGGGATGATGCCGGTCACGAAGCCGACGAAGACCTCGCCGCCCTGCTGGAACACGCCGATGAAATGCTTGCCCAGGGTCGTCAGCCAACCCAGCTTTTCTTCCTTCGCCGCATTTTTGACCGCCTCGGCGTAATCTTTCGTGCTCTCGCCGGCGGCTTGCGCCAGGACGATCATCCTGATGGCCGATGTGTCCGACCTGATCGGCCGGCCCCGCCAAAGCGGCGTGCTCGGCCCACTGCAGGCCGTGCGTTATGATATGCGATACCAACATTCGCTCCTCCCCTTTTCCCCCCAGTCGCGACCGGCGTCCCTCGGACACCCCCCGCGACTAAGCCAGCTTCAAGACTCGGCCCTCAGCGACGCTTGCGCCGCCGAGGGCCTCGCCTCCAACACTTTCGATCTGATCGATCGCCTTCGAGATCGCCTGGCCGACTCCGCGTTCGAAGCCGGCAGCGTTCACGCGCGCCTTCAGCGCCTCCAATGCGAGCCCGTCAAATTCCTCGCGGGTCTTGAATTTGGCGAAGACGCTGCGGCCCTGCATCACTCTGACCGTGCGCACGGCGCCTGCGGGGTCGACCACAACCAGCGCGATGGCGCCCTTGCCAAGTTTAGCGGGCGCGGCGCCGGCGCCGAGGCGTCCGTCGTTCCAGCGCCCTCGCAGTTCGCCGAATACCTGCTGATAATGCTGCATCTGGCGCCACACGCCAAACGACTGCACAATCCAGGCCAGGACAAAGGCGAGCAACGCCAATTGCCAGAGCGCCATGAGAGCCTCCTGCAGGTTTCCTCAACGACCGCCGTGAGCCGCCCGATTTACCCGGGAGCCGGACCGTCATATTTCGTTAATCTGAACACGTGTATCCGGAATTGTCAATATGTATCATTTTGCCGATGAAGTGACGCCCGGGCCCGGGTGACAATTTCGCCCCGGCGCCCTAAATCGAGTAGCTGCGTTCCCGAGCGTCCGGAGTCGCCTCAGCTATGACCATCGCAACGCCAGATGCGTTCGGACCCCGCGTCCGCCACGAAACTGTCGCGGTGCGCGTCGGCTCCGGCGCCGGCTCCGTGGTAGTGGGCGGCGGCGCGCCGATCGTCGTACAATCCATGACGAACACGGACACCGCCGACATCGAAGCGACGGCGCGACAGGTGGCGGCGCTGGCGCGCGCCGGATCGGAACTCGTGCGCATCACCGTCGATCGCGACGAGGCCGCAGCCGCGGTTCCGCACATCCTCGAGCGGCTGCTGCAAAAGAATATCCACGTCCCGATCGTGGGCGATTTCCACTATATCGGACACAAGCTGCTTAGCGATCACCCCGCCTGCGCCGAGGCGCTCGACAAATACCGCATCAATCCCGGCAATGTCGGCTTCAAGAACAAGCGCGATCTGCAATTTTCGACCATCGTTGAAATGGCGATCCGCCACGGCAAGGCGGTCCGCATCGGCGCCAATTGGGGTTCGCTCGACCAGGAATTGTTGACGTCTCTGATGGACGAGAACGCGCGCAGTCCGACGCCGATCGAGGCGCGCGCCGTCATGCGCGAGGCGATGGTGCAATCGGCGCTACTCTCGGCCGCACGCGCCGAAGAGATCGGCCTCCCGCGCGATCGCATCATTCTCTCGGCCAAAGTGTCGGGAGTGCAGGATCTGATCGCGGTCTACCGGATGCTCGCGCGTCGTTCCAATTATGCGATCCATCTCGGACTGACCGAGGCGGGCATGGGCTCGAAAGGCATAGTCGCCTCCTCCGCCGCGCTCGGGGTGTTGCTGCAGGACGGCATAGGCGACACGATCCGAGTCTCGCTGACGCCCGAGCCCGGCGGCGACCGGACTCTCGAAGCGAAGGTCGCGCGCGAAATTCTGCAGACCATGGGCTTTCGCGCCTTCGCGCCTCAGGTCGCGGCGTGCCCGGGCTGCGGACGCACGACCTCCACTGTGTTTCAGGAACTCGCGCGAGAGATCGAGAATTATCTGGAAGACTCGATGCCGGTCTGGCGCGCGCGCTATCCCGGCGTCGAGGCGCTCAACGTGGCGGTCATGGGCTGCATCGTCAACGGCCCGGGCGAGAGCAAGCACGCCAATATAGGCATATCGCTGCCTGGCACGGGCGAAGCCCCGGCCGCGCCGGTCTTCGTCGACGGCGTCAAGACCGTGACGCTCCGCGGGGCCGGCATCGCCGACGAATTCAAGTCGATCGTCGCCGATTATGTCGAGCGCCGCTATGGCGGGCGCGCGGCGGCGGAGTGAGCGATGTACGAACCCCCGCTTCACAAGCAATCCGATCTCGCGGCCCAGCATGCGTTGATCCGGGCGCATCCGCTCGGATTGTTGATCAGCCACGGCCCGAGCGGATTGCTCGCCAACGCGATTCCATTCCTGATCTTTCCCGAGGAGTCGAAGCTCGGCGTCTTGCGCGCTCACGTCGCGCGCGCCAATCCGCAATGGCGCGACCTGCAAAGCGCCGATGAGGCGCTGGTGGCGTTCCAGGGCTTCGAGCACTACATCACGCCGTCGTGGTATGAGACCAAGCGCCAGACCGGCAAGGTGGTGCCGACCTGGAACTATGTCCTCGTGCAGGCGCGCGGGCGTCCACGGGTCATCGAGGACGCCGCTTGGCTGCGCGCGCAGATCGAGGCGCTGACCCGCCAGCAGGAAGCCAGACGCGCCGCTCCTTGGGCGGTCGGCGACGCGCCCGAAGACTTCATTCAGATGCAGATGCGCGCGATCGTCGGCGTCGAGATCGAGATCGTCGACATCAAGGGCAAATGGAAGGCGAGCCAGAACCGCAACGCCGAGGATCGCGCCGGCGTGATCGCCGGCCTTGAAGCCGAAGGCGAGCCCGAGGCGCAGGAAATGGCGAAAATCGTGAAGGCCTCGGCGACCCCCCTGTAGGCTCCGGGATCGGCGATCCCGGCTTGCGCGACGCCCCCAGCCTGAGGCGACAACAGGCATTCTTCGCCCTGGCCGGCTGAACGCGCGACACGTCCGCCGTTAAAAAAAAAGTTCGTCACCTCTTGCCAAGAGCGTTCCAAGATATATCTTGTTGCAAGACATATCTTGATATGTCTTGCAACTCAAGAAAAGGAAACCCTATGTTTTTTCGACACTTCCACGATTCCGAGCGTCACGCTCACGGCGGCTTCGGCCGGCATCCGTTCTTTGGCCGTCACGGCCGAGGCGGCGGATTCGGCGGGCGCGAAGGCCGCGTCTTCGACAGCGGCGAACTGCGTCTCGTGATTCTGGCGCTGGTCGCCGAAAAGCCCCGCTATGGCTATGAAGTCATCAAGGATCTCGGCGAGCGGGTCGGCGGCGAATACAGCCCCAGCCCCGGCGTCGTCTATCCCACGCTGACCATGCTCGAAGAGATGGGCTATGCGAGTTCCAGCCAGGACAACGCCAATCGCAAGCTCTATTCGGTCACTCCCGAGGGCGAAAAGTTCCTCGCTGACAACAAGGCGCAGGTCGATTCGATCTTTGGGCGGCTCAATGCGCGCGCCGGCGGCGAGGGCGCGCCGGGTTTCGGCTCGGTGTTCCGCGCGATGATGAACCTGAAAGCTTCGGTGCGTCTGCGCGCCCGTTCGGCGAGCCCGCAGCAATTGCAGGCGATCGTCGATGCGCTCGACGCGGCCGCCAAGACCATCGAACGACTGTAGTCGTCGGCGCGGCGGTTCAGGAGAGAATGCGCGCGCCGGCTTTGGCCGCCGCGACGCTCAAAGGCGTCGCCGCGACGAAGCTGGCGAGCGCGCAAATCCCGAGCCAGAGGCCGAGTTCGATCCTGCGCCGCGGGGATCGCCAGCGCCACGATCATCATCACGCTCATCACGACCGGCCAGATGAAGACGTGAATCAGCAGCCCCAGCTTCCACATCGCAGCGTCCCTTCCTCGCAGGGGAAGCCGCCAATTGAAACGCCGCGCAACTTCGCGCCTTGACGTCGATCAAGCCAAAGCGAGCCTCAGGGAAAGCGCGCGATGCACTCGACTTCGAGCTTGCCGCCGAGCGCGAGGCCGTTGCATCCCAGAGCCGATCGCGCGGGAAGGCGTCCGGGCTCGAAATAGGGGACGTAGATCTTGTTGAACTCGGTCCATTCCGACATGTCCGAGAGCATGACCAGCACTCGCACGACGTCGCGAAAATCGAGCCCGCAATGGCGCAGCACCGCGCGAATGTTCTCCATGGTCTGCCGGGCCTGACCCGCCATGCCGCCCGGCGCCAGCGTGAGCGTGCCCGGAAGGTTGCCGAGCACGCCCGAGAGATAGAGCATCTCTCCCACGCGCACCGCGGAACTGAAGGGCAGGCCTAGCTTTTCGGCGTCGGCCGTCTGGAAATATTGCATGGGCGCCTCCTCATGGCGGGATCGCCGACCCCGCTGTTTGTGCCGCGTCGATGCGACGCCGACCGGCGAGGCCGGCGCGGGGTCTAGGGCCTTTATTCAATAGCCATCGACGGCGGTCGACCACATTGCGCAGCGGCTCGCCGCGCTCGAACGCCAGGATCTGCCCGGCTATGTAACTGGCAACGGCGTCCGGCGCCGAGATGGCGGCGTTGTGCGGACTGATAAAAACATTGTCATATCCCCAGAGCGGCGAGGATTTCGGCAACGGCTCCGTCTCGAATACGTCGAGCGAGGCGCCCTTCAGCTGACCGGACCCGATCGCGGCGACGATGTCGGCCTCCACCTGCGACCCGCCCCGCCCCGCATTGATCAGGAACGGCCCGCCGAGCCGCCCGTCGCGCGGCAATCTCGAGATCAGCGACGCGTTGAGGAGACCGCGCGTCTGCGGCGTCAACGGCAGCAGGCGAAATCAAAATGTCGGTGCGCGCAAGCAGCGCATCGAGCCCGGCGCGCCCGTGGAAGCTCGCCAGACCCGCGATCGATTTCTCCGTCCGGCTCCAGCCCGCGACGTCGAAGCCGATCGTCTGCAGCTTCCGCGCCGCATCCCGCCCGAGTTCGCCCAAGCCCAACAGGCCGACACGAACCTCATGCGCGGCCGGCTGCCGCTCGTCCTCCGCCCAGATCCTTTCGCGCTGCTGTCGATCATAGAGCCGGAACTGTCGAAAGTGCAGCAGCGTCTGCAACACGACCCACTCGCTCATGCGCGCGGTCAGGTCGGGATCGACGACGCGAACGATCGGCGCATCCGGCAGCCGTTCGTCCACGAGCACATGGTCCACTCCCGCGCCGAGCGAGAAGATCGCCTTCAGGTGCGGCAGATGTTCGAAGGCGCCGCGATGATGGCGCCAACTCAAGGCGTAGCGCACCGAGGCGCGATCCTTGAGCGTATCCGGCGTCGCGATCTCATGGCCCGGCAGCAGCGTCCGCAACCGCTGCAACCAGGGCGTCGCGTCCCAACCGGTGACGGCGACCAGCAGGCTCAAGGCTTGGCTCCGCCGATGCGCTCGACGACGACGGGCGAGCCAATCGGCGGCGCATCGGCGATGCGGTAGGCGGACCGCAGACGCGCGATCGCCGCATCCGCTCGCGCGTCTTCGCGGGCGTGCACGAGCGCGAGCGGCGCATCGACCGAAATTTCCGCGCCGAGGCCGGCGAGCCGGCTCAGGCCCACCGCATGATCGATCGCGTCGCTCGCTCGGCGGCGCCCGCCGCCGAGTTCGACGACGGCGAGGCCGACCGCGCGAACGTCGATCTCGTCGACATAGCCCGCGCGCGGGGCCAAAGCCTCACGCAGAACCGGCGCGGCGGGCAGATGGGCGCCGGCGCTGCGCAAGATGTCGGGGGACCGCCGAGCGCGGCGACCATGCGCTCGAATCGTTCCGCCGCGGCGCCGCTTGCGAGCGCGCGCTCCAGCGCGCCGCGCGCGGCGGCGAGGTCGCGCGCCAGGCCGCAGAGCGCGAGCAGTTCGGCCCCGAGCGAAACCGTGACTTCGTGCAGGCGCGCGTCGCGATGCGCGCCGGTGAGATATCCGACCGCGTTCTCGACCTCGACTGCGTTGCCCGCGGCGCTGGCGAGCGGCTCGTTCATATCCGTGATCAGCGCCGTCGTCGGCAGACCGGCGTCGACCGCGACATCGACTATGGAGCGCGCGAGTTCGCGCGAGCCCGGCAGCGTCGCCATGAAGGCGCCGCTGCCGGTCTTCACGTCCATGACCAGACCCTGCAGACCGGCGGCGAGTTTCTTCGAAAGGATCGAGGCCGTGATCAGCGCGATCGACTCGACGGTCGCCGTGACGTCGCGGATCGCATAGAGCCGCTTGTCCGCGGGCGCGAGATCCGCGGTCTGCCCGATGATCGCGCAGCCGACCTCCGCCACAACGGCGCGAAAGCGCGCAATGTCGGGCTGCGAGACATAGCCGGGAATCGCATCTAGCTTGTCGAGCGTGCCGCCGGTATGGCCGAGGCCGCGCCCGGAGATCATCGGGACGATAGGCGCCGCAGGCGGCGAGCATCGGCGCCAGCATCAGGCTGACATTGTCGCCAACGCCGCCGGTCGAATGCTTGTCGACGATCGGACCGGGCAAATGCGCGTCCGACCAGTCGATGACGGCGCCCGAGGCCTTCATGGCGCGGGTCAGATGGACGCGCTCCTCGATCGTCCATGCCGCGAAAGAACACCGCCATGGCGAAGGCCGCGGCATGCCCTTCGCTGACTTCGCCCGAAGTCAGCCCCGCGACGAAGGCCTCGATCTCCTGCCGCGACAGCGCGCGTCCGTCGCGCTTGGCGCGGATGATCTCCTGCGGCAGCATCAAGCGTCCTTATGGACTTGCGCTGCGGATGAAGGCGCGCAACAATTTGCGAAACCTTGCCGACCCCTTGGTCGCGTATTCCGTCGTCTCCTCGATGGCTGGGATCGCCCCCCGAAAGTCCCGCTGCGAAATTGGTGACCAACGAAACCGCGACGCAATCGAGCCCGTGCTAGCGCGCGAGTATGACCTCGGGCGCCGTCGACATGCCTACGAGATCGGCGCCGAGGATTTTCGCGGCGCGAATCTCGGCCGGCGTCTCGAAGGAGGGGCCGTTGAACCACATGTAGACGCCCTCGTGCAGCGCCAATTCGGCCGTTCGCGCGGCCGTTCGAAGCGTCTCCAGCAATTCGGGATCGTAGGCGCGCGTCATCGGGACGAAGCGTTCATTGCCGGGCATAGCCGATCAGCGGATTGACGCCGGCGAAATTGATGTGGTCGGTAATCGCGACCAGGGCCGGCGGCTCCCATTCCGGATGCAAGCCGCCGGCGGCGTTGGTGAGGAACAGCGTTTGCCCGCCCAGGCGTTTGAATGTCTCGATCGCTACCGCCATCGCGCGCGGGTCGCCGTGCTCGTAATAGTGGCCGCGACCCTGGAACAAGGCGACGCGGCGGCCCTCCAGCGTTCCGACGACGAGGCGCCCCTTGTGGCCGACGACAGACGGCTGCGGAAATCCGGGAATTTCGCTGTAGGGGATCGAGATCGCGTCCTCCGCCTCGTCCGCGAGCGGACCGAGGCCTGAGCCGAGCACGAAGGCGAGCGAGGGAAGCGAAGTCAGGCCGTGGCGGCGAGCGCGGCAATGGCGGCGTCGGGGTTCGCAATCATGTCGGGCCTCCTTGAGCAAGATGCTCCGGCCCGAACGAATGCGGCAGCAACTCGCCGAGCGTGAAACTCGCGCGCACGCCATGGGGGCCCGCGATGTGGATCGGCGTCGGTCGCGTCGGCGAATTCGCGGATGCGCTGGCGACAGCCGCCGCAGGGCGTGCAGAGCCCCTCGCCGTCGCCGATGACGAGAATTTCCGCGATGCGGCGCTCGCCCGCGAGCGCCATCGCGGCGATCGCGCCGTCTTCAGCGCAGCCGCCCTGCGGATAGGCGGCGTTCTCGACGTTGCAGCCTGAAAAAATCGCGCCGCCGGGAGTGCTGCACCGCGGCGCCGACCTTGAAATGCGAATAGGGCGCATAAGCGTTCGCCTGCGCGGCCTTGGCGGCCTCGAACAGAGCTTCGAGCGGTTCAGCGCTCTTTGACATAGGGAATGCCTGAAGCGTTCGGCGGGATCGCCTTGCCGATGAAGCCGGCCAGCAGCACCACCGTCAAGATATAGGGCAGCGCCTGGATCGCCTGCACCGGCACGGCGCCGATCAGCGGCAGCTCGACGCCCTGCATGCGCGTCGCCAGCGCATCGAGGAAGCCGAACAGCAGGCAGGTCGCCAGCGCCGGCCAGGGTCGCCATTTGGCGAAGACCAGCGCGGCGAGCGCGATGAAGCCCTTGCCCGCGCTCATATGCGGCTGGAAATAGGCGGCCTGGGCGAGCGAGAGATAGACGCCGGAAAGCCCGACCAGCACGCCGCAGATGACGACCGCGCTGTAGCGCAACGCGCGCACGGAAATGCCGGCCGTGTCCACCGCCGCCGGATTCTCGCCGACCGCGCGCAGGCGCAAACCGAAGCGGGTCGAGTAGAGCGCCCAGTAGGTCAGCGGCACGAAGGCGAAAGCGGCGTAGGTGATGATGTCGTGGCCGGAGATCAGATGACGGTAGATCGGCCCGAGGATCGGCACGGCGCCGATCGCGTCGGCGAAGGGCAGGTCGATCGGATGAAACAGCGCGCTCGTCGGGCAATTGCGGCGTGCGCCCGCCCTGCGCCCAGATCGCGTTGCCGATCAGCGCGGTCATGCCGTCGGCGACCATGTTGATCGCGGTGCCCGAGACGATCTGATTGGCGCGCTGGTCGATCGAGGCGTAGCCGTGGATCAGCGAGACGACGATCGACGCGCCGACGCCGGCGAGCAGGCCCGCCCAGGCGCTGCCGGTGAAGGTCGGCGACCGCCGCGCCGGCGAAAGCGCCTGTCAGCATCTTGCCCTCGAGGCCGATGTCGACGACGCCCGAGCGCTCCGACCACAGGCCGGCGAGGCAGGCCAGAATCAGCGGCACGCCGAGCCGGATGCCGGAGCCGAGGATCTCGATGAAGGCGTCGAACATCTCCATGACGCTGCGCCCTCAGATCGGCGGCTGAGTCGTGCGGCGCGCGAGCAGCGTCGCGACCGGGCGGCGGAACATATGTTCGAGCGCGCCGGCGAACAGCACGACGAGGCCCTGGATGACGATGATCATGTCGCGGCTGATCTTCGGCTTGTCGAACGCGAGCTCGGCGCCGCCCTGATAGAGCACGCCGAACAGGATCGCGGCGAGGATGATGCCGACGGGATGCGCGCGCCCCATCAGCGCGACGGCGATGCCGACGAAGCCGAAGCCGGCGGTGAATTCGAGGATCAGCCGATGCTCCTCGCCGAGAATCACATTGACCGCGAGCCCGCCGGCGAGCGCGCCCGACAGCAGCGTCGTGAGGATCGTGATGCGCGCGGGCGAAATGCCGCCGTAGACGGCGGCGGTCGGATTGGCGCCGACGGTGCGAATCTCATAGCCGAGCCGCGTGCGCCAGATCAGCACCCAGACCCCGGCCGCCGCGGCGAGCGCGAGCAGGAACGACGAGATTGAACGGCGTAACCGGCCAGTCGATGCCCAGCGGTTTCAGCAATTCGTGGAATTGCGGCACGATGCCGCCGGGCGGAAATGCCCGCGTCTCCGCGTTCATCTGGCCCGGCACGCGCAGAACGTTGACGAGCAGATAGCCCATCAACGCCGAGGCGATATAGTTGAACATGATCGTCGTGATGACGATGTGGCTGTCGCGCTTGGCCTGGAGATAGCCGGGAATGGCGGCGAAGGCCGCGCCGAACAGAGCCGCCGCCATGATCGCGACGATGACCAGGCTGTAGCCGGGCAGGAAGCCGAGATAGAGCGCGGCGAGCGCGGCGCCGAGCCCGCCGATATAGGCCTGCCCCTCGACGCCGATGTTGAAGAGACCGGCGTGGAAGCAGATCGCGACCGCGAGGCCGGTGAAGATGAAGCTCGTGGCGTAATAGAGCGTGAAGCCGATGCCTTCGAGATCGCCGAGCGCGCCGGTGATCAGAATTTTCACCGCCTCGATCGGGTTCTCGCCGATCGCCAGCACCACGAGGCCGGATATGAAAAACGCGGCGCGCGACATTGAGCAGCGGGATCAGCGCGACGTCCGCCCATTGCGGCAAGCGGCTTTAGGGGCGAACTCATGCCGCGCGCTCGGTGACGCCCGCCATCAACAGACCGAGGTCCTGGGCGTTGGTCTCCTCGGGCCGCCGCTCGCCGGTGATCCGGCCCGCGCACAGCACGAGGATGCGGTCGGAGAGCGCGAAGATCTCGTCGAGTTCGACGGAAACCAGCAGCACCGCCTTGCCCGCGTCGCGCAAGGCGACGATCCGCTTGTGAATGAACTCGATCGCGCCGATGTCGACGCCGCGCGTCGGCTGCCCGACGAGAATGACTTGCGGATTGCGCTCGATCTCGCGCGCGAGCACGATCTTCTGCTGATTGCCGCCGGAGAAATTGGCGGTCGCAGCAGCGGCGCGCGCGGCCGGATATCGTAGGCCTCCATCTTCGCGGCCTCGTCGGCGATGATCGCCTTGCGGTCGAACAGCACGCCGTGGCCGTAGACCGGCTCGTCCTGGAAGCCGAGCATCGCGCTTTCGCAGGCCTCGAACGGCATGACGAGGCCGACGCGATGGCGATCCTCCGGGACATGGCCGACGCCCGAGCGCGCGCATGCCCTTGGGGTTGCGCCTCGCGGGCGGCGGCGCGCGCCGTCGATCAGAATCTCGCCCGCCGAGAGCGGGCGAATGCCGGCCAGCGCCTCGAGCAATTCGGACTGGCCGTTGCCCGCGACGCCGGCGATGCCGACGATCTCGCCCGCTCTCAACTGGAACGAGACATCCTCGACGCGCGTGACGCCGCGATCGTCGCGCACGGTCAAGCCCGCGCGCCTCCAGCACGACCTTGCCGGGATGCGCGGGCCCCTTGTCGACCTTGAGAATGACCTTGCGGCCGACCATCGCGTCGGCGAGTTCGGGCGGGGAAGTTTGCGAGGTCTCGAACGTCGCAACGATTTCGCCGCGCCGCATCACCGAGACGCGATCCGTCAGGCGCATGATCTCGCGCAGCTTGTGGGTGATGAAGATGATCGTCTTGTGCTGCGATTTCAGCACGCGCAGCATCTCGAACAGCTGGTCGGCCTCGGACGGGGTCAGCACGGCGGTCGGCTCGTCGAGAACGAGGATTTCCGCGCCGCGCACCAGCGCCTTCAGAATTTCGACGCGCTGCTGCAAGCCGACCGAAAATTCGCCGACGATCGCGTCGGGATCGACCTCGAGCGCGTATTGCCTTGCAAGATGCGCGAGCTTCGGGCGGATCGCCGCGGCGCCGCCGGCGAGCAGCGGCCCGCCCTCGGCGCCCGAGCATGACGTTTTCGAGCACGCTGAGCGGCGGAACCAGCATGAAATGCTGATGCACCATGCCGATGCCGTGGCTGATCGCCTCCTTCGAGGAGCGGATGCGCACCGCTTCGCCGTTGACGCGGATCTCGCCGGCGTCCGCTTCGTAGAAGCCGTAGAGGATCGACATCAGCGTCGACTTGCCGGCGCCGTTTTCGCCGACGATGCCGTGAATGACGCCGCGTTCGACCTTGAGATTGACGTTCTTGTTGGCGTGAACCGGGCCGAAGCTCTTGTCGATGCCGATCAGCTCGATCGCGGGCGCGGATCGGTCTGGCTTAACTTGTCACGCGCGCCGCCCCAGGCGATCGCTCGGCGCCGTCGGCGCCGCAACTTATAGGTCTCATCCCCCACCCACGTCATGGCCGGGACCCGTGCCCGGCCATGACGCGGATTTTCAGCGTCACGTCGCGCCTCAAACCGGGCACTTGTTGTCGGACATGAAGTCGTGGACCTGGATCTTGCCGGAAATGATGTCGGCCTTGGCCGCTTCCGCCGCCGCCTTCGCGTCCGCGGTGAGGATCGCCTTGTTGTTGTCGTCGACGGCGTAGCCGACGCCGTCGTTCTTGAGGCCGAACACCTGCACGCCGCCCTTCCAGGTTCCGTCCTTGGCGGCCTTGAAGGAATCGTAGGTCGCGACGTCGACGCGCTTCAACATCGAGGTCAGCACCTTGCCGGGGAACAGCCCGTTCTGATTGGAGTCGACGCCGATGCCGAACTTGCCGGCGTCGGCCGCGGCCTTCAGCACGCCCTGGCCGGTCGCGCCCGCGGCGGCATAGACGATGTCCGCGCCGCGGTCGATCTGCGACTTGGCGAGTTCGCCGCCCTTGACCGGATCGTTCCAGGCCGCCGGCGTGGTTCCCGTCATGTTGGCGATGACGTCGCCCTTGCGCCGTTGACGTATTTGACGCCCTGCGCATATCCGCATTCGAAGGCGGAGATGAGCGGAATGTCCATGCCGCCGACGAAGCCGACCTTGCCGCTCTTCGAGGTCTTGGCCGCGATCACGCCGACCAGGAACGATCCTTCCTCGGCCTTGAACACGATCGACTGCACGTTCGGCTTGTCGACGACCATGTCGATGATGCCGAATTTCGTGTTGGGGAATTCGTCGGCGATCTTGTCGAGCGCCGTCGCCCAGGCGAAGCCGACGGCATCATGATCGGCGAGAAGCCGTCCTTGGCGAACTTGCGCAGCACCTGCTCGCGCTGGGCGTCATTCTGGATTTCGAGGTCGCGGAAGGCGACGCCGGTATCCTTCGAGAACTTGGTCGCGCCGTTGAAGACGCCTTCGTTGAAGGACTTGTCGAACTTGCCGCCGAGGTCATAGATGACCGCCGGCTTGATGTCGGCGGCGAAGGCCGCCGTCGACGCCATCAGCGCCGCGGCGAACACCGAAGAAAGCTTCAGGAAGCTTACGACCGGACATGCAATTCTCCCTCTCACTCGTGGCCGCCGGATCGCCTTCTGCGTCCGGCGTTATATTTGCCGCATTCGCGGCGAAACCTTCGATCGGCAAGATTTCTTGACCGATTGGTCAGTCATAGTGCCAGCGGGCGCGAGAGTCAAGCAGCCCTGGAGCCGGACCCGTCAAAATCAGCGTCGGCCAAAATGGCGCCGTCAGTCGAAAAGCACCGAGACGCTCTCTTCCTTGGCGATGCGCGCGATCGCCTCGCCGATCAGCGGCGCGATCGAGATGACGCGGATGTTCTTGGCGACGCGCACCGCCTCGGTCGGCGGATCGTGTCGGTGATCACGAGTTCGGTCAGCTGCGACGCCGCCATGCGCGCGACCGCGCCGCCGGAAAGCACGCCGTGGGTGATATAGGCCGAGACGCTCGCCGCGCCCTTGGCGAGCAGCGCGTCGGCGGCGTTGCAGAGCGTGCCGCCGGAATCGACGATATCGTCGAGCAGCACGCAATGGCGGCCCGACGACGTCGCCGATGATGTTCATCACCTCGGATTCGCCCGCGCGCTCGCGCCGTTTGTCGACGATCGCGAGCGGCGCATCGAGCCGCTTGGCGAGCGCGCGCGCGCGCACCACGCCGCCGACGTCGGGCGAGACGACCATGACGTTGGCGGTCGAGTCCGCGCTCCTTGATGTCGCGCACCATGGTCGGCGCGGCGAACAGATTGTCGGTGGGAATGTCGAAGAAGCCCTGGATCTGCCCGGCGTGCAGGTCGACGGTCAGCACGCGGTCGGCGCCGGCGCGGGTGATGAGATTGGCGACCAGCTTGGCCGAAATCGGCGACCGCGGACCGGGCTTGCGGTCCTGCCGGGCGTAACCGAAATAGGGAATGACCGCCGTGATGCGCTGAGCCGACGCGCGCCGCAGCGCGTCGATCATGATCAGCAGCTCCATCAGATTGTCGTTGGTCGGATAGGACGTCGACTGGACGATGAACGTGTCGCGCCCGCGCACGTTCTCGAGAATTTCGACGAAGATTTCGAGATCGGCGAACCGGCGCACATGACATTGCGTCAGCGGCTCGCCGAGATAGGCGGCGATCGCCTCGGAGAGCGGCCCGTTGGAATTGCCCGCCAGAATCTTCATCTTGCCCTGCATTGGCGGCTCCAAACGCATTGAATGTCCTGCCGCGCGACGGGCAAGTCCCGGCGTCACGCAAATTCCGAGTTCCCGCAGTCAGCCTGCGTCCCTGACGCGGCGGGTCATAGCAGCCGAGGCGGGACTGGAACAATACGACGCTGCGATGACGGCGCGTCCGCGCCCGCCGATCTATCCACAGGCTTTGGCTACGGCGCCTATTCGCGTCGGCGCATATCCGAGAGCCGCGGTCGCGGCTTGCGCAGCCGCCGACCCTGCTCGCCCGGCGCCCGCGCCGAGGGCTTGGCCTCGGGCATGTTGGAGAGGAAAGCGGCGAGATCGTCGGCGCTCTTGGCCGCGACGCTGTTCGAGCGCCGCTTCGCCGGCGATCGCCCAGGGATCGGCCCCCGAACCCTTGACCTCGATGACGTCGTTCAGGCGCTGCTCGCGCTGCTTGTCCGGCCCGAAGACGTCCCAGACATATTCCACCGTCGCGCCATCCTCGGTCTGGGTCGCGGAGAGATAGCCGCGCACGAGATATTTGGCCTTGTCGGCCTTGGCGATGACGATATCGCGGGACTGGGCCTCGCGCTGCGAACCGCTGCGAGAAATCCGAGGCGACGGCGGCCGGCGCGCCCTCGATGGAAACGATCGCGACGGTCGCGTCCGCGAGACTGACGCCCTCTCGACGCTCGATCGGCCGATGGGCCTGCAAATCGGGGGCGACTTCGGCGGCCTGCTCGACGCATCCGCACAGCGTCAGGCGAGCGCGATGGCGCCGAGCCCGACGCCGAATCGCACGGCGCCCCTGGCCCAAACCCCCCCTCCGACGTCCTGAGACCCTGCACCCGCGTACGCTCCTCGGCCACGGCGAAACCCGGCCATAGCCCATAGTTAAGGATTTGCTAACCCTATTTTACCGTCGAGGTCCAGATCGCGGGCGTTCAACGGCTCGGCATGGTGAACGCCCACGAGGTAGGTGCGGCCGAGGCACAGCGCGGTCCGGCTGTCGCTGTCCATCAGGATCATGTGCAGGAAATAGACCTGATCGGCCGCGATTTCAAACGGGTTGGCTTCGTAGAACATCGGCGCGTCCATCCAGGAGGGCGTGAATTTCGCCCCGAGGCTATAGCCGCAGGCGTTGAGCCGGTGCTTGGCGAGGCCGTGCTCATCGAGAACGCGCGCATGGGCGGCGAATACGTCGCCCGCCGTGCGTCCCGGCCGCAATTCCGCCGCGCAGGCCTCCAGCGCCTCGCGGGCGGCCGCATGATAGGGCCGGTGCAGCGGCCGCTCGCGGCCGACGATATGCGTGCGCATGATCGCGGCGTGGTAATGCCGGCTGACGCCCGCGAATTCGAGCGTGAGCTGATCGTCCGCGTCGAGCCGCCGCCGGCCGCTCTTGTAGCGGCAGAGCAGCGCGTCGGCGCCCGAGCCGATGATGAATTCGTTGGCGGGATAGTCGCCGCCGCCGGCGAAGATCGCGTGATGCATCGCGGCGAGGATTTCGCCCTCGTCGGCGCCGGCGCGGGTCGCCTCGATAGCAGCGAGGTCGGCGAGGTCGGAGAGCCGCGCCGCCTCGCGCACGCAAGCGATTTCCTCGGCCGACTTGGTCGCGCGCAGGCGCGGCACGAGGCTGGAGACGTCGACGAGCGTCGCGCGGCCCGCGAGCGCCGCCTCGAGCCGGCGGCCGTTGAAATGGGTCAGGCCGTAGCTGTCGAACTCGACGCCGAGCCGCCCGCCCGCGCCGATATCCTCGAGCATCGCGCGCAGGTCGCGCGTCGGATCGGCGCCCGCGCCGTCGCTGCCAGATGCGGATATCCTGGATATTCGGAGGTGCGCTGCGCTTGCCGCAGGTCGGCCGAGCGCGTCAGCAGCGCCACGCGCCCGTCGGCGCCGACGTAGAGGCACTGGAAGAAGCAGAAGCCGAAACTGTCGTAGCCGGTAAGCCAGTAGTCGCTCTCCTGCGCGAACAGCAGCATGCCGTCGAGCCGCTCGGCCGCCATCGCGGCGAGAAGACGCCGTTTGCGCGCCGCCATTTCGGCGGCGGAAAAATGGATCGCCATTTTGGGCCTCGTTCAGCGAAAGCGTCGAGCCAAAGGGCTTCGCCGCTTCCGCGTCAAGAGGCCTCAGCGCCAGCAATGGCTCAACGGTAGACCAGCACCGGGATCGTGCTGTGCGTCAGCACCTTCTGCGGTCTCGCTGCCGAGCAGGAGCGCGGAGACGCCGCGCCGCCCATGCGAAGCCATCACGATCAGATCGCATTTGTTCGCGAGCGCGCTGTCGATGATCGCACGGAAGGGCTGGTCGTGGATCTCCTGCAGACTCTCGACCTCGACCCCCGCCGCCTGGCCCGCCATTTCGGCCTGGGTCAGCGCGCGCTCGGCATATTGCTTGGCCTCGGCCTCGTATTGCTCTTGCGACCCGACGACTGCGATGACGTCCATCGAGGTGACGGCATAGGGCGCACGGATCGTGATCGCCGTCACCTTGGCGTTCGACAGTTTGGCGAGTTGGACGCCGTAGAGCACGGCTTTGCGCGACAGGTCCGAGCCGTCGGTCGGAATCAAAATATGCTTGAACATCTCACTGGCTCCCAGAGGCCGTCTTCGGCAGCGCCCTGAATCTAGGCAGGGCGCGCCGACGCACTCTGACGTGGGTCAAATTCATGTTCTACAATTCCGGGCGGCTTGACGCCGAATTGAATTGCCGGAGCAGAGCCGGGGCGCGCGAAAAAGCGGCAATTCATCGGATGTGGGGAGATGCAATGCTGGATCACGACCTTTCCGGCCGGAGCCTGTCCGCAGCGCCGCGGCCCGACCGCCGCGCGATCGTCAAGGCTGGCCTCAGCGTCGGATTCTGCGCGGCGATCACGCCCGTATTCGCGCAAGTCATCACGACTTCCGCCGAAGGCCTGATCGCCGGCGGGGTGAAAATCGCCGCCGGCGGCGTCGAAATTCCCGCCTATCGCGCGATGCCCGATCGGGGCGGGCCGTTCCCGACGGTGCTGGTCGTCCATGAGATATTCGGCGTGCACGAACACATCAAGGACGTCTGCCGGCGCTGGGCCAAGCTCGGCTACTACGCGATTGCGCCCGAATTGTTCGCGCGCCAGGGCGACGCCGCCGCCGAAAAAGACATGCAGAAGCTGATGAACGAGATCGTGCTGGAGAAACCGGACGCCGAGGCGCAGAGCGATCTCGACGCGACGCTGGCCTTCGCCGGCGCGAGCGGGTCGGCGGACATCGGCCGCGCCGCTGTGACCGGCTTCTGCTGGGGCGGCCGGCAGGTCTGGCTTTTTGCCGAGCGTACGCCCTCTCTGAAGGCGGGCGTCGTCTGGTATGGCCCGCTCAGCTTTCCCCAGACGGACCTTCGCCCCTACAATCCGCCCGATCGCGTGCACGACCTCAAGGTCCCGGTTCTCGGCCTCTACGGCGGGGTGGACAAGGCCATCCCGCGCGACCTGATCGCATCGTTCGAGAAAGCAGCTCGCAGCGGGCGACAGCGGCTCGAAGATCATCGTTTATGACGACGCCGGCCACGCCTTCTTCGCCGACTACCGCCCCAGCTATGTCAAGGCCGACGCCGTAGCGTCCTGGAAGGAGGCCACATCCTGGTTGAAAGCGCATGGCGTCTAGCGCCTGAGGCGCCCGGCGGCTCGCGCCGCAACCCGGACGCCGCCGCCTCAGGCCGGTTCTGGAAACGCGACCCGCGACGGGAATTTGCAGGCCGGTCCGCTCCAAGCTAGTGTTGTCAAAGACAACACTGGGAGCCGCCCGATGGATGTCGTCGCCGAGTTGCGCGCGTTCAACAGGTTCTACACCCGAGAGATCGGGCTGCTCGAACCCCATCTGCCGGAAACCGACCTCTCGCTCGCCGAGGCGCGCGTGCTTTATGAGATCGCGCAACGGGAGGGCCTGACGGGCGCCGATCTCGCACGCAGCCTGGCGATCGACAAGGCCCGGATCAGCCGCATCCTCGCGCGGTTCAAAGCTCGCAAATATTTGCGCTCGCGGCCGAGCCCGACGCACCGCAAGCGTCTCGAGCTTTCGCTGACGCCGACCGGGCGGCGCGTTTTTGCGAGGCTCGAGGAGGGAACGCGCGGCCGGATGCGCGCCTTGCTGGATCGCGCGCCGCCTGACGCGCAGGCCCGGCTCGTGGCCGCAATGAAGGAAATCCGCGCCGCGCTCGACGGCCGGAGGCGGCCCGACGCGGCCCCGGCGACCTTGCGAAAGCCCGCGGTCGGCGACCTCGGCTGGATCGTGCATCGCCAAACGGTCCTCTATGCCAGGGAATACGGCTGGGACTGGACCTATGAGGGGCTCGCGAGCGAGATCCTGTCGAAGTTCATCGCCAATTTCGATCCCGAGCGCGAGGACGCCTGGATGGCGGAACGTCATGGCGCGATTGTCGGTTCGGTGTTCCTGATGAAGAGCGACGATCCCGAAGTCGCCAAGCTGCGCCTGCTCTATGTCGAGCCGAGCGCGCGCGGCCTTGGAATTGGCAGTCTGCTTGTCGAGGCTTGCATAAGGCGCGCGCGCGAACTCGGATATAGCGCCCTGACGCTCTGGACCAACGACGTGCTCGTCGCCGCGCGCCGCATCTATCAGGCGGCCGGCTTCCGGCTGATGGCCGAGAACAAGCATCATTCGTTCGGCCACGACCTCGTCGGCCAAACCTGGACGCTCGAACTCGGGGCGGCGTGATCGGAGCGCCAGGCGGCGCAGTTGAGGCGGCCGAAAGAAACGGCCGAAACGACAAACTCCGAAACGGGTCGGAATTCGGCTATCAGCCGGCGCGCGTCTTCGCCATTTCGGCGACGCGCGGAACGACGACGACGGGGAACGGCGCGCCAAGACCGCGGATCTCGATTTCGGCGACCTCGAGGCCTTCGAGGTCGAGGCCCGCTGCGCGCGCGCATTCGCGCGACAGCGCGAGATCGGCGTCTCTCGATTTGGCGACGCTCTCCAGCCGGCTCGCGACATTGACCGCGGGACCGATCACGGTCGGCAAGGCCGCCGCACCCCAGCCGATCCGCCCGATCACCAGCCGCCCGCCATGCAGACCCATCGCCAACCGCAGCGGTTCCGCGATTTCGTCCTTGAGCGCACGATTCACATGGGCGAGCTCCGCGTCGACCGCCCGGATTG
The DNA here is from genome assembly GCA_963809055.1 of uncultured Pseudomonadota bacterium. GTDB lineage: Bacteria > Pseudomonadota > Alphaproteobacteria > Rhizobiales > Beijerinckiaceae > Roseiarcus. Next base: position 362,598 of record CAWEID010000033.1, on the reverse strand, counting down.
CCGCCATGGCGGCGCGCGCGGCGCCAGCCAGGCCGTCCGGATGTTCGAACACCGCCATCAGGCCGTCGCCGATATATTTGTCGACCCTTCCGCCGGCCGCCTCGATCGCGCCCCCCGCGGCGGTAAAGAAGCTATTGAGTATGAAGACGACGTCATAGGCGAGCTTGGCCTCGCTCAACCGGGTGAAGCCCCTGATGTCGATGAACAGAACGGCGGCGATGCGGTCGACGCCGGCCTCATCGACGCGATTCGCGCGCGGCGCCGCGCCGGCCTCGGCGGGCGGCCGGAGCAACCGAGCCACTTTCAGCGCGGCGGCCGGGCGAATTTGGCAGGCGAGCCGGACGTCGGATTCCGCGCCGATTCGCCCGAGCAACCGCCGTTCGGCCTCGTTGGGCTCGGCGAGGCTCTCCGCGCCCTCGACGATCCGAACCCGGCAGGTCGAGCAGCGCGCCTTGCCGCCGCAAATCGAAACATGCGGCACGCGATGCAAGCGGCTGATCTCGAGCAGAGTCAGGCCGCCGAAAGCGCGCACGGTCGGCCCACCGAGATAGGCGATCGAGACTTCGCTGAGCCGGCGCATGGTCGCGCGCCGCATCGCGAGGGCCGCGATCAGCAGAGCGACGACGCCGTAGGCTGCAAGGATCGCTGCATGGGCGTTTGCGTTCATCGCCGCGCGGGTCGCCGGCGCGAGGCCCGGCGTGGCGTCGACGCTCGCACGGATCTGCGTCGCCTCGGCAAGCCTGGCGACCTCGCGACCCGCCGTCACGGCGCCGGCGATCGCGGCGGCGGGAATCAGCGCGGCGAGGGCGGCCAGGACATGCGAGGCGCGCCGAAACCACGCCTCGCCGCGCAGCCAGTAGAATAACCCGAGGCAGCCGTGCAGCCAGACAATCAGCAGCAACAGAGATTGCCAGATCATCCCGCCCGGCCAGAGCAGCGAGAGGATGGCGGGATACGATGCGACCGTTCCGGCCGCGCGCGGGCCAACCCCCGCCTCAAACAGATGCGAGGCGAGGAATAGCGGGATCAGAAAGCCGGAAATCCCCTGCAGGATTTCGGCGCCGCTGAACCGAAGGCTGCGCACGCGCGCGAGCTTGAGCAGCGCGAGCGCGCCATGGGTCGTCAGGGCGAGCGCGAGAATCGCCGCCCCCGGAGGAGATCGCGTGACCGCGAGGCGCGCATGCTGAAACGCCGACATCGCCTCGAGGCTCCACAGGCCGAGGGCATGATTGAGGAAGTGGGTCAGCGCGAAGGCGAACAGCACCAGGCCCGACCACAGTCGCAGTCGGTCGCGCAGCGTGCCGGCCCATAGCCAACGCATCGATCCGCTCGCCCCTCTCCTAGTCGCCGCGCGCCTCGTGCTGTCAATCTCGATGACGAACGCGGCTTTTTCCAGCCCGAAATGCTTCGCTCCCGTCTCACAGAATTTTCACGACGAGGCGGCTGCGCGCGGCGGCCGACGGAATGTTCGTCTCGACCGATTCGGGAGAGGACTCATGTCCAACCTCAGGATTGCAGCCCCCGTTGCAGTGGCGATCGTGGGAACGTCGCCTTTCGCAGTCAGCGCCCGGGCGGAAGATCCTGTCCATTTCTGCCGGGACCATGGCAGAAGGGCGGTCCAGCAGTCCCACGCCGCTCGCGCCGCGCCGCCGGCATTTCGCGGCCGAGAACCCCATCCGCTCGACGCAGGATTGCGCCGCTCACAGCCAACGGCGTCTGGGCGTCTACCGCTCCGGCGGCGACAATGCGGAGCGCGAAGCGCGCCGGCTCGACCGGGACGCCTGCCTGCCCCGACAGTCCGAAGCGGCTTCGAGAGGCCGCCCTTTTCGAATCGGCGGGGGCGAATTAAGTTTCCGGCATGACCGGCGCGCCCAAGGCGGCTCCTTCGCCCGAACCTGAAACCGACCCGACCGCTTCGCTCGAAGAGCCCGAGGAGGTCTCGACGCCGCTCGAACTCGACCTCGACGAGAGCGCGGCCGAGCCGGGGCCGCTGGCGCGCGGCGCCGCGGTGATCAGGTCGTTCTGGAAACACGCGCCGCTCGGCCCGGGTTGCTACCGCATGTTGGGGGGCGACGGCGAGGTGCTCTATGTCGGCAAGGCGCGCTCGATCAAGAAGCGCGTCCTTGCCTACACGACGCCGGAGCGGCAGACGATCCGGATCGCGCGCATGATCGCGCAAACTGTCTCGATGGTGTTCGTCACCACGGAGACCGAGGCCGAAGCGCTGCTGCTCGAGGCCAACCTGATCAAGCAGCTCAAGCCGCGCTACAACGTGCTGCTGCGCGACGACAAGAGCTTTCCCTATATCCTGATCACCGGCGGCCATGAGGCGCCGCAACTCGTCAAGCATCGCGGCGCGCGCGCGCTCAAGGGCGATTATTTCGGGCCGTTCGCGAGCGCGACCGCGGTGTTCCGCACGATGAACGCGATGCAGCGCGCGTTCCTGCTGCGCACCTGTTCGGACAGCTACTATGAAAACCGCACGCGGCCTTGCCTGCAATTCCAGATCAAGCGCTGCTCGGCGCCGTGCACGCGTGAAATCTCGCTCGAAGACTACGCCATATTGGTGAGCGAAGCGCGTGACTTTCTGGCCGGACGCAGCCGGGCGATCCGCCAGCGGCTCGCCGCTGAAATGACCGAGGCTGCAGAAGCGCTCGAATTCGAGAAAGCGGCCCGGCTGCGCGACCGCATTTCCGCCTTGTCGGCGATCCAGGGCGAACAGAGCGTCAATCCGCGCTCGGTGCCGGAAGCGGACGTGTTCGCGATTTGCGAGGAAGCGGGCCAGTTCTGCATCGAAGCGTTCTTTTTCCGCACCTATCAGAACTGGGGCAATCGCGCCTATTTTCCGCGCGCGGACCGCGCGCTGAGCGCCTCGGAAGTGCTCGACGCCTTCCTCGCGCAGTTCTATCTCGAGCGGCCAGCGCCGCGGCTGGTGCTCATCAGCCATGACGTGCGCAGCGCTGAGACCCTGCGCGAAATCCTCAGCGCCCGCGCGGGCCATCGCATCGCCATCGGCGTGCCCAAGCGCGGCGAGAAGAAAGAATTGCTCGACAACGCGATGCGCAACGCCCGCGAGGCGCTGTCGCGCAAACTCGCGGAAGCGGCGAGCCAGGAAAAGCTTCTCGGCGCGCTCGGCGCCGTGTTCGGCCTCGCAGCGCCCCCCAAGCGGGTCGAGGTCTACGACAATTCGCACATCATGGGAACGAACGCGATCGGGGCAATGATCGTCGCGGGCCCCGAAGGCTTCGTGAAAAATCAGTACCGCACCTTCAACATCAAGAGCGCGGCGCTGACCCCCGGAGACGATTACGCGATGATGCGTGAGGTGCTTGCGCGACGGTTTTCGAGGCTGATGCGCGAAGAGGGCGAAGCCAAGGACCAAGGGGCGCGCAACGATGAGGGCGCCTTCCCCGACAAGCCCGATCTCGTCGTCATCGACGGCGGGCGCGGGCAGTTCGAGGCGGCGCGGCAGGTATTCGCAGAACTCGGCGTCGAAGGCGTCGCGCTGGCCTCGATCGCCAAGGGGCCCGACCGCAACGCAGGCCGCGAGACGTTCTTCGTCGAGGGACGCGAACCGTTCAAACTGCAGCCCCGCGACCCCGCGCTGTTTTTTGTACAGCGCCTGCGCGACGAGGCGCATCGTTTCGCGATCGGCACGCATCGGGCGCGTCGCAAGAAGGATTTCGTCAAGAGCCCGCTCGATGAAATCCCAGGCATTGGCCCCGCCCGCAAGCGCGCGCTTCTGCATGCGTTCGGGACCGCCAAGGATGTGGCGCGCGCAGGGCTCGCCGATCTGGAAAAAACCCCGGGGCTGAACGCGGCGACGGCGAAGCTCGTCTATGCCTTCTTTCACGAGGGCGGGAACTGAATTCCGAGAACGGCGCGGCGGCTTTCAAGACGTGCGCTGGTCGGACTTCGCCGCCGGCTGCAAGGACGCGTCCGCAGGTGTCGGGACGAGGCCCAGCGCGCCGCCGATCCGCTCGAGCAAATGCGCGACGAAGCTGTCGCGAATGCCCGGCGGGAGAAGCAGGCCCGCCATCGCCTGCGTTTGAGTCAACGTCACAAACCCGTGCAGGGTCGACCACACGAACAATGCGTCGCGGGTGGGATGCGCGCTCGTCGGCGTTATTCCGTGGGCGGCGAATACGTCGCGGAGACCTTTGTACAGCATTCCTGTCACATGCTGTGCGCTGCGCGCCATCGCGGGATGATCCGAGGGGTTCAGCGGCGGCGCCGCGTACATCAACCGATAATAGAACGGATTGGCGATCGCATATTGGATATACGCGACGCCCATGGCGCGGAAATCGTCATCGGGATCCGGGTGGCGCGGGCGGGCGTCGATGTATTGGGCGAAATGATCGAAGACGCGCCGAGTAATCTCCGCGACCAGGTGGTCCCGGGTCGGAAAATGCTTGTAGGGCGCTTGATGCGGAACGCCGAGGCGGCGCGCGACATCGCGCAGGCTGAGGGACTCCAGGCCCTCGCTCTCGATGATCGCGAGAGCCTCGGCTACACATGCCTCCTTCACAACCGCCGGATGCAGCGGCTTGGTCACCGCAAGTCCAGGATCGGCGATCGGCGCGCTCATCGGACGACAACCTCGCTCATGACGGCGGAGTCGGCCGAACGCTCCATCGGCTTTAGCCGAGCAGCAAGCGGACGAAACGGGACCTCCGGATGAACTACGTATAACTTATGAAGTAAACTCCAAAACGTCAATGCAGATCGAAACTGGGTGTCGAAAAATTGCGCATATTGCGCTGGATGAATTGTTTATTACATTTGACACTATGTAATTATATTCACCGGCATCCTCTCGGTTGCCCGCTTTTCGCGGGCAACCCGTTGCCTCGATCGACTTATCCTATACGAGCGGCTCCCCGGGCGGCTCGATCGCGCAGGCCGTCGTCGCCGAGGTCGCAACCGACCGCCGGGCTCGCGTCGCGCTTACCGCGCAGGCTCCGACTTGCCGACGGGCGATGCCCCAGAGACGGCGAAGCGCCGGCCGTGTGGGGGAGCGCGCGTGGCCTGGGCGCGCGGGACGGACGGACCGTCTTTCGTCCCGCGGATTCGAAAATGCGGCTTCGACCCGGTCATGACGGCAAGCCGCGTGGACGAAACCGCATGGCGCAGCTACGCTCGGCCTTTCTTCCTTCCATTCCGAGATCCGCTATGACCCCCCGCGCATATTTGATCGGCCTCTTCGGCGCCCTCGTCGCCGTCGGTCTCGCCGCCGCTCCGGCTTGCGCACAGACGGTCGACCCCGCCCTCAAGGCTCTGATCGACGGGCCGCAGAGGTCGGAGAAGAATCGGGCGCGCGACGCCTTCCGTCATCCCGCCGAAGCGCTGACTTTCTTCGGCGTCAAGCCGGACAGCACGGTCGTGGAGATCCTGCCGGGCGCGAGCGGCTACTGGACCGAGATTCTGGCGCCCTATCTCAAGGACAAGGGGCGCTATATCGCGGCGAACGGCGAGGAGGCCTCGACTGCGGAGGAAATCCAGAAAGAGAACGCCGGGTTCAAGACCAAGATCGCGGCCGATCCAGCTTTGTATGGGAAGGTCGAGGTCGCCGAATTCGGCGGCGACCGGCATCCTATCGCGCCGCCGGGCTCGGCCGATTTCGTGCTGACGTTCCGCAACCTGCACAATTGGATGGCGCATGGCGAGACTGCGGCCTCGCTGAAGACGTTCTACGCCGCGCTCAAGCCTGGCGGCGTGCTAGGGATCGTCGACCATCGCGGTTCCGAGGACAAGCCCCAGGACCCGCTCGCCAAGTCGGGGTACGTGCGCCAGGACATCGCGATCGAACTCATCGAGGGGGCCGGATTCAAATTCGTCGGCAGTTCCGAGATCAACGCAAATCCGAAAGACACAAAGGATTATTCGGTTGGCGTCTGGGCGCTGCCGCCAACCTTTCGGTTGAAGGACCAGGATCGTCAGACATACGCCGCAATCGGCGAGAGCGACCGCTTCACGCTGAAATTCGTGAAGCCGGGGCCGTAGCGCCGGTCACGCCTTTTCCGAGATGCGCACCGTCGCGGTGAAGCGTTTTTCGAGGTCCGGCGATAGTTCCAGCCCGAGGCCGGGACCTGGGGGAACGGTGATGAAGCCGTTGGAGACTTCGGGCAGCGCGGTCACGATGTCGCGATACCAGGTGCGGTAATAGGCGCGCACGCTCTCCTGGATCAGCGCGTTGGGCGCGTTCAGCGAAAGATGCGTCGAGGCGCACAGCACGACCGGGCCGGTGCAATCGTGCGGCCCGACGGGGAGGTGCCAGGCTTCCGCCATGGCGGCGATCTTGCGCGCCTCGGACAGGCCGCCGCACCAGGAGAGGTCGAGCATCACGATTCCGGCCGCGCCAGTCTCCAGGAGGTCGCGGAACGCCCAGCGCGTCGCCAGCGTCTCGGAGGCGCAGAGCGGCGCAGGCGAAGCGTCGGCATAGCGCTTGAGGCTGGCCAGGCTGTCCATCCGGATCGGGTCCTCGTGCCATTTGGTCTGGTATGGCGTCAGCGCCTTGGCGATCTGAATTGCAGGCAGCAATTGCCACATCGAATGGAACTCGACCATGATCTCCATGCGGTCGCCGACCGCCTTGCGGATCTTTTCGAACGGCTGCAACGCGGCTTTCAGTTCCGCCGGCGAGATGTCGACTCCGCCGCTCGCCTCCGCCGCGGGGTCGAAAGGCCAGATCTTCATTGCGGTGACGCCCTCTTCGAGCAATTCGATCGCGAGTTCGTCCGCGCGATGGAGAAAGCCGTTGAGGTCGTCATAGGTCTTCGCGCCCTTGGCCAGACCCCAGTTGGCTGTGCTTTGGCCGGCGTTCTCGCGCATATAGGCCGAGCCCGCGCAGGTGTTGTAGGTGCGGATCTTCTCGCGCGTGAAGCCGCCGAGCAATTGCGCGATCGGCTGGCCTGTGATCTTGCCCAGGATGTCCCAGAGCGCGATGTCGAGCGCCGAATTGCCCCGCATCTCGGCGCCCGCCGAGCGGAAGCCGAGATAGCCGCCGACGTCCTTGGCGATGCGATCGATCTGCCGGGGATCGCGCCCGATCAACTTGGGCGCGAGAACCTCATGGACGTAAGCCTCGACAGTCGCCGGCGCGAAAAAGGTCTCGCCGAGTCCCGTGACGCCTTCGCAAGTGTGCACCTTCAACCAGATCAGATTGCCGAATTCGGCGAGCCGGATCGTCTCCAGTGCGGTGATCTTCATGGCGCCCTCCAAACGCGGCGGCTGAGGGCCGCCGTCGCGAACGCTCTAGCAAAGCCGCCAAACGAACGCGACTCCTCGCGTCGCAAAGCACGGGCTTTGGAGAGCGGCGCCGCGATAGGTACGCTAGGCCGCGAGCCGATCGAAATCGGAAACATGGACCTGGGCGAGCCGGAAATTTCGCGCCTGCGCGCGGACCCGCGCCCTCGCCCTCTCAGACCGCCCGCAAGACCCGCATAGAGCGCCAAGGCGTTGTTTGCATTGCCTACACGGTCTTTGGCCGATCCTCGTCGGGCAGGTCGTCGTCAGAAATCGCGCGCCACGCGGCGCCGTCGAGGTCGTCGAACTGGCCGTTGCGCAACGCCCAGAGAAAGGCGGCCAGGCCGAGCCCACCGAGGGCGAGCGCGACGGGAACGAGATAGACGAGCACGTTCATCGGGCGACTCCGGAAGCTCCGCGCGCGCGCAACGCGTTCAACGTGACGACGATCGACGAGCCCGACATCGCCAGCGCCGCGATCAGCGGCGACGCGTAGCCGAGAATCGCGATCGGCACGGCGATCACATTGTAGATCGCCGACAGCCAGAGATTTTGCAGCATGAGGGCCTTGGCCTTGCGCGCGAGCCAAAGCGCGTCGGAGACCGGCCCCAGACGCTCCCCCAGAAAGACCGCGTCGGCCTGCGCCTGCGTCAAGTGGGCGGCCGAAATCGGCGAGATCGAGACATTGGCGGCGGCGAGCGCGGGCGCGTCGTTGAGGCCGTCGCCGACCATCAGCACGCGCCGTCCCGCCGCGCGCAACGTCTTCAGCCGCGCGATCTTGTCGGCGGGCTTGAGCGCTGCGGAAAAGGTCGAGATCGACAATTCGCCGGCGATTTCCTCGACCGCCTCGCGACGATCGCCGGACAGGATTTCGATGGCGAGACCTTTCCGCTGGAGCTGCGCGACGACTTCGCGCGCGTCCGGGCGCAAGGCCTGCCGCACCGCGAACACGACGACGCGCTCGGGTCCGCGGAACGCGATCAGCGAGGCGTCGGGCCAGCGCCGCGCAACGTCCTCGGCTTCCGCCTCGGCCTTGCAATAGGCGACCGAGCCGAGACGGATCCGCTTGCCTTCGTGAAACAGCGTGACGCCCTGACCAGGGAATTCATGCGCAGCCAGCGGCGCCTTCGCGCCCGCCGCCTCGGCGACCGCCTTGGCGAGAGGATGTTTGCTCGCCAACGCCAGCGACCCCGCCAGCGCGAGGTCCTCGGGCGCTATCTCGTCGCCATTGGCCAGGCTAGGCTGCGGCAGGGTCAGGGTGCCCGTCTTGTCGAACACGACGGTGTCGACATCGGCGAGCCGCTCGAGCGCATCGCCTGAATTGAGCATGACGCCGCGCCGGAACATCGCGCTCGCAGCGACGACCTGCACCGCCGGCGCCGCGAGACCGAGCGCGCAGGGGCAGGTGATGATCAGCACCGTGATCGCCACGACCAGCGCGGGCTGCCACCCCAAGCCGAAGGCGAGCCAGCCGAGGAAGGTCGCGAGCGCCGTCAGATGCACGACCGGCGCATAGAGCCGCGCGGCGCGATCGGCCAGCTTCACATAGGACGAGCGCTGCTCGATCGCCCGCTCCAGTAGGCTATTGACCTCGTCGAGCAGGGTGCCGGTCGCAGCCTTGACGACGCGCACGCGCAGGGCGCCGGTCAGGTTCATCGCGCCCGCATAGACCAATGGCGCCGGGCGCCACGGGAATTGCGGCGGTTTCGCCGGTGACGAGGCTCTGGTCGATCTCCGACCGCCCGTCCTCGACCAGGCCGTCGACCGCGACGCGTTCGCCTGCGCGCACCAGCACGAGTTCGCCCGGAGAAATCGCCGATATCGGGGTATCCACCGCCTCGCCGCTCTCGCTCAGACGCACCGCCTTCTCCGCCTTGATCGCGGCAAGGTTGGTGGCGACGTCGCGCGTGCGGCGGCGCATGCGCTGGTCGAGATACCGCCCGGCGAGCAGGAACATCAGCAACATCACGCCGCTGTCGAAATAAGCGACCTCGCCGTGCTGGGCGGTCTGCACGACCGAGAGCAGGAGCGAGAGCACAACGCCGAGCGTGATCGGCACATCCATGTTGATCGAACGCTGGCGCAAGGCGCGCACCGCGCTCTCGAAAAACGGCAGGCCGGCATAGGCGACCGCGGGCAGCGCGACCAGCGCGGACAGCCAATGGAAGAGATCGCGCGTCGAGCCGCTCGGATCTTTTGCAGCGCCCGCCCAGAGCGCGACCGAGAGCAGCATTACGTTCATCGCCGCGAAGGCGGCGACGCCGAGGCAGCGCAAGAGGCGGCGCTCCTCGGCCATTTCGACGCTGTCGACGACGGGCGCCGAGAACGGGTAGGCGGGATAGCCGAGCCGATCGAGCTTGGCGAGGATCTGGTCCGGGGCGAGCTTGTCCTCGTCCCATTCGACGGTGACGCGTTTGCTCGCGAGGTTGACGCGCGCGCCGCGCACGCCCTGCTCGCCGCTGAGGCCTTTCTCGATGGTGACGATGCAGGCGCCGCAATGGACGCCTTCGACGACGAGGTCCATCGCCGACACGCCCTGGGCGGGGTGGCGAACGAAGATTGAGAGATCCTGAACCTCGCTCAACGCATGCTCCCGAGGACCTGCTGCGAGGCCCTTACTCCGAAGTCTCGGAAAGGACGAGCTTGTTGTCGCTCATGAACTTGCGCTCGCCGTTCTGCCTGGCCTCGACCGACAGGGTCCAGCGGCCCGCGCGCAGTCCCGAGGCGAAACCTTCGTAGTCGCCGCCGTCGCTCACGAGCGGCGCCTCGCGGTCGGCGTTGCGGTCGAAAGGATGGGTGAAGCGCGCGCGCACTTCGAGGCCCGGCACAATCGCGCCCTCGCGATCGCGGAAATCGGCGACCACCCGCACGCCGCCGTTCTCCTGGCGCGTCGTGACGTTGACGGTCCAGCCAAGCTGGTCCTGCGCGCGGGCGTCGGCGAGCCGCTGGTTATAGACTTGGCTGGCGTCGTAGGGGTTCTCGAGCTCCTCGCCGTGCAACGTGCTGAGCGCGATGTAGATCAGCGCAAAATTGGCGGCGAACATGACGCCGAAGCCGACGCACAGCCAGAGGATGACCGTGCGTCCGGTCATCGGTTTGGAGAGATCAACCCCCGGCGAAGATCCGCTGGCGAACGCCGCGACATTTGATTTCGTCATTCTGACCTCCGTTGCCGTTTCGGCGGCGGGCCGACAGTTCACGGGCCGAAGAAGTGGTCCCAGACGGTTATGCTCTCCCCGTCGGCGAGGTCCGTCGCTTTCATCTCGATCGGCTGGCCCGATCCGGAGAGCGACGACTTCGGCGCGGTAACGTAGAGTTGAACCTCCTGCGTCGCGTCGGGATCGACGGCGACGACGAGCCGTCCGTCGGACCCGATGTCCGCCTGCTCGCTCTTGGCCACGGCGTCCTTGAGGCCGATGACTTCGAGCGCGAATTTGCGCGGTTCGCTCCGCTTGTTCGAGAACCGCAGGGTGTAGCCGTTGCGCACATCGTCCCGCACCGCCGTGAACATCGGGGCGCGCACGTGCAGCACGCTGAGGTTCATATGGGTGCGGTTGGTGAGTTGATAGAGCATGATCCCGCCGACGATCGCCATTATCGCCGCATATAGGATCGTGCGCGAACGCACGAGCCGATAGACCGGCGCCTCGCCGCGCGAGCGGCGCTTTATGTTTTCGTCGGTGTCATAGGCGATGAGCCGGATTGGCCGATTGATCTTCGTCATAACCGCGTCGCAGGCGTCGATGCACAGGCCGCACTGGATGCAGCCGAGTTGCGCGCCTTTGCGGATGTCGACGCCGGTCGGACAGGCGTTCACGCACTGGTTGCAATCGATGCAGTCGCCGGCCGGCTTGCCCGCCGCGCGCGCGCGGTTGGCGTCCTTGAGCGATAGCCGAGGTTCGCCGCGGTCGCGCCGGTAGGTCACGTTGAGGGCGTCGGAATCGGTGAGCGCAGCCTGGATGCGCGGCCAGGGGCACATATAGAGACAGACCTGCTCGCGCATGTAGCCGGCGAGATAATAGGTCGTGAAGGTGAGGATGCCGATCCAGACATAGGCCGCAATCGGCGCCTGCAGCGTCGCGAGCGAGCGCACCAGAGTCGGCGCGTCGGAGAAATAGAGCACCCACGCGCCGCCGGTCCACCAGGCGATCGCGATCCACAGCGCATGTTTGACGATGCGCTTGCGAATCTTATCCGGCGTCCAGGGCGCCGAGTCGAGCTTGATGCGGTCGCGCCGGTCGCCCTCGACAAACCGCTCCACCGTCTGGAACAGATCGGTCCAGACAGTCTGCGGGCAGAAATAGCCGCACCACACGCGGCCGAACAGGGCGTTTGAAAGGAATAACGCGAGCGAGGCGAGGATCAGCAGACCGGTGAAGTAATAGACCTCCTGAGGCCACAGCTCGATGAAGAAGAAGTAGAAGCGCGAATGCGCGAGATCGACCAGCACAGCCTGGTGGGGCTCGTTCGGACCACGGTCCCAGCGCACGAAGGGGAGGAAGTAATATATGCTGAGACAGAGCAGCAACAGCCGCCATTTCAGGCGGCGGAAGGTTCCGTTGACTTTCTGCGGATGGATCTTGGCGGCGGCGGCGTAGAGCGGTCCTTCGTCATAAACTTCGTGGTCGTCCGCGGGGATATCCAACTGACTCATACCATATCCGCCTGGTTGGCTCTGAAGTCGCCCGGCGGGATCCGCAGAGCGAAAATTTCAAGAACTTGGGCCCCCTCCCGACAGAGCTCGGATTGCACAGGGCGGGTTCGACGCCCGCCCTGATTCGATCATTGACATCCCTATGACAGCCCGAAGGACCAGGTCACTGACCGGCGCCCAGGCTATGCACGTAAACCGCGAGCGATTTGATCGTCACCGGGTCGAGGCGAGCGCCCCAGGCCGGCATCGTGCTGTTGCGCGCATAGGTAATCGTCTGGATGAGGTCTTTAAAGTCTGAACCGTAAAGCTGCAAGCCGTCCGTCAGATTTGCCGCGCCCATCGCGGTGTTGCCCTTGCCGTCGTCGCCATGGCAGGCCGCGCAATTGTCGGCGAAAATCTTCTTGCCCGCGGCGACGTCGACGCCATCTTCGGGCGCCAGCTTGCTGAGCGTGCGCACGTAGCTGGCGACCTGTCGGATTTCCTCCGGCTTGAGGATGCCCTGGGCGCCGAAAGCGGGCATCGCGCTGGTCCGCGTGTCCGGATCGTAATCGGCGCGGATGCCGTGGGTGATTGTGGTCTGGATGTCCTCGACCGTGCCGCCCCATAGCCAATCTTCATTGGTCAGGTTGCGGTAGCCCTTGGAGCCCTGCCCGCCCGAACCGTGGCACGGCGCGCAATCCTCGGCGAAAGCGGCCTTGCCATGCGCGAGCGCGAGCCCGAGCAGCTTCTTGTCGGCGATGATCTCGGTGACGCTAGCCTTGTCGAGGCCCGCTTCCGTCTGTGCGCGCTGCGCCTGGATGGCCGCGACGTCCACCGCGACCTGTCCGCGATTGGTATAGCCGAGCACGCCATGGGTGAAGTTCGAGGCCAGCGGCCAGGCGGGATAGAGCACCCACCAGACAACCGAGAAGGCGATTGTTGCGTAGAAGGTCCACAGCCACCACCGCGGCAACGGCGTGTTCAATTCACGAATGCCGTCCCACTCGTGCCCAGTGGTGGTCTGGCCTGAGATCTTGTCGACTTGGGGAGTTTCAGTCGTCGCCATCGCTCAATCCTCGCGCAGCGGCATCTTCGCCGCTTTGTTGAACGCTTCTCCGTTGGACGGCCAGAGCGCGTAGACCAGCACCCCGAGGAACAAGGCGAAGCAGTAAACCGTACCCGCCGACCGCGCGAAGGCGGACAGCCATTCATAGGTCGAAGACATGATCGCCCCTCCTCAGCGCAAGTTGGCCTTGTCGTCGTAGACCTTGAAGTCGACGAGCGTCCCGAGCATCTGCAAATATGCGACCACGGCGTCGGCTTCCGTCACCGCACTGGATTCGGCATTGAACTTGCGAAGCTGCGCCTTGGGATAGCGCTTCTGGAACGCGGCGGCGTCCGGGCTATCCGGATTGACCTGCGTCTTGATGTCGGCTTCGGCCTTGGCGATGTCCTCGTCGGAATAGGGCACCCCGACGATCCGGCTGGTGCGCATGTTGTCCGCGAGTTCACGCGTATCCAACTCCGTGTTGGCGAGGAACGCGTAGTTCGGCATGATCGACTGCGGAACGACCGAGCGCGGGTCCTTCAAGTGGGCGATCTGCCAGGAGTCGGTGTATTTCAGGCCGACGCGGGCGAGATCGGGGCCGTTGCGCTTCGAACCCCACTGGAAGGGATGGTCGTACATGCTTTCGGCGGCCAACGAGTAATGGCCGTACCGCTCGACCTCGTCGCGCAGCGAACGGATCATCTGGCTGTGGCAGAGGTAGCAGCCTTCGCGCACATAGATGTTGCGGCCGGCGAGTTCGAGCGGCGTATAGGGCCGCATGCCCTCGACCTTCTCGACCGTGCCCTCGAGGTAGAACAGGGGCACGATCTGAACGAGGCCTCCGATCGCGACCATGATCAGGATGCCCAGGAGGAGAAGAAAGGGATTCTTCTCGAGGACGTGATGTTTGGCGAAGAAACCCGCCGGGGACGGAGAATGCGCTCCGGTGCTCATTTTGCGCTCCTTATTCCGCGGGCTGCAGAGTTGGCTGGACGGACGGGGCGGCTTCTTCGCCCGCGGCGATCGTCATCCACACGTTGTAGATCATCAGGAGATAGCCGAGAATGAACAGCACGCCGCCCAGCCCACGGATGACATAGAAGGGATGCATCGCCGCGACGGTCTCGATGAAGGAATACTCGAGATAGCCTTGCGGCGTGTAGCTGCGCCACATCAGACCCTGCAGGATGCCCGACACCCACATCGAGGTGATGTAGAGGACGATGCCCAGCGTCGAGATCCAGAAGTGCCAGTTGACGAGTTGCAGCGAATACATCTCACGCTTGTTCCACAGCCACGGGATCAGGCAGTAGAGGGCGCCGAACGAGACATAGGCGACCCAGCCGAGCGCGCCCGAGTGCACGTGGCCGACCGTCCAGTCCGTGTAGTGCGAGAGCGAGTTGACCGTCTTGATCGACATGACCGGGCCTTCGAAGGTCGACATGCCGTAGAAGGCGACCGACACCACGAGCATGCGCAAGACCGGATCGGTGCGCAGCTTGTCCCAGGCGCCCGATAGCGTCAGCAGGCCGTTGATCATGCCGCCCCACGAGGGCATCCACAGCATCAGCGAGAAGGTCATGCCCAAGGTCTGCGCCCAATCCGGCAGAGCCGTGTAGTGCAGATGGTGGGGACCGGCCCAGATGTAGAGGAAGATCAGCGCCCAGAAGTGGATGATCGACAGGCGATAGGAATAGATCGGCCGCTCCGCCCGCTTAGGCACGAAATAATACATAATCGCGAGGAAGCCCGCGGTCAGGAAGAAGCCGACCGCATTGTGGCCGTACCACCACTGGAACATTGCATCCTGCACGCCGCTCCAGACGATGTAAGACTTGGCGGAGAAGATCGAGACGGGCACTGCGGCGTTGTTGCCGAGGTGCAGCATCGCAATCGTCAGGATGAAGGCGAGGTAGAACCAGTTCGCCACGAAGATGTGCGGCTCCTTGCGCCGCATGATGGTCGCCAGGAACACGAGGAGATAGACGACCCAGACGATCGTCAGCCAAAGGTCCGAGTACCATTCGGGTTCGGCGTATTCCTTGCCCTCGGTGATGCCGAGCAGATAGCCTGTGCCTGCGATCACGATGAACAGGTTATAGCCGAGCACCACGAACCACGGCGCGAGGTCGCCCGCCAGACGCGCGCGGCAGGTGCGTTGCACGACGTAGAACGAGGTCGCTAGCAGCACATTGCCGCCGAAGGCGAAAATCACCGCCGACGTGTGCAGCGGACGCAGACGCCCGAAGTTGAACCAGGGCGCGATATTGAGCCAGGGGTAGGCGAGCTCGAACGCGATATAGATGCCCACCAGCATCCCCGCGAGGCCCCAGAACAGCGCCATCAGCGATGAGAACTTGACCGGCCCGAAATTATAGTTCGGCCGGCCGTCGATCTCGCGCGGCGGCATTTCGGCCGGCCGTGCGTTGTAGCGCTGGAAGATGGCGAAGATGCCGCCGGCCGCGGCGAGAACGCCGACCGCCATGTGGAACGCGTAGGCGGGCTCGATCGTCTTGGCGGCGATGAAGAGACACGTCAACGCGATGACGGCGAGTACGGCGGCCAAACTGACCTCGCCGACTCGCAATGACTTTGCTGTCCTGGCCGCCTGCATACGGAACCCCCTGTGCGCTCTAGCGGAATATCGGGCGCAAACTGGACGACGGACCCGTTTGCACCTTGATCCATATCAATAGGACACGCGCTTCGCCCTCGTGCATTCGTCTATTTGCCGATGAAGGTCATGAAACCGACACGCGTGGGCGCGCGGACGCCGGTTTTTCGCCCCTGGGCGGACCGCGCGTCCACTCTCCAAAAGGCGAAGGCCGAGTTGACGGGCCAAGTTGGCGCAGATCGCGAAGGCCCCCTGTTTTTCAGGCGTTTGCGCGAATGCGCACGGCTTATGCGAGGCCCCGGTGTGACGATCGGTCGCGTCGCTCCCATTCTGCGTTTGCGAGGGTTGACTTAGGTCAACGGCTCGCGCACCGCGAAAGCTAGCGTGAGCTTCAGGTTTGCGGCCGAAGGGGAGTACGCGGCGTGCAGTCGAAGCGCGGGCTTCTGCCGGGAGGGCGACGCGACGACGATTTGGGGTCGCCCGCGGTCGGGGGATGGTTATGAGCGCCGTCGACCCAAATGTCGCCACGTCCGATGGAGCGAATTCCCATGCCTCGCGCCACATGGGCGACTGCGTGTTCCGCGACGTCTTCGTTCCACAGGACGAAACGGAAGCGGCGCTGAACGCGCTCAGATACGCCGACGGACTATGCGCGGCCTTCGGCGCCCATCTCAGCGGGTTGATGTTTGGCCTGGTGCCCTATTATCCGATGTCGCAGACGACCGCCGTCACGCCGGCAGGCTGGATCCAAGCCCAGCGGCAAGCGAGCGAGGAGGCCGAGCTGGCCGAACAGCGCCTACGCGCGATCTACAGCCGCCTATCCGCCCCCAATGATCTCCGGCGCGTCGACGCCTTCGAGCAGGAGGTCGGCCGGCTTTGCGCGCGGCGCGCGCGCACTGCCGATCTCACCATTATGGGTTGGTCGCCCAAGGATGGGGGCGACATGGAGCGAGCCGTGTTCGAATCCTGCCTGTTCGATTCGGGCCGGCCGGTCCTGCTGGCGCCGGCGGGCGTGGCGTTCCGCGCGCTGCCCCAGCGCGCGCTGGTCGCCTGGAACGGCTCGCGCGAGGCAGCGCGCGCCTTGCGCGAGGCGCTGCCGTTGCTGCGCCATGCCCGGTTGACGCGCCTGGTCATGGTCGATGCGGAGGGGTCGGACTATGGCGAGGTCGAGGATTCCGATTTCGAGCGTCGCGCGCCATCTGGCGCGTCACCGGATCGCCGTCGAAACCAAGCGCGCGCATAGTTCCGGCCGCGACGTCGCCACTACGCTCGCCGAAGAAGCCGACCAGTTCGGCGCCGGCATAGTTGTGCTGGGCGGATACGGCCATTGGCGCTCAGGCCAATGGGTCTATGGCGGCGCGACCCGCGCGGCGCTAGCGCTTGCGCGCACGCCCATGCTCTTCGCCAATTGACGCGAATTCGATCCCGCCGAAACGGCGTCAACCGCCCGCCTGTCGACGCCCAAATCCCATCCGACTCATCAGGCCGTCGCGCAGGGCCCATTGATGATAGAGCGCCCCGGCCAAATGCAGGGCGATGAGGGCGGCGAGCAAGGCTGCGAGCCGGCCGTGCGCGGCGAAGGCGGGATATTTCGTCAGATCGTCGGGAAAAGGCGCGGCGAGACCGCCGAAGACCATCCGATTCAATCCTGAGGTCACCGCTGTCGCGAGCCCCGTCGCCGCCATCGCGAAGACGACGAGATAGAGGCCGACATGCACGACCCGAGCGAGCGCGTCGAGCCCGGCATTACCGGCCGAGACCGCCGGCGGGCGGGCGAGCCAGCCCCGAGCCAGCAAACGAACCGCCATGAGCGCCAGGATCAGCACGCCGCCAACCATATGCAGGCGGACGTCGCCGATCTTCTCCGGGCTGGAATTCGGCATCGGGGCCAAAACGAAAAAGCCGAATAGCAATGCGCCCACGATCATGATCGCGAGCAGCCAGTGCAAGATCGCAAAGGCGGGATGATATCTGTCAACCTCTCTCATTCCCGCCACTCCCGCGCCTCGTCGATATGGCCTAAAGGTCCTCGATCTCGTTGCGAGCCCTGACCAGGATCTCCCTCAGCTTCTCGGCCCGAGTCGGCCCGAGTTCGCCTCTGCGCAGTTTTACGTAAATCGCGTCGCCGAGGTCGCGGGCGGCTTCCCCCAGCGATTGATCGCCGATCGGGGCCACCGTTTCCTCCAGCTTGGCGTTGATCGTATCGAGTTCGTGTTTGCGCAGGACGAGATAGGTCTTCCCGGCGGGCAGTATCGAGTATCGCCGCTTGCCCTTCGCCACGCTCCCGCCGATGAGACCCGTAGTCTCCAGCAGCTTCAGGATCGGGTAGACCGAACCGGGGCTCGGCGCATACGCGCCGTGGAAGCGGGCCCGCAATCGCTTGATGATGTCGTAGCCATGGAGCGGTTCGTCGCCGATCATCCCCAGCACGAGCAACCGCAAGGAACCGGCGTCGAAGACGCGCGAGCCCGTGCCGCGCGGGCCCAACGGACCTCTGCCGTGCCGTTTGAACGCCTCGATTTCAGGATTTGGCGCGACGCCCGCGCCTTGGCCGGGTCCCGGACCTCGAATTGATTCGGAACGCGGTTTCGGCCGGCCTTCTTGGACCGATTCCGAACCCCATCGCAGGAATTGAAACATATCGCAAAGCTCTCGCGGGCGCCTTTGTGAGAATGCCTGGGGATCTTTGTACAGTCGCCGCGCCAGGGGCGCAAATTGAACCGGAAAATCGAAGGATTTACGCACAGCGAAAAAAAAGCGCTCCTTTCGGAGCGCGTGGAGGGAGGGAGGACTGAGGTGTACGCCTTAAACTCGCATCTAGATCACGCGTCGCCGGTATCAGGCGCAGATCTTGCGATCCCAGACCGGCGAATCTCGGTCGGCGGCGGCAAGCCGTTCGAGTTGCTCGGGATTGAGAATCTCGACACGGCGCGTCGTCGGCAGGGCGATCAGCCCCCGTTCCTTCATATGGGTGAATGTCCGGCTGACCGTCTCGATGGTGAGCCCGAGGTAATCGGCGATGTCCTGGCGCTGCATGACGAGTTCGACGACCGGGGGATGACGGCCCGGGACGGCCGCCCGCTCCCGCAACATGGTCAGAAACCAGGCGAGCCGCTCTTCGGCCGAGGAACGTCCGACCATCGTCATGTGATCGACGGACAGGGCCAGCGCGCGGGTCGCGCCCTCGAAAACTGCGGAATTGAATTGGGGATCTCGATTCATGCGCGCCCGGCAGGCGGAGCGAGAGAGAACCGCCATCGACCCCGCATTGACCGCCTCGATCGTCAGGTCGTAGGTGGGGCCGGGCTCGAGCCCGCACATGTCGCCGGGCATATAGAAGGCGAAGATCTGACGCCGACCGTCACGGGTCACCTTGACCGACCGGAACACGCCCTTCACCACCGTGAAGTAATTGTCTGCGGGGTCCCCCTCGCCGACCACTTCCTCGCCGGGGGCGTAATTGGAAACTGAGGCGTCCGCATGGGCGAAGCGGGCGATCGATACTTCGGTAAGTCCGAACGGGCCGCTGACGGCTCGGAACGCATTGTCGCCAGGATTGATTGCCAAGGTCATGCAGGCCTCCCGTCTCGTTACTAAGGGTAAATTTACGAGAAAGCCGGATCGCCGCCATTCGCCAGACGGGGTAGTTGGCCGGATAGACCATTAGGTATAGGCCATTCGTTAGATTGCCCCGTCCATAGGGTCAGCATCAATATGTCGGGATTTTCTGGTTAATGTCGTTACGGGACCGAAAATGACGGTAAAGCCGAATTTGCCGTTCCATTGCCTGGGCATGGAGCGGACCACTCGCTTCCTCTGCGACGCGCAGATGCTCAACGTGATGGCGGACGGCCTTCCCGGCGTGATCGCCTATTACGACGTCAACTTCGTTTGCCATTTCGTCAACGAAACCGTCGAGGCTTGGACCGGCGCGCGCCCGTCGGCCTATCTGAACAAGCGCCTCGGCGAGGTCGCGCCGGATTTCGCGATGGAGGCCAAGCCGGGCGTCGAGCGCGCGCTGGCGGGCGAACATGCCGAATTCGAGATTCCCGCGCATTTCGCCGGCGGCATGATCAATGTCGTACGCGGCTTCGCCTATCCCGACAAGGACGCCGTCGGACGCGTTCAGGGCGCTTTCCTGCTGCTGCTCGATATCACGCGCGAGCGTGCGTTCGAGGCGCAGTTGCAGGCCGCGCGCGACGAGGCCATCGAGGCCAACCGCTCCAAATCCCGCTTCCTCGCGGCCGCGAGCCACGATCTGCGCCAGCCGCTGCACGCCATGACGCTGTTCGTCAGCGCGCTTACGCGCCGCCTGCCCGACGGGCGAGACCGGCCGAACTCGTCGCCAATGTCGACCAGTCCCTGCGCTCGCTGCGTTCGATGATCGACACGCTGCTCGACATGTCGAAGATCGAAGCGGGCCTGATCAAGCCCAACCTCGCCCCGATCGCGCTCGGCGAATTCTTCGCGTCCCTGAGGCCTGGCTTTGCCGCCACCGCGCGCGACCGGCGCATTGAATTCCGCGTCGTGCGGCACCGAAGCGCCATGTCGTCGCCGACCGGACGCTGCTGGAGCTCACGCTGCGCAACCTGCTCGCCAACGCGTTCAAATTTACGCGTACGGGCGGCGTTGTGCTCGGCGTGCGGCGCGGACGGGGCGAGATCGGCGTCACCGTCGTGGACACCGGCGTCGGCATCGCGCCCGACCGCGCGGAGCGCGTGTTCGAGGAATTCCATCGCGACAGGATGGCCGCGAACGGCCCCAACGACGGCATTGGACTTGGGCTGGCCATCGCCCGCCGCCTCACCGCGCTGATGGGCGGGCGCCTGACGCTGCGCTCGCGGCCTGGCAAGGGCAGCGCCTTCACGATCTGGCTGCGCGAGGCCGGCGAGGTGGCCCGCCCCGCGCGACGCTCCGCGCACGGCGTCGACTCGTTGGAGGGCCGGCGCATCCTGATTCTCGACGACGACCCGCTCTGCGCGGCCGCGATGAAACAGGAATTCGTCGACCACGGCGCGCTCGTGGCCGCGACCTCGTCGATCCCGGCCGCGCGGGCGACTATCGAATCCGACGGCATGCCCGAAGCTTTCGTCGTCGACTATGATCTCAGCGACGGCGACACCGGGCTGAAATTCGTCGAGACCTTGCGCGCCAGGGGCGCCGACCCCTCCGTCGTGCTCGTCAGCGGTTCGACCAACCCGGAAGCGATCGCCGCCCTGCGCGGATCCGGCTTGCCGTGGCTGACCAAGCCCGTCGACCCGCGCGCGCTGCGCTCGACGCTGATCCACGCGCTGGCGAGATAAGGTTGTAGGCGGGATCGATATCCGGGCCGCGCCTCGGGACGGAGGGGGCTCCGCAATTCCGGCTACAGATCCAGCGAGCTCGCCTTCAGCACCGCTTCGGTGCGGTTGCGCACGTCGAGCAGGCGGAAGATCGCGGCGAGGTGGATCTTGACCGTGCCCTCGGAAATGTCGAGCGCGCGCGCGATTTCCTTGTTCGCTTGCCCTTTGCCGAGCAGTCGCAGCACGTCGCACTGGCGCGGCGTCAGGGTCGCCAGATCTGTGCGTCCAGGGGAGCCGGGGCATGCTCGGGCGCGCTTGCCGGCTCTGTCAGCAAGAGCGTCGGCGCATAGATCCCGCCGTTCAGGATCTGCTGGAATGCGGCGATCATCGCCGGGGGTTCGAGCGACTTGGGGATATAGCCGAACGCGCCGGCCGCGAGCGCGTCGAGCACGTGTTGGCGCTCCTCCGAGGCGGACATCACGACGAATCGCAGGCCCGGAAAAGCAAGCCGCAATTCGCGCACCGTAGACCCGCCGCTCATGCCCGGGCATGAAGAGATCCACGACGACGAGGTCGACGTTGACGTCCTTGTCGAGCAAGGCCCGCAATTCCGCTACGCTCGAGCCCTCGCGCACCTCGGCCGGACCGCAACCGTCGATCAACAGCAGACGCAGCCCGGTGCGGAACAGGGCATGGTCATCGGCGATAACGAACTGTCGAGACATAGTCTGTTCATGGCAATTTGAGCCGGGGAAGGCAAGGCGCCCAATATACAGTCTTTGCGCGCCACACAGTGGCGTGAGCGCCTGTTTCGTGACGCTCGCCTTTTCCAAAGTGGGACGTTAAATTCAGCCGCCTGAATGGCGATTTACAGAAGGAAGCACAGCTATGCCCAAATTTTTCCTTGCCGCCGCGCTCGCGCTCGGCGTGATCGGCGCTCCCGTCCTCGCCTTCGCGGACGGCTCCTGCGCGACCATGGCGACCGACAAGAAACTTGCCGGAGCCGCCAAGACAAGCTTCTTGAATAAATGCAAGAAAGACGCGCAAGCCGACTGCGACAAGCAGGCCGCCGACAAGAAGCTCGCCGGCGCGGCCAAGACCTCGTTCACGACCAAATGCGTCAAAGACGCCACGATGTGAATGCTCTTGGGGCGCGGCCCGCCTATGCCGCCGCGCCCCATCTCTGCCGATTTCGGCTGAAAAACCGCGGCGCTAACCGATCCGGCCCGTCTGGACCGCGTGAGTCAGCAGGGCGGCTTCGCCATGGCTAAGTGCGAACGGATGCGCCGCTGCCTCGCCGATCGTGACCGTTCCGCTGAGGTTGAGGTTCAGGTAGGAGTCCAATGCGCCCTCGGCGGCCGTCGTCAGCGTCAGTTTGCCGCCCGGTCCGAGGTTGAACACCGCCAGATTGCCGGCCGAGGTCGTTCCGTCCACGGTCACATCCGCGTCAATGACGTGATGCGCGGTGTCGATGATGAAGTTCTGCAGTTCGATCGATCCGGCGGCGTCGGAGAGTTCCAGGCCGCTGCCCTGGTGAAGGATGACGTCCTCGCCCCGTTTCGGCCCTTCCGTGCCGCCGGTAATCGCGAATTGGGCGACGGGCGGATTGTCGCCGGTCTGGCTGATTTTCGCCGTGCCCAGCGCCGAGACGGAAACGCCCAGCGATTCCAGCGTCGACGCCGCGGTCAACGTGACATCGGTCACGCCCGACACGATCGGTTGCGTCGAACCGCCCCAGCCGTAATCGCCGAACAAGGCGCGCTCCGGCGCCCATTCCTCGAACCAGACGGGCAGCGGATTGGCGACGGGATCCGGCGCCGCGGAGCCGATCACAACCGAGGTGGTGATCGCGGTCGTGCCAAGGGCCGTATCGACGACGCTCGCGGCGGCGCTGGTCAGCGTCAGCGCGGCGCCCGAGCCGATGTCGAACACGGCGACGTCGCTCGAGGTTCCCGCCTTGGTCGTCACGTCGGCGTAAACGATGTCGGTATTGGTGTCGACGCGGAAGTCGCTGAGCTTGACGTAGCCGGCGGCGTCGGAGAGTTCAAGGCCGCTGCCCTGATGCAGGATCACGTCGCCCCCGGACTCTTCTGTCCCGCCGGTGATTGGAAATACGGCGACGACTTCGCCGTTGGAGTTTTCGATTTTCGCCGAGCCCAGGCCGGTCACGGTGACGCCCAGGCTCGTCAAGGTTGCCGCGGAGCTCAGATCAACCGAAGTCTCTCCGCCGATGATGGATTCCGTCGTACTGTCAGCCATAGTATTGCCCTCGCTTTACTGTGAAACACGGAACACATGCGCTTGAATTAGCCTCCGTTTCAGCGGAGACGTTTTGTGTACGGACGGTCGCGCCAATAGTTTCGTGGTAAATAAAATTTTACGATTATCACATGATTATTCTGTTTTATCGTCTTGGACTGACCGACCTGGCGCACTTGCAATCCCGTGGGCGGGCGCCCAATTCGGATTCGGCGTAAGCGCCTGAAGGAGACGGCGCGCTCGCGCCTCGACACCCTCCCCCGAATCCTGTCACTAGAGCCCATGGCCAAATCACGGTCCTCCTACGTCTGCCAGAACTGCGGCGCGATCACACAGCGCTGGCAGGGCAAGTGCGACGCCTGCGGGGAATGGAACACGATCATCGAGGAGGCGGCCGCACTCGGAATCGGCGCGGCGGCGACCCGGCGCGCGAGCGTCGGGCGTCCTTTCCCGCTCGAGGACCTCTGCGGCGATTCCAAACCCGTCGAACGCATCGTCACTGGCATCGGCGAACTCGACCGCGTGGCCGGCGGCGGCTTCGTGCCGGGCTCGGCGACGCTGATCGGCGGCGAGCCCGGCATCGGCAAGTCGACGCTGCTGATCCAGGCCTGCGCTTCGCTCGCGAGGCGGGGCGGGCGGGTGGTCTACGTCTCGGGCGAGGAATCGACCGAACAGGTGCGCCTGCGCGCTGGCCGGCTCGGCCTTTCCCAGGCGCCCGTGCAACTCGCCGCCCAGACGCTGATCGAGGACATCGTCGCCACGCTCGGCTCGGGCGATGCGCCCAAACTCGTGATCGTCGATTCGATCCAGACCATGTGGAGCGACTCTATTGAATCCGCGCCGGGCACGGTGAGCCAGGTGCGCGGCGCCTCGCAGGCCCTGATCCGCTTCGCCAAGACGAGCGGCGCGGCGCTGGTCCTCGTCGGCCACGTCACCAAGGACGGACAGATCGCCGGACCGCGGGTCGTCGAGCACATGGTCGACGCGGTCATGTCGTTCGAGGGCGAAGGCGCGCACGCGTTCCGGGTGCTGCGCGCCTCGAAGAACCGTTTCGGCGCCACCGACGAGATCGGCGTGTTCGAGATGACCGGCCTGGGGCTCGCCGAAGTCGCCAACCCTTCCGCCTTGTTCCTTGCCGGCCGCGACGGCGGGCGCCGGGCGCGGCCGTATTCGCAGGCGTCGAGGGCGCGCGACCGGTGCTCGTGGAAATCCAGGCGCTCGTCGCCCCCTCGACGCTCGGCACGCCCCGGCGCGCGGTGGTCGGCTGGGATTCCAGCCGGTTGGCGATGGTGCTGGCCGTGCTGGAGGCCCATGGCGGCCTCAAGCTCGGCCAGCACGACGTCTATCTCAATGTCGCGGGCGGCCTCAGGATCGCCGAGCCGGCGGCCGATCTCGCCGCCGCGGCGGCCCTGGTTTCCTCGCTCGTCGGCGTCGCATTGCCTCATGACGCCGTCTATTTCGGCGAAATCGCGCTTTCGGGCGCGGTGCGCGCGGTCGGCCACGCCGGATTGCGGCTCAAGGAGGCGGCCAAGCTCGGATTCGCGCGCTCGGTCGGTCCGCCGACCCCGGGCAAGGAGGAAGAACTGGCGAAACTGTCCGCGAGCACGATCGCGTCGGTCGCGAGCCTCGTCGCGGAAATCGCCGCCGCAGGGGTGGCGGCCAAGGTGACGAAGTGAACGGGCTTCGCTATAAGGCCGCTCGTTGGCGGAAGCGCGCTGCAGGCGCGCGGTTTTTTCTCCCGCGCGAATACAGGGCTTCTTGAATGCCGTCTTATCTGGACCTCGGGGTGCTCGGCGTCATCCTCGTGTCGGCGCTTCTGTCGATGCTGCGCGGATTCACCCGGGAGGTGCTGGCGATCGGGTCGTGGGCCGCAGCCGCCGCGGCGGCCTATTATTTCTACCCCTACGTGCTGCCCCACCTCGAGCCCTACATTCACAAGCCGATCATCGCCCAGGCGGTTTCCGCGGCGGCGGTGTTCTTCGTGACGCTGATCGTCGTCTCGCTGTTCACGGTGCGCATTTCCGACGCCATTCTCGACAGCAAGATCGGCGCGCTCGACCGCTCGCTCGGCTTCCTGTTCGGCGCCGCGCGCGGCTTCCTGCTGGCGGTGGTGGCGTTTTGGATCTTCAGCTGGCTCGTCGGCGAAAAGCAGGAGCCGGAATGGGTCAAGACCGCCAAGACCCGCCCGGCATTGATCGAGACCGCCAATCGAATCATAGCGATGTTGCCCGAGGACACGGCGGCCATGATCGAGGGCTGGATCAAGGCCAAGACCAACGCCCCCGTCAATGAGGAGCCGCCGGATGAAAGTTCGCCCGACAAGACCCTAGCTCCGGCCCCGATCGCGCCGAACCCCGCCGCTCCCAACGCGACCCCGCTGCGCAAGAGCGACGCCGCGCCCGCCGGCGCCGACAAGCAGAAGCTCGACGCGCTCATCAACAAACTGCCGATGCCCGCGCCGGCTCAGCCGGCGGTCGTCCCGACGCCCTCCAAGCCCTGACCCCAACTCCGCGAGGCCGAAATTCCCGCTTCCCCGCACAGCCCCAGCCTCGATCTCGACCTCGAAGCCGACCGCCTGCGCGAGGAATGCGGCGTGTTCGGAATTTTTGGACATCCCGACGCGGCGGCGATTACCGCCCTGGGGCTGCATGCGCTGCAGCACCGCGGCCAGGAGGCGGCGGGGATCGTAGCTTTCGACGGATCGCGTTTTCATTCCGAGCGCCGCCTCGGGCTGGTGGGCGACCATTTCTCCAGTGCGGCGACGATCGAGCGCCTGCCGGGCTCGGCCGCCGTCGGTCATGTCCGCTACGCCACGACGGGCGCGACCATCCTGCGCAACGTGCAACCGCTGTTCGCCGAGCTCGCCGCCGGCGGCCTCGCGGTGGCGCATAACGGCAATCTGACCAACGGCTTGACGCTGCGGCGCGAGCTTATCGCGGACGGCGCCATCTGCCAGTCGACCTCGGACACCGAGGTCGTGCTGCTGCTCGCGGCCCGCTCCCGGCGACCGCGCATCGTCGAACGATTCGTCGAGGCGCTGCAGCAAATCGAGGGCGCCTATGCGCTCGTCGCATTGACCAACAAGAAGCTGATCGGCGCGCGCGATCCGCTCGGCATCCGTCCGCTCGTGCTGGGAGAAATCGACGGCTGCCCGATTCTGACCTCGGAGACCGTCGCGCTCGACATCATCGGCGCCAAATTCGTGCGCGACGTCGAGAACGGCGAGGTGATCGTGATCGACGCCGACGGCATGAAAAGCTACAAGCCTTTCCCGCCACAGCGCATGCGGCCCTGCATCTTTGAATATGTCTATTTCGCGCGTCCCAATTCGGTCGTTCACGGGCGCTCTGTCTACGCCGCGCGCAAGGCGATGGGCGCCGAACTCGCGCGCGAGTCGCCGGCCGAGGCCGATGTCGTCGTGCCGGTGCCCGATTCCGGAGTGCCCGCCGCGCTCGGCTACGCCCAGGCCTGCGGTCTGCCGTTCGAACTCGGCATCATTCGCAACCATTACGTCGGGCGCACCTTCATCCAGCCGACGCAGGCGATCCGCGAAAGCGGAGTGAAGCTGAAGCATAACGCCAACCGCGCCGTCGTCGAGGGCAAACGCATCGTGCTGATCGACGATTCGGTGGTGCGCGGCACCACCAGCGTGAAGATCGTGCAGATGATGCGCGACGCCGGCGCACGCGAGGTGCACTTCCGCATCTCGTCGCCGCCGATCGCGTTTCCCGACTTCTACGGCATCGACACGCCCGAACGCGACAGTCTGCTCGCGGCCCGGATGACCCTCGAGGACATGCGCGCCTTCATCGGCGCCGACAGCCTCGCTTTTCTTTCTGTCGACGGAATATACCGGGCAATGGGGTATCCGGCGCGCGACAACGCGCGGCCCCAATTTACAGACCATTGTTTTACCGGAGATTATCCGACCCCTTTGGCGGACCTCGCCGGAGAGTCCGCGCAGCGGCAATTGTCGCTGCTGTCCGAACCGGGCTGAGCATCCCGGTTCTGCGTTCACACGACTGTCATACGCGTAACGCGATAGATACCCGCCGGGTGGGTACGGGAGCCCGTCCGGCAAGGGGAGCCGCGTCAAAATGTCCGCCATCACAGACGTTCAAGCGACGTCGCATATTTCGACGCCGTCCAGAGTCAAGCTCGATCAGCCCATGGATATCCGTGCGTTGCTGATCTACCTCGCCGTCATCGCCGGCGCGCTGTTTTTCACGGCCTATTCCATTCACAGCGACATAAGCGCGGCCGGCGGCGGGCCAAAATCGGCCATCGCGTACCTGCTGCTCGGCGTCGCGCTCTTGATCGCCCTCGGATTCGAATTCGTCAACGGGTTCCACGACACCGCCAACGCCGTCGCAACCGTCATTTACACCCACGCGTTGAAGCCGCAGTTCGCCGTGGTCTGGTCGGGCTGCTTCAACCTGCTCGGCGTTTTGACCTCGTCTGGCCTGGTGGCGTTCGGCATCGTCTCGCTCCTGCCGGTCGAACTCATCATGCAGGTCGGCTCCAGCGCCGGCTACGCGATGGTGTTCGCGCTGCTGATCTCGGCGATCATCTGGAATCTGGGCACCTGGTGGCTGGGCCTGCCGGCCTCGAGTTCGCATACGCTGATCGGCTCGATCGTCGGCGTCGGCGTCGCCAACGCGCTGTTGCGCGGACAGGACGGCACGGCGGGCGTCGACTGGAGCAAGGTGACGGAAATCGGCTATTCGCTGCTGCTGTCGCCGCTGTTCGGTTTCATCCTGGCCGGCCTGCTGCTGTTGGTGATGAAGCTCGTCGTCCGGGTGCCGAGCTCTTTACTCCGCCCCCGCTTCCGACGCGCCGCCGCCGCTTTGGATCCGCGGACTGCTCATTCTCACCTGCACCCTCGTTTCGTTCTTCCACGGCTCGAACGACGGCCAGAAGGGCATGGGCCTCATCATGCTCATCCTGATCGGCGTCGCTCCGACCGCCTATGCGTTGAACCGTTCGCTCCCCCCCTCGCATACCAATGATTTCGTCACCATTTCTCAGGCCGCATCGAAGGTGATCGAGGCCCACGGCGCAGGCTTCCAGATCCTCGGCGATCCTCGTCCGGCGGTGACGGACTACGTCCACGCGCACAAGATCAGCGAAGGCACTTATCCCTCTCTGGCGGTGCTCGTGAACGACATCGGCAACCAGGTGAAGGAATACGGCTCGGTCGCCAAGACGCCGTTCGACTCGGTCCAGAACATGCGCAACGACATGTATCTGGCCTCCGAAGCTGTCCGCATCCTGAACAAGGACCGGGAAAGTGATCTGAAGCCCGAGGAGACCAAGGCGCTCGCGGCCTACAAGAAGGAACTCGACAACTCGACCAAGTTCATCCCGACCTGGATCAAGATCGTTGTCGCGATCTCGTTGGGTCTTGGCACAATGGTCGGTTGGAAACGCATCGTCGTGACCGTCGGCGAGAAGATCGGCAAGACGCATCTGACCTACGGCCAGGGCGCCGCCGCCGAGCTCGTCGCCGCGGCGACGATCGGCGCCGCCGACGGCCTCGGCCTGCCCGTCTCGACGACCCACGTCCTTTCCTCCGGCATCGCGGGCACGATGCTGGCCAACGGCTCGGGGATGCAGTGGGGCACTCTGCGCAACATCGCGCTCGGCTGGGTGTTGACGCTCCCCGCAGCGATCCTTCTTTCGGGCGCTCTGTTCGCGTTGTTCCGCCACGTCTTCTGAACGCATCCGCGGGCGCGCCGGGACCGCGGCTCAGACGATCCGAAGGGCGGGCCGCAAGCCCGCCCTTTTTGTCGCGCTCAGCCCGCCGTGAAGGGGCTCACGCTTTGATAGGCCGAACGCGGAATGCGCTTTTGGCGCGCCTGGAGGTCGCGCAGCGACAGATACATCATCGCCGTCATAAGCGCATCGGCGTAGGCGTCGTGCTGGTCGAGCGCAGGCAAATCGAGATCGTGCAGAATCGCCTGAAACGAGAGGTCGAGATGAGTGCCGGGCGGCGCATCGGCATATTTGCGCTCGTAATAGAGTTGGGAGACCTCGATCTGCCGATTGGGCAATTCGATTCCGAGCCAGCGGCGCAGGTAACGGTTGATCATCGCGACGTCGAATTCGAGATAATAACCGATCAGCGGCCGCCCGCCGATGAAACGCAGCAGCGGCGGCAGCACGTCGGCCATCGCGCGACCCATCGCGACGTCCCGTTCGCGCAGGCGATGAATCTTGATCGCGTCCACGTTCATCTTCGCAGCCGGGCGCACGACCGCTTCGAAACGCTCGCTGGTCAGGATGCGGTTGCCGCGAACTTTCACAGCGGCAATGGTCACAATGTCGTCCCTGCGCAGATCTAAGCCGGTCGTTTCGCAATCTATTGAGACCGCCTCGTCCTCGGGGCCGGGATCGAACAGAAACCTGTACGCAGGATCCTTGATCTTGGCCATGTGATAGGGGCGTTTGATCCAGCGCGGCAGCATGGCGTCAGAACAAGTTCAGATTGAAGTGGCGGCGGATCAGCTCGCGGAATCTCTTGACGATCTGAAGCGCGTCGCGCAGCAAGTCGCGCTCCATGGTGGTGAGTTCGGCGGGTTTGACGAGATTGGCCGAATCCGCCCGCGCGAGTTCGGCGTCGAGCCGCAGCGTCATCAGATAGCGCAAGGCTTCGGTCAGTTCGCGTGCGAAATCGGGCGCCAGCGCGCCAGCTTCGGCGAGCCGTTCGATGCGCGCGGCGGTGTTGGTCTCGAGCAGGCGGTGCTCGATGGCGAGCGCGCGCACGCCATGCACGATCGGAAACACCCCGCCCTTCTTGAGGTCGAGCGCGTCGCCCTGCTCGCGCGAGGTGACGAGATTGTTGAAGAGGCCGATCGGCGAGGGAAAAGCGTCGGCCGCTCGTGCGAAATGCGCTAGCAGCATCGGCTCGCCGCTCATCGCGTCGATAAGATCGGTCTTGGTCTCGGTCAACAGCTCCGGGTCGCCCGCGACCGACTCGGCGTCATAGAAGATTGCGACGTTCAGGAACGCCTCCTCGTCGCGCGAGGCTAGCCAGCGGCGAAAATCCGCGCGGAACTCGGCCGCCGTCTTTGACCAAATCGGGTTGCGCACCATTACGTTGCCCGGACAGGGCGGGAAGCCGAAGCTTTCGAGCGCGCTGGTGAACTCGGCGCGGAACGTCGCAAGATCAGCCTCGGGGACGGCCTCGGACAGGATCAGCCCGTTGTCCTGATCGGTGCGCACGGTCTGCTCGCCGCGCCCCTCGCTGCCCATCACGATAAGGCAGCCTTTTTGGGCGATCGAGCGCGGCGCGACCAGACGGAACAATTTTGTCATCAGGTGCCGGTTGAGATCGGAGACGATCTCGCTGACGACCTCGATCTTCACGCCCTGACGCCGCAGCATCCGCGTCTGCTGCTCGATCTCGGAGGCCCCGACCGCGAGATCGGATACCCGGCTCGCCCGATCGATGCGCGCAGCCACGAGCTGCGAATTGCCGGACAGAAAACTCAGGATCTCGATGTCCTCGAGAATCCCGATGTAGCGGCCGGCATCGACGACGGCGACCCGCCGCTTGTTGTGCTTGGTCATCTGCAGCAACGCGCGGGAGACGAAGTCGTCGGCAGAAACGGAAATAACCCTGTATTGAGCGACCTGACCGACCGGCGCCTCGATCGGCAGCCGCCGCAAGATCGCCGCGTCCGCCAGATCCGTCTTTGTCACGATGCCGGTCCGCTCGCCGTCGCGCACCAGCAGCGCCTTGCTGTCGAGCTCGCTCATCTTGCGCGCCGCCTCTTCGATCGAAGCGGAGGCCGCGACGATCTCGGCCGGGTGCAGCGCGAGGTCGCGCACATGCGTGTGCATCATGTGCCCGAAGCGCGCATTGTCGCTCTCGCCCAAGGCGGCGTCGAGCTTGCGAGAAATGTCGAGATAGAAGAAGGCGGCGAAGCGCGGGTTTTGATTGATCAGACGCAGCGTGACGTCGCGCGGCAGCAGGTTGCACAGGGTCTCCTCGTGCGCGACGAAAGCGTTGGAGCCGCCGCCCTGCACCAGCGCACGGCTGTCGAAGCAATCGCCGGGGCCTCGCATCGAGACGACGTCCGCGCCCTCGCGCTCCTCGACGCTGCCTTTGAGCACGATGAACAGGCTGTCCGGCGCGCCGCCGCGCGCGATGATCGTCTCCCCGGGCCGGAAGTAGGCGATGTCGAGCGCGGCTTTGACCGCTTCGGCTTCGGTCGGCGAGAGCCGGTCGAACGGCGCGTTCGAAATGTCGAATGCCTGCGCCATACCCAGCCTCGCCTCCTTCGCCGCGCCGCGCCGGCGCCATCACGCCGCGCTGGTTTGCCCCGGTCCCATGGCCTTTGGCAATTGGCGATTGGTAAGGGGTCGCTTGCGCGCCCTGTTGGACGCGCGGCGCTCGCCTGCTAGAAACGATGGGAAAACGCGATCGGCGGGCGATCGCACCGCGCCGGAGCTTGCATGGCCACGCTCGAAAATGTGCTCTCGACGATCGACGCCAACCAGGGGGCGGCCCTGGAGCGGTTGTTCTCGCTGATCGAAATCCCGTCGATTTCCGCGCTCCCGGCGCATTTCCCCGATTGCGACCGCGCCGCCGACTGGCTCGTCCGCGAGCTCGTCTCGATCGGCTTCGACGCCCACAAGGCGCTGACGCCGGGACGGCCGATGGTCATGGGCTCGGCCAAGGCCAGGACGCGCGACGCGCCGCATTTGCTTTTCTATGGGCATTACGACGTCCAGCCCGCCGACCCGCTCGATCTGTGGAAAACGCCGCCCTTCGCCCCCCGGCTTGAAACCTCCGATGCGGGCGAACGCATCGTCGGCCGCGGCGCGGCGGACGACAAGGGGCAGTTGATGACCTTCGTCGAGGCCTGCCGGGCTTTTCGCGAGAACGGCGGGCTGCCCTGCAACATCAGCGTGCTGTTCGAAGGCGAGGAGGAGACTGGGTCTCCCTCCCTGCCCGATTTCCTGGCGAGCCACGCCAAGGAGTTGAAGGCGGACCTGCTGCTGGTCTGCGACACCTCGATGTGGGACGCCCGCACGCCTGCCATCACCACCATGCTGCGCGGCCTCGTCATGGAGGAAGTGATCGTGCACGCCGCGAACCGCGACCTGCATTCCGGGCTGTACGGCGGCGCGGCGATCAATCCGATCCGGGTGCTCGCGCGCGTTATCGCCGACCTGCATGACTCGAACGGCGCCGTGACCGTGCCGGGGTTCTATGACGGCGTCGAGGAATTGCCCGACGAGGTGGCCGAACAATGGCGCGACCTCGGATTCGACGATGTGGGCTTTCTCGGAGAGGTCGGACTTTCCGTGCCCGCGGGCGAGAAAGGCCGCTCGGTGCTCGAGATGATCTGGTCGCGCCCGACCTGCGACGTCAACGGCATTATCGGCGGCTACACCGGCGAGGGCGCCAAAACCGTGTTGCCGGCAAAGGCGAGCGCCAAGGTCTCGTTTCGGCTGGTCGGCAAGCAGAGCCCCGAACGCATCGCGCACGCCTTCCGCGCCTTCGTGAGGTCTCGCCTGCCTGCCGACGTGAAGGTCGAATTCAATTCGCTCGGCGGCAGCCCCGCGATCGGTCTGCCGATGCGCGGCGAGCCGCTGCGCCGCGCGCGCCGCGCGCTGGAAGCCGAATGGGACAAGCCGCCGGTTCTGGTCGGCTCCGGCGGCTCGATCCCGATCGTCGGCTCCTTCAAACGCGAACTCGGCATGGACAGCCTCATGGTCGGGTTCGGCCTTGCCGACGATGCGATCCATTCGCCGAACGAGAAATACGAGCGCACGTCGTTCCACAAAGGCGCGCGCTCCTGGGCGCGCATTCTCGCTGCGCTCGGGCAATGATGAAGCGCGCCCCCGGCGTCGGTTGCGGCGCCGCCATCGTCCGTGACGGGCGCCTGCTGTTGGTCAAGCGAAAAAAGGCGCCGGAAGCGGGCCATTGGAGCCTGCCTGGCGGCAAGGTCGATTTCGGCGAGCGGGTCGAGGACGCGATCCGGCGCGAGATCGCGGAGGAAGTCGGCGTGACCATCGAGTTGCTGCGCCCGCTCGGGCTCGTCGAAATGATCGGAATCGACGAAGAGCATTGGGTTTCGCCGATTCATTTGGCCCGGGTGGTCGCGGGCGAAGCCGCAAATCGCGAGCCGGAAAAACTCGAGGCGGTGCTGTGGTGGCCGCTGACGGCCCCGCCCGCCCCGCTTGCGCTCGCCGCGCGGCAGGCCATTGCGGCTTTGACGCCCGCGGGGGAGCCTGCGACATGACGAAGCCGATTCGCCCGGGCGCCCTCGTCGGCGTCGGCGAGGCGATGGTCGAACTCGCGCCGGTCGAGCGCGGGCTCTACGCCCAGGGCTTTGCCGGCGACACGCTCAACACCGCCTGGTATCTGGCTCAACTGGTCGGCGAGGCGCGTCCGGTGCGCTATCTCACCCGCGTCGGCCAGGATGCGCTGTCGGGCCGGCTGATCGAATTTCTCTCCGCGAGCGGCATCGAGACTTCGGCGGTCTCGCGCGACAGCGAACGCACGCTCGGCCTTTATCTGATCAGCCTGCAGGGCGCCGAGCGCAGTTTCTCCTACTGGCGGGATCTTTCGGCTGCGCGCCGGCTCGCCGACGATCCGGCGCGGCTCGAGGCCGAATTCGCCGAGGCCGCGCTGATTCACGTCTCGGGCATTACGCTGGCGATCGTCGAGGCGCGCGGCCGGCGCCATCTGATAGGCGCGCTGGAAGCGGCGCGCGAACGCGGCGCCTGCGTGAGCTTCGATCCCAACTTGCGCCGCCGGCTCTGGTCTGACGACGGCGAAACCCGCGCCGCGATGCAAGGGATGTTCGAAACCTCTGATATCGCGCTGCCGAGCTTCGACGACGAGGCTTCCCTGTGGGGGGACGGCGCCCCGGCGGCGACTGCGGCGCGGATCGCGGCGCTCGGCGTCGGCGAGATCGTCGTCAAGAACGGCGCAGGCGCCGCCCATGTTCTGGTCGACGGCGCCGCCCGCGACATCGCCGCGCAGGCTGCGGCCGACGCGCGCGACACTACCGGCGCGGGCGATTCCTTCAACGCCGGCTATCTCGCAGCAAGGCTTTTCGGCGAGAGCGCGTTCGACGCCTGCGCCTTCGCCCACCGACTGGCCGCGGAAGTGGTGCGCTGGCCCGGCGCGCTGGCGCCGCTCGATGCGATCGCGCCGCTGCGGATGACCCTGCGAAAAGCGGGTTCCTGATCCTACTTCACCGCCGAAAATGCGGTCGGGACGAGGAACTGGCTCGCCGCGTTGGCCAGGATGGGGCCGTCCTTCTCCGAATCGGCGCGCGCCTTGATCCAATCGGGATCGGCCAAGAACGCGCTCCACTTGCGCTCGCGCTCCCCGAGCGATTCCCAGGCGAGCATGTAGGTCAGTTCATGGTTTGAAGCGCCGATCAGGGTGGTCCAGAACCCCGCCTGCCGGATTCCATGCCGGTCCCAGAGCGCGAGCGTATGGTTCTGGAAACGCGCGAGCAACTTCGGCATGCATCCCGGCGTCGCATGATAGACTCGTTGTTCGTAGATCATTTTGGGCCTCGCTCCCTAGTATTCGCGAAAGCCGGAAACATGATCGGAAATCCGCTCAAAGGCGAGAGGCTGCTTTCACCTTTGCGGGCCCATGAAGCGGAACGCGTGCTCGGCGCACATGACGTGATGATGCAAATTGGCGATCCACTGGCGGCCGCGGGCCGTCATGTTGAGATAAGTCGTGGCCTCGCCAAGGTGCATCGCCACGCTGTTCCAGTAAAACCCCGGGAATTTTTCAATGAGATCGGCGGGAGAGGAATAGCCGAGTTGCCGGTTGGTTCCGACCTCTTCGAATTCGTGAAATAGCGCATTGGCCTTGCGGGGATAGAGGGGATCGCCGAGTTGTCCGATCAGGTCGGCGGCCTGAACCAGCCTCGGCTCCTTGTGCTCCGCCGCGCTGACCCGTGTGGCGGGGGCGGGAAAGCGGGTGAATTCGATCGCTTCGGCGACCCGAGCCGCGTCGATGGTGGGCGAAGCCCCCAGCCGCTCCTCGACGAACAGGATCGAGCGCTCGACGTGGTAAGGCGCGAGCGAAGCATCCGAGGCGCCGCGCGGCAATGTGATCGTCTGGCCAGAACGATCGATGACAAATTCACTCTCTCGATCGCTCTTCAATACGCCGCGGACATAGCCGATGTCGTGCAGCAGGCAGGCGATGATCAGATGCGAATAGTCCGTCGGCGCGATACGCTCGCACATCATCCGCCCGCGCAGAATGTCCCGCCCCGCCATGGTGACGAGCATCGTGTGCTCGAGGTTGTGATAGAGGGCGTCGCTGCGGCCCAGACACTCGACGGTGCTGCGCGCGAGCGCGCCCAGCCGCTCGGCGGCGTCGTCGTTCCCCGAGCCGAAGAGCTCGCGAAAGTCTTTGACCAGGAAATTGCCGAGCCACTTGGCGGCCATCGACCCGATCGTCTTCATCGACCTCTCCCCGATTGAGGATCAACTCGCCCCGGAATGGCCATTTGACCGAGGCAAGACGCGCGCGACTCGACCTTCCGCCCAAGAATCGACCGCCCGATCCTAGACGAATCAACGCTTTCGGGCCAGCCGTCGCGACGGGGAATTTGAAATCGGGCGCAGACAGGGGGTTTCGCGGCCAAGCCGCGGCCAAACCGTAGTATTAACTGTAAAAGTGGGGCGCGTCCTGCCCGGGCCGATCGCGGGTCGGCCAAGCCGAGCCCGCAACGACGGCGAGGCGCGCGCCGAGGCGCCGGCCGCCCGCTAAACCGCGGCTTCCGCCACGCCCGTCGCGAGTCGCCGCCAGGCCTCGACCGACCGCTCGCGCATCAACTGAAGCAGGAAGTCCCACGCCGCCTCGCGCCGAGCGGCGCCCTGCCCGCTTATGCTTTCGCCCAGTTCAAAACTCTCGCCGCGCACGCAGAGCGCGAACGCGGGCGGCGGCGGGGCGGCGCGCACTTGCGCGTAGACGTCGAGCACCGATTCGGGGGCGAGCGCGTGGGTCGTGTGCGTCATGCCGGCGCGCGGGAAAATCTGCCGGAACTCGAATGGGGCCGACGTCCCGCGCCCCGCGTCGATGAACAGCGCGCAATCCGCGCCTTCGAGATCGAGCGCATGCTCGATCTGCAACTGAAAATCCTCGATCGTCGCGACGTCGGACAGGTTTTCCGCCTCGAGCCGTCGCAGCAGCTCGGGACCGAGGCCGTCGTCGCCGCGCGATTCGTTGCCCCATCCGAACACGACGAGCAGCATCGCTCAGCCCTTGCGCGCGCGCGAAAGCAATGCGCCGTCGGCGTCCACGAGGTCGACTTCCAGCGGCATCTGGCCGAGCGCGTGGGTCGCGCAGGAGAGGCAGGGGTCGTAGGCGCGGATGGCGACCTCGATATGATTGAGCAGGCCTTCGGTCACCTCGCGCCCGGTCAGGAAACGCGCCGCGACCGAGCGGATCGCCTCGTTCATCGCCTGATTGTTGTTGGTCGTCGAAACGATCAGATTGCAATAGGCGACGAGATCGTTCTCGTCGACGCGATAGTGGTGGATGAGGGTCCCGCGCGGCGCCTCGATCACCCCGACTGCCTCTTCGCGCCGATCGCCCTTGTCGGCCATCAGATCCGTCCCGACGATTTCGGGATCGTCCAGCAGCTCGCGCGCGAGTTCGGCTGCATGCAGCATTTCGATCATGCGCGCCCAGTGATAGAGCAGCGCGCCATGCGCCGGCTTGCCGCGCCCCAAGTCCAGGAAGGCCTTCCGCTCCTCCTCGGCCAACGGCGAAGCGAGAAGATCGGCGATCTGCACGCGAGCGAGCGGCCCAACCCGATACCAGCCGCGGCTCGCCCCGAGCTCACGAATATGCGGGAATTTCATGTAACTCCACGGCTTGATCTCCTCGCGCAGCAGCGACGAATATGTGGCATAGTCCACGTGATCGAAGATCGGGCCGCCGTCGGCGTCGCGCGCGCGCAAGCCGCCGTGATAAAAGTCGAGCGCGCCGCGCGCGTCGACGAGCCCCATCATGTTCGCGCGCGACTCGCCGAAGCGGTTGTAGAACTCGGGCTGGGTCTCGTGCAGCTTCTTGACGAGCCCGACCGCCTCGCGGCTCCAGGCGACGATCGTGTCGATATCGCCACGCAGGGCGTCGCGCTCGGCGGCGCCCAAAGCCTTGTTCATGCCGCCGGGAATGCAGCCGGTGCCGTGGATGCGTTTGCCGACGATGTGCCGGATGACCTCCTGCCCAAACTTGCGCGTCAACACGCCCTGCTTGGCGAGATCGGGAAACGCTTCGGCGACGCCGATCACGTTGCGTTTGCCGACGTCGCTGTCGAAGCCGAACAGCAGATCGGGCGAGGCAAGATGAAAGAAGTGCAGCGCATGCGACTGCACCATCTGGCCGTAATGCAGCAGACGGCGCAGCTTCTCCGTGGTCGGCGTCAGCGGACCATAGCCGGCGATGAGGTCCATCGCCTTGGCGGCGGCCAGGTGATGGCTGACCGGGCAGATGCCGCAGAGCCTCTGCACCGTCACCGGCACTTCCCAATAGGGCCGCCCTTCGATGAAAGCCTCGAAGCCGCGGAATTCGACGATATGGAGCCGGACCTGATGAACCCGGTTGTCTTCGTCGAGCAGGATCGTAACCTTGCCGTGGCCTTCGACGCGAGTCACCGGCTCGATCGCAATTCGTCGCAGCTTATGCGGCTCTTGCGCAGTTTCCAGATTCGCCATCGCCAGCTCCGCTCAGTCGAAATGTAGGAATTGCGGCTCGAGCCGCGGCATGCGCCCGAGTATGAGGTCGGTCAGATATTTCCAGATCGCGTCCGCCGACGGCGGACATCCGGGAAGGAAATAGTCGACACGCACGACTTCGTTGATCGGATAGACCTTGTCGAGCGGCAGCGGCAATTCGGGGTCGCTGGGCACCGCCGCCGCGCCGGTCTCCGAATCGCTGTAGACCTGTTTCAGGATCTTGCCGATGTCGAGATGATTGCGCATCGCCGGCAGTCCGCCGTTGATCGCGCAGGCGCCGACGGCGACCAGGATCTTGGCGTTCTCGCGCAATTCCCGCAGCACATGGACATTCTCGGCGTTGCAGACGCCGCCTTCGATCAGCGCGATGTCGCAGGGGCCACAGTGCTTGATGTCGGTCAGCGGCGAGCGGTCGAACTCGGCGACCTCGGAGAGTTCGAGGATGCGCTCATCGATGTCGAGCAGCGACATATGGCAACCGAAGCAGCCGGCGAGCGATGTCGTCGCGATCCGCACCTTCACGGGCGTCTTGGGCTTTCCGGCGTCGCTCATCTCAAACCTCCGGAATGGCGCAGGAATCGGCTTCCGCGCTGATCGGTTCGCGATCATAGGTGCGCTCGCCGATAGGTTCTATGAAGCCGACGCGCTTGATCAGGATCGCGCCGACCGGGCAGACGTGAGCCGCCATGTCGGTGATCGCGAACGCGCTGTCGCCGAGCTTGCCGGTCGGCGAGTTGATCACGATCTTGGCGCCGATGCCGCGACCGGCGAGCGCAAACACATCCTTGTGGTCGATGTCGCGGCTCGCGCGCACGCAGAGTTCGCACTGAATGCAGCGATTGAAGTCAATCAGCGCATCGGGATGCGAGGCGTCGACGCCGAGATCGGGGAAGAAATGCACGAAATGCGGCGTCATCATCTCGAACTCGTAGCCGAGCGCCTGCAATTGGCAATTGCCGCTCTTCTCGCAGCCGGGGCAGAAATGATTGCCCTCGACGAACAGCATCTGCACCAGCGTGCGCCGCATCGCGTTGAGTTCCGGCGTGTCGACGTCGACCTCCTGACCGGTCGCCGCCTTCATCGTGCAGGCCGAACCGGTGCGGCCGTTGACGATCACGGTGCAAAGCTTGCAGCTGCCGTGCGGCTTGAACTCGGGGTGATGGCACAGATGCGGGATATAGACGCCCGCCGCCTTGGCCGCCTCCAGAATCGTCTGGCCCGGCTGGTAGGGGACGGGTTGCTCGTCGATGTTGAATACGAGATCCATTTCGCTCAACCCTCCGCCGTCATATGGGCGCCGGCGTCGTCGCGCCCCGTGACCCGGCGCGCGGGCGCGAGCGCGGCCTCCAGATCGATCGCGGGCGCGAAATCGCGCGACTGCAGCCGCCGCTCGAAGGCGGGCCGGAATTTGTTCCAGGCGTCATGAACCGCATTGCCGGCGGTCTGGCCGAGCCCGCAATGGCTGGTGCGTCGCATCAGCTCGTAGAGGCGCATGAGTTCGTTGATCTCATAACGCGAGCCGCGCCCCTCGGCGATCTTGTCCATCACGTCGCGCTGCACAGCCGTGCCGACGCGGCAGGGCGTGCAGAAGCCGCAACTTTCGTGCGCGAAGAAATGCGCGAAATTGCGCGCGACCTCGAAAAGGTCGCGCTTGTTGCCGAAGACCATGAACGCCCCCGCGGTCGGAACGTCCTCGAATGCGATCGAGCGGCTGAATTCATCGGGCGTCAGCAGCACGCCGGAGGGCCCGCTGACCTGCACTGCCGCGACGTCGCGCGCGCCGCAATCTTCCAGCACGCGCGCGACCGTGACGCCGAACGGATATTCATAAAGGCCCGGGCGCTCGCAATCTCCGGAAACGGAGAGGATCTTGGTGCCGGTCGAGGTGCGGGTGCCGCGTCCCGCGAAACGCGCGCCGCCCTCGATCGCGACTTCGGTCGCCTGGCACAGCGTCTCGACATTGTCGACCACGGTCGGCTTGCCCAGATATCCCGAGGTGACGGGGAAGGGCGGACGGATGCGCGGGCGCCCCGGCTTGCCCTCCAGCGATTCGATCAGCGCCGATTCCTCGCCGCAGACATAGGCGCCGGCGCCGAGATGGATCTCGATGTCGAAGTCGAAACCGGCGGCGCCGCGGATCGCAGGGCCCAGCAGCCGCTCGCGGCGCATGCGTTCGAGCTCGGCCTCCAGCTTCGCTTTGAGATATTCGTATTCGCCTCTGAGATAGAGCATGCCGCGCGTCGCGCCAACGGCGTAGCCGGCGATCGCCATGCCCTCGAACATCCGGCCTGCGTGGGAGTTGAGCAGCACACGGTCCTTGAAGGTGCCGGGTTCGCCCTCGTCGGCGTTGCAGACGATGAAGCGGTCGGCGCCGGGCGCGTTGCGGGCGCTCTCCCATTTCAGGCCGGTCGGATATCCCGCGCCTCCGCGCCCGCGCAGGTTCGAGCGCTTCATCTCGTCGAGCAGGCCCTGCCGGCCGCGGGCGATCGCGGCGTCGAGCGCGATCCCCGGTCTCATCTGGGGCCCGAGCAGCGCATCGGCCCGGCGAACGCCATCCTCGATGTTGAACAACTCGGCCGGCCAGACCGGGATCGGCGCACGCGCGCGAATGAGGTCGACGATCGCGTCGACTCGGCGCTCGGTCAGCCTGGAGATCGCGATATTGTTGACCAGCAGCGCAGGGCCCTGATCGCAAAGCCCCGTGCAGGACGTCAGATCGACGCTCGCCAGACCATCGGGCGTGACCTCGCCGCGGGCGACGCCGAAGCGATCGAGCAAGCGTTGGAACAGATCGAGGCTGCCGAGCATCCGGTCGGTGATGTTGTCGGAAAGGAGCAGCCGATATTCGCCGCGCGGCCTGTCGTAGAAGAAGGAATAGAACTGCACGACGCTCTCGATCCGCGTGCGCGGAATTTCGAGCCTTTCGGCCAACTCGCCGATCACAGCCGGAGAGATCCAGCCGAGCGCGGACTGCGCCTCGCGCACGATCTGCACGAGATAATTCGGATCGCCGCGGTAGGCGTCTACGGCGGCGGCGACCGGGTTCGCGGCGGGCATGGCCCCTCCTCGCTTCAGGAACGGGACGTCACCTTAGAACCTAGCCGAAAACGCGGTCTGATCCGGATCAATTCGGCGTGCGGCTTATCTAGGCGCCGGCCGCCGAGGCGCGCCTGGGCCGACGGGAACTGAAACCCGGTTCGAATCTCGCGCTATGGCCGCGGCCTTATGGCCATTCGCGACCGTCTCCCGCCGTGCCATAATCAGGTGGGTTTAGGCGAGCGGAGGGGATTTCGACATGCGAAACTCGGCGGTCATGATCATATTCCTCGCCGGCGCGACGCCGGCAGTCGCCGAAGGCCTGCCGACGAAAGTCGGGCAGTGCGTCGAAACTCAGGTGGCCAGGGTCTCGACGCGGCTGGAGGACGGCGCAACCCATCAGCCGGTGGCGGGTTCGGGCAGCGCGATCGAATTCGCCAACGGCGGCTACCAGGTCTCCTACGACCAGGAAAAGGCCGTCGACCGCTCGCGCCCGGGCGATCGCGTGAAAATGTGCCTGGTTTCGCTGCCAAGCGATTGTCCGCCCGGCGACGACAGGGGCAAGATGTACAAGACGACCAATCTGCGCACGCGCCAATCCTGGACCTTGCCGGATTCCGAACACTCCTGCGGCGGCGCCTGAGCGGGGCGCCCTGTCGCTCGGCGCGGGCCTGGGTTAGACTTTGCCGAAAATTGCCGTTCGGGGCCAAGCGCCGTCGCTTTGTCGTTCAAACCCAGGAGGCGCGGATGCGCAGCAAGATCGTATTGGGACTTATGGGCGCCGCATGCGCGCTCGCCGCCGGGCGCGCCTGCGCGGACACTGTGATTGCGATGGAACAGACCGTCAACGACGCTCCGGCCAAGCCGATGACGATGTATCTGGCCGAAGACCGCATGCGCATGTCGCTCGACAAAATGGACTTCATCTATCGCGGCGATCTCGGCAAGGTTTGGGTGCTGCAGCCCGCCGAGCACAGCTATTTCGAGGTGACGCCGGCGAGCATGGGCGACATGGCCGACAAGGTCAGCCAGCTACGGGCGCAGATGAAATCCAAGCTCGCCGCTCTGCCCGAGGCGCAGCGCAAGCAGATCGAGGACATGATGGCCAAGAACGGCCTCAACCAGGACGGGTCCGCCGCGCCGGCGCCCGCGCCGCAGATCTCCTACGAAAAGGCGGGCGACGCGCGCAAGGTCGGCGACTGGAACTGCCTGCCTTACAAGATCCTCACCCAGAGCAAGATCTCGTCCGAACTCTGCGTCGCCAGACTGGCCGATCTCGGCCTCGCCAAAGACGACCTGAAAGCATTCGTCAGCTTCAACGCCTTCATGCAGAAATTGCGCAGCGCGATGGGCGCCGTGCGCCAGCCCGGCATTTCCATCGACTTCGACGGGTTGACCAAGGCGACCGGTTTCGAGGGCTTTCCGGTGCAGACGACAACGACGCTCGCGAGCGGCAAGACGATGGTCGGCACCGTCAAGTCGATCGCGCATCAGGATGCGCCGGCCGGGGCGTTCGAAATCCCATCCGGCTTTTCCAAGCGCGACTTCGCGAGCATGAGCCACATGTCGGCCCCGCAATGAGGCCGGACCGTTTCAGCCGGGGAACACGACCGTCTTGTTGCGGTTGATCAGCACGCGATCCTCGAGGTGATAGCTCAGCGCGCGCGCGAGCACGCGCCGCTCGATGTCGCGGCCCTTCCGAACGAGATCCTCGGGCGTGTCGCGATGGGTGATTCGCTCGACGTCCTGCTCGATAATCGGGCCTTCGTCGAGGTCGGAAGTCACGAAATGCGCGGTGGCGCCTATCAGCTTGACGCCGCGCTCATGCGCCTGATGGTAGGGCTTGGCGCCCTTGAAACCGGGCAGGAACGAGTGGTGGATGTTGATGCAACGCCCGCTCAGCTTGGCCGCCAGCCCGTCCGACAGGATCTGCATGTAGCGCGCGAGCACGACGAGATCGGCCTTGGATTCTCGCACCGTCTCCCAGAGCTTGGTCTCCTGCTCCATCTTGGTCTGTTTGGTGACGGGCAGGTAATGGAACGGAATCTCGTCGAAGTCGATGTGCTCGTAGGTCTCCCTGGGATAATTGGCGATGATGGCGACGATGTCCATCGGCAATTCGCCG
The DNA here is from genome assembly GCA_963809055.1 of uncultured Pseudomonadota bacterium. GTDB lineage: Bacteria > Pseudomonadota > Alphaproteobacteria > Rhizobiales > Beijerinckiaceae > Roseiarcus. The sequence goes on along the minus strand of CAWEID010000033.1, from coordinate 319,614 downwards.
CTGCGCCAGCGATACAGCAAGTCGACGAGGCAATGGTCGAAGCGCGAGACCAGCAACGCGACCTTCTTCTTGTCGTGGCCCGCGCGCATGGACCAGGTCATCGCGAAATCCTTCGCAATGGCGGTGAACCGTCCGCGCATCGCGGCCATGTCGGAAGCCTCGTTCGCCCCGTTGAAGGCGACGCGCATGAAGAAATTGCCGGTCTCGGTGTCGTCGAACTGCTGCGCGTCGAGAATATTGAAACCGCCCTCGAACAGCGCCGTGGAAACTGTCGCGACGATGCCGGGCCGGTTGGGGCAGGACAACGTTAAGACATAGCGCGTCGACGACATCCCGGCTTCCCTCAGCAAATTGGCGCTTGCAAGCGCGCGCGTCCGCCCGCGCGGCACGAATTTGCTAGTGAATAGCCCGCCTCGGCGCAAGGGCCGCGTGGGGACCCCTCCTTTTTCTATCAATTCCCCTCATTTTGTGGCGTAGGCGCCAAAGGGATTGTGCGAGGGAAACGGATGGCTCGGCGCCTCACCGCCGGACTTCGCCGATCAGCTTCTCCACCGCCGGAAGCATCGCCGCAACGATCCGCTCTACGCCTTCGCGGGTCGGATGCAGTCCGTCCTTCTGGTTCAGCTTCGGATCAGCCGCGACGCCGTCGAGGAAGAAGGGATAAAGGTCGACGCTGTAGCGGGCGGCGAGTTCGGAATAGATCGCGTCGAATTTCTTCTGGTATTCCGGCCCGAGGTTGGGCGCGGCGCGCATCCCGGTGAGCAGCGTGGCGATATGCGCCTTTTTGGCCCGGGCGAGGATTTCGTCGAGCGCGGCCTTGGCGCCTTCGGGCGGCATTCCCCGCAACATATCGTTGGCGCCGAGTTCGACGATCAGCGCGTCGGTCCCGTCGGGCACGCTCCAATCGAACCGCGCAAGCCCATCCTCGGCGGTTTCGCCGGAAACGCCGGCGTTAGTAACCTCGACGTCATAGCCCTTTGACTTCAAGGCCCGTTGCAGGATTTCGGGAAACGCCTGGCCGGGCGGCAATCCGTAGCCGGCGGTCAGGCTGTCGCCGAGCGCGACGAGCCGGATCGTGCGCGCCTCGGCGGGCCCCAGGAACAGCAGCGCGACCGCGAGAACCGCGACGCCCGCCTGGACGTACCGGGCAAAATGCCCATATGAGGCGCTGCGCTGAGAGGGCGAATTCACGATGACCCATCCTGCCGTTGAATTGCGAAACGTCGATCTGAGCCTCGGCGCGGGGGCCGCTCGCGTGCATATATTGCGAGACGTCACCCTTACAATCCAGAGCGGCGAGGCGGTCGGCCTCGTCGGGCCGTCGGGGTCCGGCAAGTCGACGCTTCTGATGACCATGGCGGGGCTCGAGCGTCCGGACAAGGGCGAGATCCTCGTCGACGGAACCGCGATCCAGTCCTTGACCGAGGACGCGCTGGCGCGCTTTCGCGGCGCGCGAATCGGCATTGTGTTCCAGTCCTTCCAGCTGATCCCGACCATGACGGCGCTGGAGAACGTCGCCGCGCCGCTGGAGCTGGCGGGCGCGCGCGACGCTTTTGCCCGCGCCCGGGCCGAACTCGCGGTCGTCGGCCTCGCCGATAGGTTGGGCCATTATCCCGCGCAGCTTTCGGGCGGCGAGCAGCAGCGCGTCGCGCTCGCCCGCGCGCTCGCCCCGCGCCCCTCGCTGCTGATCGCGGACGAGCCGACCGGCAACCTCGACGAGGCTACCGGCAAGGCGATCGTCGATCTCCTATTCGCGCTGCCGACCGAACGCGGCGCGACGCTGGTGCTGGTGACCCACGATCCCGCCCTCGCAGCTCGTTGCCACCGAACCTTCCGCATGCGCTCCGGACGGCTCCAAGACCCCGCCGCGGCCGCGGCATGAACGAGATGGGCTCGGCGTTTGGGAGATGGGCGGCGCTGTTCCGCTTTGCCGCGCGCGATCTTCGCGGCGGCTTCCAGGGGCTGCGCATTTTCCTGGCCTGCATCGCGCTCGGCGTCGGCGCGATCGTGGCGGTGAACTCGCTCGCGCGCGCGCTCGAAGACGGCCTCGCGCGCGACGGACGGGTCATCCTGGGCGCGGATGCCGCCTTTTCGCTGATCCATCGCGAACTCCTGCCCGAGGAGCGGGACTTTCTCGCCGCCCGCGGAGAGCTCTCCGAGGTCGCGGGAACGCGCGCGATGGCGCGCAACGCGGCGGGCGACGCCACGCTGGTCGACCTCAAGGCGGTCGACGGGGTCTGGCCGCGCCTCGGCAAGGCCGAATTCGACCCGCCGATCGCTCCGGCCGCTGCGTTTGCGCGCGAGGGCGACGCATATGGCGCCGCGGTCGACGACGCCCTGCTCGACCATCTCGGGCTGAAGGTCGGCGACAGTTTCGATCTGGGCGAGTTGCATCTGAAAATCCGCGCCCGCATCGTCGCCGAACCCGATCGACTCGGCTCCGGCATCGGCTTTGGCGCGCGGGCGCTGATCTCGATCGACGCCCTGCGCGCGAGCGGGCTGGTGCAGCCGGGCTCGCTGATCCGCTGGACTACGCGCGTGCTTATGAACGCGGGCGGCTCGCCCGTCGGCGAAGCCTCGGTCGACGCGTTGATCGCCGACGCCAAGGCGAAGTTCCCGGAGGCGGGCTGGGAGGCGCGCGCGCGCTCCAGCGTCTCCCCGGATTTTTCCCGCAATCTCGCGCGCTTTGGCGAATTCCTGGCGCTCGTCGGGCTGGTTTCGCTCGTCGTCGGCGGCGTCGGCGTGGCCAACGCCGCGCAAGGCTTCATCGAGCGCAAGCGCGCTTCGCTCGCGATCCTCAAAGCGCTGGGGGCGAGCGGAACCGAGGTCGTGGCGCTCGCGCTGCTCGAATTTCTCGCCGTGGCGATGGTCGGCGCCGCGATCGGCCTCGCGCTCGGCGCCGCGACGCCCTATCTGGTTGCGGTCCTCGCCGGCGCCGCTCTGCCCTATCCCCTGGCCCCCTCGGTCTATCCGCGTGAACTCGGGCTCGGCGCGCTTTATGGCCTGCTGACCGCGCTGGCCTTCGCCATCGCCCCGCTCGGGCGTGCGCATGACCTGCCGGTCTCGGCGCTTTTCCGGGATCTCGTCGAGGAGCCGAAGATCCGCCCGCGTTGGCGCTACGCCGCAGCCGCGGTCGCCGCCGCCGGGGCGCTCGCCGCGCTCGCGGTCGTGACCAGCCCGCAACGCTCGGTCGCGATCATCGTCGTTGTCGCGACAGCCATCGCGCTTGCCGCGCTGCGTCTGGTCGCCGTGGCGGCGATGGCGCTTGCCCGGATCGCGCCGCGACCGCGCGGCGTCGAGGCGCGCATGGCGCTCGCCAACCTCCACCGCCCCGGCGCCCCGACGCCTTCGGTCGTGATCTCGCTCGGGCTTGGCCTCGCCGTGCTGGTCGCGCTCGCCCTGGTGGACGTCAACCTGCGCTCGCAATTGCGCCCGGTCGCTGGCGGGGAGACCCCGAATTTCTACTTTCTCGATGTGCGCAGCTCACAAATGCCGGCCTTTCGCGACTTTCTCAAAGCGCAGGCGCCAGGCGCCGTCGTCGTGGAAGCGCCGATGATGCGCGGCCGGATCGTCAAGATCGGCCAAACCGCCGCGGCCGACTTCAAAGCGAAGGAAAGCGCGGAATGGGTGCTCGAGGGCGACCGCGGGGTGACCTTCGCCGATTCGCCGCCCGTCGGCTCACGCCTCGTGGCGGGCCAATGGTGGGACAAGGACTATTCCGGCCCGCCGCTGGTTTCGCTGGAAAGCGAAATCGCCGACGGCCTCGGCCTCCACATCGGCGATTCGATCACCGTCAATGTCCTCGGGCGCGACGTCACCGCGAAAATCGCCAATCTGCGCAAGGTGAACTGGCGCAGCTTCGCGATCAATTTCGTAATGGTTTTCTCGCCCTCGACCTTCCGCGGCGCCCCGCATTCGGTTCTGGTCTCGGCCGCGCTCGGCAAGGACGGGACCGCACCGGCCGAGATCGCCCTCCTCAAGGCGACGGCGCGCCAGTTCCCCACCGTGTCGGCGGTCCGGGTGCGCGAGGCGCTCGACGCGGTGGACGCGCTGGTGGGCAAGCTCGCCGAGGCGATCCGCGCGGCGTCCGGCGTCGCGCTGGCCACCTCGGTGCTGGTGCTCGGCGGGGCGCTGGCGGCGAACCGGCGCGCGCGCATGGCCGACGCGGTGGTGCTCAAGATCCTCGGCGCGACGCGACGTCGGCTGATCCAGACTTTTTTGTGGGAATATGCGACTCTGGCGCCGCGACGGCCGCTTTCGGCGTCGGCGCGGGAACCCTTGCGGCCTATGTCGTCGTCGCAAGGGTGATGGGCTTCGACTTCCTTTTCGATCCCGAATCCGCGCTCGGCGCGGCGCTGGCGGGGCTCGCCCTGACCGTGATCCTGGGGATGGCCGGGGCTTGGCGCATCCTCGCCTTGAAACCGGCGGAGTTCCTGCGCACGCAATAAATCAACCACAGCCGCGATGAATTTGCAGGGAAAAATCCCAAGTCGGGCTTGTTCACTGGAAATTCAGCTTCTGAGGCTTCACTGGAAATTCTCGCTTCCCTTGGCATTTCTCCCGGGGACGCTTAAATGGGAGATCGGGACAGCCCGGGCGGTCGGCGAAGGATCGGACGCCCGTCGCTGTCGATGGGAACGCGATGAACGCAAATCTGCGCAATTTCGCCCTTTGGGTGATCATCTTCCTGCTGGTCCTGGCGCTCGTGACGCTGTTCCAGAGCCCGGCGCAAAAGACGCCGAGCAGCGAAATCCTGTTCAGCCAGCTGCTGACCGAGGTGGACGCCGGCCATGTCCGCGACGTCACCATCGCGGGTCCCGACATTTCCGGGCATTACAAGGACGGCCGCGCGTTCCAGACCTACGCGCCAAGCGACCCGCATCTGGTGGAGACGCTCTATAACAAGGGCGTCGCGATCACGGCCAAGCCGCCGTCCGACGGCAATTCCTGGCTGCTGACGCTTCTCATCAATGGGTTGCCCCTTCTGCTTTTCCTTGGCGTCTGGATCTACATGTCCCGTCAGATGCAGGGCGGCGCCGGCAAGGCGATGGGCTTCGGCAAGTCGAAGGCCAAGCTGCTCAATGAGGCGCAGGGCCGCGTCACTTTCGAAGACGTGGCCGGCGTCGACGAGGCCAAGGAGGACCTGCAGGAGATCGTCGAATTCCTGCGCGACCCCCAGAAGTTCCAGAAACTGGGCGGACGCATTCCGCGCGGCGTGCTGCTGGTCGGCCCTCCCGGCACCGGCAAGACGCTGACCGCGCGCGCGGTGGCGGGCGAAGCCAATGTGCCGTTCTTCACGATTTCGGGCTCGGACTTCGTCGAAATGTTCGTCGGCGTCGGCGCCAGCCGCGTCCGCGACATGTTCGAGCAGGCCAAGAAGAACGCGCCCTGCATCATCTTCATCGACGAAATCGACGCGGTCGGCCGCCATCGCGGCGCTGGCCTCGGCGGCGGCAACGACGAGCGCGAGCAGACGCTCAACCAGTTGCTGGTCGAGATGGACGGCTTCGAGCAGAATGAAGGCATCATCATTATCGCCGCGACCAACCGGCCCGACGTGCTCGATCCCGCCTTGTTGCGTCCGGGCCGTTTCGACCGGCAGATCGTGATCTCGAACCCCGACTTCATCGGCCGGGAGAAGATCCTGCGCGTTCACGTGCGCAAGGTCCCGCTGGCGCCCGACGTCGACCTCAAGGTCGTCTCGCGCGGCACTCCGGGCTTCTCCGGCGCCGATCTGATGAACCTCGTCAACGAGGCGGCGCTGCTGGCGGCGCGGCGCGGCAAGCGCGTCGTGACCAAGCAGGAATTCGAGGACGCGCGCGACAAGATCATGATGGGCGCCGAGCGGCGCACGTTGATGATGACCGAGGAAGAGAAGCAGCTGACCGCCTATCACGAGGCCGGCCATGCGCTCGTTTCGGTCTCGATGCCGGCCTCGACGCCGATCCACAAGGCGACGATCATCCCGCGCGGCCGAGCCTTGGGCATGGTGCAGTCGCTGCCCGAGCGCGACCAGATTTCGCAGAGCTACGAGCAGTTGATCTCGATGCTGGCGATGTCCATGGGCGGGCGCGTCGCCGAGGAGATCGTGTTCGGCAAGGACAAGGTGACCTCCGGCGCCGCCGGCGACATCCAGCAAGTGACCAAGATCGCCCGCGCGATGGTGACCCGGCTCGGGTTCTCCGAAAAGCTCGGCACGGTCATGTATGGCGAGAACCAGGAAGAGGTGTTCCTCGGCTATTCCATGGGCCGGCAGCAGAACATCTCGGAGGAAACCGCCAAGACGATCGATGAGGAAGTCCGCCGCCTCGTGCACGAAGCGCACGAGACCGCGACCCGGATCCTCACCGAGCGCCGCGCCGATCTCGAGACGCTCGCCAAGGGCCTGATGGAATTCGAGACCCTCACCGGCGACGAAATCATGGGCCTGCTGCAGGGCATCCGCCCCGTGCGCGACGCGGTCGACAAGGAGCCCCCGCCGGCCCCGCGCGCCGCGGTCCCCGCCGCCGGCAAGCCTCGCGGTTACGGCCCCGAGGCGGGCGGTCTCGCGCCTCAGCCGCAGACCTGAAGTCCGTCGTCGCGACCAGATCGAAGCCCGCGCTGCGAGAGCCGCGCGGGCTTTTTTATGGAGTCAGGGCGCCGGCTGTCCGAGCGGCCATCAGGCCTTGGGCCGGAACGCGACGCAAATCGCCGGGTTTGTCTCCAGACGATCGCCGCCGATCAGGTCGATGCAATAGGGCATGGCCGCGAAGACCGCGTCCAGGCAGGTGCGGATCGCCGAGGGTTTGCCGGGCAGGTTGATGATCAGGCTGCGGCCGCGCACGCCCGCAGTCTGGCGCGACAGGATCGCGGTCGGCGTATCCGATGAGGCTGCGCGTGCGCATAAGCTCGCCGAAGCCCGGCATCATGCGCTCGCAAACCGCCTCGGTCGCCTCGGGCGTGACGTCGCGCGGCGCCGGGCCGGTGCCCCCGGTCGTCAGGATCAGCGAGCAGCTCTCGACGTCGGCAAGTTCGCACAGCGTGGCCTCGATTTGCGCCCTGTCGTCCGGGATCACGCGCCGGACGGGGCGCCAAGGCGAGGAGAGGATGGCGAGCAGGGCGGCCTCGATGCCGGGCCCGCCCTTGTCCTCGTACACGCCCGCGGAGGCGCGGTCTGAGATGGTGACGACGCCGATCGGGGAAGGGGGCAATTTCAGATCCTAGGGTTGCAAGTCGAAAGCCTCGGTCATGTCGACGCTGGCGGCGTCGCGCGTTCCCAGAGGCTTCAGACCGTAGCGGGTCTCGATCAATTTTAAAATCGCCGTCGTGTCCATGATCGTGTGGTCGATATATCCGCGCTTGGCGAAGGGCGAGATCAGCAGCGCCGGCACGCGCGTGCCCGGACCCCAGCGGTCGACCACGGGCGGCGCCACGTGGTCCCACAGCCCGCCGTTCTCATCATAGGTGACGATGATCGCAGTATCCTTCCAGAGCGCGCTGCGCTGGATCAGCCCGATCAGCAGCGCAGTGTGGTATTCGCCTGCGAGCACGCTGGAATAGCCGGGATGCTCGTTGTCCTCGCCGCTCGGCTTGAAGAACGAGACCGGCGGCAACTGGCCATGCTCAATGCCGTCGATGAAATCCTTCTCGTCCTTGAGATGCGCCTTCGCTCCGGCCGTCCCGAGCGCATATTTGGCGAAATAGGCGAAGGGCTGATGGTGGAACTGGAACAAGGGCCCGGGCTTGCCCGCGACGGCGTCGTCCCAGCCGCCGGAATACCAGGCCCAGTCGATCCCCTTCTCATCCAACCGATCGCCGATCGTCGCATCCGTCTGCGGCGGCAGCAGCAAAGCCTTGGGAAAATTGGCGGGATAGGGTCCCCCCGCGGCGAGCAGCGTATTGACGGCGTAGCCGTCGGGCGTCACCGCGCCGTCCTTGACGAGGCCCCCTTTGTCGTCGAGCTGAGCGACGATCGAAGCCGGCGCATTCGGGAATTTCGGCGGGCAGGAACAGATCATGAAGATGTGATTGAGGAAGGAACCGCCGAAGGCCGCATGATGGTAATGATCCATCAGCGTATATTCCTTGGCGAGCGCCCACATCGGCGTCGGCGAGCCGTCGAAATAGCTCATGACCAACGAGCCCGCGTCCGACCAGGCGACGAACTTGTCCATCTTGCCGCCGTCGATCTGCAACTGCTCCTGATAATAGCGATGCCAGGCGTCGCCGGTGACCTGGCTCAGGGTGACATAGGGTTCGGCGCGATAGGGTTTGTTGTCGAGCGCCAGCGGGAAACGCGCATCGACCTGCGGCGGCTTGAAATTCGTGTTCAGGACCGGCGGCAGCTTGTCGTAGGGCTTGCCGTCCTTGTCGACCTGAATCCCGGCCGCGCCCGCGTTGGAGACGCCGTCGGCGCCCGGGAACAGTCCGTAGAGCTGATCGAAGCTGCGGTTCTCGAGATAGATGACGATGATGTGGCCGATCTTGTCGAGGCCGGGCGCCGGCTTCGGCGCTTCCTGCGCCTGGGCGAGGCCGAAACCCGAAAGCACGGCCAGACCGGCGAGCGCATGGCGAAACATCACGGCAGCTCCGTTCAAGAGAAGAAATCGATCAAAGCTCGCAGCGTGCGACCGGGCGCCTCTTCAGGCAGAAAATGTCCGCCGGGGACGCCGTGTCCCCTCGACATTTTCAGCCCAGCCTCGCCAGATGTCGAGCGGGGAAGCCCCGGAGGCCGGGATGCCATGCTCGCCCCAGAGCGCAAGCAGCGGCGCGGCGATCTTGCGCCCCGCTCGCTGATCGTCGACGTCGGCGTCGCGGTCGATCGTCGCCCCGGCGCGATAGTCCTCGCACATGGCATGGATGCGCTGCGGGTCGGCGAAGGCGGCGCGATAGTTTTCCAGCGCATCGGCGAAGCTGTCGAGCGAGGCGTCGCCTGTCCAGCTCGCGAGCGTGTGTTCGATATATTCGCGCGGCGCGCGCGCGATCAGCGTTTCCGGCAATGGTTCGGGCTGCGCCAGGAACATCCAGTGATAGACCTGCATCGCACGCTTGGCGTCCATCGTGGCCCACATTTCGCCGGTCGGCACGATGTCGAGCACGGCGAGCTTTTCGATCCTTTCGGGATGATCCAGCGACAGCCGATAGGCCACGCGAGCGCCGCGATCGTGTCCGGCCAGACGAAAGCGCTCGTAGCCGAGCGACGTCATCAGCGCGGCGACGTCCGCGCCCATTACGCGCTTGGAATAGCGCTCGCCATTATGGGACGCCGGAATTGAGGAGCGCCCGTAACCGCGCAGATCGGGAATCACCAGCGTGAACCGGCGTGCGAGTTCGGGCGCGACGCGTCGCCACATCGCGTGCGACTGCGGATAGCCGTGCAGCAGGGCGAGCGGCGGCCCTTCGCCGCCGATCCGCACATGCAGCTTGGCCTCGCCGACGGCGACGTCGCGCGATTCGAAACCAGGAAATAGATCGGCGCTTCGGTTCATCGGGTTGCTTTGCTCTATGACGACGCCTCGCGTGGAGCGCAGCGTCGATTAGAGTTGATGACTACGGCTGCTACAAGACAAAACCGTGTCAGGCGGCGCTTCAAGCGAGCGCGCCGGGCCTCAACGCCGCGACCGCTTCCTCCACGCTGTGGAAGAGATGATCCGCTCCAACCAGCGCCTCGAGTCCTTGGCGCGCAAAACTCTGCTGCGCGCGAACCGATTCGAGCCTGGCGAAGGCGACGTCGACCCCCGCAGCGCGCAGCCGCCCGATTTCGTCGGCCAGGATTTTCGCGCCGGTATAATCGATCTCCACGATCGCATTGGCCTCGATGACGACGAGCTTCGCGCCGCCATGCTCGAAGCCGCGCAAAGATTGCTGGAACTGATAGGCGTTGAGAAACGAAAGCGGCGCCTGCAGTCCGATCACGCGCACGCCCGCGACTTTCTCCCCGCTTTGCAAAGCCCCCGCCGGCCACCATATCGACGTGCCGGGAATGCGCTGGAATTCGACCGCGCTCGCGCGAGTGGTCGTCCACACGCCGTGGAGGATCGACAGCATGATGCCGATTCCGACGCCCTGCTGGATCGGAAGCACGACGATGGCGAGCATGGTCGCGATGATCAACGCGAATTCGGGCGCGCTGCGCTTGAGCACATCGGCCATCGACGGCACGCGAAAGATGCGCTGCGCGACGAACAGCAGCACGCCCGCGAGGGCGGCGTGCGGCACATGCGCCAATACGCCGCCTCCGTAGAGCGCAAGGCAAGCCGTCAGCGCGGCGCAGACGAGCGCGCCGAGTTGCGAGGCGCCGCCGGTTTCGGAAACGACCGCGGTTCGCGGCGGGCTCGCGTTGACGGGAAAGGCGCCGGCGAAGCCAGCCAGAATATTCGCGGCGCCGACGCCCACGAAGTCGCGGTTTACGTCCGGTCCTGTGGCGGGATCGTCGACGAAGCTGCGCGTCGTCGCCGCGGTTTGCACCATCACCACGACGGCGACGATCAAAGCCAGCGGCGCGACTTCGCGAAACTGAGTGAAGGAAATGAAGGGAATGGACAGGGTCGGCGTTACCCGGGCGATGGCGCCGAGCGTCGCGACGCCGCGCGCTTCGAGATTGAGGCCGACGGTGAGCCCGGTCGCCAGGGCGAGCGCGATCAACGCGCCCGGGGCGCGCGGGCTGATCCGCTCGCTGACCAGAATGATTGCGAACACGCCGAGGCCGATGAGGACCGTCCACGGATTGGCGCCGCCGATCCCCCTGACGAGCGTCGCGATCTTGATCACCGTCGGCCCGGTCGGATCGGGCGCGCCGAGAAGCGAGGGCGCCTGGCTCACCAGGATATGGACGGCGATGCCCGCCAGAAAGCCTGTCGTGACCGGGATCGAGAGCAGGTCCGCGATGAATCCGAGCCGAAAAATTCCCGCGAAAACAAGGGCGATTCCGACGCCGAGCGCAAGCGCCGCGGCCGAAGTCATATAATCTCGCGTGCCCGCCGCCGCGAGCAGCGCGAGCGCGCCCGCGAAAATCGGCGCGATGGTGGAATCGGCGCCGACCGACATCAGCCGGCTGGCGCCGAACAAGGCAAAACCGACCGCGCCGGCGATCAGTGCGACGAACCCGATCTCCGGCCCGAGCCCGGCGAGCCGCGCCGTCGCCATTTGTTCGGGGATCGCGATCGCCGCCAGCGTGAGCCCCGCCACTGCATCGGGCGCTGCGTCGGCGAGCCGCCAGCCCCGGAAGGAGCGCAGCATTGGCCATTCGCGCGCCGGCCCCGCTCTCGCCGCCGCAGGTTCCTGCGCCAAATCCGACCTCCGCGTTTCGCCGTAACGGCAAGGACATAGGTCCCAATTCACGGACGCGGCGTCAATGGCGCGCTCCCGCTCAAGGCCGCCGCCCCGATTCCGGACGCCGCGCCTCAGTTCGGTTCGGCCGAGACCGGCAGCTTTTCCGACATCTTGACGAGCTCGGCCAGCGAGTGGGCGCCCATCTTGCGCATAACGCTGCCGCGGTGAACCTTGACCGTGATCTCGCTGACCCCGATGCGGGCGGCGATCAGCTTGTTCGGCAGGCCGGACGTCACCAGCGGCAAGATCTGCCGCTCGCGCGGCGTCAGACTATCGAGCCTTCGGCGCAACTCGTTGACCGCCTCGTCCTGCTTGCGGCGAGAACGGTCGTTCGTGACGGCGAGTTGGATCGCGTCGAGCAACTCCTGATCGCGGAACGGCTTTTCCAGAAATTCGACCGCGCCGGCCTTCATGGCCCGGACCGTCATCGGCACGTCGGCGTGGCCGGTGATGAAAACGATGGGAATGCGCACGCCGGCCTTCGCCAGCCGGTCCTGCAGGTCAAGCCCGCTCGCGCCGGGCAGCCGCACGTCGAGAACCAGGCAGCACGGCCGATCCGGCAGCTTGGCCACAAGGAATTCCTGCACCGAGCCGAACGCCTGGACCTGCATGTCGACGGAGCGCAGCAGGGCCCCCAGCGCCTCGCGCACAGACGGATCGTCATCAATGACCATGACCACGGGCGTCGCTGTCATCAGGCGGTTCCGTCCGGAGCCAGAGGCAAACTAAAAGCGAAGATTGATCCATGCGGATCGGCCGATCTCGCCTCGATGAATCCCTGGTGCGCCTGAACGATCGAACGCGAGATCGACAAGCCAAGCCCCGTCCCGCCCGCCTTCGTGGTGTAGAAGCGGTCGAACAGGCGGGCCCCGGCGGCGGCATCGAAGCCGCAGCCATTATCCTCGATTTCGATCTGCGCTTCGCCCTTCTCGGTCATAGACGTGCGAACCCTCAATCGGCGCGGCCGCTCGGAAACAGCCTCCATCGCATCGGCGGCGTTCGAGACGAGGTTGAACATCACCTGCTGCAATTGCACGCGATCGCCGAGCACCGGCTTCAGATCGCGGCTCAGTCGCACGAGCGACGAAATCGAAGACTTCTTCAGACGGTCCGCAATCAAGGCGATCACTTCCTGCAGGGCCTCGTTAATGTCGAATGCGCGATATTCGCTTGCCTCGTTCATATAAAGGGTGCGCGTGCGTTTGACGACGTCGTCCATGCGCTGGGAACCCGCCGCGATCCGCAGCAGCGCCGATTTCGCTTCTTCGATATCCGGCGGCGAGCGCCCGAGCCAGCGCAGCCCCGCATCCGCGTTGATATGCACGCCGGCCAGCGGTTGATTGATCTCATGCGCGAGCGCAGCCGCGAATTCGCCGAGGAAGGCGATGCGTTCGGCGCGCGCAAGATCGCTCTGAAGCGCGCGCGCCCGCTGTTCGGCCGCCCGCTGCGCGCTCATCGCCTGGGACAATTGCCGACGTCCGTCGGCGATCGCCATCGCAAATCCGATTTCCTCGCCCAATTGCGCGAACAGGTTCAATTCCCTCGGGCCGAAGGCGTTGGGTTGCGAGGCATAGACGAGCAGGGCCCCGGCGACCTCGCCCAGCTTCTTGAACGGCACCGTGACGGTCGACCGCAACCCGTGGCGCAAGCCCCTGTTTCTCCAATAGGCGAAAACCGGGTCGATCATCGTGTCCCGGATGACATAGGGCACGCCGCTGCGCAGCGCCCGTCCGGTGGCGCCTTGCCCGTCCGGCCTCTCATCCGACCAGGAGAGTCGCAGGCCTTCGGCGTATTCGATCGCTGAGCCGGCGGCGGAAACCAGCCGCACGCTTTTGTCCGCGTCGAGTTCCTTGAGGCCGACGAGCGCGAGCGCATAGGGCTCCTGTTCCACGATCGCCTCACAGGCTTGCAGCATCTGCGATTTGAGATTGCGGGCATGAATCAGCGCCGAGGCGGACCGGGCATAGGCGGCGAGCGCCCAATTGGTGCGATGCAGTTCCGTGGTCGCGCTGCGTCGCCCGCTCTCGCGAAAACGACAGAGCCAGAGGCGACGCCCGCCCACGACGCCATGCTCGCTCGCCATCAGATCGACCAGATGCGTCGCCGTGCTCCGTTGCACGATCGTGATGGAGCGAAGGCGGAACCCAGAGCGAACGGTCCTTCCGGCCGCCCTTTCGATCCGCGCGGCCCCGTCGGCGTCGATCAGGTCTCTCGAATTTGCGCCCACGATGCGCGCGCGGGAATAGCCCCAGAACCCTTCCGCAGCCCGATTCGCATTGACGATCGCGCCGTCCGCGCCGTCGAGAAGCAAATACGGATCGTTCGACGCTCGCCAGTTCCAGTTGCGGGCGTTGACTAGCACAGACCCTCCTCGCCAGTCCGGGTTCGGGCGATTGCGCTCGGTTCCACGCGAAAATACACGGGTCGGGACACTGAAATCAACGCGCATGTACTGGAACTGACGCCGCGCGGACGCCCCCGGCCGCCGGCGCGTCTTGATCTTAGGTATATATTGGCTACTCCGTCAGATAGGAGGTCGATTCTGTAGTCTAATTGTGTTTCGATTCTGCATATTGTTATTTTCAGGCAAATCGAAAGTGTTTCGATGGCAATCGCAGACTAACGAATAGACGTTTCTGATGGATGATACAAGTTTCGACCGCAATATGATCATCACAGTGAGGTCAGAATTCAACCCTGACACAGAGATAAATTCTGCGGGGACGAAGTCGACTGAGAGAGAATTGGCTGAGATCGCCGAAATCGAGCTCATGTACCTCAGCGCGGAAATTTGGCTGGCGCTCGCGCGCGATCCCATCCCGAAACCGATCGCCGACCATCTGGACGCGCTGAACGCATTGCTTAGGGGCGTGCAGGAATCGACCCGTGCGAACCTGAGGGGCGCCGGAAAACATTCGAGGGACGGCAGGCGGTCTCTCGCTTAAGGCCGGCCATCGGAGTTGTCGCGCGCCTCGGCGGGCCATGCGCCCGGGCCGCGCCATGCGGGGCCCCTCATCGGGGAATTTCCGAGCGGAGCGAGATGGCCCCGAAGCGGGAGGTTCGCTTGCCGATCCTACGCACGCCCGGCGGGGGGCAAACGCGCAAGGCGCCGATCAGCGTTCAGAGCCATCCCGCTCCGCTCGAATTCAGTGCTCGTCCCGTCCCTCGACCAGAGAGTCGAACATCATGATGAAGATGCTGCCGAGCAGGACATATTCCGCGACCGCGAAGGGAATGTTGGCGGGAACGCCGATGCTGAAAATCAGGTAGGCGGCCGCGGCGAAGATCGCGCCGGCCAAGATCACCAGAAAACCCCAGTTCGATTTGCGATCCGATCCCATCTGACGCTCCCTCGGCTGAAGGTTTCGCCGCGTTAATGGAATTTTTATAATCGCGCCCCGGCTCGGGCGCTGTGGCGTTCGTCACACGTCGACGGCTGCTGCGGACGCGGCCGCCTCGTCGCCGCTCGCCGTTCACGACGACTCCCCTCAAAACAAGGCGCGCCGCAGCCGCGCCAGCCAACCGAAAACCGTCGTGCGCGCCCGCGCCTCGGGCGGACTAGGCAATTGATTGGGGGCGCCGTCCTGGCTGGCGCAGTCCGGGCGCAGGCGCGAGACCGTGATCTCGCCGTCGGTGAAATAGGGATCTCCGCCGCCATTGCGCCCGCGCAAGGTCGGACCGACGCCGCTGACCTGATAGGTCGCCGAGACATGGCCGGTCGCGGCGAGATCCTTGGCGAGCAGGTCGCGCTCGGCGTCGATATCGGCGGCGATGTGATGGGTCACCGCGCCCGTATAATGGCAGACGCCGACGCTGCGATCGAAGGTCGCCGAGCCGAGCCAGACCGGCGCGCCCTGATCGCCTGCCGCCAGCGCGCGCCAGAAGCGCACGTGGTGGCGGGTGCTGGGTGTTGCGCCGGAGGGTTTCTCGAACGCGAGGTCCTGCTTGCGCCCCTCCCAGTAGAGATCGCTGACCGGCGCGGTGGGATAGGCGCGATGGACGATCACGCTGCCGGCAATCTTGACGCTGGAGCCGAGCGTAATCGGATCGGCGGCATGCCAGCCCGACTCGCGCATCGCGCACAGGATATCCTCGCGCGTCCCCTCGAGCCCGACATTGAGGGCGTCGCCGGGAATGCCGAGCGAGGTCGAAGTCGTCATCGGCTTGAGCGCGAGGCCGGTCTGGTGCTCGTAATGGCGCCAGTAATCGGGCGCGACGCCGTAGGCGAGGCCAAGATAGGCGAGCGCGCCGACGACGAACGTCAGGCCGGCGCGCCGGGCCGATTTTCCGAACGACGACATGTCCCGTGATTTTGGGCAAGCGCTAGCCTAAAAGCAATCGACCCGGCGCGTCCGGGACCCGCCGAGTCGACTCCGTCCATGTCCTTCCTGCGCCTCTACGCCCGCGTGCTCGCCCTGCTGAGGCCCGTAGTCATTCTCGCCGTCGTGCTGGCGTTGGCCAATGTCGCGCTCGCCTTCGCCCAATTCGCAGAGCCGCTGCTGTTCGGCAAGGTGGTCGACCGTCTCGCGAGCGCACAGAGCCGGAATGCGGCGCCGCAATGGGACGATATCGGTCCCTGGGTCGCGCTCTGGGCCGGGTTCGGACTGTTCTCGATAGTGGCGAGCGTGCTCGTCTCGCTGTACGCCGACCGGCTCGCCCACCGTCGCCGCCTGGCGGCGATGGCCGATTATTTCGAGCATGTGATGCATCTTCCGCTGCGCTTCCATGCGCAGGCCCACAGCGGACGGCTGTTGAAGGTGATGATCGAGGGAACCAACGCGATGTTCAGCGTCTGGCTCTCGTTCTTCCGCGAACATTGCGCCGGCTTCGTCGCGCTGTTCGTGCTGCTGCCGATGACGCTGTTCGTCAATTTCCGGCTGGGCGGCATCCTGATCGCGCTGGTCGTCGTCTTCGCGCTGGCGATGAACTACGTCATCGGCAAAACCGCCGCTATGCAGGGACAGGCGACCGACATCGCCACCAATCTGGCCGAGCGGGTTTCGGACGCGCTCGGCAATCTCCCGGTCATCCAGAGTTTCACCCGCGTCGAGGACGAGGCGCGCAGCCTGCGCGAGATCAGCGGACGTCTGCTCGCGGCGCAATTTCCTGTGCTGACCTGGTGGGCGATCGCCTCGGTCGCGACGCGCGCCAGTTCGACGCTGTCGCTGCTCGCGATCTTCCTCGTCGGCATCTGGCTGGACATTCACGGCGCGACGACAATCGGCGCAGATCGTCGCCTTCATGAGTCTCGCGACCAATCTGATCGGGCGGCTGGAGCAGATCGTCGGTTTCGTCAATTTCATGTTCGGCCAGGCGCCGCAGCTCCGTCAGTTCTTCGACGTGCTCGACGCGAGGGCCGAAGTCGCCGATCGCCCCGGCGCCGCCGCGGTCGGGCGGCTCGTCGGACGCGTCGAGTTCGAAAGCGTCGGCTTCTCCTATGGCGGCGAGCGCGCCGCGCTGAGCGAAGTCTCGTTCGACGCGCCGGCGGGGCGCACGATCGCGCTGGTCGGCGCGACGGGTTCGGGCAAGTCGACCGCGCTCGCGCTGCTGCATCGCGTGTTCGATCCGAGCGAGGGCCGGGTCACGATCGACGGGCGCGACGTCAGGGACATGACGCTGCGTTCGCTGCGCGCCAATATCGGCGTCGTGTTCCAGGAGCCGTTCCTGCTCGCACGCTCGATCGAGGAGAACCTGCGCATCGGCAAGCCCGACGCGAGCGCGGCGGAAATCCAGCGCGCCCTCGAACTCGCCCAGGCCGCCGATTTCGTCGCCCGCCAACCGCAGGGCCTCGCCACGATCGTGGGCGAGCGCGGGCGCAACCTTTCGGGCGGCGAGCGCCAGCGGCTATCGATCGCGCGCGCGCTGTTGAAGGACCCGCCGATTCTCGTGCTCGACGAGGCGACCAGCGCGCTCGACGCCGCGACCGAGACCAAGCTGCAGCAGGCGCTCGAGGCGGCGCGGCGCGGGCGCACGACCTTCGTGATCGCCCATCGGCTCGCCACCATCCGCAACGCCGACCTCATCCTGGTGTTCGACAGGGGCCGGATCGTGGAATCCGGGGCCTTCGACGCACTGGTCGCCCGCGGCGGCGCCTTCGCGGCGCTCGCCGCTGCCCAATTCATGATCAATTCCGCGTCGGGTGGGGAGGCCGCGCAGTAACGTAGCGGGGCCCCGGCGCGAACCTCGGGTGCGCCGAGCGTTGCGCTCGGCCGCGCTTGCGATACATAAGGGCTCGGAGAGACTTTCATGGACAGCCACGCTTATCCCGTCACCCGCACCGAAGCCGAATGGCGCGCAGCGCCTGACGCCGGAGCAGTTTCACGTCATGCGCGAACATGGCACCGAGCGCGCGGGCTCCTGCGCACTGAACTGGGAGAAGCGCGCCGGCGTATTCACTTGCGCCGGATGCGACCAGCCCCTGTTCGAGTCGAAGCGCAAATTCGACAGCGGCACCGGCTGGCCGAGCTTCAACGATCCCGTGCCCGGATCGGTGGAGACGACGACCGACCGATCGTGGGGCATGGTGAGGACGGAAGTGCATTGCGCGCGTTGCGGCTCGCATCTCGGTCATGTCTTCCCCGACGGCCCGCCGCCGACGGGGCTGCGATATTGCATCAACGGCGTCGCGACGAATTTCACGCCGGCCTGAGGTCAGGCGCGCACCTGCGCGTTTTGGGGGATTGATGGTTCGCTTGGCTGCCGTTCGGGAACCGCATCGCGGGAGGGGGGCGTGAACGCCCCCGCCTCCCCCGAGGTTTTCGAGTCGGTCCGGCCCGCCGGCCATCCCTCGGTCAAAAGCGGCCGGGTTGGCGTGCTCATCGTCAATCTCGGCACGCCGGAGGCGACCGATTATTGGTCGATGCGCCGCTATCTCAAGGAATTCCTGTCCGACCGGCGCGTGATCGAGACGCCGCGGTGGCTGTGGTGGCCGATCCTCAACCTGATCATCCTGACGCGCCGCCCGAGCGTGAAGGGACGCGATTACGACTCGATCTGGAACAAGGAGCGCGACGAGAGCCCGCTGAAGACGATCACGTCAGCGCAATCGGGCAAGCTGAGCGAAAGCCTCGCGCGCCTCGCAGCAGCGCGTCCGATCACGGTCGATTGGGCCATGCGCTACGGCAAGCCCTCGATCGCCCAGCGCCTCGCAGCCCTGCAGGCCGAGGGCTGCGACCGGATTTTGCTGGTCCCGCTCTATCCCCAGTATTGCGCCGCGACCTCGGCGACGGTCTGCGACAAGGCGTTCGACGCGCTCAAGGCGATGCGCTGGCAGCCGACCCTGCGCGTGGCCGCGCCCTATTACGACGAGCCCGCCTATATCCAGGCGCTCGCCGCCTCGACCCGCGCTTCGCTCGCCAGGCTCGATTTCGAGCCCGAGCTGCTCCTCGCCTCCTTCCACGGCATCCCGCAAGAATATTTCGACAAGGGCGATCCCTATTACTGCCATTGCGCAAAGACGACGCGGCTGCTGCAGCAGGCGCTCGGCCTGCCGCCTGAAAAATTGCGCATGACGTTCCAGTCGCGCTTCGGCGGCGCGGAATGGCTGAAACCCTATACGGACCACACGGTGCAGGACCTCGCGCGCTCCGGCGTCAAGCGCCTCGCGGTGCTGACGCCCGGCTTCGCGGCGGACTGCCTGGAGACGCTGGAAGAGATCGGCGTCGAAAACGCCGAATATTTCCACGAGGCCGGCGGCGAGAAATTCGCCGCCCTGCCGTGCCTCAACGACAGCGACGAGGGCATGGCGGTGCTCGAGGCCGTGGCGCGCAAGGAACTCGCGGGCTGGGTGTAGGGGCCTTCTCCCTTTGCGGGAGAAGCGACCGCCCGCCAGCCCTCGCTCACGCCGCGTTCTTCGTCTTCGGCGCGTATTTCTTATAGAACCGCTCGCCGCTCGCCGCCATTGCCTTGAGCCCTTCGCTGGGCAGGAAACGCGGGCCATATTTGGCCGCCAGTTCCTGCGCGCGCGCAACGAAGGCCTTCGGGCCGAGGCCGTCGATCAGCGAGATCGTGCCGCCAGTGAAGGGCGCGAAGCCGAAGCCCAGGATCGAGCCGACGTCGGCCTCGCGCGGGTCGGTGACGACGCCCTCCTCCATGCAACGGGCCGCTTCGAGCGCCTGCGTGAACAGGAAGCGGTCCTTGAGATCCTGCACGGAGATATTGTCGGGATCGAGCCGCTTGCCCGCGATTTCGGCCAGGCCCGGCCACAGGGTCTTCGCTCCGACGGCGGGATAGTCGTAAAAACCCTTGCCGTTCTTGCGCCCGAAGCGCTGCGCCTTGACGACCATCGCCTCCAGCAGCTTCTCCTGCGCAGGATCGACCGCGTTGGCGCCGAGGTCTTTCTTGGTAGCCTGCAGGATGCGCCAGCCGAGGTCGATCGCGACCTCGTCGTTGAGCGAGAGCGGCCCGACCGGCATGCCCGCCATCTTGGCGCAGTTCTCGATCATCGCCGGCGGCACGCCTTCCATCAGCATCAGGTGGCCTTCCCTGATGTAATTGCCGACGCAGCGGTTGGCGTAGAAGCCGCGGCAATCGTTGACGACGATCGGCGTCTTCTTGATCGCGCGCACGAAATCGATCGCGGTCGCGAGCGCCTTCGACTTGGTCTGCTCGCCCATGATGATCTCGACCAGCATCATCTTGTCGACCGGCGAGAAGAAATGGATGCCGACGAAATTGTCGGGATTCTTCGAGGTCTGAGCGAGCGAGGATATCGGCAGCGTCGAGGTGTTGCTCGCGAACACGACGTCGGGCCCGACGACCGCCTGCGCCTTCTCGGTCGCCTCCTTCTTGACCGCGCGATCCTCGAACACGGCTTCGACGATCAGGTCGCAGCCTTTGAGATCCGCGTAATCCGCGCTCGGCTTGATGCGCGAGAGCAACGCGTCGCGGTCGGCGCTCTTGGCGCGGCCCTTGGCGATCTGGCTCGAGATCAGTTTCTCCGAATGGGCCTTGCCCTTGTCGGCCGAGTCCTGGTCGCGGTCGATCAGAACGACCTCGAGACCCGCGCTCGCCGAGACATAGGCGACGCCGGCGCCCATGAAGCCGGCGCCGAGGACGCCGATCTTCTTCAGCTTGGTCGCGGGAACTTCCGCGGGCCGGCGCGCGCCTTTCTCGAGTTCGCCCTTGGACAGGAACAGCGAGCGGATCATCGCCGCCGCTTCCTTCGAGCGCACGATCTTCGCGAAATAGCGGCTCTCGACCGCGAGCGCGAGATCCATAGGCAATTGCAGGCCCTCGAACACGCTGGCGAGGATCGCCTTGGCGGCTGGGTAATTGTCGTAGGTTTCGCGGCGATAGATCGCGTTGGCCGCCGGCCAGATCATCATGCCGCCGGGCGAGAACACCTTGCCGGAGGGCAACTTGAATTTCGGATCGTCCCAGGGCGCCTTGGCGTTCGGGTTGGCTTTCACCCAGTCTTTCGCGCGCTGGACGATCTCGCCGAGCGGCGCGACCTCATGCACCAGGCCCATCCTCTTGGCCGCGGCCGGGCGGATCTGGTCGCCCTTGAACAGCATCTGAAGCGCGTCGGGCGTCGGCATCAGCCGCGCCACGCGCTGCGTGCCGCCGCCGCCGGGGAACAGGCCCACCTTGATCTCGGGCAGCCCGACCCGCGCCTTGTCGTCGTCGGCGACGATTCGGTGCTGACAGGCGAGCGCAAGCTCGAACCCGCCGCCCATGCAGACCCCGTTGATCGCCGCCGCGAACGGCTTGCCGCAGGTTTCCAGCTTGCGATAGACGACATTGATCTTGCGCACGCCTTCATAGAAGGCGCGCATCGCGGCTTCCTCGCCCTGCGCCTTGGCGATCTTCGCATATTGCGCGCCCATGCCCTCGAGCATGGTGAGATCCGCCCCGGCGGAAAACCCGGCCTTGCCGGAAGTGACCACGGCGCCCTTGATCGCGGGATCGGCGGCGATCTGATCGACGAAAGCCTCGATTTCGGAAATCACTTCGTCGTTGAGGACATTCATCGAACGCCCGGGCATGTCCCAGGTGATCAGCGCGACGCCGTCGGCGTCGGTCTCGAGGCGGAAATTAACGAGGCTCATATCGGATGCTCCATCTTGAGCGGTCGCCGCCCTAAGGCGCGGGAACCGTATTGTTGAAACGCATGAAGACGTCAGAGCCGCGGTCGTAGAAGCACGACGTCTGAGGATTGTCGTTGTTGTGGTCTTCGATAATGATCCAGTCCTGGTCGGAGGCGATCAGGAACTGAAAACCGGAGGTTTTCGGCGAGGCGGTGTAGAGGGCGATCGCGTCGTTGAGCTGTTTGTAGGCCCAGGCGCGCAAGAGATCGGAAGCGGGCGCATTCGCCGCCGACGCCGCACAACGCGGATAGCCCGAACCCGGTTCGCCGAAAGTGTTGGAATAGGTGTTCTCATGCATGTCGTCGTGCTGGCCGAATTCCTCGCCCCGGCCGACGACGCAGAAGTCGCTCGTCTCGGTCTGCGGGCGATTGAGGAACAACCAATGTTTGGGCGGGACGCCCTTTTCGGTCGTGTCCTTGAACAGGAGCAGCACGTTGTCGCCTCGGTGATTCTTCCGGAACGTAAAAATATCGACGTATTTCTGCGCGCCGGCGGTTTCGTCCTTGATGAACTGCTTGAGATCCTTGCATTCGCCCGCCGCCGAAGCGGGCGAGGCGAAGACGAGCGCGGCGGCAAAGCCCAGGATCGACGCCGAAATTCGAAAGCCTGACATGTAACCCTCCCGGATTAGTCCCTGGCTTCGACTATCGTCGTCGCGGCTTGCGCCGCGCCGAACTCAGACCCGCTCGATGATCGTGGCGGTGCCCATGCCGCCGCCGATGCAGAGCGTGATCAGGGCGACGCTCTTGCCGGTGCGCTCGAGCTCGTCGAGGGCGGTGCCGAGGATCATCGCGCCGGTGGCGCCGAGCGGATGGCCCATCGCGATCGCGCCGCCGTTGACGTTGACCCGCGACGTGTCGAGGTCGAAGGCTTGGCAGAAGCGCAAGACGACGGCGGCGAACGCCTCGTTGACCTCGAACAGGTCGATGTCGGAGATCTTCATGCCGGCGCGCGCGAGCACCTTCTTCGTCACGTCGACCGGGCCGGTCAGCATGATGCCGGGCTCGGTGCCGATATTGGCGAAGGCGCGGATGCGCCCGCGCGGCTTGAGGCCCGATTTGGCGCCCGCCTCGCGCGAGCCGAGCAGCACCGCCGCCGCGCCGTCGACGATGCCGGACGAATTGCCGGCGTGATGAACGTGAATGACCTTCTCGACGTCGGGATGCGCCTGGGTCGCGACGGCGTCGAAGCCGGCCTGCTCGCCCATCATCACGAAGGAGGGCTTCAGGCTGGCGAGCGACTGCATGTCGGTCGTCGGGCGCATGTGCTCGTCATGGTCGAGCAGGGTCAGGCCGTTGATGTCGCGCACCGGCGCAATGGATTTCTTGAACCGTCCGTCCTTCCAGGCCTCCGCCGCGCGCTTCTGCGACTGGACGGCGTAGCTGTCGACGTCGTCGCGGGAGAAGCCGTATTTGGTCGCGATCAGATCGGCCGAAATCCCCTGCGGCATGAAATAGGCGGGAACGGCGAGCATCGGATCAACCGGCCAGGCGCCGCCCTGCGCGCCGATGCCGACGCGGCTCATGGATTCGACGCCGCCGCCGATCGTCATGTCGTGCTGGCCCGCCATCACCTGCGCGGCCGCAAAATTGACGCTGTCGAGTCCGGAGGCGCAGAAGCGGTTGATCTGTACGCCCGGCACGCTGTCGCCGAAGCCCGCCGCGAGCGCGCCCATGCGCGCGATGTCGCCGCCGGCCTCGCCGACCGCGTCGACGCAGCCCATGACGACGTCGTCGACTTCGCCCGAGTTGAGATGGTTGCGCTCGCGGATCGCCTTCAGCGCGCTCGCGGCCAGATAGAGCGTCGACGCGGTGTGCAGCGACCCGTCGGGCTTGCCGCGCCCGCGGGGGGTGCGCACGTGATCATAGATGAATGCGTCGGCCATCTCGTTCTCCTGCAATCGGGTTCAATTCTCGTGGTCGGGATGTTGTTGATTGCCGGATCGCCGCGATCTTCTTGCGCGCGAGCCAGTCGTCGGTGCGCATCGCGGGCGACGCCAGCGCGTCCGCGAGCCAGTTGAGCTTCGATTCGACGCCGAGCTGACCCTCCGGGGCGACCGCGTTGGGGTCGTCGAGGCTGCCGATCGTGACGCTGACATGTTCGGCGCCGACGCCGCGATAGGTCAGCGGCGTGCCGCATCGCGCGCAGAACCCGCGCTCGGCGATGTCGGAACTGGCGAAGACCGCGATGCGGCCCTGCGTGACGACGAACTTGCCGTTCCGTACGCCGGCGAACGCCATGAAGGGCGCGCCGCCCGCTTTTTGACACATGCGGCAATGGCAGATGCTGGCCCCGTCCGGAGCGGCGTCGAGACGATAACGCACGGCGCCGCATTGGCAGCCGCCCGTCAGACCTGTAGGCCCTCGCTCCGCTGGCACGTCGACCTCCTCCCCCGGGGCTCGTATCGATCAGAACGCCGCCGCCGGCAGTTCCATCAGGGTCTCGGCCCCGCTCGCGATGCGCGCGAGATGGGCGCCCGCCTCGGGCAGCATACGCGCGTTGAAGAACTTCGCCAGCGCGAGTTTGGCGTCGAGCCCGGGATTGCTCGTCCCCGCCGCCTGGCGCGCGAGCACCGCCTTGACGATGCGCGCCCACATATAGCCGAGCGACGTCAGTCCCATGAGATGCAGATAATCGGTCGATGCGGCGCCTGCGTTGTCGGGGTTCTTCATGCCGTTCTGCATCAGCCACATCGTCGCCTGCTGCAATTGCCCAAGCGCGGACTTGACCGGCGCCAGATAGGGCGCAAGCGCGGCGTCCTCCTTGTTGGCGGTCAGGAAGCCGTTGACCTCGGCGAAGAACGCCGACATCGCGCGGCCGCCGTCCTTGGGCAGCTTGCGCCCGACGAGATCGAGCGCCTGGATGCCGTTGGCGCCTTCGTAGATCATGGCGATGCGCGCATCGCGCACGAATTGCTCCATCCCCCATTCCGCGATGTAGCCGTGCCCGCCGAGCACCTGCTGCGCCTTGACGGCATTGGCGAAGCCGATGTCGGTGAACATGCCCTTGATGACCGGCGTCATCAGCCCGAGGCGATCGTCGGCCGCCTGGCGCGCTTTCGGATCGGGCGAATTCCAGCGCCTCGTCCTCGGCGAGCGCGACCGAGATCATCAGCGCGCGCGCCGCCTCGTTGAACGCTCGGATCTCGAGCAGCATGCGGCGCACGTCGGGATGCACGATGATCGGATCGGCGGGCTTGCCGGGCTCCTTCGCGCCGGTCAGCGAGCGCCCCTGCAGCCGCTCCTTCGCGTAGGCCGCGGCGTTCTGATAGGCGACCTCGGACTGCGACGAGGCCCTGCACGGCGACGCCGAGGCGCGCGCCGTTCATCATCACGAACATCGCGTTGAGGCCGCGATTCTCCTCGCCGACCAGCCAGCCCTTGGCGCCGTCGTAGTTCATCACGCAGGTCGCGTTGCCGTGGATGCCCATCTTGTGCTCGAGCGAGCCGCAGGACGACGCGCGTTGCGCGCGCCGAGCGAGCCGTCGTCGTTGACGAGAAATTTCGGCACGACGAACAGCGAGATGCCCTTCACGCCCGCCGGCGCGCCCTCGATGCGCGCGAGCACGAGATGGACGATGTTCTCCGCGAGATCGTGCTCGCCGGCCGAAATGAAGATCTTCTGGCCGGTGATCGCGAACGAGCCGTCGGCGTTGCGCGCCGCCCGGCGTCTTGATCATGCCCGAGGTCGGTGCCGCAATGCGGCTCGGTCAGGTTCATCGTGCCGGTCCACTCGCCGGAGGTCATCTTCGGCAGATAGCGCGCCTTCAGCTCGTCGCTGAGCCATGCACCTGCAAGCGCCGCCGACCGCGCCGTTGGTCAGGCCCGGATACATCGCGAAGGCCTGATTGGCGGCGATCGTATATTCGCTGAGCGCGACGCTCGAGAAAGTGCGGCAGGCCCTGCCCGCCATATTCGCGGCGCGCCGGAGATGCCGACCCAGCCGCCCTCGACATAGGCCTTGTAGGCCTCCTTGAAGCCTTTCGGCGTCGTCACCGAGCCGTCGGGCGGCGCTTGCAGCCCTCGCGGTCGCCGGCAGGTTGAGCGGCTGCAGCACCTCCTCGGCGAACTTGCCGCCCTCGCTGAGCACCGCCTCGACGACGTCGATCGGCGCCTCGGCGAAACGGGGCAGGTTGCTGTAGCGCTGGAAGTCGAACACGTCGGTCAGAAGAAACACCGTGTCGCTCACGGGCGCTTTGTACAGGGGCATTCCGGGATCCTTGCGTAAGATTCGGGCGAGACGAGCGAGGCCGATCGACGGCCCCGGCTGGATTGTTCATATATGAACTATAGAGGCGAAAAAAGCAAGAGGGCGGGCGCCGCCGCGAACCGAAACGCGTCAAGCGCGGCCCCGGCAGCCTCGCTGGCCCTGATCCGTTTCGAACCGATTCGCCCCCGGAAGCCGCCAATTCTCATGGGGTGACAGCGCTCCGGGTCGCCCGGCGCGCAAGGCCGCGCACAAGCGCGCCGCCGCGGAGATCACGCGCCGGACCGCCCATCGCGACGCCGTCGCTTCGCAAGCGTCCGTTGCGGCAAATTATCCCGGAATGCGCCCGGCGAGCCGCGCCATTACAGCCTCGGGGCTGGCGTAGGCTTCCTGCAACTCTACGCTCCAATAGCGCAATTCGTCGAGACTGATCGCCGCGCCGGTGACGCCGCAAAGCACGTAAAGCCCGGGCTTGATGACGCGGAAGTCGCCGTCGAGATACTGCAACTGCGCCTCATTGGCTGCGCTGGGGCGCTTTTCAAATCGGTTCATGGCCAACGGCTTCCTGTCGCGGGTCCGAACCCGGCGTGTCCAGCGATGCCCCAGCGATATAAGGTCGCGCGGGCCGAAAATCCAGCCGGGTCTTCGGCCGCAGCGCGTCTTCGCCTTGACAGTTTCGCTCGCGCCTTCCTATAAGCGGCCCGCTTTCTCGGGTCCGTCCGGCCCCGGGCTTGGGCGGGGTAGCTCAGGTGGTTAGAGCAGCGAAATCATAATCCGCGTGTTGGGGGTTCGAGTCCCTCTCCCGCTACCATCCGCACAAATTTCCGGCCTGTGTGCCGGAAAGATTTGACCCGGGATGGCGGCTCCGAAAAGGGGATGGGGGTCGCCGCGCAACGCTTCGAGCGCACGCCGGACCTCCTCCTTCGAAGACTGCCGGCTCGTCGCACCCGATATCCGTTAGGGCGTCGTCCTCCGGTTGCTTCGCCGGCCAAGATTCCTGGATCTTTTGCTTTCCCAGCGGCTACGATGATCCAGGAACCTCCTTGCGCGAAAGCCGACAAATGGTTTCAGACGCGCCGACGGCGGACATTAGAATGGACCCAGCGCCCTGCTACGAAGCGGACTATTATTCCGACGAATTCATTCGCGACCCCTGGCCGCATTACGCGCGCATGCGCGCGCTCGGCCCGGTTGTCTGGCTGCCGCGCCACGGCAACTTCGCGCTCACCCGCTACGAAGCCGTCGCGAACGCCTTGCGGGATCCGGAAACCTTCGTGAGCGGCAAGGGCGTCGCGGCCGACGCCTTTGCCAACGAGATCACCCGCGGCAATTCGGCCGCGTCGGACGGAGAGCGGCATCGCGCGATCCGGCGAGCGACTTCCGCGCCCCTGCTTCCAGCGGCCCTGGAGGACATTCGACCGACCATCGAGAGTTCGGCCGAGGCGTTGATCGTCCGGTTGATCGCGGCTGGCGAATTCGACGCGATGAACGATCTTGCCGCGCATCTGCCGCTGACCATCGTTCGCGACCTCGTCGGTCTGCCGGAATTCGGTCGTGAGAATATGTTGCGCTGGGCGTCGGCGACTTTTGATCTGCTCGGGGTCCAGAACTCGCGGGGGAAAGCCGCCCTCGAAGTGTTTCTGGAGCAGCGCGCGTTCGTTGCAACGCAAGCGACGCCCGAAGCGCTGAAGCCGCGGAGTTGGAGCCGCGATCTCTACGACAAGGTGGCGCGCGGCGAACTCGCGCCGGATCTGGCGCCGGTGTGTATGCGCGACTATCTCAATCCGAGCCTCGACACGACAATTTCGGCGACGGGCCATCTCATCGAACTTTTGGGACGCCACCCCGAGCAATGGGCGCTGCTGCGCGAGCGGCCCGAGCTTGCGCGCGGCGCGGCGAACGAAGCCGTGCGGATGGGCTCGCCCGTGCGCTCATTCTCGCGCCATACCTCCCGTGCGGTGACCATCGGCGAGGTCACGATTCCGGCGGACGCGCGCGTCATGATGCTTTTCGCCTGCGCGAATCGCGACGAACGCGTCTTCGAACGGCCCGACGATTTCAATATCGCGCGCCCGCCGGGACAGCATCTGGGCTTCGGGCGAGGCGTCCATATCTGCGTCGGCATGCATCTGGCGCAGCTCGAAATGGTCTCGCTGCTCAAAGCGATGATCCCGCGCGTGGAAAAGATCGAGACCGGGGAGCCCGTGGTCGCGCTCAACAATACGATCTACCGCTTTGAAAGCCTGCCGGCGCGGTTCTTGGGAACACGGTAACCGTAAGGACGTCGCTCGGGCGGCCGCCGCGATTGCCGAGGCGCCGACGCCGAAAGCGTCTCGACCTCAGGCCGAAAGGGATGCCGCGGTTTGCGCGCCAAATTGCGGTCGTCGGCGCGGCAGGGGGTTTGCGCCGAACCAACCCCGGTTGTGGCGGTCTAATGCTAAAATTTGACATGTCGATATTATTAGTTCATAAGTTCGCCATGACCGACGACTTCCTCACCCTCGTGGAACTCTCCGAGCGCTCCGGCGTGGAAATCCGCACCCTGAGGAGCTGGATGGCGCAGGGCGTCATTCCCGGCGCGGAGACGGTCGGGCGCAATGCTCGCTATCCGCGCTCCGCGCTGACCCGGGCCCTCGCGGCGCGGGCGATGCGGGAAATCTACGGCATGGCCCTGTCCGAGATCCGGCAGGACCTGCTCGCCGCCGACGAAGCGAGGATCGAGGCCTATGCCGCGAAGGCGGGACCCGCCGAAGGCGTCGGCGCGCAAGCCGACGCCGCGACAGCCGGGTCCGCTCCCATGGCCCCGCCCAGCGGCACCAGCGCCGCTGATTATCTGCGCGGCCTTCGCAGCACGGGCATATTCGGCGCCGGCGCAGCCAGACGCGCGCCCATGCCGTCGCCGGCCCTGCGCGCCGCGCCGCCCGGCGCTGTATCGCTCGCGCCCGCTGCGGCGGTCCCGCCGCCTCCCGTACCCGCGGCCCCCGGCTCGCGGCTTACGCGCCTGGCCGAGGCGCTGGAGCGGATCGCCGGCGCGCGCCCCGCCCGCCGCAAGGCGCGGGGCGAGGTGCGCGTTCACATCGCCATCACGCCCGACCTCGAACTGACCGTTCGCGGCGACCATTCGCCCGAGGAAATCGCGCGTTTCGAACAGATCGCCGATTTGCTGCGCGCCATTCTCACCGGAGGAGCCGACCATGACTGAACGCCTGAAACTGACCGCGGCCGCCGACCGCTCGCTCGCCTGGGCCGAAGGCGATTCCGTGCGCTATATTGTTGCGACCCTCGAAGGCGAACGCGTCGAGGGCGCGGGCCCCAAACCTGCCCCGCCCATCAATCTCGCCATCGTCATCGACGCGTCCGGCTCCATGGCGGGTGAAAAGCTGGAAAACGCCAAGCGCGCCGCGGTCGGCGTCGCCGAGCGGCTTCGCCCCCTCGACCGTCTCTCGGTCGTCAGCTTCGCCGACGACGTGATCGTTCATGTCGAGGCTCAGCCGCCCGCCGGCGAGGCGCTGAGCGGCATCCGCGCCGCCATTGGCGCCTTGCGCACGCGCGGCAACACCAACCTCAGCGAGGGCTGGCTGACCGGCGCCGAATGCGTCGCGAGGTCCGCGCTGGGCGAGGGCGTCAACCGGGTCATCCTGCTGTCCGACGGCGCCGCCAACGCGGGGATCCTCGACAACGAACAACTCGCCATCCATGCCGCGGAACTCGCCAAGCGCGGCATAGCGACGAGCTGCGTCGGCATCGGCGACGGCTATGTGACGGCGGTGTTGCAGGCCATCGCAGAGCATGGCGGCGGACGGCTGCACGACGCCGAAGTCGGCGCCGAAATCGTCGACGCTCTGATGGGCGAACTCGGCGAGATCGCTGACACCGTCGCTCGCGACGTCTCGATCACCCTGCATGTGCCGGCAACCGCCAAGGCGGCCTTCGTCGGTTCGTCGCCCACGCAGGTCGGCGCAGGCTCGCTCTCGGTCGCATTGGGCGCATTGACCGCCGGACGCCCGAGGACCTGCGTTTTCCGCATTACCCTGCCGGCCGGAGCGATCGACGACGCCTTGCTGTTCGGCGTCACCGCACAGGGAACGGCGCGCGGCGGCGGCGCCCTCGAAGCCCAATCCGCGGAAGCGACGTTCACGCTCGTCGAGGGCAGCCGCAACAACAAGCAGTCTCGCGACGAAGCCGCGTCGATGGCGGTCGCCAATGCCTGGCACGCCGAAATCGTCCGCAATGCGGCGCATATGAACCGACTGGGCGAGCGACGTCAGGCGCGCCGCTATGTCGAACGCGAGCTACATTTCTTCGAGCGCTATTGCGCGGGCCTGCCTCGGGCGCTGCCGCTGCTGCGCGAGATCGCGATCCTCAAGCAGAACGTTGATCGCGATTGGGACGAGCGCACGCGCAAGGAGATGGAGGTCGGCTCTTACCTACGCGCCAGCAACCGCGCCGATTATCGTCCTGCGAAGCCCTCCTGGTCGTCCAGGCTCACGGGCGGGCGCTGAACGCTCCGGCCGTCGGGCGAAGCCCGGCGGCCCTACCCTTTCGCAATGCGAGAACCTCGGTGATCAAAACCAGCCAGAACGATCCGCTTCGCATCGCCCCGGTCGAGATCGCGCCCGGCATGGGCAAGATCGGCGTAACATTCGCGCCGGGAAAACACGACCTCGGCTCGATGAGCGGTCCCTGGGCGCGCGATCTCGCCGCCGATCTCGACGCCATCGTCGCCTGGCCGGCGCGAACGTTGGTCACGCTGATCGAGCCGCACGAGTTCGACCTGCTTCGGATTCCCGGGCTCGGCGAGGAGGCGCGCCGGCGCGGACTCGACTGGCTGCACCTGCCGATCAGCGACGTCGGCACGCCGGACCCGGCCTTCGAGGCGGAATGGCCGGCCCACAGCGAGACGCTGCGCGCGCGCCTCGCGAGAGGCGAGAATATCGTCGTCCATTGTCGCGGCGGGCTCGGCCGCGCGGGCATGATCTCGGCGCGACTGCTGGCGGAGACTGGCGTCGATCCTGAGGACGCGATGGCGCGCGTGCGCGCCGTGCGGCCCGGAGCGATCGAGACGCGCGCACAGGAGAACTGGGTTCGGACAGGGCCGCGCCTGACAGCGCGCGGCCGCGACAGCAATGCGCCGCGCGAACCGTGAGGAAGGCGAACCCGTGACCGAACCGCTCCCAGCCCCGCTCGACCCGCGTCGCGACCGCGCGTTCGGCGCCTTCATCGGCCTCGCCGTCGGCGACGCGCTCGGCGCGACGATCGAATTCCGCCAGCGCGACAGCTACCCCCCTGTCACGGATATGGTCGGCGGCGGCCCGTTTGCCTTGAAGCCCGGGCGAATGGACCGACGACACGTCGATGGCGCTTTGCCTCGCCGAAAGCCTGATTGCGAATGAGGGCGCGCTCGACCCGCGCGATCTCGCCGACCGTTTCGTGAGCTGGTGGCGCCACGGCGAAAACAGCGTCAACGGCCGCTGCTTCGACATCGGCAACACGACCCGAGCCGCGCTGGCGAATTATCTCAGCACTGGCGAGCCGCGCGGCGACACTGCGGCCCATGCCTCCGGCAACGGCGGCATCATGCGCCTGGCGCCGGCCGCGCTCGCCGCCCATCGCGACGCCGACAAGGCCGCCGCTCTCGCGCGCGCGCAATCCGAGGTGACGCACGCCGCGCCCGAATGTCTCGACAGCGCCGAGCGTTCTGGCGCGCATCCTCGTCGCGGGCTTCGCGGGCGAGGGTCCCGCGGCGCTCTCGGCCGGCGCCGATGGCGACTTTCGCCGCGCCGAAGGTCAAGGCGATCGCCGAGGGCGGCTGGCGCGGCAAGCCGCGTCATCAGATCAAGTCCTCGGGCTATGTCGTCGACACGCTCGAAGCCGCTCTCTGGGCGGTCGGCGGCTCGAACACGTTCGAGGAGGCTGTGCTCAAGGCGGTCAATCTCGGCGACGACGCCGACACCGTCGGCGCCGTCGCCGGGCAGATCGCGGGGGCCCTATGGGGCCTGGGCGCGATCCCGGAGCGGTGGCGCAACAAGCTCGCGTGGCGAGACAAATTCGTCAGCCTTGGCGGAAAACTGATTGCGTGAGCCGTCGTCATTCGGACCGGCCTGTCGCCCCTTGGCGAGCCGGCATGGCTCGCGGTCCGTAGCCGCCATGACGGGCAAGGCAATATTACGGCCGGCGAGATTTCATCTCGACAGCGTCGCGGGCGCCCGTTCGTTGCATTCGACCCGCCTGCCGCCCTGCCCCAAATCTGCTATTGCTGTCGCCAACTGGCGCGGTTTCTCAAAACAGGCGGATTGCGGTGCAAGGTTCGAGTCCGGAACGACGACTCCTGTTGATCGGCGCCTCCCGAGGTCTCGGGTTGGCGCTCGCGGAGGAGCACCTGAAGCGCGGTTGGCATGTGGTCGCCACCGCGCGCAGCCGCTCGGGGACCGCGCTGCACGCGCTTGCCGACACGGCCGGCGGCCGTCTCGAAATCGAGCTCCTCGACATCAACGATCGCGGTCAGATTACGGCCCTGCGCAGACGTCTCGGGTCCACGCGAGTGGACCTGTTGTTCGTCAACGCGGGCGTCACGAACGACGACCGGGAAACCATCGCTGACGTCTCCACTGAAGAATTCGTACGCGTGATGACGACCAACGCCCTTAGCCCGATGCGCGTCGTCGAGACGTTTCAGGACCTCGTGCCGCCGAGCGGCGCGGTCGCCGTCATGTCGTCGGGTCAGGGCAGCCTCGCCAACAACGAGACCGGCGGCCATGAAGTCTATCGCGCCAGCAAAGCCGCCCTCAACAGCCTGATGCGCAGTTTCGCCGCCCGTCATCGCGGCGACCCACGCACCCTGCTGCTTCTGGCTCCGGGGTGGGTGCGCACCGATCTGGGCGGCCCCGATGCGCGTCTGAGCATGGAGGACAGCATTCCGAATCTGGTCGACGTCATCGAAGCGCAAAACGGACAGGGCGGCCTGCAGTACCTCGACTACCTCGGCCGGACCGTTCCCTGGTGAGCGCGGCGCAGACGTCGGCGCGGGCGCTGCCGCAAATGACGCGCCAGGCCGGACGCCGCCCCGCCGCCTCGCCTTCCTGAAAAAGCGCCCCCTTTTCCATCCCCCGCGGCGCTGGCATGATCGGCGCGCCCTGCCTGAGACGGGGCGGCGGAGGAAACGGGATGAATGCGACTGCGCCGGCTTGGCAGGATTTTCGGCCGATCGCCGATACGATCGCCGCGACCGCGCGGCAGGCGCCAGGGCGGCGCGCGCTCGCGGACGAGCGCAGGACCCTCAACTATGGCGAACTCGACGCGCTCGTCGACCGCGTGGCGGCGAGCCTGCAGCGCGACGGCGTGCCGCCGCAGGCTTCGGTCGCGATCTGCGCTTCGACTTCCGTCGAATATCTCGCACTCTTTCTCGGCGCCCTGCGCGCAGGCGTGGTGGTCGCGCCGCTGGCGCCGGGCTCGACGCCCGAAAGCCTCGCCGCGATGGTCGCCGACTGCGGCGCAAGGCTGTTGTTCCTCGACGAGACGACTCGCAGCGCCTTCGAGGCGCTCGATCTGGCCTGTCCCCGCATCGCCCTCGACGACGGCGCGGCGGGCAAACAGTTTTCGGCGTGGCTCGCAAAGCCCGGCGCGCAGCCGGCGCCGGTGCGCATCGAACCGCACTGGACCTTCAACACGATCTATTCCTCGGGCACGACAGGCGTCCCCAAGGGCATCGACCAACCGCATGGCATGCGCTGGCTGCATGTGCAGCGCGCGGCGCTGTTCGGCTATGCCGAGGACGCGATCACGCTCGTCTCGACGCCGCTCTATTCCAACACGACGCTGGTCAGCGTCTTTCCCGCGCTCTTCGGCGGCGGCGCGGTCGTGCTGATGAAGAAATTCGACGCACGCGGCTTCCTCGAACTCGCCCAGGCCGAGCGCGCGACCCACGCGATGCTGGTGCCGGTTCAATATAGCCGCCTGATGGCGCTGCCCGATTTCGAGCGGTTCGACCTCTCCTCCTTCCGAATGAAATTCAGCACCAGCGCGCCTTTCCCCGCCGCGCTGAAGCGCGACGTGCTCGACCGCTGGCCGGGCGGCCTGGTCGAATATTACGGCATGACCGAGGGCGGCGGGACCTGCATCCTGGCCGCGCATCAATTCCCCGACAAGCTCCACACGGTCGGACGGCCCGCCGAGGGCCACGACATCCGGTTGATCGACGAAGCGGGGCGCGAAGTCCGGACCGGCGAGGTCGGCGAGATCGTCGGCCATTCCGGAGCGACGATGACCGGCTATCACAATCTGGGCGAGAAGACCCGCGAGGCCGAATGGCGCGATCCCAGCGGCAAGCGCTTCATCCGCACCGGCGACGTCGGCCGGTTCGACGCCGAGGGATTCCTGACGCTGCTCGACCGGCGCAAGGACATGATCATCTCGGGCGGGTTCAACATCTACCCCAGCGACCTCGAGGCGGTGCTCGACGACCTACCCGGGCGTTGGCGAAGCCAGCGTCATCGGCGCCCCTTCAAAGGCCTGGGGCGAGACGCCCGTCGCCTTCGTGGCGCCGACGCCCGGCGTCCAACTGAACGCCGAGGAGATCCGCGCCTTCGTCAATGCGCGCGTCGGAAAGACCCAACGACTGGCCGCCGTCAGGCTGATCGAACGGCTGCCGCGCAGCGCGATCGGCAAGGTGCTCAAGCGCGAATTGCGCGAGGCCTTCGGCGCGGCGGACTGATCCGGCCGCGCAACCGGCGGCGCGTCAGGCCTTGGCGGTCTGCTTCACCGGGACGCCGGCCTCGGTCAGCATGGCGGCCAGTTCGCCGGACTGGAACATTTCGGTCGCAATATCGGCGCCGCCGATGAACTCGCCCTTGATGTAGAGCTGCGGGATCGTCGGCCAGTTGGCGAAGTCCTTGATGCCCTGGCGGATATCGGCATCCTCGAGCACGTTCACGCCGACGACGGGCGCGCCGAGGTAGTCAAGGATTTGAACAACGCGGCCGGAAAACCCGCATTGCGGAAACTGCGGCGTGCCTTTCATGAAGAGCACCACCGGATTGTCGGAGATCAGCTTCTCGATCCGCTCGCGAACGTCGGCCATCACGAATTTCCTTCTCGATACGGGGGTCAAGGCCCCGCGGGACAAGCCTAGATATATAGGGCGTCTCGTCGCGCCGCTACCCGAGGGACGGCGAAATTTCTCGGGCGTTGCGCCCTCACCCTCCGGTCACGCTCATGTGGCGGCCGGTCGAGGCGTGGCTGCCGGTGCGGCCGATCGAGAAGTCGTGCCCCTTCGGCTTTCGCAGAATCGCGGCGCGGATCGCCGATTCCAGCAGGCCGTCGGATTCGGAGCGGCGAAGCGGCGCGCGCAGGTCGGCGGCGTCGTCCTGGCCAAGGCACATATAGAGCGTGCCGGTGCAGGTGACCCGCACGCGGTTGCAGCTTTCGCAGAAATTGTGGGTCAGCGGAGTGATGAAACCGAGCCGACCGCCCGTCTCGGCGACGTCGAAATAGCGCGCGGGCCCGCCGGTCGCATGCAACGACGAAGTCAAAGTCAGGCGTTGTTCGAGCGAAGCGCGCAAGTCGGTCAGCGGCAGATACTGATCGAAGCGATCCTTCTCGACCGCGCCCAACGGCATTACCTCGATGAAGGCGATGTCGTAGCCGCGTCCGTGCGCCCATTCGACCAGACCGAGCGCCTCGTCGTCGTTGAAACCCTTCAGCGCCACGGCGTTGATGCGGACCTTCAGGCCCGCCCTGTCGGCGGCGTCGAGACCGGCCAGGACGCGCTCCAACTCGCCCCAGCGCGTCACGGCGCGGAATTTTACCGGATCCAGCGTATCGAGCGAAACATTGATCCGCCGGACGCCGCAGGCCCTGAGATCTCCGGCGAAGCGGGCCAGTTGCGAGCCGTTCGTGGTGACGGTGAGTTCGTCGAGCGCGCCGCTTTCGAGATGTCTCGACAGCGAACCGAACAGGGTCATGATGTCGCGTCGAACCAGCGGTTCGCCACCGGTGATGCGCAGCTTGCGGGCGCCAAGCCTGACGAAGGCGGAACACAGGCGATCGAGTTCCTCCAGCGAAAGCACGTCGCGCTTGGGCAGGAAGTTCATGTCCTCGGACATGCAATACGCGCAACGGAAATCGCAGCGATCGGTAACCGACACGCGGACGTAAGCTATCGCGCGGCCGAACGGGTCGACGAGCGGGGCGGGCGCGGCGGGCGCATGGGCGTTCATCGCAACAAGCTAAGCTCTCGATCCCGCAAAATAAAGGCGCCCTCGAGCGGCGCCTTTCCTAAAGGACGAAAATATCTGCGCTATTCTCAGCGCAATACAACGACTTTGGTGCCCACCGACGCGCGCTGGTAGAGATCGATCACGTCGTCATTGGTCATGCGGATGCAGCCGGAAGACACCGCCTGGCCGATCGTATCGGGCTCGTTCGAGCCGTGGATGCGATAGAGGGTGCCGGCCAGATACATGGCGCGGGCGCCGAGCGGATTGTCGATGCCGCCCGGCATATGGCGGGGCAGGTCGGGCCGGCGCTTCAGCATTTGCGGCGGCGGCGTCCAATCCGGCCATTCCCGCTTGTTCGCGATATGGGTCACGCCCGCCCAGGTGAAGCCGGGCCGGCCGACGCCGACGCCATAACGTAGCGCCTGCCCGCCGGGCAGCACGAGATAAAGCCGCCGTTCGTTGGTGTTGACGACGATGGTGCCGGGCGCATAGGGCCCCGAATAGGATATGGTCTGGCGCGGAATCGGCGAGGCGAGCGGCCTCTCGCCGACCGAAGTGGCGGCATTGGGATCGTAAAGCGCGGTATAGGCCAGCGCCGCCGGGACAGACGCGAGCACGAAGCTCAAGATCAAACCCGCCCTCAAGAAAGCGTTTCGTCGCATGTTGTGGTCCCCAGGCTGAGCCCGACGCCGCACGGCCCAAAAAACAGCGGCCTTCCGGCTCGGGTACAGAAACAATCGGGGATTGCGCGCCGCCGCGCAACGCTCTTGAGCGCCGGAGAGCCAAGGTTTCCAGAATCTGGTTAAATTGTTGCACAATCGCAACAGCCCGGCAGGGCTATCCAGGGCGCGGCCCATCGGCCGCCGCTAGCCCTGAGACCGCGCAATCGCCGATGTCTAGCCGTTATTCTTGGCGGGAAGTCGTCCGCATCGCGCCGCTACCCCTCCCTCGCACGCCCCAGGCTGCTCGCCGCGACGGCGGCGATGATGATCGCGCCCGTGATCATTTCGCGGACGTAGCTGTCCACGTTCATCTGGGTCAATCCATTGCCGATCACGCCCAGGATGAGCACGCCCGCCAGCGTAAAGACGACGCGCGGCTGGCCCTCCTCGCTCATCGTCATGCCGAGAAAGACGGCGGCGATAGAATCGAGCATCAGTCCCGCCCCCTGGGTCGGGTTCGCCGAGGCGACGCGGCTTGCATACATCAGACCTGCCACGGCCGCGCCAAGTCCGGACAAGGCGAACGCCGCCATGCGCAACGGCTTGATCCGAACGCCGGCCAGCCGCGCCGCCTCCGCGTTGCCGCCGATCGCGTAGAGACGTCTCCCGTGAATGGTGTGCTCGAGCAGGACGTAAATGACGATCAGCGCCCCGAACGCCACCAGCGTCAGGTTGGGCACGGCGAAATCTGTCGGCCAAAGCGCGGTTCCGCCGCGAGCGAAACCCGCGAATGTCGAGGGGATCGCCGATCCGAAGATCGTCTTGCCTCCCGAGAGGCGAAAGGCGAGGCCGCTGAGCACCGTCATCGCGCCGAGGGTCGCGATGAACGGGAGAATGCCGACATAGCTGACGAGAAAGCCGTTGATCGCCCCGCCGACGAACCCGGCCGCGAGCGCGGCCGCGATGCCCAACCATGGCGGGCCGCCGGCGACAAAAACAATGGCCGCGACAACGCCGGCGAGACTGGCCATCGCCCCGACGCTGAGGTCGAAATCGCCCATGGCCATGACGACGGTCATGGTGAAGGCGACGACCGCGAGCATGCTCATCTGCTGAGTGATGTTGAGAAGGTTTCGAGACGTGACGAATGTATCGGGCAGATGGATCCAGAAGTAGACGAACACGATCGCGATGCCGATCAAGGTTCCGTAGCGGCGCAGAAATCCCAGCATTTTCCCGTCAGCCCCTCGGCTCGCCGTAACAGCGCGCGAGCAACGCCTGCGGCGTCACGCCCGCGTTGGCGACGATTTCGACGAGCCGTCCTTCCCGAAAGATCGCGATTCGCGTGCAGAGCCCCAGCACCTCTTCGTGATCGGATGAAACTATGAGGATGCCTGCGCCCGCCGCGGCCAGTTCCCGCAGCAGCGCGTAAATGTCGAACTTCGCCCCGACGTCGACGCCGCGCGTAGGCTCGTCGAGCAGCAGGGCTCGCGGGGCGCCGGCGACGGCGCGCGCGAACATGACCTTCTGCTGATTGCCCCCGCTGAGCGTGCGCGTTTTCTGATGCGGCCCAGTCGCCTTGAGGCGCACGCGAGCGCCCATCGCAAGCGCTTGCGAGCGCTCGGCGCCGCGATCCAGGAATGTCCGGAAGCGACTGAGGCGGCGCAGATGCGGCAAAGCTACATTGGTTGCGACGTCCTGCATCAGCAACAGCCCTTCCGTGCGACGCTCGCGAGGCGCCAGCGCCAGCCCGCATCGCCAGGCGTCCGCGGGCTCGCGCAATCGCACAGGGCGCGCCGGCGAGCCTGAGCCGCCCGGAATTGGCGCCGCCGGTCAGCCCCTTCATGAGCGTCTCCGGCCCCGCGCCGGCCAGGCCGACACAGCCGAGAATCTCGCCCGCGCGCAAATCGAAGGAAACATCGTGCAACCCCGGCGCTTCCAAATTATCGACCGACAACACGATGGTCCCGCCGACCGGCGCCGGCGGCGGCGTAAGCATTTCGGCGTTGTCCCGGCCCGTCATCAATTCTATCAGCGTCGCCTTCGTCGCCTCTCCGGCCGAAAGGTTCGCGCGGCTTTCGCCGTCTCTGAGAACCGCGATGCGGTCGGCAATCGCGAGAACCTCGTCGAGCCGGTGCGAGACATAGATGATCCCGCGTTCTCGGCGCTTCAGTTCCTCGATGACGCGAAACAATCGCCGCGATTCTTCGCCCGCCAGCGCGGCCGTCGGTTCGTCCATCACGAAAACCCGCGCCGGGGCCGCCTCGTCCTCGAGAAAGGCCGCGGCGATCTTCACCAGCATTCGGTCGCCCACCGAGAGCGACGAGAGCCGCGCTGTCGGCGCGATGTGGCTGACCCCGAGCGCGGCAAGACATTCGCTCGCCCGGGCGTTGAGCGCGCGCCAATCGACAAGGCCGAGACGGCTTGGATAGGCGCGGCCGAGAAAGATGTTCTCCGCGACGCTCAGCGCCGGAACGACGTTCAGTTCCTGGTGGATGAAGCGCAAGCCTCGCCGGTGCGCTTCTCCGGGCGAGCCCAGCCTGACAGGGCGCCCGGCGAGCCGGATTTCCCCGCCGTCGGGAGCGACCGCGCCGGCGAGTATCTTGATGAGCGTACTCTTGCCTGCGCCATTCTCGCCCATCAAAGCCAGCGTTTCGCCGGCGCGCAATTCGAGCGACGCATCCTTCAGCGCGACCGCGCCGTCATAGGACTTGCGCAGATGGGATATCGAGAGGAGGGTCACCGCGACGCCGTGGTTGGACCGCTAGGGCAGCGCCGCCCCGCTCGCCTCCGCCGGCTGTCTCGCAACCAGCGGAGTGTCGGACGGCCCGGCCGGGCTCGCAACGATAGAGCGCGTTACGGCTTCACGTTCTCCACCGTGATGAGCTTCGTCGGCACGTAGATCACGCTCTGCTTGATTTTCTCGCCGGCGAGGTAGCGCTTGACGGCGTCCGCCACCGCGCGTCCGATGCCTTTGAAGTCTTGCGACATCGAAGCTTCGAAATTGCCGCCCTTGGCGATGGCTTCGCGCGCCTGCGGATTGGCGTCCATGCCTGTAATGACGATGCCTTCGTCCGTGCGTCCCGCCGCCTCGATCGCTTGCAACGCGCCGAGCGCCGGTTGGTCCCAGGCGGCCCACACGGCGGCGATCGAGCCCTTCTGCGGATGCGCCGCGAGGATGGCCTCCATCTTGGCGCGCGAGTTCGCGATCCCGCCGTCCTGCACGTCGGGCGTCACGCGGTCGATGATCTTGATGTCGGGGTAGTTCTTGAAGATGGCGTCCGCGACCACGCCGCGCACCTGCACGGGCGGAAAGGCGTCGAACACGAACATCACCACGCCGCCCTTGCCGCCGATGCGATTGGCGACATAAGCGGCCGTGTCCGCGGCCATCTCATAGCCGTTGCTCGTGACGTTGGTGACCAGCAGCGGGTTCGCGCCCGAATCCATGCCGAACACCGGCACGCCCGCCTTCTTCGCTGTCTCCAGTCCCGCAGTCACCTGCGAGGGATCGACATTGATGACGATGGCGTCGACCTTCTGGTTCGCCATGTCCTCTATGCGGCTGATGACCGCGGCGACGTCGCCTTTGGTGTCGATGACGTTGACGGTCCAGCCGTTCTCCTTCGCCGCCTCCTGGAAGGATTCCACGTAATATTGCGTGCCCGGCTGGGCGAGGTAGGGCGTGACGATCGCGATCTTGCCCGCGGCAATGGCTGCGCTCGACGACGCGGCAAAAATCGCCGCAGCTGCAATACTCTTCGTGAAAGTCATGAGCGCCATTGCCCCCTCCTCGGTGCTTCAATCTTAAAATTTTCAAGCTATCATAGCAGCGGTCCTTCGGCGCGCAACTTCGCCGGAGGGCGTGAGCGCCTCCGATCGGCGGCGGGCCGCTATCGAGCGCGCCGGCTCGTGCGCTTCATCGCATGCAAGTCTTCCTGCGCCGCCAAAAGAGTGGCGCGAGGGTTCGAAGCGTCTTACACCCAGCATCATGCGATCGTTCATGCAGGCCGCCTCACGTTTTCCGCGCTCGCAAAAAAGTTCCCGCCCGCTGCTGGCCGTGTATTTCCCGCTCGGGGACCCCGAGGTTCCCGTCGAATGGCTCGACGTCTACGCCGAAAACGGCGTAGACATCGTCGAGCTGGGCTGGCCGGCGCGCGATCCCTACCTCGACGGGCCCGATGTGCGCGCATCGATGGCGCGGGCCTTGCCCGCCGATCCCAGCGCAAGTCTTCGAGCCGCGCGCCTTCGGCTTGCAGGGCGCGCCGAAGCTCCCAAGGCGCTCTTGATGACCTACGCTGAAGCGGACCACCCGGCGCTTGCCGACGCCGCCTTTCTCGAGGGTCTCGACGCGATCCTCGCCGTCGCGCCGCCGCGAGATCCCCACCGCGCTTCGCTCGAGGCGCGCGCCAAGGCGCTTGGCGTCGCCGTTTGCGCCTTCATCGCCTTGCAAGTCGACCCCGAGGCCGTCGCGGCGGCGACCCGCGCCGACGGCTATGCGATGTTGCAGGCCGCGCCGGGAGTGACCGGCCCGCGCGCGACGCTCGACCCCGGCAACAGCGAGCGCATCGCCGGATTGCGCGCCGCGGGAGTTGCGGCGCCGATAGTACTGGGCTTTGGCGTGTCGGACGGCGCACAGGCGCGCGCCGCGGTCAGGCTCGGCGCGGATGGCGTGGTGGTCGGCTCCGCGGCGCTTCGCGCGGCGCGGCGAGGACGCGCGGCGCTCGACGCGCTGCTGAAGGATTTGAGGGGCGGATTGGATGGCTGAGAAGGACCTCTTCATCGGCGTCGATGTCGGCACAACGGCAGTCAAGGCCGGCCTGTTCGACGGGCAAGGCCGCGCCCGCGGGCATTTCGCGCGAAGTTACCCGACCGTCCGGCTCGCCGGGGGCCTGGTCGAGCAAGACCCGCGCGAATGGACCACGGGCGTCACGGCCGCGATGGATTCGCTGCTTGCCGGCGACAAGGCGGAACGCATCGCGGCGGTGGGCCTCTGCAGCCAGGTCAACACCGATGTGTTCGTCGACGCCGAGGGCCGCGCCCTGGCTCCCGCTATCATGTGGCAAGACAACCGCGCGGCGGCCGAGGCCGCCGAGATCGACGCCGACATTTCCGCGGCCGAACACATGGCTTGGTGGGGCGCCCCGCTGCCGATCGGCGCCAGCCATATCCTTGCCCGCATGGCCTGGATGGCGCGGCGCAGACCCGAGCTTTATGCCGCCACGCGTTGCGTGCTGACCCCTAAGGACTATTGCTTGCGTGCGCTCGCGGGCGCCGAGGCTGCCGACCCGATGTCGAATTTCTTCATTGTCGGCCGCGACCTGTCCTATGTCGAGCCGCTCATCGCGCGCGTTCCAGGCGCGCGCGAACGACTGGCGCCGCTCAAGGCCTTCACGGAAGTCGTCGGCGAAATCGTTCTGGGCTCGAGCGGCAAGCGCGCGCCGGTGGTCGCAGGAACCATGGATGCCTGGAGCGGCCTTTTCGGCGCCGGCGTGCATAAGGCCGGTCAGGGCGCCTACATGAGCGGCACGAGCGAGATTCTCGCCGTCGCGAGCCTGACCCGCGGCGGCGCGCCCGGCGTGGTCACCTTCCCCGAAGCGGCGGGACTGAACGTCCATGCGGGGCCGACGCAGAGCGGCGGCGACAGCCTGCGCTGGTGGGGCGAGACGATCGGCGCCGACGTTGCGGGCGTCCTGGCGCTTGCGGCCCACGCCGATCGCGCGGATCGCCCGATCCTGTTCCTGCCGCATCTCGAGGGCGAACGCGCGCCGCTTTGGGATTCGCAATTGCGCGGCGCCTTCATCGGGCTTGACGGGCGCACCCGCGGACCCGACTACGCCCTCGCCGTCATGGAGGGCGTCGCACTGTCCGCGCGCATGCTGCTGACCTCGCTCGACGCGGCGGCAGGGGAGC
Source organism: uncultured Pseudomonadota bacterium (assembly GCA_963809055.1). Lineage (GTDB taxonomy): Bacteria > Pseudomonadota > Alphaproteobacteria > Rhizobiales > Beijerinckiaceae > Roseiarcus. The sequence goes on along the minus strand of CAWEID010000033.1, from coordinate 277,221 downwards.
CGGCGCCGCGGCTTTTCCACGCCGGCGGCGGCGCGCGCTCGGACCTCTGGGCGCAGATCCGCGCCGATTGTCTCGGCCGCCCGCTCGACCGGGTCGCCTACCCCGACGTCGGATGTCTCGGCGCCGCCATCATGGCCAGCGTCGGCATCGGCGCCCATGCCTCGCTGACCCAAGCGATCGTCGCGATGACCAAGGTCGAGCGCAGCTTCCAACCGGATCCGCGCTTTCGCGCGCGCTACGATGCAATGTACGACGCGTACAAGCGCGCCTCGACGGCTTTGAGGCCTATCGGGATCATATCCTATTGACGTCGGACGCCCGGATCGCCCGCGTCCGCCATGGGGCCGCTATCGAACCAAGCGAAGGCCGCTCGTCGGGCGCAAGGCGAATTGGCCGCCCCCGCCCGCTTCCGCGCAAATCATCGCGCCCTCGCAAAGGGCAATGCGGACCAACCGGCAAATCGCGCATCCTTGCCTAAGGAGTCTTCGATCCTCAGGCATTCGTTCCATTTGGCCATGCGTTCGGAACGGGAGAAAGAACCGACCTTCAACTGTCCCGCGTCCCAGCCGATGCAAAGATGAACAATGGTCGTGTCCTCGCTCTCTCCGGACCGGGCTGAAACGATGGCGCCGAAGCCGGCCGCCTTGGCGGCCATGAGCGCCGCATGAGTTTCCGTCACGGTGCCCGCCTGGTTGGGTTTGATGAGCGCCGCATTCACGGTATTTTCTGCGGCGGCGCGTGCGATGCGCGCGGCGTTGGTCACCAGATAATCGTCGCCAATTATCTGGCAGCGCTGGCCATGAAGCCTGGTGAAGGCCAGGAATCCTTCGCCGTCATCCTCGGCCAGGGGATCTTCGATCGAAAAGATCGGATAAGAGGCAAGCCACCGGCCAAGCATCTCGATCATGGCGCCGGTATCCAGCTTCCGCTCGTCCAGGGCCAGCACGTAGCAGCCGTCGCGACGAAATTCCGAGGCGGCAATGTCGAGCGAAACCCCGACCTGATCGCCGGGCTTCAGACCGGCGCGTTCGATGGCTTGAACCAGGGTGTCAAGGCACTCTTCATTTGAGGAAAAGGCAGGCCAGTATCCGCCTTCGTCGGCGACGCCCTGCAGCTTGCCCTTGCTTTTCAGAATCGCTCCGGCCGCGCGGTAGATCTCGGCCGTCCAATCCAGGGCCTCGGCGAAGGACCCTGCGGCCGGGCACATGACCATGAAATCCTGCACATCGACCCGGCGCGCCGCATGGGCTCCGCCGCCGAAGATCTGGATTTCAGGAAGCGGGATGCGCACAGGCCGATCCCCCGCGAGCGATTTCCAGAGCGGAACGCCGGCGGCGGCGGCGCGCGCATGCGCCAGCGCCATGGAAGTCGCCACAATGGCGTTGCCCCCGAGGCGTCCCTTGTTGGCCGTGCCGTCCAGCGCGATCAGGCGCGCGTCGATGGCCGCCTGGCTGCCGCCATCCTGACCCACGAGGCTGGCCGCGATCTCGCCGTTCACAGCGGCCACCGCGCGGGTCACGTCGAAGCCGCCAAAAGCGGGCCCGCCGTCGCGCAGGTCGACGGCCTCGCCGGAGCCGGTCGAAGCTCCCGCCGGCGCAATGGCGCGGCCGAGGGAGCCGTCGGCGAGCCCAACGGCGACCTCGACGGTCGGCCGTCCGCGCGAATCCCAGATCCGGCGTCCGTGAACCTTGGCGATCCTCATATCCGTCATGCGGAAATTTCCTTTGCCCAGGCGTTTCGGACCGTGGCGAGACGCTGCGGTTCAGTCAGAATCAGCGGTCTGGCGGTGCGCCGGACGCTCGCCTTGTCGCGGTCGCCGCTGAGGTACTCCACCGGCGACTTGCCATCGACCCGCGCAAGAAACAGCGCCGGCAGCAACCGGGCGGCGCGGGCCTCCAGATAGGTTCGGTCTTCCCAGTCGGCTCCAGCGAGATAGGCGCCGGCAAGAGCGTCAAAGCATGTCAGAAAGGCGGAACGGCTCGCCGGCGCCCAGAGGCATTTGAGCAAGAGATGGTTGAGGCAGAAAGCAAGGTCGAAGGCTGGATCGCCATACCAGGCGCATTCGGCGTCCAGAATGACCGGACCTGTCGGCCCCACCAGAATGTTCTTGGGACTGACGTCGCCATGGACAAGGGCCCTCTTGCAGGCCAGAGTCTGGCGCGAGAGCTCGAATAGAGGATCGGCCAGGTCGGGATGGGCCTGCGCGGTCGCTTCCAGATACGGCTCCAGACGGATCGCATGAAAGGTTGCGTCGTTGGCAAAGCGCTTTGCGACGTCGATCGAGCCCGCGGTCGCCGAATGAATCCGCGCCAAGATGTCGCCCAGCGCCGCGGCAAAAACCGGATTCGCCCGGCCCGCCCGCAACTCGGCCTTCCAGACCGGATGATCGGCCGGGTCCAGGAAGCTCATCGCGAAGGCGCCGACGGCGCCGTCATGGGCGAGGATTTCCGGGACCGCGCGGGGCGCGATCCTGCCGGCCTCGAGCATCCATTCGACCTCGCTGGCGTTGCGCGAGACCGGAGCGCGCCATTCCCTGGCGACGCGCAAGCGCGCCAAAGCCTTCTTGACGACGAACCGGCGATCGGCCGACGTGACCATCCAGATATCCGAGGCCACGCCGCCGGTCAGGCGCGTCATCGTTATGGGATAGCCCGTTGCAACGAGCCCGGATCGCTCGATAAACGCCGCAAGCGCCGGGTCGACGCTCTCATCTGGCGCATTTGGGCTCGGTTCCGTCATCCTGATCCGCCGTCCGCTCCCGCAACGCTATGGCCAAAGCCGCCGCGACGTCGAGAGCAGAAAGAAACAATCGCCAGTCTTCGTCAGGGCGCGCTTCCACCCGATCTCGCGAAAGCTCAATTGCGCCCAAATGTCAAACGAGCTTGCGCGGCGTTCACAGGGGCCCGCGATGACGCCCATGAGTTGCGATCAGAGATACTCGCCGCCACTCGGGTCAAAGGACGTCATCAGCGTGGCGATGGTGAAGGAACCTTGGATTTCGACCAGATCTATCCGGCCCTGCGAAATCCCCGCGCGCTCGAACGCGCGCCCGCCGGCGATTTCGGCGGCGGTCAGCCGCGCCCGATCCGGCATTGCCGCGATCGTCCTATGCGTGGCCGCCTGACCGTGGCCACATCGGCGCCAGTCGCTTGGCAATCCGTCCGGCCTGGCGGCAATACAGGCTTGAACCTCGCAAGACGAAGAACCTCAGCGGCTCGTTCGACCAATGGCAATCCAGCCGGAAGAGCCCGCGCGATTCATCGATGCGCTCAAGCCGTTGCTGGAGAACCCCGCCGAACGCTTCATCGAGCCATAGCGGGCCTAGCGCCAAACGCGCCATCCAGTTTCGGTCTGTCGCAATCGGCGCGGCCTAAACGGTCCGCGCTCAATGATCCGGATTTGGTGCGACCCGGTCGTTTTCGCGACGATGGCGCGACGAATCCTCTGTCTCGGTGAAGGAGGGGAAGGCACGGTCGGGCGCGCCTTTGACTCCCCCTACAACTGCGACGGGCTCAGGCAAGAGGATTTCATGGCCTGAAATGTCTCGGACGGCCGCCGTTAGGATGCGGCCTTGACGCCGCCGTTTTGGCGGCGCGGGTTGGCGACGCAGTGTTCGGTCGAGATCGCGACCCGCGCGACCGAACCGGCAAGGCCCTCCCGGCGACTTGCGCGCGCGAGCAGCGGCCACAGCGGGATCGCGCTCGCGGCCAAGACTTGCCGGCTCGTCACTTGGGATCGGGCGGAACGGCCGCGGATTGCACGCCGATGACCTGCCAGGTCTCGCCCAACCGCGTCCATACGGCGAGCATGCGCGCTTCCACTTCGCGGGCCTGTCCTCGCACCGTGACGCTCATCGAGTTGCGAGAGAAGACCAGCGCCGCGTGAGGGTAAACTTTGACCGTAACGTCGCTTCGTTCGATGCGGCGGTATTCCAAAACGCCGTCCCGCAGCCCCGCGACATAGGTCGCCTTCATGTCGGCCGCGCCGTTTGAATGTACGTAGACGAGATCGTCGTGAAGCAGACGATCCAGCGTCGCGACGTCCCGATGGAGCATCGCGGCGTAGCGCTCGTCTTCCAGCTTCCGGATTGCGGCGGCGTCCATGCGGCCTCCCTTGGCGACGGGCCCCGAGCGCAGCATTTTCCCGCTCGGTCTCGATCGACCCCGGGGCGGTCCTAGCACGAAACCGGCGCTGAGGGGATCCGCCGCCAATCGGCGACAGCGGGGGATCGACCGGCGGCATCGTGCCTGCCACGACCGCAAAGTTGAACGAAATCAGCAATCGGCATGGCGACGGAGGCCGTCCCGGCAAACCGGTCTCCGCAAACTGGAATTCCCCTAGCGGGGAAAATGCGGGAACTTCCTCGGAATCACATACTTGTGGCCAAATTTGGCGTCCGGGGAGGCGGATAAGCCGCCGATGACCCGACCCCGAAGCCGACGCTGCATCGGCAAGACTGCTTCACAGACATGGCAAAACACATGAACCGCAAATCTCACATCGTCGTGCTCGGCGCCGGTTTCGGCGGACTCGAATTGACCACCCTACTGTCGGAGGCTCTGGGCGACACTGTCGACATCACGCTGATCGACAGAAGCGATTCCTTCGTCTTCGGCTTTTCCAAGCTCGACGTGATGTTCGGCCACAGGACGCCCGAGTCTGTCCGACTGCCCTATATCAGCTTCGCAAAGCCCGGCGTCCGTCTGCTCAAGCGCAAGATCACGGCGATCGACCCGGAAGGGCGCATCGTCACCACCGAAGACGGCGTCATTCAGGCCGATTTTCTCGTCGTGGCGCTCGGCCCCGAATATGACTTCGACGCCACGCCGGGTCTCTCGGGATCGACCGAGTTCTATTCGGTCGCTGGCGCGGAGCGGCTTCGGGACCTGCTGCATCGAGTTCGGCGGCGGCCGCATCGGCAAGGTCGAGGTCGATTTCTTCTCGGGCCCGGCGCCGACAGGGAATTACTACGAACCCTCCGTCGCTCTGCGCGAGGACAAGGAGCTTTTCGGATCGAGCCGTCGCGCGCGCTGGTTCGGGCTCTGACGGGCCGGCGCGTTCTCTCTGTTCGACCGCATATGACGAGAAGCGCGCTTGGGCGCGAGGGCGACTTGCGGACCGGTTGAAGTCGACTTCCATGCCTGCTGAACTCGCGCTATCGAGATTGCGGCCCCGGCGACGAAATCCGCCGGCCTGCCGAGTTCTCGTCTTCGTCTTCTCCGGCGCGCCAGTGATTTCCTTGATTTGAGTGTCAAATCGAGATTGTTTCTTGCCGTTTGAGCGACCCCATAGCTACCGGGGCGAACGGAAAACGAGTTCCAGGCGTTCGTTTTCTGCTTTGCTCGCGTCGGCGCGCCCCTTCCCAATCCAGGCGCGAGGCCTTCGCCCTCCACATCGCGAACGGCCGCAAGTTGGAGGGCGCGCACGAACTGGCCGGCCTCAAAGCCGACCGAAAGACGGCATGGCCGCCGCGACATTGGCCCGATATTGCCCGACGAGTCGAGGAGATCTGAAACACCGGGTGGAGGCCGAGGCAAAGCCCCCCTTCCGGCGCGAAAAAGGGAAGAAGAGCTTCGCGGCCGGGCCATTGAGGAACGGCGACGCATGGCTTCCACGGACGTTCGCGAGATCCTGAATTGGCGGCGGGAGCCGGTGCTGTCGGCCGACGGCGAGGCCCTGGACATAGTGGACCGCATCTGTGTCACCGCGTCCGACCATCGATCGGAAGAGGCGTCGTCGGTTAAGGGGGTGTTTCATAAATCTGGGCAAGTCCGCATCGAGCTTTACGACAAGCTCCGGGCGTTACTCGGCCTCATCAAGAGATTAGACCGCAATATGGCTCCACAGCTGGCGGGCGTCACGCTCTATCCGATGAAGCTCGCCGAGACGAATGCGCTCGACGTCGCTCGCAAGGACGTATTTTTGTTGGCGGCGGCGAAGGCGCGCGGACCCATGCTCGCCGACAAGCAAGCGCCACACGCCGACGGCGGCCAGAGCGATTGAACCCGAAAATCGCTCGCCGCTCTCAGATCCGCATGCGTTGCGGCGCCTGGACCGGGCGCGCGCCCACCCCTGTCGCGACCAGCCCGGCCGGCTTCGCGGGGCCCGCCCCCGCGGCGCGGGAGACCGAACCGCCGCACCTAACGCGCGTCGCGATCTGATGGAACGGGGAGTCCCCAATCGAAGATGTTGTGATTCAAAGTCTTCGCGGGGAAGAGTGGCCAGCAAAGATGACCCGACTCGCATTGCGGCCATATGCTATTCTTGCCAGAACTTTGGGACCGGACCTCTATGACCGAAATTCGCAAGCTCGCCGCAATCCTTGTTTCTGACGTCGTCGGTTATTCCCGGCTCGCGGGCGCAGACGAAGACGGCGTGCTTGCGCGGCTGCGGGCGCTACGCCGCGAATTGATCGATCCGGCGATCGCTCTGCACAAGGGCCGCGTCGTCAAGAGTACGGGCGACGGGGCGATCGTCGAGTTTCGCAGCGCCGCCGACGCTGTCCGCTGCGCCATCGAAATCCAGACCGCAATGGTCGCTCGCAATGTCGGCGTCGCCGAGGATCGGCGCATCGTATTTCGCATCGGCGTCCATGTCGGTGATGTCGTCGAGGAGAGCGACGGGGACCTGATGGGAGACGGCGTCAACATCGCCGCACGACTGGAGGGCGTCGCCAAGCCAGGTGCGATCTGTCTTTCGGAGGACGCCTATCGGCAGGTGAGGGCGCGCCTCGATCTCGCGGTCACAGATCTCGGTCCGATCCAGCTCAAGAACATTGTCGAGCCGATCAGGGTCTATGCGCTAAGCGTCGGACTTCCCGCCCAGCCAAAGAGCGCGGCCGCGCTCGAGACGGCGCCAGTCGAAGAACCCGCGCGCTGGACCGCAGCGGCTGAAAAGCCGTCGATTGCGGTGCTGCCGTTCCAGAACATGAGCGGCGACCCTGACCAGGACTATTTCTGCGACGGCCTGGTCGAGGACATCATCACCACCCTGTCCAAACTCGCAGGGCTGCATGTCATCGCGCGACATTCCAGTTTCGTCTACAAGACCGGGTCCGTCGATGTGCGCGAAGCCGCCAGGCAGCTCGGCGTGCGTTACATTCTCGAGGGCAGCGTCCGCAAGAGCGGTTCGCGCGTCCGGGTCACGGCGCAGTTGATCGACGCGAAGGACGGCTCCCATCTCTGGGCGGAACGTTACGACCGCGCCGTCGACGATATCTTCGCGATCCAGGACGAGATCACGCTTGTCCTGGCGACCGAGATGCAGGTCAAGCTGACGGAGGGAGAACAGGCCCGGTTCGGCTACACGACCGCCCACAACGTCGAAGCCTGGACCTATTGGGCCCGCGGGATGTCCTACTACAGGCTCTCGCCAACCAAAGAAACTCGGGCCGCCGCGCAGCTCTGGTTTGAAAAGGCGCTAGCGCTCGATCCGACCTCGGCGCCGCTCAACGCTTTGCTCGCAACGGTTCATCTTCTGGACGCCAGATTTGAATGGAGTGACAGTTTCGAAACCGCGCTCGCCAAGGCCCGCGCCTACGCCCGGCGGGCGTTGGAGCTCGATCCCGACGACGCCAACGCTCATATCGCGTCGGGGCTCATCGCGCTGCTGGAGGGACGCCATGACGACGCCGTCGCCTTGGTCACGAGGGCGGTCCAGCTGGCTCCCGGCTCGGCGGACGTCGCGCAATTCGCCGGCTTCACGCTCACGCCTTCGGGATATCCCGAACAGGCGGCGACGTTGATTGAAAGGGCGATGACCCTTAGTCCGAATTATCCCGCCATGTATCTTGGCGTCCTGGGAGACGCCTATCGACAAGCCGGGCGGCTTGAGGAGGCGATCGCGGCCTTCAAAGCCTTTCATGCTCGCAGCGAGGGCTTTGGACTGACCGATCTTGTGATGGCCTATCAGGAAAATGGCCAGCCCGAACGCGCCAAGGAAACGGCGGCGCGGCTTATGGCGGCGCGTCCAGGATTCACGATTGCGGGCTGGCGCAAGTCTCAAGCGATGCGCCGTGACAAGGCGCGAATCGAGTCCGACGCGCAGACGTTGCGCGCCGCGGGGCTTCCGATGAACTGAGCACGCGCTCAGAAACGGGCTATTTCGGCGCCGCCGCAACCGCAAAGACGCGCGTAAGCCCCTCGACGAGCTGGTTGTCTGAGAAGGCCAGTGGGTCTTTCAGGCTTTCAACCATGCCTTTCATCGTCAGCACGCCGATCGCGGCGAGATAGGCTAGAAAGGCGAGTAGGCGCGGCTCTACGCCTGCCTGGTTCCCCTCGACGCCCTGGCCTTGGGCAATCTTGTTCGCCACTCCGGCCAGGATGAGATTGTTCAGGGGCCGGATGCGCGCAAACTGCTGCGCGTCAAAATGAACCGAACCCGCACTGGCGACCTGCCCGTAGAGGAAAGCCAGCCGAAAATCATCGAGATGCGAAGCGAACGGCGTGACCGATCCGCTTATAAGCGCGCCCAACGCCTGCGCGCCGTTCGGGGCGTTATCGACGGCTTTCTGAATTTGATGGGCGTGCGCGTCTAGAACTCCGAAGATCAGTTCGAACAGCAGCGCGTCCTTGGACGGAAAATAATAGTACAGCGCCGTCTTGGATACCCCGACCTCTTTGGCCACCGCGTCAAGCGTCATCGACGCCACGCCGCTGCGCAGCAGTACGATGCGCGCAGCGTCAAGGATTTCCTCGCGCGATCGGTCGCGCTTGCGTTCGCGCCGCGCAACGCGGGCCGAAACTTCGGCTTTCGCGGCGGCGACGGGCGGCGGAGGGTGCGCAGGCATGGAGGCTTCCGAAATCAACGGCGCAATATCTACCATCAGAATATTTTATTGTCTAGCGATTGACAATTCTACCGATGGTAGAATAATGTTCTGAACGTCAGATGCGGGCGCCTCCGTAGCTTCAACGGGCCCGGCCGCGACGCCAAGGAGGATCCAGCGATGAAATACCTGTTCACGTCCTGGGAAGGCGGCGGCAACGTGACCCCGACCCTCGAAGCCGCCCGAAAGATGGTCCGACGCGGTCATGAGGTCCGTTTCATGAGCGAGGACTGTAACCGCGCGGAAGTCGAAGCGGCCGGCGCCGCCTTCGTGGCATGGACGCGCGCGCCCAATCGCAGGGATAGAACCCGAGCGAGCCAGCTTTTCCGGGATTGGGACGCGGCCACGCCGCAACAGGGTCTGCTGAGCGTCGTCCGGGATATCTGGTGCGGCCCCGCGCTCGCTTATGCGCAAGACGTCACGGAGGAGTTGCGGCGCGCGCCGGCCGACCTCGTCGTCACCAACGAGTCGCTGTTCGGCGTGATGGCGGCCTGCGAACGCTTGAGCCAGAAATTTGTCGTTTTCAGCCCCAACATCAGTCTGGCGCCGCTGCCAGGCGTTCCGCCGATGGGGCCGGGCCTCGCGCCCGCCCGCAACGCCGAGGAGCGCGCTATGCACGCCCATATCGCCGCTGCGGTCGAGCAGATGTTCGACTCCGGCCTGCCCGCGCTCAATGCCGCCCGAGCCGCGCTGGGGCTTGCGCCGCTGGCGCATGTCATGGATCAACTCAAGGCCGCCGAACTTGAACTTCTCGGCACGAGCCGCGCGTTTGACTTTCCCGCCGCGCCCCTGCCGAGCCGGGTGCGTTATGTCGGCCCCCTGCTCGCCGACCCCGGCTGGGCGAGAGCCTGGACTTCGCCCTGGCCGGCCGCCGACCCCCGCCCGCTCGTCGTTGTCGCGTTCTCGACAACATTCCAGAACCACGCCGGCGTGCTGCAAAAGGTGATCGACGCGCTCGCCATCCTGCCCGTGCATGCGCTCGTGACGCTTGGCGGGTCGATCGACCGCGGCGAGCTGCACGGCGCCGCCAATTGCGTAATCCTCGACAGCGCGCCCCATTCGGCGCTGATCCCGCAAGCCGCGCTGACGGTGACTCACGGCGGCCACGGCACGGTCGCGCGATGTCTGGCGAGCGGCGTTCCCATGCTGGTCATTCCGCATGGCCGGGACCAGAATGACAACGCCGTTCGCGTCGTCGAACGGGGCGCAGGTCTGTCGCTGGCGCCCGACGCTTCGGTCGAAGCCCTTCGCGCGGCCTGCGAGCGCCTGTTGAACGAACCCGATTTCCGCACGGCCGCGGGCAGGCTTGCGGACAAAGTCCGCGTCGAAATCGAAACGTCGACGCTGGCGGCGGATCTCGAGAACGCTGCGCGCGCGCTGCGCGCAGCCTGAGTGCGACACGTCGGAACGGGAGGCGGCAAGCCATGGACAAATTCACGCTGACAAATCCGGTATTTGCGACCTATGTCGTCGTCGCGTCGCTGACGGTGTTGAAAGCGGTCGGCATGACGTGGCTGGTCGTCGCCCGCATGATCATGATCAACGGCGGGTTCCGTTCGCCCGAAGACACGAAGAAGACGCTGTTCAATCCCAACCCCAGTCCGCAACAGCTCGACAAGGACGAACGCGTCGAGCGCATCCGGCGCATCCATCTCAACGACATCGAAAACCTTCCCTTTTTCCTCGTCTCGAGCCTGCTGTTCGTCCTGACCGACCCGTCCGTCCTGACCGCGCGCTGCCTGATGTACGGCTATCTGATCTCGCGGCTCGCCCACACCGCCGCCTATCTGACCGCGCGCACCCACGACACGCGCGCCATCACATTCTCCGTCGGCTCGTTCATCCTGATCTATATGACGTTCCGCGCGCTGCTCGCGGGCCTGGGGTATTGAACGGCCGGACGAAAATTCCCGACTCCATTTCGCAAGCGGCGAAAAAAGGGGGCAAGAGCCGGCGTGAAAAAGATGCGGCGGGTTACGACGCCGGGCAAAAGGCGAAGGGCCGCAAACTGCACGCGCTAGTCGGCGTCGAAGGCTTGCCGCTGGGCGTCGTTGTCCACACGGCGGGCATGCAGGATCGCGACGGCGGCGACACCGCCCATGAGGGGAAGGACGCCGTGGCTAAGTCGCCCGGATTACGGCTTCAGATTGTCAAGCGTTCAGATGATGTCAGAGGGTCCGTCATCTCGCCGCGCCGATGCATCGTCGAGCGGACGTTCTCCTGGTTCGGTCGAAACCGCCGTCTCGCCAAAGACTACGAGACTCTCGCCGACGCCCTGGCCGCCTTCGTCGCGCTCGCTGCAATTCAGTTTGGCCTCGGACGTCTCGCCCGCTCCTAAAGGGCTTTAAACGTCGCGGTTGTCGTCATGTCATTCCGCCTTCTAGTCGGGCCGGACTCCGGCTACTCTGACTTCAGCGACGGGACGCATCGCCGTCGGTCTAGGTTGAAGTAGTTTCACGCGCCCTTGCACCGCGATCCCGCTGAAAGCGGGTGGCTGCGTTACTACTATCGGGACTGGCGTCCGACCTGGATCGGCCGGCTCTTTAACCGTTATTGGGCCTGGCGCGCGGGCCTCGGGCTCGCGCCAGAAATTGTTGTGTCGCTGCAGACGAAGGCTCGGCAAAGCGGCGCGCTGACCGAGCGCTCACTTGTGCCTTGCGATTTCGAAGGACGGCAGTACCTCGTTTCGATGCTCGGCGACGGATCCGAATGGGTCCAAGACGTGCGCGAAACCGGCGGCGCGGCGCTAGTCAAGCGCGGCCGGGCACGACCGGTTCAGCTTACCGAAATTCCGCCGCAAGAACGCGCGCCGATTCTCAAGGCGTGGTGTCAGATCGCGACCAGCGGACGCAGGCATCTCCCGGTCCCGTACTCCGCGCCCCTCTCGGAGTTCGCGGCGATCGCCAACCAGTACCCCGTCTTCCGGATCGACCCGCCGCAGTAGAGACGGTAGCGGTGCGCCGAACCACCAGACTTTTGAGTCAGCCTCTTGGGCGAATAGACTCGCCTCGTCATTGGCGCGCGCTCAGGGCGCCATCAAGTCGCCGGCGCAGGGGCGATCGGCGCGCCGGCCGACACGTCGAAAATCGAGCCCGCGCTGATCGTCACGGACGCGCGGGGCGCGACGCCCGAAGGAAACACGATGACGTTGACGGCAGTGTCGTCGAATTCGATCCTGTTCGCCGATCGCCCGGTCCGCGCCGCCGGCCACGCTGACGGCGTCAGCTGGAAGCGACTTGACATGTACCGGCTTGAAGAAGCCGGTGCGGGCAAGGTGCGCCAATCATTTCAATATCCGGCCCGGACGCACCGGTTTCAGAACCTACCAAAGACATAGGCGACAAACTCGGGCAGGACGGGCTGTCGAGAGGCCGCAAGGATTTCTGCTCCGGATCGACGAAGCCGAGGCCGTGTTCATGAAACTGACAAGCCAAATGCCTTCGTCGACTTCGATCTGCGAGATCGCCGACAGCGAATAGGATAACCGGCGCTGTATCCTCCCGGCGCCATTTCGCAGACGCCGCCGCGCCTCCGGCGGGCGCCTTGAGCCTAAAGTCCCAGCCGCGACCTGAAACCGCTTACGAGAGCCTCGGCGCCGCGCGCAAGAAGGCCGACGTCGACGCCGATCGCGACATAGGCGGCTCCCGCGCGCACGCATTGGGCGGCGAATTCGGCATCGCCCGTCAGCAGGCCTACCGGCTTGCCCGCCTTGACGCTGCGGGCGATCCCGTCGAGCACCGCCGCCTTCACCTCGGGATGGCCCGGCTCGCCGCCGTGGCCGAGGCTGCCGGCGAGATCGCCGGGGCCGATGAACAGCGCGTGCACGCCGTCCACCGCCGCGATCTCCTCCAGTCGTTCCATCGCTTCGCGCGTCTCGATCTGCACGATGAGACACAGTTCCTCCGCCGCCTTCTGATAATAGCCCGGGATGCGGCCGAACCGCGTCGCGCGCGTCAGCGCCGACACGCCGCGAAAGCCGTCGGGCGGATAAAGGATCGCTTGCACGGCGAGCCGCGCCTCCTCGGCGTTCAGCACGTAGGGGATCAGCAGCGTCTGCGCGCCGAGGTCGAGAAAGCGCTTGATCAGCACGGGGTCATTGCTCGCCGGCCTCACCGCGCAGGCCACGGGATAGGCGGCGGCGGCCTGCAATTGCGGCAGCACGGTCAGCGGGTCGCCCGGCGAGTGCTCTGTGTCGAACAGAAGCCAGTCGTAGCCGGAGCCGGCCAAGGCCTCGGCGACATAGCCGCCGGGGATCGTGCACCATAGGCCGATCTGCGGCGCGCCCGCGGACAAGCCGGCCTTGAAGCGATTCGCCGTCAACGCCGCGCTCATGCGAAGCTCACGCCGATGGAGCCGAGCGGGCCGTAGTCGGCATAAATGACGTCGCCGGCGGCGATGTCCACGGGCCGTGTGAACGAGCCGCCGAGCAGGAGTTGTCCCTTCTTCAACGTCTCGCCGACGACGGCGAGCTTGTTGGCGAGCCAGGCGACGCCGGCCGCGGGATGGCCCATGATCGCCGCCGAGACCCCGGATTCCTCGATCGTCCCGTTCTTCGACAGCGTCGCCCCGACCCACCGCACGTCGACGTCGAAGGGACGGACCGTGCGACCGCCGACGACGACGCCGCCGGAGGCCGCGTTGTCGGCGATCGTGTCGACGATCGCGCGCGGCACTTCGGTGCGGTAGTCGATGATCTCGAGCGCCGGCTGCACATAGGCCGTGGCGCGCATCACGTCGTAGATCTGCACGCCGGGGCCGGCGAGATCCTCCGCCAGCACGAAGGCAAGCTCGACTTCCAGGCGCGGCTTGAGGAAACGGCCGGCAAGAATGCGCTCGCCGTCGCGAAACATCATGCTGTCTAGCAGGTGGCCATAATCGGGTTCGTCGATCTTGGAGGCCTGCTGCATGGCGCGCGATGTGAGGCCAATCTTGTGCCCGATCACGCGCGCGCCGCGCGCGAGATGCAACGCGGCCCACCGGCGCTGCACATCATATGCATCGGCAAGCGCCATCTCGGGCCATGTGCGCGAGAGCTGCGGGATTGCCTTGCGCGCGATCTCCGCGTCAAAGAGTGCTTGCGCGGCGCGCTGGCGTTCGGCTTCGGCGAGCATCAGCGCACTCCTGATAGGGGAACATGCGAACAAAATTTCGTGCTAGCGCGCATCGCGCCCCTCCCCTTGTGCTATTCCGCGTCCGAAATCGCTGGGCGAGGGTCGCGAAACACATTACCGTAGAACGGTACATTGTACCGTTCTATGACGTTAAGGAGGCGAAGGTCGAATGTCAAGCGCCGACGCGCATAAGGACGCGGACACAGTTCGGGTCGAGTCCAAGGAAAAAGGCGAGATGCGGCTCATCGCACGCGCCGCGGCGATCCTGCGCGCCCTCGCCGACCGGCCGACCGGCGCCAGCCTCGGCGAACTCGCCAAGGCGACAGGCTTGGCGCGTTCGACGGTGCAGCGCGTCGTCGACGCGCTCGCGGTCGAGCGCCTGGTCTCGGCGGCGGCCAACGCCAGCGGGATCAAGCTCGGCGTGGAGATCGCGCGGCTCGCCGCCTTCGTGCAGTCGGGCCCGCGCGAGCAGTTCCGCCCCTACATGGACGAACTGATGAGCCGCGTGCAGGAAACGGTCGACCTGACCATCCTCGACGATTCCGGCGCGGTCGTCGTCATCGACCAGCTCGCCTCGACCTACAGCCTGCGCGTCGTATCGCATGTCGGCCAGCGGCTGCCGCTCATCGGCAGCGCGAGCGGCAAGGCGCACCTAGCGCAACTCGATCCCGGCGAACGCCGCGCGCTCGTCGCGCCGGCCGTCTCGCGGTTGACCGCGCGCACCCGCACCGACGTCGCCGACATCCTCGACGACATCGAGTCAAGCGCCCAGCGCGGCTATTTCCTCGACGAAGAGGAATATTCCGAAGGGGTCTGCGCGGTCGCGATCAGCGCGCCGCTGCCGGGCGCCGGCAATTTCGCAATCGCGATCCCGATGCCGGCCTCGCGATTCGCGAGTTGCCGCGAGGAAACAGTGCGCCATTTGCTTACGGTGCGTTCCGCGCTGGTTGCCGCCAACCGCCGTCTCGCCCTGGGCTGATCTCGAACACGCGCTTGACAAGACGTGACGGCTCTCGTTAATGTACCGATATACGGTCAATGTGTTCATTGATCGGTACATTGACCGCCGGCGCGTCCGGCGGCGAGGGAGGACGCCTTGCTGCTCATCACCAAGATCCTGCTGACCGTCGCGACGCTCGGATACAGCGCGATTCCCGCGATGTTCGATTCCAACGCCACCCACGCCACCAACCCCTCCTTTCCCGGCCACGCGCGGTTTCACATCGTCTGGCAGGTGAGCTCCTACGTCTACATCGCCCTCCTCGCGCTCTATCTGATCTGGAGCGCCGGCTCGGACACTTTCCGGCTGTGGCTCGCGGTGATCCTGGCCGCAGGCGCCTATGGCGGGTTCTGGACGGCCGTCGTCTCGCGCGGGATGTACGGCGGCAAACTCGTCAGCGAGGTCAATCCGGTCCCGACGTTCAAGTGGAACGTTTTCGGCCTCGAGTTCCAGACCGACGCCAATATCAGCCTGTTCACCCCGGCGGTCGTCGTCACGGCGCTGGCCGCCTTCACGCTCTCCCAGGCCTAGAAGGGCGCGGTCTCCGGCGCCAGAGGCGGGCGCGGGCGGCGCGCCAGTTCGACGGCGTCGCTCTCGGTCAGCCCCGCCATGCACAGAAGCCGAACCACAGCCGCCTCGATCGCCGAGGCGGGCATCTCTCCTTGAGCGATGGCGACGCTGACGCCGACGATCGCATAGCAGGCAAGCTTGAAGTTGAGCCGCGCGTCGGTGAGCGTGAACCGTCCCGCCCTCACCGCGGTCTCCAGATCGCGGATTGCGAACGGCCCGTGGCACCGGAACATGGCCTCCGCAATCACTTCCGGCCGGTTCAGCAGCTGGCGCCAGCGCAAATCCTCGGTCGCCGCCTCGATCACCGTGCGCACGCCATAGGCGTAAACCTGCGCGGGATCGGCAAAACCGCTGGCGGCCTCCTCGATGCGGACCGCCAGATTGTGCATCACCCGCTCGATCACCGCGACGGCGAGTTCGTCCTTCGACTTGAAATAGGAATAGACCGTGCCGGCGCCGACGTCGGCGCGCTCGGCGATCTCCTGCATGGTCGCCGCGTCGATGCCCTTCTCCGACATCACGCTGTAGCCGGCCCGCACCAGCGCCTCGCGATTGCGCTCCTGTCGCAACGCGACGCGACCCTTGCGCGGCAATGTGTGCGCCGCCGATTCCATTCGACCTCACCCGGCGGCGTTCTGTTGCGCCCACCCCGTCAAGATCGAATCCTATTCGAAGTTGAACATAAAGCCAAGAGGTTCGTCGAAACTTACTCGGAGTTGACATTCGCTCGAAATTGAATGATATTCATCTTTGCGTGGCCGTCGAGCCGTCAAGCAAGCGCTCGGCCCGGCCGAAAGGGGAGGATCGTCATGAATATGCGCGTAAGCCCGCCCATCGCGGAGGGCGACGTCAAGGCCATCGCCGAGAGCCTTATTCCGGAATTGCGGTCGCGCGAATTGCAGACCGAGCGCGACCGCAAGGTTCCCGCCGAAAACATCAAGCTTTTGCACGATAGCGGCCTGCTCGGCGTGTTTCGCGCGCGCAAATGGGGCGGTTCGCAGCTCTCCATGCGCGCCCATGTCGACGCGGTGGCGACGGTGGCCAGAGGCTGCGCCGCGACCGCCTGGGTGCTCGGCGTTTATCACGCGCATGATTTCATCATCGGCCACATGAGCGAGCAGGCTCAGGAAGAGATCTACAATACCGACGAGATCGCCGCCGTCGCCGCCGTCATCGGCCCGCGCGGCAAGGCCATCCGCCGCGCCGACGGGACCTATCTGCTTAACGGCTTCTGGCCTTTCGCCTCCGGCAACGCCGCGGCGCACTGGCTGCTGCTGGGCGCCGAAGTGTTCGACGAAGCCGGAAACAAGCTCGACGAGGCCGATTTCGCCGTGCCCATCGCGGACGTCGAGCGCATCGACGATTGGCATGTCGCGGGTTTGCAGGGCACCGGCTCCAACTCGGTGCGCGTCAAGGACGCGGTCGTGCCGGCGCATCGCTATGTCTCGATGCCGGCGCTGGTTGAGAACCAGACAGCCGCGTTCGCGAGCGCCGACGCGCCGGCCGTCCACAAATGTCAGGCCGTCCCGGCCCTCGGGATGTTCATCGCAACCTCGACGCTCGGCGCGGCGCGGCGGGCGCTGGAAGAGTTTATCAAGGTCGTGCCGGGCAAGCGGGTGATGTACACCGCGCATGTCTCGCACGAATGGACGGCGTTGCAGATCGCGCTCGGCGAGGCGGCGTCGATGATCGAAGCCGCCGAGTTGATCTTCTACCGCGCCGCCGACGACGTCGACGCCTATGCGCGGCGCGGCGAGAAGATGCCGATGAGCATGCGCGGCCGCATCCGCATGGACATCACCACCGTTCCCAGATTGTGCCGCGACGCGACGCAGAAACTGCTGACGATGGGCGGGGCGGCCGGGCTGTCGTTGAAGAGCGCCATCCAGCTCAACTTCCGCAATCTCCAGGCGACGACGATGCATGGTCTCCTGCTGGAGGAGGCCGGCGCGGAGATTTACGGCCGCATCCTGCTCGGCGTCGACCCCGGCACGCCGCTCGTCTAGGCTGCCCCGATGGAGCCCAACCTCGCCGGCCTCTCGCCGATCCCGGCGGCCGAATATGTCGCCGCCGTGGCGCAGCACGTCTCGTCGGTCTGCGTCATCACGACGGTTTGCGAGGGCGAGCGTTTCGGGCTGACCGCGACCGCCGTCGCCTCGGTCAGCGCGGCGCCGGCGCGGCTGCTCGTCTGTGTCAACAAGTCCGGCCAGAGCCACGAGAAGATTCTGCGCTCCGGCCGCTTTTGCGTCAACGTGCTCACCGAGCGCCAGGACCGCGTCGCGATGGTGTTCGCCGGCATGGCGGGGGCGGGCGCCGACCGTTTCGCGAGCGGCGAATGGACGACGCTCGCGACCGGCGCGCCGGCGCTCGTCAACGCGGCGGCCGCGTTCGATTGCCGCCTCGCTTCAGTCAGCGACCAATCGACCCATTCGGTGCTGTTCGGCGACGTCGTCGCCGCGCGCAGCAGCGCCGGCGAGGACGCGCTGCTCTACGGCGTGCGCCGCTTCCGCCAGTTGCGCAAGGTGTTCACCGGACTGGCCGGCGACGACGAATATCTTTGACCTTCATCGTCGGCCGAACGCAAAGAAGCTCAGCGGCAGCAACTCCAGCCCAGTCGCGCGCGCGAAGCGCGCCCCACAGGCCGCGCGGCTCGAACAGCATGATCGCGATCGCCACCGCGCCGAGAATCATCAGATAATACGGCCCGAGCTGAGACAGCGTCTCGCGCAGCGCGAAATAGACCAGCGCCCCGAGGATCGGCCCCTCGAACGTGCCGATGCCGCCGATGACGACCATGAAGATGACGATCGCCGTCCAGTCGTTGACCTAGAAGCCGCTGTCGGGCGAAATCCGCAGCCGCTGCAGGAACGTCACCGCGCCGACCATCGCCGTTCCCGCCGCCGCAGCGACATAGACGGCGAGCTTGGCGCGGTCGACGTTGACGCCGTTAGCCCGCGCGGCGGCCTCGTTGTCGCGGATCGCGGTCAACGCCAGCCCGAGCCGCGAGCGCAGCGTGAGAAAGATCGTCGCCAGCACCAGCAGCCAGCAGCGCCAGCGAGGTCGCATAGAGCAGGACGATAGCGCTCGTGCGGCGTGCGGCCGAGCGTCTTGGCCGCCTGCACCGGCAGGCTCATGCCGGAGCCGCCGCCGAGCGGCACGATCAGCACCGCGCCGAGCCGAAACACCTCCGCCACCACCCAGGAGCTGATCGCGAAATAGGCCCCGCGCAGCCGGAACAGCAGCATCGCGAGCGGAACGGCGAGCAGCGCCGCGCCGAGGCCGACCAGCGGCAGCGCATAGAGCGGGGCCACGCCCGCCTTGGCCGCGAGCGCGAACAAGGCGTAGCCGCCGAGACCGACATAGGCCTGCTGACCGACCGAGACGAGCCCGGCGTAGCCGGCCAGGAAATTCCACAGGGCCGGCGAGCGCGACGTAAAGGAAGATCTCGATCAGCAGCCGCAACTGATCGTTCGACGCCCAGAACGGCGCCGCCATCCCCGCCGCGACGACGAGCGCCAAGCGACCAGGCTCGCAGCCAGCGTGGCGCGCGAGGAGCGCGTAACGACAAGAGCGCTCACTCCGGCCTCCCAAACAGACCGTAGGGCCGGATCGCCAGCACGATCAGGAACGCGACATGCCCGGCCAGCACCTGCAAGCCCGGGATCGATGGACGAGGCGACGCTCTGCACGACGCCCAGGATGATCCCGCCCGCCAACGTGCCCCAAAAGCTCGACAGGCCGCCGATGATGACCGCCTCGAAGCCGAAAATGAGACGCGTCGGCCCGGTGGCCGGATCGAAATTGGCGCGAATGGCCAGCAGCACCCCGGCCAGTCCGACGATGGCCAGCGACAGCGCCATCGCCAGTCCGAACACATGACGCCTGTTTCGAGCCCCATCAGCTCGGCGATGCGCGGATCGTCGCTCACGGCGCGGAACGCACGCCCGAGCGCGGTGCGATAGAGCAGGCCCTGCAGTCCGGCGATGACGAGGATCGCCAACCCGAGTTGCAGCGAGCGGCAGCACGCCCGACGCTGACGGCGTCGCTGAGCTTGATGCTCGCCACTTCCAGCGCGCCGGCCTGAAGGCGCCGGTTGTCGGCCGAGAACAGCGCGAGGAAACCGTTCTGCATGATGACCGAGAGGCCGAAGGAGACGAGCAGCGGCGGCATCAGATTCGCCGCCCATCGTGCGGTTGAACAGGCCGCGTTGCAGCGCATAGCCGACCAGCGCCATGATCGGGATGACAAAGACGAGCGCCGTCAACGGGCCGATGCCGAGCGTCTGCGTGACGATGAGGCCGATGTAGGCGGCCAGCACGATGAGATCGCCATGCGCGATATTGACGAGCTTCATCACCCCGAAGATGAGCGCCAGGCCGATGGCGAACATGGCGTAAAGCCCGCCGACCATGACCCCCTGCACCACCGCGTTCAGCAACTCGCCCATGCCTTACACCCCGAAATAAGCAGCGGCGATGGCCTCGCGCGTCAGCGAGGCGGCGGGCCCGCTGAGCGCCACGCGGCCTTCGAGCATGCAATAGACGTGATCGGCGATCTTCAAAGCCTGGCTGATATCCTGCTCGACGATGATCGCCGACATGCCGTCGGCGACGATGCGGCGGATGTGGGAATAGATCTCCTTGACCACGATCGGCGCCAGGCCCAGGCTCAGCTCGTCGCACAGCAACAGCGTCGGGTTCGCCATCAGCGCCCGCCCGATCGTCGCCATCTGCTGCTGGCCGCCGGACAGCGAGGTCGCAGGCTGGCGGCGACGCTCCTGAAGGACCGGGAACAGATCGTAGACCCGCTCCAGCGTCCACGCGCCGGGCCGGCGGACCTGCGCGCCGATCAACAGGTTCTCCTCCACGCGAGAGCGAGGGAAACAGCCGCCGCCCTTCGGGCACGAGCGCGAGGCCGCGCTTGGCGATCCTGTAGGGCGCCTCGCCGCCGATCTCCTCGCCCTCGAAGCGGATCGCGGCGCGCGGCGCCGAGTTGAGGCCGACCAGCGTGTTGAGCAACGTGCTCTTGCCGGCGCCGTTCGCGCCGATCACCGCGACGATGCGGCCGCGGCCAAGCTCGAGGTCGACGCCGAAAAGCGCCTGGAAATCGCCGTAGAAGGCCTCCAGCGCCGTGACGCTGAGCAGCGGCGCCTCAGCCATCGGCCTCGATCCCCATATAGATTTCGGCAACCTTGGGGTCGCGGATCACGTCCTGCGGCGGCCCGTCGGCGATGAACTTGCCCTGATAGAGCACGAGCGCCCGTGTCACCACCGACAGCAGCGCGTGGAGAACGTGCTCGATCCAGACGATGGTGACGCCGCCCGCATGTACGCGCTTGATGAGGCGCGACGAGGTCCTCGCATTCGTGCTGGTTGAGACCGCCGGCGATCTCGTCGAGCAGCAGAACTTTCGGTTCGGTGGCGAGCGCGCGTGCAAGTTCCAGCCGCTTGCGGTTGAGCAGCGTCAGCCGGCCGGCCGGCGTGTTGGCTTGCGCTGCTAGGCCGCAATCTTCCAGGATTTGCAGCGAGCGCTGCTGCGCGCGCGAGAGATTGGCGTTGGCGCCGAAGGCAGCGCCGACCATCAGGTTCTCGAACACCGTCATGTCGCCGAACGGCTGCGGCACCTGATAGGCGCGCGCCACCCCGAGCCGGCAGCGCGCCTCCGGCGCCAGCCGCGACACGTCCCGGCCAAACAGATGCACGGAACCGGCGTCCAGGCTCAGCGCGCCGGTTATGAGGCCCAGGATCGTCGTCTTGCCAGCGCCGTTGGGGCCGAGAATCCCGATCGCCTCGTTCTCGGCCACGCGAAGGTCGAGATCGGTGGCGATGCGAATGGCGCGGAACGCCTTGGAGACGCCTCTGAGTTCGAGCGCTGAAGACATGGCTATCCGACAACAGGGAGATGCGGCGCCGTTGAGGCGCCGCCCGATGTCCCAGATGCGATCAATAGACGATCGGCGCGAACTTTTTCACGACCGGAATATTGGGCGCGTCCGAGTTGTTGGCGATGAGGATGTCGTATTTGAATTTCGTTCCCTTCACCCATTGGCCGCCGACCAGAGGCGTCGTCGACACGTTCTTGACCGGGCCTTTCTGGAAGTTCACCGGCCCGACGATCGACTGATAGTTGGTGGCGGCCATAGCCTCGGCGATCGCCTTGGGATCCTTGACGTCCTTGGTGCGCTTGAGAATGTCGATGGCGACTTCCAGCAGCGCGTGCTTGAAACCGATCGGCTGCACCCATTGCTTGCCGGTCGCCGCCGTGTAGGCGGCGCACAGTTCGGCGGCCGACTGGCCGGTGAGGCCGGACTTGAAGGGATGGTCGGGCGACCACCATTCCTCAGACGAAAGGCCGGCGCCGCGGTCGCCGAGCGCTTCGACGGACGAGGGGAAAAGGAGCGCCTTGGCGATGGTCGCCGCTTTCGGCTTGTAGCCCTGCTGCCCGCATTGGGCCCAGAAGGTGGCGAAGTCGGGCGGCAGGAAGACGCCGGTGACGATGTCGCAATTGGCTTCCTTAAGTTTGGCGATCTGGGCCGAGAAATCGTTCGACAGCGGCGTGAACAGGCCCATGTCGGTATAGGTATAGCCGGCCT
Organism: uncultured Pseudomonadota bacterium; assembly: GCA_963809055.1. GTDB lineage: Bacteria > Pseudomonadota > Alphaproteobacteria > Rhizobiales > Beijerinckiaceae > Roseiarcus. The sequence goes on along the minus strand of CAWEID010000033.1, from coordinate 255,121 downwards.
TGATGAAGCCCGGCGGCAGGCCGCGCTCCATGTTGGAAAGGGCGACGCCGTCGGGATCATTGGACCAGACGCCGCCGACGCGCTTGTTGGTTTCTATGGAGTTCCACAGGCCGGTGTAGGCCGTGACGACCTGGCCGGCGCCCCAGAAGAAGTGATAGGTCCAATCAAAGCCCTTGTCCGGCGTCGCGCCGCGGCCGAAGAACCAGGGCTGCCAGGGCGTATCGGTCGTCAGGCACGGCACGGCGTTGAGCTCGCACTGGTCGGAGACCGGCAACGTCGTGTCCGACGTCGAGGAGGCCAGCATCAAGTCGACCTTGTCCTTGGTGATGAGTTCGGCCGCGAGTTCGGCGGCGCGGCTCGGGTTCGACTGGCTGTCGCGCACGAGAATCTCGACGGCGACCTTCTCGCCGCCGATCGTCAAACCGTCGCCGATCGCCTTGCGCACGCCATCGAGGACAAAGCCGTCGGCGGAGCCGAAGCCGGCGATCGGCCCGGTCTCCGGGCTGATGAACCCGAGTTTGATCGATTTGGCCGCATAGGCGCGCCCTATAAAGGCCGGCGCCGCAAGCAATGCGCCCATGCCCTGCGCCACGCGGCGGCGCGTCAGGCCGCCGGCGGCCTTGTCCTGCTTATCCATGTCTCCTCCCTCTCCCGTTTTGCGCGGCGTCGTCGCCCGGGACGACGCTCCTCCCCGGCGGCGGTTCGCGCGCCGTCGAAGCCCTTGCGCCGCCGCAGCGGCGCGTGTCTCTCAAAGCACAGTTCGCCAGTCGATACAAGTGCCCGCTGGGTGAACATATCAAAAAACGCGCTCGCCCCCTTCCCCCGACGCCGCCAGACGCGGCGAGGCCAGCAGGATTTGCATGGTGCGTCGCAAATGCGCCTCGATGCGCGCGCAGGCGAGATCGGCGTCGCGCGCCAGGCAGGCGTCCAGCAACCCCTTGTGCTCCCCGTCGACGTCGCGCGCGGAATCGACGATCTTCGACAGATTGCGGTAGCGCTCGCTCTGCGCATAGAGCATTTCGCGAATCGTCAGGGACCAGCGGCTGTCGCAAGCCGAAACCAGCGCCATGTGAAACGCGCTATGAGCGGCTGACCATGCGGGACTGAGATGCTTGCGCGGGCCCTTGTCGCTCATCGGCAAGCGGTGCAGCCGATGATAGGCGGCCACGATATTGACCTCCCATTCGACGTCGCCGTTGGCGACCGCCGAGCGCAGGCAAAGCTGCTCGATGGCGATGCGCGTTCGCGTGAGGTCGATCAGTTCCTCGGGCGAGATCGAAGCGACGGTGAAGCCCTTCTGCGCGGTCGCCACGGCCATGCGCTCGGCCGCCAGCCGCGACAGCGCCTCGCGCACTGCGCCGGGGCTGAACTCGAACTCGGCCGCCGCGTCGTTGATCTTGATCTTCGCCCCTGGCGCAAGCCGGCAAGAGAGAATCGCCTCGCGCAAGGCCGCATAGGCCGCATCCGTCTGCGTTTTGGCGCCCGCTGTCTCAGTCTGACCGGTCATGTTTCTACATTGCTCAAGAATTTCCGATATAGCAAGAAAAATATTTTTTGTTTGACTCTACCGAGATTCCGCTCCAAAGTTTGATTTTACGGCCAGTCCGGCGAGCAACAACGCGAAGGGAAACGTCGAAGTGAGATTCATCCGTTTTGAGGACGCCCACGGCGTGGGTTTGGCGATTGAGGCGAACGGCGCGGCGCACGGCCTGCACGAGAGCGACAAGGGATTCCCCGGAACGCTCGCGGCCCTGGCGGGACAGGGTCGCGCGGCGTTGGCCGAGGCCGGCGAGCGGCTCGCCAAGGGCCCAGCGATCGACCTGGCCAAAGTCAAGATCCTGCCGCCCTTCCCGACGCCGCCGAAGATCATCTGCGTCGGCCTCAACTATCGCGACCATTCTGCGGAGTTGGGTTTCCAACAGCCCGACTATCCCACCTTGTTCACCCGCTTCGCCACCTCCTTCGTCGGCCAGGGCGCGCCCGTCGTGCGGCCGAAGGTCTCCGACAAGCTCGATTACGAAGGCGAGCTCGTCGCCGTCATCGGCAAGGGCGGGCGCCACATCTCCAAAGCCGCCGCACTTGATCATGTCGTCGGGTATTCCATCTTCAACGACGTCTCGGTGCGCGATTATCAGTTCAAGTCGCCGCAATGGACGGTCGGCAAGAATTTCGACGGCACCGGCCCATTCGGCCCTGTCTTCGTCACCGCCGACGAATTGCCCGCCGGCGCCAAAGGCTTGCGGATTCAGACCCGCCTCAACGGCCAGATCATGCAGGACGCCAACACCGACGACATGGTGTTCGACGTCGCCACGCTTATCGCTACTATCAGCGAGGCGATCACGCTGGAGAGCGGCGACGTCATCGTCACCGGCACCCCTTCGGGAGTCGGACAGTCGCGCAAACCGCCGGTGTTCATGAAGGCCGGCGACCGCGTCGAGGTAATGATCGAAAAGATCGGCGTCTTGTCGAACCCGATCGTCGACGAATAGGGAGAGAAACGATGACCGCCATACAGGGTTACATCAAGCCGAATCGACGACCGGGCGAACTGGGCGTGCATTCGCTCGACCATTTCCATTTCAATGTGCCCGACCTCTCGGTCGCGCAGAATTTCTACGGCGAATTCGGGCTCGACCTCGAGGCGGGCGCCAATAAAATCGCCATGCGCACCTTCGGCACCCGGCAGGTCTGGGGAACGATCGGCGAGGGCTCGCGCAAGAAGCTCGGATATCTCAGCTTCGGCGCCTTCGAGGACGACATCGACCGCTTCGCCGAGCGGATGAAGACGCTGGGCTTGGCGCGGATCGATCCGCCGCCGGGCGTCGACTCGAACGGCCTGTGGCTGCTCAATCCCGATGGCGTGCCGATCGAGATCAAGGCCGCGCCGAAAACATCGCCGGACGAGAAGTCCCGCTTCAACCAGCCGAGCGTCGGCCCCGGACTGCGCGGCGCGCCTTCGAACTCCAACGTCAAGCGGACCCGTCCGCGCCGGCTTGCTCATGTGCTGATCTTCACCCGCGACGTGAAGAAGAGCATTGAGTTCTATGTCAACGTCCTGGGAATGAGGCTGTCCGATCGCTCCGGCTATGACATCGCCTTCCTGCATGGCATCCACGGCTCGGACCATCACATGATCGCGCTCGGCCGCTCAAACGCGCCGGGCCACCATCACTTCAGTTGGGACGTCGGCAGCCTCGACGAGATCGGCGCGGGCGCCAAACACATGCTCGACAAGGGCTTCGAGAAGGGTTGGGGCCTGGGTCGCCATGTTCTGGGCGCCAACTTCTTCCACTACGTTCAAGACCCCTGGGGCAGCTTCTGCGAATATTCCGCCGACATCGACTATGTCCCGGTCGATTGCGACTGGCCGGCGGCGGACCATCCGCCGCAGGATTCGTTCTACGTCTGGGGGCCGAATCCGCCAGCCGATTTCGTGCACAATTACGAGGCCGAGTAACACAAGCTGCGCGCGCCGCCGAACATCCCGGCCAGGACGTTCTGGTCGGTCGCCGTCTACGACACCCAGAACTCGCTCGATCAGGCAACTGGGTGCGACGATCCCCGGCTAGGCCTGGCGGACGATCCTGCGCATCTATGGAGCGCTCGAGCGTGGTTCGACGAAACCTGGCGGCCGGACAACATCGCGTTGATCCCATAAGGCGGCGAAGCGGCGCGAATTTTTCGGCGACGCCCTTTCAGGGTTGAGCCAGCTATTTCGTACAAATTCTGGAACTGGCGCCAGATATGAAAAAGGTCGGGATTGCGCTAGCCGTCCCGACCTTCGTCAGATGGATGTCCGCCTCGTCATCGGCGCGCGCTCAGGACGCCATCAAGTCGCCGGCGCAGGGGCGATCGCCGCTCCGGCCGACACGTCGAGAGTTCGAGCCCGCGCTCATCGTCAGGGACGCGCGGGCTGCGACGCCCGAAGGAAACATGCTGACGCTGACGAGAGCGTCGTCGAATTCGATCCTGTTCGCCGATCGCCCGGTCCGCGCCGCCGGCCACGCGCTGACGGCGCGCCTGCGCGATGAATGGAGCTACGGCGACTCATTCGGCAAGGATCCCCCGAACGCGACCGTCGCCGTCTTGAGCAAAGATGGCTCTACGGTCAAAGGCGCCGTCGTCGTGCTGAAAACGCCGGAACTGGATGGCGACAAGTTGACCTTCGACGTTCAGCTTCCGGAGGGCTCGCTCGCGGGCGCCGACGGCCCGACCTCAGTGTTCACAGATATTATCGGCCTGCCGTTCACCCGGCTCTTGGTTGCGGGACTCTCGCGCCGCAACGCCTCCCGCGCGGTTGGCGCGGCCTATGGCGCCCGACTGCCTCCGCCGCCTTTTTATAAATTATGATCCGTACCATCGGCCGCCGTGCGGCGACTATGCGTATCCGGCTTGTCGCTGAGGCGTCAGGACTTGCTTGGGCTTCGTCAGATTCGCTTGGGATCGTCGAACCCGGCGGGGGGCTTGTTCTCCGTGTCGGAGTCGCGATAAGAGAACCGCGAAGTCCGCATTCCTGTCGTCCCGCCCATCTGCTTGCGCGCAAGCAGATGGGCGTGGACGCTCGGAATTTCTGAGCCAACCGCTGGCAACGGAAGGAGAGAGCGATATTGTCGAACAATGTCCGCCTTGCGATGCTTGTTGGCTTCTGCGCAGGTCTCGGATTGGAAAGCGCTTACGCGTTGGATTGCCCGGCGCCGCTGCCGATCGACGGATCGGCGATACCGACGGTGAGCCCGGAAATTCAGCAGAAATTGTCCTCGCCGGATGTTTACGACCGCATTCCAGAAATATTTGCGGCGATGCGGGCGCTGTACCCAAACGCTTCAAAAACTGCGATCGCCAACTATCTGATCGCGTCCTTCTGCCCGATCGTGAATGCGCGGCCTGGCGTCATCGAAGACCTCAAGCGCGCGCGGCTCGGTTCCTTTGCCGATGGCGTGGTCGCGGCCGCCTACTGAAAGCGCAAGCGAAGGCGACGTTCCGAACCCTGGAGACGAACCAAGTGACCCTTGATCCGGTGATCCTGTCGCGAATTCAGTTCGGGTTTGTCGTCAGCTTCCACATCATATTTCCCGCCTTCACGATCGGGCTGGCCGCCTGGCTCGCCACCCTCGAGGGCGCACGGCTTCGGACTGGCAAAGACGTCTATCGGCGCGTCTTCGACTTCTGGATGCAGGTGTTCGCGCTTTCGTTCGGAATGGGCGTGGTCACCGGCATCGTGATGGCGTTCCAGTTCGGCACCAACTGGAGCGTACTGTCCGAGCGCACCGGCTCGATCCAGGGGCCGCTGCTCGGCTATGAGAGCTTCACCGCCTTCCTGCTGGAGGCGAGTTTCTTTGGCGTGATGCTGCTTGGCCGGGACCGCGTGTCGCCGCGGTTCTATTTCTTCGCCTGCTGCATGGTGTCGCTCGGGACGATGTTCTCTTCGTTCTGGATCCTCTGCAACAACAGCTGGATGCAGGTCCCGCTCGGGCACAGCGTGGTTGACGGCCGGATCGTGCCGAGCGACTGGTGGGCGATCACCGCCGGAGCGGTCATGCGGGTGCGCTGGCCGCACATGCTGCTGGCGGCTTTCCTGACCACGGGCATGAGCATCATCGCCACGGGCGCCTGGTACATGTTGCGCAGCCGCAATCCGCGCGGAGGCGCGGGTCATGATGAACTGGGGCCTCGGCCTCGTCGCCGTGATCATTCCGATCCAGATGTTCTTCGGACATCTGACCGGAGACTATGTCCACAAATACCAGCCGGCCAAGTTCGCCGCGATAGAGGCGCGCTGGCGGACGCAGCAGCCGGCGTCCGAGGTGCTGATCGCGCTCCCCGATCCTTACGCGGAGCGCAACTTGTATCCGATCGAGATTCCCGTGCTCGGCAGCCTCATTGCCTCGGGAACATGGGACTCCAAGGAGGTCGGGCTCGACACCTTCCCTAGGGAGGACCAACCGCCGGTGATCATACCGTTCTTCACGTTCCGCGTTATGGTCGCCATGGGGCTCGTGATGCTCGCCGTCTCCTGGTTTGGCCTTTGGTTGCGCCGGCGTGGGGCGCTGGAAACAACGCGCTGGTTTCTTTGGGCCGCCTTCCTTTCGTTTCCCAGCGGCTTCGTCGCGGTGGTCGCCGGCTGGTTCACGGCGGAGGTCGGCCGCCAGCCCTGGGTGGTCTACGGCCTTTTGCGCACCCGCGACGCCGTGACCCCGTCGCTCACGACAGGCGTCGCTCTATTCTCGCTGCTGGCCTATATCGCGGTTTATGCGGTGATCTTCTCGTTCGGGGCGATCTACATCTACAGGGTCCTGCGCGACGGGCCGCTTACGCCGGATGTGAACCCTCCGCGCGGACCGGGGCATGCGGCGCACGCGATGCAAGGAGCGGAGTGATGGGCGCCGAACCCTCGTTTTTCGCTATGTTCTGGGCGGCGGCGATCTCCTTCTCGATCGTCATATATGTCATTCTCGACGGCTTCGATCTCGGCGTCGGCATCCTGTTCGGGACCACCCGGGACAAGACGCTGCGCAATGAAATGATGGATTCGATCGCTCCGTTCTGGGACGGCAACGAGACCTGGCTGGTGGTGATCGGCGCCTCGCTGTTCGCCGCCTTCCCGGCGGTTTACGCGATATTTCTGCCGGCCTTCTACATCCCGGTGCTGCTGCTGTTGTTCGGGCTGATCTTTCGCGGCGTCGCGTTCGAGTTTCGTTACCGCGGCCTGGCGGGCGACTTGTGGGACTGGGGATTCTTCCTCGGGTCGACGGTCGTCGCGTTCGTGCAGGGCGCGGCGGTCGGCTCGATGATCCGCGGCATCCCCGTCGTTGACGGGCAGTTTGCCGGCGGCGCCTTCGATTGGCTGGCGCCTCTGCCGATCCTGACCGGATTGGGCCTCGTGCTCGGCTACGCTCTGCTCGGCGCGGGTTGGATTGTGCTCAAGTCCGAAGGTCGGCTGCGCGACTGGACATGGCCGCATATTTCGCGCCTGGCTCTTGGCGTGCTCGTGGCGCTGGCGATCGCCGCCGTCGCCGCAGTCGTCGAGCATGACAGCGTCGACCCGACGGCGTTTCTCAGCCGTCCCTGGGGCCTGTTCTTTCCCGTTCTGGCGGTGGCGGCGATGGCCGGCGTCATTATAGCCGCCCGAGAGCGCCACGACGCTTGGCCGTTCCGATTGACGGTGCTGTTCTTCCTCTCGTCCTTCGCGGCTCTCGCGGTGCTGTTCTGGCCCTATATGATCCCCTACTCCGTCACAGTGGCCAATGCCGCGGCGCCGGAAGCCTCGCTCTCGTTCCTGTTCTGGGGCGCAGGATTGTTTGTTCTGCCGGTGGTCGCGATCTACACGGTCGTCGTCTACTGGATCTTTCGCGGCAAGACGCGCAAAGGCTACGCTTGACCCTTGGTCGACATGCGCGCCGGCAACCGACGCATGTCTTCTGGAACCACGGCTGAAATGTGCGCACGGCGTTGCGTCAAAGTCGCCTCGCGCGCGTCGTCTGTCTCGCTTTCGCGATCCGCGGGGAACCGCGAGGGCGATCGAATGTCCTGCGCAACAACCGACGGACGTCTCGGCTCCACCCCGGTGAGCAGCGCCAAGCTGACATTGCGCGGACCTTCTCGACATCTTCCGTGACCGCCTCGGCAGTCGGCCTTATGATTTGACGTCATCGAAAATGGCCCGCGATGCGCCGTTTCCGGACCGCCATCCCTCTCGTCCGCTTCGAGCGTCGTCGATTGCAAAAACTTGCTTCTCGCGGCGGGGGGGCCCACAAATAACCCTCGGCGTTGATGGAGAGGGTCGCCCATGACGAAATTCGCGATGCGGCGCGCGGAATTCATGATGGTTCTCGCCTATGCTTCGGACCTCGCCACTGGGCATTCCCGCGACTTCGCGCTGCGATCCTGCGTCCTGGCGATGCGGATCGCCGATCTTGCGAGACTTTCCGGGCAGGATCGACGCAACGCCTATCACCAGTCGATGCTGCGCTACGTCGGCTGCAACGCCGACACGCATCTTATGTCGGACGCCTTCGGCGACGAGATCGCGCTCCGGAGAGACCTCGTCGGCCTCGACATGGGCGATCGGGCAGAATTGGGAAAGGCGTTCATCCAGGCTTTCAAGCGAAAATACTTCGATCTGGCGCCGGCGGCGATGGAGCGGGCGATCGAAGAGGGCCTGTCGCAAGCGGTTGCGGTTAGCCGGCCGGTTCTGACCGCGCATTGCGAGGTCGCGCAACGGATCGGCGAGCGGCTTGGCCTGTCCGAAGAGATCCGCCGCAACCTCGGACAGATCTACGAGCGCTGGGATGGCAAGGGTCTGCCGCGCGGGCTGAAGGGCGAGGCCGTACTGCCGGCCGTGCGGCTCATCACGCTGGCGCAGGACGCCATCGCATTGAGCGACGCCGCCGGCGTCGAAACGATGGCCAGGATCATCGCCAGTCGGGGCGACGGCCCCTATGAGGCCGAACTGGCCCGTACGGTCTCCGCCAACGCGCCAGCGCTGATGGAAGGCATCGGCGCCACGGTCGACCGTGAAACGATCCTCGCGCTGGAGCCGGATCCTGCCGTCACGCTGGACGAGGCCGAATGCGACGAGGCCTTTCTCGCCATTGCCGACATGATCGACATGCGCATGCCGTTCACGCATGGCCATTCGCGGGCGGTGGCCGAACTCGCCGAAGCCGCGGGCCGGGAGATCGGATTGCCCGCCGCCGACGTCAGGACCCTGCGCTGGGCGGGCCTCGTGCACGACATCGGCGAACTCGTGGTTCCCGTGGCGACCTGGATGCGGAACGGCCCGCTGTCGGTGCGCGAGCGCGACGCGGCGCGTCTGCACGCCTATTACGGCGAACGGGCGCTTGCCGCCTTCGGTCGCGTAGGCGAGCCGATCGCCGCTCTCGTCCTGCGCCATCACGAACGCCTCGACGGCTCGGGCTACCACCGCAAGGTCGGCGGATCCGATCTGTCGCCGTCGGCGCGGATCCTGGCCGCCGCAGAGGCGTTCCAGACCGCGCGAGAGGAGCGGCCGCACCGCAGAGCGCTCTCGAGCGAGGCCGCGGCGTCGAAGCTGCGCGCGGAAGTCCGCGAGGGCCGCATCTGCGCTGCCGCCGCCGAGGCCCTGCTGTCGGTCGTCGGACACCCCTCGCGCCGTGCGCCGCCCCGTCCGCTCTCGGGAATGACGCCGCGCGAGATCGAGGTCCTTCGCCTGATCGCCGCGGGGCTGACGGCCAAGGAGACGGCCCGCAAACTGGATATCTCGCCCAAGACCGCCGACCACCATATCCAGAGCCTCTACGGCAAGATCGGCGTAGGGACGCGCGCCGCGGCGGCGCTCTACGCCATCGAGCACGGCGTGCTCCGGGCAGGCGACGCGCCGGCATAGGGAGTCCTCCCGATGTGCGCCGACCGCGCGCGTCGCAACCTGATCGTGTCGACCGGCGATTGCGGCGACGACGAACAGGAGGACACAAAGATGCTTCTCGCAACGACCAAGGTGGCGGACGTGGACCGCTTCATCCGCATCTTCTCGACGAAGGGTGCGGACAAGCGCCGCTTGCACGGCTCGAAGGGCGCAACCGTGTTCGCCGATCCCAGTGAGGCCGACCGGGTCTGGGCGCTCTTCGATTGGGACGCCGCGGGCTGGAAGAACTTCGTCTCCGACCCCGAGGTGCCCGCGATCCTGCAGGAAGCCGGGCACGTGGGCAAACCCGCGGCGGCCATGCTTCTCGGCTGCTTCGAAGCCTAGGCCTCTTCGGGAAACGCGCCGCGCGAGCGCCGGCGAGCCTCTCCGGAACTTCAAGCGACGGCGCCGCGCGCCGCCAGCTCCTTGCCAGACATCCCCACAGAATTTGGAGGAATCAGATGGTGCGCAATTCCATTAAGATCGGCTTGATCGCCGAACTCACCGGTCCCTTGTCCTTCATGGGCGTCGCCAACGCCAACCTGATGACCATGCTGGTCGACGACCTCAACGCGGCGGGCGGCCTCCTCGGCCGGCGCGTCGACCTGATCGTCGAGGACGGCCAGACCGTCGACAGCGTCGCCAAGGCCAGGACCGCGAAACTCATCGATCACGACAAGGTCGACGTCGTGGTTGGCGGGATCCTGAGTTCAACGCGCCAGGCGATAAAAAGCGAGGCGGTGGCGCGGGGGAAAACGCTCTACCTCTATACCGAGCAATATGAGGGGGAAGAGAGCGATCCCCTGATCTTCTGCACCGGCCCGGTGCCGGCCCAGCAAGTCGAGCCGCTGATTCCGTGGCTGATGAAGACCACCGGCGCGAAGACTTTTTATCTTCCGTCGGCCGACTACATTTGGCCGCAGGTGTTGAACAAGGCGGTCAGTCGGGTCGTCCGGGCCAACGGCGGCGACATCGTCGGCGAGGAGTACTTCCCGCTTGACCACATGGACTATGGCCGGACGGTCGAGAGGATCATGTCGAGCGGCGCAGACGTCGTGTTCAACACGATCGTTCCGCCGGGGCTCACGCCCTTCCTCGACGAACTCCACCGGGCGGGCTTCGTCAAGCGCGGCGGGAAGATCGTCTGCACCTACTTCGACGAGAACTTCCTCAATCTCGTGCCGGCCGAACAGGTCGAGGGGCTGTACAGCTGTCTCGACTGGTACCAGGACCTGACCGATGCGCCGAGCCGGGAGCTTCTGAAGCGCTACAACGCGCGCTTCCCGGGCAGCGCCATGCTGACTTCGGGCAGCGGCTGTACAGGCCATTACCGCGCGCTGAAGCTTTGGGAGGCGGCGGTCAAGGAAGCCGGCACGGTCGAACGCGACGCGGTCATCCGGGCCCTCGACCATGCGCGGATCGCCGAAGGTCCGGGCGGACCGGCGGAGATGGCTCCGGGCCAGCACCATGTCCGCATGAACATGTATATCGCGCAGGCCAGGGGCGGACGGTTCCACATCGTCAGGAGCCTGGGGATCATCGATCCCAAAGAGCGCGAGGTCCCAAGCCTTGCCACAGTCGGCAAGTTGAGCCTCGCCGGTTGACCCCAATCGCGTCGGCGTTCTGGCCGAACGCTTCCCGGAACCGCCGACGCCGCATCTCGACCGGACGAAGCATTCTTGAAGAAAACGCGCGGTTCCGCGCTCAGGGAACCGCGCCGTCGGCCGACAGCCGAAGAACCGCGCCACGGCGTTCGCGCCCCGCTCGCCATCATGGAGGACTCGATGCTACCGAAACCCGAACAGGCGTGCTTCGTCATCGCCGACATCTCCGGCTATACGAGTTTTCTCGGCGCGGCCGAACTCGACCATGCCCAGGACATTATCGCCGATTTTATGGACGCCACGGTCAAGGGCCTAAGGCCGCCGTTCAAACTCGCAAAGTTCGAAGGCGACGCCGCTTTCATGTACGCCTTGAACGAGAAAATCGACGGTTCCCTTTTGCAGGACGCCATCGACTCCGCCTATTTCAAGTTCCGCCGGCGCAAGCGCGACATCAAGCAGGCTTCGGTGTGCGCGTGCAAAGCCTGCGTTGCGATGAACGATCTCGATTTCAAGTTCGTCGTCCATTACGGCGAGATGGTGAAACAGAAAATGGGCGGGCGCGAGGAGATTGCTGGCGGCGATGTGATCGTCGTCCACAGGTTGCTGAAGAATAGCGTAAGCGAGAAGTTCGGGGGTCGCGCCTACGCGCTCTACAGCGACGCCTGCATCAGGGCGATGGGCATCGATCCGATCGCACAGGGGCTCGTCGAACATCACGAGGCCATCGACATCATTGGCGATACCACGCTCTGGCTACGAGACCTCGAGCAGGCATGGGCAAATGAGAATGCGCGTACGCGAGTCGAAGTCGCCAGGGAGGACGCCTATCTGACCCTGGCGTTCGATATTGCGGCGCCTCGCCAGACGGTGTGGGAATACATCACCGCGTCCAGCCAATTGCAGAAATGGTGGCCTGCCGACGCGATCATCGAGAATTCCGCGAACGGCCGACGTGGGGTCGGCACCGAGAATCACTGCATGCATGGCAAGGACGCGATCATAGAGGCGGTGCTCGATTGGCGTCCATGCGACTATTTCACGGTGGGCGTGCTTCTTCCGATCCCGGGAGCTCCCAAAATCGTGATGACGCGCGCCCTGGAAGACCTGTCGAACGGAGGCGCGCGCCTGGAAATGCGAGTCGCGAAACCCAAGCCTAAGGATAAGGAATTGGTCGATCGCGTCTGCCTGAAATTCAAAGAAGATATCACGAGCGCGATTGTACGGCTGCGCGCCATGTTGGAAGGCCCGCAGGACGGGCGCTCGAATTCGTGAGGGGATCAGCGCGCCGGCGCGGGTCGAGAGCCATTCGATCCTGTCGCCATCCGAGCTTGCATGCCTGCGCCCCGACGCCCGTCTCGATCCTGATTCATTGACTCCGTTGGATTTGCCCGTGGCCCTGTACCCAGAGGTGAGCTCGTCCGGAACTCCCGCCTTCACAGACATCTGCCGTCACTGGATCGACGATCCAAACGGGGCGTTCAGCCTGACGATCGTGAGGTTGAGAAATGCCGCGAAGGCGACCCACAGCAGATAAGGAAGCAGAAGCCAGCTGGCCATTACGGAGAACCGGGAAACAACGATCGCCAGCGCAAGGACCGATAGCCAGAGGAAAGGCACCTCCATGAGCGCCCAGTCGGGGCGCCGGAGATTGAAGAATAAGGGACTCCAAAGAAGAAAGAGCAAAATATTGAGTCCAAACAGAATGGCCAAAAGCGCATGCGCATCTCCATCGGGCGCGCGCGTCCATGCCAGGACGCCCGACCAAGCGGCGAGAATGAGAATGACGGACCAGGCCGGTCCAAATAGCCAGTCGGGCGGATTCCACCAGGGCTTTCGCAGGTTGCGGTACCATGGCCCAATGGTGGTCGAGGCCCCGCCAACTCCAAGAACGCATATCGTAATAAGAGCCGCTACGACTATCGTCAGCGTCATGTTCAGTCCTCAATCTGACAAACCGTTAACCTAGCGCTCCCTGTAAGACGTGTCGAGGACCGTTCCGGCCTGCAGATGAACAACCGACATGAGCCCCGATCAAATAACCGCGGCCCGGCGGAAGGCGCACATGTGGAAGCCGAAGCGATCTAGCTCAATACGCGCAGCGGGAGATCTGCGAAAGTATTTGGATTAGAGTGGTCACCGGGGCCAAAAGCCTTCCGCCACGGCCGCTTTCCCTTGGCATCGCTAAGTTAGACGTCTTGCCTCGCCGCCTCTCGAATGAGGCCGCGCAGCCAGATCAGTCCCGCGTCCTGGGACCGATATTTGTGCCATTGCACGGCCTGTTTCATCTTTGGCAACCGGAACGGAAGCTCGACGATCTCGATCGGCAGGGTGCGCTGCGCGTGGCGCGCCAGGCGGCCGTGGATCGTGGCGATGCGCTCGGTTCCAACCACAAGTTGAGGAATGGTGGTGAAACCATAGGTGGTGACGTCGGTGCGTCTGACGACATCGTGCCGCTTGAAGTAAACGGTTTCGAGCGACTGCGCGCCGCCTGGCGGTTGCATGACGACGTGCGAGGCTTCGAGAAAGTCCCGGCGCGTCAGGCGCCGGCGCGCCAGCTTTCCCTGGCTCCAAACGATCCCGCAGAACTCCTCTTCCAGGATCACTTCGGAGGGGTGGCGCTTTGCGCAGAACTCGTTCGGAATGATCAACAGATCTACATCGCCTCGATCCAGCAATCGCTCCGGCAATTCCACCTGATGAAGAAAATTGAACCTGACGGAATCCGAAACCCGACTGCATTGCGCGAGCACGGAGGGAATCAGCGTCGCCAGGCTGTAATCGGATACAAGTATGTTGAACTGGCGCTCCGAGCGCGCCGGATCAAACTGCGAAGTTGCGGCAATCGTCCACTCGACCCGCACGAGAACGTCGCGAACAGCGTCCTTGAGCGATTCGGCGCGCGGCGTCAGCTCCATGCGCCGGCCGATCTTCACGAGCAAGTCGTCGTCAAAGTAGTCGCGCAAACGAAACAGCGCGTTGCTCATCGCGGACTGCGTCATGTTCATCCGCTCGGCCGCCCCGCTGACGCTGCGCAAGTGCAGCAGATGGTCGAGCGCCACCAGCAAATTAAGGTCGAGTTTGTTGAATCTCACGAAAGTATCCAAAAAGCGCCAATTTCTGAATTCTGTAACATTTACAAAATCCATGCAAACAATTTCGACAATCAATTTTCATGACGCGGAAATCGGCGCTACAGGGGCGCGGAGGGAGAACGTTCATGGGTCCGGTCGCCATCGCCGCAGGAATTCGCGGAACGCGCAGCCAGGGCCGCCCCAGTCTCGAGGGATAGTCGGATGTTCAAGTATTTTCCGTCCAACTATCCCTGGAATCTCGCGGTCGATCTGGCTATCGAGATGGGCGCCAGGATCGGCGAAATCGAGGCCATGTGCGGGCCGCTGCAAGAGGCGGCCAAGCAGCCAGATGCTGCGGGAGTCGCGGCCTTTCGCAAGAGCTGGACCGATATGGCCGACAAGCTCTGTAGTCTGGCTGACGAGGACGAAGCGCGAGGGCGGATGATCTCGGCGGGCGACAAATACGGCCGCGCCGCTACCTATTACCTCACCGCCGAGCGCTTGCAGGCGCACGGCGCGCCGGGACGCGCGGCGCTCTATCGCCGGTTCCTCGACGTCTTCGCGCGCGCAATTGGCCTGGCCGGCGAGAATTGCGAGCGAGTTGAAATCCCTTATGGCGAAAGTCATTTGGCCGCGCTCTATGTCCGGGCCGAGGGCGTGACGGGCCGCGCGCCGCTGCTGGTGCAAGTCAACGGGCTCGATTCCACCAAGGAAATGAAATACCGGGTCGGACTGCCGCATTGGCTGGCCCGGCGAGGCGTCTCCTCGCTGATCGTCGATCAACCCGGAACAGGCGAAGCGCTGCGATTGCAGGGTCTGCACGCCGTCTACAATGCGGAGGTGTGGGCGAGCCGAATCGTCGATTGGTTGGAGACGCGCGACGATGTCGACGCGGGGCGCATCGGCATGGAGGGCGTTTCGCTAGGCGGATACTATTGCCCGCGCGCGGTCGCCTTTGAGCCGCGCTTCGCTTGCGGGGTCGTCTGGGGCGCCAACCACGACTGGCGCG
Source organism: uncultured Pseudomonadota bacterium (assembly GCA_963809055.1). GTDB lineage: Bacteria > Pseudomonadota > Alphaproteobacteria > Rhizobiales > Beijerinckiaceae > Roseiarcus. The sequence goes on along the minus strand of CAWEID010000033.1, from coordinate 240,052 downwards.
ACGTTCAGAAGAAGCGGTTGCAGCGCGAAGGCAATTTTCCTGTGCCGCACTATTGGGAGCATGTGCGCTGGGTTTGGGGCGCCCGCGACATCGACGAATTCCTGCGCATCGCCGAGAACGTCCATCTCGACGGCGTTCTTGACCGGATCAAGGTTCCGTTTCTCGTCACGCATGGCGAGAAGGATTTCCAGATCCCGCTGCAATGGGCGCATCGCACCTACGAGCAACTGGTCAACAGCCCCAAGCGCGAATTGAAGATCTTCACCGAGCGCGAAGGCGGTTGCCAGCATTCGAGCTTCGACAATTCGGCCAACGCCGGCGCCTACATCGCCGACTGGGTCGCCGAGACGCTCGGCGGCCGGACCGCAATCGGTTCCTCCACGAAATAGCGAACTATGGGAAGCAGACATGAACATCATCGGCCCTGACGCGCTCGTCTTCGGCGTCGACGACGTCGACGCCTGCAGCAAATATCTCACCGACTATGGGCTTGAGTCCGTCGGCGACGGCCGTTTCGAGGCGCTCGACGGCACCGCGATCGTCATCCGCCATCGCGGCGATCCCCGGCTTCCCGCCGCCATGGAAACCGGCAACATGCTGCGCCAGATCGTCTATGGCGTCGCCGACGAGGCGACGTTGGGCGAAATCGCCGGCGAGCTCGCTCGGGACCGGCAGATTCGACGACTGGAGGGCGGCTCCGTCGAGACGCTGGACGATCACGGCTTTCCCCTGAAATTCCAGGTCACGGTCCGACGCCGCCTCGATCTGCCCGGCGAGCGCGTCAACGCCCCGGGCGCACCGCCGCAGCGCGGCCCAAATCAGATCGGGGTCTGGGAAGAGATGCCCGCCAAGCCGCGCACGCTGTCGCATGTCGTATGTTTCGTGCCCGACATCGCGGCGGCGGAGGCGTTCTATGTCAAGCGCCTTGGCTTCAAGGTCACGGACCGGTTGTTGAACGCCGGCCCCTTCTTGCGTCCGGCCGGCACCCAGGACCATCACACCCTGTTCTTCATCCAGACGCCGCCGTTCATGAAGGGCTGCGAGCATTTCGCGTTCCATATGGGCGGACCGACCGAGTTGATGCTCGCCGGCACGCGCTTCGTCAAAGCCGGCTATCAATCGTTCTGGGGCCCCGGACGGCACAAATTCGGCTCCAATTGGTTCTGGTACTTCAATAGCCCGCTCGGCTGTCACGTCGAATATGACGCCGATATGGACCTGCACGACGACGAATGGGCGCCGCGCGAGACGCCGATGAGCCCGGAAGCGTCGCAGGCGTTCCTGTTCGAGCACCGGGAGAAATGGGCGCCCGGCGGCCCTCCTGCGGGCGGCGGCAAGCCGGGGCCATGACAGACTTGATCGCGACCGCAGGTCATTTTCTTTGCCGATCCGGGGAAATCGCCGAAGGCGAGGCTCGCGCCTTCGCCTTACGGGAGGGATCGCGGACGAAGCTGATCCTCGTTCGCCGGCTCGGCGTCCTCTATGCCTACTGGGACGCCTGTCCGCACTACGGCGATACGCCGATGGCCTGGCGAACCAACGCATATCTCAATGCGGACGGCGATCGGATCGTTTGCGCCTCGCATGGCGCCCAGTTCGAGATCGAAACCGGACGATGCGTTCTTGGTCCAGCGCTCGGCAAGTCGCTTACCCCGGCGCCGATCGAGGTCGGCGCCGGGGGCGAAGTGCGCCTGTCGCAACAGGATCTTGGGGAGGCATGACATGGCGATTTCCGGCAAGCGCATTCTGATCATCGGCGGAGGCTTTTCGGGCATGTCGGCGGCGATTGCCCTTGGCAAGCTGGGCGCCGTGGTCGACCTCGTGGAGATTGATCCGGGTTGGCGCTCCTACGGGGCTGGCATCAGCCTGGGTTCCCCGACGCTGCGGGCGTTTGAGCGGCTGGGCATTCTCGATGAATTCTTGCGGCGCGGCTACGGCGCCGACGGCGCCGAACTCTTCACCAGCGCAGGCCATCCGATCGCGAGCCTGCCGACGCCGCGGCTCGCCCGTCCCGATGTCCCCGGCGCCGGCGCGATCATGCGCCCTGTGCTGGCAAGCATTCTGTCCGAGGCGACGCGAGCTTCCGGCGCTAATGTGCGCCTCGGCGCGACCTTCGAACATATCGCGCAGAGCAAAGGTCGCGTCGAGGTCGCGTTCAGCGACGGCGCAACGGGCGCCTATGATCTCGTCATCGGCGCTGACGGATTGAATTCGAAAACCCGCGCGATCCTTTTCCCCGATGCGCCCAATCCGCGTTACACCGGTCAATGCGTCTGGCGCGCGGTATTGCCGCGCCCGCCCGAGGTGGCGCGCGCTCTGATGTGGCTGGGACCGAAGGTGAAGGCCGGCGTCAATCCGGTCTCGCAGGACGAAATGTATCTGTTCGTCACCGAGGACCGGCCATCGAACGATCGCATCGACCCTGCGGTTTTCTTGCCTGTTCTGAGCGCGCTGATCGCTCCGTTCACGGCGCCGGTCATGCAATTTGTGAAAGCCAAGCTCGAGCGAGTCTCGCACATCGTCTACCGACCGCTGGAAGCCCTGTTGCTGCCCCGTCCCTGGTCGAAGGGCCGCATCGTGCTAATCGGCGACGCCGTGCACGCCACGACGCCGCATCTGGCGTCCGGGGCTGCATCGGAATCGAGGACGCGATCGTGCTCGCCGACGAACTGGCGGGCGCGCGAGCGTGGAGGAGGGACTTCACCGGTTCGAAGCCCGCCGCTGGGAGCGATGCCGGATGGTGGTCGAGAATTCCGTGCGGCTCGGCGAGATCGAGATCACGGGCGGCGACCCGGCCGAGCACGGCAAGATCATGCGCGAATCCATGATGGCGCTCGCCGCGCCGATCTGAACTGAAGCGCAATTGCAGGGGAGGAACGCGATGAGCGCGAGCACAGAGAATTGGTCCGGCCGCATCGTCCTCATGGCCGCGCATTGCGCCGGCATGGTCGATCTCGTCGCTTTGCCGGTCTGGGTCGGGACGCTGATTTCGGAATACAAGTTCGATCCGCAACATGCAGGCGCGTTGGCGACGCTTTTCCTGTTGGGGGCCGTGATCAGCAGCCTCTTCTTCGCGGCGCGCTTCAACCGCATGCCTGCGCGTTTGGCGGCGACCGCAGGCTTCGCGGTCGCCGCGCTGGCCTTTTTTGGCGCGAGTTTCACAAACGACTTTGCCGCCCTCGCCGGGCTGCACGCAGTCGCGGGCGCCGCGGCGGGCTGCGGCTTGAGCTTCACGCACGGCACGATCGGCCGCGCCCTCAATCCGCACCGCATGTTCGCGATCGTCGGCATGGCGCTCGGCGTGTTCGCGATCGTCTTCCTCGGGGCGACGCCCAATCTCGTCGCGGCTTTCGGCGGCCCGATGCTGTTCAAGGTGTTCGGAGGCGTGATGGCGGTGGCCGCGGTCGCCGTCGGCGATTGCTTTTCCCGAGCGCGCCTGTTGCGCGAAGCCGACCATCTGCTGGAAGACGTCAGTCATCTCGCCCCGCCGTCTGGTTCGGCGTCGCCGGCGTGAGTTGCATGGCGCTGACGCAGGCGATGATGTTCAGCTTCGTGCAACGGATCGGCATCGATCGCGGATTTGGCGCGGAGACAGTGACCGGCGTCCTGATCGCGCTCGGCTTCGTCAACCTGTTCCCCGCGCCGCTCGCGGCCTTACTGGAGAAGAAGCTTTCGCCGAACGCCGTGCTGCTCGCGGGGCCAATCGTCCAGGCGGCGCTCGCCTTGGCGATTTCGATCTTCCGGCAGTTTCATCGCCTACGCCGCGCCGACGGTGTTTTTGCCGCTGTCATGATCTTCACCCATACGTTTGCGTTCGGTGTGCTCTCCAAGCTCGATCCGAGTTCGCGAGCCCTGGCGGCGACGCCGGCCATGCTGATGGTCGGCGCGGCGATCGGTCCGATCCTCGGCGGCACGCTGGTCCAGGCGTTCGGATATGGCGGCCTCGGGATCGCAGCGCTTGGGATTGCAATCGTCGCGGTCGGACTCTTCTCGCGGGTGCACGCGCCTCATGCGCCGTTCGCAGCGGCGCCCAAGCGCATATGAACGTGATTCGACGAGGAGCCAAGATGTCGTTTCCTCCCGTACGCCGCGTCGTCACCGGCCACGATTCCCGTGGCGGCGCGATCATCGCCCTCGACGGACCTCTGCCTACGGTCGTCGAACTCGCGCATATTCCGGGCACGGTCTTTCATGAGGTCTGGAGCACCGAGGGCAGCCCGGCGCCCGTCGGCAACGGGCCGGATCCCTCGTTGGGTCCGTTGCGCCTTCCCCCGCCGAAGCTCGGCACGCGGATACGCTTCGTCGACATTCCCCCCGACACCGAAGAGTTTCTTCGGCAGGGCGCCGCCAGAATGCGCGACGCGTTCGAAGAAATTGGCGACGCTGCAGCTTCAACGGCCAAGGCGGATTCGCCGCACCCGTTGATGCATCGCACCGAGTCGATCGACTACGGCGTCGTCATTTCCGGCGAAATGACGCTCGTTCTCGACAGAGGCGAAACCTTGCTGAAGGCCGGCGACGTCGTCGTTCAACGCGGGACCAATCATGCCTGGGCCAATCGCTCGGGAAGGCCGTGCAGAATGCTGTTTGTCCTTGTTGACGGCAAATATGATCAGGAACTATCGGGGCTGAGCGACGACCGATGAAATTTGCGACCTATGACGACGGCTCGATCGACGGGCGTTTGCTGATCGTCTCGAGCGACCGGACCCGCGCGCTCGACGCGGCGCGGATTGCTCCTAACCTGCTGGCGGCGCTGCAACGCTGGCGCGAGGCGGAACCGGCCCTGCAACAGCTCTCGCAGGACCTGGAAGCGGACAAGGCGGTCGGCGCGTTCACCTTCGAGCCCGCACGCTGTCTTGCGCCTCTGCCGCGCGCGCCGCAATGGCTGGACGGATCGGCGTTTCTCAATCATGGGCGGTTGATGGACCATGCTTTCAACAAGCCTCCTATTCCCGATTTCGCAACGGTCCCTGTGATGTATCAGGGCGCAAGCGACGATTTTCTCGGGCCGCACGCCGACGCGCCGTTCGTGACCGAGGCGGACGGGATCGATTTCGAGGGGGAATACGGCGTCGTAGTCGACGAAGTCGCGATGGCGACGCCGGCCGCCTGGGCGTCGAGTCGCATTCGGCTGATCGTGCAGATCAACGACTGGAGTCTTCGCGTCGTCGGCGGATATGAAATGCCGCGTGGTTTCGGCTTTCTGCAAGCCAAGCCCTCGACGGCCTTTGCGCCCCTGGCGGTGACGCCCGACGAACTCGGGCCGGCTTGGCGGGACGAGCGCGTCCACATGAATCTACATGTCGCTCTCAACGGCGAGCGCATCGGCTCGGCCGGCGGCGGCGAAATGGCTTTCTCGTTCGCGGACCTGATCGCCCACGCGGCGCGCACTAGACGTTTGAGGGCGGGCTCGATCATCGGCTCGGGCACGGTCTCCAATGCGAGCCGCGCCGCCGGGTCGAGTTGCATCGCAGAGCGTCGGGTGATTGAAATGCTCGATCAGGGCGCCGCCAAAACCTCGTTTCTGAAATTCGGCGACCGGGTCGAGATGTGCGCGCGCTTCCCGGATGGGCGCGAGGGTCCGTTCGGCAGGATCGACCAGCGAGTGGTCCAAGCCGAGGCGCCGGCTTGAGAACGCTTGTAACCGGCGCGGCCGGCTTTATCGGCGCCCGACTGCTGGGATCGCTGCTCGCCGATCCCTCGATTCGCGCGATCACCGCCGTCGATGTCGCGCCCGCGCCGTCTGCATCTGCGACGGAACGCCTGCGCTGGATAAGGGGCGCGATCGACGATCCCTCTATACTCGACGCGATCTTTGTAGAACGATTCGACCAGGTCTTCCATCTCGTGAGCGTGGCGGGCGGACTCGCCGAGCGCGAGCGGGCGCTGGGGCGCCGCGTCAACCTCGACGCGAGTTTGAACCTCTTCGATCGATTGGCCGCCGCAGGCGGCCGGCCGCGCGTCGTCTACGCCAGCAGCATCGCCGTCTACGGCGACATGGGCGCCGGGCCGGTCAGTTCGAAAACCCCGGCCCGTCCATTGATCACTTACGGCGCGCATAAGCGGATGGTGGAAATCGCCTTGTTCGATCTGACGCGTCGTCGCGAAATTTCCGGCGTCGCCCTGCGGCTCCCGGGGATCGTCGCCCGGCCCGGCGCCTCGACCGGTCTCGGTTCCGCCTTCATGAGCGATCTGTTGCGCGCCTTCGCCGAGGGCCGGCGCTATGTCTGTCCCGTATCTCCGGACGCGACCTGCTGGTGGATGTCGGCCGCAGCGGCGGTGCAGAACCTGCTCCACGCCGCAGCAATCGAGGCCGTGGGCGAGGTTCAGCTTCCGGCTCTAAGATTGTCCGTCGCCGAGATCGTGAGCGCCCTAGCCGGCGCCTATGGCGAGGACCGCAGGAGCCTTATTCAGTACGCCTCCGACCCATTCGTAGAGTCCGTCTTCGGCCGATATCCGCAATTGGACGCCATGGATTCGCAGGCGCTCGGATTCGTCGACGACGGCGACGCCTCCAGCTTGATCGCCAAGGCGCTGGCCGATGTTTGATCGCGACATTTCGTTCTCACCGCAATGCAACCAGGGCGATAGACCATGAGCCTCAACTTCCCTAAATTCCGCTTGCTGGATCTCTCCGTTGCGCTCGCCAACAATCCTTACACCGACCCGCCGGGACTCGGGCCCGAGATCGATTACCTCGATCATGACGTCGGCGCTTCCGACTTCATGAAAATATTTCCGGGACTGCGCAAAGAGGATTTTCCCGATGGCGAGGGGCCGGGCGCCGAGCGCCTGCGGATAACCGCGCACAATGGCACCCATATGGATTCGCCCTGGCACTACGCCTCGACGATGGACGGCGGAAAACCCGCCGCCACGATCGAGCAAATACCGCTGGAATGGTGTTTTCAGCCTGGAGTGAAGCTCGATTTCCGGAATCTGGAGGATGGCCACATCGTGACCGCTCGCGACATTGAGGCCGAATTGGCTCGCATCGGACATGACCTGAAGCCGCTGGACATCGTGGTCGTGAACACCGCGGCCGGCGCCAAATACGGTAAGCCCGGATACATCAACTCGGGCTGCGGAATGGGGCGCGAGGCGACGCTGTATCTGACGAGGCGGGGCGTGCGCGTAGTCGGCACCGACGCCTGGAGCTGGGACCCGCCTTTTTCCTTCACGCGCAGGCGCTTCGCCGAGACCGGCGACCCCAGCATCATCTGGGAAGGGCATAAGGCCGGCAGAGACATCGGCTATGGCCAGATGGAGAAGCTCGCCAACCTCCACCTTCTGCCCAGCGACGGCTTCTGGATTTCGTGCTTTCCCTACAAGATCGAAAGGGGCTCCGCAGGATTCATCCGCGCTGTCGCGTTCTTGCCGGAGAGTTGACGCTTGTTGTCGCCGACCGCGCCGATCTGTGTAGACATTTGACACGGCGCGCCTGAACCGTCGGCGCGCTGGGCGATCGCGAGCCGGCAAATCCGACAGGGGACGCGGCATGCGCCGGACAGGCGTGAGTTTTCTGCGAGCCTTCACCAATCGCGCATATGTCGATATTCACGTCTCTTGAAGCGTCTCCCGACGCCGGCCAGCAACCCGGGAAGCCCGCCAATTCTGTATCGGCGCCCGCGGACGGCTTTGGCTCGCGCGCGGCCGCCAGATCCATCGCGGCCGGAACAGCGCGCCACTCTATGCCGCGCGCTTGCGGCCCCAGCCGTTGGATACGCCGACAACAGACCACGCACTCCGGACGGCCGCCAACAGTCCCGATCGGTCCGACAACGCGCGCCGTATCTAAAGCGGGCTTGTCGTCGGCCTGGATTTGCCGGTCGGCGATTGCCGCGGTTGGCGCGGGTTCGGCGCCGGCGCACAGAGTTCACATTTGCCCTTTCCATGGCGCGAATTGGCGTTCCAGCCATCGCATCGCCAGGGAAAAAGCAAGCGCGCAAGCAGCGATGATCGCGATGCCGACGAAAACGACATCGGTCGCCAGAAACTGCGAAGCGGACATGATGAGATAACCGATGCCGCGCGTAGCTGCGATCAGTTCCGCGGCGACCAACGTGCCCCAGCCGACGCCGAGCGCGATGCGCGCGCCGGTCAGGATTTCCGGCAGGGCGGAAGGCAGGACCACCTCGCACATCACCTGCCAACGATTTGCGCCCAGCGACAGGACGGCGTTGACGCGTTCCTGAACGACCGAGCGTACCCCCGCCTGCGCCGACAGCGCGATCGGCGCGAACATCGCGAGCGCCAGCAGCGTAATCTTCGAGGCCTCGCCGATCCCGAGCCAGATGATCATCAGGGGCAGATAGGCGAGCGGCGGCAACGGCCAGTAGAACTCGATCGGCGCGTCGAAAATCCCTTTCGCCCAGCGGCTCAGGCCCATGAGAAGTCCGACGGGAACGCCGAGCGCGGCTGCGATCAGAAACGCGACCGAAATCCGCGCCAAGCTGGCGCCAACATGTTCGAGCAAAGTCGCATTCGCGTAGCCGTCTCGCCAGACGGAGATCGCCGCGTCGACAACTTCGCTCGGAGTCGGCAAGAAAAGATGCGGCACGAGCTTCAGCGCGCCGACGACTTGCCACAGCGCAATAAGTACGGCCGCGGTCGCCAGGCTGATGGCGAGCGTCGGACGGGCGCCGATGCCGAAGGCTCGCATCTTCACGATCCTCGGCAAGGCCGCCTCGCCGCGCGCTTCGGAAGGTTGGACGGCGGCTAGATCGGTCATGCTTCGGCGCTCCCGTCGGGTTCGAATTGATGGACTATGGCGCGGAGTTCGGCGCGCAGCGCCGAGAATTCCGGCGCGGTCTTGATGGCGCGAGCGTCGCGGTCGCGCACGAAGCGATGTACGAAATCAAGTTCGCGGCGGGCGACGATGCGTCCCGGCCGCGGGGACATGACGACGATGCTTGTGCCCAGGAAGAGCGCTTCTTCGATGGAATGGGTGATGAAGAAGATCTGCTTTCCGGTGCGCGCCCAGATGCCGACGAGCAGTTCCTGCATTTGTTCGCGCGTGAGACTGTCGAGCGCGCCAAAAGGTTCGTCCATGAGCAGAATCGCCGGATCGGGCGCCAAGGCGCGGGCGATGCCGACGCGCTGACGCATGCCGCCGGACAGTTCATAGGGCGCAGCGTCGGCAAAATCGGCGAGGCCGACCAGGCCAAGCAATTCGAGCGCGCGCTCGCGCTGCGCCTTGCGCGGAACGCCGGCGAATTTCAGGCCGAGCGCGACATTGTCGGCCACACTGCGCCAGGGCAGCAGGGCGTCCTTCTGGAACACGACGCCGCGATCGGCGCCGGGGCCCTCGACCTCACGCTCGTCGAGCGTGATCGAACCCGACGACAACGGCAGAAAGCCCGCCATCGCGTTGAGCAGGGTCGACTTGCCGCAGCCGGAAGTTCCCAGCGCGACCACGAACCCGCGGTCGGGAATGTCGAGCGAAACGCTATCGAGCGCATGCACGGGGCGCCCGTCGCGCGCCGCGAAATAGACGGAAGCCTTGTCGACCCGAAGCATGACCGCGCATCCGCTCTCAAAGACAAGCTGCGCCGCCGGGACAACCCGGCGGCGCCCCCTCGGTGGGAGACGAGAGGAAGTTGGTTTACGAGCCCGCGCCCTTCTTCAGCGCGATCAAAGCGTCGGGCGTGGCGTAGGCCGCATAGGACGGCAGCACATCCGAAATCTTCTTCTGCTCTTTCAGGAAAGCGGCGGTGTCCTTCAGGATCTTCGCCAGGCCCGATGTTTCGCCGCCGCCGAGCCAGGCGTCGGAAAGCTGCACGTCGATCGGGAGCAGGTTGAGATTCTTCAGGGCGCTCGCCTGATCCGCGGGCGTGCCGCCGAGCAATCCCGCCAGCAGTTTGGCGTTCTCGCTGTCCGGTCCCCACGCCGCAGGATCTTTGACGAAGGATGTCTGATATTTCGCGATGACGCCCGAGAAGGTCTTCAGGAAATCCGGATTGTCCTTCGCAAAGCCCGATGTAGCGACCCACGCGGAGAAGGTCGGCGCCCCTTGTCGGCGACATCCTTTGAGGTAATCAGCACTTTGCCGTTCTTCTTTAATTCGGTGAGCGCGGGGTCCCACACGAATCCGCCGTCGAGGTCGCCCCGGTTGAAGCCGGCGACAATATCGGGCTGCGGGATCGCAAAGACCTGCACGTCCTTCTCCGAAAGACCCAGGCTCTTAATCAGCGCAAGCAACTGATAATGGTCGGTCGAGACCGGCGCCGCCGCGAGCTTCTTACCCTTGAGATCATTGAGTGAATTGATGCCCGAACCGTTACGCACGACAAGCGCCTCGTCGGTCCCCGAGATGGAGGCGAGATAGAACGCCTTCACGTCCAGGCCGCGCGAGGTCGCAGCCGCGAACGGGCTTGAGCCGACGTAGCCGACCTGCACGGACCCGGAAGCAATCGCCGCGAAGATTTCCGCGCCCGAATTGAAGCGGCGGAAATCGATCTTGTAGCCCGTCGCCTTGTCGAATTCGCCGTTGGCGATCGCCACAGAAGAGGGAAGCGCGTCGGTCTGGTAGCCGACCACGACGGTCTTGTCTGCGGCGCTTGCCGCCGCGGCGCTCACGACCGTCAGCGCGCCGACAGCGACGGCAAGGAGGAATTTGGTGATCTTCACGAAGGGAAATCCTCGGTTGGCCCGCGCTCGCGCGGGGAAGCTGCATCGACAGAGCGCGCCGGGTTCGGGGACCGCCGACACGTCCGATGCCGGGTTTTCGCAGACAGCTTCGAATAAATCAAGTTAGTCGATCTAAATTATAGATTTATATTATTGCATGGATTTCGATCCGGCGACCGTCGTCGGCGCGGAGCGGCGCAAGCCGCGCAGTCCGAGATTTGTCCACTTGCCGCCGGGAGACCTGAGGTTCGGGACTGACGTCAACCCGTCGCCGGGTCGGACTCCGCCCCCATGGCCTGGCGCTTCAGCCAATTCTGGAAATAGGCGACCTTGGGCAAATTGAGCTTGGCGCGAGGCGCCACGAAATAATAGGCGAAGTCCACGGGACGTTCCGAATCGATCGGGCGCACCAGACGCCCCGCCTGAAGATCGGCCGCGGCAAGCGCAGACTTTGCCAGCGCGACCCCCCGTCCGAGAACGGCGGCCTCGATCACGAGACTGGCTTGATTGAATCGGGGTCCGCGATCGACGTCGACATCGTTGACGCCGGCGGCGCGCAGCCACATGTCCCAGGTTGGGCAGGAAGGATCGTTCTCCGGACTGTCGTCGTGCAGCAACGTGAGACCCGCAAGATCGCGCGCCGAAAGCAGGCGCTTGGCCCCGATCAACTGCGGACTGCAAACCGGAATCACCGACTCTTCGAGCAACCTCTCGACATGGACATTGGGATAGCCGCCCGGCCCATAGCGGATCGCGACGTCGATCCGATCACGGGCGAAGTCGGCAAGTTCGATCGAGGCGGACACGTGGATGTCGATCTGGGGATGCTCGCGCTCGAACGAATTGAGCCTCGGCAACAGCCATTTCGCCGCAAAGGAGGGAGCGACGCTGACTGACAGAGCGCCCGCCTCGCCCAAGGACTCGATCGCGTCCATTGCTGCGGTCAGATGAGCGAAGGCTTCGCGCAGATCGCGCTGCCCCGCGGCGCCGGCGTCGGTCAAGGCGAGGCCGCGACCGTTACGCTCGAAGACCGGCAACCCGATATGATCCTCGAGCAGGCGTATCTGGTGGCTGATTGCGGCCGGCGTTACGTTCAGTTCGTCGGCGGCGCGCGACAGGCTGAGGTGCCGTGCGGCCGCTTCGAAGGCGCGTAGCGAATTCAGAGGAGGCAGGGAGAGGCGCACCGGCTTTTGCATCTTCCACAAGCGCCAATTGAATATATAATCGATGTTTTTACTATACCTATAAAGCGCCAATTGGGCAAGCGCCTTAGCCGGGAACCCGGACTTCAATTCGTCCGCTCATGACCAGGCTAAGAAAATGGACTGCGCAAGGCTCGCCCTCAGTTGGGTTGAGCGATCAGCCTCCGGGCAAGTTCGGCGGTCTGAAGGCGAATGTCGGGGACGGCGATAATCTCCCAGAAGGCGGCTTGGCTCATGGGCCCGATCGCAAACAAGCGTCGCGACGCCTGGCCTCGACGATCGATAATTGCGCAGTCCGGCGCAACTTCGATCCCTATACGCAAGGGATCGTTGCGAGCCAATCCGTTCGCGAACAGGGAAGCGATCAACGGATTTCCGCTTTGCTCGGGGTCGCTGCGCACGCCGGTGCACGAGATGATGCGCGCGACGTCGAGATGTTCGACGACCTGCGAGCCCCTTCGGCGCAACGCGACGCGCGCGCCGTCCCCGGCAGGGACCGCCTCGAGCATATTGCCAGCTACGATTTCCAGCCGGCCGCTTCCGATCATCGCGTGAATGCGCGTGGCTACGTGCGGCGCCATGCGATGACGGTGGGTGTCCCACCACGGCCGTGCGTGTTCGAGGAAGCGCTCGCGCCTGTGCGGCGTCATCGCGCGCCAAACGGACTGGGTATGCGGGCGCAGGCCGTCCACGACGCAGCGCCAATCCTGGCCGTGAGCTTCCGCCTCCCGCGCCATTGCGCGCAGCCAATGCAGCAGCGCCGAAAGCGGTTGGTCGAACGGCGCCTGGCTCGCGTCGATCCGGATCGGATCGACCCGGCGATGCGCATGCGGCATCAGCCCGCGGCGGGAAAGCGCGACGATCCGGCCGCGATGGTTTTGTTCTTCCAGGGCGAGCGCGGTGTCCACCATCGTCAACCCAGTCCCGAGAATCAGCAGGGTCGCGTCCGCGGGCGCGCCGCCGCCTGCAGGTTCGGCCCACGGGCTGACATAGAACGGCGCCGCCGTCTCCGCGCTTTCATGACCGCAGGCTAGAATTGCAAAGTCTGCCCGCAGCGGCCTCCCCGAAGCCAGGGCGATCTCGACCCCGTCGGAGGTTTCCGTCACGGCGCACGCCTGATCGCGGATGAACTCCAATTTGCGCTCCTGCGCGGGCGCCGCCAAACGGTCCGCGACGAGGCTTTCGAGGTAGCGGCCATAAAGGCTGCGCGACACAAATCGGAATTCCGGATCCTGGACGCCGCTCGGCGCATCGGCCTGATCGGCCAGCCAACGCGCGAAATGGCCGGGATCGTCGGCAAAGGCGCTCATATTGGCCGCGCGGACGTTGAGGAGATGCGACGGATTGCCGGTCGCATAGGCCAGGCCGCGCCCCAATTGGGCCCGGGTTTCCACGATGACGACGCCGACGCCTTCGGGGCCTTCGCGCAGCAGGTGGGCGGCCATCAGGGCGCCGCTGGCGCCGCCGCCTACGATCACGATCCTGAGCGGTTTCGTCTTGGACAAGAGAGCCCCATTCGTCAGAATCATCGAGCGGAGCCAATATTCGCTTGCAAATTCGATTAATTCAATTGATATTATATACTGATATCGGAAATGCGAATTATCCCTCAGAAAGCGTTGACAGAAATGAGCGCATCTTCGGCACAATCGAACGTCCTGTCGAAGCCGATGGCGACATCGGGCTGGCGCGAACTCTGGCTCAAGGAGGACTGGTGGGCGATCTGGCTGGGCCTCGGCCTGGTGATCGCAGCCTACCTTCTGTTCGCCAACGGCCTGAGCCTCAAATGGATCGCCGTGACGCCGGAGAAATGGTCGAACCTGGACCAGTTGCTCGCGCATTTTGGCGCCAACGCGCCCCGGTATGTCGCTCAATTTGCGCTCTGGACCATCGTTTTCACGTTTGCGCTTTCGGCGCTGGGCTTCTCGGCGCGCGATTTTCTCCCTGCTTTCGTATTCCTCTATGCGGCCTCACTGGTCATTTTCGCGGTCGGCCAGTGGACTCAAGCCAACTATTACAATCTAGAACCGCCGCTCGTCGCTTTGCTGTTCGGCTTGCTGATCTCCAATACGGTCGGCCTGCCGCGCTGGATGGACGCCGGGTTCCGCGTCGAGTTTTACGTCAAGACAGGCATCGTGCTGCTCGGCGCCACGCTGCCGTTCTCGCTGATCGCCTGGGCCGGCCCGGTCGCTATCTTTCAGGCCTCGCTCGTCTCGGTCGCAACCTTTCTCGCAATCTTCATTGCCGCGCGGAAATTGGGGCTCGACCGCCAATTGTCGGCGACGCTGGGCGCCGGAGGCGCCGTTTGCGGCGTTTCCGCCTCGATCGCTATCGCCGGCGCCATCGGCGCCAAAAAGGAATATGCGCCGATCGCCATCACCGTCGTCATCCTGTGGGCGATTGTGATGATATTCGCGCTGCCGATCGTTTCCCGGTGGCTGCTGCTCCCGACCGGGGTGGCGGGAGCGTGGATCGGGACTTCGGAATTTGCCGACGCGGCAGGTTTTGCGGCCGCGCAAACCTACGGCGGTTATGCCGGCGCCGTGCCCGGCATCGCCGGCACTAGCGATCAGGCCGTCTGGTCCTTCACCTTGATGAAAGTGGTCGGACGCGATGTCTGGATCGGCGTTTGGGCGCTCGTGCTTGCGATCGTTTCGACGACCCGCTGGGAACCGGCCGAGACCGGCGCCAAGCCGGAGGCGATCGAGATCTGGCGCCGATTTCCGAAATTCGTGCTTGGCTTCATCCTCGCCTCTCTGTTCATCAGTTGGATTTCGCGCGACTACAGCCTCGCGCAATTCAACAAGTCGATCAATCCGTTGCTGGTTGCTCCGCTGAAAGACCTGAGAACCTGGACTTTCATCTTCTGTTTCCTCAGCATCGGCCTGACGACCCGATTCCGCGAACTCGCCTCCGCCGGCGCCCGCCCATTCGCCGCCTTCAGCGTCGGCGTGGTCGTGAATGTCCTGATCGGGTTCGCGCTGTCAGCATTCGTCTTCGCGTCCTACTGGTCGAGCCTGGCGCGTTAGAATGCGAGCGCTGCGCACCGCATTGTCGCGGCTGACAGCGCTTCGTCGGCGCGGCGACCCGCCTCAAATCGCGCGACGTTGCGGCGCCTGCCGCCATTTTCAAAACGATCCTCGATATCTCGAGGCCGCGATCCCGGGATTGGCGAGCCTGAGTTCCGCCGCGGCTTCAGTCCGCTCGGATGACGGCCTGTGCCCGTTGCGCGATCGCTACCTCAGCGCGCGGGCTTCCTGCGAGCAATTCGCCCCGCTGGCCGATGCACACGTTTGAGATTTTCTAACTCGTCGTTTTAATTTTGCTCAATTGTCAGGGACGACAACCTCCCTAAACAGCGTGACGGAGGCGCCGGCTTGAAAACTCAGAGGGTCAATTGACTGTTCGCTCGATCGACGTCGCTACAGCCCCTGATCCAGCTCCGACGCATCGGTCCGTCGCCGGCGATGCAACTCGATGCTTGCCCTACAAATGTTCGCTGTGCGCGCCGAATCCGCGCAAGCGGATGACGTCCGCATCTTAAAGACCGGCGCGTGATTCCAACTCTTTCAGGAGACCCAAATGGCTGATGAAATCGGCGCCCCGACCGCCCTGGGCGACGTCGCCGCGAGGCAACTGGCCAATGCGACCAAGACCGTACCGCAACTGCCGAGCATCACGCCGCGCTGGCTCACCCATCTGCTCGCCTGGGTTCCTGTCGAAGCTGGCATCTATCGGCTGAATCGGGTGCGCGAAGGCACTTCGGTCGACGTCGATTGCTCCGCTCGCGACGAGCGCGAACTTCCGCAGACCTTCGTCGACTATGAGGAGAAGCCGCGCGAATATCTGCTCAGCGCCGTCAACACGGTGCTCGACGTGCACACCCGCGTCTCCGACCTCTACAGCAGCCCCTACAACCAGATCGCCGAACAATTGCGTCTGACGATCGAGACGATCAAGGAGCGGCAGGAAAGCGAGCTGATCAACAATCCGGAATATGGTCTCCTCAGCCATGTCAAGCCCTCGCAACGAATCAAGACGCGCACCGGCGCGCCGACGCCCGACGATCTCGACGAACTATTGGCCAAGGTGTGGAAAGAGCCGGGGTTTTTCCTCCTGCATCCGCGCGCCGTCGCCGCCTTCGGCCGCGAAGCGACGCGCCGGGGCGTCCCGCCGCCGACCGTCTCGCTGTTTGGTTCGCAGTTCATCACCTGGCGCGGCGTACCGTTGATTCCTTCGGACAAGATTGCTGTCGAGGGCGACAAGAGCAAGATCCTCCTGCTGCGCACCGGCGAGAGCCGTCAGGGAGTCGTCGGCCTCTATCAGCCGAACCTGCCGGGCGAACAGAGCAAGGGGCTTTCCGTCCGCTTCATGGGCATCAACCACAAGGCCATCGCCTCCTATCTTGTATCGCTCTATTGCTCGCTCGCCGTCCTCGTCGACGACGCGCTGGCGGTGCTCGACGACGTCGAGGTGAACAAGTACCATGAGTACAAGTGAGCCCTTCGGCCTCGGCCAACTCGCGGCGGCGCTGCGGGAATTGAACATTCCTGACATGTCGGCGCCGGACATCGGGGTCCTGCCGTTCGCAAGCGGCGGCACGGGACTGGATTACGCCGGCATTGCGGCGGCGGCTGCGGCGCAAGCGATGCGGGCGCCGGTCGGCGCGCCGCAGCTTCCGACCACGGCGGCGTCCTACTACTTCGCCGATTCCTCGGCCCCGCCGATGGCGCCTTTGGTCCCGGGCTTTGGCGGCGCGTCGGACATCCCCGCTTTCGCATCGGGCCCGCGCGGGACGTTCGATCCTCAGCTCGTCAAACGCGATTTCCCGATTCTGCGCGAGCGGGTCAACGGCCGTGAACTCGTCTGGCTCGACAACGCCGCAACGACGCAGAAGCCGGCCTCGGTGATCGCGCGGCTGCAGCATTATTATGAACACGAAAACTCGAACGTGCACCGCGGCGCGCACGACCTCGCCGCCCGCGCGACCGACGCCTACGAGGCTGCGCGGGAGAAAGTGCGCGGCTTCCTCAACGCGCGCTCCGCCAACGAGATCGTGTTCGTGCGCGGGGCGACCGAGGCGATCAATCTGGTCGCGCAGAGCTGGGGACGCCAGCACATCGGCGCCGACGACGAAATCATCGTCAGCCATCTCGAGCATCACGCCAATATCGTGCCTTGGCAGCAACTGGCGCAAGCGACGGGCGCGAAGCTGAAGGTCATTCCGGTCGACGACAACGGCCAGATCCGGTTCGACGAATATCTCAGGCTTTTGACTCCGCGCACCAAGATCGTTTCGGTCACGCAGGTCTCCAACGCGCTGGGAACTGTGACGCCCGTCAATGCGATCGTCGCCGAGGCGAAGCGCAATGGCGCAAGAACGCTGGTCGACGGCGCGCAGGCGGTTTCACACAAGCGGGTCGATGTGCGCGACATCGACTGCGACTGGTATGTGTTCTCCGGGCACAAGGTGTTCGCGCCGACCGGCATCGGCGCCCTGTACGGTCGCGAGGACCTGCTCAACGCCACCCATCCCTGGCAGGGCGGCGGCAACATGATCAAGGATGTGACCTTCGAGCGCACGATCTATCAGGAAAGCCCTTCGCGTTACGAGGCCGGCACCGGCAATATCGCGGACGCGGTCGGCCTTGGCGCGGCAATCGACTACGTCAGCGCGATCGGCATGGACGCGATCGACGCCTACGAGCACCAGTTGCTCGGCTACGCGACCCATCGGCTGCAGGAGGTCCCGGGCCTCAGGATCATTGGCACGGCGGCGGAGAAGGCGGGCGTGCTCTCCTTCGTGTTCGAGGGGTTCAAGACCGAAGATCTCGGCGGCCTCTTGAACAAGGAAGGCATCGCGGTGCGCTCGGGCCACCATTGCGCCCAGCCCATTCTGCGCCGTTTTGGCCTTGAGGCGACGGTGCGCGCCTCGCTCGCGCTCTACAACACCTGTGCCGACATCGACGCGCTGGTCGCGGCCCTGTTGCGCCTCAGGGCGAGCGCGCCGCCGAGGCTGTGAGGCGCCGGCCCGATGGGGGCGATCGGCTAGCCGGGCGTTCCGGCCGCCGGGGCGGCAATTGCCGCGCAATGGCGAATGACGCGCTGAGGATGCGAGTCGACGTCAGCAAATCGCCGGCCTAAATGTGACGCGGTGAGCGGACCTATGTCATCCGCTCGAGGCTTCTGGATAATCTGGACGACGAGACTGGCTTTCACGGGCGGCTCGACCTTTGTGGGCATGACCGTGAAAGACGCCACGCATCGCATAGTGGCCGCAAGAAGCTCCCCGTCGTCCACACAGTGACGATTCAATCAGACCCATGCCTCCCAATTCGCTCTCGAGAGTCAAGCCTGGGCCTTTCCAAATCGGCCTCTTCTACGAGCGCCCCTTGAGCATCCCGCGCTGCAGGCAATGACGCGCGGGATTGGCGCCGGATTGCCACGACGTCCGGGTCGAGGGCGAGATAGGCCGCCGCATCGAAATCGGCCGGAATCGCCGCCAGTGCGGTTTCAACCACCTGCATGAGCTGGGGATGTTGCCGAACGTAGCGACGCCAGTCCAGGACGCCAACGCCGCCGTATTCGATCGCGTCATGGGCGAGCGCTCGTCAGCAAAGTTTGGCGATGGGAAGGCTTCGCTTAGACAACGATCCAGATCTTACGTTCTCCGTTCGATAGCGCCTGCACACTCCCGGCGCCATTTGCAAGAAGCCGGCTCGACGAGGGGCACAGACGCGTTCTCATCGAAAAACGCGTCGCACCACGCCTGTTATCAAACGCATCGGCTCGATTTTCTCGATGCCGGGCATGAAGTGTCCGGAGTATGCCGCGCGGATCATTGCCGCGCGCGCATCGAAGCTGTCGTCCACCGCGATGGCGAAGTCCCGCGCGCTTGCGCGCACGATCGTGGCGCGCAGTTCCGCCCGCTCGAGGATCAATCTCGCCTCGCCGCCCAACGCGGCGGGCGTCAGACCTACGAGGCCCATGCCACCCGTAGAAATGTCTTTGATCGGGAACGTCAGAATGCTGCCATTGACGCGAAGCCGCGCCACGCCGCTGCCATTGAAGCGCTCGGATCTTCGCAGGCGCGGTTGTTCGATGCAGACAACGCATGCCAGCGTTAACACGATGATATTGTACCAACTCCAGAACAGCGCAAGCGAAGCGGATCCGTAAATCAGCCGACTTGGATCGATTAGAAACGCATAACATACTCCCCGCAATCGTCAGGACAAGATAGGTCAGAAAAATCGCCAGCAGCGGCGTCTGCACCATAAGCTTGCTTCGGTCGCCGCCCTTGGCGGTGACCGCGAACTTCTGCCCCTTCGGCTTGGTCAGTCCGCGATAGACGGCTTTGACAATGTCCGTCGCCGCCAACAGCTGGCTGAGGTCGCCCATGATCGGCAGCGCGCGCGATTGCGAAAGCCAAGCCGTTGCGGCCATTTGCACTACGAAATAGGGCGAGAAATAGGAAACCGCATCGGTCACGGACGCATTCACCGCTTGAACGCCGAACAAAAGGAAGGCGATTGGGATCATGAGGCCAAGCAATCGATAAAAGTGCGTCGCCGACCAATGCAGGAAAGTTTCGATGAGGGTGAGCCGCTCGACGATGCTCAGCCCGTTGTTCCGACGCAATGGCCCGCTGCGGCCGACGCAGATCTGCATGAATCCGAGGCACCAACGGCTTCGTTGAACAATATATTCCCTTAGACCCTCCGGCGCCAGGCCGAGGGACAGCGGTTCGTTGAGGTATACGGTGCGATAGCCGATTTGCCGCAGGCGCAGCGACAACAAATAGTCCTCGGTCACGGAGTCTGTCGGGAATCCGTCGATGCTCATCAGCGGGGCGAAGCGTATGATCGAAGACGTGCCGCAGCAGAACGCCGCATCCCAGGCATCTTTCGAAGCCATGACGACCTCGAAAAAATATCGCTGTTCGTCCGGCCAAACGCCCGCCAGTGATAAATTCGACTGCATGGGGTCCGGATTGGCGAAATGTTGCGGCGTCTGAACGACCCCGACGTCGCCTTCTCGGAAAAGCGTCATCGCGCGGGTCAGAAAGTTCGGCATGGGCACGAAGTCGGCGTCGAGGATCGACACAAATTCCGGCGGAGTTGCGAGAGCTGCGACCCGACGGAGCGCGTTATTTATGTTTCCCGCCTTCGCATGAGCATTGTCAGCGCGCGTGATGTAGCCGCAGCGAAGTCGATCGCACAACGCTGCGAGCCAAGGCCGTCGGGTGTCGTCGAGCACCCATAGCCGATAATTGGGATAGTCCATCGCGAGGCTGCCTATAATCGTCCTTTCGAGGATGGCTTCCTCTTCATTGTAAGTGCAGATAAACACGTCAATCAGCGGCGGCTGCTCCTGCGACAGCAGCCAATTCAAATTGGATTCGACATCGGGCGTTCGATTGCGGATGCGCGTCAGGAAACACAACGAAATCGTGGCTCCGATCAGGGCGAGCGTCTCCATGCCCGCGAACACAATTCCGGAGAACGCGTTGACCGAGAGTTCGAGCGGAGGCAGCGAGGACAGCCAGCGCCAGCCGATATACCGCCACATGAGGGCAATGCAGATGGATACGACGAAGGTGCGCGCAGCCACGCTTTCCCGATTGAGCCAAGGCAGGGCTGCTACGCAGGCGCCCGCGGCCAGAGGGCCCGGCCATCCCCCTTCGGCGAGAAACACTCCGATCGAACTCATGGCAATTCGCGCCGCAAACCCGCCAGTAGCTCGCTGGAGTCGTCGTCGAAAATGACCCGCCCCGTTCGTCCTACCGCGCAATTCTGACCGGTTCCGAGATCCGGAATCGCGACAGCGACATGATAGGCCCCTTGAACAAGCGCCGAGGGTTCGATCGCAAAATTCGCGGGCGAACTCGAGGCTCCGGTAAGGCTGATGACGCGCCCGGGCAAGTCCGTCCCGCCGTCGCGCGGTCGGAACCTCGCCCGAGATCCAATTTGCAATCGATCGTATACCGACTCGCTGACAGCCGCGGTGACCAGCGAGCCGCTGCAATCCAGCAGCCGCAGCAGGTCCTGGCCGCGATGCACTTGTTCGCCCGGAGCCGTCAGAATTTCCCATACGCGGCCTTTGGCGGGGGCTCTGATGTCCGTGCTTGAGAGATTGGCAAACCGGACTTCCTCGTCGGCAATCAGCTTGCTTATGCGCGAGATCCGGCTCTCCCGATCGGCCAGAGCCGCGGTCAAGTCGACAATCTCTTGTTGGACTTCGTCCGCGCGCTGGGCGGAGCTTGGGCGGTCGTTATAGCTATCGCCGACAAATATGCCATTTTGCGCGGCGTCAAGCTCGACCGCCGCAGCATCGATCTGCTTTTGAGTTGCGAGTTCGATTTGCTCGGCGATACGCGCGTCGCGCTTGGCCTGACTTAGCTGAGTTGAGGATGTTGATCCGCTGCTTGCAAGCCTTGTGGCTCTGTCCAGCGCGGCGTCGGCGTCTTCACGCCTCGCTCGAGCCGCCGCGGCGTTCGCCGTCAATTCTTCCTTTCGCGCCTCGAGTTGACGCACGCGAGCCGCGGCGAACGTTTTGGTCTGACCGGCCAGATTGGCCAAGAGGGCCTGGCGGCTCGCAAGCCGAGCGGCGAGGCCGGGTTGCTCGTCTCGGAGCTGTTGAAGCTGCAATGTCAAATCGTCGAGCCGCGAACGATCGGCGCGCCTGTCGACAACGCGAAACAGAACGTCGCCGGACGCCAACGCGGCGCCGACATTGGCTTCGCCTGAACCTTCGAGAACTTCTCCCTCTATCGGCGAGCGCAAGGTGATGATGCGCGCATTTACGACCGCTTCGACGCTGGCGGTCTGCATCAGGCGTTGCACGGGACTGAGGCCTACGAACACGACGATGGCTAGGCCCAGGCAGGTTTTGAGGAGGCGACGCGGCAATGACGAGGCGACGCCGATTTTCGTCGGCGCGACGGCGGCGGCTGGCGCGGACGGCGCAACTGGAGCCTCGGTCGTATAGCGGCGGCGCCATTCCTCCGTCTCGTCCGCGAGCTTCTTGGCGGCATCGGCGGACAAAGCGTCCTGAAGATGTTTTAGACGTCCGGCGGCGTCCAACTGAGCGATGGCGTCCATGCTGGTCTTTGGGGCGCTTGCCGAGGCGTCGACCAAAGCGGCGCTTTGCAGCGTCGTTGACGCGCGCGCAATCGCCCTTTTTCGCTTGGGCCCTTTGGCGGCAAGTGGGTCTCGTCTCAAGTCGTTCATCGACTTAGCGCGCCGCGCAGACGCGCAATATGGAAAGATCCCGCGCAGATTGGTCGAAGCGGCAACGCGTTCTGCCGCGCGCGCGGTTTTTGCCGCTTTGCTCAGTTCTTCGACGCCAATACCGACCTCGTGCCAGGTCACCCTGGACCGGAGGGCGCGACTCCAGGGGGGCGCACGAAGACGCGGGGCGATTCACGCCCTCGCCACCCAACTCGCCGTGAGCCGGAACACGGTCAGTTGTCGAGCCGTCATTGTGCAAGAGTTCGAACGCACGCATGGCAACGAAAACCTTCAACTTGAAGACTGGCGAAGCCTTCCTGCTGCGCTCCCACCGAAAATTCGCATCCGCGACACTCGGAGCTGTCCAATTCATTTGGACTAAACCAAAAATAACAGCGAAGAATTAATGGCCCGTTCCGAAACATACCTTGCGTCAATTGTACTGCATATTGATTCTGTAGTATAATATATCACGTGCTATACACGGTAAAAACGCCGAAGAGCAAGTGCAGGTGCGACCATGGTCCCGTTAACCGTCGGCCGCCATCGACGAGGCTGACCTGGAACCGCCAGCGGTACGGCGAGCTGAACTCCAATCGTTGCCAACCCCGGGGTCGCGCCGCGATCAGATCCGGCGCTAAAAACCGGCTAACAAGGGTGGATTTTGCAGACTCGGCCTGTTGCAGTGTATTTCGTCCGAGCCGCAACCGCGGCCCGGCAAGTCCGATCAAGCGAACTCGAGGGCGCGGGTCGCGATCCGATTAGCGTCGTCTTCAAAGCGGTCAACCCGACTTTGAAATTTTATCGCCGCCGATTGCGGAACTGTGTGATCGAACACGACCGCGATTCCGCCGGGGAACCGGCGCAGCACGAACGCGGGTTTGTCGCCGAGGGTTACATGGGCGCCGGTGGAAAGCGTCACGTCGACGCAAACGGCCGCGCCTGCAATTGACGCGTCGATGACCTCCGCCACGAACTCGCGCCCATCCGCTGTGCGCAAGATCGTTTTCCTGTGGCTGGGCTCGACGCGCCCGAACTCGCGGCGGTCGCCAGAACCCAGGGCCTGCCGTTTCACGATGAAGGCGATGCGTTCGGCAAGACGTTCGATCTTGCGGAGCGGCGCACGTATCTCAAATGCGAGCGCGCCCGCTTCGCGGCGGGCGATCCACCCTTCAAGCCGTCCCAAATCCCTGATATGGGCGACGATCTGGTCTCCAACCTGCCCGACTCTCGGGGCATGAATTGCGAATCCGATCGGACTCACATCTATAGTCTGGCACGCGCATTCGGCGCCGTCAGCGAGCCTGTAACGCCCGGAGACGACAAGGCCGACCCGCGGAAAGCGCCGCCTATTGTCAAAGTCGATCGGTTCGTCGGTCATTGGGTCTACACTCGACACGTTGTACGTCATCCCTACGGTTTCCGTACTTATTTCTGTCTGATGGCGAGATCAGAGCGAGACTTCCGCGTCAAACGAAATTGAAGTCAGCTAAGCATCCACTCAATAATGTCAAAGAGCAGAATCCGCTTCGAATATTAATTTGCGCTAACTTAACTCTTCTCTCTGATAGTGTAGAATTTTTACAATAAATAAATAATAAACACGTTTGACGTAATTGTTCGCAGAAATGCTGGTTCAAAATTCTGCGATCGACGGCGCTTCCTCGCCGATGCGACCCAAGAACTTGTGCAACACGATTTCCATCTGGGGTATATTCGGGCTGCAGGCGACTTTATCCTGACGGGCGGACCCTGCGTCGAGCGCTGTCGGCGCTCGCGGGCGCACACGCTTCTGGGCGCGCGCCGCGAGCGGACTTGATCGCCGCCAGAGTTCGACTGCGCTCGCAACGGGATCAACTTGGCCGCGCGAGAGCGGCGCCGGATGGGGCCTCGAACCCAGAAGCATGCCCTGTATGCAAGGAGGTATTGACCGCCGGCTTCGTGGCGAAACCGACATCGATGCGTCGCCTCGCTTCGACGCTCTCATTTAAATCCGGCGTTTCGAGGTCGTCGCCCGCGATCCCCGATCAACCCGCCCCCAAGAAATAATAGGCCAGTGCGAACAGCGCATAGACCCCGATCAGCAGGAAACCCTCAAACCATGTCGTCTCGCCGTCGTCGACGATCGCGCGCACGATGAAGCTCGCGCTGGCGATGGCGAAAAGATCGAGCGGGCTGCCAAATACGAGATTCATCGGATGGCCGATGGCCCACGAAGCCAGAACCAATATCGGCGCAACCACGAGCGCGATCTGGATCGCGGATCCGATGCACAGGCCCAGCACGACGTCCATCTTGTCGGAGCGGGCGAACGCTACCGCGGCGAAGAGATCGGCAATGGTGCCGATCAGCGCCAGCACCACTACGCCCATGAAGACCGGCGAAAGGCCGAGGGTTGAGGCGGTCTCGGCCAACCGCGTGGCCACCAGTTCCGATTCGAACGCGATCCCGACGGCGCCGCCGACCATCACGCTCATCCCCATCGGCAGGCTCCATTCGGGGGCGAGGCCTTCCTGCCGTCCGTGGGCGAACATGACGCGATGTGTAATCAGCACATAGATCAGATGACCCCCATAGAGCAGCAGCAGGATCACCGAGGCCCAGAAACTCAGGCGTTCGTCCAAAGCTGCTATGTTCGCCCCGGGCGATGCGAGACGCTCGGTTGCGTCGAAGATCGCCGGCAGCAGGATGGCGACCGACAGCAGCAGAAGCAGCGTGGACAGCAGGCCGACATGCGCCTTGTTGAAAGTCTGCCGCTCGTGCCGCAGTCCGCCTACCAGAACCGAAATTCCCAGGAACAGCAAGGTCGTGCCGATGATCGATCCCGTGATCTGCGCTTGCACGACGCGGGTCTGCGCCTGAGATAGAACAAACAGCGCGAGCACGAGTTCGGCGGCATTGCCGAAGCTTACGTTGAGCAGGCTGCCGATCGCGCTGCCCGCGTGCTTGGCCACCTGCTCGGTCCCGCGCCGCACCCAGTCGGCCAATACCCCGATTGCGACCAGGCCGCACAGGAACACCCATTGCGGCGCGGCCGCGTTGAAATGATGCAGGCCGAGCGAAAGCGGCACGAACAGCAACAGCCCGACGTTGCGGATAATGACGGCGTTCCTCTGCATGGTCGGCGCCCCCTCGACGACAGACTCGACTCCATTCACGGCCGGACCAACCAAACGACCCCAGACCTTTGCAGCTCTCGAAGCGACCGAGCTGCCCGTCTCTGCGTACCCGGCAACAAGCTGGGCGGAGGGCCGTTGGGCTCCGAAAGCGCGAACGCTTCGCAGCGAACCAACCTGAAAAGCGGCGCGCCGTCCAAGGCGCCACTCGTCGAAGCGGCGTCGCCTGTATACGACATTTGCACGCGCGCACACGCGTCGGCGCCGGAATGAAAAGAACCCGCGGAGGTCTTTCGACGCCGGCGCTTTTTGCCCGGACCGGACGACCTATTCATGCGCGGCGCGGGCCCGCGCGACCGGCCGCGAAGCGGATAGGCGCTCCGGATCCTGGAAATGCCGCATGTTCCCTCCATTCCGCGCGCCTGCCGACGTCGGCGAAATCGATCGCGCCGATATGCGGTTCACGGTCGGGAAGACCCCGTCGTCGTCGCCGACGCCTCGCGCGACCGGCGAGGCGGCATAGCAAGGTCCGATCATTCCGTCATCGCTCGCTGAGCAATTGAGCCAACGCAATGTCGTGACAAATTTGTATTACAATACAAAGCCCAGTAAGGACGATGTAGGATCCAACCGACTCGAGTTATCTATTTACTGGGAACGTGCGAGTGAGAGGGTAGTCTTGAAGGCGACTGCTGAGACTCGCAGCTATGGCTTAAGGCGGGGCAAAGGGCTGTTCGAATGGATGCCGACGCGCAACCTAAAGCGCAAATGACGGCGATCATAAGATGGATCGCCGTCGGGGGACCTGGGTTGTTGGTCATGCTGGCCGACACCGACGCGGGCAACGTGGTGACGGGGGCGCAGGCCGGCGCTCAATGGGGCTACCGGCTGCTGCCGCTGCTGCTGCTGCTGACCCCGATGCTTTACGTGGTGCAGGAATTGACGGTTCGGCTTGGGCTATACACCGGGCGCGGCCACGGCGAATTGATCCGCGACCATTTTGGCGTCGGCTGGGCATGGCTTTCGACGGCCGGCCTCGCGGCGGCGGTGATCGGCTCGCTGATCACGGAATTCACCGGCGTGGCGGGCATCGGCGAACTCTACGGCCTCTCGCGCGGGCTGACCTTGCCTCTTTCTGCAGGTTTTCTGCTCGTAGTCGTCGCCACCGGCTCCTATCGGCGGGTGGAGCGGACGGCGATCTTCGTCGGGCTATTCGAACTCGCCTTCTTCGCCGTCGCTTGGGCGGCGCACCCCGGCCTTTCCGCCATGGCTAAGGAAGCGATCGACATTCCGTTCGCCAACACGGAATTCCTTTATCTCGTGGCCGCAATTATCGGCGCCGTATTCAATCCTTGGATGATCTTCTACCAACAATCCGCAATCGCCGATAAGAAACTGCTGCCGGAAGACCTCAACGCGTCGCGTTGGGACACCGCCGTCGGCGCCGTGCTGACCCAATGTTTGACCGGGGCTGTGCTGGTTGCAGCGGCGGCGACTTTAGGCAATCGCGGCGGCTCAGGCGGGTTGGCCAGCGTGGGCGAGATCAGCAACGCCTTGACGCCGTTCCTCGGGGACAGCGTTGGACGCCTGGTCTTCAGCGCGGGCGTCCTGGGAGCGTCCTTCGTCGCCGCCATCGTATGCTCCCTTGCACTCGCTTGGGGCGTCGGCGAGGTCGCCGGCTACCGACGCTCGCTCGAAGCTCACCCGTTCGAGGCGAGATGGTTCTATGGGATCTACGCGCTCTGCGTCGTGGGCTCGGCTGTGGTTGTCTGGCTTGTGCCGGACCTGGTCTGGCTCACGATCGCCGCGCAGGTTCTGAACGCCTTCTTGCTGCCGCTGGTGATCGGGTTCCTGGTCGCCTTGGCGGTGACGACGCTGCCGGTGGCGGTGCGACCGCGCGGTGCATATCTCTGGTCCTTGATCGCCGTCGCAGCTCTTGTGAGCGCCGTGGGCATCTTCGGAGGCGTGACCGGCCTACTTTAATCGGGCCGCAATGGACAGTCCGGGCGACCGCGTTCCGCCCGGAAAATCAGGACTTGCGCCACGCCCTCAGCTTTTGTGCTCGTAAAGCAATCGAGCCCGGATCGTTCCCTCCAGCGCGCGGATTTCCGAGAGAACCCGCTGACTATCCGCCGGCGAGGCGTCGACGTCCAACACGACATAGCCGACATCGCTGTAGGTTTCGTAATATTGCGCCGCGATGTTGATCGCGTGCCGGGCCAGCACTTCGTTCAGCCTTCCCAGCATTCCCGGCAGATTGCGCTGGACCTGCATGAAACGCGTGCCCACAGGCCGGATCGGCAATTGCACCTGCGGAAAATTGACGGCGCCCACCGTCGAACCGCCGTCGCTGTAATCGATCAGCTTGCGCGCGACTTCCGCGCCTATGCGCTCCTGAGCCTCTTCCGTCGAGCCGCCGACGTGCGGCGTCAGGATGACATTGTCCAGCCCTTGCAGCGGCGAAACAAACCGCTCGTTGTTCGAACTGGGCTCGACCGGGAAGACGTCGATCGCTGCGCCGCGCAACCGCCCCTCGCGAAGCGCGAGCGCGAGCGCATCGAGGTCGACCACCGTGCCTCGGCTGTTGTTGATCAGGAAGGCGCCCGGTTTCATCGCGGCGATCTCCGCTGGACCGATCATGCCATGGGTGGCCGGAGTTTCCGGCACATGCAACGAGACCACGTCGCTG
Organism: uncultured Pseudomonadota bacterium; assembly: GCA_963809055.1. Lineage (GTDB taxonomy): Bacteria > Pseudomonadota > Alphaproteobacteria > Rhizobiales > Beijerinckiaceae > Roseiarcus. The sequence goes on along the minus strand of CAWEID010000033.1, from coordinate 212,181 downwards.
CGCGCCAGCAATTCGCGCAGGCTCTCCACCGGCGCCGTGTTGCCGTGGCGGAGCTTGTCCGTGTGGTCATAGTATATGACCGACATGCCCATCGCCTCGCCGAGATAAGAGAGCTGCGAACCGATATTGCCATAGCCGACGATGCCGAGCGTCTTGCCCCGGACCTCGTGACTGTCGATGGCCGACTTCTCCCAGCGGCCGGCGTGAGCGCCAACGGATTTTGGGATGATCCGCCGCAGCAGCATCACGATCTCGCCGATGACCAGTTCGGCGACGCTGCGGGTATTCGAAAAGGGCGCATTGAAGACGGGAATGCCAAATTCGCGCGCGGAGTCTATGTCGACCTGGTTGGTGCCGACGTTGAAACACCCGATCGCAATCAACCGGTCGGCGGCCGAGAGCACGTCCGCCGTGATCTGCGTGCGAGAGCGAATACCCAACATGTGCACGCCTTGCACCGCCTCCCGAAGCGCATCGCCGTCGAGGGCTTTGGGCAGACGCTCGACGCTGGAATAGCCCGCCGCCTTCATCAACTGCACCGCCGTGTCGCTGACGCCCTCGAGCAGCAAGATCCGGATCTTGTCTTTGGGCAGCGAGAACTGGGCCTGAGAAGAAGAGCTGTTTGGCACGAGCGTTGGTTTCCGTTGGAAAGCCGGTGGACTAGCATGCGCAGTTTCGACTGTCATGTCGGCGGCGAGATATCGCCGTAAATGATTGAATAAAAACTAATATTCCCCTCTATCGCGACTTGGGCGGGACATCGGGGAAGGCGCGCGGTCCTTGTTCCCGCCCAAATCGCCCTCGAGACCCAAACCTCGGGCTGTTCGGCTCGAGGATTGCGCCGGGACGTCGCGGGCCGCCTGTCCGCGAATTGACGTTCGATGGAAATTTGGATTCAATCGTCATGCGGGCCGTGCCAGTCGGGGCGGTCTCGCGTCTTCATTGGATCTTTCTCATCAGCCTGGCGCGGAAATACCCTTGACCCCAGCGACGACCCCGAGCGCGCTCAAAATTCAGGCGCTGTTGGGTCCGGGCTATCGGGTGCTCGAATTCGGGGCGAGCACGCGCACTGCCGCGGAGGCCGCCACCGCGATTGGCTGCACGTTGGCGCAGATTGCAAAGTCGCTGATCTTTCGCGCCGAAACTTCACAGCGTCCCCTCCTCGTCATCGCATCCGGAGTCAATCACGTCGACGAGCGCAAGGTTGCGGCGCTGGTTGGCGAACCGATCGCGCGGGCCGACGCGGACTTTGTCAGAAAAGCGACGGGATTTTCGATCGGCGGCGTTCCCCCCGTCGGCCACGCAGAAGACCCGGTCGTAGTGATCGACGAGGATCTCTTCGCCTTCGAGGTCATCTGGGCCGCCGGCGGCGCGCCGAACGCCGTTTTTCAATTGACGCCGGCGCAACTCAAGAAACTCACTGGAGGCACGGTCGCCGCGGTGGCTCGCTGACGCCGGTCAAAGCCCGATTGCGCAGACTTGAATCGCCCGGCGCTTTCCCGCACCTGGGCGCGGGCGATCGGCCTCACGAAACACGTTACTCTATGGCGAGAATCTCGAGTTCGCTGTCCCCGAGGCGCGCCAGATCTCCGACGCGCTTGCCGATCAAGGCGCGCGCCACCGGCGAGACATAGGAAATGGAGCCGCTGCGAGGGTCCGCCTCGTCTTCCCCGACGATCCGATAGGCTTGCCGGCGGCCGTCGTCGCGCTGGAAAGCCACGCGGCGCCCGAATGTCACGACATCGCTCGCGGGCGAAAGCGGCACGACCTCGGCGGTCTTGACGCGCTCCATGAAATAGCTGAGATCGCGCGCCGCCAGAGCCGTTGCCCGCCTGCGCTCGTTGATATCGTCAACCCGCAAAGCCGCCTCGAACGCCGCCTGTCCGGCCGCGACGGCGTCTTGCAATTGTTTGAGGCCCGCTTCGGTCACAAGATTGGGATGGGGCGAAATCGGCCGTTCCGGCAACTCGATTTCGGCGGCGGTTTCCGCACTGTCTTCCCGGGTAAAAGCGACGCTCATGCTGTAGAACTCCCACTCGCCCCCGTCGCCGCGACCCATCTAAACGTCCGTTGGGCGCAGAGCGCAAGACCCGCGCGCGCGGGCGACGGCGAAAGCGCGGGCGTCTTCAACGATTCGCAACCCGTCGCCGGGGTTGGCCGGAACGACGACAAACACGGTCAAGGCTCCATGTCCCACTGGGCGAAGCGCAGATTTTCGACCCAATTTGGGCAAAGCGTGCGTCTCCGACTCGAAGCGGGGCGGCGGCAGGCGGCAATCACGGACGAATTGCACAATACAGTTGCCTAGGCGTCGATTTCACAAGAAGCGGAACTGAAATCGCCAGCCGAGAGCCGCGGCGTCTGGACAGCGAGTCGGCTCGCGGTCCTGAGGCCCGCCTTAGCGCGCCTTGAAAGCCGCAACCTGCCCGGTCTCTGCGCCTCCCCGCTCGGCGCCGTTGGCGGCCGCCGCCTCGTGCGCGCCGTATCCTGCTACTCGCAACAGCGCCTTGCGGTCGGGCGCGCAGAAATAAAGGCCGATTTGGCTCGCCAGGAACACCGACGCAAGAACGGCGATCGCGCCGAACAGGCTTCCCGTCAAAACTTGCGTCCAACCCATGAAGGCCGGACTCAGCGCCGAACCCGATGCGCCGATCGAACTGACGAGGGCGATGCCGCCGGCGCGCGCGCCTTTGCCGAGAACCACCGTCGGCACGGTCCAGAATAGAGCGAGAAAGGCGAAGACGCCCACGGACGCCGTCGCCAGAATGAGCGTCGTCCCATCGGGACTTTTCGCGGCGAGCGGAAGCAGGAAGAAGGCCATGCTGGCGACGGCGCCGCAGGCGATCAGATGCCAGCGCCGCTCCAGGCTGCGGTCCGAACTCCACCCGATTGTCGCCATGCCGATCGCGCCGGCCAGGAAAATCAGTGATGTGCGCCAGCCGATCGCGCCGAGATCATGAGTTCCGGCATTGCGCAGCAGCGTCGGAACCCAAAGCAGCAATATGCTCTGCGTCGAATAGAACGCGAAATAGACCAGCGCGAGGGCATAGAGCCTGATGTTGCGCAGCGCCGTCCCGAACGACACGTCGCCCGCCTCGCCGGCGCTCTCGTGCTCGAGATCGCGCGCAATCATCTGCTTTTCGCGCTCGGAGAGAAAGCGCGCGCTTGCCGGCCGATCCGGCAGATAAAGGAAGGCGATGACGCCCAGGACCAACGCCGGCGCGCCCTCGATCAGAAACAACCACTGCCAGCCGCGCAACCCTGCGAGACCGGCCATATGGGTCATGATCCAGGCCGACGCCGGTCCGGCCACGACGCCCGAAATGGGAACCGCAATTGCGAACAGCGAAACGATGCGCGCCCGCCAGGCATTGGGGAACCAGAGCGTGAGATAAAACAGCACGCCGGGGAAAAAGCCTGCTTCGCCCGCGCCGATCATAAACCGGATCGCATAGAAGGCCCAGCGATTCCCCGCGAACGCCATCGCCATCACGAAGACGCCCCACAGCGCCATGATGCGAAGCAGCGTGAGCCTGAGGCCGACGCGTTCGAGCATCAAATTGCTCGGAATTTCAAACAGGATATAGCCGACGTAAAGGCTGCCCGCCGCCATTCCGAACACGGCTTCGTCGAAATGCAGATCCGCCATGAATTGCAGTTTGGCGTAACCCACATTGAGCCGGTCTATCATCGCGACGATGTAGCAGATGAGCAGGAACGGCATCAGCCTCGCCGCGATGCGGCGATAGAGGGTCGTCATCGCCGCTTCGCGAGATCCGGCATCGGCATCGCCCCCGGCCGGCGCGGCGGTGGCCAGAGATATATCTGCGGGCTCGCCCATGAGTTACAGTTTCGACCTGCTGTTCATCGTCGCTGCGGCCAAGCCGGATTGTCAACAACGACGGCCGATCCGCTGATAGGTCTTTTGGTCTCTTTCCGTAACGAACGGATTGACGATACGCACTGCGGCAACCGACGTCGGGGGATTTTCGCGAACGAGGTTGCGGCTCTGTTAAGCCGACAATTGCGCGAGGCGAGGAGAAATCGGCGACGGCTATTCCGGGCGGCCCGCCGCGCGCAACCGGGACGGTCGCGGGCGCGGCGCAACGTCGAAATGAAATACGCTATTGCCTCTTGCTGAGCGTCATCCCGCCTGCGCGGGTCCGCAACGCTCGCTCTTTAACAGATTGAGCGCAGGCGTATGACAAGTGCAGGACTCGATGAAGACGCCGGGATTTGATGCGACCCGCCGGATCGCCGCGTCGGCGCGATGGATCAGCCAACCGCGACGATTTCATATTCCTTCGCGCTGCGCTCGAACGGTTCGGTCTTGCTCTTGATGCGATAGGTCCGCGACGTCACGTCGTCGGACGGAAGCACGCGCACGACCTCGTAAGGCCCGTTCGGCTTCTGCTTCGGGGCCACTCGGACATCGAAGTCAACGATTTGCCCAACTGCGAATTTATGCGGTGTCATGACGAAGCGCCTCTTCGAAATGATAACGAAAAAGGGCCAGGAATTAACCTGACCCTCCCCTTCGCCGAACGGACGGCAAAAAATTGACGGGACCGACGCCGGTACATCCGCGGTCGCCGGTTCCCTTTATCTTTCGCCTCGCTCAGACGGCCTGGAGCCGATCGGCGGACATTTTGCCCGAGCGCTTGTCGGTGACCAGCTCGAAGCTGATCTTCTGACCTTCGCGCAGATCGCTCATGCCAGCCCGCTCGACCGCGCTCACATGGACGAAAGCGTCCTTGCTGCCGTCGTCGGGTTGAATGAAGCCGAAGCCTTTTTGCGAATTATACCATTTAACTGTGCCAATAGCCATGACGCCCCTCTTGGATGTCAGTGTCAAAACGCGGTTCCGCGACGCGGCGCCGTCGTCAATTTTCGATTTTTGGGGGAAGAGCGTCACGATGGGGCGGTTTAAACGCCCAAGGCAATGTTAGTCCGGCCGAATTTCGAGCCCCTCATATAGACCCGCCAGCGCTTTATTGCAAGGGGTCTGAGAATTTTGGCGACTCACATGCTTTTCGGGGCTGGCAGGCTCCGCGATTTTTCTGCCGAGCCCGCCTCCAGGTTCAGGCGTCCGTTTCCGCGTTGTCCTTGAGCTCGCGGCGCAGAATCTTGCCGATCGGCGTGCGCGGCAGCGACTCCCGAAACTCGACATGCCGCGGCATCTTGTAGCCGGTCAGATATTTGCGGCAATGCGCGATCAACTCTTCCGCGGTGAGGCCCGCCTCCTTGCGCGCGACGAAGATCTTGACCGCTTCGCCCGACTTGCGCGTCGGGCACGCCGACGGCGCCGACCTCGCGCACGCCCGGATGCATCATCACGACATCCTCGATCTCGTTGGGATAGACGTTGAAGCCCGAGACGATGATCATGTCCTTCTTGCGATCGACGATATAGACATAGCCGCGCTCGTCGACGCGCGCGATGTCGCCGGTGCGCAGGAAACCGTCGGGGCCGATCGCGGCCGCGGTCTCCTCCGGCTTGCGCCAATAGCCCGCCATCACCTGCGGTCCGCGGATGCACAATTCGCCAGACTCGCCGATCGGCAGGTCGCGTCCGTCGATGTCGCGGATCGCGATTTCGGTCGAGGGCAGCGGCAGGCCGATCGAGCCATGTGTAATCGGCGATGTCGAGCGGATTGATCGTCGCGGCGGGCGAGGTCTCGGTGAGCCCGTAGGCCTCGATCAGCGGCTTGCCGGTTCGCGCCTTCCACCGTTCCGCGACCGCGCGCTGCACCGCCATGCCGCCGGCCAGCGCCGCCTTGAGCTGGCGTGAAGTCGACGCTGGCGAACGCCTTCTCGTTCGAGCATCGTGTTGAACAGCGTATTGACGCCGGTGATGACGGTGAACGGCGTCGCGCTGCAACGCCTTGGCGAAGGCGGGGAGATCGCGCGGATTGGGAATCAGCAGATTGGCGGCGCCGAACATCATCGGGGTAAAGCAATTCGCGCTGCAGCGCGAACACGTGATAAAGCGGCAGCGCGGTGACGAACACCTCCTCGCCGACGCACAAATTGCGGCGTCAGCCACGCGTTGATCTGCTGCAGGTTGGCGATGATGTTGCGATGCGTCAGCATCGCGCCCTTGGGAACGCCGGTGGTGCCGCCGGTGTATTGCAGGAAAGCGATGTCGTCGGTTCGATCGTCACGGCTTTCAGCGCTTGCCGCGCGCCCGAGCGCGAGCGCCTGCGTTGAACCGGACTGGCGCCGCGGCAGCCGCCACGCCGGCACCGCGCGCTTGACGTTGCGCAGCACGAAATTGACCAGCGTCGCCCGCGCCAGGCCCAGCCGATCGCCGACGCCGGTGACGATGATATGGCCGATGCTGCGTGCCCGCGACCGACTGCTCGCAGCACATGGGCGAAATTCTCGACCGACCACGATCGCCTCGGCGCCGGAGTCGACAAGCTGATGGTGCAATTCGCGCGGCGAATAGAGCGGATTGCAATTGACCACGACGTATCCGGCGCGCAGCGCGCCGAACAGCGCGATCGGGATATTGCAGCAGGTTCGGCATCATCAGCGCGACGCGCGCGCCGCGCGGCAAGCGCGCGACATTCTGCAGATAGCTCGCGAAATCGCGCGAAAGCCGATCGAGCTCGGCGAAGCGTCATCGACGCGCCCATGCTGATGAACGCGGTCTGTCGGCCGATATCTGCGCTACGCTCGCGGCGAAGAATTCGCCGATCGAACGGAACGCCTCCGGGTCGATATCCGTCGGCACGCCCGCCGGATAGGACTTCAGCCATATGCGCTCCACGTAAGCCTCCCTGTCAACTCGCCGCTCAAAGCCTCTAAGATGTGCAGACCCGCGCAGCAATTGCGTGAACGCGATCTGGTCGGCCGACGGCGCGGCGGGCCGCTTCCTTTTCGCCGCGCGCCGCCGCGCTCTCCGGGAACATACGGAACGCCGTGTTCATGACGATACGCCCGAGGTTCGGCGCCAGCGCGTGGACGACCTGCCCGAATCGTCCGAGCCGGGTCGCGACGCGCGCCGGCCGATTGATCAGCGCGTCGACGACCAGATCGGCCGCTTCGTCGGGATCGAGCGTCGGCACGTGTCGTAGAACTTGGTCGGCGCGATCATCTCGGTGCGCACCAGCGGCATATTGACGTTGGTGAAAGCGACGCCGCGATCGAGATACTCCGACGCCGCGCAATCCGACCACGCCTCCAGCGCCGCCTTCGACGCGACATAGGCGGAAAACCGCGGCGCGCTGGTCGAGCACGCCGATCGAGGAAATATTGACGATATGGCCCGACTCGGCGCTCCGCACATGCCCGGCAGGAACGCCATGCATCAGCTGCACGGCGGCGAAGATAGTTGACGCCGCATCAGCCGTTCGAGATCGTGCGGGCGGTCGTAGGAATTCTCGACCGAGCGCCGGATCGAACGCCCGGCGTTGTTGACGAGCACGTCGATCCCGCCGTGCTCCGCCAGCACCCGCGCGACGAACGCGGCGCACTGCACCGGCATCGGCAATGTCGGCGCTGTAATGTCTCGATTTCGAGGCCGAGCGCGGCGAATTCCGCGCGCGTCGCCGCCAGCTTTTCCGGGTCGCGCGCGACGATCAGCGTCTTGCGCGCCGGCTTGGGCGAGTTTCAGCGCGATCGCCTTGCCGATGCCGGCCGAACCGCCGGTGACCAGCACGCGCTTGCCGCCGACGCAGCCGCGCAGCGACTTGTCGACGAACAGAGCCGGGTCGAGATGACGCTCCCAATAGTCCCAAAGACGCCAGGCGTAGCTTTCCAGCGGCGGGGCGACGATTCCGGCCGGCCGCAGCAGCTTCTGCGTCTGCCGGCTGTCGAAGCGCGTGGGATAATTGAGGAAGCTGAGGACGCTCGTCGGGCAGGCCGAATTCCTGCATCGCCATCTTGCGGATGCGCCGGAACGGCGTCAGCGCCATCAGCCCGCGCGTCAGCGCGGGCGGCGCGAGGCCGAACAACGCCGCGTTGATGCGCATGGTGAACGACGGGCGCGTGGGCGGCGCGCGCGAACAGATTGAGCATTTCGCCGACCCGCATCGGCGAGGGATCGGTCAGATGGAAAGTTTCGCCGTCGTGGCCTTCGAGAAACGCCAAGATGGTCGAGCGCGGCGACGACGAAGTCGACCGGCACGACGTTGATCCGGCCGCCTTCGAGGCCGATCAGCGGAACCCAGGCGGGCAGAGCGTTGCGCAGTTTCTGGATGAGCTTGAAGAAGTAGTAGGGGCCGTCGATCTTGTCCATTTCGCCGGTGCGCGAAATCGCCGACGACGATGCCCGGCCGGTAGATGCGCCACGGCACGGTCTTTCTGCGCGCGCACCAGACGCTTCGCCTTCGTGCTTGGTCTTGAAATAGGGATGGTCGAGGTGGCGCGCCTCCTCGAACATGTCTTCGCGGAAACGTTCCGTCATAGAGCCCGGCGGCGGCGATCGAGCTGACGTGGTGGAAATGGCGCGCGCCGATCGTCTTCGGCGAAGGCGAGCGCATTGCGCACGCCCTCGACATTCGCCGCCGCGACGAGTTCCGGGATCCGCCGCGAGGTCGTAGACCGCGGCGAGGTGGAAAAAGTGATCGACTTCTGCCCTTCAGCGCCGTCGCGTCCTTCGGCGCAGACGCCGAGGTCGGCTGGAGGATGTCGCCGCGCGATCGGCGTCGACGCGCCCATCCTCGTCGCCCCACGCCTCGCGCAATTGTTCGCAACCGCCTCGGGCGACGCTGTCGCGCAGCAAGAGCAAAAATCGCGACGTCCTCGCGCCGCAGCAGCTTCGCAACGAGCCGCTTGCCGATGAAGCCGCTCGCCCCCGTGACGAAGACATTCATGCGTCGCTTCCCTCCAGCGGCCCGAATCCTTATAGCGCAAAGATTTAGAATGGACCGCCTAGAACTTTGGGCTGCGCATTCTAATCCCCCATGGTTTGATTGCGAAGTTGGCGGAGCAGAGAGCCGCCGATAGAATAGCGAGGATGGTCATGCCAAAGAAACTCACTGATCTCGTCAAAGAGCGGCCGGAAGCGCAACTCGCCGCAATGGTGAAGGAGTCCGCCAGCCAGATTTGGCTCGCCGGCCTCGGCGCTTTCGCGAAGGCGCAGCGCGAAGGTCTCAAGATGTTCGAAACTCTGGTCGCGGAAGGCGAAAAATTCCAGGAGAAGGCGAAGCTCGAGACCGACGAGCGCCTCGCAGACGTGCGCGGCAAGGGCGACCGGCGCATGGGACAAGCTGGAGCAGGTGTTCGAAGAGCGCGTTGCGCGCGCGCTGCACGCCTTGAGTGTTCCGACCCGCAAGGATATCGACAATTGTCGAAGCGCGTCGCCGAACTGACGGTGATCGCCAAAAAGCTTTCGGGCGAACTCGAAGCAGCCGAGGAAGCGGTCGAAGAGGCGCGGGAGAGCCCGAGCGCGACGAAAACAAGGCTGCGCACAAGCGCGGGCGGAAGCCGCGGCTGAGTAACTCGGCCGCGGCGTCCAGCGAGGGGAGGACGTCATGAGCCGAGAGGCGCAGTGAAGAGTGGGGATCGCGCTTGCCGGAGGCGGTCCCCTGGGCGGAATTTACGAGATCGGCGCGCTGGTCGCGCTTCAGGAGGCGCTCGTCGGCGTCGATCTCGCCGACCTCGACGTTTATGTCGGGGTGAGTTCCGGCGCCTTTTTCGCCGCGGGGCTCGCCAACGGCGTCACCCCGCGCGAAATGCATGCGATGTTCATTCTCGACGCTTCGCATCACGATCCGTTCGAGCCGGAATTCTTGCTGCGTCCGGCGTTCGACGAATTCGCGCGCCGACTGCGCGCAGGCGCCGGCGCTGCTCAGCAGCGCCGGCGCTGAGCCTACCTCGGGCGCAGTCCGGGGCGCGGGTTCTTCGAGTCCTTCCTGCGGTTGACCCGCGGCTTGCCCAACGGATTGTTCGACAATGCGCCGATCGCCGACCTATCTGGCGCGGCTGTTCAGTCAAGCCCGGCCGCACCGACGACTTCCGCAAGCTGAGACGCAAGCTGTTCATTCGTCGCCGACCGACCTCGACAGCGGCCGCGCCGCGCCGTTCGGCGCGCCGGGCTTCGACGAAGTGCCGATCTCCGAGGCGGTGAAGGCGAGTTCCGCGCTGCCGGGGCTCTATCCCCCGGCGCGGATCGACGGGCGCGACTATATCGACGGCGCGGTGAAGAAGACGCTGCACGCCTCCGTCGCGCTGAAAGAGGGCGTGAAGCTGCTGTTCTGCGTCAATCCGCTGGTGCCCTACGATGCCGATCTTGCCGCGCGCCGCGGCGGCGGCGCGGCCTACGCGCATTTAGCCGATGGCGGGCTGGTCACCGTGCTTTCGCAGACGTTCCGCGCGATGATCCAGTCGCGCATGCAGGTAGGCATGGACCGCTACGCGCGCGACTTTCCTGACGCCGACGTCGTGCTGTTCGAACCGGCGAGCGACGACGCGGTGATGTTCTTCGCCAATATGTTCAGCTATGCCGATCGGCGCAGGCTCGCCGAACACGCTTATCAGCACATGCGCGCCGAACTGAGACGGCGCGCCGACGAACTCGACGCCGTTCTCGCAGCGCCATGGCCTCGCGCTCGATCGGGCGGTGCTCGCCGAACCGAACCGGCATCTGCCGACGCGGGCCGCGGCTAGCGCGAAGGGGCGACTTATGGGATAGCGTGCGCGCACTGGATCAGATCGCTCGGTACGTCTCGAGCGCACGCTGAGCGCGTACACGGCCGAGCGCGGGTCAAGGGGGAAAGCGCCGATGGCGCCAAAGACGCCGCGGCGAACGCGTGAGCGCATCTTGAAACCGCGCTCGCGATGTTCAATGAGTTCGGCGAGCCTTCGGTCGCGACGACGTCGATCGCTTTCGAAATGGGCATAAGCCCCGGCAATCTCTATTACCATTATCACTCGAAGGAAGAGATCGTCGCGCGATCTCTTCGCTCAGTTCCGCCGCGAGATCGAGGCGACGCTCGCCGCGCCGGAGCAGCGCCTGCCGAACGCCGAGGATTGCTGGCTGTTCCTGCATCTCGTGTTCGAGGCGATCTGGAAATATCGTTTCATCTATCGCGACATCAACGATCTTGTCGCGCGCTATCACATCGATCGAGGTCCAATTCCGGCGGATCCTCGCGCACAAGATTCGCGTCGCCGAGAAGATCCTGACGGGGCTCGTCGTCAAAGGCAAGCAGATGCGCGCGACGCCACGCGAGATCGCGACGCTCGCGCAGAACATGACGCTGCTCGCGACCTACTGGATGTCGTTCGAATTCGCGCGCGAGCCGCGCGCCCAGCAGGACGACAAGGCGCTCGCGCGCGGCGTCTTTCACGTCATGTCGCTTGCCGCGCCTTATCTCGAGCCGCCCGAGCGCGCGCTGTTCGATCGACTGGCGGAACGCTACATCGCATAAGGAGGGGTTCGATGACTGTCGATCAAATGGAAGGCCTTCACGTATGACGTCGAGCCGTTCGAATATCCCGGCGCGGCGCTGAAAAAGGCGTGGCCCGAACTGCATCGCGGCGACTGCGAGCCGTTCCCCGACGCCGCCTTCGTCGAAGGCGCGCTCGCCGCGCCATCCCAAACTGCGATCGTCTGGAGACGCGGAACATGATCGCCGCCGCGCTGCAATCGGCCTGGCGCGCCTATCACCGCGGCGATTTCGGCGCCGCGGTCGAGGAGGGCAACCGGGCTCGGCCTGATCGGCGCCAACGCCGCCAACAAGGCCGCCAACATCTATGCGACCTATCTGGAGACGGACAGCGAGCGCAAGCGCGAGATCTGCTGCAGTCGGCCGAGCGCGCCGAGGCGCTGCAAGCCGCCGCGCCCGACTTCCCCAACGCCTATTATTTCCACGCCCAGGCGCTCGGCCGCTACGCGCAGGAAATTTCGATCGCCAAGGCGCTGGCGCAGGGGCTCGGCGGCAAGGTGAAGGCGAGCCTCGACCAAGCGCTGAGGCTCGAACCCCGCCATGCCGAGGCGCATATCGCGCTCGGGCGCCTACCACGCCGAGATCGTCGCCAAGGTCGGCGGCATGCTCGCCAGCCTGACTTATGGCGCGAGCAAGGAGGCGGCGGTCAAACATTTCGATATCGCGCGCAAACTGCTGCCGAACTCGGCGATCGCGCGCATCGAGACCGCAAACGGCCTCGTGATGCTGTTCGGCAAGTCTAAACTGTCGGAGGCGACGAAACTCTATGAGGAAGCTGCGAAGCAGAAGCCTGCCGACGCAATGCAAAAGCTCGACGCGGAACACGCGAAGGAAGAGGCGGAATAACGAAGCCTTCCCGTCTCCCGCCTCGCGGGAGACGATGGCGGCGACGCGCCGGATCGGCGACTTCCGGCGAGGCGCGTTTTGGCGGCGTTGCGCTGCCGCCCGAGCAAATCCCTTCCCACAAGAAGGATAGAGGGGGCTCGCGCCTCACTCGGCGGCGAGTGGCGGATCGAGCAGGCAATAGTACAGATAGCCCTCGAACTCGCTCGCGAAGCGCGTCACCACGGCTTCGGGATCCGGCGTCAGCGCGGCGTCGGTGATGAGGCCGAACTGCACCTTGCCCGCATAGGACAGGATCGACACGCCGATGCCGATGTCGCCGGATTGCGGCACCCAGAACAACATTTGCTTGAGCTGCGCTGCCGGCGATCTTGAGGGTCTCGGTTGGGCCGGGAACATTGGTCATGACGGCTGTGGCGCGGCTCAGAAGCAGATTGAACACTTGATCCTGCACCTGCTTCGGCGTGAAGCCGAGCGCGCCGATCAACCCGAGCGTGACCGGCGGCTCGTAGGAGGACTTCAGCGCCAGCATGCGCTGCGCACCGTAAACAGCCGCTCGAGCGGATGCTCGATGCCGACCGGCAGTTCGACAGCGCTAGAATCGCCGAAGCGGTTGCCGAGTTCGCCCGCTTGCGCCGGCCGGGCGCAAGTTGATCGGCACCAGCGCCCGCACCTCGACGCCCTCGGTCGGCGTCGCCCTTGTCGGCGAGATAGCTGCGCATCGCGCCCGCGACGCAGGAGAGCAGAATATCGTTGATCGAACAGCCGAGCGCGTGCGCGACCGCCTTCACCTCGGGCAGACGCAGCGGTTCGGCTCCAGGCGACGCGCTTTGCGCCCTGCGGCACGCCCTTGAAACGCGTCGCGCTGTCGGTCGGCATCAGCGGCGAGCTATGCGAGTTCGGTCGCGATGCCGGCGCCGGTCTTGAGAAATTCGGCCGCCCGCGATGGGCGCCGCGCGATTTCGAGCGCCTGGCGCCATGTGAAGCCGGAGGCCTGCGAACCGACGTCGATCGCCGCCGTGACAGGCGCCAGCAGGTTCTGCAGCCAGCCCTCTTCGGCGTCGGCGCTGGCCGAGCGCGCCGGCAGGCCCGACTCGGCGTCGTCGGCGAGCGACAGCATAACCCCGATCAGCGCGATGCCGTCGCCGATCGCGTGATGGATGCGAATGATGGCCGCCGCGCCGCCTTCGTATTTCTCGACAATATGGATCTGCCAGAGCGGGCGGTTGGGATCGAGCGGTTCGGAAGCGAGATCGGCGACGAACTGCTCCAGCGCCTGCTTGCCGCCGCGCCCAGGCAGCCGCACCCGGTGGACGTGGCGGGCCCATTCGAACTGCGGGTCATCGCGCCAATAGGCGACGCCCGCGCCGATTTCGACGCGCTGACGAAAACGCCGATGCGCCGACAATCGCTCGGCCAGCTGGGTCTCGAGCCGCCTGAGCGCGACCGGCCCTTCGAACATGAGAACCCCGACGATGACCATAAGATTATTCGGCCGATCCATTCTCAGCCACGCCAGATCAATGGCCGACATCCGTTCGCGGTGACTCATAACCGCATTCCTCCCACGACAACCCTCCGATGCATCCCAATGACGCCCGCGCCCGCCGGGAAAGCGAGCCTTGCGCCCTTTAGGCGGAGCGACCTAGTCTTTTCCGATAGGAAGAAGCCGCAATGACCGATCTCAATTTTCAGGAATTGCTGCTACGCGAACTCGACCGTTCTGCCCAGCTTCGCAAGCGGACGGTCGAGGACGAAGCGTTTCGCAGCCGCCGGTTGCGCCTCAGGGCATGGCAGGCCGCACGACTCGCGCGCACCCACGCCGACCTGCTCGCCAGCAAGCGTTTCCATGATGCGGCGACGTTCTTCCTGAACGACCTCTACGGCCCTAACGATCTGAGCCAGCACGTCGACGACGTCCGGCGGATCGTCCCCCTCATGGCGAAGACTCTGCCCGAATCCGGCCTCGTGGCCGTCGCCCACGCCGTCGAACTCAACTCGCTGTCGGAAGATCTCGACGGCGCGATGGTCGGGACGCTCGGCGAGCGCGCCGACGCGATCGACGACGCGGTCTATGCGCAGGCCTATCGCGCGGTTGGGCGCGCCGACGACCGCCGACGCCAGATCGATCTGATCGAATTGCTCGGCGGCGCGCTCGAATTCGCTCACGCATCAACGCTTCATCAGGGCCGCTCTTATGCTGATGCGCAAACCGGCGCAGATCGCGGGCCTGGGCGAACTGCAAGGCTTTCTGGAGCGCGGTTACGCCGCGTTTGGCGCGATGCGCGGTGGCGCCGCCGAATTCGTCGCGATCGTCGTGGCGCGCGAGCGCGCGATTTCTGAAGCTCTGCTGGCGGGCGAGCGGGACGCGCTCGAGCGTAAGGTTTCCTGAGGGCGACGCGGGCGCAGAGCGTGGCCGGCGGACGGAAGGATTCCTTTCAATTGGGGAATATTCGTCTGAAAATCCATCATATTGATCGCTTGCACTTGAGTATTTCCGCAAACGCTCATGCTCCGGACGTTCTGGCGGTCGGCGGCAAGGTCGGTCGACGCCAGGCCCTCAATCCCTCCGCCGCCCCCGGCACAATCTATTTCGGTTTGCGGTCAAGCCGGTGGCGGCGACGAGTCTTCTTGGACTTCGGCAGGCGCGCCGCGGAGCCGTCGATTTTCGCCACGCCGGCTTTTCTTCGAGGGCGCTTCCGCTCGGGCTTTGCCGGCGCCTCCGTGCGAAGCAGATCGTCGAGCTTGGCCTCAATGGCCGAGACGATGGAGTCGCGGACCAGGGCGAGCAGAAACCCCAGTTGGACTTCGAGATGAAGATGGTCCGAGGTCAACCGCAACTGGCCGGACAGGCCGTGGCCGCGAATTTCCACGACCTCGCCGCGCCAGCTCGCCTCGACGCCGTATTCAGCGGCGATTTCCGCGGCGACCTCATTGGCCTTCCGGACAGCTTCGGCGCGCGTCATCGCATGCCGGCGCGAAATCGAGATATCCCTCATGCGGTGCGCCGCGCCGATGGCGTTTGGTGGCCGCAATGTTCAAAGGACTGGCGACGGAGTATCGCGATAGCTCCCCCCGATCTCCCGATCGCAGACTTGCCGGCGTTGTCGCAAAATCCCGCTGGATGGCCCTGCCTGTCAAGGAAGACTTCGCGGCCGCGTTCAAAGCGAGGTCAGATCGAATCCGAGTACGCGGGAGAGTTCGGCCAGCGCCTGGCCCTCGCTCTCGACCTTGATCGCGCGCATGCCGAGTTTCGCCGCCGGTTTGCAATTGACTCCGAGGTCGTCGAGGTAGACGCAGGCCTCCGGCGCAACGTGGAGTTCGGCGCACATCATTTGGTATATGCGCGGATCGGGCTTGCGAACGCCGACCTTCGAACTTTCGATCAGGCGATCGAATTCGGCCAGCACCAATTCGATCTCAGCGCGCGCGCCGGTTCCCCCGGCCATGCCCGCGCCGAGTCCGGCCGAGACATTGTTAGTGATGCAGCCGACCTTGAAGCGAGCCTTGCAGGCCTTGAGCGCTAGCGCCATGCGCGGCCTTATTCGACCCGAAAGCAGCGGCAGGATTTCGGCGCCGCGCAGGTCGCACCCGAGTTCCCTGGCTTCGCTCGCAAAGAGTTCGTCGAAACCAGCAGCGTCGATTTCGGAACGCTCAAATCGCGCCCATGCATTGTGATCCGGCCTCGTCGCATTGACGCGACGAATGAAATCCTGCGGAAGCGCGCGTTCGCGCTCGAAGCGGTTGAACGCCTCGAATGGCGAGGAGGTCAACACGCCGCCAAAGTCCCAAATCACGGCCTGGATCGTCATGCTGCGCGCCCTGGTCTCCGCGAATCATGACGACCGCGTCCGAGCAGGCCCGGACGTTGCGCCATGGATTGATTGGATGCGCGACGCCGCGATCGTCGCGCGCCATTCCGGAAACCGCCATTTCGCGGTCCGGCAGCTCGACACGGCGCAAGGGTTTTCGGATAGCGCCGCCGGGCTTCCTGGACCCAGGTCTCGAGACCTTCCTCGGCCGCGAGCAACTTCACGGTGTGAAGGAACATGCCTAGGTCCGACCATTGCGGCGGCCCGACCCGGCGATCGAATCTGACGAACAGGCTGACCAACGCCCCGAATAATCGGTCAGCGTCCTTGAATTGTCGCATGCGCGCACCGAAATTCGCCGCGCCGCCGCCTCAGATGCGTTCAAGTTTGCGTCCCCGTCTCAGCCCGGCGACGAGCTAAGCCGGCCTGCGCCCACGCGCAAGCCCATTCCCGCAGGTCAACTGCCGGAAGTTTCTTTCATCAGCGCGTCGAAGGCGGGACCGAGGCCGCGGAACGAAAGCGCGAATGAGAACGTCTGCCCGGCGCCGTTTTTCGACTCTATATGACCGGAGTTCTTTTCGTTGCGCAGCGCGGCGATAAGCTCATCGCTCACCACAGCGTCCGCGATGCAGCCCGAGGGGACGCAGCGCCGCCACGAGAGTTCGATCGACTCCGAGCCCTTTCCCTCGACTGAGATCTTGGGCGCGCTCGGAAACGCCGCATTGACCGGCAGGACCAGGGTCAAGCGTAGCGGATCCGTCTTCTTCAGACGCCCGACTGCGAGTTGCGCAATCGGAGCCGATTGTCCCTCGATCTGAAACGTCTGAGCGATTTCGCAGAGCTTTACGGTTTCGTCGCCCGAGGCGACGCGCTGGCAGCGCTCCACCCAATCTCCAAATGAGGCGGTCGTGACCTGCGGATCGCTGGAAACGGAAGCCGCATCCCCCCTCAGGGTGGCGTCGGCTCTTGTCGCAGAGTCGACTTTCTTGCCCGCGTCCTTCTTTCTTGCGGGGTCTGAAAACGCTGGCGTCGCAGAATCCTTCTCGGATTGCGCCACCGCCGGCGAATCAGCGAGCCCGACTACGCAGGCCCCAATGATCGCCAAAGCGGCGACTCGATTCGCACGTCCCATAGTGACCCCCGCATAGTAAGGATTAATATGTGCTGTCGCAGGCGCCGTTTCCGCCGCCATCGACACTCGCGGCCCGATATTCACGTGGCGAGCTTGCGAGAAGCTTACGTGCGCATTTTGTTAATAACTGCCAATTCGACGTTTCTGGCGCAGCGAGTGTTTCGAAATCCGTGGGCAGGGGAATTGACAAAGCTAAGGGTCCCGCCCCGCCTCCGCCTTGCGAACCGACCCTGATGGGGACCGAATCCGGATCGATCGTCAGGCTCACGCTCGTAGCGGGGTCCGCAGGCGGGGCCACATAACCAACGTAACGGCTGGGATCGGCAGTGACGTAGCCGCCCGTGGCGAGCACATCGAGTTGTGCGCCGACAAAGTTGATAGCGTAGTTCGAGCCGGCCGAAAGCGAACCAAGGAGAATGGGATAGGCGCCGGGGACGGAACTTGCCGCCGCCGTCGTGGTCAACGCGCCGGAAAGCGTATCGCCGGCGAGCAAACCTTCTCCAGAGACTGTATAGAGCAGTGACGGATTGGGTTGGCCAAAGTACCGGCTCTCCGGCTCCGCCGAAATCGTGAGTTGCCGGGGAAGGATGTCGGCCGTTAGACCTGACGGTTGCAGCAGGACATAATTGCCGGCCTGGGCGCCCGAGAGCGTGTAATGCGTCGTGACCGCTAGTCCATATCCAACATCCACGGTCGCGAAAGCGCCGTCAGCGGCGGACATCACGACGTTGTCGCCGAAGATGACTCCCGAAAGCCTGCCGTTGGCGACTACGGCGGCGTTCGCGCCATCGTAGGTCTTGTTGGAAGCCTCAGCTCCGACCACACGTAAGGTCGCCGGGTCGATCGTCAGGGCCGCGTTGATATATTGGATTGCATAGTTGTTGGAACTCAGCCCCGCGGCGGTCAGAGCGTAATTGCCGACGTTGACCGCGCCCTGGGCGCTCCCGCCAAACACCAATGCGCCCGAAAGAACGCTCTCGCCCTGGCCGTCGACGAAACCTGAGTAGGTCACTGCGCCGCCGCCGACAAAGCCTCGGCCGTCATAGGTCTTCTCGACATCGGATAGCTTGACTGTAAGGTTGGCTTTGTTGATCGTCAGCGCGCCTGCGATATACGAGATCTTGTAGTTGGGATCGACGGCGCCGGAAGCGGTGATCGCATTGGCATAAACACCGGCGTTTGCATTGGGGAGCGTGGTGAGAGAAATCGTCGGCGCCGCCTCGAGGCTGGCGACGCTGTCGCCATTGACAAAGCCGCTGTAGGACACCGTGAGGGTTGGAAGCGAGCCGCCATAGCTCATGCTTTGGTTTTCGGCCCGAATCGTCAGCGCGGCGGGCGTGACGGTCAGGCCCGTCGGGGCGTTGACATAGGTGATCGTGTAGTTCGACAGACCCGATCCCTGAGCATTCGAGGCCGACAGCGCATAGGTTCCGACCGTCGCGGTCGAGGCCGCGCCGAGGCTCGACAACGTCACCCCGGAGATCGCATCGCCGTTGGCGGTCACGAGGCCGGTTTCGGTGAACCCGGTCGTTCCCAGATTGCCGTTCGTTCCATAGACCTTGGACTGGTTGTTGGCGGCGATCGTCAGCGCGGCGGGCGTGACGGTCAGGCCCGTCGGGGCGTTGACATAGGTGATCGTGTAGTTCGACAGACCCGATCCCTGAGCGTTCGAGGCCGACAGCGCATAGGTTCCGACCGTCGCGGTCGAGGCCGCGCCGAGGCTCGACAACGTCACCCCGGAGATCGCATCGCCGTTGGCGGTCACGAGGCCGGTTTCGGTGAACCCGGTCGTTCCCAGATTGCCGTTCGTTCCATAGACCTTGGACTGGTCGTTGGCGGCGATCGTCAGCGCGGCGGGGGTGACGGTCAGGCCCGTCGGGGCGTTGACATAGGTGATCGTGTAGTTCGACAGACCCGATCCCTGAGCGTTCGAGGCCGACAGCGAATAAGTTCCGACCGTCGCGGTCGAGGCCGCGCCGAGGCTCGCCAACGTCACCCCGGAGATCGCATCGCCGTTGGCGGTCACGAGGCCGGTTTCGGTGAACCCGGTCGTTCCCAGGTTGCCGGTCGTTCCATAGACCTTGGACTGGTTGTTGGCGGCGATCGTCAGCGCGGCGGGGGTGACGGTCAGGCCCGTCGGGGCGTTGACATAGGTGATCGTGTAGTTCGACAGACCCGATCCCTGAGCGTTCGAGGCCGACAGCGCATAGGTTCCGACCGTGGCGGTCGAGGCCGCGCCGAGGCTCGCCAACGTCACCCCGGAGATCGCATCGCCGTTGGCGGTCACGAGGCCGGTTTCGGTGAACCCGGTCGTTCCCAGATTGCCGGTCGTCCATAGACCTTGGACTGGTTGTTGGCGGCGATCGTCAGCGCGGCGGGGGTGACGGTCAGGCCCGTCGGGGCGTTGACATAGGTGATCGTGTAGTTCGACAGACCCGATCCCTGAGCGTTCGAGGCCGACAGCGCATAGGTTCCGACCGTCGCGGTCGAGGCCGCGCCGAGGCTCGACAAGGTCACCCCGGAGATCGCATCGCCGTTGGCGGTCACGAGGCCGGTTTCGGTGAACCCGGTCGTTCCCAGATTGCCGGTCGTTCCATAGACCTTGGACTGGTTGTTGGCGGCGATCGTCAGCGCGGCGGGCGTGACGGTCAGGCCCGTCGGGGCGTTGACATAGGTGATCGTGTAGTTCGACAGACCCGATCCCTGAGCATTCGAGGCCGACAGCGCATAGGTTCCGACCGTCGCGGTCGAGGCCGCGCCGAGGCTCGACAACGTCACCCCGGAGATCGCATCGCCGTTGGCGGTCACGAGGCCGGTTTCGGTGAACCCGGTCGTTCCCAGATTGCCGGTCGTTCCATAGACCTTGGACTGGTTGTTGGCGGCGATCGTCAGCGCGGCGGGCGTGACGGTCAGGCCCGTCGGGGCGTTGACATAGGTGATCGTGTAGTTCGACAGACCCGATCCCTGAGCGTTCGAGGCCGACAGCGCATAGGTTCCGACCGTCGCGGTCGAGGCCGCGCCGAGGCTCGCCAACGTCACCCCGGAGATCGCATCGCCGTTGGCGGTCACGAGGCCGGTTTCGGTGAACCCGGTCGTTCCCAGATTGCCGGTCGTTCCATAGACCTTGGACTGGTCGTTGGCGGCGATCGTCAGCGCGGCGGGGGTGACGGTCAGGCCCGTCGGGGCGTTGACATAGGTGATCGTGTAGTTCGACAGACCCGATCCCTGAGCGTTCGAGGCCGACAGCGCATAGGTTCCGACCGTCGCGGTCGAGGCCGCGCCGAGGCTCGCCAACGTCACCCCGGAGATCGCATCGCCGTTGGCGGTCACGAGGCCGGTTTCGGTGAACCCGGTCGTTCCCAGGTTGCCGGTCGTTCCATAGACCTTGGACTGGTCGTTGGCGGCGATGGTCAGCGCGGCGGGGGTGACGGTCAGGCCCGTCGGGGCGTTGACATAGGTGATCGTGTAGTTCGACAGACCCGATCCCTGAGCGTTCGAGGCCGACAGCGAATAAGTTCCGACCGAGGCGGTCGAGGCCGCGCCGAGGCTCGCCAACGTCACCCCGGAGATCGCATCGCCGTTGGCGGTCACGAGGCCGGTTTCGGTGAACCCGGTCGTTCCCAGGTTGCCGGTAGTTCCATAGACCTTGGACTGGTCGTTGGCGGCGATCGTCAGCGCGGCGGGGGTGACGGTCAGGCCCGTCGGGGCGTTGACATAGGTGATCGTGTAGTTCGACAGACCCCAACCCTGAGCGTTCGAGGCCGACAGCGCATAGGTTCCGACCGTCGCGGTCGAGGCCGCGCCGAGGCTCGACAACGTCACCCCGGAGATCGCATCGCCGTTGGCGGTCACGAGGCCGGTTTCGGTGAACCCGGTCGTTCCCAGATTGCCGTTCGTTCCGTAGACCTTGGACTGGTTGTTGGCGGCGATCGTCAGCGCGACGGGCGTGACGGTCAGGCCCGTTGGGGCGTTGACATAGGTGATCGTGTAGTTCGACAGACCCGAACCCTGAGCATTCGAGGCCGACAGCGCATAGGTTCCGACCGAGGCGGTCGAGGCCGCGCCGAGGCTCGACAACGTCACCCCGGAGATCGCGTCGCCGTTGGCGGTCACGAGGCCGGTTTCGGTGAACCCGGTCGTTCCCAGATTGCCGTCCGTTCCATAGACCTTGGACTGGTTGTTGGCGGCGATCGTCAGCGCGGCGGGGGTGACGGTCAGGCCCGTCGGGGCGTTGACATAGGTGATCGTGTAGTTCGACAGACCCGAACCCTGAGCGTTCGAGGCCGACAGCGCATAGGTTCCGACCGTCGCGGTCGAGGCCGCGCCGAGGCTCGCCAAGGTCACCCCGGAGATCGCATCGCCGTTGGCGGTCACGAGGCCGGTTTCGGTGAACCCGGTCGTTCCCAGATTGCCGTTCGTTCCATAGACCTTGGACTGGTTGTTGGCGGCGATCGTCAGCGCGGCGGGCGTGACGGTCAGGCCCGTCGGGGCGTTGACATAGGTGATCGTGTAGTTCGACAGACCCGACCCCTGAGCGTTCGAAGCCGACAGCGCATAAGTTCCGACCGTCGCGGTCGAGGCCGCGCCGAGGCTCGCCAACGTCACCCCGGAGATCGCATCGCCGTTGGCGGTCACGAGGCCGGTTTCGGTGAACCCGGTCGTTCCCAGATTGCCGGTCGTTCCATAGACCTTGGACTGGTCGGTGGCGGCGATGGTCAGCGCGGCGGGGGTGACGGTCAGGCCCGTCGGGGCGTTGACATAGGTGATCGTGTAGTTCGACAGACCCGAACCCTGAGCGTTCGAGGCTGACAGCGCATAGGTTCCGACCGTCGCGGTCGAGGCCGCCCCGAGGCTCGCCAACGTCACCCCGGAGATCGCGTCGCCGTTGGCGGTCACGAGGCCGGTTTCGGTGAACCCGGTCGTTCCCAGGTTGCCGTTCGTTCCATAGACCTTGGACTGGTCGTTGGCGGCGATCGTCAGCGCGGCGGGCGTGACGGCGAGCGTCCCCGACGAAGCGAAGCCGAGCGCGTAACCGTCGAGGGCGACCAGCGAACCCTGCGAAACCGACATCGCATAGGGCGAGCCGGCGACGCTGGCGGACGCTACCGATCCCAGCGAGGTCACGATGGCCGTTCCGGAGAATGCGATCCCATTGCTGTCGCCGAGGAACGCGCCGGCGACCCCCGTCTGTACGCCGCTGACCACGTAATCGGCAGCGATCACGCTCGTTGCATTGACGCCATAGGTCTTGCTGACGCTGGTCGAGGTGAAGGTGACGGTCGGCTGATAGGCGAAAACGTAGCGGTTGCCGGCCGCGCTGACGCTCTGCCCGTAGCTCGTATTCCAGACTGCGGTATTGTTGCTGTTCAATCCGCCGAACGTGTCCGCCGTAGGCGCGGCGGAGTAGATCAGCCAGTTTCCGTTCGCCGTCGCGACGGCGCCCGCGCCGGCGTTGTTGATGAAATTGCGCCCCGCGGCGAGCGTGACCGCGGCGCCGCTCGCTGAGGAGCTCAGCGCAGCGCCGCCCGCGATCGTGATGTCGGCGCCGGCGCCCGTCGTGACCACGATGGCGCCGCTGGCGGCGATCGAGCCCAGCGAGACGGATTGGGCGTCGTTGAAGCCGAACGCCCCGACTGCGCCGGAGGTCGAGACGACGCCGACCTGATTGGCGCCCGTCAGACTGATGGTTCCCGCGCCGCTGTCTGCGAGCGTCGCTGCGGTGACGACGCCGCTTCCGCTGAGGGTCGCGCCCGAGGCGACGGACACGGCGGCGGTGTGGCCCGCAAGGTTCCAACTGCCTGTCAGGGTCAGGGCGCCCGCGCTTACAGTCGTTGCCCCTGTATAGCTGTTCGCGCCCGACAAGGTCAGCGTCCCCGCGCCATTCTGCGTCAGCGAGACGACGCCGGTTCCGTTCTGAATTCCTCCGCTGAAAGTGGTCGATGTGTTTTTGCCTCCGGTTGTCAGCGTCGCCGCCGTCGTGCTGCTGTCGGTAACGGTTCCCGCGCCGGACAGCGATCCGATGCTCTGGCTGAAGCCATTCAAGTCGAGGCTCGCCCCGCCCGCGACCGTCACGGCGGAATTGACGCCGAACGCCGAAGCCAAACCCGCCTGCAACACGCCCGAATTCACGATCGTCGCGCCGCTGTAACTGTCGGCCCCGGACAACGTCAGCGTCCCGGCGCCGCTCATGGTTACGCCGCCCGAGCCGGAAAGGGCGCCGGTGACCGCGCCGCTCCCCGCGGGCCCAAAGGTCATCGCGCCGCCCGCCGTCGAAATCGCCGCATTGACGTAGAGGTTGGACCCTGCGGTCAAAGTCACTCCGCCCGTCCCGGTATTATTGATCGTGGCGCCGCTGTCGACATAGAGGTTGCCCCCGGCGGAGAGCTGGAAAGTGGCGCTTGTCGGGCCGCTGACGCTGGTCGCGAGTTCGATTGCCGCGGAGGCGGTTGTGATGGAATCCTCGGCGATTGTGCTGCCGACGCCCAGGAAGTCGACGCCGCTGTTCGCGCCCATCGCGATCGCAAGCCCGCCTGCGAGGCTCGCCGGCGTTGCTGCCCAACTCAACAGACGCAGCGTGTTTGCATAGAGATTGACCCCGCTCACCGACCCCATGGCCTGATCGTAAAGCGTGTTGGCCTGCGTCGTTCCGGTCAGATACGTCAGCAGTTCCGACCCTGAGGCCGAAATCGTACCGGGCGCGAGCAGATAATAGTAGTAGCCATTCGCGCCCGTCATCACGCCGCCGCCCGTCTGCGACGAGGCCAACATCGACCCGTTGATCAACCCGGCCACGCTCGCCCCCGCCATCGCGGTCACGCCGCGATCGCTATAGGCGTAGCCGGCGACGACCTGCGGCGTCCCGCTGAATTGGCTGAGCAGATAGGGGTAGCTCACGCCCGCGACGATGCCCCAGGTCGACGAACTGAAGCCCGAGGGGAGCGCGGCCTGCAATTGCGTGGTCGTCTGGCTGGTTCCGCCGCCCGCGCTCGCGGTTTGCCCCGTCGTCCACGCATCCCAGTAGGAATTCGTGACGGTTCCTCCGTTGGAGGCGACCAAGCCGGCTGCGGTTCCCGCGCTGGCGGCGACGTATCCGGTCGCGTAAGTGGCGGAGATGCCGCCCTTCTGGTTGTAGCCGACCAGGCCAGCGGTCTTGGCGGCGCCGACCGTTCCGACATAACTGACGGCGCCGATCGCATAGGCGTTGGTTATCGCCGGGGCCGAGGTGCTATAGTTGTAGCCGACGAGCCCGCCGACATATTCGGAGCCGCCGTTCAGGCCGCTGGAAACGTTTCCGGCCGCAAAAGACGTTGAGATCGCGGCCGCGCCATTGGCGCCGTTCTGGCCGATCAGTCCCCCGACATAGCCGCTCATGTTGCCGCTGTAGCCGCTGGCGTAGGCGGCGCTCGCCGCACCGCTGGCGTAAGAGCCCGAGACGGACGTCGAGGCGGAGCTGGTATTCTCCCCGATCAGCCCACCGACATAAGCGGCCGTGCCCGCCGCGGACGACGCGTAGCTGTAGCTGACGTTTCCGCTGGCGGCGGAGTTCGCCACGGTCCCGCTGCTGATATTCTGCCCGACCAGCCCGCCGATGGAAACGGCGCCGGCCGTTCCCGTATAGCTCACGGACCCGCTGGCGTAAGAGGTCGCCGGGCTGGTTCCCGAAATGGCGGCCGTATTGTAGCCGACCATTCCGCCGATATTTTGCACGCCCGCGAGGCTGTCGTTCACCGCCCCGGTAGCGTAGCTGTTTGTGACTGCGCCGGAATTATAGGCGATCATCCCCCCGGTATAGATGGTCGTCGCGCCGCTGCCGCCCGTCCCGTATTGGGCGGTCACCGTCCCGCCGGCGTTCGAAGTCGATAATGTGCCCGAGTTGAATCCGATTAACCCGGCCACATCCGCGAAATTGTTGGCCGTGGACGACGAGTAGCTGAAGCTCACATTTCCGCTGGCGGCGGCATTTGTCACAGATCCTCCGGACGTGCTGCCGATCAGCCCGGCAATGACGACGGTGGCGGCGGTTCCGGAATAAGACACCGCCCCGCTTGCGTAAACAGCGGCCGGGGTCGCTCCCGAAATGCCGCCGTAGTTGTAGCCTACGAGACCACCAATATATTGCGTGCCGGCAAGGCTGTCGCTTACGGCTTCCGTCGAAAAGCTGTTGACGACCGAGGTCGCGTTGGTCGTGCTGTTCTGCCCAATCAACCCGCCGATATCGGCGGGCATCGCGCCGCTGCCGCCGGCGCCGTATTGCACCGTCACGGTCCCGCCGCTGGCCGATGACCCGGAGACGGACGAGGCCGTGTACCAGTTAGATCCGACGAGCCCCCCGACAAAGGCGTCCGTGCCAGCCGAAGACGACGTATAGCTGTAGCTCACTTTTCCGCTAGCGGCGGAATTCGTCACCACCCCCCCGTTATTGCCGACCAGCCCGCCGATCGAGACGGCGGCGGCCGTCCCTGAATAAGATACGGCGCCGCTCGCATAGGAGGTCGCGGTGCTGGTTCCCGTGATGTAGCCTTGATTGTTGCCCGCGAGCCCGCCAATAATTTGCGCGCCGGCGAGACTGTCGTTGACGGCCTCGGTGGCGTAGCTGTCCGCGACGTTCGAATTGCCTGATCCGGTGGCGCCAAGGAGCCCCCCGACATCTGCCGGCATTGCGCCGCTGCCGCCTGTCCCATATTGCGCCGTCACGGTCCCGCCGCTCGCGTACGAGTCCGAAACGGACGTCGTCGCCGGGCTGGAGTTGTTCCCGATGAGCCCGCCGACATAAGCGCCCGTACCGGCCGCCGAGCCGGTGTAACTGTAAGTTACGTTTCCACTGGCCGAGGAGTTCGAAACGATCGCGGTCGATACGTTGGCGTTGATCCCGACCAGGCCGCCGATCCCGACGAGCACGGACGCTCCGTTATAAGACACCGCGCCACTGGCGTAGGAGGCGGTCGGGCTGGTCCCCGAGATGCCGCCGGAGTTGGCGCCGACCAACCCGCCGATATATTGCCCGCTGGAAAGACTGTCGCTCACCGTATCGGTGGCGTAACTGTTCGCGATCGCGGTCGCCGAGGCATTGCCGTTGGTCCCGACCAACCCCCCGATATTGCCGGGCATTGCGCCGCTGCCGCCCGTCCCATATTGCGCCGTCACAGCCCCGCCGCTGGCAAAGGAGCCGGAAATCGAATTGGCCGCCGTCGAGGCATTGTTGCCCAGCAGCCCGCCTAGCTTGGCGGCCGTCCCCGCGGAGGCGCTCGTGTCGGTGTAGGTCACGTTCCCGCTCGACGAGGAATTGACGATGACCGCCGAGCCGCCGCTATTGTTCCCAACCAAACCGCCGATGATTACGGTTCCGGCGCCGCCGGTGTTGCTGACGGAACCGGACGCCGCGACATTGGCGACGAGGCCGGCGTTGGCGCCCGCGAGATCCCCGATCGTGGGGGAGCCTGTGTTGGTGTCCGTGATCGCCAATCCGACGCTCAGATTGCGTACGATTCCGCCCGCTCCGATCTGGCTGAAGAGACCGACGTCCGCGTCCGTGGAGTCGGCCAGCGTGAAGTTGTTCACGCCATAGACGCTGCCGCCCGCGAGCTGCCCGTATTGCCCGTCGAGGACGCCCGTGAAGGTCCCGAGTGGCGCGTTGGAATTGAACGCAGCGCCGCCGCCGTTGATGGCGTTCCCCAGCGCATAGACGCCGCTCATGTTCATCGCGGTGAGATCGCCGACGCCGTTGACGAGTTTGTACGTCGTGAACTGGCTGGAGAGGCTGGAATTTGCCGGCGCGGTCCAGGACGCGTTGGCGGTCTGCACGCCGTTGACGGCGGCGAAGCCGCTGTCGTTGAAGATCGACACGGCGCCGGCGCTAGCGGACATATCGATCGTGCCGCTGTTGGTCACGCCGAAGCTGTTGACGCTGACCCCGCTGGCGTTGACCGCGCCCGCGCTATCCGCGCGCAGCGCGAGCACGACCGGAATGGCCCCGGCGCCGAATGTCGCGCCGCTATAGGTGTTGCTTATCGTCACGCCGGAATTGATCGTGATCCCGCCCGCCGCCGAAAGCAGCAACAGATTGCCGGTCGCCCAGGTCAGGTTGTTGGCGATCGTGATGTTGCCGGGGTCGCCGCCGCTCGAGCCGGTGCTGACCGAGACATTACCGTTGGCGAGCGCGTTCTCCAGCGTCGCGACCGTCAGGATCGAGCCGCTGCCCGAGGGCGTGCACAATCCGGACGCACAGGACTCCGTCGGCAAGCCCGATGCGGTCTGGATGATGACGTTGTAGGGATCGAGCAGCAGCGTGCCCGCATGGCCGTGCGCGGCGACGAGCTTCGCCGTTCCCGAATAATCGAGCGCTCCGCCGGAAACCTCGGCCTCGCCACCCGAGCCGGTCTGGCCGTAAGCCTCAGCGCTGATCAGGCCCGAATAGCTCGTCAGATCGTTGGACCAGATCGTGATCCGGCCGCCGTCGCCTTTCTTAGTCGAATCGGCGGCGATCGAGGTCGCCGCGTCGATCGAGACGCTGTCCGCGTTGGCGATCCCGGGAACGCTCGCCCCGTGCGAGCCGCCGCCGATCGCCACCGTCCCGCCGCCGGTCGCTCCGCTCGCGTTCAGTTTCGCGCCGTTGAGCGCGATCGCCTTGCCGCCGATCGCGATCGAACCGCCCTTGCCCTTGCCGGAGGACGCGCTGAGGCTTCCCGATACGTTTGTCTGTCCGCCGCCGCCGTCGAGCACGATCGCGCCGCCCGAGGCATGGACCGAACTTGCGGACACCGAGCCAGAGATGTTGACGGCGTCGCGGATCGCCTGTTGCGCGACGGCGGCCTTGATCGCGATTCGCCCCCCGCCGCCTGGATCTTGCCGGCGACATCGATCAGCGCGCCGGCCCCACCGGCGGAGGTGGGAATGGCGACCTGGAGGAAGCCGTCGCCGGTCAGGTCGAGCGTCGCCTGCTCGCCCGAGCCCAGGCCGATCTTGCCGAGCGGGGCGTCGATCACGCCCGAATTGGCGACGCTGCCGCCGATCAGCCCCACGAAGCCGCCCTTGCCTGTCTTGATGGCTCCCGAGTTGAAGACCTGCGCCGAGGCGCCGGGGCCGCTGAAATTCAGAACGCCAGAGTTGAAGTCGCCGTTGGAGAGGCCCAGCGTGGAGGCGATGAACCCGCCGCCGACATTGACCGCGCCGGAGGGCGTGATCGCAATGCCATTGGGATTGACGAGAAAGACCTCGCCGTTGGCGTTGATCTGCCCGGCGAGCGTGGAGGGCGCCGATCCGTCGACGCGGTTCAGGATCGCAGATGATGCATTGGGCTGAATGAAAGTGACGACATTGCCGGCGCCGACAGAAAAGCTCTGCCAGTCCAGGATCGCGCGCTGCGAGGATTGGGTCACCGTGAGCGAGCCGACCCTCGCTGCTCCCACCGAAGCCGCGCCGGACGTCACCGTTCCCCCGCTGGGGAGCGCGATTTGGGCGGAGGCGATGGCCGTCGAAGCCAAGAGCGCCGCCGCGGCGCGGGGCGCGATCGCCAAGGCCAAGCCATAAGTGCGGCGCTCAATCACGCGCAAACTCCGTACGATCCATAATTACTACTTATGCGAGTATTTATAAATGCAGTATTAATTTGCTATTCAGCCCATCCGCCTCGATCGGGTGGAGAAAATGTAATTATTTCCGTGGCCTAGATATTGCCTTGCGTGCAGGACGCGCCCCTGACGGCGCCGAGATCGGCAATTGCGAGAGCCACAGCACGCGCTTTGGTTGCCGAATGGTTGCCGGAGGAAGCCGAAACTCGCGGCGATAGGTCTCAGAAATGCAGCCCGAGCGAAAAACTGGCGATGTAATCCTCGCGTTCGCGCGGAACGTTTGAATAACCCTTGGAGAATTCCACCCCCGCGGTGGCGCCGGTCCACTGCGACACGTCGAAGCCGACCCTCAGTCCGAGGCCGACGCCGCCCGCCCGCAAGTTCGCGGTCTCGACGGCGGTCGCGTCATAGAGCGCGCCCCAGCCCTGCGCCGCGAAAAGATAGGGCGAAAAGGTCGCAGGACCCAGGCCGCCCACGGATGGGAACGGGCGCGTCAGTTCCGCTCGGAACACCGCTCCCGAGTCGACGCTGAACGCGCCGCTTGGAAAGGAGGAAACCGCGTCGGCGCCGTCGAGGGAAAACTGTTCCGACACGAACACCGGGCTGTGAAACGCATCCTGCGCGCGCGCGTTCACGTCGACGCGCAGATCCTCCACCAGAGGTTGCGAGAACTTTGCATCGACATTCAGCTTGAAGAAGTCGGGCGAGGCTCCGAGGCGCGAGATGGGCGTCTCGTCCGCCGCCGCGTCGGCCGCGTCCCGTCCGCCGAGGCCCTGCGAAATCTGCACGCGCAGTTGCACCGGCTCCCGCCATGGCCCGGCGCCCTGCCAGTTCAGATCCGCCCTGGCGGCGGCATAGCGATCGAGGTTGAGGTCGCTGCGAAACAGCGGGACATAGTTCTCCTGCTCGATATACTCGAGCGCGCCGTCCAGCATCAGCGTCTGCGCGCGCTCGCGGATGAGCGGATAGGCGACGCGCGTCGCAAAGCGCTCGAAATCGCCAATCGTTTGGGGGGTCCCCGGCTGCGTCTCCGGCCGGGTGCGCGAGCGCGTGAATTCCGGGTTCAGCGTCAACCCGTCCACGCCGATCGGCGCGATAAAGCCGGCTCCAACGAGGTCGAGCGGAGAGTTCAAGACGCCGAATTCATCGATCGGAAAGCCTGTGCCGAGCGACAAATAGGCCTGTTCGCCCAGCCCCAGCGCATCGTTGATCGCCAGCGTCGCATTGCTTTCCCAGGAACTCAGCGAGAGCGGCAGATGGTTGTCGAGCGAAAGCGTCCCGGTTACGAGGCGCTGTTCGGCTTCGAGCATCAATCGCACGCCGCCGGGTTGGCTGCCGCTCGTAATCGCGCTCTTGATTTTGACGCCGGGCGTATCTCCGGCAATCAGCAGCGCGCGCTCGATCTCGACAAGTTTGACATGCCGCTTGCCGATCAAGCTGCGCGTTCGCGCCGCGAGGATCGCCCGGGCCGGCTCAGGCGCCCCCGCGAGCGAGACCTCCTCGATGAAACCGTCCACAACCGCAAATTTCAGCACGCCGCCGTCGACCAGGCGTTGCGGTGGGACGACCACTCGGACGAGGACATAACCCTGGTCGGCGTAAACCTGCTGCAGTCGACCCGCGGCCTCATAGATTTCGGCCACGCTCAGGCGCCGCCCGGCGAGCCTATCCGCGACCTCCCGGGTCGCGACCTCGACTTCAGGAAAGCCGCCTTCAACTTCGACCCGCCCGATCGCAACCACGAATTTTTCCGCGCCAGGGGGCGCTGACGGTCCGGCGCTCGATCCTATATTGAGGACGCCGGTAGAAAGCGAACGCGGCGGGGCCAAAGTCGCCGGAGTCACCTTGCTGGGCGACATCACAAAATCCATCGGTGATGCCTGCTGCGCCAACGCCGTCTGCGAAATCAGGCAAGCGGCTAGCCAGGCGTTCAGCAATCGGAGAGCGGCGCGAAATCGCCCTCGCCCGACATGCCTCACCCATCGCCTCAAGTCCCCGATCCTTTCGCATTCTCATGCCTTGCCGACGGCGAATCCGGGTTTCCAGAAATCCAAATATCGATTCGGGACGGACCCCATTGTATTTTGGTATAAAATTTAGATGAGCATCGAGTTAACGTGGAGTTGTACAGCAAATTTATACACGCATTAGGGGCGTTTTTGTGAAAACGGACGCAAGGCGACGCAAGTTCGGAACTCCGCTTCGCCGCAGCGGTTCCCGTGATCGCGGGCCTGTCGGGACGGTTCGGGCTGCCGCTCGCGGACCTGACTGGGTCGCGACCGCGCCCTGCAGTTCAGCCGCAAGCTGGGTGGATGCAATTGATTTTGTGGACGAAATCGACGGCGAGACGGCGATCGGCCTAATTCGGACGCGTCTTGGGCCCAACATCGCAAGACCTGCGCAAATGCCCCGCAGCGCCATTGCCGCCCGGCGGGCGATGCTGCAATCTGCCCAGGCCGCCTGGGAGTCGCGTGCGATGATGAACCGTTTTACGATCGCGATCGCGCTGGGTCTGGCGCTTTCGGCGCCGTTCGCCGCGCACGCGCAGGAGCGCGCGCTGACGATCTCCGTCTATGGCTTCGCGCAGGACGCCTACAAGAAGCTGGTCTATGACCCGTTCGAGGCCAAATGCGGCTGCAAGCTTGTCGTCGAGACGGGCAACAGCGTCGAGCGCCTCGCCAAGATGGAGGCCAATAAAGCGAATCCCGTCGTCGACATGGCGGTCGTTTCGATGGCGGACGGACTCGAGGCGGCCCGCCGCGGGCTGATCGACAAGATCGACGTCGCCAAGCTCGGCAATTATGCGAAGCTGTACGACATCGCCAAGGACCCGAACGGCGACGGCATGAGCGTCGGCTATACCTTCTACGCGACCTCGATCGTCTATCGCGCCGACAAAGTTCAGATCGATTCCTGGGCCGATCTTTTATCGCCAAAACTCGCCGGCCGCGTCGCAATCGCCAACATCAGCACCAATCAGGGCCCGCCGACCCTCTATATGCTCGGCCGCGCCCTCGGCAAGGACACCCCCGACCTCGCCGCCGCGATCGACGCGATCGGCGAGCACAAGGGCGACATCGTCACCTACTATGTTCGCGCATCGCAGATCGTGCAGTTGATGCAACAGGAGGAAATCTGGGCCGCGCCGATCGGACGTTTCGCCTGGGAAGGCTTCAAGAAAATGAGCCTGCCGATCCGGTGGGCCAACCCCAAGGAGGGGCAGACGGGCGGCATGAACGTCATGATCCTGACCCATGGCGGCAAGAACCAGGACCTCGCGCTGCAATTCATGGATTTCTGGCTCTCGACCGAAATCCAGACTGCGCTCGCCGAAAAGTTGGTCGACAGCCCCGCCAATCGCGAGGTCAAGGTCGCGCCCGAAATCGCCGAGAATCTGACCTACGGAGAGGATACTGTGAAGGCGCTCAAGCTGATCCCCTCGGCGGTGGCGCTCGCCAATCGCGAGGCTTGGCTGGCGCGCTGGAACGAAAAGGTCGGCCAGTGACGGCGGCCTTCCGATAGGAGCGGCGCATGTTCGAGAATCGCGCCGTAGCGGTCGCGCTGATCGCGCCGGCGGCGGTGTTTTCGGCGCTCGTATTCGTTGTTCCGGTCGCGATCCTTCTGTCCCAGGGATTTCAAGTCCGGGGCGATTGGTCGCTGGCGCCGCTCGGCGCCTTTTTCGCCGCGCCGCTCAACCAGGCGGTTTTCTGGCGCACGCTCAAGATCGGCGTAGCCGTCACGGCCGCCGCCGCCGCGCTCGGCTATGTCGCGGCGCAGGCGATCGTGGATCTCGGCCCGCGCGGGAAGGGGCGGATGGTCGCGCTGGTCGTGCTGCCGCTGATGGTCTCGCCAGTCGCGCGCACCTATGCCTGGATCGTGATCCTGGGGCGAACCGGCATCGTCAACCGGGCGCTGGGCCTCTTCGGCCTGACGGACCAGCCGCTGCGCATATTGTTCTCGGAGACCGCGATCTTCATCGGCCTGCTGCAATTGCTGCTGCCGCTGATGATCCTCTCGCTCATCGGCGCGCTCGAGAACCTGCCGCGCGATGCGATCGCCGCGGCGCGAATTCTCGGCGCCAACCGGCTGCAGATCTTCGCCAAGATCATCTTGCCGCTGACGCGCGAGGGCTTTGCGGTCGGCGGCACGCTCGTCTTCGCGGGATCGATGACCGCTTATATTACGCCGGCCGTGCTCGGCGGCTCCAAGGTGCTGATGCTGGAAACGCTGCTCTACCAGCGCGTGAGCGTCGCCAACGACCTCGTCACGGCCGCCGTCATCGCCTTCATCCTGATCGCGATGAGTTTCGCCGCCAATCTCGTCATGCGGCGCATCGCCAAGGCGAGGGGCGCCTGATGACCCGCAAGGCCTCCGGAACCGCGCTGGCGCTCGTCATATTGTTCCTGATCGGGCCGTTCGCGGTGATCGTCGCGGCCTCGCTTTCGGCGGGGGAGACGCTCGCCTTTCCGCCGCAGGGACTGTCGTTGCGCTGGTACGAAAAGGTTTTTGAGGTCGAGAGCTTTCGCGGGAGCTTCCTGCTGTCGCTGACGTTGGCGATCGGCGCGTCCTCGGCGGCGATCGCGCTCGGCGCGCCGGCCGCTTATGCGCTCTCGCGCTACAAGGTCCCGTTCGGCGAGACGCTGCGCCTTGCGGTCGCCTCGCCAATTCTGACGCCCGGCATTGTCGTCGGCCTT
This sequence comes from uncultured Pseudomonadota bacterium, assembly GCA_963809055.1. Lineage (GTDB taxonomy): Bacteria > Pseudomonadota > Alphaproteobacteria > Rhizobiales > Beijerinckiaceae > Roseiarcus. The sequence goes on along the minus strand of CAWEID010000033.1, from coordinate 178,734 downwards.
GCGCTGTTGCGCTATCTTGTCGCGCCATTGCGCTTCCCGATCGTGTTGGCGCTGTTTCTCGCCCACACCGCGCTGATCGTGCCCTATGCATTGCGCGTCGTCGGCGCGAGCCTCGCCAATCTCAGGCCCGACATCGAGGAAGCCGCGGTGCTGCTCGGCGCTTCGCGCGCCGGCGCCTTCTTCCGCGTGGTCGCGCCGAACATTCGCGACGGCGCGCTCGCCGCGATGGTTCTGGGCTTCGTCACCAGTTTCAATCAGGTGCCGGTTTCGCTCTTCCTCTCCGGGCCGGGCGTGCAGACTCTGCCGATCGACATGCTGAGTTACCTCGAGATCACCTACGACCCCTCGGTGGCGGCGCTCTCGACCCTGCTCGCGCTGCTGTCCCTGGCGATCGTGATGCTCGCGGAGCGTTTTCTCGGACTGACGAGATATGTCTGATCCCGCCTATCTCGAACTCGAGGGATTGACGCTCGGCTACGGCGATTTCGTCGCGGTTCGTGGGCTCGACATTTCGGTTCCCAGAGGCGAATTCGTCGCGCTGCTCGGCCCCTCCGGCTGCGGCAAGACGACGACGATGCGCGCGATCGCGGGACTGCTCGAGCCGCGCGCGGGCCGAATTCGACTGGATGGCGTCGACATCACGCGCCTCGCCGCCAACCGGCGGCAGGTCGGCTTGGTGTTCCAGTCCTACGCCTTGTTCCCGCATCTCAGCGTTTATGAGAACGTCGCTTTCGGACTGCGGCTGAAGGGCCTCGGCGGCGACGCCCTCAACCGCAAGGTCGAGGCTGGCCTGCGGTCGGTCGGCCTGAAGGATTTCGCCGCACGCCGCGTTCCCGAGCTTTCGGGCGGGCAGCAGCAGCGCGTCGCGCTCGCGCGCTCGATGGTCATGGAGCCGAAACTGCTGATGCTGGACGAGCCGCTGTCCAATCTCGACGCGCGGCTTCGGCTCGAGATGCGCGCGCAATTACAGCGCGTGCAAAAGGAAACCGGCGTCACGATGATCTTCGTAACTCACGATCAAAGCGAAGCGCTCGCGATGGCCGACCGTATCGTCGTCATGCGCGCAGGCCAGGTCGAACAGGTCGGAACGCCCGAGCAGATCTACAATGCGCCCGTCTCCGCCTTCGTCGCAGATTTCGTCGGCTTCGAAACGATCTTCCCGATCGAAGCGGGGCGTTTGAAGACCCCGGGAGGCGCGCTGGACCTCGCCGGTTCGCTCGGGCCCGACGTCAAGGCCCTGGCCTGGCGCCCGGACGGGGTCGCGCTCGGAACGGGGCCGTTTTCCGGGATCGTCCGCGGCGTCTCGTTCGCGGGCGCCACGCGGCATTATCTGCTGGAGTCCGCGCTCGGCGCCATCAAGGCCGAAGCCCACGCGTCGCTGGCCCCGCGCGGCCTGGGCGAAAGCGTCGCCTTCGATCTGCCGCTGGCCAAGGCGGCGCGGCTGGCCAAAGAATGAGCGGCCGCAGGGATGACGGCGCCTAGCCCTTCAACTCCTGCTCGACCAGCGCGGACCAGTAGGCGACGCCCGAAGCCAGCGCCGCGTCGTTGAAATCGTAGGCCGTATTGTGGTGCAGCGCGCCGTCGCGCGCCGGACCGTTGCCAAGCCAGACATAGCAGCCCGGCGCCCGTGCGGCGAAAAATGCGAAATCGTCGCCGGCGGTCGAAGGCGGAAAGCGCGTCAGTGCGCGATCGCCGAATACGGCGCGCGCGGCCTTCAACGCCCGAGCGGTCGCGTCGGGATCGTTGACGACCGGCGGTATCCGGCGCTCGAAACTGTATTCGGCCGAAATCCCGGTCATCGCCGCCGCGCCCTGCGCCAGCCGGCCGATTTCGGATTCCAGTTGATCGCGGACCTCGGGCGAATAGGCGCGCGCGGTTCCGCCGATTTCGACGAAATCGGGGATGACGTTGAGCGCCCGGCGGTCGCCCGCGCTGACGAAACAGGCGCTGACGACCGCCGGTTGCAGGGGATCGACGACCCGGCCGACGATCGTTTGCAGCGCCGCCAGAAACGAAGCGGCCGCGCTGATCGGGTCCTTGCCCAGATGCGGCTTGGCGCCATGCGCGCCGACGCCCCTGAACGTCAGGCGCCAGGAGTCGGAGGAGGCGAGCTGCGGGCCTTCCACGACCGCGATTTCGTCGACCGCCAGCCCCGGCATATTGTGCAAGCCGTAGACGGCGTCGCAGGGAAACAGATCGAACAGCCCGTCCTCGACCATCCGCCGCGCGCCGCCGCGCCCCTCTTCGGCGGGCTGAAAGATGAAATGCACGGTTCCGGAGAAATTGCGCCGCGCGGCGAGCCGGCGGGCGGCGCCGATCAGCATGGCCGTATGGCCGTCGTGGCCGCAGGCGTGCATCTTGCCGGGAACGGTCGACTTATAGGGCCGATCGGCCGTCTCCGGCATCGCGAGCGCATCCATGTCAGCCCGCAAGCCGATCCTGCGCGCGCCTTCGCCGACCTTCAGCGTTCCCACGACGCCCGTGCCGGCGAGGCCCCGATGCACCGGGATCGAGGCTTCGCTCAACATCGAGGCGACGATCGCGCTGGTGCGCTTCTCCTCGAAGCCGAGCTCGGGGTGGGCGTGCAGATCGCGGCGAAGGGCGGTGAGGAAATCGAGGTCGGCGCGAATTTCGTCCGAAATTTGCATGAGGCTTCGTCTCGGCTTGGCTCTGAGGCGCGCGCTCTTTATAGCGCAAGTCCGAAGGCGCGCGAATTTCCGGGCGAGGGGCCGATGCAGCCGCATGATTTCTGGCAAGAGATCGAGCCGCCCGGCGCGGACGATCCGGAGCGCGCCGGCGCGCTTTTCCACGCCGCCGCCTTCGACGACGGGCGCATGTTGCGCCTGCCGATCCGCCCGCTCGCCGACGGCCGGCATGCGCTCGCCTCGCTCATTCTCAATCAGGCGAGCTTCGAGGTGGTGGATGCGATCGCCGACGATCTCGCCCGCAAACTCGAGCCATTCAGGATCGAGGTCGTCGCGGGCCTGCCGACGCTCGGTCTGACGCTGGCGAGCGCGCTCGCGCTTCGGCTCGGCCATGCCCGCTACGTCCCGCTCGGGACTTCGCGCAAGTTCTGGTATCGCGAGGAATTCTCGGTCCCGCTGAGTTCGATCACCACGCCGGAGCAGGCCAAGCGGCTCTATGTCGATCCCCGCATGTTGCCGCTGCTCGAGGGCCGCCGGGTCGCCTTGATCGACGATGTCGTCAGCAGCGGCGCCTCGATGGCCGCGGCGCTGCAACTCATGGCGCTATGCCGAATTGACCCGGTCGCGATCGGCGCGGCGATGCTTCAGTCCGAGCGATGGCGCGAGCGACTCGCGAAGCTGGATCCGAAATGGCCGGCGCGGGTCGTCGCCGTGCTGCGAACGCCGATGCTCGCGCGCGGCGGGGACGGGAAATGGCGCGCCGCAGGCGACCAAGAGGACGCCTAAGCGCACGGCTTGCTTCGCCGCGGGGCCGGCCGCAAACTCGCGGACGCCTTGAGGGCGTCATCGCGCGGGAGCCGAGTGGAAATGGACGACTTGGATTTCGGCGCGGCGGGCGCGCCGGTAGACGATCTGATCGAGGCGGGCAAGGAGGTCCGCATCCGGCAGGACCTCGCCCTGGTCGCGCTCGGCAAGCGGCCCGCCGACAAATCGCTGCGCGTCGGACGCCTGCTCGACGTGCACACCCGGACATGGCGCGAAGACTGGGAGATCGTGATCAAGGGCCGCCGAATCGCCTGGGTCGGCCCGCACGGCGAATACAAGGGCGAGGTCGCGGAGCGGTTTCACGAGCCCCGGCTTTGCGCGGTTCCCGGCTTCGGAGAGGTGCACAAGCACATTGAGAGTTCTCACCTGACGCCGGAATGGGAGGCTTCGCTGGTGCTGCCGCGCGGCAACACCTGGACCTGCGAAGCGAGCCACGAATTCTCCAATGTCAACGGCCCGCGCAATCTCGAATTCTGGCTGGAGGCGCGCAAGCGCGGCTCGCCGCTGAAGATATTCCCGTTGCCCGGCTCGGCGGTGCCGCCGACCGCCTACGAATGGGGCGGCGGTCATTTCGGCCGTGACGAACAGCGCGCTTTCATGGCGGAGAGCCTGATGGTCGCCGGGCTCGACGAGGTCATGGACTGGCCCGCGGTCTGGAACCCCGAAAATCCCTCCTACGGCCGACTCTGGGGCATGATCGAGGCGACCTTCGCGGCGCGCGGCGTGGTCGAGGGCCATGCCTCGGGGCTGCGCGACGCGGCCTCGATCAACGCCTTCGCGGCGGCGGGCCTGGCCAGCGATCACGAGGTGCAGACGCCGGAGGAAACCTGGGACAAGCTTGCGCGCGGCCTTTTCATCGAATTGCGCATCTATGCGATGCCGGAGATCGTCAAATTCCTGATCGACAAGGGCCTCGCCGATTGGTCGCAGATCGCCTTCACCACAGACGACCGCAGCGCCTCGCATACGCTCGAACTCGGCGCCAGCGATTATAACATCCGGCTCGCGATCCAGAACGGCCTGCCCCCGGAGATCGCGATCCAATGCGCCTCGATCAATCCGGCGCGCCACATGCGGTTGACGCCGTTCGTCGGCTCGCTCGCCCCCGGCCGCTTCGCCGATGTCGTGCTGCTCTCCGACGTCGATGCGCTCGCGATCGAACATGTGTGGGCCGACGGCGTCGAGGTCTCTCAGGGCAAACGATACACGGGCGCGCTGCCGCGCATCGCGTGGCCCGATTGGGCGAAACACACCATCAACATCAAGAGGGACGTGACCGCCGAGGACTTCGCCCTTCGCGCAGCGCCCGGCCGCAACATGATGAAGGCGGCGGTGATCCGGCCGTTCCACTGGCATCCCGAGTTCTACACGATGGAGCTGCCGGTGCGCGACGGCGAGGTGCAGCGCGACCGCGAAAATGCGATCACCAAATTCGCGATCGTCGACCGCTTCTCCGGCGAGGCGAAAATCTCGAAAATGTTCTGGCGCGGCTGCGGACCCGCGACGCCGGAGACCGCGCTCGCCTGTTCCGTCGCGCACGACAAGCACAATATCTGGACCGTGGGCTCATCGGACGCGGCGATGGCGAAGGCGGTCAACGCACTCAAGGTCACGCAGGGCGGCTGGGCGCTGGTGCGCGAGGGCGAACTCGTCGCCACCGTCGGATTCGAGATCGGCGGGCTGATGTCCTGCCGGTCGGCCGAAGAGCTCGACGCGGAAATGCAGCATCTTTACGCCGAGGCCCGCAAGGTCGATTGGATGTACGAGCCGACCTTCCGCCCGCGCTGGCATCCCGGCTTCCCCGAACGCCTGATGTTCGCGACGCTCACGTGCGCGCCCTGGACCTGGGTGCTGGTGGCGCCGTGCGAACAGGCGCCGGAGGGATTTCTCAACGTGCAGACCGGCGAGGTTCATCCGGTCGTGTGGTGATCGTAGCGGGTTCGCGGAGCCCGCCTGCGATCAATGCTCTTCACTCCTCCCTCGCAGCGCGCTCGTAAGCCTGAGTGGCTTCGACGAGGCTGCGGGTGGCCGCGCGCAGGCGCGCCAGCGGCTCCTCGCGCTCGGCCGCGACCGAATCGTCCGCGCCGGGCGCCAGCCGCGCCTCTATCCATCGCCGCGACGCATCGGCCTCGGCGCGCGCGCAAGGGAGGTCCTCTTCGTCGGTTTCCTGCAGGTCGAGCCGCGCGGCGGAGACATGCGCGACGAAGACGCTCGCCGCGATCAGCATCGTCGCCATTTCCTCAAGCCCGCGCTGCGCGGCGCGCGGCTCGCCGCCCATGCGCGCGGCCGAGTCCGAAAGCGCCGCGACCGCCTCGATCAGGTCCTTGCGCGCGAGCCGGTAGTCCTGGTCCGACGCCTCGGCGCCGAGCGCGACCGAGGCAAAGCCCGAGGCGCGATCGAGAAGCCGGCGGGCAAGCCGCGGCGCCTCGCCGAGTTCCCAGCTCGGCCAGAAGAAACTGAACAGGTTGGCGATCGCGGCGCCGACGATCGTATCGGCGAGCCGGGTCAGCACCGGCGCATGGGCGCCGGGCGAAATCAGATGCAGCGAGATCAGCGCGGTCATGGAGGCGCCGATCGAAGCGAGCCGGTAGTTGAGCCTGACAAAGCTATGCGTCAGCGCGAGCGAACCGGCCTGCAGCGCAACGAGCGCCCAGACGGGGGCGTAACCGACGGCGCCCGCCGCCAGTACGCAGCCGATCAGCGTTCCCACCAACCGATCGTCGCGACGCTGGCGCGTCAGCCCGTAGCTCGCGCGCAAAATCACGGCAATCGACAGCAGCACCCAATTGCCATGACCCTCGTAGCCGAGTTCGGCCGCCACGATGCCGCCCGCCATCATCGCAAACGAAAGCCGCGTCGCGTAGCGAAACACCGGCGAGGCCGGGTTGAGGTGAACCGTGAGCAGGCGCGGATTGAACGACCGGCGCGACAGGAAGGCGGCCAGATCGACCTCGCCGATCGCCGCCTCGGCCGCCGAATCGCTGGACAGCGTGCGCTCCAACCGCAGGATTTCGGCGCGCGCCGCGCCGAGCCGGCGCATCGTCGCGGCGACCGCGGCCCGTTCGGCGTCGGTGGTTTCGGGCAGCGCCATGACGCGGTCGGCTTCGCGCAGAGCCGAGTCGTAGGCGAGCGAATGGTCCGGCGGCAGCTTCGGCGCCTTATTGTAGATCAGATCCAGGCTGAGATGCTGCAGATCGAGCGCCCCCGCGCGCAGCAGCACTCCGATCCGCTTCAAGAGCGTGCGTGCGGTTTTTGCGGCCCTGAGGTCCGGGAGATAGCAGAGCGAGGCGACGAGCGCGTCGAACGCGTCGAGCAGCACGCCGATGGTCGCCGCGAGCCGCACTCGCTCGGGCGTCGCATGCGCATGGGTCAGCAGCAGCGCGCGCGCCGCCTGAAGCTGTTCGGAAAGCGCCGCTTGCTGACGAATGCCCGCGCCATAGACCTCGGAGAGGTCGCGCGCGGGATCGGTGAAATTCGCCACGGCGCGCAGATAGGCGGCGAGTTCGCGAAAGCACTCGCTCGCCATCATGCGCCGGTCGCTCGGCGCGACGATCCCGGTCAAGGCCAGCGCGATGCCGATATAGGCGAAACCGCCGACGGCGTAGAGCGCCTCGGCGCGCATCAGTCCGTGCGCGTCGAGCGGCGGCAGGCCCAGCATGAAAACCATCGGCACCAGGATCTGCGCGCTGAGCGATAGCGCCCAGCGGCCGTAGCCGGTGACCAAGCCCGCGGCAAAAGCTATGGCGCCGATCGCGGCGATTTCCGCGCCCGTGTTTCCGCTGGCTACGAGAACGCCGATCGTGGAGATCAGCGAGAGCGAGAAGCCCGTGATCACCATGCGCGCCTTGACCCGCCACGGCCCGGGAAAATCGCTGATGCTGGCGCCGATCGCCCCGAGAGTCGCAGGTTGGCCCGCGCCGAAGCCGAGCAGGAGCGAGGCGACAATCGCCACCGCCGCCACTCCCGCAGCGACGCTCAATCCGTTCGCAATGTGCTGCCCGACGAAATATTTCAGCAGCGTGGGAGACCGCAGCCATTTCTGCATGGTTCGGTCTACCGCGCCCGCCGGACGGGTCAATGGCCGCCCGTCACGCTTTGACGAACGGGCAGCCGCCCTTGTCGAGCGGACGGAACGCGTCCTCGGGCTTGATCGTCGCCACCGACTTGAAGCAATCCCATTCGCCCGACGATTCGGACGGCGACTTCACGGTCATCAGATAGACCGGATGGAGCTTGCGCCCGTCCTCGCGTATGACGCCCTTGCCGAACAGCGGATCGTCGGTGGGCATCGCCTTCATGGCGTCGACAAGCTTTATCCCGTCGTCTGCGCTCTTCACCTCGGCCATCGCCTTCATCAGATGCGCGGTCGCCGCGTACATGCCGGCGTGCATGTCGTTGGGCATCATCTTGTTGGGATGCGCGGCCTGGAAGCGCTTGCCGAAGGCGCGCGTGCCGTCGTTGAAGTCCCAGTAGAACGGCGTGCAGATCATCGAGCCCTGAGCCGTCTCCAGGCCCAGCGCGGGCATGTTGGTGATGTTCAGCACGAAGCTCGCCAGTTTCTGCTTCTTCGAGAGTCCGAATTCGTGCGCCTGCTTGATCGAAGTGTTGAGATCGCCGCCCGCATTGGCGAAGGCGACGACGTCGGCGCCGGAGGCCTGCGCCTGCAACAGGAAGCTGGAAAAGTCGGAGGTGTTGAGCGGATGGCGCGCCTCGCCGATCGTCTGGCCGCCCGCAGCCGCGACCGCCGCCGCGCAATTTTCCTTCAGGTCCTTGCCGAAGGCGTAGTCGGCGGTGATGAAGAACCAGGTTTTGCCGCCCTGGTCCGTCAGCGCCTTGCCGAGGGCATGGCCGACTTCATAGGTGTCGTAAGTCCACTGCACGAAATCGCGCGAGCATTTCGGGCCAGTCAAGACGGAGGAACCGGCGCCGGAGCCGATCACGGCCTTGTTCTTCTCCGTCGCAACGGCGAGCACGGCGAGCGCGACCGCCGAATTGGGCAGATCCATGATCACGTCGACATTCTCGGTCTCGAACCATTTGCGCGCGATGGCGGAGCCGACGTCGGGCTTGTTCTGATGGTCGGCGAAAATGATGTCGACGGGCACGCCGAGCTTGCTCGAATAGTCCTCGACGGCCAGCTTGGCGGCGATGACCGAGCCCTGGCCCTGGAAATCGGCATAGACGCTCGACATGTCGTTGAGAATGCCGATCTTGAGCGGGCGAACGGTCTGGGCGAACGCGAATCTCGGGGCCAGCGCCAAAGCCGCGCCGCCGAGCAGTACCTCTCTACGATTCATGATGTCCTCCCTGGAATATTTTGAGCTTAGACCATTTCGCGGCGTGGCGGAATCGCGGATGCGGCCGCATCCCGCGCTGTGCCGCCTTATCCCGCTTGCGGGAAAACGCGGGCGAAGGCCCGATGCGGCCGCTATCCCATCAACCGCCTTATCACCGTCTCGGGCGCCGGCCGCGATTTCAGCCGCTTGGGATCGTCGGGATGCCGACCGGACCAGACCCGCGTCTCGAACGCCTCGATCGCGAGCCGTTCGCCTTCCGGCGACGGCTTGAACGCCTTGTGCTCGACGTCGAAGCTCGACTTGCGGAACGCCGCAATGCGCGTCTCGATCACGATGTCCTCGCCGAAGCTGGAGGCGATCAGGAATTTGGCGCGCGTGTCGACCATGGGAATGCCGACGATGTCGAATTCCCGGATCAGATCGGCCTTCTTCCAGCCCGCCGCCTCGAACAAATGATGCGTCGAGGCGTCGAAAAACGCGAAATAGCGGGGATAGAAAACGATGCCGGCGGCATCGCAGTCGCCCCATTCGATCCTGACCGTCCGGCGGTTGACGAACATGGCCGGCCTCAGCGCGGAGCCATGCGCAGCGAACCGTCGAGCCGAACCGTCTCGCCGTTGAGATAGCCGTTCTCGATCATGTGCACGGCGAGCATCGCGTATTCGGCGGGATCGCCGAGGCGGGGCGGGAACGGCACCGACCTGCCCAGCGATTCCTGCGCCGCCGGCGGCAGGCCGAGCATCATCGGGGTCAGGAAGATGCCCGGCGCGATCGTATTCACGCGGATGCCGAACTGGGCGAGTTCGCGCGCGATCGGCAGCGTCATGCCGACGACGCCGCCCTTGGAGGCGGAATAGGCGGCCTGGCCGATCTGGCCGTCGAAGGCCGCAACCGAGGCGGTCGAGATGATGACGCCGCGCTCGCCCCCTTCCAGGGGCTCGGCGCGGCTCAGCGCCACCGCGACGAGGCGGATCAGATTGAAGGTTCCGACCAGATTGACCTTGAGAACCTTTTCGAAATCGCCGAGCGGATGCGCCCCGTCCCGGCCGGCGACGCGCTTGGCTGACGCCGATGCCCGCGCAATTGACCAGGATGCGCGCGGCCCCGTGCGCCGCTTCCGCCTTCGCGAGGGCCGCCTCGGCCGAAGCGGCGTCCCCGACGTCGCAGACCGCGGCAAGGCCGCCGATCGCACTCGCGACGGCTTCCGCCGCGCCGGCGTTGAGGTCGAAAACGGCGACCCTGGCGCCCTTGGCGGCCAGCGCTTCCGCCGTCGCCCGCCCGAGTCCCGAGCCGCCGCCCGTAACGATCGCCGCCGCGCCTTGGATTTTCATCGTATTCCTCTCCTCGTCCGTTCTCAGTGAAATGCCCAGGACCCTTTCGACCCTCTTCGTCGCCTATCAAGCGGATGCGGGCGCGGGATGCAACCCCGCGCACGGATCGTCCAAAAGCGCCGGTCGGGCCGCGCGGAACTTGCGGCCGTCCTCGACCAAGGTAGGGCTATCGCAGCGGACGCGCCCTGATATTTGCTGTAGATCAATTGCGACGCACGCCCCGCTTCGGCGGCAACGGTCCCCCGAAGGCCGCGGCGGTCCGGTCGCGACGGGAGGATGGGTTTGGGTTCGCCGCCAAAACGCGCAAACGCCGACGACACTTTCGCCAAGCTCCTGCGCGTGCACGCCTGGGTTCGCGGCGGCCGTCCGGCCTTTCGCCACAAGGATCTCGGGATTTGGCGCACCTGGACCTGGGCCGAGGCCTATGAGGAGACCCGAGCGCTGGCGCAAGGCTTCGCCGCACTGGGCCTGGGCAAGGGGGACCGGCTCGCCATCGCCGGCGCCAACCGCCCCCGTCTCTACTGGTCGATCGCCGCAGCGCAGATGCTCGGCGCGATCCCGGTGCCGGTCTATGCCGACTCGGTCGCCGACGAGATCGCGCTCGTGCTCGACGACGCCGGCGCGAGCCTGATCGTCGCGCAGGACCAGGAGCAGGTCGACAAAGCGCTCTCGATCCTCGAGCGTCTGCCCAGCGTCCGGCGCGTGCTTTACGACGAAACCCGGGGGCTGGCCGACTACGGCGATCCGCGCCTGATCTCGCTCGACGAATCGATCGCCAAGGGCCGCGCCGCTCTCGCCGATCCCGAGGTCTCGAAGGCGCTCGACCAGCGCATCGACGAGGGCAAGGGCGGCGACCCCTCGGTCATGCTCTATACCTCAGGCACGACGGGCCGTTCGAAAGGCGTCGTGCTGTCGGGCGAGCGCTGCATCGCCGCCGCGCGCGACACCGTCGCCTTCGACAATCTGACCGATCGCGACGAGGTGCTCGCCTATCTCCCGCTGGCGTGGGCGGGCGACCATTACCTCAATTATGCGCAGGGCATGGTCGCCGGCTTTTGCATGGCCTGCCCGGAAAGTCAGGCGACCGCCGCCGAGGATTTGCGCGAGATCGGCCCAACCTTCCATTTCGCCCCGCCGCGCGTGTTCGAGGCGCTGCTGACGCGGGTGATGATCCGCATGGAGGACGCGAGCGCGCCCAAGCGCTGGCTGTTCCGCCATTTCATGGATGTCGCGCGCCGCTGGGGCGAGGACATCGCCAACCGCAAGCGCGTGCCGCTGCTCGCACGCCTGCATTACGCGCTCGGCGACCTGCTGATCTACGCCCCGCTGAAGAACGCGCTCGGCTTCACCCGCGTTCGCGTCGCCTATACCGCCGGCGAGGCGATCGGTTCGGACCTGTTCGCCTTCTACCGCTCGCTCGGCCTCAATCTCAAGCAGCTCTACGGCCAGACCGAGGCCTTTCTCTATGTCACCGTGCAGACCGACGGCGCCGTGCGCTCGGATACGGTCGGCCCGCCCGCGCCGCATGTCGAGCTCCGAATCGCAGACGACGGCGAGGTGCAGTTCAAGTCGCCGGGCATGTTCATCGGCTATTACAACGACCCGCAAAGGACCAAGGAGGCGATGACCGAGGACGGTTTTGTCAGGACGGGCGACGCGGGCTTTTTCGAGCCCGACGGCCAGCTCAAGATCGTCGACCGCGCCAAGGACGTCGGCAGGCTCGGCAACGGACAATTGTTCGCGCCCAAATATGTCGAGAACAAGCTGAAGTTCTTCGCCGACATCCGCGAGGCGGTCGCCATCGGCGACAAGCGCGAATTCGTCGCCGTCATGCTCAATATTGAACTCGCCGCGGTCGGCAATTGGGCCGAGCGCAACGGCGTTTCCTATGCCTCCTATCAGGAACTCGCCGGAAACGAGCGCGTCGCGGCGCTGATCCAAAAGCACGTGGACGCCGTCAATCGCGCCCTCGCCGAGGAGCCCGCCATGGTCGGCGCGCAAATCCGCCGCTTTCTGATCCTGCCGAAGGAGCTCGACGCCGACGACGGCGAACTGACGCGCACCCAGAAAGTGCGCCGCGCTTTCATCGCCGAGCGCTACGCTCCGTTGGTCGAGGGCCTCTACAACGGCGCCAAGGAAGCCTCGATTTCGGCCGAGATCACCTACGAGGACGGCCACAAGGGCAAGCTCGAGGGACGCTGCCGGATTTACGACATGCCGATCCATCCCGCCGCCGCGCAGGCCCGCGCGGCATGAGCGACGTGCTGCTCAGCCTGGAAAACGTCTCGCTGTCGTTCGGCGGCGTGCGCGCCATTTCCGACGTCTCCTTCGACATACGACGCGGCGAGATTCGCGCGATCATCGGCCCCAACGGCGCCGGCAAGACCTCGATGCTGAATGTGATCAACGGCTTCTACCAGCCGCAGCTCGGCAAGATCCTGTTCAAGGGCGAGGCGCGCTCGCGCATGCGCCCGCACGAAGCGGCGCGCCAGGGCATCGCGCGCACGTTCCAGAACGTCGCGCTGTTCAAGGGCATGACGACGCTCGACAATATCATGACCGGCCGCAATCTCAGGATGTCGCGCGGGCTTTTCTGGCAGGCGCTGCGGCACGGGCCCGCGCTCGCCGAGGAGATCCAGCACCGCAAATTCTGCGAGGAAATTATTGATTTCCTCGAGATCGAGGCGATCCGCAAGACGCCGGTCGGCAAGCTGCCCTACGGGCTGCAGAAGCGGGTCGAACTTGGGCGCGCGCTCGCGATGGAGCCAGAACTGCTGCTGCTCGACGAACCTATGGCGGGCATGAACCGCGAGGAGAAGGAGGACATGAGCCGCTTCATCGTCGAGGCGAACCGGCGGCTCGGCGCCACGATCGCGCTGATCGAGCACGACATCGGCGTCGTGATGGACCTTTCCGACCGCGTCGTCGTGCTCGAATATGGCCGCAAGATCGCCGACGACGTCCCCGATGTCGTCAAGGGCGATCCCAAGGTCATTTCCGCCTATCTCGGCGTTTCACATTGAGGGCCCGGCGATGAACCTGCTGCATGCGATCTTCGTCGATCCCCTCGCCCAGATGATCTCGGCGCCCGACCTGCTCGCGCAGACGATCTGGGAGGGTTTCGTCGGCGGCGTGCTCTATTCGCTGATCGCGCTCGGATTTGTGCTGATCTACAAGGCTTCGGGCGTGTTCAATTTCGCGCAGGGCATCATGATGGTGTTCGCCGCGCTCACTCTGGTCGGCCTGCACGAGAAGGGCGTGCCGGCCTGGGTCGCGCTCGGCCTCGCCATTCTCGTCATGTACGTCCTCGCGCTCGGCGTCGAACGCCTGGTGCTGCGCCCGCTGGTTAACCAGCCCGACATCATCCTGCTGATGGCGACGTTCGGCCTGACCTATTTTCTGATCGGCTTCGGCGAATTGCTGTTCGGCGGCAACCCCAAGGACATGATCACCAAGGAATTGTTCCTGCCGAGCGGCGCGATCGACCTCGAGATCCTCGGCGGACACGTCACGCTGCAGAAGCTCGACATCGCCGCCGCGGCGATTGCGCTGATCATGGTCGCGGGGCTCGGGCTGTTCTTCCAGAAGACCCGGATCGGGCGGGCGCTGCGCGCCGTCGCCGACGACCATCAGGCCGCGCTATCGGTCGGAATTTCGTTGAATCAGATCTGGGTCGTGGTCTGGTTCGCGGCCGGCGTCGTCGCGCTCGCGACCGGCGTCATGTGGGGCGCGCGTTCGGACGTCTCGTTCGCGCTGCAGGTGGTCGCGCTGAAGGCGCTGCCGGTGCTGATCCTCGGCGGCCTAACTTCGATTCCCGGCGCCATCGTCGGCGGACTGATTATCGGCATCGGCGAGAAGCTCGGCGAATTCTACTGGGGCCCGCTGTTCGGCGGCGGCATCGAGCGCTGGCTCGCCTATGCGATCGCCCTCGCCTTCCTGCTGGTGCGCCCGCAGGGGCTGTTCGGCGAAAAGATCATCGAGCGGATTTGAGGGCGGGCATGGACATGTGCGAAACAATCGTCCGTCGTTGCCGGCGCGGGGCCGGACAAGTCGTTTAAGGAGAGCGCGTGTTCTACCGCGAAGCCGGACAGTTCAAGACGAGCTACGCCGCCGACATGGCGATCTTTCCGATTCGCCAGGATCGGATCGGCCTCGCCCTGATTCTCATCGTCGCCTTCGTGGTCATCCCGCTGACCGGCGATCTCTTCCTCCTGAACACGATGATGATCCCGTTCCTGATCCTGTCGCTGGCGGCGATCGGGCTGAACCTGCTGACCGGCTATACCGGCCTGCTCTCGCTGGGATCGGCGGGCTTCATGGGGGTCGGCGCCTATGCCTGCTACAAGCTCGAAACCTATTTCCCGCAAGTCAACATCCTGATCTGGATCGTCGTCTCCGGTTTGGCCTCCAGCGCGGTCGGCGTGATCTTCGGGCTGCCGAGCCTGCGCATCAAGGGCTTCTATCTCGTCGTCGCCACGCTGGCGGCGCAGTTCTTCCTCGAATGGGCGTTCGCGCGCGTGCCCTGGCTCTATAATTACAACGATTCCGGCGCGATAGAGGTGTCCACCCGCACTCTGTTCGGCGTGCCGGTCGTCGGCCCGAGCGCGTCCCCGGCGACGCGCTACCTCGTCGCGCTGACCATCGTGACCGCGATGGCCTGGATCGCGAGCAACATCGTGCATGGCCGCATCGGGCGCATGTGGATGGCGGTGCGCGACATGGACATCGCGGCCGAACTGATCGGCATCAAGCTCTTGCGCGCAAAACTGCTCGCCTTTGCGGTGTCTTCATTCTACATCGGCGTCGCGGGCGCGCTGATGGTGTTTCTCTGGCTCGGGGCGGCCGAGCCGGAGGCGTTCGACATCAACCTGTCGTTCCAGCTGCTGTTCATGATCATCATCGGCGGGCTGGGGTCGATCCTCGGGGCATTTCTCGGCGCCGCGATCCTGCATCTGCTGCCGATCGTGTTGCGCGCGTTGCCCGCCGAGCTCGGCCTCAACATCCCGGCTGCGACAGTCGAACATTTGACCTTCATGGCGACTGGCGCTTTGATCATCGTCGTCCTGATCGTCGAACCGCACGGCCTGGCCCAGATCTGGCGCACCGCGAAGCAGAAATTGCGGGTCTGGCCGTTCCCGTACTGAAACCAAAAGAGGAGGAAACGTCATGAACAGGAAATGGATTCTCAAGGGCCTCGGCGGCGCGCTCGCGCTAGCCCTGGCCGCGCCGGCCTTCGCCGACGATTCGATCTACGTGCCGCTGTTCACCTACCGCACCGGGCCGTTTGCGGGCTCGGGCACGCCGATCGCCGACGGCATGCACGATTACCTGACCATGCTGAACGAGCGCGACGGCGGCATCGGCGGCGTCAAGCTCGTCGTCGACGAATGCGAGACCGGCTACGACACCAAGAAGGGCCTGGAGTGCTACGACACGGTCAAGCCGAAAAACCCTGTGCTGATCAACCCCTGGTCGACCGGCATTACGCTGTCGCTGATCCCGAAGGCCTCCGTCGACAAGATCCCGATCCTGTCGATGGCCTACGGCCTTTCGGCCGCGGCGCGCGGCGACGTGTTCCCCTGGATTTTCAACCCGCCGGACACCTACTGGGACGGCGCCTCGGAAATCCTCAAATATCTCGGCGGCGGCTCGATCGAGGGCCTGAAGGGCAAGACGGTCGGCTATCTCTATTTCGACGCCGCGTTCGGCACGCGAGGCGCTGCCGTTCTTCCAGGCCGAGGCGCAGAACGCCGGCTTCGACCTCAAGCTCTATCCGGTCGCGCCCGCCGACATGCAGAACCAGTCGTCGAAATGGCTCGACATCCGCCGCGACAAGCCCGATTTCCTGATCATGTACGGCTGGGGCGCGATGAACGCCGCCGCCATCAAGGAAGCGGTCAAGGCCAACTTCCCGATGGACAAGTTCGTCTCGATCTGGTGGCCGGGCGACGCCGACGCGGCCTCCGCGGGCGACGGAGCCAAGGGCTTCAAGGAGCTCAACTGGCACGGCGCCGGCGCCGACTATCCCGCCTTCGCCGACATCAAGAAATACGTCATCGACGCCGGCAAGAGCCAGGCGGCGGCCGGCGAGTTCGGCGGCACGCTCTATACGACCACGGCGTCTACAACTCGATGCTGATCGCCGAGGCGATCGCGACGGCGCAGAAGGTGACCGGGCAAGAAGGTCGTCACCGGCGAGGACGTGCGCCGCGGCCTCGAGAACCTCAACCTCGACGACGCGCGCCTCAAGGCGATCGGCCTTGCCGGCTTCGCCTCGCCGTTCAAGCTGAGCTGCGCCGACCACAACAGCCACGGCGCGACTTTCGTGCAGCAATGGGACGGCGCCAAATGGGTGAAGGCGAGCGATCCGATCGCCTCGGCCTCCGACAAGGTGCAGCCGCTGATCGACGCCGCCGCCAAGGACTACGCCGAAAAGAACGCGGGCTGGCCGACGCGCACCGAGGCCTGCGACAACAAGTCGTAATGCCAGGCCCCTCTCCCGCTGGGCGGGAGAGGGGATCGCCCAGGGAGACGTCTTTGACCGCCATCCTCGAAGTCCCCAATATCGAGGTCGTCTACAACAGCGTCGCGCTGGTGCTGAAGGGCGTCTCGCTGACCCTGCGCGAGGGCGGCGATCGTCGCGCTGCTGGGCGCCAACGGCGCCGGCAAGACGACGACGCTGCGCGCAATCTCCAATCTGCTGCGCGCCGAGCGCGGCGAGGTCACCAAGGGCGAAATCAACTTCCAGAGCGAGCGGGTCGACCAGCTTTCGCCCAACGAGCTGGTGCGCCGCGGCGCGATCCAGGTGATGGAGGGCCGCCATTGTTTCGGCCACCTCACGGTCGAGGAGAATCTGCTTGACCGGCGCTTTCACGCGCCGCGACGGACGCGCCGCGATCGAGCGCGATCTCGAGAAGATCTATGATTATTTCCCGCGCCTGAAACAACGGCGCGCCTCGCTTGCCGGCTATGTCTCAGGCGGCGAGCAGCAGATGTGCGCGCTCGGCCGCGCGATGATGGCCAAGCCGAAGCTGATCCTGCTCGACGAGCCCTCGATGGGCCTCGCGCCGCAGGTGGTCGAGGAGATTTTCGAGATCGTGCGCGGGCTCAATTCGCGCGAAAGGTCTCCTTCCTGGTCGCCGAGCAGAACACCAACCTCGCGCTGCGCTACGCCGAATTCGGCTACATCCTGGAGAACGGCCGCGTGGTGCTCGACGGCGCGGCGAGCGCTCTGCGCGACAACGAGGACGTGCGCGAATTCTACCTTGGCGTCGCCGGCTCCGACCGCCGCTCGTTCCGCGACGTCAAGAGCTATCGCCGCCGCAAGCGCTGGCTGGCGTGAACCGCAACTACGGAGTTTGCGCATGAACGCCTTCGCAAATTTGCGCGAGCGACTGACGGCGCTGCGCGATCGCTCGCCTCAGATCGCGCGCCAACTCGAGGGCGTCGACGTCGCGGCGCTGCAATCGCCGGCCGACCTCGCGCGCATTCCGCTGCTGCGCAAGTCGGAACTCGCGGCGTTGCAGCGCGGCGCGCCGCCGTTCGCGGGCACTCGCCGCAGCGGGGCCCGGCGCCTTCAAGCGCCTGTTCGTCTCGCCCGGGCCGATCTTCGAGGCGCAGGACCATGGCGAGGATCCCTTCGGCGCGCAAGCGGGCCTTCGCGGCGGCGGGACTTCAGTGCGGCGACATTGTGCTCAACTGTTTCTCCTACCATCTGACGCCCGGCGGCTTCATCATCGAGAGCGGCGCGCATGCGCTCGGCTGCGCGGTCATCCCCGCCGGCCCCGGCAATACCGAACAGACGTTTGCAGGCGATCGCGCAGCTACAGGCCGACCGCCTATGCGGGGCCGCCGGACTTCCTGAAGATCCTGCTCGACAAGGCGGAAGCCGCCGGCGTCGACGCGTGCTCGATCCGCAAGGCGTTGGTCTCCGGCGCCGCGCTTGCCGGCGAGCCTGCGCGCGGAACTCGAGGGCCGCGGCGTCAAGACGCGGCAGGCTTTCGCCACCGCCGAACTCGGCGTGATCGCCTATGAGACCGACGGCGCCCGACGGCGCTCTCGCGCCGGGGCTTTTCGTCAACGAAGACGTCGTGGCTCGAGATCGTGCGGCCGGGCAGCGGCGATCCGCTGCCGATCGGCGGCGTCGGCGAGATCGTCGTCACGGCGTTGCGCGGCCATTCCCGTTGCTGCGTTTCGCCACCGGCGACCTCTCGGCCTATCTCGATGCGACGCATATTCGCGGCTGGATGGGCCGCGCCGACCAGACCACCAAGGTCAAGGGCATGTTCGTGCATCCGAGCGAAGTGGTCGAGATCGGCAAGCGCCATCCCGAACTCGGAACGCTGCGCCTTGTCGTCAGCCGCGAGGGCGAGCAGGACGCGATGACGCTAAAGGCCGAAATCGCGGGCCCGCCCGCCGGCCTTGCGGACAGCGTCGCGGCGACGCTGCAGGCGGTGACCAAGCTGCGCGGCGCGGTGGAATTCGTCGCCCCCGGGCGCGCTGCCCAACGACGGCAAGACGATCGCGGACGAACGGCCGGTGGGGTGATCGGCTAGCGCCGCCCGAACAACCGTTCGATGTCGCTGAGCTTCAGTTCGACATAGGTCGGCCGCCCGTGGTTGCACTGGCCGGCGCCGGGCGTCGCCTCCATTTCGCGCAACAAGGCGTTCATCTCCTCGGGGCGCAAGGCGCGGCCTGCGCGCACCGAATGGTGGCAGGCGATGGTGGCGAGGCGATGGTCGAGCCTGCGCTCCAGGGATTGCGCGCCGTCCTCGGCGAGCGCCTCTTCGGCGAGGTCGCGGATCAGCGCCGTCATGTCGCCCTGAGCGATCAGGGCCGGCGCCTCGCGCAGCAGCACGGCGCCGGGACCGAAACCCTCGACGACGACGCCGAGCGCTTCCAGTTCGCCCGCATGCTCGATCAACGCGGCGGCGCCCTGCGGGTCGAGATCGATCACGACCGGCGAAAGCAGGATCTGCCGCTCGATTCCGCTCGTCTCGCGCTGGCGCTTCAGCTTTTCATAGACGATGCGCTCGTGCGCGGCGTGCTGGTCGACGATCACGACGCCGTCCCGGGTCTGCGCGATGATGTAGGTCTCGTGCACCTGCGCGCGCGCGGCGCCGAGCGGGGCGGCGGAATCGGCGGGCGCGGCGGGCGCCGAGAACGCGCCGGGACGCGCGCTCGGCTCGATCCCGGCGAAGCTCTTCTGCGCGGGTTCGCCGAAGCGGTTGGGCGTCGGCGCGGGCGCGGCGGGCGAGGCGCGCCAGTCCCAGTTTGCGGGCGCCGCCGCGGCGCCGGGGCGCCAATTGGGGGCGCGCAACGCCTCGAGCGCGCCGGCGCCGCCGGTCGTCGCCGCCCGGTGGCGCGCGGCCTCGAGCGTGTGTTTGACCGCGCTGACGATCAGCCCGCGCACGAGAGAGGAATCGCGAAAGCGCACTTCCGCCTTGGCCGGATGCACGTTGACGTCGACCTCGCGCGGATCGCATTCGATGAACAGCACCGCCGCGCCATGGCGTTCCCGCGGGAGATAATCGAGATAGGCGCCGCGCAGCGCGCCCGCGATCAGCTTGTCGCGCACCGCGCGCGCATTGACGAAGACGAACTGACTTAGGGCGTTCGGCTTGTTGTAGGTGGGCAGGCCGACCCAGCCGCTGATCCTCACGCCCTCGCGCATCGCATCGACGCGCAGCGCATTGTCGACGAATTCGGCGCCGAGCGCCTGCCGCATCCGCTCGCGCTCGCCAGCCTCGCCCGCCCCGCAGGCGGGCCAATCGAACGAACCGCCGATCTCGCTGGAAAAGGCGAAGCGCACTTGCGGATGCGCAAGCGCGAGCCGGCGCACCACATCGGCGCAGGCCTGCGCCTCGGCCCGGTCGGTCTTGAGAAATTTCAGCCGCGCCGGCGTCGCCGCGAAGAGATCGCGGGCCTCGATCCGCGTGCCCTCGGGATGCGCGGACGGCTCCGGCCGGCCCTTGGCGCCGTCCTCGACCCTCAGCGCATAGGCCTCCCCGGCGCCGCGCGCGCGGCTGCGGATTTCGAGGCGCGAGACCGACGCGATCGAGGGCAGCGCCTCGCCGCGAAAGCCGAGCGTCGAGATCTGCGTCAGATCCCCGTCCGGAATTTTCGAGGTCGCGTGCCGCTCGACGCTGAGTTCGAGATCGGCCGCGTCCATCCCGACGCCATCGTCGCTGACCCGGATCACGTCGCGCCCGCCGGCCTGGATCGCCACCTCGATGCGGCGCGCGCCCGCGTCGAGCGCATTCTCCACGAGTTCCTTCACCGCGGCGGCGGGGCGCTCGATCACCTCGCCGGCGGCGATGCGGTCGATCAGCAACGGGTCGAGGCGACGAACGTTCAAACGCAGCTCCGAAGGACCCTCGCTCCGGCCCTCTCCCGCCAGCGGCAGAGGGGGAAGCAGAGCGCATTGCCCTTCTCCCGCTCGCGGGAGAAGGCGGCCCGAAGGGCCATGAGGGCCGCTACGCGCCCGCCGGTCGCCCCACCATCGTCACGCTGAGCGACCCGTCTCCAAACAACCGCTCCGCCGTGCGGCGCGCGTCGGCCATCGTGACCGCGCCGATCCGGCGGTTGCGCTCCACCAGCCACTCGACGCCATGGCCGTCGAGCTGGATGTGCACGAGTTGGCCTGCGATCTTGGTCGAGGTGTCGAACCGCAGCGGATAGGAGCCGACCAGGTATTTCTTGCCCTTCTCGAGCTCTTCCTCGCTGATGTTGCCCTTCGACATGTCGAGGATCTCGGCCTGAATCACCTCGAGCGATTCGTTGGCGCGCTCGTTCTTGGTGGTGGTGCCGCCATAGAGATAGCTCGCGTGGTCGAAGGTCGCGACCGAGGCCGAGACGGAATAGGCGAGGCCGCGCTTTTCCCGAACCTCGCGGAACAGGCGCGAGGAGAGGCCGGTCCCGCCGCCCAGCACATGAGCGAGCACGACGCTCGCCATGTAATCGGGGTCCTCGCGCTTCAGCGCCGGACGGCCGAACCGGATGGTCGATTGCGGCACGTCGAGATCGACGATTTCGACGCCGCCCAGGCCTTGGAACGGCGCATCGGAGATCGCCTGCAATTGCGCCTTGGCGGGCAGGTCGGCGAAGATCGTGTCGATCAGGCGCGCCGCGCGGTCCGCGTCGACGGCGCCGACGACGGCCACATGCAGCGCGCCGCGGGAGATCAATTTCGCGGCGATCGCCTTGAGATCTTCGCGCGCGATCGCCGCCAGAGTCTCGACCTCGCCATCGGAGGCCTGCGAATAGGGATGTCCCGGGAAGACGCGCTGGCGCCAAGCCTTGCCGGCCATGGTGGACGGGTCCTTGGCGTCGTGGCGCAACCGCGCGTTCATCTGTTCGCGCACCCGCTCGAACGGCTCCTCGTCGAGCCGCGGCGCGTTGATCGCCAGCTTCAGCAATTCGCCGGCGCGGTCGAGATTGCGCGTGAGCGTGCGCATTCGCCCGCTGATATGGTCGCGTTCGGCGTGAAACGACATCTCGATCGCTTTTTCGTCGAGCGCGCGCTGGAAAGCCTGGTTGTCGAGGTCGCCCGCGCCCTCGTCGAGCAGACCGGCGAGCATCGTCACGGCGCCCGCCTTGCCCGCGGGATCCTGCGAGGCGCCGCCGCGCAAGGCGAATTCGAGCGAGACCAGCGGGACGGCGTAGTCCTCGACCAGCCAGGCGCTTACGCCGCGCGGCGTGACGAGTTCGCGCACGTTGACCGCGCTCTGCGCGGGCGGGTTGACGAAGGGTTTGTTCATCGGCGTTTCCTCGGGCGCCCGGGCGGGCGCGAATCCTGTCGTTGCGGCGCGGGCGGCCTCAGGCCGCCTCCTCCTCAGCCGGCAGCAGATAGCCGGTCACGCCGCGTCTGCGATCGAGCCATTTGCGCGCCGCGGCGAGGACCGCCTCCGCCGTCACCGCTTCGATGCGATGCGGCCATTCCTGCACGTCCTTGATCGTCTGCCCGGTCGCCAGCGAGGCGCCGTACCAGCGCGCCAGCATCGCCTGGCTGTCCTGCGCATAGATCGCCTCGGCGACCAGCCGCGTCTTGGCGCGCTCCAGCGCTTCGGCGTCGAGCCCGCCCGCCATGAAATTGGCGAGCGCCTTGTCGACCGCGGCGTCGAGCTGGGGCAGCGAACGTCTCGGGCGAGGGCATCGCATAGAGATAGAAGCGGGTGTCGTCGAGCGCGGAGCCCATGTAATAGGCCCCAGCGGCGACCGCGACTTTCTGCTCGAGCACCAGTTCGCGATAGAGCAGGCTCGTCTGCCCGCCGCCCAGCAGATGCGCGAGCACTTCGAGCGCCTCCGATTCGCCGGGCGCGGCCGTGCGATGGGAGGGCGCGAGATAGCAGCGCTGCCAGCTCGGCTGCTCGACCTTCTCGTCGTTGACGGTGACGAGGCGGCGCGCGACCGACTCGGGCTCGCGCGGGCGCTTGCGCTCGGGCGCCGCGCCGCGCGGACGGATCTTGCCGTAATGCTCCTTGGCGAGTCGAAGCGCTTCCTCCGGCTCGACGTCGCCCGCGACGACCAGGATCGCGTTCTCGGGCGTGTAGAAACGTCCGTAATAGGCGAGCGCGTCCTCGCGCCCGAGGTCCTCGATCTCATGGCCCCAGCCGATGATCGGCGTGCCATAGGGATGATGAGTGAACAGCGCCGCCTGCACGGCCTCGTTGAGCTGCGCGCTCGGGTCGGCGTCGCAATGCATGCGGCGCTCCTCCATCACGACGTCGCGCTCGGGCGCGACGATCTCGTCGGTGAGCACGAGACCGGTCATCCGGTCCGCCTCGAACGCCATCATGGCGCCCAGGTGCTCCTTGGCGACGCGCTGGAAATAGGCGGTGTAGTCGTTGCCGGTGAACGCGTTCTCCTGGCCGCCGATCTCGGCGACCGCCTCGGAAAAGGCGCCCTTGGGATGGGTCTTGGTGCCCTTGAACATGAGATGTTCGAGGAAATGCGCGATGCCCGACTTGCCCGGCGGATCGTCGGCCGAACCGTTGCGATACCAGACCATGTGCGTGACGACGGGCGCGCGATGATCGGGAATGACGACCACGGTCATGCCGTTGTCGAGGCGGTAATCGACGACGCCGGCGCCCTCGGCCGGCGCGGCGCTGGAGGCGTCGGGGGTCAGGCTGGAGGTCGGGACGGGGGGCGTCATCACGGCTTCACGTTTCCTCGCAACAGTTCCGCTCTGGCGCGGAGCGCCGCAGGCTTGGGCGCTGAGCGCCACATATAGGACGGCTTTTGGCGGGCCGCCAGTCGGTTGCGCGACGTCATTTCGGCAAATTCGCCGCCGCGCCCTGGCCTACCCCGCCGCATCGAACGCCGGTCCTACCAATACTGCGCCATGATCTGTGCGGCCCAGTCCGGCTCCCGCACCTCGCCGCGCGGCAGAAAGCCCTTGAGAACCGGCTTGATGTCGAGAACCGGCGTTCCGTCGATCGCGTCCAGACCCTCGACCTCGAGCCCAAGCCCGTCGACCGCGACAACCCGGCAGACCGTCACCCCGATGCGGTTGGGGCGATTCTTGCCGCGCTGCGCGAATATCCCGACCTCGGGCCAGTCCTTGCGTCCGCGCGGGCGCCGCGCGCCGCTCACGACGTCGGCCTCCGCAACGCGATCGAAGACATAGACGATTTCGACGTGGCTGAACTGATCGAGCCCGGCCAGCGCATCGGGGCCGAAGCGATCGGGATCGAGCGCGATCCGGGCGCGGCTCGCGCCCCAATTGTCGTCCTCGGGCTCGGCGCGCCCTCCGATGACTTTCGCGACAGCGACAAAATCAAACATATGCCTTTCTCCCCAGTCGAGCCGGAAGGCCGGGAGCGCGGCGGCCTCGGCGCCCGCCTCGTTTGCATCGGCCGCGACCAGAAACGCAACCCTCGTGTCGCCGTACTCGCGTTCATCGGCTACGCGAAGCGCGGGCGGGACGACGATTTCCCCCTTGGCGGCCTCCTCGACCACGACGAGCGCGCCGCGGGCGAGCCAGCCGCCTTCGACGAGACCCGACAGGGCCGGACCGGCGAGACCCTTGCCATAGGGCGGATCGAGGAAGGCGAGGTCGAAGGGCGGGCCGGCGGGGGCCTTGCCGAGCTTCGTGGCGTCGGCGCGCCAGATCCGCGTGACGCCGCCGAGCGCCAAGGCTTCGACATTGGCGCGCAAGCAGCGCGCGCGCCTCGCCGCCGTTGTCGACGAACAGCGCGGTCGGGCGCCGCGCGACAGCGCCTCGATCGCCAGCGCGCCCGAGCCCGCGAACAGGTCGACGACGCGCGCGCCCTCCACGGCGCCCGGAAAACGGTGGGTCAGGATGTCGAAGATCGACTCGCGCAGCCGCTCCGAGGTCGGCCGGATCTCGCGCGAGGCGGGCGCGGAGAGCGCGCGGCCCTTCAACCGGCCGCCGACGATCCGCAACGGTCAGCTCCGCCCGGGCGGACGCTTTCCTCCGGGCCTGCCGGTCGGCTTGCCGCCGGAACCGCCGCGAGAGGACGGACGCCCCGAACCCGACGGCTTGCCGCCCTCGCGGCGCGGTCCCTCGCGGAACGGGCGGCCCTCGCGGGCCGGGCCGGACTCGCGCTTGCCGGAAAAATCGCGCTTGCCCGCGAATTCCCGATTGCGGGCGGGCCCTTCGGGCCGCGCCTCGCGCGCCTCCCTGCCGCCGCCGCCGCCGCCGAATTTCGGCCCGGCGCCGAACGGCCGGCCGGAGCGCTCCGGCGCGCGATCGCGACCGCCGGAGATTTCGCGCTTGTCCGAAAACTCTCGCCGCGGTCCGGAACGGGCCGGCCGCCCCTCGCCGTCGCGCGGCTTCGGCGCGTCCCGGAAAGGCCGCGAGGCGCGCTCGGGACGGCCCTCGCCGGGCCCCTCGCGGGAGCCGCGGAATTCCCGCTTGCCGGCAAATTCCCTTTTGGGCCCGGACCGCTCGAAATTCGCGCCGGGCTTGCCGCGCCGGGCCGCGCGCGGCGCGACGGGCGCGGCCTCGGGCTCGCGCGCGACCTTGATGCGCTCGATCTTGACCTCGCGGCCCCTGCGGTCGCTGGTCGCGCTGCGCTCGATGCGTTTGCGCGGCCCCTCGGCCTCGGCGCGCGCTTCGGCGCGCAGGATCGAGATGTGCTTGCGCTTGCGCGGCTTGACCGTTTCGGGGCGCTCGCCGCGCGAGGCGAGCTCGCGCGCGATCTCGGCTCGATCCTCTTTCGGGGCGAACGCGCGGCGCGGACGATCGCCGCGGTCCGCGCCGGGACGAGGCTCGCCGCGCCCGCGCTCCGGCCCGGGCTTGGGCGCAAGCGGGCGGCGCGGTTCGATCGGCGCGTCGAAATTGGCGCCCGCCTGTTTGGCGAGCTTGACGCCGAGCTGGTCGACCAGCACGCGCGTGCTCAGTTCGGCGACTTCGCCCTCGGGCAGGTCGCCGAGTTCGAACGGGCCGAACGAGACGCGGATCAACCGGGTCACCGCGAGCCCGAGATGTTCGAGCACGCGCTTGATCTCGCGGTTCTTGCCTTCGCGCAGGCCCATGGTCAGCCAGACGTTCGAACCCTGCGGGCGCTCGAGCCTGGCCTGGATGCCGGCGTAATGCACGCCGTCGACCGTGACGCCCTCGGCGAGCGCGTCGAGCTGCTCCTGCGTGACCTCGCCGTGCGCGCGCACCCGATAGCGCCGTAGCCAGCCCGTGGTCGGCAATTCGAGCACGCGCGCGAGCCCGCCGTCGTTGGTCAGCAGCAGCAGGCCCTCGGTATTGATGTCGAGCCGGCCGATCGTGACGACGCGCGGCAGGTCCTTCGGCAGCACGTCGAATACGGTCGGGCGCCCTTCGGGATCGCGCGCGGTCGTCACCAACCCGCGCGGCTTGTGGAAGAAGAACAGGCGCGTGCGCTCGGCCTCGCGCAGCCGCTCCCCGTCGACGCGCACGTCGTCCTCGGGCGAGACGTTGAACGCCGGACTGGTCAGCGTCTGGCCGTTGACCGTGACCCGTCCCGCCGCGATCCAGGTCTCGGCGTCGCGGCGCGAGCAGAGCCCCGCGCGCGCCATCACCTTGGCGATGCGCTCGCCGGCGCGGATTTCGGCTTTGTCGTGATCGGATGAGGTCATCGTGCGGCTTGCGTCCCTTTTGCGGGCGTCCTAGCAGTTTGTCGCGCGCCTGTCGCGCCGGGCGGCAAAGGACCGGGATTTGGCCGACGACCCCATGAGCGTCGCTTTTGCAGAAGCGAGGGCGGCCGAGGCGCGCGACGAGACGCCGATCGGCGCCGTGATCGTCCGCGCCGGCGCCGTTATCGCGCGCGCAGGCAATCGCACCCGCGAGGACGCCGATCCGACCGCCCATGCCGAAATGCTCGCGATCCGCGCCGCCGCGCACGCGCTCGGCAACGAGCGCCTGACCGACTGCGATCTCTATGTCACGCTCGAGCCCTGCGCGATGTGCGCGGGCGCGATCAGTCACGCGCGCCTGCGCCGCCTCTATTTCGCCGCGCCCGACCCGAAAGGCGGCGCGGTCGAGCACGGGCCGCGCTTCTTCGCCCAGCCGACGTGCCTGCACGCGCCGGAGATCTACGGCGGCATCCGGGAGAGCGAGGCGAGCCGAATGCTGAAGGCGTTCTTCGCGGGCAAGCGCAAGTGAACCCTTCCCCCGCGACGCGGCGGAAGGGCGTCACTCGTCCAGCGGCCGCGCCTCTTCCGGAAGCATGATCGGCACGCCGTCGCGGATCGGATAGGCGAGCTTGGCCGCCCTGGAGATCAGCTCCTGGCGCTGCGCGTCGTAGCTCAGCGTCGCGCGCGTCACCGGGCAGACCAGGATTTCCAGGAGGCGCGGGTCGACGCGCCTGGGCTCGCGCGCGGCGGGCGGGGCGGAGTTTCGGGTTCGCTCATCTGCGCCCTCCGCGCGCGCTCAGGTCAGGCGACCTGCAGTTCGGGATAGTCGGTATAGCCCTTCGCGCCGCCGCCGTAATAGGTCGCGCGGTCGCCTTCGTTGAGCGGCGCGCCGATTCGCAGCCGCTCGACGAGATCGGGATTGGCGATGAACGCGCGGCCGAACGCGACCATGTCGCGCGCTTGCCCGACGCCACCGCCTCGATCGCCATGCGCCCGGTCGTAACCGTTGTTGGCGATATAGGCGCCGGGGAAGGCGCGGCGCAACGCGAGATAGTCGAACGGCAGATTGTCGCGCGCGCCCTGGGTCGCGCCCTCGACGACGTGGATATAGGCGAGCTTGCGCTTGGCCAGTTCGCCGACCAGCGCGCCGAACAGCGGCGGCCGGGTTGGAATCCGAGATGTCGTTGGCCGGGCTCGTCGGCGCGATGCGGATGCCGACGCGGTTGGCGGGCCAGACGCTTCAGAATGGAGTCGACGACCTCGAGCGCGAAGCGCAGGCGGTTCTCGATCGAGCCGCCGTAGACGTCGGTGCGCTTGTTCGAGCCGTCGCGCAGGAACTGGTCGATCAGATAGCCGTTGGCGCCGTGGATCTCGACGCCGTCGAAGCCCGCGCGCTTGGCGCAATCGCGCGGCATGCGCGTAGTCGGCGACGATGCCGGCGATCTCGGGCGATCTCCAGCGCGCGCGGCTCGGAGGTCTCGGCGAAGCCGCTCTCGATGAAGGTCTTGGTCTTGGCCGCGATCGCCGAGGGCGCGACCGGCGCGCCGCCGTCCGGCTGCAGCGAAGTGTGCGAGATGCGCCCGACGTGCCACATCTGCAGGAAGATGCGGCCCGCAGCCTCGTGCACGGCTCTTGGTCACCGAGCGCCAGCCTTCGACCTGCGCCTCGGTGAAGCAGCCCGGCGTCCAGATATAGCC
Source organism: uncultured Pseudomonadota bacterium (assembly GCA_963809055.1). GTDB lineage: Bacteria > Pseudomonadota > Alphaproteobacteria > Rhizobiales > Beijerinckiaceae > Roseiarcus. The sequence goes on along the minus strand of CAWEID010000033.1, from coordinate 150,865 downwards.
CTGGCCCTGCTGGCTGATCTGCGAGGCTTCGGTGATCAGCAGGCCGGCGCTCGCGCGCTGGCGGTAATAGAGCGGCGCGAGCGGGCTCGGCACGGTGTTGGGCGACATTGCGCGATTGCGCGTCAGCGGCGCCATCGCGATGCGGTTCGGCAGTGTGATTTCGCCGAGCTTGAAAGGCGTTGGAACAGCGGAGAGGCGTCTTGGCTCATTGTAAAGCTCCTTCTCGTTGTAAAAAATCAGGCCGGCAAGGTCAGCAAGCCCGGCGCGCCGGCTTCGGTTCCGAACAGCAGCCGCGCGCCGCGCTCGTCCCAGGCGAGCGCGGTGATCGCGCCGTCGTCCGGCGTCGGCGTTGCGCACCAGGATTTCGGCGCCGTCGCCGAGCCGGCACAGCAGCACCAGCCCGTCGGCGTAGCCGATCGCGACCACCAGCGCGCGCGGATGGAACGCGACCTGGGTGATGCGATGCGGACGCACGCCGCATTCGCGCGGCGCCTTGCCCATCGGCCCGTCCTTGTCCTTGAACGGCCAGACGACGCAGGCGTCGGCGCCCGAGGTCGCGAGCCAGTGGCCGTCGTGCGACCAGGACAGCGAGCGCGTCTTGCCGGGATAGCCGGTCATGCGCATGTTGCGGCAGTCGGCGAGCCGCCAGCCGTGCAGCGCGTTCTCCTGCATCGAGGTGACGAGGAAGCGCCCGTCCGGCGAGACGGTGACGTCGAGATGCGAGCCCTTCCATTCCAGCAGCGTCGGCTCGGCGTCGGCGTTGGGGAACCAGAGCGAGACGCCGTTGTAATGGGCGAGCGCGAGCCGATAGCCCTTGGGCAGGAAGGCGAGGCCGCGCACGCGTGGTCGGCGCGCGTCCAGGTCTTGACGCGCGCCCGTCGGCGTCGCGCGCGCGCGCCTGCTTGCCGGCCGACCAGGCGATCGCGCCGCGCGCGCGTCGCGACCGCGTCGATCCACCGGCCCTTTTCGTCGGCGATCGTCTCGCACGCGCCCGCGGCGTCGGTCGCGACGACGCGGCCGTCGTCGCCGCCGGTAATGAGCCGCTCGCCGTCGAGCGTCGCCGCGAGGATGGCGCCCTCGGGATGGGCGGCGATGCGCTCGCCGTCGACGCCGTCCAGGCGACTGCCGTCCGCCAGCGCGAGCGCCGGCCGACCGCTCAGGAAGGCGGCCGCGACGACATGCTCGCCCGCGTCGAGCGGCGCGACATGCTGCGGTCAGCGATGTCTGTTCGTCGGCCATCAAGAGCCCTCGCTGCGCCGCGTCAGGCCGCGCAGGCCAGGAAGCCCTTGCGGATCAAGTCTTCGTCGAGATCGCGGCCGATGAACACGACCTTCGACTCGCGCTTCTCGCCCGGCTTCCAATCGCGCTGCGGCTCGCCGTCGAGCATCATGTGCACGCCCTGGAACACGAAGCGCTTGGGATCGCCCTTGAGCGCGACGATGCCCTTGCAGCGCAGGATGTTCGGGCCCGAGGGCCTGGGTCAGCTGGTTGATCCAGGGCATGAACTTGTCGGGATCGAGGTCGCCCTCGAGCCGCGCCGAGATCGATTGCATGTCCTCGTCGTGATAGTGCTTCAGGCCGTGACCGTGGTCGTGATCGTGGATGATGATGGCCATGATCGTGATCGTGATCGTGGTCGTGCTCGTCGGCGGTCAGGAACTCCGGCTCGATGTCGAGGATGCGGTCGAGGTCGAAGGCGCGCCGCTCGAGCACGTCGGCGATCTCGACGTTGCATTTCTGCGCCTGATGCAGTCGCGCGTAGGGATTGATGGCGCGGATGCGGGCCTCGACCTCGCGCAGTTCGGCGGGCGTGACGAGATCGGTCTTGTTGAGGATGATGACGTCGGCGAAGGCGATCTGGTTCTTCGCCTCGGGCGCGTCGCGCAGCCGCGCGGCGAGCCATTTGGCGTCGGCGACGGTGACGACCGCGTCGAGCCGCGCCGCCTTCTGCACGTCCTCGTCGACGAAGAAGGTCTGCGCGACCGGGGCGGGATCGGCGAGGCCGGTCGTCTCGACGATGATGGCGTCGAACTTGCCCTTGCGCTTCATCAAGCCCTCGATGATGCGGATGAGGTCGCCGCGCACGGTGCAGCAGATGCAGCCGTTGTTCATCTCGAACACTTCCTCGTCGGCGCCGACGACGAGTTCGTTGTCGATGCCGATCTCGCCGAATTCATTGACGATGACGGCGTAGCGCTTGCCGTGCGGCTCGCTGAGAATGCGGTTCAGCAGCGTCGTCTTGCCGGCGCCGAGATAGCCGGTGAGGACGGTGACGGGGATCTTTTCGGTCGCGGCGGCGGTCGAGGCGGTCAAGCGCAGGTCTCCGGTCGGATGCTGTGGAGGGTTGCGCAGACATATAGGGCCGCGCCCGTCCAATGGGTAGGGGGCGAGGGGTCGGAGTTCCCGCGGGCGCGCGCTCGAGACGCTCCGGCGCGTCCTGCCCGGCCGTCCTCGCGGCCCGGCGGGCTCGCCGGGCGCGCTGACGGCGCACGCGCCGCGAAATCGCGGTCGAGAGGCGCCGCTGAAAAACCAGGGAAATCCGCGCCCGGCGTTTCGCATGCGCAACGAAAGGTTTCGTTTGCGCAATGATTCGTTTCGCCTTGCCCCTCGCAACCCATTGATAATATTGACCCGCGAAATCGCCCATTTCGCGGTTTTCCATGATTTCAAGAGCTTGCCGCCCATTTCATTTCGCACTTTTCCGGGCAGGCCGGCCGTGTCGGCGGCGGGAGGGCGGCGATATTTTCAAACAACAAATTTCAGCCTAGCATATTTTTCGGTTTTTCACAATACGTGGCGCGGATTTCTCGGGCGGAAGGGCTGCGCGGGTCTTGCCTGGGCGCCTCGGGCTATTGCGGTTTCGCCTCGGACCCGAACGCCTTGGCCTCCAGGCCTTCGAACTCGGCGATGGGGATGATCCCGGAATGGAAGACGCATTCGTCCCGGACATAGGCGATCGTCGCCTTGCCCGTGTCGGTTCGCACAATGACGAGAATGCGGTCGAGCGCGACGTCGGAGACCGGCGGCGTCGCGTTGATGACCGCGATCAGCTTCTGCGCCCGCTCGCCATCGATCTCGGAATAATGCGCCGCCGGCTCGTTCTGAGCGACCGCCTCGCCGACCAGGCGGGCCTGCTCATGGGTCAGCGCGCAAGGTCCGGCGAGCGCCGGAGCGGCGCAGACGCAGGCCAGGATCAGAGCGGCAAGCGCGCGTATGAGCATCGGGGCCTCGATTTGCCAAAGGAGCCGCTTCGAGGCCACAAGGCGCGGCTCGCGTCAAGCGGGCGCCGGCGAGGGAACGGGCCTTCGGCGCCCCTCTGCGCGGTTTCCCTTCCCGCCTCGCCATGCTAACCAGCCGGCCATGACGAGCCGCATCGACGCCCGATTCCAAGCCCTTCGCGCCACGCGCCGCGCCGCCCTGGTCACTTTCGTGATGGCGGGCGATCCCGATCCCGCGACTTCGCTGGCGATCGTGCGGGCGCTGCCGAAGGCGGGGGCGGACCTGATCGAGATCGGCATGCCGTTCACCGACCCGATGGCCGACGGCCCGGCGATCCAGGCGGCGGGACTGCGGGCGCTCAACGCCGGCCAGACGCTGAAAAAGACGCTGGCGCTGGTCAGGGATTTCCGCGCGGGCGACGCGGAAACGCCCATCGTGCTGATGGGCTATTACAATCCGATCTATGTCTACGGCGTCGAGCGCTTCCTCGTCGACGCGAAGGCGGCGGGCGTCGATGGCCTGATCGTCGTCGATCTGCCGCCCGAGGAGGACGAGGAGCTCTGCCTGCCCGCCCTGAAAGCCGGGCTCAATTTCATCCGCCTTGCGACGCCGACGACCGACGACGTTCGCCTGCCCGCCGTGCTCGCGAATACCTCGGGCTTCGTCTATTACGTCTCGATCACCGGCATAACGGGCTCGGCCGCGCCCAACGCGGATGTCGTCGGCGCGGCGGTTGCGCGCATCCAGCGCCATACCCATCTTCCCGTCGCGGTCGGCTTCGGCGTGCGCGACGCCGACAGCGCGGCGGGAATCGCCGCCAAGGCGGACGGCGTCGTCGTCGGTTCGGCTCTCGTCGAGGCGGTGCGCGCCTCGCTGGTCGAGGGTCGGGCGGGTCCCGATACGGTTGCGGCGGTCGCGGGCGTCGTCGAGAAAATCGCGGCCGGCGTGCGCGGCGTGGTCAAGCCTGCGCGATGACAGGGTGAGAGATGAACTGGATTTCCAACGTCGTCCCGCCGAAGATCCGCTCCTTCCTGAGGCGCGATACGCCGGAGAATCTGTGGGTCAAATGCCCGGAGAGCGGGCAACTCGTCTTCCACAAGGATCTCGAGGCGAATCTGATGGTCGTCCCGGGCTCGGGCTACCACATGGCCATCGCCCCCAAGGCGCGCCTCGCCGCGCTGCTCGACGACGGCGAATTCGAGGAATTGCCGATCCCCGAGACGCCGGCCGATCCGCTGAAATTTCGCGACATCAAGCGCTATGCCGATCGCCTGAAGGAGCATCGGGCCAAGACCGGTTCGCAGGACGCGATCGTGCTGGCCGCGGGCAAGCTGGAGGCGCAGCCGGTCATCGTTGCCGTGCATGATTTCGCCTTCCAGGGCGGAACGCTCGGCATGGCGGCGGGCGAGGCGATCGTGGCCGGCATGGCCGAGGCGGTTTCGCGCCGCTCGCCGTTCATCATCTTCACCGCTTCGGGCGGCGCGCGCATGCAGGAGGGCATGTTCTCGCTGATGCAGATGGCGCGCACCACCGTCGCCGTGCAGCGGCTGCGCGCGGCGCGGCTGCCCTATATCGTGGTGCTGACCAATCCGACCACGGGCGGCGTGACGGCGTCCTATGCGATGCTCGGCGACATCCAGATCGCCGAGCCCGGCGCCGTCGTGGGCTTTGCCGGCGCGCGCGTCATCGAGCAGACGGTGCGCGAGCGTCTGCCCGAGGGGTTCCAGCGCGCCGAATTCCTCGAGGCGCATGGCATGGTCGACATGGTCGTGCCGCGGCCCGAGATGCGCGAAACGCTCGCGCGTCTGTGCAAGATGCTGGCGAAAGCGCCTCGCGCGGCGGCCTGAGGCCGGCCGCGACGGCGGCCCGGACCAGTCCAGGGTTTCAGGAGTTGCGGCTTGAATTTACCTGATGCGATCTCGGCGCGATTCGCGCCGCTCCATCCCCGGCGGATCGACCTGTCGCTCGGCCGCATCGAGCGACTGCTCGCCGATCTCGGCGCGCCGCATCTGAGATTGCCGCGCATCGTCCATGTCGCCGGCACCAATGGCAAGGGCTCGACGGTCGCCTTCATGCGCGCCATCCTCGAGGCGGCCGGCCAGCGCGTGCATGTCTACACCTCGCCCCATCTCGTGCGCTTCAACGAACGCATTCGCCTGGCTGGCGAAATCGTCGACGACGCCAGACTCGAAGCGGCGCTCGACGAATGCGAGCGGGTCAACGCGGGGCAATCGATCTCGGTGTTCGAGATCACCACCGCCGCCGCATTCCTGCTGTTCAGCCAGACGCCGGCGGATTATCTGCTGCTGGAAGTGGGGCTGGGCGGGCGTTTCGACGCGACCAACGTGATCGACAAGCCCGCCGCGAGCGTGATCACGCCGATTTCGATCGACCATCCCGAATTCCTCGGCGCCACCGTCGACAAGATCGCCTACGAGAAGGCCGGCATCCTCAGGCGCGGCGCGCCGGTCGTCGTCGCGCCCCAGGTAGAGGCGGCGCTGCGGGTGATCGAGGGCGAGGCGATGCGGGTCGACGCCCCGCGCATCGTCGCCGATCGCGACTTCTTCATGCGCGAGGAGCACGGCCGTCTCGTGTTCGAGGACCGGCAGGGGCTGCTCGATCTTCCCCCGCCGCGCCTGGCCGGCCGCCACCAGTTCAGCAACGCGGCCAATGCGATCGCCGCGCTGCGCACGATCGCGCCCGAGCTTCCCGGCGAGGCTTTCGAACGTGGACTTCTGAGCGCGGAATGGCCGGCCCGGCTGCAGCGGCTTCGTTCGGGACCGCTGGTGGCGCGCGCGCCCCAGCGCGCCGAAATCTGGCTCGACGGCGCCCATAACGAAGCGGGCGGGCGCGTGCTCTCGGAAGCGATGGCGGATTTCGAGGACGCTTCGCCGCGTCCGCTGGTGCTGATCTGCGGCACGCTGACGACCAAGGACACCGCAGGCTTCCTCGCCCATTTCAAGGGTCTCGCGCGCGAGGCGATCGCCGTGCCGATCGAAGGCGAACATTCCGGACGCTCCGCCGAGGAAGTCGCCGAAATCGCGCGCGCCGCCGGCTTGCTCGCCGAGGCCGCGCAAAGCGTGGGCTGCGCGCTCGACCGGCTGGCCGCGCGAGACTGGCCGAGGCCGCCGCGCATTCTGATCGCCGGCTCGCTCTATCTGGCGGGCGCGGTGCTGGAGGAGAACGAGAACGCGCCGCGCTAGCGTTCAGCCGGGCTCGCCGAGCCCGGCCGCAAAGCCGCTGGCCTCAATCACATCTTCTTGCCGTCCGGACCGAACTGCTTGAGATAGGCGATGACGTTGTCGATTTCGGCGTCGCTGGTCAGGCCCGGAAAGGTCATCTTGGTGCCGGGCACCTCGGCCTTGGGATTCTTAAGGTAGATCTTGAGCGTCGCATCGTCCCAGGTCAGGCCGGAATCCTTGTTGGCGTCGGAATAGGAATAGCCGGGATAGGTTCCCGCCTTGCGCCCGACAACCCCGTTGAGCACGGGGCCGACCATGTTCTTGGCGCCTTCGCCGACCTGGTGGCAGACCTTGCACTTCTTGAAAACCTGCTCGCCGGCCGCGGCGTCCTGCGCGCAGGCCGCGCCGAGGGAGGCCATCAGGGCCGCAGCCCCGAGCGCCGAACTTATCCACTTTTTCATCAGACCCTCCTTGGATCGCGCCAGGTCGTCACAAAGCACTTGCTCCGAGCGCAATACGTCCGCCTCGGGCGGCCGGATCGCTGCTTAGCAACCCAAGGCGACGGACGGAAGGCATGGCGAAGGCGAAGCCGTGACGGAAAGCTGCGGCCGGACGCGATCTCGCGTCCCCTCGGGGCCGCGACTTCGCGGAACTGGCTTGGCGGCCAAGCTCGGGCTATGGTCGCGCGCTGCTGGAGAATTTCATGCCCCCCGACGCCCAGGAAACCCATTTCGGCGACAGGCGAGTCCCGCTCGAGGAGAAGCAGGACTTGGTCGACGACGTGTTCCATAAAGTCGCCGACCGCTACGACCTGATGAACGATCTGATGTCGGCGGGCCTGCACAGGGTCTGGAAGGACATCCTGGTCGGCAAGCTTCGCCCGCCGCGGCGGCGCGCGTTTCGCCATCTCGACGTCGCGGGCGGCACGGGCGACGTCGCGTTCCGGGTCGCGGCTGCGGGCGGCGAGAGCGCGGACGTGACCGTGGTCGACGTCAATGCGGACATGCTGCGCGTCGGCGAGGCGCGGGCCGCCAAGCGGCGCGAAGGCGGGCGGGTCAAATTCGTCGAGGCCAACGCGGAGGAGCTGCCGTTTCCCGACGCGAGCTTCGACAGCTACACGATCGCTTTCGGCATCCGCAACGTGCCCCGGATGGATCGCGCGCTTGGCGAGGCCTACCGGGTGCTGAAGCGCGGCGGCCGTTTCCTGTGCCTCGAATTTTCGCGGGTCGACCTGCCGGGCCTGGACCGGCTCTATGCGATCTATTCCGACGCGGCGATTCCCGCCATGGGCAAGATCGTCACGGGCGACGGGGCGCCCTATCGCTATCTCGTCGAATCGATCCGGCAGTTTCCCACGCCGGAACGTTTCGCCGACATGATTGCGAAAGCGGGCTTCTCCCGCGTCGATTACGTCAGGCTCACCGGGGGCGTCGTCGCGATCCACTCGGGCTGGAAACTCTGAACTTGGCGCTGCTGACGTCCATCGGTCACGCCGTCCGGCTGGCGCGCGCCGGATTCGTGCTCGCGCGCGAGGGGGCGTTCGTCGCCGTCGACGCCCGCGGCTTGCCGCCGCTCGCGCGCCCCGCGCTCGCGGCGGCCAATCTCATCGCGCGCGGCGGCGTCAAAGGCTCCGATGGACTTTCCAGCGCGATCGACCGGCTCGGGCCCTCCTATGTCAAGCTCGGGCAGTTTCTCGCCACCCGGCCCGACATCGTCGGCCCCAAGGTGGCGGCCGAACTCGAGCGGCTGCAGGACCGGATGGCGCCGGCCAGCCGGCAATTCGCGGTCGAGCGCATCGAGGCTGCGTTCGATGCGCCGATCGGCACGATCTTTTCCGACTTCGGCGACGCCGTCGCCGCCGCATCGATCGCGCAGGTGCATCGCGCCCGCGTTCGCGACGCCGACGGCGAGCGGGAAGTCGCGGTCAAGCTGCTGCGGCCGGGCGTCGAATGGCGTTTCCAGCGCGACCTCTCGGACATGTTCTTCGCCGCCCGCATGGCCGAGCGTTACGCCCCGGACCTGCGCCGCCTCCGGCTGGTCGAGGTCGTGGAGACGCTCGCACGCTCGGTGCGGATGGAGATGGACTTCCGCCTGGAGGCCGCCGCGGCGACCGAATTTGCGGAAAACCTCGTCAACGATCCCCAATTTCGGGCGCCCAGGATCGATTGGGACCGAACGACCCGCGAAGTCATGACGATGGAGTGGATCGACGGCGTCCCCGCGACGGACCCGGTCCATCTGGCCAATCTCGGGTTCGATCCGCCGGCGATCGGGCGCCGGCTGATCCAGTCCTTCCTCCGGCACGCGCTCAACGACGGGTTTTTCCACGCCGACATGCATCAGGGCAATTTCCTGGTCGACGCGGACGGCAACATCGTCGCGCTCGATTTCGGCATCATGGGACGGCTCGGACTGAAGGAGCGCCGGTTCCTGGCGGAAATCCTGTTCGGCTTCATCCGCAAGGATTATTTCAGGGTCGCCCAGGTCCATTTCGAGGCCGGCTATGTCCCGCACGTCTATCGCATCGAGGATTTCGCGCAGGCGATCCGCGCGATCGGCGAGCCGATCCACGCCCGGCCGGCCGACCAGATCTCGATGGCCAAGCTGCTCACGCTGCTGTTCGAGGTCACCGCGCTGTTCGAAATGACCACGCGTCTCGAACTGGTCATGCTGCAGAAGACGATGGTGGTGGTGGAAGGGGTGGCGCGCAAGCTCGACCCGCATCTCGATATGTGGAAGACCGCCGAACCGGTCGTGGGAGCCTGGATCGCCGAAAATCTCGGACCCGGCGGCAAGCTCGAGGACGTCAACCGCGGCGCTTCCCGCCTGATCCGCCAGCTCGGCGAGGCGCCCGACCGGCTGGAGAAGCTCGGGCGCTGGATCGACTCCTGGCCCGACGGGGTCCCGCCCCTGTCGGCGCCGACGCCTGCGCGGACCGGCGGCGCCGCGCTCTGGTGGATCGCGATCGCGCTGGGCCTGATCGCCGCGCGCCTGATCTTCTGGCGCTGAGCGCCGCCGGCGGGGCATTTGCGCGCGCGATGTGATAACGGAATCGCTGGCGAGTCCGACGGGCTCCCGAGCGACGATTCTCCGTTCCCGAGGCTTTCCAGCGATGACCGCCCTCGCCCTTTCGACCGCCCGCATCCTGCTGATCATCGGAGGCGGAGTTTCCGCCTACAAGTCCCTCGACCTGATCCGTCGGCTGCGAGAGCGCGGCGCGCGAGTCCAGGTTGTAATGACGGAGGCCGCCAAGCGGTTCGCCTCGCCTTTGACCGCCGCGGCGCTCAGCGGGGCGCCGGTGCGCGACGATCTGTTCAATCTCGTGGACGAGGCCGCGATGGGCCACATCGAGCTGTCGCGCTCGGCCGACCTCATCGTCGTCGCCCCCGCCACCGCCGACCTGATCGCCCGCATGGCGCACGGCCTCGCCAACGACCTCGCCTCGACCGCTTTGCTGGCGACCGACAAGCGCGTGCTGCTCGCGCCGGCGATGAACGTCAGGATGTGGCTGCATCCAGCCACCCAACGAAATGTTAAGATTTTGCAAAACGATCGTGTTCAATTCGTCGGGCCGGACGAGGGCGAAATGGCCTGCGGCGAGTTCGGGCCCGGAAGGATGGCGGAGCCGCTCGCCATCGCCGCGGCGATCGAAAAGGCCCTCCAAACGGCGACGACTATCCCGCTTCCGAATCAAAAAAGGCCTCCCGGACCCCTCGCCGGTCGGCATGTCCTGGTTACTGCGGGGCCGACTCATGAACCCATCGACCCTGTACGATATATCGGCAACAGGTCGTCAGGCTTGCAAGGCTTTGCTATAGCGCAAGCTGCATTTGGCGCCGGCGCAAGGGTGACGCTGGTTGCCGGACCGGTCTCCCTGCCCGACCCCGAAGGGGTGAAGGTGGTCCGCGTCGAGACCGCGCGACAGATGTTGAACGCCGTTCGCGAGGCTCTTCCCGCCGATATTTTCATCGCGGCGGCCGCCGTCGCCGACTGGCGCGTCGAAGACGCCGGCGATCAGAAGATCAAGAAGGAAGGGGGTGGGCCGCCCAGCCTGCGTCTGGTCGAAAACCCCGATATACTCTCGCAAATCGCGAGTTCCGGCCCTTCGCGCCCGCGTCTGGTTGTAGGCTTCGCGGCCGAGACCGAAAACGTCTTGGACAATGCCCGAGCCAAGCTTGCACGTAAGGGTTGCGACCTTATCGTCGCCAATGACGTCTCCGAATCTTCGGGTGTGTTCGGGGGTTTTCAGAACGAGGTTCACATCGTCAGCAAGACCGGCGTCGACAGTTGGCCACGCATGGGAAAGGACCAGGTCGCCCGAAAATTGATCGATTCCATCATGTCACAGTTTGAGTGAAACCTATGATAACAGTGTTATTTCAGCAGTTCGCACATGCTGAGGGCTTGCCATTGCCACATTTTCAGAGTGAAGATGCTGCAGGCATGGATCTCATGGCGGCAGTGCCGGCCGACAGGGACATTGTCCTGCAACCGGGCGATCGGGCCCTAATTCCAACTGGCTTGGCTTTGCAGCTGCCGAGCGGATTTGAAGCGCAGGTTCGGCCTCGCTCAGGTCTGGCGTTGAAGGACGGAGTGACAGTCTTAAACACTCCCGGAACGATCGATGCCGACTATCGCGGCGAGATCGGGGTGATTTTGGTCAATTTTGGTCAAAAGCCATTTATAGTTCGGCGAGGAGCGCGGATCGCGCAAATCGTCGTCAGTCGGGTAGAGCGTTTCGAGCTGGTTCCCAGCGAGAAACTAACCATGACCGCTCGTGGCCCAAGGGGATTTGGGTCCACCGGCGGGTCGCATGAGGGAGACGCATAAATGAACCTTCTATCACGGCGAAGTGTGCTCGCCATCGCAGCCGTAGTCGATATCGCGTTGCACTCCCGGCCGTCGCCGGTCGCCGCCAAGTCTTTGGCGGCCCGGCATAAGCTTCCGCCGCGCCATCTCGAGACCCTTCTGCAGGGCCTCGTTCACGCCAGGATCCTGAAGGGCGTGAGGGGACCGCGCGGCGGATATGAGCTCGCCCGCGAACGGCGGAGGATTTCGGTGGGCGAGATCGTGCGCACCGCCGTCAGCCTGAGCACCGCCGATCCCGAGGATTTCGGCGCGCGTTCGAAGCTGCTCGAGAAGGTGATCGAGCCCGCAGTGCGCGAGGCCGGCAAGCCGTTCCTGGTGAACCTCGACGCGATCTCGGTGGAAGATCTCTGCGAGTCCGCGGAGAAGGCTCACGTGCTGGAGGACGAGAAGACAGGCGCCGATTTCGCGATCTGAAATCGTGCAAACCGACGAGCCATATACAAATCCTGTCGACCTTGTTTAGAATGACTCTGAACCGCGCCGGCGTTCGCGCCGGCGCAGGCGCGGAGGCGAAAACATCATGACGGGAAGCCCAGGGGAACGACCGCGTGGACGGGGTCGAATCTATAATTCGATCACGGAGACCGTAGGCGACACGCCGATTGTGCGCCTGGACCGGATCGCCAAGGAGAAAGGCGTCAAAGCCCATCTCCTGGCCAAGCTCGAATTCTTCAACCCGATCGCCAGCGTCAAGGATCGCATCGGCGTCGCCATGATCGACGCGCTGGAGGCGCAGGGCCGTCTCGTCCCCGGCCGGGGCGTCCTCGTCGAACCTACCTCCGGCAACACCGGCATCGCGCTCGCTTTCGTGGCGGCGGCGCGCGGCTACAAGCTGATCCTGGTCATGCCGGAATCGATGTCGATCGAGCGCCGCAAGATGCTGGCGCTGCTGGGCGCCGAACTCGTGCTGACGCCCGCCCCGCTCGGCATGAAGGGCGCCATCGCCAAGGCGAACGAGATCGTCGCCGCGACGCCCGGAGCGGTCATTCCGCAGCAGTTCGAAAATCCCGCCAATCCGGACATCCATCGCCGCACGACGGCGGAGGAAATCTGGAACGACACGCAGGGCTCCGTCGACATCGTCGTCTCCGGCGTCGGCACCGGCGGCACCATCACCGGCGTCGGGCAGGTCCTGAAATCGCGCAAGCCCGGCCTGCGCATGATCGCGGTGGAGCCCGAGGATTCGCCGGTGCTTTCCGGCGGCGCCCCCGGTCCGCACAAGATCCAGGGAATCGGCGCCGGCTTCGCGCCGGCGATTCTCGACAGGTCCGTCATCGACGAGATCGTGACGGTCGGCAATCAGACCGCCTTCGACACTGCGCGCCTGGTCGCGCGGCTGGAAGGCGTGCCGGTCGGCATTTCCTCCGGCGCGGCGATCGCCGCCGCGATCGACGTCGGACGGCGGCCGGAAAACGAGGGCAAGAACATCGTCATCATCATCCCCTCGTTCGCCGAGCGCTATCTCTCGACCGCGCTGTTCGAGGGCCTCTGAGACGAATCATCCGCGCGCGGCGCTCGCTCGGGCGAGGCCGCGCGTCAGACTGCCGTCCGTCGGCGACAGCGGAATCAGGCACGCCTGCAGCGCGTGATAGATGTCCGGCTTGCCGATGAAATAGCCCTCGATCGGATTGAGCGAATCGTCGAGCTGCGCATGCCAGCCGCCGCGCCGCCGGTCGATCAGCCGGCGGGCGATGAAATCCCAGAGCCGGCGATAGTTCTGCTCCGCCAACGGATCGGGCCCGAGCGCGCCCAGGAAATGTGCGGCGCCGACGCCCTCGCAGGCCGGCCACCACAGCCGGTCGCGCACGCGCGGCGCGCCGTTATACTCGATCGTGTAATAGAGGCCGCCGCGCTCGCGGTCCCAGCCTTGCGCGAAGGCCTGCGCGAACAATGCGCGCGCGGCGTCCGGCAGCCATTCGAGCCGGCGCCCGCCGAGCGCCCACAATTGCAGCGCGAGGCGCGTCCATTCGAGCGCATGCCCCGGGGTGTAGCCATAGGGGCGGAAGACGTCGGAGCCGCGATAGTCGACGTCGACGCTCCAATCGGCGCGGTAATGCTCCGGCACCCGCCAATCGGCGGCGGCCGCATGGCGTTGCAGGATCAAGGCGGCGATGCGCTCGGCCTTGTCGAGATAGGAACGCTCGCCCGTCGCCTCGTAGGCGGCCATCAGCGCCTCGGTCAGGTGCATGTTGGAATTCTGCCCGCGATAGTCGCTGAAGGGCGTCCAGTCCTCGAGAAACTCCTCTGCGCTCGCCCCGACGGCGGGCTCCCAGAACCGCGTCTCGAGGATTTGCGAGACGTCGGCCAGCAACCGGTCCGCATCGGGATGGCCGACGCATTTGGCGCTCGAGGCGGCCAGCAGGACGAAGGCGTGGCCATAGGCGAGCTTGTCGCGCTCGCGCGGGCCCTGGCTATCGAAGGACCAGAAATAGCCGCCGTGCGCGTCGTCGCGATGGCGGCGCCAGATCGCGTTCATGCCGTGGTCGACGAAGTCGGCGGCGCCGGGCCGCCCCATCAGCTCTCCGATCGCGAAGCAATGCACCATGCGCGTCGTCGCGTGCAGCGGCCGCGAGGTCTCCTCGGCGATCGCGCGTCCGGCGTCGTCGAGCCAGAAGAAGCCGCCGGCGGGGTCGATCGACTCGGGCTCGAAAAAGCGAAACAGCCCGTCGGCCTCGTTCTCCAGCCAGCGGCGATGGCCCGGGGTCTCGCGCCACGGGCGATCGGACGAGGCGGAATGAGGCGGCATGGGCGATTCCTCCGGGGACGGCGGATTTGGATTGGGATGTGGCGCGCGGGCGCCTGAACTGGCATAACACGGCCATGAACCTGACCGAAACACCCGCCGCCCTCGCGGACGCCGCCGGCCGCGGCGACGCCGGATTCGCCGTCTATGTCCATTGGCCGTTCTGCCTGGCCAAGTGTCCCTATTGCGATTTCAATTCGCATGTGCGCGCCGAACCGGTCGACGAGGAGCGCTTCGTCGCCGCCTTCCGGACCGAGATCGCCCATCGCGCGGCGCAGACGCCGGGCCGCAGCGTGCGCTCGGTCTTCTTCGGCGGCGGCACGCCCTCCGCTGATGCGCCCGCAAACCGTGCAGGCGATCCTCGACGCAATCGCCGAGACATGGTCGATGGAGACCGACGCCGAGATCACGCTGGAGGCCAATCCGACCAGCGTCGAGGCCGGCCGCTTTCGCGGCTATCGCGCCGCCGGGCGTCAACCGCCTGTCGATCGGCGTGCAGGCGCTCAACGACGCCGACCTGAAGGCGCTGGGCCGCCGCCACAGCGTCGCCGAGGCGATCGAGGCGGTCAAAACCGCCGCCGCGATTTTCCCCCGGACCTCGTTCGATCTGATCTACGCCCGCCCCGGCCAGAGCGAGGCCGCATGGCGCGCCGAACTGAACGAGGCGATGAAGCTCGCAGGCGAGCATCTCTCGCTCTACCAGCTCACGATCGAGCCCGACACGATCTTCGAGCGGCTCTGGCGCGCGGGCAAGCTCGTCACGCCGGACGAGGAGCTCGGGCGCGCATTGTTCGACGCGACGCAGGAAATCGCCGAGGCGCACGGGCTGCCCGCCTATGAAGTCTCCAATCATGCGCGGCCCGGCGCGGAGAGCCGGCACAATCTCGTCTATTGGCGCTACGGCGAATATGTCGGCGTCGGCCCCGGCGCTCATGGACGCGTCGACGTCGGCGGCGCACGGCGCGCGCAGGCGACCGAGCGCCATCCCGAGATGTGGCTCGCCCAGGTCGAGAGCGAAGGCCATGGCCTGATCGAGGACGCCCCGCTGACCCGCGAGGAGCAGAGCGACGAATTCCTGCTGATGGGGCTGCGGCTGCGCGAGGGCATCGACGTCGCGCGCTACGAGGCGCTGAGCGGGCGTCGGTTGCGCCGCCGGCAGATCGACGACCTCGCCGCCGAAGGGTTCATCGCCGAAGACTCGTCCGGGCGGTTGCGGGTGACGCCGGTCGGGCGCGCCGCTGCTCGACGCGATCGTCGCCGATCTCGCGGCCTGACGAGCGCTATCCACAAGAGCCAAGCATCGAGGGGAAGAAACGAAATGGCCTCTTTAGCGGCGAGCGCGCCGAGGTCGTCCAGGATGGGCCTCGGCCGAATCGTGCTGGCGAGCCTGGTCGGGACGACGATCGAGTTCTACGATTTCTACATCTACGGCATCGCCGCCGCGCTGGTGATCGGCGCGATGTTCTTCCCCAAATCGGCACCGGAGACGCAGTCGCTCAACGCCTTCCTGACGTTCGGCATCGCCTTTCTGGCGCGCCCGGTCGGCTCGATGCTGTTCGGCCATTTCGGCGACCGGATCGGCCGCAAGGCGACGCTCGTGGCCTCGATGCTGGTGATGGGCCTTTCGACGACCCTGATCGGCGTCCTGCCGGGCTATGCCCAGATCGGCGTCGCCGCGCCCTGGCTGCTCTGCCTGATGCGCTTCGGACAGGGCATTGGCCTGGGCGGGGAATGGGGCGGGGCGGCTCTGATCGCGACCGAGAATGCGCCGGCCGGCCGGCGCGCGTGGTTCGGCATGTTTCCCCAGCTCGGGCCGCCGATCGGCTTCCTGCTCGCCAACGGCCTGTTCCTGATCTTGATCCTGACGCTGGGCGAGGCCGCCTTCGTGGCCTGGGCCTGGCGCCTGCCGTTCCTCGTCAGCGCCGCGCTGGTGGCCATCGGGCTTTATCTGCGCATGTCGATCACGGAGACGCCGGCCTTCGAGGCGGTGATCGCGAGCCGCAAACGCGTCGCGATGCCGTTCTTCGAGGTGATCGCCAAACACTGGCCGCGCCTCATCCAGGGCTCGCTGGCGATCGTCGTCTGCTACGCGCTGTTCTACATCACGACGGTGTTCGCGCTCGGCTATGGCGTCAACGAACGCCACATCCCGCGCACGACCTATCTGGGGATGCTCTGCGTCGCCGCGCTCTGCATGGCGATCGCCTCGCCGGTCTCGGCCGCGCTCGCCGATCGCGTCGGGCGCCGGCCGGTGCTGCTCGCCGCGAGCGCGCTCGCCGCGCTCGTCGGCCTCGCCCTGCCCTATCTGATCGGCGGCGGAATCGCGCAGACGCTGCTGTTCGTCTGTGTCTCGCTCGGCGTGATGGGCCTCACCTTCGCCCCGCTCGGCGCCCAATTGCCCGAACTCTTCCCCACCAACGTCGCCTATACCGGCGCCTCGGTCGCCTATAATCTCGGCGGCATCCTCGGCGCCTCGCTCGCGCCCTATCTCGCCCAGCAATTGCTGCAATGGGGCGGCCTGGCCTGGGTCGGCTATTACGTCGCCGCCGCCGCCGTCATCAGCTTCGCCAGCATCTGGACGATGAAGGAGACCGGGCGGGCGTGAGGCCGGCCCTTGACAGGCGCGCTTGCGCCGTGTCTCTGCCCGCGCGCAATTCCACCCCATCGCGCAACAAGGAGCTGGGATGAAAACGGCCCTCGTATTTCCCGGCCAGGGCTCGCAAAGCGTCGGCATGGGCAAGGCGCTGGCGGACGCTTTCCCGCCTCGCGCGAGGTGTTTGCGCGCGTCGATGCCGCGCTCGGCGAAAACTCTCGCGCCTGATCTTCGAGGGCCCCGAGGCCGAACTGACGCTGACCGCCAACGCCCAGCCCGCGTTGATGGCGACGAGCCTGGCCGCGCTGCGCGCGCTCGAGAGCGAGGCCGGCCTCGACGTCGCCCGCGACGCGGCGTTCGTCGCCGGCCATTCGCTGGGCGAATATTCGGCGCTCTGCGCCGCCGGCGCGCTCGCCCTCGAGGATGACCGCGCGCCTGCTTGCGCATCCGCGGCGCGGCGATGCAGAAGGCGGTTCCGGTCGGCGAAGGCGCGATGGCGGCGATCCTCGGGCTCGATTTCAGACGCCGTCTCCGACGATCGCGCTGCAGGCGGCGCGCGAGCTGTATCTGACCGGCGCGATCTGCGAGGCGGCCAACGACAACGGCGGCGGCCAGGTCGTCATCTCCGGCACCAAGGCGGCGGTCGAACGCGCGATGGAGCTCGCCAAGCTCGAAAGGCGCCAAGCGCGCGCTGCCGCTGCCGGTGTCCGCGCCGTTCCATTGCACGCTGATGAAGCCGGCCGCCGACGCGATGGCCGAGGCGCTGAAGCTGGCGTGCAGCTCGACGCGCCCAAGCCGCCGCTGGTCGCCAATTTCAGCGCGACCGCGCTCACCGATCCCGACGCGATCCGGCGAGAGCCTCGTCGCTCAGGTGACGGGCACGGTGCGCTGGCGCGAGAGCGTCGCCTTGATGGCGAGCGAGGGCGTGACGCGCTTCGTCGAGATCGGCGCGGGCAAGATGCTCGCCGGCCTCGTCAAGCGCATCGCCGAAGGCGCGACGGCGACTGAGCGTCGGCGACGCCCGCCGATATCGAGGCGTTCAAGACGGCCCCTTAAGACTTGCGCGGCGCAAGCCGAATGAGCGTCGCGGTCTTGCGGAGAGTGACATCGCCATGTTCGATTTGACGGGAAAGACGGCGCTGGTCACCGGCGCCTCGGGCGGCCTCGGCGGCGCCATCGCGCGCGCGCTGCACGGCGCAGGGCGCCGTCGTCGCGCTCTCGGGCACGCGCCGCGAGGCGCTGGAGGCGCTGGCGGCGGAACTCGGCGAGCGCACCCATGTGCTGCCCTGCGACCTCGCCGATTCCAGCCGCGGTCGAGGCGCTGGCGCCCGCGGCGGAAGGCGCGATGGGCAGCGCTCGACATTCTCGTCAACAACGCCGGCGTCACCCGCGACAATCTGTTCATGCGCATGAAGGACGCCGAGTGGGACGCACGTCATCGCGGTCGACCTGACCGCGGGCTTCCGGCTCGCGCGCGCGAGCCTGAAGGGCATGATGCGCCGCCGCCACGGCCGCATCATCGGCATCACCTCGATCGTCGGCGTCACCGGCAATCCCGGCCAGGGCAATTACGCCGCCGCGAAGGCCGGCATGATCGGCATGTCGAAGGCGCTCGCCGGCGGAAGTCGCGAGCCGCGGCATCACCGTCAACTGCGTCGCGCCGGGTTTCATCGCGAGCCCGATGACCGACGCGCTCAACGAGAAGCAGCGCGAGGCGCATCCTCGCCTCGGTGCCGCTCGGCCGGCTGGGCGCGGGGGCCGACATCGGCGCCGCGGTCGTCTATCTGGCGAGCGCCGAGGCCGGCTACGTCACCGGCCAGACGCTTCATGTCAACGGCGGAATGGCAATGATTTGAAGCAGCTTAGCAGAATCGTGAGGCGACCTTCCGCAAGGCCGCGCGCCGCCACTCGCCTTGCTCGAGCGAGATATGCTATCGAGCCGCTTTCGTCTCCTCGGAGGCGATGAGTTTTGGGGGTGCGCGCCGCTCAGGGAGAAGCGCAGCGGGCAGCCGCAGAAATAGGTTTGCGCGTCATGGGCCGTCGGCCGATCCTCGGTCGATCCATCTCGACGATCGAGTTCGTAACAATCAAACAGGGCCGGGCTGAACATCCCTGGCCGCAAGAAGGAAAATGCAAATGAGCGATGTCGCGGAGCGCGTGAAAAAGATCGTGGTGGAGCATCTCGGCGTTGACGCGGACAAGGTCGTCGAAAATGCGAATTTCATCGACGATCTCGGCGCGGACTCGCTCGACACGGTCGAGCTCGTCATGGCCTTTGAGGAAGAGTTCGGCGTCGAGATTCCCGACGACCAGGCCGAGACGATTTCGACGGTCGGCGACGCCGTGAAGTTCCTGGAAAAGACGATCCGCCGCGAGCAAGTGAGCCGCGCTCGAGCGCCGCGCTGCATCGCGCGGTCTCGACGCCTCCGCGCGAGATTCGAAAAGGGGCCGGCGCTCGTCCGGCCCTTCGCGCGTTTGCAGGCGCGCCGGGCGTTCGTATCGCGCCGATCCAGACTAAACACCGAGGGCAGGAAATGAAACGCGTTGTGGTCACAGGGCTCGGCATGGTCTCGCCGCTGGCCTGCGGCGTCGAGCCGACCTGGCGCAAGTTGCTGGCCGGCGAATCGGCCGCCGCCAAAGTCGAGAACTTCGACGTCTCCGACCTTCCCTGCCAGATCGCGGCGCAGGTGCCGCGCGGCGCCGCGCCCGACGCCTTCAATCCCGACGAGTGGATGGAGCCGAAAGAGCAGCGCCGGGTCGACGATTTCATCGTCTATGCCGTTTCCGCGGCGACGCAGGCGCTGCGCGACGCCGACTGGGCGCCCAAGACCTACGAAGAGGAAATCGAGACCGGCGTCCTGATCGGCTCGGGCATCGGAGGCCTGCGAGGGCATCGCCGAGACGGCGATCATCCTGCACGAGAAAGGCCCGCGCCGCGTCTCGCCGTTTTTCATCCCCGGCCGGCTGATCAATCTCGCCAGCGGTCACGTCTCGATCATGCACAATCTGAAGGGTCCCAACCATTCGGTGGTGACGGCCTGCTCGACCGGCGCGCATGCGATCGGCGACGCCGCGCGTCTCGTCGCGCTCGGCGACGCCACCGTCATGGTCGCCGGCGGCGCGGAATCGGCGGTCAATCGTCTCTCGCTCGCCGGGTTCGCGGCATGCCGCGCCCTGTCGACGGGATTCAACGACCGGCCGAAGCAGGGCTCGCGGCCCTACGATCGCGACCGCGACGGATTCGTGATGGGCGAGGGCGCCGGCTGCGTCGTGCGTCGAGGAGTACGAACACGCCAAGGCGCGCGGCGCGAAGATCTATGCCGAGGTGGTCGGCTATGGCCTTTCGGGCGACGCCTATCACATTACCGCGCCCTCGCCGGACGGCGACGGCGGCTTTCGCGCCATGGCCGCGGCGATGAAGCGCGCGGGATTTCGGCGTCGCGACCTCGACTATGTCAACGCGCACGGCACCTCGACGCCGGTCGGCGACGAGATCGAATTGCGCGCGGTCGAGCGCCTGCTCGGCAACGCCGCGGCGACGACGACGATGTCCTCGACCAAATCCTCGATCGGCCATCTCCTCGGCGCGGCGGGCGCCGTGGAGGCGATTTTTTCGATCCTGGCGATTCGCGACGGCATCGCGCCGCCGACGCTCAATCTCGACAATCCCTCCGTCGAGACCGCGATCGATCTCGCGCCCCATGTCGCGCGCAAGCGCGAAATCGATGTCGCGCTGTCCAACTCCTTCGGGTTCGGCGGCACGAATGCGTCGCTGATCTTCCGCCGCGCCTCCTAGCCGCGAATGGTCGCCGCGCGACTCGTCATTTCCCCTCAAAATGCGATAGTGTAGGGGAGAGCGGGCGAGGATGATGTTGAGACGGATTCGCGGCGGAGCCGGATGAGCGACAAGTCGAACCCCGAGCGACCCCAAGAACTCTCCGAGGGTCAGTCTGTTCGGGCGCAGACCCGAGCCAAGCCGAAGGGCGCCGCGCCATCCGCGCCGCGAGCCGCGCCAAACGCCGCGCCGGCCGCGCCGGTCCGGCCTTTCCTACCTCAGCGCGTTCCTGTCCTTTGTGCTGATCGGCGCCGTGATCGGCCTTGGCGGCTTTTTCGCGGCCTATGTCGAGGCCCGCAAGCCGGGGCCGCTGGCCGCCGACAAGGTCGTGGTGATCTCGCGCGAGGACGACGACGGGTCGATCGGCGAACAGCTCGAGCGGGCCGGCGTGATCGACAGCGGAATGCTGTTTTCGCTGATGACGCTGGCTCGACGGCAGCCACAGCGCGCTGAAGCGCGGGCGAATACGAGTTCAAGGCGGGCGCCAGCCTGCGCGACGTCGAGGCGCAACTGCTGTCGCGGCAAGGTGGTGCTGCATTCCCTTACCCTTCCCGAGGGCCTGACCAGCGAGCAGATCGTGCAGCGCCTGCGCGACAGCGACGAACTCGTCGGCGACATCAAGGAGACGCCGCGGGAGGGCTCGCTGCTTGCCGGAGACCTACAAGTTCGCGCGCGGCGAGACGCGCCAGGCGCTGCTGACGGTCATGGCCAAGGCGCAGGCCAAGGCGGTCGACGAAATCTGGAAGAAGCGCGCGCCGGATCTGCCGATCAAGTCGCCGGGCGAACTCGTGACGCTCGCCTCGGTCGTCGAGAAGGAGACCGGCAAGGTCGAGGAGCGCCCGCGCGTCGCCGGCGTATTCGTCAACCGGCTGCAGAAGCACATGAAGCTGCAGTCCGATCCGACGATCGTCTATGGCCTCGTGTTCGGCAAGGGCACGCTCGGCCACCCGATCACCCGGGCCGAGCTCGATCAGGCGACGCCGTACAACACCTACAATATCGAAGGCCTGCCGCCGGGGCCGATCTGCAATCCCGGCAAGGCGGCGCTCGAGGCGGTCGCCAATCCCTCGCGCACGAAGGATCTCTATTTCGTCGCCGACGGAACCGGCGGCCATGCCTTCGCCGAGACGCTCGACCAGCACCAGAAAAACGTCGCGCATTGGCGCCAGATCGAGAAGGACGCCAAGGACCGGCTCGCGCCCGATGCCGCGCCGCCGGGCGCGCCCGGGCGCGACCCACGGCGAGATCGAGCCGAGCGATCCCAAGTCGTTCGGCGAGCTTGTCGCCCGTGCAGGCGCCGAACCCCGCGGCCGCCGGGCGCGCTCGCGGACGAAACTCGCGAAGCTCGGCGCATCGGTGCGCAAGCGCGAGGCGCTGCTCGGCGCGGGCGGATCGCTGTCGGCGGAAAAGATCGCGGGCAAGTCGATCGAGGACCTCGGCGCGGTCGTCACCGGCGTCAACGACGAGCCGGACGTGGCGGTATTCCAGGACGGCGCCGGCGGGGTCTCGACGGCGCCGGCGGCGAGCGTTCCGCTGTCGCCGGCCGCCTTGGCCGATCAGAAGGCGCGCGAGGCGCGCTACGGCAATGCGACCGTCGCCGACTCGGCGCGCCGGCCGGCGCTCGGCGCCGCAGGCCGGCGGCCGATGGCCAGCCGCAGCGGCGCTCGCCTTCGATGCGTCCGAGGGCACGCCGCTCGACCCGCTGCTGAACAAGACCTACGACTTGAGCTACGGCAAAGACCGTCCCCGACTCTGAAGTAGCGGCGCCGACTCACTTCGGCGCCGCGCGAAGGTTTTCGCGCGCGAGCGCGAGCGCGATCGCGCAGGCGTTGGAAACGTTGAGGCTCTTGATGGCGCCGGGCAGTTCGAGACGCGCCATCGCGTCGCAACGCTCGCGCGTAAGTCGCCGCAGGCCCTTGTCCTCCGCGCCGAGGACCAGCGCGAGCGGCCGCGTCAGCGTGCGCGCGGCCGAAAATTTCCGGCGCCTCCGAATCGAGGCCGACGCGCCAATAGCCGAGGTCGCCGAGTTCTTCGAGCGCGCGCGCGAGATTGACGACGGAGCAAATCGGCACGAACTCCAATCCGCCCGATGCGGACTTCGCCAGCGCGCCGGTGAATTCCGGCGAATGGCGTTCGGTCGTCACCAGCGCGTCGACCGCGAACGCCGCCGCCGTGCGCAGGATCGCGCCGACATTGTGCGGATCGGTGATCTGGTCGAGCACGAGGACGAGGCCGCGCGCGGGAACTTCGGAAATGTCGATGGGCTCCAGCGGGCGCGCCTCGAGCAGTACGCCCTGGTGGACGGCATCGCGCGGGGTGCGCGCGGCAATCTCCTCGGCTGACACGATCTTTGTCTCGACGCCGCGCGCCGCGATTTCCGGCGCGAGCCGCTCCGCCGCGGCCGCGGTCGCATAGAGACGAATGAGCCCGCGACGGGGCGCGCGCAGCGCCGCGACGACCGCGTGAAAGCCGTAGATACGCACGAAGCCCGCGTCGCCCCGCGGCTCGCGCCGATGCGCAGGCTTGGTCGCCGGATTGGGCCCTGGCTTGGCCGCGCGCTCGTCCCGCTTGCCGCGATCCTCGCGATAGGGCTGCGCCGGCGCGGGCCTCGCATCGCGCGTCTCGCGGCCCGGCGAGGCCGGTCGCCCGGCCCTGGAATCGCGGCGTGGGCTTTTCGGGTCATGACGCGTCTCCAACACGGGATCGCGCACTGGTACCCGCGGCGCCCGGCGGCGCCAATGGCAAAGTGGCGGGCAGACGCCGATATTCATGCGCCGCCTGCCGCAAAGCCGCCGCGCCTACGAATTTTGCTCGTCGGTCAGGACCTCGAATTGCGCGAGCGTGGCGAGGCCGAATGCAGTTGAAATCGCGACGTCGGCGGCGCCGCGCCGTCCGGGCGGGGATGCGGCCACATTGCGCGCGCTCCTCATCCTGGCGCGATAACAGGGCCCCTTGTCCGGCAAATGCGGCCGCGCGCAATCAGGCCGACCGCAGCGGCCGGAAGAACGCGCGGATTTCGTCGGCCAGGGCCTCGGGCTGCTCCATGGCGGCGAAATGGCCGCCGGCCGGCATCTCGCTCCAGCGCCTGATGTCGTAGACTGCGCTCGGCGAGCGAGCGCGGCGGGCGCAGGATTTCGTGCGGGAATTCGGCGTAGCCCATCGGCGCGCGGATGCGCTCGCCCGCAGGGATCGGCCATGGCGAGTGACGCCGGTCGTAGTAGGGCCAGAACGACGAGTTGATCGCGCCGGTCGCCCAATAGAGCATGATGTTGGTCAGCATCGGCGTCCTTCGAGAACGCGCGCTCGAGATCGCCGCCGCAGTCGCTCCAGGCGCGGAATTTTTCGACGATCCAGGCCGCGAGCCCGGCCGGCGAATCCGTCAGCCCGAAGGCCAGGGTCTGCGGGCGGGTGCCCTGGATCCATTGATAGCCGGTCTCCTCCTTCGGCCAATCGCGCGAGCGCCTGGAAATAGGCGCGCTCCTCGTCGCTCGGATCGGCGACCGCCGCGGGGTCGCGCGCCGATCGGCAGGAAATTGAGATGGATGCCGATCAGCCGCTCCGGCATGGGCATAGCCGAGATGGCTGGTGATGAAACCGCCCCAGTCGCCGCCCTGCGCGCCGAACTTCTCGATAGCCGAGCACGTCGATCATCAGACGTCGCGAACATATCGGCCATTTCGGCGACGCCGATCGCGGCGCTGGTTCTCGCGGAACGAAAACGCATAGCCGGGCAGCGAGGGCGCGACCACGGTCGAAGGCGTCGGCGGGATCGCCGCCGAAGCGGGCGGGATCGGTCAGCATCGGAATGATCTGCTGGAATTCGACGATCGATCCCGGCCATCCGTGCGAGAGCAGCAGCGGCATCGGCTTCGACCCGACGCCTTTCTCGTGGATGAAATGAAGCTCGATGCCGTCGAGCGGCGCGGTGAACTGCGGCGAGCGCGTTGAGCCCGCGCTCCTGGGCGCGCCAGTCATAGCCGTCGCGCCAATAGGCGATCAGTTGTTTCATGTAGCTAAGGCTCGAACCGTAGCTCCAGGGCGCATCGGGCGCCTCGTCGGGCCAGCGCACGCGCGCCAGACGCGCCTTCAGATCGTCGAGCGTCGCATCCGGAATCGCGATCCGGAACGGCTTCGGTTGGGCTGCGCTCATCTCAGGCTCCTTGCCAGTTGCGGGCGGCTTCACCAGGCCAGGAACCCGCCGTCGACGACGATCGTGTGGCCGGTCATGAACGAGGACGCCGGGGAGGCCAGCAGCAGGACGGCGCCGACGACTTCCTCCACCTCGCCGATGCGCCCCATCGGCGTGGCGCGTTCGATCTGGGCGCGCGCGGCGGGGCTCGCGGTCGCACGGGTCAGAAAGGGCGTCTGGATATAGCCGGGCGCGACGGCGTTGACGCGAACGCCCGCGCCCGCCCATTCGACCGCGAGCGCGCGCGTCAGATTGACGACGGCGCCCTTGGACGTTTGGTAGGCGACATTGGGATATAGGCCGCCGGACAGACCGAGCACGGAAGCGATGTTGACGATGCTGCCGCCCGTTTCGCCCATGCGGCGGGCCGCCGCGCGCGCGCAGAGAAACGAACCTGTCACATTGACCGCGTTGACGATCCGCCAATCGGCCAAGGAAATTTCCATCGCGGCTTTGCGGCGCGAAACGCCCGCGCTGTTGACGAGGACGCCGATGCGATCCCCGGCCGCGATCGCCGCGAAAGCCGGCTCGATCGCCGCTTCGTCGGCGACGTCGAGACAATAGGGCGTCGCCCGCCCTCCCGCGGCGACGATCGCCGACGCGACCGTCTCGGCCGAGGTCAGATCGATATCGACCACAGCGACGCGCGCGCCGACCGCCGCGAAATCCTCCGCGACCGCCCGGCCGATTCCGCTGCCGCCGCCGGTGACGACCGCGAGCTTGCCGTCGAGCCGAAACGCCGCCAGCGGATCGCGCCGCCCGCCCCTCTCGTTCATAACGCGCCCCCGCGAAACATGGCCTGTCGACGCCCCCGACGAAGTCACGGGGCGCGCGCGGCGGCGCTCTTCTCGTGCGCCGGAACCGTCACGCGATAGCCGATCGGCAACAGATGAACGTGGAACCGATCCTCGATCACGCCCCAGAGCCCGCGCGGCAAGGCGAGCGAAAAGACGAGCGCCGTGCCGCCCAGGCCCACCAGATACCAGACGCCGGCCGAGCCGAAATAAGCTTCGATCGCGAAGAAGATGACGGCGCCGATGATGCCGCCTTCGAATGTTCCGAGCCCGCCGACCAGCGCCATGAAGATCATATACGCGGTCCATTGCGGGCTGAAATAGGTCTTGGGCTGGAACGTCAGGGCAGTCGCGAGCCAGAGCGCGCCGGCAAGTCCCGCGCCGAATGCGGCGAGCGTGAAGATGATGCGCTTGGCCCTGACCACGCGCACGCCGACCGCCTCGGCGGCCTCCTCGTTGTCGCGTATCGCCATGATGGCGACGCCGAGCGGGCTGCGCAGCAGCGCGAATACGAGCGCGAGCAGCCCCGCCATCGCGGCGAGCGCGCACCAATAGGTCAGCGCGCGCCGCGCATCCGCGGGATAGGCGTTCATCGCGATCAGCGAAGTCCCCGTCTCGCCCTGCACCAGCCGGTCGAGATTGACGAGCAGATGCGTCAGCTCCGAAGTCACCCACATGCCGATGGCGAATTCGCCGCCCTTCAGACGCAGCATGATGGTCGAGAAGGGCGCGGCGACGAGGCCGACGACGACCCCCGCAAGGCCGAGGCAGACAAACACGGGAATGCCGGCGTTGGACAGTCGCGCCGCGGCATACGCGCCCAGGCCGAAGAACATCTGCTGGCCGATCGAGACGAGGCCCGCCGAATCCCGCCAGCGCGTTCCACATCACCGCGAGGATGACATAGATGAACAGCGTCGTCAGCTTGTCCACCGCATTGGCGCTGAAGACGATCGGCCCCGCCGCGAGAGCCACGAGGATCGCCCCCGCGGCGGCGGTCGCGAAAGCGGAGGCGCCGGTCCAGCGCTCGACGCGCGCCTTGGGCTCGGCCCCGCTCATGGCAGGCCCCGCTGCAGCACTTTGCGAACCCGCCATCCCAGATCGCCGAACGCGAGGCGGGCGAACAGCGCCGCCAGGAAGGTCAGATGGCCGCCGATGAAGAAACCTTGCGGGCTCACCAGCGCCCCCAGGCTCTGCGCGACGCCCAGCACGACGCCGCCCAGCAGCGTGCCCCAGAGAGAGCCGACGCCGCCGATGACCGTCGCCTCGAAGGCGAAGATCAACTGCATGCCGCCGGCATAGGGATCGAAGGTCGCGCGCAGGCCCAGAAACAGTCCCGCCACCGAAACGCTCGCGAGCGCGATCGCCGCCGCGATCGCGTTGACGCGCCGCGCGTTGACGCCGACGAGTCCGACCGTGTCGACGTCCTCGGCGGTCGCGCGGATCGCGCGCCCGAGCTGCGTGCGCGACAGGAATATTTGCAACCCGCCGAGCATCGCGATCGCGCAGACCATGGTCAGCACCGCGAGCTTGCCGATCGCGATGTCGTCGGTCAGCGACCAGCTGTCGTAGGCGAGGTCGTCGACATAGGGCGCGAGCGAGCGCGTATCGGCGCCGAAGCCCTGAAACAGAAGGTTCTCGACCACGATCGAGAGCCCGAAGGTCGAAAGCACCGGCACCAGCATCCCGGCGCGCGCGCTGCGCTCGAGCACGATGCGCTGCAGGCCCCAGCCCAGCAAGGCCATGATCGGCGCCACGACGAGCAGGCCGAGGAACGGCGAAACGCCGAAATATTCGGCCAGCACGAACGTGCCGAACGCGGCCAGGATGGTCAGGCTGCCGTGCGCGAGATTGATGATCCGCATCACGCTGAACATGAACGAGAGGCCGCAGGCGATCAGCGCATAATAGCCGCCGAGCAACACGCCTTGCAGGATCTGGTTGACCAGGATCATGCCGCGCCCGCCGCCTGCGCGCCATGGCCCTTGCGCATGCCGAAATAAGCCTCGGTGACCTCCTGCCGGGTGAGCTCGCTCGTGCGCCCCTCGATCGCCACCACGCCCTCGATCATGCAGACGACTCGCTCGGCCGCGCCCATCGCTCGCGTGAGATCCTGCTCGACCAGCACGACGGCGAGGCCGAGATCCTTGAGCCGGCCGAGCTGCGCATAGAGCCTGTCGACGACGATCGGCGCAAGGCCGAGCGAAACCTCGTCGAGCAGAAGCACGTCCGGGTTGGTCATCAACGCGCGGCCGATGGCGGTCGCCTGTTGTTCGCCGCCCGATAGCGCGCCCGCGGGCGTGCGCCGGCGCGCCTTGAGATTGGGGAACATCTCCATCACGCTGTCGACATTCCAGCGGCCCGGGCGATTGGCGTAGCGCGCGAGCAGCAGATTTTCCTCGATCGTCAGGCGCGCGAACAATCGCCGGCCTTCCGGCGTCAGCGCGATTCCCTGCGAGACGCGGCGATAGGCGGGCTCTGCGCTGACGTCGCGCCCGTTCAGCAGCACCCGTCCGCCCGAAAGCGGATGAGCGCCCGCGATCGCGCGCAGCAGCGTCGTCTTGCCCGCGCCGTTGGCGCCGACCAGCGCGACGGTTTCGCCCTTGTCGATCGCCAGCGAAACGCGGTTGACCGCCTGCAGCAGTCCGTGGCGCGCTTCCAAAGCTTCGATCTGCAAGAGGCTCACGACTCTGGGCCACAATTCGCCGCCGAGATAGGCCGCGATCACGGCCGGGTCCTTCATGACCTCGTCCGGCTTGCCGTTGGCGAGGATGCGGCCCTGATCCATGCAGACCAGACGTTCGGCGACGCGCAGCAGGATATGCACGATGTGCTCGATCCAGACGATCGCGATGCCCTTGCGGCGCAGCATGAGGATGATGTCGACGAGTTCGCCGGCCTCGCCGTCGGTGAGCCCGCCGCCGATCTCGTCGAGCAGCAACAGCGTGGGTCCGGTCGCGAGCGCGCGTGCGAGTTCGAGCCGCTTGCGGTCGATCAGGCCGAGCGTTTCCGCCCTCCGGTTGGCCACGCCCATCATGCCGCATATGCGCGCGGCGTCGAGCGCGCGCTCGTAGGCCTCGTCGCGGCTGAGTTCGCCGCCATGCGCCGCGGCGGTGAAGCAGTTCTCGAACACCGTCATGCCGCCAAAAGGCCGAGGGATCTGATGCGTGCGCGCCAACCCCCGCCGGCAGCGCTCGGCGGTCGGCAGATGGGTGACGTCGTCGCCGCGGAACTTGATGACTCCCGTAGTCGGCGCTTGCGCGCCGACCAGAACGCTCAGCATGGTCGTCTTGCCCGCGCCGTTGGGCCCGACGATCCCGACGGCCTCGTCCGCGTCGACGCGAAAGTCGGCGCCGTCCAGCGCCATCAACGCGTGAAAGCGCTTGCTGACGCCGACCGCTTCCAACAGCGGCGGGCCCGCGGGCCCGCCGTTCGTTGCTTGAGCCGCCGCGATCAAGAGTTGAAGGGCAGCAGTTTGGCGCCGACCGGCACGTTCTTGTCGGTGGCGTTTTCGGTGATGACGTAGTCGAGCTTGAACTTGCTGCCCGCCGGCGCCTTCACCCATTGCGTGCCGATAATCGGACCGGGCGAGACATTGGGCACCGGACCGCTGGTGAAGTCGACGGGGCCGTTGATCGTCGTCGTCTTGAGCGTCGCAATGGCCTTGGCGACCGCGGCCTTGTCGCTCGGCGCGCCGCTGTTCTTGAGCGCCTGGACGCCGGCGTCGAAAACCGCGAGCGTCGCGCCGAGTTGCTGCGTCCATTGCTTGCCCGACGCCTTTTCATAGCCGTCGGCGAGTTCGACGCCGCCCACGCCGGTCAGGCTCGACTTGTAGGGGAAGTTCTTGTGCCAGTAGGCCGCGCTGGCGAGATTGTAGCCGAGGCTGCCGAGCGCTTCGACGCCGTCGGGGAACAGGCCCGTCTTCGCCGGCTGTGCGATCTTGACCATCTTGGTGTAGCCCTGCTGGGCGGCCTGGCGCCAGAACGCGGCGAAATCCGGCGGGATCGGGAAGCTATTAAAGATCTCGCATTTCTCCGCCTTGAACTTCGCGATCTGCGCGGAAAAATCGGTCGTGCCGTCCTCGTAGGGGCCCGCGTCGACGATGGTGAAGCCGGCCTTGGCGAGCGCCGGCGCAAGATTGGCCCGGATCGCATTGCCGTCGGCGTCGTTGGGATAAAGCACGCCGACCTTCTTGTTGGTCGGGATCAGGTTCCACTGCGACGAGTAGCACTCGAAGAATTCCTTGCCGCCGAAGCCGAAGTGGTACGTCCATTTGAACGGCGAGGGCTCGCCGGGCTTGGCGCCGCGGCCGAAATACCAGGCCTCCCAGGGCATGACCGTGGAAATGCAGGGCACCCCTGCGGCTTCGCAGGCGTCGGCGACGGGATTGATCGTCTCCGGAGTGGAGACGGTCAGCATCAGATCGATCTTGTCGCTGTTGATGAGCGTCTTGGCGAGCTGGCCCGCGCGCGAGGGATCCGACTGCGTGTCCTGGTCGAGCACGGTGACGGCATAGGTCTTGTCGCCGATCGTCAATCCGCTGGCGAGCGCCTTGCGGACGAGGTCGACGACATAGCCGTCGGTCTGGCCGAAGCCGCCGAGCGGTCCGGTGCGCGGGCTGATGAAGCCGATCTTGAGGGTGTTTTCCGCGCCGGCGGCGAAAGCGCCTCGCCCGGCGGTCGCCAACACGAGGCCGGAGGCGCCCGCCGCCTTGATGATTTCGCGCCGCGTCAACCCCGCAGCGCCCATTCCCCTATTGATGAATCTCATCTTTTTCGTCCTCCCGTTGCGGGCCCCGTTCGCCGGGACTTCCTGCTGCGACGAAGCTACGCCGAAGCTCTTGGCCGCACTAGGCTGAGATGGCCGACGCCTGTCGATAAAATATAGAATTTCACCAGGCGAAACGTAGTAGAACGGGCAAAAGCGACGCAAGCATTGCGTAAGCGCGGCCGTTGGGCGCATCCTCGCGGCAAGCACAGCGTCGATAATGTTGCGAAGACGGGAGGAGCCCCCTTGTGGGAAGGTAAGGTCAAGTCGATTCGCGCGCTGGAGCGCGCCCTCGACGTCTTGCAGGTTCTGCAAGAGTCGAAGGCGATGGAACTCAAGGACTTGCATCAGGCGACCGGGCTGCCCAAGGCGACGTTGCTCAGGATCCTGACGACGCTGCAAAGCCGCGGCCTGGTCTGGCGTCGCATCGCCGACCGCGCGTTCCTGCCGAGCGTCGCCTGGCGGCGGCGGATCAATCCGATCGACGACGAGGCGAGGCTGGTCGAGGTCGCCGCGCCGATCCTGGAGCGGCTGTGCAGCCGGGTGAGTTGGCCCTCGATCCTGGCGGCGCCTCGGCTCGACGCGATGGAGGTGATCGAAACCAACAGCCCCGTCGCCTATGTCTCGCATTTTCCGCTCGGTCCCGTGGGCTTTCGCATCAACTGGCTGCGCTCGGCGACCGGCATCGCCTATCTCGCATATTGCAGCGAGGGCGAGCGCGCGGCGATCCTCGCGCGGCTGCAGACGAGCCCGCATCCCGGCGACGCGGTCGCGCGCGACGAGAAATGGGTCTCGAGGCGCCTCGCGCAGGTTCGGGAGCGCGGCTACGGGTTCCGCGACCCCTCGTTCGGCGGGCATTTCGACAAGGCGCGGCGCGAACACGACGACGGGCGCGACTCGATCGCGATGCCGATCGTCATCGGCGATCGCGTCCTGGGCTGCGTGAACCTGACCTGGTCGACGCGGGTCGCCGACCTCAAGTCGATCGCGGCCAAGCACCTGGGGGAATTGCGCGACGCCGCGAACCGGATCGCCGAGGCGATGAGCGACGATCCGCCCGCGCCCAAGCCGCACTAGAATTTCATCCAGTGAAATCGGCGCGGAAGGCGCTTTCGCCCCATGGCCCGAGCGGGCATTTTGCGCGCCGAGCGCGATAGACGCTGTCCGGTCAAAAATAAGCCCCGCGGCCAGGCGGGCGCAACGGGAGGAATAAGATGACGCAACACGTCCGTTTCCCCAGTCCCTACGACACCCCCGCGCCCGCGGGCGCCGAGGGATGGGAGAGCCTGTTTCCCTATTACGTCAGGTTCCAGAAGGAACAGCGTCCCTACGAGGACGGCCGGTTCTGGTTCTGCAATGCGCAGCACTGGCCGACGCCGTTCAAGCCGTTCGACGCGATCCAGGTCGAATTCGCGTGCAAGTGTCTGGGGCAGTACAACACGCGGCATCTGATGGTGCCGCCCGCCAACGGCATCGACTACCGGATTCACAACGGCTACCTCTATATGCATCCGGTCGCCGTCGCGCCGGACCTGATCGGCGCCCGCGTGCCGCAATTCCTCGAGCGCGCCGGCCATTATTTCCAGAACTGGGCCCCACTGCTGGAGAACTGGCACAAGAAGGTGCGCGCCGCGACCGAGGAGATGGAGGCGCTCGCGTTCGAGCCGCTGCCCGAATCCGTGCCGCGCGAATGGGTGATCGAAGGGCGCGGCCTCGACAACACGACCGAGCTGCTCGAAAACTACGACCGCGCGATTCAGCTCAATTATCGCGCCTGGCAATATCATTTCGAGTTCCTGAATCTCGGCTACGCCGCCTATCTCGACTTCTTCACCTTCATGAAGGAGCAGTTCCCCGACATGCCGGACCAGGCGATCGCGCGCATGGTGCAGGGCGTCGATTCCGACCTGTTCCGGCCCGACGACGAATTGAAGAAGCTGGCGCGCCTGGCGATCGAGCTCGGCGTCGACGACGCGCTGGCGGACGGCTCGCTCGAACAAGCGCTCGCCGCCGTCGCCGCCAGGCCCAATGGCGCGGCCTGGCTGGCCGCATGGAAGAAGGCGCAGGACCCCTGGTTCAACTTCACCTCGGGCAACGGTTTCTATTCCTCCGACAAATATTGGCGCGAGCATCCCGAGATCCCGTTCAACTATCTCCGCGACTACGCCTTCCGCGCCAAGCGCGGCGAGAGCATCGAGCGGCCGACCGCGGCGATCGCGGCCGAGCGGGAACGCGTCACGCAGGAATATTCCGAGCTGATGTCCGACGAAGCGCGCGCGATCTTCCAGCAGAAGATCGGCCTCGCGCGCACCGTCTTCCCCTATGTCGAGGATCACAATTTCTATATCGAGCATTGGTTCATGGGCGCCTTCTGGCGCAAGATGCGCGCGCTCAGCCGCATGCTGATGAACCAGGGCTTCTGGAAGAATCCCGACGACATGTTCTTCCTCAACCGCAACGAGGTGCGCGACGCCTTGTTCGACTACGGCAGCGCCTGGGCGGTCGGCGGGCGACCGACCGGCCCGCTTTATTGGCCCAAGGAAATCGAGCGCCGCCGCGCGATTCACGCGGCGCTGTCGAGCCAGCCGCCGCAGCAGGCGTTCAACGAGCCGCCGGAGACGATCACCGAACCGTTCACGATCATGCTGTTCGGCATCACGACCAAACAGGTCAATTCGTGGCTCAAGGGCGCGGACAACGCCTCGGCGCTCAGCGGCGTCGGCGCCTCGCCCGGCATCGCCGAAGGCCTCGCCCGCGTCATCCGCTCGGCGGACGAACTCGACAGCGTTCAGGAGGGCGAAATCCTCGTCGCTCCGGTCACGGCGCCGAGCTGGGCGCCGGTGTTCGGCAAGATCCGCGCGGCGGTCACCGACATCGGGGGCATGATGTCGCACGCCGCGATCGTCTGCCGCGAATATGGCTTGCCGGCGGTTACGGCGACAGGCTCTGGCAGCAAGACGATCAAGACCGGTCAACGCCTCAGGGTCGACGGCTCGACGGGCGACGTGACGATCCTGAGCTGAGGCCGCCGAGCGGGGGGACCAATGCCGGATCGCAATTACGACGCCGTGGTGGTCGGAGGCGGCCACCACGGCACGATCATCGCCTGCTATCTCGCGCGCGCGGGATTGAGCGTCGGCGTCTTCGAGCGCAAGCCGCGCTTCGGCGGCGGCGCCTCGAGCGGCCAGGGGCCCGCCCCCGGATTCCTGATGAACTATTGCTCGCACTGGACGCGCTTCTACGGCCATCCCGCCTTTCGCGACTTCGATCTCGGCGCGGAAGGCCTGAGCTACGTCTTCCCCGACGAGAACGAGGGCATGGTTTTCGAGGACGGTTCGTCCTTCATCGGCTATTCCGCCTATCGCGTCGTCGACAAGGCGACGGGCCGCACCGAGTTCTGCCAGGAGAACGTCGACAAGACCTATCGCCAGATCCAGCGCTTCTCGCAGCGCGACGCCGACGCCTATCTCGATCTCCTGGAGAAATTCTCGAAATACTGGAAGCCGGCGTTCTCGCGCCATCGCTTCAGCGCGCCGCCGCCCTGGGGAACGCCGGACGCCTTGGAGGAACTGGTCGGCCGTCCCGAGACCGGCGTCGAGCCGGTGCATCAGTTCATGTCGTTGCGCCAACTCGCGTATGATTTTTTTGAAAGCGCGGAGCTGCGCACGCTGTTCATGCGCGCCGCCTCGACATCGACCGGCGCCTTCGCCGACGACGTGATCGGCCTGCAGGGACTGATCCACGTGCTGCCGCTGACGCTTTCCTTCGAGCCGGCGGCGATTGCGATCGGCGCCAGCGCAGTCGATCACGGATTTGCTCGTCTCGGCGGGACGAAAGCGCGGGGCGGAATATTTCGGCGGCGCCGAGGTCGAGGAAATTCTCGTCTCGGGAACGCGCGCGACCGGCGTGCGCCTGATCGACGGCTCGACCGTCGGGGCGAAGATCGTCGTCAGCGATCTCGGCCTGCCGCAGACCGTTCTGCGCCTGATGAAGGGCGTCGAGGTCGCGCCGCGCGTCGCGCACAGGCTGCGCAACATTCACTACGATCGCGGCCAGTTGCTGTGGGCCAATGTCGCGCTGCACGAGGCGCCCCGCTACGCCTGCGCCGCGGGCAATCCGGGCGTCGGACCGCAGCCCAGGCTCTATTGGGGCCCCAGGGATCCCGAATATCTCTCGACCCGTTACCAGGCCGAGATCTATCTGCACGGCCATGCGCGCCGGGTGAATGCGCTGACCTCGGTCGACACGCTCTGGGACCCGAGCCGCGCGCCGGCGGGCCAGCATCTCGTCGGCGTCGAGGAGTTCACTGCGCCGCGCCGCCTCTTCAGCCGCGCCGAATGGACGAACATCAAGGACAGTTTCAAGACGACCCTGATCGAGCAATGGCGCCATTACGCGCCCAACATGACGCCGGACAACATCATCGCCATCAACGTGATCGGCCCCGACAACATCGAGGCCCTGCATCCCGACATGCGCGAGGGCGGCTATTCCGAGGGCTCGACCATCGCCTCGCAGATGGGCCGTTTCCGGCCGATTCCGGAATTGTCGGGCTACCGGACGCTGCTCGACAACGTCTATAATTGCTCGTCGAACCTGCATTCGGGATCGGGCATCGGGCGCGGCAGCAGTCTCAACTGCTTCCATCAGATCGCGCGGGATCTCAACCTGCCGATCGGCTGACTGCGAATTGAGGGTGAGATGTCGGAATTGGGACTTCAGGGCAAGGTCGTCATCGTCACCGGCGGCGGGGCGGGATTGGGGCGCGCCTTCTCGCTCGGCTTCGCCAAGGCGGGCGCCAAGGTCGCGGTCGCCGACGTCAATCTCGCGGGCGCCGAAGACACCGCCGTTCAGATCCGAAGCGAGGGCGGCGCCGCGATCGCCCTGCGGGTCGACGTGGCGGATGAAGCCTCGACCGAGGCGATGGCGGCCGACGCCGTCAAGGCGTTCGGCGCCATCGACGTGCTCGTCAACAACGCCGGCATATATGCGTCGCTGAAACGCCGGCCTTTCTTCGAAATTCCCGTTGAGGAATGGGATCGGGTGATGGCGGTCAATCTCAAGGGTCCGTTTCTCTGCGCCAAAGCCGTGCACCCCCATATGCGCGCGCGCGGCGGCAAGATCGTCAATGTCGCCTCGGCGACGGTCATGAGCGGGTCGCCGATGTGGATGCATTATGTCGCCTCCAAAGGCGGCGTGATCGCGATGACGCGCGTGATGGCGCGCGAACTCGGAACGCAGAACGTCAACGTGAACGCGCTGGCGCCGGGATTCACGCTGACGGAGGCCAGCCTCGGCATGATGGAGAACGCGGCGACCTACGGCGTCGAGCGCGGCGCGATCAAACGTGCGGCGACTCCCGAGGATATGGTCGGCGCGGCGCTGTGGCTCGCCTCGCCCTTGTCGGCCTTCATGACCGGCCAGACGCTGGTCGTCGACGGCGGACGGCAGTTCCTGTGAGCGAGGCTCCGCTCGCCTACCGCGGCCTCATTCTCGACTTCGGCGCGGTCGTGACGAAGCTGCCGTTCGAGACCCTCGACATGATCGAAGACGGCTTCGGCCTCGCGCGCGGCTCGCTCGATTGGCTCGGACCGCTCGATCCCGAGCGCGATCCGCTCTGGCGCGACGTCGTCGCCGGCCGCATTTCCGAACGCGAATATTGGCCCGAGCGCGCGCGCGAGATCAGCGCGCCGCGAGGGGAGAACTGGAGCGCGGCCGATCTCTTCCTGCGCATCATCGACATCGCGGGCGAGTCCTGGCTGCGGCCGGGAATGCTGGCGATCATCGGGGAGGCGCGCGCGCGCGGCGTTCCCGTCGCGATCCTGTCGAACGAGCTCGAGCTGTTCCTGGGACCTCAATGGTTCGATCGCTTTTCGGTGTTCAGGAACGTCGATGCGATCGTGGACGCAACCCGCACCCAGATCTTCAAGCCCGATCCGCGCGCCTATCGCCTCGCGCTCGACGCAATCCATGTGCGCGCGCCCGAG
Source organism: uncultured Pseudomonadota bacterium (assembly GCA_963809055.1). Taxonomy (GTDB): domain Bacteria; phylum Pseudomonadota; class Alphaproteobacteria; order Rhizobiales; family Beijerinckiaceae; genus Roseiarcus. Next base: position 114,687 of record CAWEID010000033.1, on the reverse strand, counting down.
GCGCTGTTCGTGGACGATCAGCCGCGCAACGTCGAAGGCGCCCGGGCGGCCGGGCTGGCGGCGCTGCATTTCGACATCGCCCGAGTTGAGGAAACGCTGGCCGCGCTGCGCGCGCGGCTCGGACTGCCGCCCCGCGCCGGCGCGCGCTGAGCGGAATTCGCGAGCCGGCGTTGCGCGTGCGGCCGACGCGTCAGCCCGTCACGCCCTTGTTCGGGCTGATCAGATATTTCTCGCCGGTCGCGCGTTTGCTGTAGGCGATGAGAGTTGGGATATCCAACGCCTCCTGCAGCGAAATCACTTTGGAAAAATGGCTCGCGAACGTGGTCTTGAGTTCGGCGACGACCCGCTCGCGCAAGCGCCGGTTCGCTTCCGGCCCCAGCTTGCCGAGGAATGGAAACAGCAGCCAACCGCCGATCCCCCAGGCCATCCCGTAGTTGCGGCGCAATTCGGTCGGCCCGGTGTCGAGCCCGCCGTAGATATAGACCTGCTTGTGCACGCTCGAGCCGTAGCGGCTGTAGGCTGTCGCCTTGGCGGAAATTGCCGCCTCCATCGCGGAAAGCATTTGGCTCGCGAGCGCGCCGCCGCCGATCGCGTCGAAGCCGAGCGTGGCCCCCGTCGCCGCCACCGCGCGATTTAATTGCGCCGTGAAATCCGGCGACGAGGAATTGCACACGTGCTCGGCGCCCTGCGACCGCAACAGGTCTTCCTGTTTGGCGCCGCGAACAATGTTGACGAGCCCGACGCCGTCCTTCCGGCATATTCGGTTGAGCATCTGCCCGAGATTGGACGCCGCGGCGGTGTGAACGAGCGCCTTGTGTCCCTCCAGGCGCATCGTCTCGATCATGCCGAGTGCGGTCAGCGGGTTGATGAAAGCCGAAGCGCCATCGGCGGGCGTCGCATCCGCCGGCAGAACGAGGCAGTTTTCGATCCCGACGCAACGATAGTGCGCGTACATCGCGCCGCCGATGATCGCGACGGTCTTGCCCAGGAGCGCCCGCGCCGCGTCGGAGGCGCCCGCCTCGACGACGACGCCGGCGCCCTCGTTGCCGACCGGAAGCGACTGACCGAGGCGGCCCGCCATGCTCTTCATCGCGCCGGCGGGTATCCGTCCCTTGAGCATCGGCTGATCGCGCGAGCCCGAGGCCGCCAGCGTCGAGAGATCCACGGCGCCGAGCAGAAGCCCGAGATCGCTGGGATTGATCGGCGTCGCCTCGATGCGCACCACCACTTCGTCGGGACCGGGTTTTGGAGTCGGCGTTTCGACGAGCGCGAGCGTGAGTTCGCCGCCTTCGTCCACGAGGGAGCGCAGTTGCAGTCCCGGTTTTCCGCTCTCGTATTCCACTTCAGACTCCCTGCGAACGCCCGCTTCTCCAGCGGGTCCAAGCCCATGTCTATGCGCTGAATTGGAATTTATCAAACCAGCTCACGAAAATTGCCCGGGGCGCCGCCCGGCGAGCCGCGCGGTAAATTCCATCCTTTTCACCCTGCGCAACGCGAGCCCGCGCCCGATTGTCAGGGGAGCGGCAAATGCCTAGCCTCCTTTGAACTTTCACACCCGTCCAAAGCGACGGATTCATGGGCGGGAAATGCGGGCGTGGGCGACAAGCTGACCACAGACGATGTGCAGAAGATTCTGAATATCCTCGACGCATCTCAGTTCGACGAACTCAGACTCGAAACCGGCGATTTCAAGCTCACGCTGCGGCGCTCGTCCGCGATCGAACCCGCAGCGCCGCCCGCCACAGCGAAGAGCCCGCCCGCGCTCGCGCCGTCGCCGACGACGATTCCCGCGATTGCGGCGCCGACGTCCCGGCCGGCGCTCGCGCAGGACATCACGCCGGTCAAGGCGCCGATGCTGGGCGTGTTCTACCGCGCGCCCAAGCCCGGCGCGCCGCCCTTCGTCGAAGTCGGGGCCAAGGTGGAGCCGAGGAGCGTCATCGGCATCGTCGAAGTGATGAAACTGATGAATTCGATCCACGCCGACGTCGCGGGCGAAGTCGTCGAGATTCTGGCGGCGGACGGCCAGATGGTCGAATTCGATCAGACTCTGCTGCACGTCAGACGATGCTGACATGACCATTCGCCGCGTCCTCATCGCCAATCGCGGCGAAATCGCCGTGCGCATCATCGGCTCCTGCCGGGCGCTGGGCGTGGAGACGGTGCTCGCAGCCTCGCAGATCGATCTCGAGAGCCTGGCGCGCGAAACTCGCCGATCGCGTGGTCTGCATCGGCCCGGCGCATGCGACCAAGAGCTATCTGAATGTCGAGGCGGTCGTCGCAGGCCGCGCTCGGCGCGGGCTGCGACGCGATCCATCCGGGCTACGGCTTTCTCTCCGAGAACGCCGCGTCTGGCGCAAGCGTGCGAAGAGCACGAAATCGTCTTCCTGGGCCCGACCTCGGCGCAGATCGCGGCGGTCGGCGACAAGCTTTCGGCGCGGCGCCTGGCGGAGCTCGCCGGCGTGCCCGTCGCGCCGGGCGCCGTCGATCTCCGACGCCGCAGAGGCGGAAAGCGTCGCCGAACGGATCGGCTTCCCGTTGCTGGTCAAGGCCGTCGCGGGCGGCGGCGGGCGCGGCATGAAACGCGTCGAGAGCGCCGCAGAGCTGCAACCGGCGGTCGACATGGCGATGGCCGAAGCGGCCGCGGCCTTCGGCGACGCCCGCGTCTATCTCGAACGCTTCGTCGCCTCGGGCCGGCATGTCGAAGTGCAGATCCTCGGCGACGGCGAGAGCGTCCTGCACCTGGGCGAGCGCGATTGCTCGGTTCAGCGGCGTTATCAGAAGCTGCGTCGAGGAAGCGCCGCGCCTGGCCCTCAGCGACGCCCTCCGCCGCGGCATCTGCGACGCCGCGGTCAGGTTCTGCAAGGCGCTCGACTATCGCAGCCTCGGGACGGTCGAGTTCCTCTACGATCGCCAGCGCGAGGCGTTCTACTTCCTCGAAATGAACGCCCGCATCCAGGTCGAGCATCCCGTCACCGAGGCGATCATCGGTCTCGATCTCGTCGCCGAGCAGATACATATCGGCCAGGGCGGCAAGCTTCGCTTCGCTCAGGCCGACGTAAGCCGCGCGGCCATGCCGTCGAGTGCCGCATCAATGCGGAGACGCCGGCGCTCGATTTCCGGCCGTGCCCGGGCCGCGTCGCGCTGGCTTGGTTTCCGAGCCGGCAACGAAATTCGTGTCGACACCTATCTGACGTCGGGCGCGCAGCGTGCCGCCGTTCTATGATTCGATGGTGGCCAAGCTGATCGCCTGGGGGCCCGATCGTGCGGCAGCGCTGGCGACGATGCGCCGCGCGCTGCGCAGCCTGCGCATCGAGGGCGTCGACACCAACGTCGGCCTGCATCAGAACCTGCTCGACGAGCCCGAATTCATCGCCGGCGGCGTCGACACCCGATTTCTCTCCGCATTCCTCGCCCGAGGCTCGCGTCATGGCTGAGATTGAGCTGATCGACACCACGATGCGCGACGGCAACCAGAGCCTGTGGGGCGCCACCGGCCTGAACACCGCGATGATGGCCGGCATCGCGCCGGTCGTCGACCGCGTCGGCTTTTGCGCAGTGGACTTCATCACCTCGACGCACATGGCGGTCGCGGTGCGCTATCTCAAGGAAAACCCGTGGGAGCGCATAAGGATCATGCGCAAGGCGATGCCGCGCACGCCGCTCAGCTTCCTGACCACGGGCATGCGCTTCATTTCCTGGGAGGTCGCGAGCACGGAACTGATGGAGCTCGCGTTCTCGCTGCTCGTGCGCGACGGCATTCGCCGATTTGCGGTCATGGACCCGATGAACGACGCCGGCGCCATGATCTCGGTCGCGCGTCTTTCGCGCAAGGTCGGCGTCCCCGCGGTCGTGGCCGCGCTCTGCTACACCGTCAGTCCCCTGCACGACGACGCGTATTATTCGGCCAAGGCTCGCCAGCTCGCCGCTTCGGGCGAATTCGACGCCGTCTATCTCAAGGACCCCGGCGGGCTGCTGACGCCGGAGCGCGCGCGCACGTTGCTGCCGGCGCTCAAAGCGGCGATCGCCGCGCGGCCGCTCGAATTGCATTCGCATTGCAACATCGGCCTCGCGCCATTCTCTTATCTCGCCGGCGTCGAGGCCGGCGCCACGCGGCTTCACGTCGCGGTGCGGCCGCTCGCCAACGGAACCTCGCAGCCCGCGGCCGAACAGGTGGTCGCCAATCTCGGCGATCTCGGCCATAAGGTCGACGTCGACGGCGAGGCGCTGTCTCAGATGAGCGCCTATTTCGCCGCCCTCGCCAAGGCCGAGGGGCTGGAAACCGGAAAGCCGCAGGAATTCGACCGCAGCTATTTCCGTCATCAAATGCCGGGCGGCATGTTGACCACGCTGAAACGGCAGCTCGTCGAGATGAAGCGCGGCGAATTGCTCGGCAAGGCGCTCGAGGAGGTCGAGCGCGTTCGCGCCGAGCTCGGCTATCCCATCATGGTGACCCCGTTCTCTCAGGTGGTCGGCGCGCAAGCCGTGATGAACGTGATCTCCGGCGAGCGCTACTCGCGACTGCCCGACGAAGTCATCCGCTACGCGCTCGGTCGTTTCGGCGCCCCGGCGGCGCCGCTGGACCCGCTCGTGCTCGAGCGCGTCCATTCGAGCCCTCGCGCCAGGGAATTGAGCCAGGAGCCGGGCATGGCGACGCTATCCGAATTGCGCGCGCGCCTGGGCCGCGATCTGCCGGACGAGGAGTTCCTGCTGCGCGCGGTCATGCCTGCCGAACAGGTCGACGCGATGCGGGCCGCGGGCCCGATCAATCTCGATTATGACCCGGATTCGCGCCCGGTTTTGCGCCTGATCAAGGAACTTGCCGCGCGCAGGGACTTCAGTGAGATCGTTGTGGAGAAGCCCGGCCTCCGGCTCGAGTTGCGCGGCCGCGGCGCGAGAGTCGCGAATGTTTGAGCGGCGAGCGTTGGGTCCCGGCGGCCGGGATGGCCGCGGGCCCCGCGTTGGCTGCAAGCCATTGCAGGACGAATTCCGGCAGGCGGCTTCGCCCAATTGATGAATTGATGGAGCCGCATCAAACGCCGAATATGGCTCGCACGGCCAAATGCGGCCCAGGGAGGACCTTATGACGACGCAAACCGCTGGCGCTAGCCGATGCCCGTTTTCGAATGCGTCCGAGGATTTCAAGCCGTTCGATATGAAGGACCCGTTTCCGTTCTATGAGTGGGTCCGGCACGAGGCTCCGGTGTTTTATGCCGAGAAGCTCGGATATTACGTGATCGCGCGATACAACGACGTGAAATCCGTGTTCGAAAACTGGCAGACTTTCTCCTCCGAGAATGCGCAGGCGCCGGTTCGCCCCTTCGGCGCGGAGGCGCGGCGCATCATGCGCGAGGGCGGCTTCACCGCCTATTCCGGCCTCTCGGCGCGCATTCCGCCCGAACACACGCGCATTCGCCGTCTGGTGCAGCGCTGCTTCGGCCCCAAGCGCTTCCAGGCGATCGAGCCGCAGATCCGCGAGATCGTCAACCAGGCGCTCGACGCAATGGAGGCCAAGGGCCAGGCGAACTTCCATGCGGAATTCGCCTATGACGTGCCCGCGCTCGTCCTGTTCCGATTGGTCGGCGTGCCCACCGAGGACGTGGCCAAGGTCAAGGCCTGGGCGGTCAACCGGGCGACGCTGACCTGGGGCGACCTCTCCGACGAAGAGCAGATTCCGCACGCCCACGCGATGGTCGATTACTGGCGCTATTGCCGCGACATCGTGCGCCGCCGGCACGAGAATGCGAGCGACGATCTGCCTGGCGATCTCGTGCGCATGCAGCAGAGCGGCGAGGAGATCAGCGACGACGAAATCGCGGGCGTGCTCTACAGCGCGCTGTTCGCCGGCCACGAGACCACGACCAATCTGATGACCAACGGCCTCAGGGAATTGCTGCTTCGCCCCGCCCAATATCAGAAGATCGTCGACGACCCGAGCCTGATCTCCAATGCGGTCGACGAGTGCCTGCGCTACTCGCCCTCGGTGATCGTCTGGCGCCGCCGCGCGCTCGCCGACGCGGAGGTCGGCGGCGTGAAGATTCCCAAGGGCTCCAACATCCTGTTGCTGCAGGGCTCGGCCAACCGCGACGAAGAGGTCTTCGAGAACGGAGAGGCTTTCGACATTCATCGCAAGAACGCCGACCAGCACCTTTCCTTCGGCTTCGGCATTCACAATTGCGTCGGACGCCAACTCGCCCGGCTGGAATTCTCGATCGCCCTGCAAGAGCTGGGGCGACGGTTCCGCGGGCTTCGGATTGTGCCCGAGCAATCCTTCGAGTTCCTGCCGATCGTTTCGTTCCGGGTGCCGAAGGCGCTGCAAATCGCCTGGGACCGGCCCGCGGCGGCCCACGCGGCCTGACACAAAAGACATAAGAAACATCTGGGAGAAAACATTCATGAGCGAGACGCGGGCGGGCCCCTATATCGCCGCATTCAGCGACGCGCCGGAGAGCGATTATCCCCGCATGGGCGGCAAATGCGCGTCGCTGGCGCGCATGATCAAGGCGGGGGTGCGCGTGCCGCCCGGCTTCGCCGTGACGACGGACGCCTATGTCAGACATCTCTCGGCCAACAATCTGTCGGAACGGATCAATGCGATCGTCAATTCGATCGACGTCGACAACGTCGACGACGAGGCGCGCAAGGCGGCGCTCGTGCGGGCGACCATCACGGAAAGTCCCATGCCGGCCGATGTCGAGGCGGCCATTCGCGAGGCCTATGGCGCCATGTCGCGCCAAGGCGACCTGCCCGTCGCGGTTCGCTCGTCCGCCACCGCCGAGGACATGCCTGACGCGAGTTTCGCCGGCCAGCAGGACACCTATCTCTGGGTCGTCGGCGCCGACGAGGCCGTCGACAGGGTCAGAGCCTGCTGGGGCAGCCTGTTCAATGCCCGCGCGATCTCCTATCGCGCCAAGAACAACATCGGCGCGACCGACGTGCTGATGTCGGTCGGCGTGCAGAAGATGGTCGACGCCTATGCCGCCGGCGTCGCGATGACGCTCGACCCGATCACCGGGGACCGCACCAAGATCGTGATCGACTCGGCGTTCGGCCTCGGCGAGCCCGTCGTCTCCGGCGAGATCACGCCGGACAATTTCGTCGTCGAAAAGGTCATGCTGACGATCGCCAAGCGGCGCATCGCCGAAAAGGATTTCGAGCTGGTCGCCGACCGCGCCGCGCGCCACACCGTCTCGCGCGTGATCGAGCCGGAGCGGCGCACCTTGGCCTCGCTCAGCGATTCCCAGGTCATCGCGGTCGCCAAGCTCGCCAAGTCGCTGGAAAGGACGATGGGCGGCCCGCAGGACGTGGAATGGGCGATCGATCGCGACTTGCCCGCCGAGGACGGCGTCGTCGCGCTTCAATCTCGCCCGGAGACGATCTGGAGCCGGAAGCCGAAGGCGCCCGCGGCGCAGAAGTTCTCCACCGGCATCGACGGCGTTCTCGGCACCCTGATGTCCCCGCTCAATATCAAGACATCAGACATACAAACAAATCCTGGGAGGCGAACCGTGACCGTGAACATCAGATTTCCTAGCCCCTATTCTCTCAAAGCCCCGGCTGGCGCCGAAGGCTGGGAGCAGCTCTATCCCTATTATACGCGCTTCCTCGACTAGCAGCGGGACAAGGAGGAAGCCAAGTTCTGGTTCTGCGACAGCCAGCACTGGCCGAACCCGTTCAAGCCGTTCGACACGGTGACGGTCGAATTCGCGGTCAAGTGCCTCGGCCAGTACAACACCCGCCATTATCTCGTGCCGCCGGCCAACGGCATCGACTACCGGATCCTCAACGGCTACGTCTACATGAGCCCCGTCGCGGTCGCGCCCGAGAAGATCGGCGATCGCGTGCCCCATTTCATGCAGCGCGCCGGCCATTATTTCCAGAACTGGAACTCGCTGCTGGAGAACTGGCACAAGAAGATCTCGGCGACGATCGCGGAGATGGAGGCGCTGAAATTCGATCCGCTGCCCGAGATGGTGCCGCTCGAAGAGTCACCGGCGGCGTCGGGCTCGACAACACCTATGCGCTGATGGAAAGCTACGACAAGTGCGATCCAGCTGCTCTACAAGACCTGGCAATATCACTTCGAGTTCCTCAACCTCGGCTACGCCGCCTATCTCGACTTCTTCGGCTTCGTGAAGACACAGTTCCCGACCATTCCGGACCAGGCCATCGCGAAGATGGTGCAGGGCGTCGACGTCGATCTGTTCCGTCCCGACGACGAGCTGAAGGCGCTCGCGAAACTCGCGGTCAAGCTCGGCGTTGCGAGCGCGCTGAAGACCGGCTCCGTCGACGAGGCGCTCGCCGCCGTCGGCAAGGCCGCGAACGGCGCCCAGTGGTTGAAGGCCTGGAAGGACGCGCAAGTATCCCTGGTTCAACTTCACCTCCGGCAACGGCTTCTATTCCGACGACAAATACTGGATCGAGCACCTCGACATTCCGCTCGGCTACATCAGGGACTACATCGGCCGGCTGGAGCAGGGGAAGGTCATCGACCGTCCGACGGCGGCGATCGCCGAGGAGCGCGACCGCATCACGGCCGAATATGCGGAGCTGCTCGAGGGCGACGCCAAGGCGGCGTTCGAGGGCAAGCTCGGCCTCGCCCGCACCGTGTTCCCCTATGTGGAGAACCACAACTTCTATATCGAGCATTGGGCGATGAGCGTGTTCTGGCGCAAGATGCGCGAGCTCAGCGCGCTGTTGCATCGCCAGGGCTTCTGGCCGAAGGCGGACGACATGTTCTATCTCTCGCGCCAGGAAGTGCGCGACGCGCTGTTCGATTATTCCAGCGCCTGGGCGGTCGGCGCCGAGCCGATGGGACCGCATCTATTGGCCGGCCGAGGTCGAACGGCGGCGCAAGATCGTCGCCGCGCTCGCCACCCGGCCGCCGCAGCCCGCGCTCAACGCGCCGCCCGAAGTCATCACCGAACCGTTCACGATCATGCTCTGGGGCATCACGTCGGACAGCGTGAGGGGCTGGCTGCAGGGCGCCGCGAACGCGACCAAGCTTTCCGGCATGGCCGCTTCGCCCGGCGTGGTCGAGGGGATCGCGCGCGTCATCCGCTCCGCCGAGGATCTCGGACAGGTGCAAGAGGGCGAAATCCTGGTCACGCCGGTCACGGCGCCGAGCTGGGCGCCGGTGTTCGGCAAGATCAAGGCCACCGTCACCGACATCGGCGGCATGATGTCCCACGCCGCGATCGTCTGCCGCGAATACGGCCTGCCGGCGGTGACCGGGACGGGCAGCGCGAGTTCGGTCATCCGCACCGGCCAGCGTCTGCGCGTCGACGGCGGCACGGGCGAAGTGACGATTCTCGGTTGAGGCCGGAGCGGCGACAGGCTCTCGCGGGCGGCCCCGGCCGCCCGCGATCGTCGTAAGAGAGGATTGACATGTCGATACAGAACATCGCGAAGGGCCGCTACGACGACGTCTGGCGCCTCGCCACGCCCTATATGCGCGCTCGCAAGAACGACGTGCATATCCCGCTGTCCTACGCCTTCGCGGTCAAGCTGCTGGACATCTACACCGAGGCCGATCGCGACATCGTCTCGCTAGCGATCATCCTGCACGACATCGGCTGGTGGTCGATCGACATGGCCGACATCATCGAGAAGGGCTTCGGCCCCAACATGATGCAATCCGACGTTCGTTTCCTCCACGAGACCGAGGGCGTGCGCCTGTCGCGCGAAATCCTCGAAAAGCTCGGCTGGCCCGAGGAAACGATCGCGGCGGTCGGGGAGATCATCGACGGCCACGACACGAGGCCCTATCCGAAATCGCTCAACGACCGGCTTGATGCGCGACGCCGACAAGCTCTGGCGCTACACGGTGACCGGCATTTCCGTCGCTTGCGACTGGTTCAAGATGAACCCGCATGACTACGCCGACCGGCAGGCGACCAAGTTCGATCTGTTCGAGACCGAGGCCGGGCGCAGGATGGCGGAAGAAGAACTCCCGCGCACGCGCGCCGCGCTGATGCTTCACCTGATCTGACCCGATCGAGCGCCGCCATGGACATGTTCATCGACGGCGCATGGTCGCCCTCCGCGTCGGGACGGCGGCGCGAGATCCGCAATCCCGCGACCGGCGAATTTATCGACAGCGTTCCGAACGCCGACGCCGAGGACGCGGACCGCGCGATCCGCGCCGCCGATCGCGCCTTCGCCGACTGGCGCGCCACGCCGGTTGTCGAACGTGCGAGACTGCAGAGAGCCGCCGCCCGGTTGATGCGCGAGCGCGCGCGAGAGCTCGCCCGCCTGCTGACGAGCGAACTTGGCCGTCCGTTGCCCGGGGCGGCGACGGAAATCGAACGCTCCGCCGAATTGCTGGAAGTCTACGCCGAGGAAGGCTTGCGCCTTCGCGCCGAAATGACCCTCGGCGGCGCGCCCGGCGAGAGGGCGTTCGTCACGCGCGAGCCGGTCGGCGTGGTCGTCGCGATCGCGCCGTTCAACTATCCCGTCACGCTGCTCACCTTCAAGCTCGGCGCGGCGCTGATCGCCGGCTGCACCCTGGTCGCCAAGCCCGCGGAAGATACGCCGCTGACCACCCTGAAACTGGCGGAGCTGTTTCGCGACGCCGGCTATCCCAACGGCTGCTTCAATGTCGTGACCGGCGACGGGCGCGAGGTCGGCATGGCGCTGGTGCGTCATCCGATCCCGCGCAAGGTCGCCTTCACCGGCGGCGTCGCGGCCGGCAAGGCGATCGCCGCGCAGGCCGTGCAGACAATGAAGCGCCTGACCCTCGAACTCGGCGGCCAGAGCCCGGCGATCGTATGCGCCGACGCGGACATCGCCAAGGCCGCGGCCGCGATCGCGCGCCACGCTTTCTCCAATTCCGGCCAGTTCTGCTATCGCGTCAATCGCGTCTATGTCGAACGCGCCGCCTATGCCGGTTTCGTCGACGCTCTCGCCGCCGAGGTCGAGAAGCTGACCTTGGGAGATCCGCTGGCGCCCGGCGTGTCGCTGGGGCCGCTCGTCAACGAACGGATTTATGCGAACAGCGCGCGCCAGATCGCGGACGCGCGCGCCAAGGGCGGCCTCGTGCGGCTCGGCGGCGAGCGGCTTGCGGGCGGGATTTTCGATCGCGGATATTTCCTTCCCCCCACATTGATCGCGGACGCGGCTCCCGACATGCTCGTGATGCGCGAGGAGACCTTCGGGCCGGTGCTCGGACTGGCGCCCTTCGACGACAGGCGCGAAGCGCTGCGGCTGGCCAACGCAACGCCCTACGGCCTCGCCGCTTTCGTCTTCTCGCGCGACGTCGCGACCGCGCTTTCGCTGGCCGAGCGGATCGACGCGGGATCGCTCTGGATCAACGACATTTTCCGCTCGCGGCAGGATCTGCCGTTCGGCGGCATGAAGGAAAGCGGGTTGGGCCGGGAGAAGGGCCGCGCCGGCGTCGAATCCTATCTCGAGAGCAAGACGATCTATCTCTCCTATGAGGATCCGCTGGCCTGACGCGCAGTCTTTGGCGGCGCCGGCGAATCCCGGGACCCGCCGCTTTTTCCTCGTCGCCGGGTCGCCGCGGACAGGCGCATGGCCTCGGCGAAAAATCCGCCGCCATTTGACCTCTCCCGATTCTGTCCTATCGATAGCCCATCGCGCCGATCGGCGCTCCGGATGGGCGGGAGATGGCCTGACATGACCGACGCGGCGCACTTGCAAGTGGACAGGGCGGGCGAGGTCGATTGGGTGACGCTCAATCGGCCCGAACGTCTCAACGCGCTGAACCAGCCCCTGGCCGATTCGCTGCTGGAATATTTTCAGAGCAAGCGGCGGGACGGCGCAACGCGCATCGTCATCTTGGCCGGCGCGGGCCGCGCCTTCTGTTCCGGCGCCGATCTGAAAGCGATGGGCCAGCCCGATCGCCTGCGCGACGGGCCGAACGGGGACTGGACGTTGCGCGACGTGCTGAAGGCGATGCGCGCCTGCCCGCAGCCGATCATCGCGCTCGTGCACGGCGCCGCGGCCGGCGGCGGGCTCGCGCTCGCGCTCGCCGCCGACGTCATCCTCGCCGGCCGCAGCGCGTCGTTTCATCCCGCCTTCGTCAAGATCGGCCTCTCCGCGAGCGAACTCGGCGTGAGCTGGCGCCTGCAACGGGCCATCGGCCTCTCCCGCGCGCGCGAAATGCTGCTGACCGGACGCCCGATGGACGCCGACGAGGCCTATCGGACCGGTCTCGTCTCCCGCGTCGTCGAGGATTCGGACCTGCGCGGGCAGGGCGCTTCGCTGGCCCAGGAGATGTTGAAGGCGGCGCCCGACGCCCTGCGGGTCTCGAAGCGCACATTCGACGCGAGCCTGGAGATCCCGAGCTACGAACTCGCGCTCGAGGTCGAAGAACGCGGACAGATCCTGATGGTTCGCCAACATGCCGGCGCCGCGTTTTCCATCCCGCCGAAAGCCGCGGAAAATTCTTGACCGATCACATTGACGTGACGAGCCGCAGGTTCGCGCGCGCGTTTCGCGGGACGGGCGAGCGGTCCGGTTCGGAAAAGTCGGTCTCCACCAGGACGTCGCCCCAGACCAGATCCGGCCCCAGGCGGAGCCCGTCCATCATCAGACCGAGGTAGGTCGTCGCGGCGTTGACGGCCGCGACGATCTTCGTGCGGACGATCAGATCCGCGCCCGACAGGTCGATCGCGATGCGAAGGCAGGGTTCATGATCGGCGCGGCTCAGCGCGCCTGCCATGCGACAACAAGCGATGCCGTCTCCCGCCAGATGCTCCTCGACGCATCGCCGGAATGCGGCGACATAGGCGTCGCAGACGCGCCGGAGACGATCCGACGCGTCCGTCGCATCACCGATATAGGCCAGTCTCAAAGGGGAAGCGTCGGCTGCGGCTCGCAAAGGCGGATCTCCAGGCTTGGCTCGGCCCCTGGCGGCGATTGTGGGGGCGTCGAAGCTTCGACTCAGATGGCGAGCGGCCCCTCCCTCGTGCGACCGACGACCGGCTCGGTCACCGTCCCTATGCGCCGGGACCGGCCAAGCAAGGGGCGGGCCAACACGGAAGCGGCGCGGCCAAGGCGCCGGGAAGCGAGGGTTCGCCAAAGCGGTTGAAGTCGGGCGCTTCCCGTTCCAGATTGCGGCCACAGGGAGGTCCGGGTTCGTGAGTGAGCATGATGTCCACGAAGTGGTTCGGTTCGAGCATCCCGGAGAAGGCCGCCGGCGCGGGCGCGCGATCCCCAAGGGCCGGCAGGTCGACCCGCGGGCGGCGCACGAGATCGCCGAATTGCTCGGCGACCGGCCTCGCCGGCGCGACCTGCTGATCGAGCATCTGCACCTCATCCAGGATAGGTTCAAGCAGATCTCGGCCGCGCATCTGGCCGCGCTTGCCGACCAGATGCGGCTATCCTTCGCGGAAGTTTTCGAGACTGCGACTTTCTACGCTCATTTCGACGTCGTGAAGGAAGGCGATCCTGCGATACCGCCGCTCACGATCCGGGTCTGCAATTCGATCTCCTGCATGCTGGCGGGTTCGGACGCCCTGCTGGCCGAACTTGGGACGAAGGCGGGTCCCGGCGTGCGCGTCGTGCGCGCGCCTTGCGTCGGGCGCTGCGACAGCGCGCCGGTCGCCGAGGTCGGTCACAACTTCATCGACCGCGCCGACGCCGCGAGCGTTTTGGCCGCCGCGGCGGAGGGCCAAGCGCATCCGCGAATTCCCGACTATATCGGTTACGACGCTTATGTCGCCGGCGGCGGCTATGCGCTGCTGAAGCGCCTGCGCTCCGGCGCCGTGAGCGTCGAGGCCGTGCTCGACGGGCTCGACACGGCGGCGCTGCGCGGTCTCGGCGGCGCGGGCTTTCCGACCGGGCGCAAATGGCGCTCGGTGCGCGCTCAGAAGGGTCCGCGTCTGATGTGCGTCAACGGCGACGAGGGCGAGCCGGGCACGTTCAAGGACCGCGTCTATCTCGAGCGCGATCCGCACCGTTTTCTCGAAGGCATGCTGATCGGCGCCGCGGCCGTCGAGGCCGAGGAGGTCTATATCTACATCCGCGACGAATATCCCGCCGCGATCGAGATCTTGCGGCGCGAGATCGCGCGCTTGCCGGCGGGCGGTCCGGGCCTGCACCTCAGGCGCGGCGCGGGCGCCTATATCTGCGGCGAAGAATCTTCGCTGATGGAAAGCCTCGAGGGCAAGCGCGGATTGCCCAGGCACAAGCCGCCCTACCCCTTCCAGGTCGGGCTGTTCGGCCAGCCGACGCTGATCAACAATATCGAGACGCTCTACTGGGTGCGCGAGATTCTTGAAAAAGGCGCGGATTGGTGGGCGGCGCAGGGGCGCAACGGCTCGAAGGGCCTGCGCAGCTATTCCGTGTCGGGCCGAGTGAAGAGCCCCGGCATGAAGCTCGCCCCGGCGGGCGTGACGGTGCGCGAATTGATCGACGAATTCTGTGGCGGCATGGCCGAGGGCCATGAGTTCGCGGCTTATCTTCCCGGCGGCGCCTCGGGCGGCATTCTGCCGGCCGCGATGGACGACATTCCGCTCGATTTCGGCGCGCTGGAGAAATACGGCTGCTTCATCGGCTCGGCGGCGGTCGTGATCCTCTCCGACAAGGACGACGTGCGCGCCGCCGCGCTAAATCTGATGCGTTTCTTCGAGGACGAGAGCTGCGGGCAATGCACGCCCTGTCGCGTTGGGACGCAAAAGGCGGTCGCTCTGATGCAGCGCGAGCGCTGGGACGATGCGCTGCTCGGCGAGTTGTCGCAAGCGATGCGCGACGCCTCGATCTGCGGCCTCGGCCAGGCGGCCTCCAATCCGCTGACGAGCGTCCTCAAGTATTTTGGCCCCTCGGCCGCGCCCAAGGCGGCCGCGGAATGAATTCGGAAACGAGCCCGCGCCATGACTGACGCCATCGCCTTCGAACTCGACGGAAAGCCTGTCGAGGCCGCGCCCGGCGAAACGATCTGGCAGGTCGCCCGGCGCTGCGGCGCCGAGATTCCCCATCTCTGCCATTCGCCCGCGCCCGATTATCGCCCCGACGGCAATTGCCGCGCCTGTATGGTCGAAATCGAGGGCGAACGCGTGCTCGCCGCCTCCTGCAAGCGCGAGCCGTCGCCGGGCATAAAGGTGAAATCGCGGAGCGCGCGCGCGCAGGCGGCGCAGAAGATGGTGATGGAGTTGCTCGTCGCCGATCAGCCGCCGCGCGCCCAGGCGCATGACCCCGATTCGAAATTCTGGGTTTGGGCGGAAAAGACGGGCGTGACGACGAGCCGGTTCCCCGCCGCCGAGCGCTGGCGGACGGATGCGAGCCATCCGGCGATGCGCGTCAATCTCGACGCGTGCATTCAATGCGGTCTTTGCGTGCGCGCTTGCCGCGAGGTTCAGGTCAACGACGTGATCGGCATGGCCTATCGCAGCCACGGCGCGAAGATCGTGTTCGACTTCGACGATCCCATGGGAGAATCGACCTGCGTCGCCTGCGGCGAATGCGTGCAGGCCTGCCCGACCGGCGCGCTGATGCCGGCCTCGCTGATCGACGACGCGACGCAAAGGCGCTCGCTCACGCCCGACCGCACCGTCGATTCGCTCTGTCCGTTCTGCGGCGTCGGCTGTCAGGTGACCTATCAGGTCAAGGACGACCGCATCGTCTATGCCGAAGGCAAGGATGGACCGGCCAACCACAACCGGCTCTGCGTCAAGGGACGGTTCGGCTTCGACTACATCAACCATCCCCACCGCCTGACGAAGCCGCTGGTGCGCCTGCCTGGCAAGCCCAAGGACGCCGGCGATCAGGTCGACCCCGCCGATCCGTTCACGCATTTTCGCGAGGCGAGCTGGGAGGAGGCGCTCGACCGCGCGGCCTCGGGCCTGAAACGGATTCGCGATGCGCATGGGCCCGGGGCGCTCGCCGGCTTCGGTTCCGCCAAGGGCTCCAACGAGGAGGCCTATCTGTTCCAGAAGCTGGTGCGCACCGGCTTCGGCTCCAACAACGTCGATCATTGCACGCGGCTCTGTCACGCCTCGTCGGTGGCCGCGCTGATGGAGGGGCTGAGTTCCGGGGCAGTCTCGGCGCCGTTCAGCGCGGCGCTCGAGGCCGAATTGATCATCGTCATCGGCGCCAACCCGGCCGTCAACCATCCCGTCGCCGCAACCTTCATCAAGAATGCGGTCAAGCAGCGCGGGGCCAAACTCGTCGTGATGGACCCGCGCCGGCAGAGCCTTTCGCGTCACGCCTGGAAGCATCTGGCCTTCAAGCCGGGCTCGGACGTTTCGCTGCTGAATGCAATGCTCAACACCATCGTCACCGAGGGACTGGCGGACGAGCAATACATTGCCGGCTATACCGAGAATTACGAAGAGTTGAAGCGCAACATCGTCGACTTCGCGCCGGAGAAAATGGCCGAGGCCTGCGGCGTCGACGCTCAGACGATCCGCGAAGTCGCGCGCGCCTATGCGAAGTCGCGCGCCTCGATCATCTTCTGGGGCATGGGCATCAGCCAGCACGTGCACGGCACCGACAATTCGCGCTGCCTGATCGCGCTGGCGCTGACGACGGGACAGCTCGGCCGGCCAGGGACGGGGCTGCATCCGCTGCGCGGCCAGAACAATGTCCAGGGCGCCTCGGACGCCGGCCTCATTCCGATGTTCTTTCCCGATTACCAGCCGGTCGAGCGCGGAGATTTCCGATCGGTTTTCGAACGCGCCTGGAACGCCAATCTCGATCCCAAGCGCGGCCTCACCGTGGTCGAGATCATGAACGCGATCCATGCCGGCGACATCCGCGGCATGTATATCGAGGGCGAGAATCCCGCGATGTCGGACCCCGACCTCAACCACGCGCGCGGCGCGCTCGCCAAGCTCGAGCATCTCGTGGTGCAGGATCTCTTCGTCACCGAGACCGCCTTCCACGCCGACGTGATCCTGCCCGCCTCCGCCTTCGCGGAGAAATCCGGAACGTTCACGAACACCGACCGGCGCGTGCAACTGTCCCGTCCGGTCGTGCCGCCGCCGGGCCAGGCGCGGCAGGACTGGGAGATCATCCAGGAAATTGCGCGGCGGATCGGCTGCGACTGGAACTATCGCAGCCCCGCCGACGTCTTCGCCGAAATGGCCTCGCTCATGCCTTCGATGGCGAACATCACTTGGGAGCGCCTCGTGCGCGAGGGCGCCGTCACCTATCCTGTCGACGCGCCTGACAAGCCCGGCAACGAGATCATCTTCACAACCGGCTTTCCGACGACGAGCGGCCGCGGCCGGATCGTTCCGGCCAGGGTCTCGCCGCCCGATGAATTGCCCGACGCGGAATATCCGATGGTCCTCTCCACCGGCCGGGTGCTGGAACATTGGCACACGGGCTCGATGACCCGGCGCTCGGGCGCGCTCGACGCCATCGAGCCCGAGGCCACGGCTTTCATGGCGCCTCGCGACATGCGCCGGCTCGGCCTCGCTCCCGGCGATTTCATCAAGCTGGAGACGCGGCGCGGCGCGGTCGAGGTGAAACTGCGCTCGGATCGCGACGTGCCCGAGAATATGGTGTTCATGCCGTTCTGCTACGCCGAAGCGGCGGCAAACCTGCTCACCAATCCGGCGCTCGATCCCTTCGGCAAGATCCCCGAATTCAAGTTCTGCGCGGCGCGGGTCTCGAAGGCGGGCGCGAGGGCCGCGGCGGAGTGAGACGAGCCGCCTGCGGTCCGGCTCTTCCTTTCCGGTCCGACCCTGATAGATACGCCGCCATGAGCGAGCCCAGCAGAACCGGAGCGGACCATCCATGCGCGTGATCGGCCTTGCCGGCTGGAGCGGCGCCGGGAAGACCGCGCTCGTGGCGCGCCTCATCCCCGAACTCAATCGGCGCGGTTACAGCGTTTCGACGCTCAAGCACGCGCATCACGATTTCGACGTCGACAAGCCCGGCAAGGATTCGTTCGTCCATCGCGCCGCGGGCGCCCATGAGGTGCTGATCGCATCGGCCCGTCGCCTCGCCTTGATCAGGGAATTTCGCAGCGCGCCGGAGCCCTCGCTCGCCGATCTGCTGACGATGCTCGCGCCGGTCGACCTCGTGCTGATCGAAGGGTTCAAGCGGGAGGCGCACGCCAAGATCGAGATTCGCCGCGCAGCGGTCGGCAAGCCCTGGCTTCATCCCGAGGACCCGAATATCGTCGCCGTGGTCAGCGACGAGCGCCCGCCGGCGGCCAATCTGCCGCACGGCCATGTCGACGATGTCGAGGCCGTCGCCGATCTCGTGCTGCGGCGCGCCGAGCCGTTGGCGACGGCGCTCGAAAGATTGCGGCGCGGCCAGGGCCCTCGAACGGAAGTCTCGGACCAGCCATGGCGCAACTGAGCAAAGACCTCTTCGGCGCCAGCGGCAAGCTCCTGACGGTGGACGAGATCGCCGCGCGCATCGCCGAACGCACGCCTGTCGTGGCCGAAGTCGAAAACGTCGCACTCGCGGACGCGGACGGGCGCATTCTCGCGCAGGACCTCGTTGCGCCGCTCGATCTGCCGGGCTTCGACAATTCGGCGGTCGACGGCTACGCCGTCGCCCATGCCGATCTGAACGCGACCGGCGAGACATTTCTGCCTGTCGTCGCGCGAATCGCGGCAGGGCAATCGCCCGGGGAAGGCCGCCTGCGCGCCGCCGCCGCGCGCATCTTCACAGGCGCGCCAATGCCGCCCGGCGCCGACACCGTCTTCATGCAGGAGGACGTCAGGATCCGGGACGACGGCCGCGTCGCGCTTCCCGCCGGCCTCAGCCGGGGCTCCAACGCCCGGCCGCGCGGCGAGGACGTCGCCAGGGGCGCGATTGCGATCCAGGCGGGCCAGCGCCTCGATCCCCGCCATGTCGCGCTGGCGGGCGCGTTGGGGCAATCGCAGCTCGCCGTGCGCCGCGCCCTGCGCGTCGCCGTATTTTCGACCGGCGACGAAATCGCCGCGCCGGGCGAGGCTCTGCCGCCCGCGGGCCTCTACGACGCCAACCGCCATGCGCTGATCGCCCTGCTCAGGCGGCGCGGATGCGTCGCAGGCGACCTCGGAATCCTGCGCGACGACGCCTCCAAAATCGCGGCGCGGCTGGAGGACGCCGCGGCGCGCCATGATCTCGTCGTGACCTCGGGCGGCGTGTCGACCGGCGAGGAGGATCACGTGCGCGAAGCGATCGAAAGCCGGGGCGCGCTGACGTTCTGGCGGCTGGGGATCAAACCCGGCCGTCCGGTCGCGATGGGCGTCCTCGACGGCGCGCCGATCGTGGGGCTGCCGGGCAATCCGGTCGCGGTGTTCATCGCCTTCGCGTTTGTGGTTCGCCCGCTGCTCGACGCGCTCGGCGGGGCGTCGCCGCAGCCGATCGTCGCGACCACCGTCCGCGCCGCATTCGACTATCGCAAGAAGCTCGGCCGCCGCGAATTCGTCCGCGCCCGCCTCGCGCGCGCCCCCGACGGGGTCGTCATGGCCCATAAACATCCGGTCGACGGCGCCGGCGTGATCACGTCGCTCACGCAGACCGACGGCCTCGTCGTCCTGCCCGAAACGCTCGAGGCCATGCGCGCCGGCGAATTCGTCGACTTCATCGCCTACGACTCGATGTTGTGAGGGAACGGGGTCGTCGCCGTCGATCGAGCTGTTGCGCCCGATCGGCGGCGGCGCGGCAAGGTTGGGGGCCGGACCGGCGCCGGCCCCCTCCCGCTTCGGCTCAGCCGCCGATGCAGGTTGCGACGTTCTTCGGCGTGCAGACGTCGAGACCGGTATAGGTCGGATCGGCCGGCGCCGGCTTGCCTTCCTTCATGTCCTTCAGGAAGTACATCGTCTTGTAGCCCATCTCGAACGGACGCTGGCCGACCTGTCCGGCCGACAGGCCCTTCTTCATCAGATCGATCTGGACGGGCAGCGTGTCGGCGACGACGAGCGCGAGCGCGCCGGAAGCGATCTTGTCCTTGTACTTGCTCACGACGCGCTCATAAGCGTCCGGCAGGAACTGCGGGAAGCCGCCGGTCGGCGTGAAAGCGTCGAGGTTCGGATACTTGGCCAGGATGTCTTCCATCTGCTGGTTGGCGCGGCCGAAGTCGTCGTCGGTATAGAGCGGGCAGCCGTCCGCTTCCTTCCAGCCGTTCTGGCCGGTCAGACGTACGCCGGGCGCCTCGGCGCTCTTGGTCCCCGAGAGCGTATCGCGGATGCCTTGCATGCGTTCGTTGTGGTTGGCCGCCGCGGCGCCGCCCGACTGGATGCAGATCGTGCCGCCCTTCGGCTTGATCTCCATCACCAGCTTGGCGATGTTGACGCCGATTTCGTAGTTGTGCGTGCCAACGTAGGCGGCGCGCAGCCCCTTGTCGGCCGGCAGCAGGTCCGAATCCCAGGTCAGAACCGGGATCTTCGCGCCGGCGGCGCCCTTCAGCGCATTCGCCATCGCCGGCGCATTGGCCGGGGAGACGGCGATGCCGTCGACCTTCTTGGTGATCAGGTCGGCCACGATCTGCGCTTCCTCGTCGCCGCCGCCGTGTTCGCCGGGGCCGATATAGAGGCACTTCACCGCGCCTTTCAGTTCCGCTTCGGCCTTCTTGCAGCCGGCGAGCGCCTGGTCGAAGAACGGGTTGTTGGTGTTTTTCGGAACCAGCGCGAAAGTATAGGGATCCGCAGCGGACGCCAACGAAGCGAAGCCCATCAGTGCGCCGGCGGCGACTGCGCCGGCAAGCATTGCCTTCAGCATTTACCATCCTCCCAGTTTGCGCGAAGCCTTGAGCGGCTATTCGCGACGTGCCCCTCGGATCTTCCCGAGGTAGACCGCGGCGATCAGGAACGTCCCGACGAACGTTCCCTGCCAATTGGAATCGACGCCCGCCATCAGGAGGGCGTTGCGAATGACAAAAATCAGGGCCGCGCCGATGAAGGCGCCGTAGGCGCTCGCCTCGCCGCCCATCAGATTGGCGCCGCCAATGACCGCGGCGGAAATCGCCAGCAGTTCGTAGGTTGCGCCCAGCGCATTGATCGCCGAACCCGACCAGCCGACATTGAGGATCGCGGCGAACGCCGCCGCCATGCCGGAAACGATATAGGCCTGCACCTTGATCCGGTTGACAGGAACGCCGGTCAGCAGCGCCGCCTGCTCGTTGCCGCCGATCGCGATGACGTGTCGGCCCCAGGCCGTCATCTTGTAGACGAGCGCCAGCAGTATGGTCAGCAGGATAAGGAAGATCAGCGGATACGACAGTTCGAAACTCGTGCCCGCGAACAGCGAGCCGCCGCCCAGCTTCTTGAACGCCGGCCCATCGGGGCCGAACTTGTAGATCATGCGGTTGCCCGAAAGCACGACCGCAACGGACCGCGCGATCGAGAGCATGCCGAGCGTCGTCACGAAAGGCGAAAGCCCGACATAGGCGATGATCAGGCCATTGATCAGGCCGGTCGCGAAGCCGGCGAACATGCCCACGAACACGGCGAGATACCAGGGATAGCCGGCTTCCAGCGTCAGCCCGCAGGCCACGGCGACGAGCCCCATCACCGAGCCGACGGAAAGATCGATGCCGCCGGTCGCGATGACGACTGTCATGCCCAGCGCCATGATGCCGATGAAGGAGAAGTTGCGCGTGATGTTGTAGAAATTCTCCGGCGTCGCGAACGAAGCCGGTTGCAGATAGGCCATGACCACGCAAATGATGATCAGCGCGACCGTCACCCAGAACGACTGCGCGCCGATCAATCGCTGAAGCGGCGATTGTGTCTGCAGTCCGAGCACGGACTCGATCGACACGTTGTCCTTCGGCGGAGGGTTCGCGACGTCCGTAGCCATAAATATGTCCTAAGCCGTATGGATCGCGCCTGTGATCAGACCCGTCACCTCTTCGGGACTGGTGGCCTTGATCGATTTGTCCGCAACCTTGTTGCCGCGCCGCATGACCGCGACCCGGTCGCAGACCGCGAACACGTCGGGCATGCGATGGCTGATGAGGATGATCGCCATCCCGGAATCGCGCAGGCGCCGAATGAGATCGAGCACCTCAGCCACCTGCCGCACCGAGATCGCCGCGGTCGGCTCATCCATCAGCACCATTTTCGCCTTGGAGAGCCGCGTGCGCGCGATGGCGACGGCCTGCCGCTGCCCACCCGACATCTGGCGCACGAGATCTCGCGGGCGCGTCTCGGATTTCAACTCGGTGAACAATTCTCCGGCGCGCCGCGCCATCGCGGCGTGGTCGAGCCAGCGGAAGGGGCCGACGCGCTGCTTGATTTCGCGGCCGAGAAACACATTCGCCGAGGCCGAAAGATTGTTGCACAGGGCGAGGTCCTGATAGACGACCTCCACGCCCTTTTCCCGCGCCTCGACCGGCTTGGAGAAATGGACCGCCTGACCCTCGATGCGAATTTCCCCGTGGGTCGGCGGGAAATTTCCGGCGATCACCTTGACCAGGGTCGACTTGCCCGCGCCGTTGTCGCCCATCAGTCCGAGAACCTCGCCGGACTCCAGGGACAGATCGACGTCGTTGAGCGCGTGAATCGCGCCAAAATGCTTGGCAACCCGATGCAGTTCGAGGATCGGCAACGTTTCGTCTCCACCCAGATGTCCGCCCCGCCGCCCGCGGACGCGATTGCTGTTGCGTTCAGGTCTTCGCGCCTGACATGTCAGCTTCACTCAAATCTCGGCGCCGGACAAGCTTAAACTTTCAACGTCGGGCGCCGCGCTGCGGCGGGGCGCCCGGCTCCGGTTAACGATAAAATTCGGGCGCCTGCGCGAGCGCGACGGGCTCTCGGGCGCCGGAGCGCCAGGCTTGCAGACAGGCTTCGGCCGTGACCGACGCGGCGTAGCCGTCCCAAGCGCTCGATCCCACGGGTTTCCCGGTCCGGATCGACCCCACCCAGGCTGCGATCTGCTCGCGATAGGCCGTCCGGAAACGTTCTCGCCAGTCCGGTTCGACGGCGAAGGCCTCCAGTGCGGATTTGCGGGTGCGGATCGGCGGGTTCGGCGCCAGCACGATCGCGCCGGTTTCGCAGACCATCTCGCCTTTCACTTCGTAGCCGTAGTCCGAGTCCATATAGGCCTCGACGTCGACGATCACGCCGGATTTGGTCTCCAGCACGAGAAACTGCGGTTGGCGTCCGGGCGCCCTGCGGCTCGGGCGCGGACTTCTCACGGTCGCGAATGCGAATTCCTCTTCGAGCAGGAAGCGCGCGACGTCGATCTCGTGGACGCAGGAATTTGCGATCACCATTTCCGAGGTCAGGTAGTCCGGGCCGACGGCGTTCCGGTGTTGGCAGTGAAAAAAGAGCGGCGCGCCGACGCGGCCCTCGGCGAGGGCCGCCTTCACAGCGAGGTAGCCGGGATCGAAGCGGCGCATGAAGCCGACCTGCACGAGCCGGCGCCCGCCTCTCATCTCGGCCGCGATCACCGCCCGGCATGCCTCCAGCGTCGGAGCGAGCGGCTTTTCCACGAGCGCCGGCTTGCCGGCCTCGATGCAGGCGATCGCGAGCGGCGCGTGGGTCGCATCGGGCGAGCAGACAAAGACCGCGTCGATGTCGCGATCGGCGATCAGTTCCCCCGCCGATTCGATGACGCGCGCGCCCCCGCAGGACTGCGCCACGCTCTTGGCGCGGGCGCGATCCGGGTCGTGAATCGCGGCGAGCTCCGCGCCGCCGACGCTGGTAAAGATCGTTCGGGCGTGATCCGCGCCCATTATGCCGGCCCCGATGAGGCCAATGCGGATAGCCAAGGCGCTTCCCTCCCGTAATTTCGCCCGACCGGGCGACCTTCCCGCCGCGCCGCCGGCCCCCGCCTGATTTGCCACAAAGGCGAGATCGGGGGAAAATTGCTCCCACAGGTCCCACATCGAACGCAACGCTTCAAGCCGCTGCCGACGAGTCCATGAGCGCAGAATTCATCGAGGTTCACGTCTTCGCCGAAGGCCGCGTCCAGGGCGTCGGATATCGCGACTTCGTGCGGCGCTCGGCCGAACAATTCGGGGTCTCCGGTTGGGTGCGCAACTGCAGCGACGGGTCGGTCGAAGCGCGCCTGCGCGGCGCTCCCGACCGCGTCGAGGCGGTCGTCGCGAACATGCGGCGAGGGCCGCGCTTCGCGGAGGTCGCGAACCTGCGCGTGGAGCCGCGACAGGACCACGACAGCGCCATGATCGGCTTCGCGGTGCGCAGTTCGTTCTAGCGCAAGCGACCAGCTAAGAGCGGCGGGGCCTCACATCCGCAGGCCCTCGCCCACGGCGACGACCAACACGGGTAGACCCTCGGCATTTGCGATCGCGGCGGCGCTGAACGGCGGCGCAAAAAGCCACAGGCCGAGCGCGAACCGGCCGTAGGCGAGAAGACCCGCAGACAACGACCCGACGCTCTATTGGCAAAAGGAACTCTCGCTCGAGATCGCCGGCGACAATGCGGCGACCGCGCTGCGTGAATCTCACGGCAACATTTGCGAACCCCTTAGGGGCCGCAAGAGCACTGCCCGCTCAACGCTTGGCGGTCGCCTTCTTCGCTTTTGCGCCAGCGCCGCGTTTGCGCGCGGGGGCCGCTTTTGCCGGCGCCGCCTTCTTCGCGACGCGCCTCTTGGCCGCAGGCTTGCTGGCCTCGGCTTTCGCAGGCGCTTTCTTGGCTCTCGCATGCCGTACATGAATGCGCTGCACGTCCTTCTTCGCCGCATGTTCCTGGGCCCAGGCGAGAGCCTTTTCAAACCCTACCGGCTCCATGAACACGAGTTGATGATGCAGAATGCCGGACTCCTCGTCCTGCCAGAGATAAGTGACCGAACTCTCCGGCACGTCGTCGACATAGGAGGTATAGACGACCAGGCACGGGGGCGAAGGCATGAAGACGTCGAGGTCGCCGATCTCGATGCTGGGCCATGAAAGCAACGTAGCCATATCTGATCCTCCCTTGCCATAGCAGGCGCCGAAAATCGCGGACCGGAAATCTTTGCCGCATTCTTCATCGTTTGGCGCGACAAGGCCGCCTCTGCGTCGCGATCAACGCCATGCGCAATCTTGCTGTTTTACGGGATCGCGTGTTGACCTGGGTCAAGGATCGCTCCGCTCGCGCGCGAAGCGGCCTTTCGCGCGCCGTTCGGCGCTCGCCGCGCCTGTGCGTCGACCAGCGAGCGCCGCGTGATCCCTTTGCCGATCAACCAATCGCAGATCGAAGCGCGTCGCGCGCGCGGCGGCGCTCCGACAGGACTGCATATGTCTTCGAACCGAACGCCTCGCGCTTGGGTTCTGCGGCGCCTTGCCGGACGCGCCGAGAACCGGCTATGCGTATCCGCATAACAACCTGATTTTCGAAACAGGATGGCGTTCATGACTGAGACGGCGGCGACTTGGCGCGCGGATCCGCTGACCTGGGGGCGAGGCCCGCGCCTGTTCGAAATGTTCCTCGAGCCGACGTGCCCATTTTCCGTAAAGGCGTTCGGCAAGCTTGACGAGACCCTGGCGCTGGCGGGAGAGGACCGGATCACCATCAAGATCCGCCTGCAATCCCAGCCCTGGCACATGTATTCGGGGGTGATCGTGCGCTGCGTTCTCGCGGCTTCGACATTGCCGGACGGCAGGCAGGCCGCCAAGGCCGCGTTGGCGGCCGTCGCGGCGCACCGCGAAGAGTTCGAATTCGCCCGCCATTGCGGCGGCCCCAACATGAACGCGACTCCCAACGACATCATCGCGCGGCTGGAGAGCCACAGCGGCCTGAAGCTGGCGGGCGCCTTCGCCATCCCGGATCTCGATCGAGAGATCAAATGGCACTGCAAATACGCGCGGCAGAATGGAATCCACGTTTCGCCGACCTTCATGGTCGATGGCTTGGTGCGACCTGATATGAGCAGCGGCGACGCCGCAGCCGACTGGGTCAAGCGCATCCTGGCGGGCTAGCCGGACGCGCGAGGCGCGGCCTGCCCTTCAACGCGGACCCCACTCGGCGGCGGCGGCTCGCGGCCCTAGGCGGTTCGCGCAAGGCGTCCGGCCTAACTCCAGGCATAACCGAGCAGGCACGCCACCAAGACCGTGCCGAGTATATAAATTGCGAAGCCGATTCTAAGCAATAACGCCTTCCAATACAGAATATTGCAAAGAATCAGGCAGAGGGTTTGCTGCTGATCTATTGTAACCGCCCAGCTTTCCGGCACGTGGAAATCGTTCGGGTCGGCATTGCGGCTGATCGGCAATGTCGCTCTGCCCGCGCGCGGATATCGCGGCAGCAGACAGACGAGCAGGCAAAAGAACACGACCACAAACGGCAGCAGCACCGCCGGCAAGGGCAGGAACGGCGGGAAGCTCTTGCTAAAGCCGAGGATCGGCCCAATCGTGAACGCGCCGTAGATGATCGCCACGTTCGCCTTGAAATCGGCCATGCGAATCGAATCGGTGTAGGTTGCGATCTGAGTGCGATAGAAATCCACGGCGTCATTTGGCATGTTTTGATCCGTGTTCAGAGCAGCGAGCGCAACAAAAGAACGAATACAACGGCAAGAG
This sequence comes from uncultured Pseudomonadota bacterium, assembly GCA_963809055.1. Taxonomy (GTDB): domain Bacteria; phylum Pseudomonadota; class Alphaproteobacteria; order Rhizobiales; family Beijerinckiaceae; genus Roseiarcus. Next base: position 88,313 of record CAWEID010000033.1, on the reverse strand, counting down.
TCGCCAAACATATATAAATGCTTACTAGCAAGAAAAGGGTCTTCCAGTACAATATCTGAGAAAGAATTGCGCATCTCAGTTTCAACTGATCCAGATTCGTCTCCTCATTTGCAAGAAACGCAAAATCTTGCTTCGTGGGATTCCGTATGACTAAGAAATTCCTGGTGTCGCTGCGGGGGTAACGCGGATAAACGCAGAGCAGGAGACACAGGAAGGCGATGAGAAACGGCGCCAACACGATCGGGAGCGGCAAGAAAGCCGGGTAATGATCGCGGTAGGCGACGATCGGGCCCATCATGATCGCCACAAAAAGCACGACCAGATTGGCCTTGAAGTCGCTTGTGCGAATCGTGTCCGCATAGGCGCCGATCAAATTGGTGAAATGAAGCGGCGGGTCCGGCGCGTGCTCAGCCATGTGATCTAAAAAACTCCCCTGCCGACGAGTTCGGGCGCTGCACTATAAGCTCAGGGCGCCGAATTTACGAAGCGGAATGCGCGCCCTCATGGTTGGACCCGTCGCGCCCGACGGAGGCGGCGGAAGCCACATCCGCCAACCGGTCCGCATGGATCGAAATCGCGAATGTCGGCCGTTGGAGCCGGCGACCTTCCGCCACGCCCCCCTGCGGAGCGCGGAGTTCCGCCCCGAACGGGCGAGGTTTCTATTTCTTCGGTTCCGCGGACGGCTGGCCTTCGCACTGTTCCTGCGGGGCGGCGCGGCCGCGCGGCTGCACATAGCAGTTTGGGTTCCGGTTGGCGTTGTTTGCCGCGGCTGCGGCGCTTCCGACAGCCCCGGCCTCTGGCGCGACATACAAATAAGGCGGTATGCCGCCCGGCGGCCCGAATTGCGCGCGCGCAGGCGACGCGAAAACCCCGGCTATGCCGGCCAGGAGAAGCGCCGCGAACGGCGCGGCTCGCAAACCCGACATCGGCAAAAAGCGCGGCGCCGCAAAACCGTGCTGCACGGCCCTTAAGTCTCGAGGAACGCTCATGGCGGAATTCCTCTCGCTGTCGACCCGCGCCACGACTGTTCGTACGGCCGAGCGGGCCCAAGCGACAATACACCTTCCGGACAGGCAAGCGAGGACGACTTGACCCGTTGAGCCCGGTCAGAGCCTTGGACGCGGCGCGCCCGCGCCGACCCGCCGCAGACTGCGGGCGACCGGGAGACGTGCTAGAGGTCGCCGCCGCGGTCTCGGACATCGCGCGGCAGGGCGACGCCGGGCGGGCGCCAAAGACGGAGCGCGCGGCGCAGACCGGCAAGCGCCAGACAGGAGAAGCTAGCGCCATGAAGATTCTCGTCGTCGGCGCCGGCGCGATCGGCGGATATTTCGGCGGGCGGCTGTTGCAGGCCGGCCGCGACGTCGCCTTTCTCGTTCGGCCCGCACGCGCCGCGGCGCTGGGCGAACGAGGCCTGTCGATCCGCAGCCCGCTGGGCGACATCCATCGGACCGCGCCGCCCCTGCTGACCGAAGACACGCTCGCCGAGCGCTTCGATCTCGTCCTGCTGAGTTGCAAGGCCTATGATCTCGAAGCGGCGATGAAGTCCTTCGCCGGCGCGGTCGGCCCGCGCACCGCGATTCTGCCGTTGCTGAACGGCATGCGGCACATCGATGTCCTGGCCCAGCGCTTCGGCGCGGAGCGCCTGCTGGGCGGTCTCTGCGTGATATCTTCAACCCTCGACGCCGATGGCGGCGTCGTCCATCTCAACGATCTGCACAGCCTGACATTCGGAGAGTTGGACGGTTCCCGATCGGCTCGAATCCGCGCGGTCGACGCGGCTTTGTCAGGCGCCGGTTTCGAGGCCAGGCTCAGCGACGAAATCCGACAGGACATGTGGGAGAAGTGGCTGTTCATCGCCGCGGCGGCCGGCGTCACCTGTCTGATGCGCGCCGCGATCGGCGATATAGTCGCCGCCGGGGCGCCGGATCTTGCGACGAGCCTGCTCGAGGAATGCGCGGACATCGCGGGCCGAGAAGGCTTTCCGCCGCGACCCGCCTTCCTCGAACGGGCGCGCGCGACGTTCACGGCGGCGGGTTCGCCGCTCACGGCTTCGATGCTCCGCGATATCGAGGCCGGCCTGCGCGTCGAAAGCGATCAAATCCTCGGCGACTTGCTCCGGCGGGCCCCCAGGCCCGATCCGCGGTCTTTGCTGCGCATCGCCTTGGCTCACTTGAAGTCCTATGAGGCCCGTCGACAGCGCAGTGGGCTGACGACGCACGCCTCCGGCGCAGCCGTTCCGCGGCCGCGGCCGTAAACGGGGCAGGTTCGCGCGGGCCTGGGCCCGCTCCCTCGCGGCGCGGCGCGATACGGCGACGGACGGTCCCGGGCGGGAACGGATGGCCTGCGGATCCAGCCCAACCGACGCGCTGAAGCTGCGGCAGGCCGCTCCCTTCAATATTCGTATTGCGCTCCGACGCCCAGCGTCGAGCCGCCCGTCGCGTCGACGCCGCCTTGCAGGCGCATATGGCGCGTGACGTCGAGATCGAGCGTGACGCCATTGTCCTCCGGGCGGGGGCCGGTCTTCACGCCGAGGCTCAGCCGGTCGTTGATCGCGCGCTGCGCGCCGACCACGGGCCCGCCGGTCGAACTCGTGGTGACGTTCAGGCTGTCGACCCCGAGCGACTTGCGGATCTTGTCGAGCGCATCGCCGCGCCCCGTCAGGGCGGCGGCGGCGTTGGCGAGTTGCAGCGCCTGAAAGGCCGACAGATTGCCCGCCGGCTTTTGAAACAGGATGCGCGAAAGGATCTCGTCCTGGGGCAGACTGGGTTCGGACGTGAAGGCGAATGACGGTTTGGCCGCGGGTCCCGTCACGGCGACATAGGCTGTGACGTCGCCCGCGGTCGTTTGCGCCATGAGGTCGAGTTCCGGCATGACGTCGCCGTGAAAATCCGCGCGCCCGCGCGTGAAAGTCAGTTGGTTGCCCAGCATGTTCAGGACGCCGCGCTTGAGCTCGAAACCGCCGCTGACCTGAGGCTTGGAGGACGCGCCGCCGACTTTGAGATCGCCGCCGAGCTCGGCGTCGATTCCGCGCCCGTGCACGAAGACGCGGTTGGGCGCCGAGATGGCGATCGCGAGGCTGGCGTTGAACGGCGCGCTCGCTCTGGCGGAGGCCTGCTGCCTGGCGGCGAGGGCAAGGCGGGCTCGCGCCGTCGGGCCGGGATCGACGTGGCGCGTTCCGGGAAGCGGGACCGCATCGCCGGCCAGGCTGCCGGGGATTGTGATCTCCATCGTCTGCAGATCGATGCGTCCGGAAATCCGGGGATTGCGGGCGATGGCGCCGTCGACGTCGAGCGCGAGATCGGCGACCGCCGTGACGACTTCGGTCGACACCAACCGGGCGCGTTGGCCTGTGAGCCTGAAGGCGCCGGGGAAGCCGGCCTCCGGGTCGAGCCGCAGCCGTCCCGAAAGGCTCAAGGCGCCGCCCTGCGGCGTGGCGGCGCGCAGCCCGGCGATCTCGATCTGGTCGCCATTGGCCACAATGGCGCCCTCGACGCCGGTCAGCTTCGCCCCGCTCGCATCGTCCGAAAAGGTCGCGTCGCTGATCTTCAGCGAGCCGCGCACCCGCGGACGCGCGGCGGGCCCGGAAACGTCGGCGTCGAGAACGGCGCCGCCGCTCGCGCGCTGCCCGTAGGCGCCCAAAAGACCGTTCGCGCCGGCCAGATCAAGGCGGCCCGTCGTCTTGATCTGGAAGTCGCCGCTGGGATTCAGCGGCGCCGAGCCCGTCAATCGCAGATTTCCCGCGCCAGGCGCCGAGACTGTCGCATCGATCGTCGTGCGCCCTGCGCCCAGCCGGCCGGAGGCCTCGATCCGCAGCGGCTTCAGCGCCGCGGCGCGCAAGGCCGGCGCGGAGAGCGAGTTCGAGATTGAGCCGCCAATCGCCGGTCGGCGAGGACAGCGCGCCCTTGACGTCGGCCGCCCCCGTCGCCGTGCCCTGAAGGTCCAGTCCGGGCGAGGCGAGGTTGGCGACCGCGAGCGGAAGCGCGGCGACGCTGGCGCGCAGGTCGAGTTGGGAACCCAGAGTTCCCGCGAGCGAGAGTCGGCCGCCGTCGACGCCGAGCGTGAGTTCGTCGACCGTCGCCGCCTGCGGACGCAGAGTGAACGCCGCGGGCTTGACGAGCTTGATCGAGCGCCCCGCGCCCTGCGCTGTCAACGCATCGAGGCGAAACAATTTCTGGTCCATTGCGAGGCGGCCGCTCGCGGCGATCGCGAGGGCGCGCGCCGTCGCCTTCACGCTGATTTCGCTGGCCTGCGCGTCCGCCTTGGAGACCAGCGCGAGATTGGCGAAGGCTTCGCCACCGGCGATCACGCGCGAGGCGCTCGCGTTCCCGCTCAGCAACGCGCGGCCATAGGCGTCGGCCACGGCAAGGTCGACGGCGAGGTTCGCGACCGACGCCGAGCCGAGGGAAAGCGCGGGGCTCTTGGCGTTGACTGCCGCGTCCTGGCTATTGTCGGTCGCGGCGAATTTGATTTCGCTCTGGATCGATCCGGAAAGGCGCGTCAGCGCCAAGGGCGAGAGATCATCGAGCCTGGACGCGTTGAGCCCGATGCGCCCATTCGCCAGCAGAGCCGGCGAGAAATCGAGGGCGCCTTCGAGGCGGGCCGAACCCAAGCTCAGCGAAAGCGCGTCTAGGGTCCAACCCCTGTCGGCCCGGCGCGCGACATGTAGCCTGGCGCTCGCCGGCTTGGCGTCGATTTCGCCATCGAGGCCGGCGGCGGCCTCGAGTTGGCCGGTAAGATCCTTCGCGCTCGCCGACAGTTCCAGTCGCGGGACCGGTCGGTCGAGCAGGCGGGCGTTCACAAGGCTGGCGCGGGCCGCGAGGTCGAGACGGGCGAGCGAGCCAGTGAAGTCGGCGTCGAATTGGACGGGGCCGGTTATGCGCGGATCGAGATAGCGGGCTTCGGGGACATTGACGCCGGCGTGAACCGCGACTGCGGCGCCGCTCGCCGTTCCCGCGATTTTTGCCGCGCCGTGTTCGCCGACCAGCGAGAGATCGTCGAAACCGAAGCCGCCGTCGGCAAGCGATCGAACCGCGCCCGTCAGCGCAGGCGCCGTCCCTGCAAAGCCGCTGAGCGCGGCGAGATCGGAACCGAAGTCGCGCGCTTTCGCGTCGAGGGTTGCGGAATAGACGCCCCTGTCGGGGGCGCCCTCGAGGGCGGCGTTGACTTGCGCCCCGCCGCGCAGCGCGATCGGCGTGATCGCGGCGAGCCGGGTCAGGTCGGGCGCCTCGACGGACAATTGACCCTGCAGCTTCTTCGCGCCGGCCTTGCCGACAAAGGCGGCGGTCACGCTTGCGCTGTCGAGGCGGAGCGTCTCGATATCGGCGCCTCCGTCGGACGCGCTGGCCGCGAGGAATTTCAGCCGCGCCTCGGCGCCGAACAGCGCCTGTTGCGCGGGATCGACAAGAGCGAGCCCGCTGTAGGCGGCGCCGCCGGCCAGAGCGTAGCGCGTCGATCCATCGCCGAAGGCGCCGTTGGGCGTAAGGCTGAACGTCGCGCTCGCCTTGCCGACTTCGCCGAGCGCCGAACGCAGCGATTGGATTTCCAGCCCCGCCTCAGCCTGCAGCGCGCTGAAGGGGCCCTTCAGGTCGGCGTTGAGTTCGAGCTTGCCGATGTTGGGCGCGCCCGGCAGCGCCCCGGCGTGAATATGAAGATCGACGCGCCGATCCGCCGCCACGCCGCCTTCGGCGTCCAGGCGCGCGCTGGCGGTGACCAGATGGAGGCTCTTGATTTCGACCGCGCTGTCGTCGGCGAGAAAGAGGTCGCCGGCGAGGTTGCTGGGATCGGCGAAAGCCGGCGCGACGAGCGTTGGGAGCAGGCTCGCGAGGCGTCCGTCGAGCCGCGCGCCCAGACGCCGGCCCGCGCCCTGCCGCGCCAGCGAGAATTCGCCCTTGGCGCCGATTTCGGGCCCGGCGGCGAAGTCGAGTCCGGCGCGAAACGAATCGAGCGGCCCCTGGCCCTGCAGGGTCAGTTTGACCGGCGGCCGGCCGGGGATGTTCGCGGCTCGCGCCACCAGCCCATCCGCCGGCTCGTCGAAATCGAGCGCGAGCGAAAGCGCCGTCGATTTCGGAACGAATCCGAGGCGCGCCGCAAACTGGCCGGCGGCGTCGAGCCGGCGTGCGTCCAGCCGCAGGTCCAGCCCCTCGGACGGCGGGCCGAGCGTTGCGGCGCCGGCGATGGAGAGGCTGGCCTTGGCCCCGAGTATTGGCTCGCCGAGCGTGAGGGTCTGCAGCGCGAACGCCTGGACGACGACTTTCAGCGGCAGGTCCGGAAGGATCGATTGCGGATCGAGCTTGGGAGCCCTGGGATCGGGCGGCGGCGGCGCGGGCCGCCGCAAGATGTCGAGATGGTCGATCGCGAGCTGATTGATCTCCAGTCGCCGCCGCAGCAACGCCGACTGCGTCCAGACCAGCTTGATCGCGTCGATCTTGAGCCAGGGGCCGCCGCGATCGGAGAGCACGACGTCATGGATCGTCACGTCGGACGAGAGGGCGCCTTCGACGGCCCCGATCGACACTTGGGTCGTTTTGGATGAGAGCGCGCGCGAGATGAAACTGGCGACCATGCCCTTGTCGTCGTCGCCCGCGAGCGCCGCCGCGAACCCGACGAGCGCAAGCGCGAGCATCGCGAAGGCGAAGCCGGCGACCGTTCTGGCGCTGTTGCGGCGGAAGCTCAAAACGACTGTCCTATGCTGACATAGACCGCCACCGGGCTGTCTTGCGGGCGTCGGTCGATCGGGAAGGCGACGTCGAGCCGCAAGGGACCGAAGGACGTGTAATAGCGCAGCCCTACGCCGGCCGACCAATGCAACGGCTCGGAGAAATCGGGCGCGCTCGCCGCAAACGCGTTGCCGGCGTCGACGAACGGAACGAAGCCCAGGGTTTGCGTCACTTTGATGCGCAGTTCGGCGGAGGCGTCGAATACGCTGCGCCCGCCGATGATGTCGCCCTCGGGCGTCATCGGGCCCAAGCTCTCGTAGGCGTAGCCGCGCACCGACCCGCCGCCGCCCGCCTCGAAGCGCCAGTTGGCCGGGATGTCTTCGAGCGGCGATCCCCATTCCGACCCGATGTGAACCCGGCCGGCGAGCACATAGTTGGCGTCGGAATCGATCGCATAATAGGCCGAGGCTCGCGCCTGAGCCTGATAGAGATCGAGGCTGGAGCCGAGGAATGTCGGAAAGGCGACGAAATTCGCAGAGGCCCGGACGCCTTGCTTGGGATCGAGCTTGTCGTCGGTGGAATCGTAGGTGACCGACATGGGCGCGCCGATCAGGCGGTAGTCGACGGTTCCGAGAACGTCGGTCGCCTGGCCCACTTGCGCCTCCAGGCCGATCTGCGCCGAAAGGTCTTGCGAGAATCGATGGCGAATGGCGGCGACGACGTCGGCGTCATCGACGGTGTAGCCGACAAACCCCGGCGAATTCGTGGTGGCGCGCTCGGCATAGGCGTCGACCAGCAGATCATTGGGCGATCCGCCGAGCGCCGGCTTGAGAAAATGCGCGGCGAGCTTTCCGCCGAGATCGGCATCCGAAACGCCTGCGACAGTTTGCGACGGGCCGGTGTTGCCCAGCGCATAGGTCGCCGTCGCCTCGAGACGAAGATATTCCGCGCCGCCGAACAGATTGCGGTCCTCCCAATAGACTTGCGCGGTCGGCCCATCGACGGTCGAATATAGCGCGGACCCGCCTATGGCGTGCTGCGCGCGATCGCCGACATCGATCTCGAGCGGCAAATTGCCGTTGGCGTCGAGCGCGGTTCCTTCGACGATCCGCACCGAACCCACCGCAGGAATCTGCCGCACGCTGGTTTTTGTCTCCATCAGCGAATTGGGCGAGAACAATTCGTATTCCTCGAGATAGACGAAGGACCGCGCGATCGCCGGATCAAATGTCTTGGGTCCGACCATCGTAATGGCGCCCAGTCCCGCCTTGGCGCCGGCGTCGACCGTGAGCTCAATGTCCATCGCGCGGGCGGGATGATCGACGACCGGGCTCACCTTCACGACTTTGGCGAGCGGTCGCCCCTGGGCGCGAAAATAATCGACGATGCGGGCTTGCGCGGCGCGCACGCTCTCGGCGGCGGCGGGATCGCCAGGTTTCAGACCGACAATTCGAGCGGGAAGCTCGGCCTGCGAAAACGGCGCCCCGCTTGCGTCCAGGACTTGCACGCGGCGCAAAGCGAACCTCGGCCCCAACACAAGCCGAACCCGGACGGGGACCGGCGCGCGATTGCGGTAGCCCTCGGCCGCTCGGGCGAAGGACGTGGCGTCGCCGCCCGAGAGCGGAAGCGATGCGGCGTCGACCGAGACCGAGACGCTCGCGTCATAGAAGCCGCTCGCCCAGGCCGCATCGATCAGCGGCGCGAAATCACGCAACGCGCGCCGGGCGAGCGTGTCGCCGTCGGGCGGCGCGTCGCGGCGCAACGCATAAAGCGAGGAAGCGTCCTGAAACACGTTGGCCGAAGGCCCCCGTCGCCGACGATCTCGAATGTGACGACATAGGGCAGGCTGTCGGCGCTGGGATTCGGGGGCGCCTCCGATCCCGGCCAGAGGCCGAAGAAATCGAACGCCCGCGACGGCGTCCCGACCGCTGCGCTTGCGGCCGCGAGCGCGAATGCAAATACTGCGGCGCGCATGTAGCGGGGACGGCACGCACCCAATTCCAAAGCCCCCTGCCGTCACGCCGCGATAAGCCCGATCCGGAGAAAGATCGCCGGACATTTGGCGAAGCTTCGGCCCCCGCGATGGGTTCGCGCCGGTCTTTCGCCGAGACAAAACCTCACAATGCCCCTGCGAAATGACGTTGGGATGTCCTCTCAGGGTCTTAAGCGGAATCGACCTTGCGAAACTTCCCGGCCATTTTCAAGCTTTGGGGTCGCGGATAGCGCGAACCAGGGCCGCGCGCCGGCTCGCGGCGCAGGTCGGCCCGAGCCGGCGCGAAACGATCATTTTGGGCCGTCCAGCGAGGCTGCGGCCATTTCGCCGCAGGCCTCAGATCCGTTCGATGATGATCGCCGGCGCCATGCCGCCGGCCGGCGCACATCGTGACCAGGCCGCGCTGCAGCCCGCGCCGTTCGAGTTCGTCGAGCACGGCGCCGATCAGCATCGCGCCGGTCGCGCCGATCGGATGGCCGAGCGCGATCGCGCCGCCGTTGACGTTGACCTTCTCGCGGTCGAGATCGAGATCCCGGATGAATTTTTCCGGCACGACGGCGAAGGCCTCGTTGATCTCCCAGAGATCGATGTCGGCTGTGTCGAGGCCAGCCTTCGCCAGAACCTTTCTCGCCGCAGGCCCCGGCGCGTTCAGCATCAGCTCCGGGGAATCGCCCATATTCGCCATGGCGACGACGCGCGCGCGCGGCTTGAGCCCGTGCGCTCTGGCGTATTCCGGCGAAGCCAGCAGCAGCGCCGCGGCCCCGTCGACGACGCCCGACGAATTGCCGGCGTGATGGACATGTTCGATCTTGAGATCGGGATAGGCCTGCAGGATCAGACTGCGATAGGTCGTGCCGCTTTCGTCGAGCGGCATGTCCGCGAGCGCGGGAAAGGCGGGCTTGAGCGAGGCCAGACCCTCGCGCGTCGTCTGCGGCCGCGGATATTCGTCGCGGGCGAGCGCGAGCTTCGCCGTTCTCGTGATAGACGGGAATCAGGCTGCGGTCGAAACGGCCCTCGCGGATCGCGACGTCGGCGCGCTGCTGGCTGACATAGCCGAGTTCGTCGAGCGCCTCGCGGCTGATGCCTTCGAGCGTCGCGATCGCGTCGGCGCAAACGCCCTGGTGCGTTTGCGGGTGGCGAAGTCGCAGTCGCAGATTGCCGTTGTCCATGACCATCGGCCCGTCGCCGCGCCGCGCGTTCATCGACATCATTTCGGCGCCGCCCGCGACGACGAGATCTTCCGCGCCCGAGATGATGCAGGCCGCGGCGAGGCTGACCGCGCTGATGCCGGAGCCGCAGAACCGATCGATCGTCACGCCGCTGGAGCGGACATCGTAGCCGGCGTCGAGCGCCGACATGCGCCCGAGATCGCCGCGTTGCGGGCCCACCTGCGCGGACGTGCCCCAGATCACGTCGCCGACGTCGGCCGTATCGATCCTGTTGCGCTCGGCGATCGCCTTGAGCACCGTGGCGCCGAGTTGCTGCGGATGGATCCCCGCGAGCGCGCCCTTGCCGGCCTTGCCGATGCCTCTGGGCGTGCGGCAGGCGTCGATGATCCAGGCTTCGGTCATGGTCAGCTCCTCGATGTCTGCGGTTTCGTCAGCGCGGCGCCATGCGGATCGCGCCGTCGAGACGCACGTCCTCGCCGTTGAAATAGCCGCAGGTGATCATCGTGTGCGCGAGCTGGGCGTATTCCTCCGGCCGCCCGAGGCGCCGCGGAAACGGAACCGAAGCCGCGAGCGCCGCCTTGACGTTTTCCGGCGCCCGCTGCAGCAGCGGCGTGTCGAAAATGCCCGGCAGAATCGTGTTGCAGCGGATGCCCTCGCTCGCCAGATCGCGCGCCACCACGAGCGTAATGCCGACGACGCCCGGCTTTCGACGCGGTATAGGCGACCTGGCCGATCTGCCCGTCTTCGGCCGCGACCGACGCCGTGTTGACGATGACGCCGCGCTCGCCGTCAGGCAACGCCGGCAGGGTCAGCATGCCTGCAGCCGATTTCGTGATGCAGCGAAACGTGCCGATCAGGTTGATGTTGATGATCCGCTCGAAATTCTCGAGCGGATATTCCCTGATCTGCCCGCTCGCCTTGTCGCGCGAAACGGTCTTGGCGCTGCCGCCGGTTCCGGCGCAATTGACGAGGATGCGCTCCTGTCCGTTCGCCGCGCGCGCCTTTGCGAAGGCGGCGTCGACCTCGGGGGTCGAAGTGACGTCCGCCTTGCAGAATACGCCGCCGATCTCCTGCGCGAAGGTTTCGCCGAGATCCTCATTGAGATCGAAAATCGCGACCTTCACCCCATGGGAGGCCAGCATCGCCGCGGTGGCGCGGCCCAATCCGGAGGCGCCGCCGGTGACCACGGCCGAAATGCTGTCGTCGAGTTTCATCTTGCCCTCCCCGCGCGCCGAACCTCTAGCGTCCCTTGGTCGGAATCTCGCGAAACGGCACATCCTTGTCCACCCGAATTTCCGGCGGCAGACCGAGGACGCGCTCGGCGATGATGTTGCGCATGATCTCGTCGGAGCCGCCGGCGATGCGAAGGGCGGCGGCGTAATAGAGCATCTGATGCAGCTTGCCGGCGGGAGCTCTTGTCCGAGCCCGCAGGCGCGCCCGCAGGGCCGCGAAGATCGAAAGCGGCCGTCGCGATTTCCTGCATCATCGAGGCGGCGACGAGCTTGCCGATCGAGTTCTCCGGCCCCGGCCGCTCTCCTCGAGACAGGGCCGAGATTGTGCGATAGCCGCTGTATTTGAGGCCGTTGGCGCGCGCCGTCCAGGAAGCGAGCCGGGAGCGCACTTCGCGGGTCGTCGATGGCGAGCGTCCCGTCGGCCAACCGCGTGTCGCAGGCGAGTTCGAACATTTCCGGCGCGCCCGTCGCGATGCGCGATCCGATGGAAAAACGCTCGTTCATCAGCGTTGTCAGCGAAACGTTCCAGCCGTCGCCGACCTTGCCGAGACGTTGCGAGTCGGGAATGCGCACGTCGGTGAAGTAGACCTCGTTGAAACCGGATTGACCGCTCGCCTGCCGGATCGGCCGAATCTCGACCCCGGCGCTCCTCATGTCGAGGAAGAACATCGTCAGGCCCTTGTGCTTGGCGACATTGGGGTCGGTGCGCACGATCAGGATGCCATAGTCGCTGAAATGCGCGCCGGTCGTCCAGACCTTCTGGCCGTTGACGATCCATGTCGTCGCCGACGCGTTCTGCGCGGCGTGCGCAGCCCCGCCAGATCGGAGCCCGCGGCGGGTTCGGAGAACAACTGGCACCAGATCTCTTCGCCGGAGGCCATCGGCGGGAGAAGACGCTGCTTCTGCTCTTCGCTCGCGAAGGCCATCAAGGTCGGGCCCGCACATGCCCTGACCGATCTGGAAGATCGAGGAGAGCGCGGCATAGGGGCTTTCCTCCTGATCCCAGATCACGCGCTCTATCGGCGTCGCCCCGCGCCCGCCGAACGCCTTGGGCCAGGACAGGCAAGCCCAGCCGCCCGCGAATTTGCGCTGCTGCCACGCCTGCGAGGCGCGGACGACGCCCGCCGTGCGTTCGGCGGGGTCGCTCGAGGCTTCGGCCGCCGCGAGGTCCTGCAGCAATTGGCTGGGCCTTTGCGCGTCGAGCCAGGCGCGCGCGTCGGCGCGGAACTGCGGCTTCCTCGGGCGTATCGTCGAAATCCATGGCGCTACCCTTCGTCAGGCCGCATTGCGTTGGAGCATCGCGTCGATCAGGCGGTTTTCCCAGTAACGCGGCGAACCGAGCCCGACGGCGAGCAGGTTGGCGCGACGATAATGCAGATGGCAGTCGTGCTCCCAGGTGAAGCCAACCCCGCCGTGCGTCTGCAGGCTTTCGCGCGCACTCATCCGATAGGCCTCGGTCGCCGAAATGCGGGCGTTGGCCGCCGCCTCGGCAAGTTCGCCCGCGTTGGCGGCGAGCGCCCAGGCCGCGTAATAGGCGTTCGACCGCGCCAGCGTATTGGCCACGTACATGTCGGCGAGCTTGTGTTTGATCGCCTGAAACGAGCCGATCGGGCGCCCGAACGCCATGCGGTCGAGCGCATAGTCGCGGGCCATTTCCAGCGCGCGATCGGCGCCGCCGACCTGCTCGAACGCCGTCAGCGCCGCGGCCCTATCGAGGGCGCGGGTGAGCAACGCCCATCCTTCCTGCACAGCCCCGAGCGGTTCGGCCGCCGCATCCTCGAAGCGGATCTCGGCGTGGCCGCGGCTCGGATCCACGCACTCCACTCCCGCGCGCGAAACGCCCGGCCCGGAAAGATCGACGACGAAGAGGCCGACCCCGGCGTCGCTCGCGCGCGCGGCGACGATCGCAAAATCCGCGATCTCGCCGTCAGGCGTGAAGGTCTTCACGCCTCTCAGCTTGCCGCCGCGGACCACGGATCGAATCGCGCCGGGGGCGATGTCGCCGGGTCCCTCGACGAGCGCGAGCGTTCCGATCGCCTCGCCCGAGGCGATTTTCGGCAGCCAGCGCCGCATTTGGGCCTCGTCGCCGGCGACACTCAACAACTCGGCCGCGAGATAGATGGAGGAAGAATAGGGAACGGGCGCCAAGGCGCGTCCCAATTCCTCGGCCACGACGCAGAGTTCGAGCGCGCCCGCGCCCGTCCCGCCATAGGCCTCGGGAATTGCGACGCCGAGCAGGCCGAGTTCGGCAAGGCCCTTCCAAAGCCGAGCATCGTATTTGTCGGCGCCTTCGAGCGCGGCGCGGACGACTTTGGATGTGCAATTCTCGTCGAGGAAGCGTCGCACCGTCGCGCGAAGTTGCTTCTGCTCCTGTGAAAAGTCGAAATTCACTCGACTCTCCTCCCGCTTTGCCGACGCGGTTCGGGCGCGTCCTCGTTGTCGCCCGCAAGGGATCGTATTGCTGGTCCGAAGTCAAACCTTTAGGCTGACGGCGCAGCCGGCAAAGGCGCCGAAGCGACGCGCAAGCCGGCGAATGGGAGAAACGCCTTGCATCCGCACCATCACGCGCGCGCGCACCCCGACAAAGCCGCGATCGTCATGGCCGGCTCCGGCGAAATCATCAGCTACCGGGACCTCGACGATCGCTCGAATCGAGGCGCGCAATTGTTCCGCTCGCTCGGTTTGAAACGGGGCGACTCGATCGCCCTCTATATGGAAAATCACCCGCGCTATTTCGAGATCTGTTGGGCGGCGCAGCGGGCCGGGCTCTATTTCACCTGCATTTCCTCGTCGCTGACGGCGCGCGAGGTCGAATATATCGTGCGCGATTGCGGCGCCAGGCTGTTCCTGACATCGCGCGCCAAGGCCGACGAGGCCGACAAGCTGGCGCCGGCGCTCGCGGATCTCAGCCTGTTCAGCGTCGACGGGGCGCGCGGCGCCTATGCCGATTTCTGCGCGGCGAGGGACGCCATGCCGGCGACCCCGATCGCCGACCCCTCGGCCGGTCGAGACATGCTGTATTCCTCGGGCACGACCGGAAGGCCGAAGGGCGTCAAGTTTGCGCTGCCCGACGAGCCGTTCGACGCCGACACGCCGCTGGGGGCGCTGGCGCGCAAGCTCTATGGCCTCGACGAGCGAACCGTCTATCTCTCGCCGGCGCCGCTCTATCATGCCGCGCCGCTGCGCTTTTGCATGAGGGTGAACGCGTTGGGCGGAACGGTGATCGTCATGGAGAAATTCGATCCCGAGGCCGCGCTCGGGCTGATCGAGACGCATCGCGTGACCGCCGCGCAATGGGTTCCGACCCATTTCATACGCATGCTCAAGCTGCCCGAGGCGACACGGTCGAAATATGATGTGTCGTCGCTCCGCTGCGCGATACATGCAGCGGCGCCCTGCCCGATCGAGACGAAGCGCGAAATGATCGCATGGTGGGGGCCGGTGCTTAAGGAATATTACGCCGGCACCGAAACCAACGGCATGTGCGTCATTACGTCGGAGGAATGGCTCGAGAAGCCGGGCTCGGTGGGCAAGGCCATACTCGGCGAAGTCAAGATTTGCGACGAAATCGGCCAGGAGGTTCCGGTCGGCGACGAGGGAACCGTCTATTTCGCGAATGGTCCGGATTTCTCTTACCACAACGACCCCGACAAGACGGCGCAGTCGCGAAACGCCCATGGCTGGACGACGCTGGGCGACGTCGGCCAGCTCGACGAGGACGGCTATCTCTATTTCACCGATCGGCGGGCCTTCATGATCATCTCCGGCGGCGTGAACATCTATCCGCAGGAGCTCGAGAATCTGCTGGTCGACGCATCCCAAGATCGCCGACGCCGCGGTCGTCGGCGCGCCGGACCAGGACATGGGCGAGAAGGTGGTGGCGGTGGTGCAGCCGATGGATTGGGCGTGACGCCGGGCCCGCATTGCGCGACGAATTGATGGCGTTCGCGCGCGGCGAACATCTCCCACGTGAAGGCGCCGAAGCAGATCGATTTCCTCACAGAATTGCCGCGCTCGCCGACCGGCAAGCTCTACAAGCGGCTGTTGCGCGACGCCTACTGGGGCAGGACGTCAACCGTTGTCTGAACGGCGGCTCGATGGCCCGCCGCGGCGTCGATGCGCCGTTCACGGCGAGACGCGCCGCCGAAATCTGACCCTCGGCGATCCCGGATCAACCGGCGATCGATCGGTTCGATCGGCTGGCCGGCTCGAAATCCAATTCAGGTGAAATTGCAATGTTTCTGACCGGCGAGACCGAAAGCGCGTTCGTCCGAACCTCGCCGGCCGCACTGGCCTGCAATTCCTTCGCGCGACAACCGCGCCCGAGGTCGTCTTGACCTCTCTCCCGAGCCTTGTTCAACGGGAGGGGGAAGAGGCGGAAGAAAACCGATCACGGGATTGCGCGGCGTCGCCGGAATGCCTTAACTCGTCAGCTCGTGTCTTGGCGGCGCTCGAGCCCCCGCCGTCGATTTCGGAGACCCGATTGATGTTCGTCGTGGATTTCGGCGCCATGATCGCGTTGCTGATCGCCGGTTATGTCCTGCTGATGATCGCCATCGCCGGATATATGCTGCGCGATGTCCTCGCCCGGACGTCTGCCGCCGCGGTGCGGCTTTGCGCTTCCGGCCTTCGGCTGTTGCGACGGAGAGAGCCTCTTTCTCGGAAGGGGCGGAGTTCCGGCGCGTCGCGCGCGCCGGAACTTTGACGTCACGCCAGATCGAAGCGGTCGAGGTTCATCACCTTGCCCCAGGCGGCGACGAAGTCATGCACGAATTTCGCTTGCGCGTCGTCGCAGGCGTAGACCTCCGCAAGGGCGCGAAGCTGCGAGTTCGAGCCGAAGACAAGGTCGACGCGCGTCGCGGTCCACTTCAGTTCGCCGCTCGCGCGGTCGCGACCCTCGAACAGGTCCTCGGCTTTCGACGTCGGCGTCCACTTCGTGCCCATGTCTGAGTCAGGTTGACGAAGAAGTCGTTGGTGAGCGTCCCCGGGCGCTTGGTGAAGACGCCGTGCTGCGAACCCGCCGAAGTTCGCGTTCAGCACGCGCAAGCCGCCGACCAGAACCGTCATCTCCGGCGCCGTCAGCGTCAGCAATTGCGCCTTGTCGACCAGCAGCTCCTCCGCCGAAACCGCGCATCCGCTCTTGAGATAATTGCGGAACCCGTCGGCGATCGGTTCGAGCACGGCGAAGCTTTCCTCGTCGGTCTGCGCCTGCGTCGCGTCGGTGCGGCCCGGCGTGAAGGGAACCTTGCACGTCATGCCCGGCCTTCTTCGCCGCCTGTCTCGACGCCAGCCGCGCCGCCCAGAACGATCAGATCGGCGAGCGAGACCTGCTTGCCTCCCGACTGCGCCGCGTTGAAAGCCTTCTGGACGCCCGTCGAGGGTCTCCAGCACTTTGGCGAGTTGAGCCGGCTGATTGACTTCCCAATCCTTCTGCGGCGCGAGACGGATGCGCGCCCCGTTCGCCCCGCCGCGCTTGTCGGAGCCGCGGAAGGTCGAGGCCGACGCCCAGGCGGTCGTAGACCAGTTCGGAGACGGAAAGTCCGGACGCGAGGATCTTGGCCTTGAGGGCGCGGATGTCCTCGGCGTCGATCAACTGATGAGCGACGGCCGGGACGGGATCCTGCCAGATCAATTCCTCGGCGGGAACCTCCGGGCCGAGGTAGCGCGGACGCGGTCCCATGTCGCGGTGCGTCAGCTTGAACCAAGCGCGGGCGAAGGCGTCGGCGAACTGAGCCGGGTTCTCGTGGAAGCGCTTCGAGATCGGCGCATAGATCGGATCGAACCGCAGCGAGAGGTCCGTCGTCAGCATCGTCGGCGGATGCCGCTTCGACGGATCATGCGCGTCCGGAACGGCGGTCGCAGCGGCGGCTTCCTTCGGCTGCCATTGCCAGGCGCCGGCGGGGCTCTTCGTCAGCTCCCATTCGTAGCCGAACAAGGTGTCGAAGAAGCCGTTGTCCCACTTGATCGGATCGGGCGTCCATATGCCTTCCAGTCCGCTGGTGATCGCATCGCCGCCCTTGCCGCTGCCGAAGCGCGTTCTTCCAGCCGAGGCCCTGCTCTTCGATCGGAGCGCCCTCGGGCGCCGGACCGACCAGCTCCGCGTCGCCCGCGCCGTGGGTCTTGCCGAAGGTGTGGCCGCCGGCGATGAGCGCGACGGTCTCTTCGTCGTTCATCGCCATGCGCTTGAAGGTCTCGCGGATGTCGCGGGCCGCCGCGAGCGGATCCGGCTTGCCGTTGGGCCCTTCCGGGTTCACGTAGATCAGGCCCATCTGAACGGCGGCGAGCGGGTTTTCGAGCTCCCGATCGCCGCTGTAGCGCTTGTCGCCGAGCCAGGTGTCCTCGTTGCCCCAGTAGACGTCCTCCTCGGGCTCCCAGACGTCCGCGCGACCGCCGCCGAAGCCGAAGGTCTTGAACCCCATCGACTCCAGCGCGACAATTGCCGGCGAGGATCATCAGGTCGGCCCAGGAGATCTTGTCGCCGTATTTCTGCTTGATCGGCCACAGCAGCCGGCGCGCCTTGTCGAGGTTCACGTTGTCCGGCCAGCTGTTGAGCGGCGCGAAACGCTGCGGGCCCGATCCGGCGCCGCCGCGGCCGTCGCCGATGCGGTAGGTGCCGGCGCTGTGCCAGGCCATGCGGATGAAGAGCGGGCCATAATGGCCGAAGTCGGCCGGCCACCAGTCCTGCGAGTCGGTCATCAGCGCGTAGAGGTCCTTCTTCAGGGCCTTGAGGTCGAGCGTCTTGAAGGCCTCGGCGTAGTTGAACCCCTTGCCCATGGGATCGGACAGCGCGCGAGTGCTGATGCAGGATCTTGAGGTTCAGCTGGTTCGGCCACCAGTCGCGGTTCGAACGGCCCGCCAAGGTCGCGTTGGGCTGGCCCCATGCATGACCGGGCACTTGCCCGCGCTTCCCGCATCGTTTGCGTCCATATCACTCTCCCGTCGTGGCTCAGCTGTTCAAATGGTCGGTCGACAAAGACTACGATTTCCAGGCAAGGCTATCCAGCTTCGTCGCCAAGGCGACGACAAATTGCCACATCCCGAAACGACCTCATGGCGTCATCCCGTGGAAATGACCGTCCCGAAACGACATTGGGCCGGACCCGCAGGTTCCGGACGTTCGGACTCGGCGAACGGCGCACCATCAGGAATTGTGACGCGAGCCGGTCGTGAAATTGAAGCCCTCGTCTCCGGCGGTCCCGCTCTAGCACGTCTTCGCCATTAGCTTAAGTTGTATTTTCTGATTGCGGCGATAAGTTGCGCTTATGATCAATCTGACCCTCAAGCAGCTTCGCTATTTCGAGGCGTTGGCGCGGCATGGGCATTTGGACGCGCGGCGGACGCCTGCGCGATCTCGCAGCCCGCCTTGTCGCAGCAGATCAAGGAATTGGAGGAGTCGCTCGGCGCGGCGCTGTTCGAACGCGGCGCGCGGCAGGTCCGCATCACCGGCTTCGGCGAGGAATTCGCGCTGCGCGTCCGCGACATCCTGCGTTCGGTCGACGAACTCGAAGGCCTGGCGCGCGCCTCGCGCGACCGGCTGCTGGGGCGGCTGCGCATCGGCGTGATCCCGACCGTCGCGCCCTATCTGCTGCCGACGATCATCGGCAGCCTCACGCGGATGGACGCCGACCTCGACATCAACGTGCGCGAGACGCTGACGCCGAAGCTGATCCAGGAACTGGCCGAAGGCCGGCTCGACACGGCGATCGTCGCGCTGCCGGTGTCCGAACCCTCGTTCACCGAGGTCGCGCTGTTTGCCGAAGATTTCGTGCTGGTGCGGCCCCGCGCGGACGCGGGCAAGCCCGCGCCCGACGTCAAGGCGCTGCGCGAAATGAGGCTGCTTCTGCTGGAAGAGGGGCATTGCTTTCGCGATCAGGCGCTTGTCGTTCTGCAACATGCATTCGGCGCCGACCGCGAGAATTGCTGGACGGCAGCTCGCTTTCGACGCTGGTGCAAATGGTCGGCGCCGGCATCGGCGTCACCTTGATCCCGGAAATGGCGGTCGCGGTGGAGACGCGCTCGGCGCCGGTGTCCGTCGCGCGGTTCAAGCAGCCCGAAACCCTCGCGAACCATCGGCATGATCTGGCGCAAGACAAGTCCGCTGACCAAACAGCTCCTGCAGATCTCCGAGGTCGTCCGGCGCTCCGCAGATCTGCTGCGCGCGCAACGCGAGCCGGTTTCGTCGTGATTCAGAGGCTGCGGAAAGCGGCGCGGAGGCTCGCCACGACAGGCTCGCCTATCCCTGCTGCGATCGCGCCTCGCGCTGCGGAGCGGCGAGGGTCGAAACGACGGGCATCGCGGCGTCCTCGAAATCGTCCTGGCCGGTTCGCCAGGCGATGATCATGGCGACGCGGCGCCAGTGACGGGCGGACCTGGGGCCGTCGGTCGCGCGGGGATCGAGCGCCCGCAGAACCGCCTCCCTGTGAGCGTCCTCGCCGAAGTATTGAACAAGAGATTCCGCATCCGAGAACGCATAAAATGTCGCCTCGAACGGACTACGAACCCAACTCCACATGGCGCGCTCCGAGCTGCAACAAGAACGACGCAACCAACAAAGCAAACCCTAAGATGTTTCGTATTTCTCGTGGGATAAGACCTCTTTTTCAGCGATTTGGAAAACCCACGGCCTTCCTGAAACTGCCCTACGACTTTGCACTATAATACAGAAATGGGCGCAGTAAGGTTAATCCTTAAAATAGGGTTAATGAGACCATGTCGTAGAGCCCTAGATCGACGGCGCGTCTTAGTCCTGCGGCCCCTCCCAGGCGCGTCCCGGCTCGACGACGGCTTCGGCCTCGATCTCCACTTCATAGTCGCCGACGAGCGCGGAAATTTCGAGCAAGGTGTTGGCCGGACGGATGGCGCCGAAATATCGGCCGTGCGCGCGAGAGACCGGCTCCCATCGCCCGGCGTCCTTGAGATAGACGCGCGTGCGCACCACGTCTTCCAGCTTGCCGCCGAGCGCGGCGAGGCTGGCGGCGATCTTGTCGAGGATGAACACGGTCTGTCCGGCGGCATCGCCGGGGCAGACGACTTCCCCCGCACCGTTCGTCGCCGTGGTGCCGCTGACGAGGATCCGGTCGCCGACCCGCACCGCCCGGCTGTAGCCCGCGATCGGCTCCCAGACCGAGCCGGAATCGACCTGCCAGCGTTCCGCCCGCCCCTCGACGCGCCGGGCCTGATAGACCTTGGGCAGGCTTTCCAGGTGATGGCTGAGGTCGCCCGAGGCGGTCAGGAACGGCGGGCGGCGATATTCGTCGCCGCAATCGCCCGGCAGGGGCTTGGCCGCCTCCAACGCCGCCGCGAGGAGCGCCTTGTCGCTCTCGTCCAGTTGGAACGAAAACGCTTTCAGATTGTCCGCGCTGTGATCGCGCTCGCCAAGTCGCGCGCCGACGATGACCGCGGCGACGGCGCGATGGTCGAGCGTCCAACGCGTCGCGACATTGGCGAGCGACACGCGATGTTTGGCCGCGACCTCAGCCAGCGCCGCGAGAAGTCCTTGCAAGACGGACCAACCGCCGATCGCGTCGACGAAGCGCTTGTACTTCGATTTGCTCCAGTCGGCGATGGCGTCGGCGCCCGGTTCGGGCCGCCCCAGCCAGCGCTCGGAAATCAACCCGCCCGCGAGGGTTCCGTAGGCGAGCAGGCGCACGCCGTGCTCGAGGCAGAACGCGCTCATTTCGCCCGCCGCGCGCCGATCGATGAACGAGAACGAAACCTGGTTGGAGACGACGGGAATGGCGTGCCTGACGAGGACGTTCAGATGCGCCGTATCAAAATTGGTCACGCCGATATGACGGATCAGCCCCTCTTCGCGCAGAGCCGCCAGATGCTTCATCGCGTCGAGATAGGCAGGGTGCTCGAAGCTCCACCAATGAAACTGCATCAGGTCGATCGTTTCGACGCCGAGCCGTTCGCGCGCGCGCTCGACGCCCGCGCGCACGATCTGAGCGGTCATCGGCCCCGGCGTCGGGCACCATTTGGTGAAGACCGCCGCACGCGTCGCGCCGGCGCCCTCGCCGGATCGAACGCGCTGAAGGAAGCGGCCCGCGATAATTTCCGCGCTGCCGTAATGGTCGGCCATGTCGAAGCTGTCGAAGCCGGCGCGGGCGTAGGCGAGCAACGCCGACGAGGCCGATTGCGGATCGAGCGGTCCGCTTTCGCGCTCCTGGTCGGCGACCTGCCACAGACCGGTGACGATGCGGCTGATCTCGAGGCCGGGGGCAAGCAGAACGCGAGGCGGAGCGGCGGGGGCCATGGCGACTTCACCTCATATCCTGTGAGCGGGAACAACCGGCATGGCTTCGTCGCCTCATTCGTCGAGGTGCCGGGAAATCACGGTCCGCTCGCCCATCAGGCCGCGCGGCCTCATGAGCAGCGACGCCGCCAAAATCACGCCGATCGCCACGATCTGCAGCGCGGAGGCGCGCGCCTGCTGGTCCGGCGGGAAGATCGAGCCGATCGCCGCGCCCGAGGCGCTCCACAGCGCCCAGACCAGCACGCCGCCGAGGATCGCGCCCCTGTTGTTGCCGGAGCCGCCGATGATCAGCATCGTCCAGACCAGAAAGGTCAGGCTCGAGAGATAATTGTCCGGCGCGATGAAGCCGATGAAATGCGCCTGCACCGCGCCCGCCCAGGCCCATGATCGCGCCGCCGAGCGCGAAGGCCTGCAGGCGATAGCGGCTCGGGCTCTTGCCGAGCGAGGCCGCCGCGCGTTCGTCCTCGCGTATCGCCCGCAGCACGCGGCCCCAGGGAGAGCGCACGAGCCGCTCCAGCGCGACATAGAGCGCGAGCGCGAGCCCAGCGACCAGCGCGAGATTGAGCGCGTTGAACAGAACGGAGCGATCGGCGAGGTCGCCGAAGGGCCTGGGAATGAAGGCGATCCCGTAGGGCCCGCCGGTCAGCCGCTGGCGCGTTGAGCGCGACGAGATGGATCGTCACCGCGACGCCGAAGGTCGTGATCGCGAGATAATCCGAGCGCAGCCGCAGGGTGGCCAGAGCCGATCAGCGCCGAGGCCGCGCCCGAGGCGAGCATCGCGCCGATCCAGCCGAGCGCGATCGGCAGGCCCCAGCCCATGAGATGCGCGTCGGTAGCGGGCGTCGTCAGCAGCGCCGAGGCATAGGCGCCGATCGCGACGAAGCCGGCGACGCCGACATTGAACAGCCCCGTCTGACCCCATTGCAGATTGAGGCCGAGGCAGATGATCGCGTAGGACAGCGCGATCGTCAGAAAGAACGCGGCGTAGCTCGCGAGCAGGCCGATCATTCGCGCGCTCCGAACAGGCCGGTCGGGCGCGCCAGCAACATGCCGATCAGCAGAACGAAAGCCGCCGCCGCGCGCCATTGCGCGCCGAGGGTCGCCGCCGACAGGCCGCCTCGGCGATTCCGACGATCAGACCGCCCGACCAGCGCCCCCGGCACGCTGCCGATGCCGCCCAGGATCGCCGCGGCGAACAAGGGCAGCAGCATGTCGAAACCCATGAACGGCCGGATCTGCACGATCAGCCCGACCATGACGCCCGAGGCGCAGGCGAGCATCGCCGCCGACGACCCAGGTCACGCGCGACGACGCGGTCGACGTCGACGCCCGGCCACGCGCGCCAGCGCGGGATTTTCGCTGACCGCCCGCATCGCGCGCCCGATTTGCGTGCGCGTCAGCATGAGATGCAGCGCAGATGACGAGGACGGCGGTCAGCGCGACCAGCGCGAGCTGGTCCGGCGTGACGCGCACGCCCGCCGAAGCGCATCGCGATCTGCAATTCGCGGCTGAAATAGGCGGGGCGCGAGGTGAACAGGAATTCCAGCAGGCTGCGCAGCGCCATCGAGGCGCCGAAGCTCGCCATCACGACGGTGATCGCGCTCGCCCTTTCGCGCAGCCTGGCGAACAGCGCCCAATCCAGCGCGAGCGCGAGCAGCCCCGTCAGCGGCATCGCGATCAGGAGCGCGAGAATCAGACGCCCAGCCGAACGAGAACGGTCCGATCGGCGTCGCCGCCGCCCCAATCAGCCAACCCAGCGCGCTCGCGACCGCCCAGCGCGAGATAGGCGCCCCAGGCGATGAATTCGCCATGCGCGAAATTGGCGAAACGCAGGATTGAATAGGTCAGCGTGACGCCGATCGCGCCCAGTCCGATCATCGCGCCGGTGAGCGCGCCATCGACGACGAACTGCAGGTTCATGCGCCGCGACGCCTCCGAGATAGAGTTCGGCGACGCGCGCGTCGCCCCAGAGCTGCGCGGCGCGCCCCTCGTGCCGCTCGCGCCCCTCGACGAGAATGACGCCGCGGTCGGCGATGGCGAGCGCGGCGCGCGCGTTCTGCTCGACCAGGACGATCGCGACGCCGCTCGCGCGGATCTCGGCGAGCCGCGCGAAGACGCCCTCGACCAGCTTGGGCGAGAGGCCCGCCGAAGGCTCGTCCAGCATCAGCACGCGCGGCGCCACGATCAGCGCGCGCGCGATCGCCGCCATCTGCCGCTGCCCGCCGGAGAGGCGTCCCGCCGGCAGCCTGCGCTGGCGCGCGAGATCGGGGAAGAAGCCGTAGATTTCAGCGATGCGGCCGGCGCGCTCGCCGGGCTTCAGCACGCCCGCCGAGAGCCGAAGGTTGTCCTCGACGGAAAGCCCGGTGAAGACGTTTTCGGTCTGCGGCACGAAAGCCAGGCCGCGGCGGACCATGAGCGATGGGCAGGCAGCCCGGTGACGTCGGCCCCGTCGAGCAGCACCGCGCCCGATTGCACCGGCGCGACGCCCGCGATCGCCTTGATGAGCGTCGATTTGCCCGCGCCGTTGGGGCCGAGCACCGCGACGATCTCGCCCGCCGCCGCCGTCAGCGACGCGCCGTTGACGATCGGCACGCCGGGATCGTAGCCGGCGACCAGATCCTTCACGCTCAGGACGGCGCTCAAGCGCGGCGCTCATGCCGGCGCTCCCGCCGAGATAGGCCTCGATCACGGCGGGATCGCGCACGATCTCCTCCGGCGGCCCTTCGGCCAGACGCCGGCCGCGCGCCATCACCATGACGCGCCCGCACAGCCGCGCGACCATGTCCATATTGTGCTCGATGATCAGGAAGGTCGCGCCGCGCCGGTGGATCTCGAGAATGCGCGCGATGATGGTCTCCAACAGGCTCGGATTGACGCCCGCGGCCGGTTCGTCCAGAGGATGATCGCGGGCTCCGCCATCATCACGCGCGCGAGTTCCAGCAGCTTGCGCTGGCCGCCCGAGAGCCTGCGCGCGGGTTCGCGCGCCAGGCGCGACAGCGTCACGAAATCGAGCAGCGCCATCGCCTGCTCGTGGGTTTCGCGCTCCTCGCGCGCGACGCGGCGCGGCTCCAGCCAGTTGGGCAGAATGCGTTCCGCCGCGCTGACGCGGACGCCCCAGCATCACGTTCTCGACCAGCGTCATGTCGGGGAACGGGCGCGGGATCTGGAACGTGCGGGCGAGGCCCATGGCGATGCGGCCATGCGCGGGAGAGGCCTGCGCCTGCGCGCCCTGAATGAGGATGCGGCCCGAATCCGCGCGCTGCCCGCCGGCGATCAGATCGAACATCGTCGTCTTGCCGGCGCCGTTCGGTCCGATCAGGCCGGCGATCTCGCCCCGGCCGACGCGCAGGGAAACGCCGTCCACCGCGACAAAACCGCCGAAGCGTTTGACGAGGTTCTCGGCCGACAGGATCGGCGCGGCCGCCTCGGGCTTTGAGTATTCCGGCGCGCGCGGCAAGTTTCCGCTTTCATTTGTGATCAAACTATGCTTGATCACGATATCGCAATGCGCCGGGCTGCGAAATAGGGAAAAATGCTCGCTGGCGAAAAAAACGGAGCGCGACGATCCGGCCGGCAGCCCACGCGGCTGAGCCGCGCCGCCTCGATCAAGCTCACGCCCGTGCCGCGCGAGACGGTGAACGACCGCGTCTATCGCGAATTGCGGCGGGCGCTGATCCAGGGGCTGTTCGATCCCGGTCAGGTGCTGACGATCCAGGAACTCGCCTCGACGCTGGAAACCAGCACGATGCCGGTGCGCGAGGCGCTGAGCCGGCTGATCTCCGAGCAGGGCCTGGAGGCGATGCCGAACCGCTCGGTGCGCGTTCCCCCCGTCGATGCGACTCGGCTGGAGGATCTCCTGCAGGCGCGCATCGTGATCGAGGGCGCAGCGCTGGAGTTGGCGGCGCCGCGGCTGAAGCCCCGGGACATCGACGAACTCCAATCGCTCGTGCGCCGCCATGACGCACAGCCGCGCGCGGCCGGGGGCGCGATCGAGGCGCAGCTCGAACTCAATCAGGCTTTCCATTTCGGGATCTATCAGGCCTCGGGTTCTACGGTGATGATCCCGATCATCGAGAGCCTGTGGCTGCAGTCCGGGCCCTATATCCGCGCGGCGGCGATGGCGTTCGATCCGCGCAGCAGGATCTCGACCTCGCATTATCACTCCGAGATCGTCGACGCGCTGCGGGCCCGGGACGTCGGGGCGGCGCGCGCGGCCCTGGCGTCCGACATCAGCCGCGCCTTCGATCTGCTGCGCGAAAGGCGCGACGAGGCGCGGCCCGCTCGGGCCAAGCGCCGCGCCGGAGCGGCGCAATGACCGCCTCGCTCGACGATTATTTCGACCTCTACGATCTCAAGATCGAAGTTGTCGCGCCGCCAGGCGCGAAACTCTATTGCGGCGCCGTTCCCGGCGATTATTTCGAATTGCGCGGAGAGATGCTGACCCTGCCGCCGGGACAGGGCATGTCGATCTATTCGATCGCTTCCGTGATCCCGTTTCTGGCCGCCAAACAGCGTCCGACCTCCGCCAACGACTGGATGACCAGCGACGCCGAGATCGCCTGCCCCGATCCCAATTGCCCCAGCCGATTGCGCATCACGCGCCTCGGCCTGAGGCGATTCCGTCATTCGCAAACCACCGCCGTTCCGTTGCCGGGGGCCGCAGATCCATGAGCTCCGTCGCCGGGATCAAGCTTCGACCAGATTATGAGATCACCCGCGTCATCCGCGGCGGCTGGCAGCTCGCCGGCGGCCATGGGAACATCGAGCGCGATGCGGCGATCGAAGATCTCGTGGCCACCTTCGACGCCGGCGTGACGACCTTCGACTGCGCCGACATCTACACCGGCGTCGAGGAGCTGCTCGGCGCCTTCCGCGCGCGCGTCGCCGATCTCAGGGGCGCAGACGCCGCGAAGGCGATCCGTGTCCACACGAAGCTCGTGCCCGACCTCGCCGCGCTCGCCAATATCGACCGGACTTATATCGAGGGCATTGTCGACCGCTCGCTCCGACGGCTCGGGATAGAGCGGCTGGACCTCGTGCAGTTCCACTGGTGGAGCTACGCGGCGCCGGGCCTGATGGACGTCGTCGGCTGGCTCGACGAAATGCGCCGCGCGGGCAAGATCCGCCATCTCGGCCTGACCAATTTCGACACGGCGCATCTGAGCCAGATTCTCGCCTCGGGCGCCGACATTCTGAGCGTGCAAACCCAATATTCCGTGCTAGACGCGCGGCCCGAGCATGGGCTGGCGGATCTCTGCGCGGCGCACGACGTATGGCTGCTCTGCTATGGCTCCGTGGCCGGCGGCTTCCTCAGCGATCGCTGGCTCGGGGCGCCCGAACCGCAGGCGCCCTTGGAGAACCGTTCGCTGGTCAAATACAAGCTGATCATCGAGGACTTCGGGGGATGGGCGCTGTTCCAGACCCTGCTGCGCGCGCTGCGTCGGGTCGCGGATCGCCACGGCGCCGACATCGCGACGATCGCGAGCCGCTATGTCCTGGACAAGCCGCGCGCGGCGGCGGTGATCGTGGGCGCGCGCAACCGCGCGCATGTCGCCGACAATGCGGCGATCACGGGGATCGGCCTCGACGACGCCGACAGGGCGGAAATCTCGGAAGTGATCGCCCATGCGAACGGGCCGCAGGGCGATTGCTACGAACTGGAGCGCGATCTGACCGGGCGACACGGCTCGATCATGCATTACAACAACAATGCGAAGGCTTGAGAAGGAGGGCGTGATGGTTAAATTGCTGGGAACGACCGCGGTTTTGGCTTTGCTCGCGGGGGCCGCGCCAGTCCGTGCGGCCGATTGTACGATTACCGTCGGCCTCGTGATGGAGCTGACCGGCCCCGCCGGAGAATATGGCCAGGCCGGCGCCAAATCGGTCGAGATGGCCTTCCGCGATCTCAACGACGCGGGGGGGCCGCATGGCTGCAAGCTCGTCACCGACACCCGCGACTCGCAGAGCGCCGGCAATGTCGCCGTCGACGTCGCCACTCAACTCGTGCAGGTCAAGAAAGTGCCGGTCGTAATCGGCGGCATCATCTCCTCGGTCTCGATCCCGATCCTGACCTCGGTGACGGCGCCGGCCAAGGTCGTGCAGGTCTCGCCCGCGTCCTCCTCCCCAACCCTGACCGCGCTCGGGCGCGAGGGCAAGACCAACGGAATCTTCTTCCGCACGATCACGTCTGACGCGCTTCAGGGCGTCGCGGCGGCCAAATATGCGCTGGACCAGGGCTTCAAGAAAATCGCCGTCATCCATGTCAACAACGACTTCGGCGCCAACATGTTTAAGGAATTCGAGCGGGCCTACAAGGCGCTCGGCGGCGAGGTCGTGTCGGTCACGCCCTACAACGAGAAGCAGTCGAGCTACGACGCCGAGGCGACGGCGGCGATGGCCGGCAAGCCCGACGGGCTCTATCTCATCGCGACGCCGGTCGACGGCGCGACGATCGCGCGCGCCTGGATCAGCCAGGGCGGCGTCGCCAAGTTTCTGCTCAACGACGGCATGAACAGCCCTGACTTCATCTCGAGCGTCGGCGCGAAATATCTGAACGAGGCCTATGGCACGTCCTCGGGCACCAGCCCGACGGCCTCGACCGAATATTTCAACGCCAACTACAAGGCCTTCTCCGGCATAGATCCCGCCAATCCCGCCGCCGACCGCTCCTATGACGCCGGCGCCATCGTCGGGCTCGCCATCGCCGCGGCGCCGACGCAGGAGCCGCTCGCCATCCGCGACGCGATCTTCAAGATCGAGGATCCCAAAGGAACCGTCATCCACGCCGGCAAGGCGGATTTCGCCAAGGCTCTGGATCTAATCAAGGCGGGCAAGCCGATCCGCTACGAAGGCGTCATCGGCCCGGTGTCGTTCGACAAATACGGCGACATCACCGGCCCGTTCCGGCTGTGGAAGATCGTCGACGGCAAGGTGACGACCACAGGCGAGATGAGCGACGGACGACGTCAACGCCCTGATCGCGAAAATCTCGAAATAGCGCGGCGCAGTCGGCGGGAGACCCAGGCCCGCGAACTCCTCCGGGCGAGCGACTCGCGCTCGCTCTGGGGACGCCCCCATCGCCGATCCGTTCGCCGCGCCCGACGAAGAGCGCTCACCGCCGCTTCACATTCCTGCGCGAGCCCGGCCCGAGGCTCCCGCACGCGTGTCAATTCGTCGCGCGGTCTTCGGCGGCGACGCGCGCCCGAAGGAGATCGGGCCAAACCCCTCCTTCAATCGACGCAAACGGCGCCGCCGGGTTTCATCGATTCCGCCGAGGAATATCCTGGCCTGCGCCTTGCGCGCGCAGATTGAAGTGTCTGATTCCATGTGCGGCGGGGTCCTCGCAAGTTCGTCGCGAGAGCGGCGGGAGTTCGTTTGGCCGGTCGGTTGTGGCCGTGCGACCCGCGGACCAGCGTATCTTCGCCAGTATACTTATGGTAATTTGATTTTGTCCACAATTACACAGAGATTAAGTTAATATAGGTCAATAAATCGTCGCAGTCTCCCATTATTTGTGCTAATTAATAAATAAGCGGCAGTGCGGAATGCCGCTCGCTTGTAAGCTGCCGCGCGGCCACCGCGGCGAGCATTGCGAACCAAGGGCGGGGATCGACGTTGCTTGAGGACGTCATGCGGCAGGAAAGGCTCTCGGGGCGTTTTGTCGCGAGTGCGAGTCGCAAGTCCAAGCAACCGGCGATCTGAAGGTTTTTTGCGCCCAAGGCGTTGGAGCTTTGTGTCGGGTGGCCTGTGTCGGCCTTTCCTCGTGCAGCGGGGACTCGCCCTCTAGCGCCAGCGTCGGTTCGGACCAGGGCCTTGCCGGGCCCCCGCGTTGCGTTGCGTTCTGAAGCGTGGAGTTGAGTTTTAACGCGTCGCCGAAGCGGCGATGCGAATTTGATTGATTTATGAAACTTTCGTCTGCGTAAGGGGTCTGCTTCATGATCGAATCCCGCAAAGATTTGCGTGCTGATCGCCGATGAACATCAACTCGTTCTTGAAGGCATGGCCGCGCTCGTGCGCGATGTGCTCGACGTCGACGTCGTCGCCTTGGCGACCAATGGCGTCAATGCCCACGCGCTCACTCTGCAACTCTCTCCCGACGTCGCTGTGCTCGACGTTCATATGCCCGACATGGACGGCTTCGCCGTCGCGCAGCGGCTGCGCGAGGAGAACTCGTCGACGCGCCTGATCGCTTTGAGCTTTCAAGACGATCCGGTGTCGTTTCGGCGCGCGCTCGACGTGGGATTTCGGGGCTATGTGATGAAGCGATCGCCGTGGGCGAGTTTGCTTTCGGCGATCCGCTCGGTCGTCGGGGGCGGCCTGTATATCGATCCGTATCTCGCCAACGGCGTGCTGGAACGCTCGCTGCGGCGGCGCTTCGCCGCCGGCGATTCCGGCGAGGCGGCGTCCCGCGCCAATCTCACGTCGCGCGAGGAGGAAGTGCTGCGCCAGATCGCGCGCGGGTTCACTCTCAAGGAAGTCGCCGCGCAGCTCGGCGTGACCGAAAAGTCGATCGAGACCTACAAGACCCGGGCGTCCGGGAAACTGAAACTGGGCAGCCGCGCCTCGATTGTCGCCTATGCGATCAATCAGGGCTGGTTCGACGGCGCGCGCGGCTGAATGGACGCGCGGCCGGCCCCGGCGCGACGTCGCGATGGTCAGGCGGGGCCTTTTGAAGCCACCGTCTCGATATGCGCCTTGAGGACCGGCAGGAACGCCCATAGGTCCCTGTTGAGGCGTTTAAGCTGACGGTTGGTCTCCTTGATTTCGCCGACGCGGCTCTCGTCCATGGCTCTGAGGGTTCCGAGGCTCAGCGAATTTCGCGTTTCCTGCAGCCGCAGCGCCTGGGTGTGGGTAATTTCGCCCTTTTCGTTCAGCGTATAGACGCAATGATTGAACTCATTGCGAATCTGCGTGCAGGCGTCGAACCGGCGCAGCAGGCGGGATAGACCCTGCGCGACCGCGGCGTCCGCTATCTTGACCTTGGCGAGCCTGCGAATGAGATCGATCCGCGCGCGGGTCGTGTTGAGGGTGGCGAAAATGATCGCGGCCGAAACCTCGTCGATTTGCAGCAGGATCATCAAGACATAAACGAATACGCTCTCGTTGTTGGACCATCCCAGGCCCATGACGCCTATTTCGGTCAGCACTTCCTTCTGCCGGCCGGCGAGGACGGCCGCGGCCTGGTCGAGGGCGGCGAAGTCGGGCGTTTCGGGCAGCGACATTCCCACGGCGAACTCCTTCGCATTCGCGAATTGTTTGATATAGGTTATGACATCCCGACGGCTGCGCAAATCGCTGATTTCACGGGGCCGACGCGAGCGGTTCGAACATTACACCCGTCGCACGTTTTTTGGCCGATCCATGTCGCAAAACCTCTTGCAACGGTGCGCGTCGCTGATTTCCAATTCCTGGCGGGTGCCTCGCGCCACCCGTTCGGCGACGGCGCAGATCGCGCCTTATCTGGAGCGCAGCCGATCGCGCTTCGGCGAGCTCGCCGCCGACAACTGGACGGACGCCTATGTCGTCGGTTTTTTGACCGCCGCCATAACGGTCGCCGCGATCCGGGCGGTCAGAGCGCTCGACGAACAGGCGCTCGCGCTGGTTCACCTCGAGGCCTGGACGCGGCTGGCGCCGGTCTCGCCGGACCGGATCGGCGAGGCGATCCTCTCGTTCAGCCTCGACAACAACGCGCAATTCGAGGCGGGCTGCCGGGACGGCGCCGGCTTCTCGCGTCTTGCGCTCGTGAAATCGGGCGCAGCGGATCGAAGCGGAATTTCGGCGCCTTCGGATCCGACGGCTCAGCCCGGCGGCGATCTCGACGGGGAACTTGTCGACGCCTGGGATCGCTCGATCGGGCCGCACCTGGCCGGACCCGCAGGGGGAAAACCGTCAATGTCGGAATTTTTCTGACAGGCGATTACGAATTCCCGCCCATGACATGACGGAGCGCATGGATCAGCCTGCCCTTGTCCGTCGGGGCTCCTGGGATGGCCTCACGAGCCGACGCGACGGTCCGCACGGCGTCAACCGAGAACCTCCGATCGTGGGCGAAGAAGATCCGCGTGACGAGTTGACGGGCGACGGCGCTGCATCACGCGGAGATGTGTCATGTCACAAGAAGGCGACAAGAACTACGGCTACAACGACCCGTCGCTTCAGGGCCAAGGCCAGGGGCAATTGGAAGGACAATTGCAGGGCGAACTTCAGGGCCAGGGTCAGGGCGAACTCCAAGGCCAGGGACAAGGTCAGGAACAGTCGTCCGACAATTGGAACGGCAACGGCAACGGCAACTTGAACCTCAACGCCGACGGCGCGCTGGCTGGGGCCGGCGCCCTGTCCGGCAGCGGCAGCGAAGCGGACAGCTCTTCGCACACCGCCGCCAACGTTTGCGACAATGTGAACGTCGACGTCCAGGTCGCCGTGTCCGACTGCGTCACCCCGCCGTCCGAAACGGGCGTCTTGAACATGGACGGACTCCATGTTTGCAACACCGACGGCATCTTCATCACCATCCCGGACCTGGGCACCCAGACGCTGAATGGCGATGGAAGCATCTTCCATCTCGACCAGGTGAACGATCTCGTCAACAACGGCTCGGTCTGCGGGCTGAGCGACGGCATTACCATCGGCGACACCACTGCCAACGGAGGCTTCGGCTCGATCGCTTCCGATGGGTACAACGACGCTCCGGGTTTTGCAGGCACAAATCCCGGCAACGGCGGAAGCAGCTCGTTCAGCTTCTCGCAGTCGGCGAACAGCAATGGCGGCAGCGCGACCGATACGGCATACTCGGCGGGCGTCAACGCGGCCGTCAACGGCGCTGCGAGCACGGCGGCTGGCATCACGCAGGAAGCGTTCACCCAGCATGTGATCCTGGGCTCGAACATCCAGTACAACAGCCTGCCGATCACCGTCGTCGGCGGCGACAGCGTCTCCGGCGTCAACGGCGACGTTCATACGCATAGCCAGAGCTGACGCTCCCACGAATTGCCGGCCTGCGGGACTCCCGCAGGCCGCACCTGATCAGGCGGACTCGCCGCCCGGCGTTGTGATCGCGAGGTCGCCGCCGGGCGTGCCGGCCTTCTGGGGAGACGCGATATGGGACCCGGCGGCCTTACGGAAACGATGATCGCGCATTTCGCGGGATATTTGAGAGTTCCCGAGGATTTCGTGCGCGTCCGATGGCTGCCGCAGGAGGGGCCGCCTCCTGCGCCCACGAGAGATTGGTCGCCGGACAGCCGGCCGACCCAGGATTCGAACTTTTCGCCTGACGAAATCTCCAGCCAGGGCAGCGCCGCTAGCTATGTCGCGCCCGAGCCCGCGCACATCAAGGCTGCACACCTTCACCTCTTTGTCCACGCGGCGCCGCATATCGCGTCGGCGCGGCTCGCCCCGGATTTGCCGGCGCCTCCGCAACCCGCTCAGCTCTCAGAGCCGGCCGCCTACGCCGCGATCACGACGTACTCTGCCTCGTCCTCCGAGCCGCCGGCGCCGCACCAGCAGTTGTTCAGCGCGCTGCAGGTCAACGATCTCGTAAACGACAATGTCTACACGGTCGACGCCTCCGCGCCGCAGCCGCATATCGACACGCTCGCCGAAAGCGCGACCCTCGACCATTTGATCACCGTCGCCCAGGCGCAGGCGCCCCGCGATCTGTCGCCGGGAACAACCGACGACTCGACGCTGGTCAAGGGCATTGCCGCCCATGATGCGGCCGAATCCGACGGCGCGGCGACCCCGACCGCCACGCCGCTGGGCGATTATGAAAATGGCCAGTTGCTGCCAACGACCGCCCCGTTCAATCCGCCCGTGCCGACGCTGACCGATGTTTCGCCGGACAGCTCGCACAACGGCATGCTGCATCCCGGTCTCGACGCCCAGACCGGCGGCAACGTCAGCGTGAACGCCGCCTCGGTCCTCGACGCCGATCTGCCTCGCGTCGGCTTCGTCGTCATGGGCAACGCCTATACGACCAACGCGATCTACCAGATCAACGAGCTCTATTCCCGCGTCTCCGTCAATGCGGACGCGGCAACCGGCTCGCAGCATATTTCCACCGGAGACAACACGACCAACAATCTCGCGGACTTTACGCAGTCGACGCTCAACGGCCCGTCGGGCGGCGCGCCGCTGTCGCTGGGCGCCAATGTCCATGTCGATCACGTCGACGGCAATTTCTACGACGTGAACGGCATCCTGCAAACAAATATGCTCAGCAACAACAACACCATAGTCCAGAGCGTGACCAGCAGCTTCGACGAAGTCGCCTCCGGCGGCGACAAACAGATCAATGAGCTGCCGCTCAACATATTGAACAACTACTACGACGTCGTGATCATCCAGGGCGATTTTCACCAGGCCAACGTCATCAGCCAGACCAACGTGCTGGTCAACGAAGACACGATTCTGTCGTATTCCGCGCGCGCCGACGGCGGCTCGCAATCCATCACGGTCGGCCACAATTCGCTCAGCAACGCGGCCGCGATCGACGGCTATGGCAATACCGCGTTCCAGCCGATCAGTTCGTCCCTCAGCCAGGCTCTGGCGTCCCTGGAAAGCGGGAAGGTGGATCCCGCGCTCGCCTCGCAGCTGGACAGCAACGGCTCGCCGACGCTGCATGTGCTCGACATCACCGGCAATTTCTACGACATCAATTACATTTCCCAGACCAACATCATGGCGAACGCCGATGCGGTCGTGCAAAATCTGCCGGGCGTCAGCTCCAATCTGGCGCCCACGGGAGCGCATACGACCTCGACCGAGACCGTCTCGAGCGGCGGCAATTCGCTCGCAAACATTGCGCAGATCGTTGTGGCGGGGACTTCATCGGACTTTCAGTTTCTCGGCGGAAGCCATTACGACGACGCGATCCTCGTGCAGGCAAACCTCGTCAGCGACAAGGAGCATGTGACGATCGGCGACACGCAGACCCTCGCGTCCGAGGTGATCGCATTCACCGGCGGGAGCGAGTCGGAGGGCGCCATCGCGCCGCCCGTCGGCGGCCATGCCGCGAACGATTCCGCGCATCACCAAGATCTGTTTCATGGCGTGATGAGCTGAAACTTCCTCTGATCCAGCGTTTCGCATGAGGGGCAATCGAATGTCTGACGAAGTCTCCGATTTGCGGGAGAATGGAGGCGAAGGAGGCGCCGACGGGAGCGGCGCCTTCGCCATGGCCCGACTCGCGCGAATACCCGACCCCTTCGCCGAGAGATTCGGCGCGCGCGCGCCGTCGGACAGGGGCGCGGCTCCGACGCCCGGTTCCGAGTCCGCGGAAACTTCCAAATCGTCGGAGCCCCAGGCGTCGCCTCCAGCGCCGCCGAACGCGGCGACGGAGCGGGCCGCGGAGCCGCCGGCCTCGCCAACTCCCGCCGCCGACGCCCCGCCCCCGCCGGATCAGGGCAAGGCGGACCCCGGCCCCGTCGCCGCAACCGCTGCGGAGGCGGCCAAGGGGGCTGTCGACGTATCGGGGCCGAACAAAGTCGCGCCGGAGAAAGCCGCATCCTCAGGCGGCGGCAAGAAGGGCGGCGACGCGCCGCTGCACCGGCGCTTCGGCGACCGCGATTTTCGCGACGTGCTGACGACCGGGCTGAACAGCGCCCGCTACAAGCTGATGATCATCGCGTTTTTTTCGTTCTGGGTGAACTTCCTGATCCTCGGCACGCCGATCTATCTGTTCAATATTTCCGACCGCGTGCTGACCAGCCGCAGCTACGACACGCTGATCATGCTGACCCTGGTGATCGGCGGCGCGATCCTCGGCCACGTCGTTCTCGACATGGTCAGGCGATTCATGCTGATGCGGGTTGCGGTGGAGGTGGAGGCCAAGCTGGGGCCGCCGGTGCTGGCGGCGGCGGCGAAGGCGTCCCAGGCGTCCTCGAGCCGCGAATTTCAGACGCTTGCGGAATTGCAGCAGATCAGAAATTTCATCACCGGCCCGGTGCTGCTGATCATGTTCGACGCGCCGGTGGTGCCCGTCTATCTGCTCGCCGTATTCATGATCCATCCGACGCTCGGCTGGATCGTCACAACGACGGGCGTCGTTCTGCTCGCATTCGCGCTCATCAACCAGAAACTGACGGCCGTGCCGTTTGCGCAGGCGAGCGCCTTCGCGCTGCGCGCGAACTTGCAGGCCGACGCCATGGCCCGCAACAGCCAGGTGATCAACGCAATGGGCATGATCCCGGAGAGCGTCGTCATCTGGGGTCGGGAAACCGCCGAATCCCTGAAATCGCAGATGATAGCGCAAGACCGCAACATCGTGATGGCCGGGCTTTCCAAGCTGGTGCGCCAGGGCACGCAGATCGTGATGCTCGGCTGGGGCGCCTCTCTCGCGCTCGACGGTCAACTCACCGGCGGCATGATGATCGCCGCCTCGATCGTCGGAGGGCGCGCGCTCGCGCCGGTCGAAGGCGTCATCGACGGTTGGCGCAGCTTCATCCACGCCCGCGCGGCCTATCTGCACATTCGCGCCCTGCTGCTCAACAGCCCGCTCAATCTGGATCGTCTCCACCTGCCGCGCCCTACCGGGCGGGTGACCGTCGAGCGCGTCCTCTATGTGCCGCCGCCGAACAAGAAGGTGATCCTGAACGGCATCAGCTTCTCGCTGGAGCCGGGCGAATCTCTGGCGATCGTCGGCGCCTCCGGAACGGGCAAATCCACCCTGGCGCGCATGCTGGTCGGCTCGATAATGCCGACCGCCGGCAATGTCCGGCTCGACATGGTCGACCTGCGCAACTGGGACCCGCGTCAATTCGGTCAATGCGTCGGCTATCTCCCGCAGGACGTGCAGCTCTTCCCCGCCTCGATCAAGGCGAATATCGCGCGCATGCGCGAGGACGTCACGGACGCCGAAATTTTCGACGCCGCGGAAATCGCCGACGTGCATGAACTCATCGCGCAATTCGCGCAGGGCTACGAGACCGTCGTCGGCATGGACGGCGGCCCGCTGTCAGGCGGGCAACGTCAGCGCATCGGACTGGCGCGCGCGTTTTTCGGCAATCCCAAGATGGTGGTGCTCGACGAGCCGAACTCGAACCTCGACACCCCCGGCGAACTCGCCCTGGCGCGCGCGCTGACGCGCGCCAAGCAGCGCGGCACGACGGTCATCGCGATCACCCAGCGACCGGCCCTGCTGCAGAGCGTCGACAAGATCATGATCATGAAGGACGGCGCGGTGCAGGCGATCGGGCCGCGCGACAACATCATTCCGATGATCATCGGGCGGCCGGCTCAGCAGGGTCGGGTCGAAGCCGCTTCCGCGGCATGAGTCCTAACGTCGTCGTCGAAGGAGCGTTGCGGCATGTCGGTACAGCAGGGTTACGCTTCGAGGCCGGAATGGCAATCAGGGGTCCCGCACTCCACGCGAGCCCACACGATTTTCGGCTTTTCGTTCCTTGGCATGCTGTTCCTGGGATTTGGCGTCTGGGCGAACTGGGCGCCGATCGCCGGCGCGATCGTGACCTCGGGCGTGTTCGTGACCAGCGGTCAGAACAAGACGATACAGCACCTCGAGGGCGGTGTGATCAAGGAGATCAAGGTGCGCGAGGGCGACGTCGTCACGCCGGGCCAGACGCTCATCGTGCTCGACGATACGAGCGCGCGCACGGAGTTGCGCCGGCTGGTCCTGCGCAGGGACCGGCTCGCCGCGATCGAGGCGCGTTTGCTCGCCGAGATGCGCGAAGAGCCGCAGGTCGTCTTCCCCGAGGTGATCGTCTCCAACCTTCCCGACGAAGATTATCGGGCCATGGTCTTCAACCAGCAGCTCGAATTCGATGCGCATCGCAAGAACCTGGACAGCAACCTGGCCGAACTCAATGACGGCATCGACGCCTTGGAGGAGAAGATCAAAGGCAGCCGTCTGCAGCGCGATGCGATGCAACAGGAGATCGATCTCTTCCAGCAAGAGCTCGACACGAAGAATGCGCTGCTGAAGAGCGGGGAAGTGCGCAAGTCCGAAGTGCTCGCCCTGCAGCGCGCGGTCGCGAATGCGCAAGGCGAAATCGGCCAACTCGACGGCGACATCGGCGACGCGAAAGAGCGCATCGTGCGCACCAAGGAAGAGATGATCAGCGCGCGAACCTCCGTCATCAAGGCGGCGGCGGAACAATTGAACGACGTGCATGCCGAGCAGAACGACGTCAGGGAGCGAATTCGCGCGGCAACGCGGGTGCTGGACCGCGTCGCGATCACGGCGCCGGTCGCCGGCGTCGTCGTCAAGCTGCGCTTCCACACCGCCGGCGGCGTCATCGAGCCGGGAAGCCCTATCATGGACATCGTGCCCGTGCATGACGAACTGCTGATCGAAGCCCGCGTCAGGCCGCAGGACATCGCCAACCTGAGCGTCGGTCAATCCGCCAACATCCGACTTACTGCGCTCAGCCAACGCGTGACGCCGATGGTGACCGGCAAGGTGATCTATGTCTCGGCCGATACGCTGCCCGATGACAAGCGCACCATGGCCGGCCCTGTCGACCAATATGTCGCGCGCATCGAGCTGGACGCGGAAGGCGCGGCGAAGATTCGCGATTTCTCGCCCGTTCCCGGCATGCCGGCGGAAGTCTATATCAAGACGAGCGAGCACACGTTCTTCCAGTATCTGCTGAAGCCGCTGAAGGACAGCATGCAACGCGCGTTCCGCGAGAAGTGAGGCGCGCGGTCGGGCCGCGACGCCTGCGCGCCTGATCGCGAGCCGGGCCGCGGCGCGGCGCGCCTTGGTCTCTCGATCGCAACCTGGAGCGAGGCTGGACGGGCGAGGCTGCGACGCGCTCGCAAGGCTTGCCACCGGCGACCGATTATGGCGAAACAGGCCCTGTTCGCCGATTCGAATTTCGCGGGCCCTCATGAATCGCAGTCTGCGCCGGCGCGCCGAGAAAATCGCTGGCAAGCCGCATCCCTCGGCCGCGGCCCAGCACGCCTTTGCGGCGGGGGTTCGGCTTCAGGCAGCGGGCTCGCACGGCGAGGCGCGCGCGCATTATTCGAGAGCGCTCGCCCTTCAGCCCGATCACGCCGAGGCCCATTACGGCCTCGGCCTCGCCTTGCACAACGAAGGCCGCCTCGACGAGGCGATCGACTGCTACCGGCGGGCTGACTTTCACAATTGCGGTCACGCGGCGGCGCTCGGCAACCTCGGCGTCATCTTCAAACAATTGGGACGTCTCGACGAGGCGGAGGCGGCCTGCAACAGGTCGCTCGCGATCGAGCCGGCCTCGCCGATCATTCTGAGCAATCTCGGGGCGGTGCTGCTCGATCGCGGAGATCTGGAAAGGGCCGCGGCGACGCTGGGTAAGGTTCTGGCGACGGACCCGAACCACATCCAGTCGCTCGCCACTCTCTGCGCCGTCCTGCGCAAGCAGGGCAAATTGGCGCAGGCTCTGGCGGCGGGGCGGCGCGCGGTCGCCTTGCGACCCGACTTTCTCATCGGCCAGTTCAATCTCGCGCTGACTTTGGCCGACGCCGGCCATATCGACGAGAGCATCGCAGGGTTCCGACGCGTCCTCGCGCGCGATCCGGCCATGGCGGAGGCGCATTTTGGGCTCGCGCAGGGCTGTCTTCGACAAGGCGACTTCGCCCGGGGATGGGACGAATATGAGTGGCGGTGGCGTCTGAAGGACTACGATTGGATTCGCGCGGCCCGGGGATTCTGGAGAGGCCGCGATGGTCGGGCGAAGATATTTCCGACAAGACCCTCCTCATCTGTTGCGAACAGGGTCTGGGCGACACCCTGCAGTTCGTCCGCTACGTCCCGCGCGTCGTCGCCAGGGCGAAGCAGGTGATATTCTGGGTCCAGCCCGCGCTGAAGGCGCTGTTGCGCGACATCGACGGGGCGACGTTGATCGGAATGGACGAACGGCCGCCGGCTTTCGATGTCTACTGCCCCTTGCTGAGTTTGCCTCGCGTCTTCGCGACGACTCTGGCGACCATTCCCGCCGACGCGCCTTACCTCGGAGCGGATGCGGCCGCGGTCGCGCGCTGGCGGTCGCGTCTGGGACAAGAGGGGTTCCGGATCGGCGTCGCATGGCAGGGAAAGCCGGGAGTCAACGTCGATCTGGGTCGATCGATCCCCCTGACGGCCTTCGCGCCGTTGGCGCGAACGCCCGGAGTGCGCTTGATCAGCTTGCAAAAAAATCACGGCGTCGAACAGATCGCCGCGCTGCCCGACGGCATGCGGGTCGAGACGCTGGGACCCGACTTCGACAATGGCGAGGGCGCCTTTCTGGACGCCGCTGCGGTCATGATGAATCTGGATCTGGTCGTAACCTCGGACACGGCGATAGCCCATCTCGCGGGCGCCCTGGCGCGCCCGACCTGGGTGGCGCTCAAGTCATGTCCGGACTGGCGCTGGATGCTCGGCGGCGCTTCGCCGTGGTATCCGACGATGAGGCTGTTCCGTCAAAGCGCCGCCGGCGATTGGGACGGAGTTTTCGCTCAGATGGCGCGGGAGTTGGCGGACCTCGCGCCGGGGAGCCGGCCGGCGCGGGTCTGACGGGGACCGCCGCGCGCTACAGGCTTTCGCGCGCCGCCTCGCCGGGCCAACCCATGGGTCCGAGGCGGAAGTCGGCCATTCCCGGCGGAATTTGCGCCTCGAGCTTCTCGATCGCGCTCAGCAATCGGCGCACTTCGTCCTTGATTTGGGTTTCCGTCAGCGACGGTTTCAGCAGGCGCATCTGCGAATTCAGCGTGTGAAGCGCACGCCGATAGATCGCCGCCCGAGATTTCTCCGAGCTAGCCCGCGAGGGTATGACATTGACCGCTTTTGACAGAATTGAATAGTAATCAACCATTTTTCCCACACAGTTTTTGCGTAGTGATGGCGACACGATACAGGTTGTCGAAGACGAATATAGCTAACAGCAGGTCATAGGCTGACCGCAACTACCAATAAACCTGACAGTTCAAACGTATTCATTCTGGAAATAAACAACACTGAACGAATCAGCGCTTTATCTCGCGCCGATCACTGATTTTATATCACAATGATGCTTGGACCTTGCACAGCGCCTTCGGGGGGCGGTTCCAGGCTCAAAAAACGGTTGCGCCCGCGCGAACAATCGAAGTTCGGCGATGAGGACCACGCGCCAATTCCGGCAACGCCTACGCCCCTTCGCGCGCCTCGGATTCGGGCCGAAATTGCCCGGCGCAGCGCAGCCCCCTCCATTTCGTTCGCTGCCGTGGGAAGCCGACGGACGCCTCGCGAACAGCGGTCCGTCGGACGTGGATCAGTAATTGATCGGATCGTTAAAGCACTTGTCGTGCTCGGCCTTCCAGTTCGCCTTCGTCACATGTTTGGCCGCCAATTTGTCTCTGCAAATCTGCGCCTTCTGATCAACCGGCTTGGAAGAGTTCGAAGCCGAGGCGGCTTGGGCGAAGGCGACGGCCAGCGTCGCCGACAAAATCAGCAAGATCGGATGTTTCATGACCACCCTCTCGTATTGAAATAGACGCCGAGACCGGCGACACAAGAATAATACCTTCGTGTCCAATTAAATCAAATATCGGCTGGCTTTTACTTGCTGATATCGTCGAACTGTTTAGATGCCCGCTATTCAAATCACGACATTTTACTGTCATATACTTGTAAAGAAAAGTAGCTCTCCCTGCCGACCGAACGCGATGGGCCCGGCGACCGGGGCCTGCGTCCGCGATCTCAAGCGCGCCGGCGGCTCAGACGCGCTCGATCGAGGCGCCCTCGTCTTCGTGAAAGGCGGGCGACTTGGGGTCGAACCTGACTGCAAATCCCCCGGAGAAACGCCGCACCACGAAGGCCGGTTGTTCGCCGAGCATGACCCGCGTGCCGATCGGAAGCGACGCCTCGACGTGGATGGCCGCGCCCTCGATCGAAAGATCAATCAACTCGGCCAGCAACTCGCTGCCGTCGACCGTTCGCAGCCAGATCTGTTCCTCGGACGCGTCGAGACGGCCGGGACCGCGGCGATCGGGCGCATCCTCGACGCCGCGATGCACCAGCCAAGCGATCCGCTGCGCCAAACGTTCGATCTTGTTCTGCGGCGCGCGCATGTCGACGGCGAACCAGCCGACTTTCCGTCTTACGATCACGCCTTCAAGGCGCCCCAGGTCTTCGATATAGGCCACCACGCGCTCGCCTAGCAGTCCTGGCCTCACGCCCCTGAGGGAAAATCCGATCGGAGAGACGTCGATCGTCGTGCACGGATACTCGCGGCCGTTGGCGAGCATGTAGCGGCCCTGCAAAGCGAGCTTGACCCGGGGATGGCGGCGACGTTCGATGCGGGGGGCCGTATCCGAGGTCATGCGTTACGGACCCCGGCATCCCGACCGACACTCTCCCGGGGCCCGGCTAATGACGAAGGCAACGTCGCATTGACAGGCGTTGCGCCTGCGAGTGAGCATTCGAGCGCGAACACGTTCGCTCCAGACTTCGAAAGTCGACCAACGCAAAGTGACCCAGAAGAGCCGTCTATTTGTCGGTTCGGTGGTATTCACTTCGCGGATCGAACTCGAATTGTGAAATTATCCTCTAATTGCTAAATATCTATTGCACGCCATACGCGTATTAATCGATTAACTTTCGTACATTACAATAACAACTACATTATGTAATAGCAAATATTGAAAATTCCGAACGGCAATCGCCGCAGTAATTGTCGATTAGTGATTGTCTTGTACCACTACGGCATGCGGATCATCCTACTGATAGCCGCGATCATTGGCGGCTTTTGGTGGATCGACGGTCGATATTACGGCAGCCGATTCTCCAACTACGCGCTTCGCGAGATCGACTATCGCGGGGAGCTGTTTCGCTATGAAGTGGCGAGCTGGCTGACCTGGCTCGACAGGGCGAGGTGATAA
The DNA here is from genome assembly GCA_963809055.1 of uncultured Pseudomonadota bacterium. Classification (GTDB taxonomy): domain Bacteria; phylum Pseudomonadota; class Alphaproteobacteria; order Rhizobiales; family Beijerinckiaceae; genus Roseiarcus. The sequence goes on along the minus strand of CAWEID010000033.1, from coordinate 46,182 downwards.
GGCTTTTTCTGCGTCTTCGAAGCCGCCGCGGCGCGCATGCGATGACCAGGGGACAACGATTCTCGAGGCCGCCGCTCAAGAGGCGGGCCCGCGCCGCACATCGATCGGTTGCCCGAAATTCCGCTGACGCCGTTTAGACCCGCCTTTGGCGTGCGTCTTCGCGCCGCGGCGATCCGCGCGCGCCGTCGCGGGCTTGATTGTCTCCTCGCCTCGACGCCGAGCGCAAGACGCCTCTCCATGACGGCAAAGATGCGCCCGCGTTGACAAGCGCCGGCAAGTCGAGGAAGCCGTGGCGACGATATCGATCGCGAACCCGCGTCGTCAGTCGGGAGGCCAGATGCTGAAACTGCAAGATCCCTCGTTGCTCGTCGCGCGGGCCTTCATCGACGGCGCCTGGGTCGAGGGCCCACGCCGCACGCCCGTCCGCAATCCCGCCAATGGCGAGATCGTCGCCGAGGTCGCCGACGTCGGAGTTGAAGGCGCGCGGCTGGCGATCGAGGCTGCCGACAGGGCTCGCGGCGCCTGGGCCGCCAGGACCGCGCGCGAGCGCTCCAGCATCCTCCTCAAATGGAACCAGTTGATGCTGGACAATGCCGAGGACCTGGCGCGAATTCTCACCGCCGAAATGGGCAAGCCGCTCGCCGAGGCGAAGGGCGAGATCGCCTACGGCGCGAGTTTCATCGAATGGTTCGCGCAGGAGGCCAGGCGGGTCTATGGCGACACGATTCCGGGGCACCAGCCGGACAAGCGCATTCTCGTGCTGAAGCAACCGATCGGAGTCGCCGCCTCGATCACGCCCTGGAATTTTCCCAACGCGATGATCGCGCGCAAGGTCGGCCCGGCGCTCGCAGCCGGCTGCACATTCGTTGCGCGCCCGTCCGAACTCACTCCGCTCTCGGCGCTCGCGATGGCGGCGCTGGCGGAGCGCGCGGGCGTGCCCAAGGGCGTGCTCAATGTCGTGACCAGCGAGGACGCCTCCGGGGTCGGGCAGGAATTCTGCGCCAATGCGAAGGTGCGCAAGATTTCCTTCACCGGCTCGACGCGGGTGGGTTCGATCCTGATGCGCCAGAGCGCCGAGGGGATCAAGAAACTCAGCCTGGAACTCGGCGGCAACGCGCCGTTCATAGTGTTCGACGACGCCGATCTCGACAAGGCGGTCGAGGGCGCGCTGATCGCCAAATACCGCAACGCCGGACAGACCTGCGTCTGCGCCAACAGGATCTACGTCCAGCGCGGCGTCTACGACGCCTTCGCGGACAAGCTCGCCTCCGCCGTCGGCAAGCTCAGCGTCGGCGACGGCGCCGCGCCCGGCGTCCAGATCGGCCCGATGATCAATCAGGCCGCGCTCGCCAAGGTCGAGGCCCATGTCGCCGATGCGCTCGCCGCGGGCGCACAGATCAAGACCGGCGGGCGTCGGCACCCCGCGGGCGCGCTGTTCTACGAACCGACCGTGCTTGACCGGCGCCAACGCCCGCATGAGGCTCGCGCGCGAAGAGACGTTCGGACCGGTCGCGCCCTTGTTTGCCTTCGATGACGTCGACGACGTGATCGCGATGGCCAACGACACCGAATTCGGCCTCGCCTCCTATTTCTATGCGCGCGACCTCAGCCGGGTCTGGAAGGTCGCCGAGGCGCTCGAATACGGCATGGTCGGCGTCAACACCGGCCTGATCTCCACCGCCGAGGCGCCGTTCGGCGGCGTCAAGAGTTCGGGCCTCGGCCGGGAGGGTTCGAAATACGGCATCGAGGAATATCTGACGATGAAATATGTCTGCTTGTCGGTATGAGGCCGGCGCTTCAGGCGGCGCATAGAGGACCGGGTCAGACCGGGCGCGGCGACGATTTGGCCGCAATGTCGCTGGTTCCGAGGCGTCGGGGCCCGTCGTGATTTGACAAAATCGCGATCGCCGCAAAGCGCCGCTCTGGCTGACGGCTATTCACGGCGCCGCGCGCTCGCGATGACAAGGCGTTTCCGCCAAACCCGCGCGGGCTCCCGCGCCTGTGGGAGCCGGCCAGGGCGCGAAGACAGCGGCGCTTGCGGGAAGACCGCCTTATGACGACGCCATTCATGAGTATGTCTCATGCGTATCATGACATCCCATGCATTCATTTTAACAAATTGTCCTGCGATAAGGGGGCCGGAAACGCTGACAGGAGGAGGGTTCGCCTTGTCCGGATCGCATGAAATTTTCGGGACGGTTCCATTCGACGGCGAGATGGCCCAGAAGGGCTATGCGCTGAACAAGATGTGCTTCTCGTTCAACAGCGCGGCCAACCGCGCCGCATTCAAGGCCGACGAAGAGGCCTACATGCGCAGCTTTCATCTCACCGAACCGCAGGCCAAGGCCATTCGCACGCGCGACGTGCTCGGCCTGCTCGCAGCGGGCGGCAACGTCTATTACCTCGCCAAGTTTGCGGGGATCCTCGGCCTCGACGTGCAGGACCTCGGCGCCGCCCAGACCGGCATGACGAAAGAGGCCTTCAAGGCCCGCCTCGTCGCACAGAACCTGCAGCCCGAAGCGCTCTGATCTCTCGCCCTCGTCCAGCCCTCAACCCGTCACTCCCGAAGGGAGCGTCCTCATGGCCAACATCATCGGCGGACTCGCCACCTCCCATATTCCCGCCATCGGCGGCGCCATCGCCAGGAACCTGCAGCAGGACCCCTATTGGAAGCCGTTCTTCGACGGCTTCGCTCCGGCGCGCGAATGGCTCGCCAAGGAAAAGCCCGACGTCGCAATCGTTTTCTATAACGACCACGGCCTCAACTTCTTCCTCGACAAGATGCCGACCTTCGCGATCGGCGCCGCGCCCGAATATCGCAACGACGACGAAGGCTGGGGCATCCCGACCCTGCCGCCGTTCAAGGGCGTTCCGGAACTGTCCTGGGCGATCGTCAATCACCTGATCGAGCGCGAATTCGACATCGTGACCTGCCAGGAAATGCTGGTCGACCACGCCTTCACGATGCCGCTGAAGCTGTTCTGGCCCGACGGCGACGCGCCGGTCACGGTGCCGGTCTGCATCAACACGGTGCAATTCCCGCTGCCGAGCGCCAGGCGTTGCGTCGCGCTCGGGCGCGCGGTGGGCGAGGCCGTGGCGGCCTGGGACGGCGACAAGAAGGTCGTGATGATCGGCTCGGGCGGCCTCAGCCACCAGCTCGACGGCCAGCGCGCCGGCTTCATCAACAAGCCCTTCGATCTGAAGTTCATGCAGAGCATGATCGACGAACCGGAATGGGCGGCCCAATATACGATCCACGAGCTGGTGGAGAAGACGGGCACCCAGGGCATCGAGCTGCTCAACTGGCTCGCGGCCCGGGCGGCCGTGCCGGGGGCGGTGCGCAAGGTGCACTCGAACTACCATATCCCGATCAGCAACACCGCCGCCGGCATGATGGCGCTCGCGGCGGCCTGAGCCGGCGAGCCGCGCCGAGAGCGCGGACGAATTGACGAGCTGGGACTGTTTCACTCCCGCTAGGGAAGTTGAAACGGCCCCTTTTGTTTGCGGGTTTGCGGGACGGCGAGGCTGGGCCTATATCGTTGCGCGTCGGCGCCGCTTTCGCAGGGCGCCGCGACCGGGATGAAACTATCGGCCGCCGCGGGGCGTTCGGGGAGGATTGAGCCTTCGATGAGGAAGACTTCACAAACCGCCATACCCTGTCTCTTCATGCGCGGCGGCACCTCGAAGGGGCCGTTCTTCCGGGAGGCCGACCTGCCCTCTGAGATCGCGCGGCGCGACAAGGTGCTGCTCAGCGTGATGGGCTCGCCCGACAAGCGCCAGATCGACGGCCTCGGCGGCGCCCATCCGCTGACGTCGAAGGTCGGCATCGTCCGGCCGAGCGCGAAGCCCGGCGTCGACCTCGATTTTCTTTTCGCGCAACTGCAGCCCGACAAGGACACTGTCGACACGACGCCCAATTGCGGCAACATGCTCGCGGCGGTCGTGCCCTTCGCGCTGGAGACCGGCATGGTCGAGCCGCGCGGGCCCGAGAGCACCTTCCGGGTGCTGACGCTCAACACCGACATGCAATGCGACATCACCGTCCAGACCCCGGGCGGGCTCGTGCAATATGAGGGCGACGCGCGCATCGACGGCGCGCCGGGAACCTCGGCGCCGATCAAGATCAATTTTCTCGACACCGCCGGCTCGGTCTGCTCGGGCCTGCTTCCCACCGGCAACGTCCGCGACGCGATCACGGTGACCGGCGAGGGATTCGCGCCGTTCACGCTCGACGTCACCTGCATCGACAACGGCATGCCGCTGGTGATGTTCAAGGCGAGCGACGTCGGGCGCACCGGCTACGAGAGCGTCGCCGAGATGAACGCCGACGAGGAGCTGAAGCGGCGGATCGAGGCGCTGCGGCTGCAGATCTCGCCGCGCATGGGGCTCGGCGACGTCTCTAAGAAGAACTACCCCAAGATGACGCTGATCGCCCCGCCGCGCGCGGGCGGCGCGCTGACGACGCGCAGCTTCATCCCGCACGTCTGCCACGACGCCATCGGCGTGCTCGCCGCCGTCACGGTCGCGACCGCCTGCGTGCTGGAGGGTTCGGTCTGCCGCGGCGTGGCCAGGACGCCCGCCGGCGCGGCCAAAACGGTCTCGGTCGAGCATCCCACCGGCGAATTCAGCGTCGAACTGGAGACCGACCCGACCAATCCGCAGAATGTCACCAAGGCCGCCCTGCTTCGGACCGCGCGCCTGCTGATGCGCGGCGAGGCGATGGTTCCGGTCTCGGTCTGGGACGGAAAGCCGTGAAGGCGGCTCATCGCCCTCTTGCGCGCTTCACCGCCGCGAAGGCGGGGTCCCGGGCGCGCACGGACCCCGCTCCGCCCTGCGGCGGCCCCGCCCCCGCTTTGGCGGGAGCGACGTTCAACTGCTGAAAACCCTCGAGGAAATCGCCCGATGATCATCGATATCCATGGCCATTACACGACGGCGCCCAAGGCGCTGGAGGAATGGCGCAACCGCCAGATCGCCGGGATCAAGGACCCCTCGGCGATGCCGAAAGTCTCCGAACTCAAGATCTCCGACGATGAATTGCGCGAGTCGATCGAAGCCAACCAGCTCAAGCTGATGAAGCAGCGCGGCTCGGATCTCACGATCTTTTCGCCCGCGCGCGAGCTTCATGGCCCATCACATCGGCGATTTCGCGATCAGCTCGACCTGGGCCGCGATCTGCAACGAGCTGTGCTACCGCGTCTCGCAATTGTTCCCCGACAATTTCATCGGCGCGGCGATGTTGCCGCAGAGCCCGGGCGCCGACCCCAGGACCTGCATCGCCGAACTCGAGAGATGCGTGAGGCACTACGGCTTCGTCGGGATCAACCTGAACCCCGACCCCTCGGGCGGCTATTGGACCAGCCCGCCGCTGACCGACCGGCACTGGTATCCGATCTACGAGAAGATGGTCGAGTACGACATTCCCGCGATGGTGCATGTCTCGACGAGCTGCAACAATTGCTTCCACACGACCGGCGCGCATTACATCAACGCCGACACGACGGCGGTGATGCAGTTCATTCAGGGCGACCTGTTCAAAGATTTCCCGACGCTGCGCTTCGTGGTGCCGCACGGCGGCGGCGCCGCGCCCTATCACTGGGGCCGCTATCGCGGCCTCGCGCAGGAGCTGAAGAAGCCGCTGCTAAAGGACCATCTGCTCAACAACATCTTCTTCGACACCTGCGTCTATCACCAGCCCGGCATCGACCTGCTGACCCGGGTGATCCCGGTCGACAACGTGCTGTTCGCGAGCGAAATGATCGGCGCGGTGCGCGGCGTCGATCCCGAGACCGGCCACAACTACGACGACACGAAGCGCTACATCGAGGCGGCCGCCAATCTGAGCGCCGCGGATCGTCACAAGGTTTACGAGGGCAACGCCCGCCGGGTCTATCCGCGCCTCGACAAGGCGCTGAAGGCCAAGGGCAAATAGGAGATCGCCATGACCGAACTCGGCGTCGTCAGACGCACCATCAAGCGCGCCGACCGCGAGGCGACCGACGCGCTCGCCAAATACGGCGTCGCGACCGTGCACGAGGCGATGGGCCGCATCGGGCTGATGAAGCCCTATATGCGGCCGATCTACGCGGGCGCGCAGGTCTCCGGAACGGCGCTGACCGTGCTGCTGCATCCCGGCGACAATTGGATGATGCATGTCGCGGCCGAGCAGGTTCAGCCCGGCGACATTGTCGTAGCCGCCATCACGGCCGAGTGCACCGACGGCTATTTCGGCGACCTGCTGGCGACGAGCTTCATGGCGCGCGGCGCGCGCGCCCTGATCATCGACGCAGGCGTGCGCGACGTCAAAACGCTCACCGAGATGGGCTTCCCCGTCTGGAGCAAATGCATCAGCGCGAAGGGCACGATCAAGGCGACGATCGGCTCGGTCAACATCCCGGTCGTCTGCGCGGGCGCCGCGGTGCAACCCGGCGACGCGATCGTCGCCGATGACGACGGCGTCGTCGTCGTGCCCGCCGACTGGGTCCGCAAGACCGTGGATGCGGCCGCCGCGCGCGAAGCCAACGAGGGCGACAAGCGCGCCAAGCTCGCCGCCGGCGCGCTCGGCCTCGACATGTACAAGATGCGCGAGCCGCTCGAAAAGGCCGGTCTCAAATATATCGACTGAGGGCAAGCCGTGACTGTTGTTTCCAAGCCCGTCAGCGGGCCGTTCGAAAAGACCAAGGGTTGGCTCGACTGGTATAGCGGGCCCGCCAAGCCGCGCTTCCCGCTGCCGCCCGGCAGCGTCGATGCGCATTGCCACGTGTTCGGGCCGGGCGCCGAGTTCCCTTACGCGCCCGAGCGCAAATACACGCCCTGCGACGCCGGCAAGGCCGAACTCTATGCGTTGCGCGATCATCTCGGCTTTGCGCGCAACGTCGTCGTGCAGGCGACCTGCCACGGCGCCGACAACAGCGCGATGGTCGACGCCTGTCTTTCCAGCGGCGGAAGAGCGCGCGGCGTCGCGACGGTCAAGCGCGCGATCAGCGACGCGGAACTGCAACGCCTGCACGCGGCGGGCGTGCGCGGCGTGCGGTTCAATTTCGTCAAGCGGCTCGTCGACTTCACCCCAAAGGACGAACTGATGGAGATCGCGGGGCGCATCGCCAAGCTCGACTGGCACGTCGTGATCTATTTCGAGGCGGTCGACCTGCCCGATCTCTGGGACTTCTTCACCGCGCTGCCCACGACCGTCGTCGTCGACCACATGGGCCGGCCGGATGTGCGCAAGCCGATCGACGGGCCGGAATTTGCCCTCTTCCTGAAATTCATGCGCGACCACGGCAATGTCTGGAGCAAGGTCTCCTGCCCGGAGCGGCTCTCGGTCGCGGGTCCGCCGGCGCTGAACGGCGAACAGGCGCCCTATCGCGACGTCGTCCCGTTCGCGCGGCGCGTCGTGGAAGAATTTCCCGACCGCGTTCTTTGGGGCACCGACTGGCCGCATCCCAATCTGAAGGACCACATGCCCGACGACGGGCTGCTGATCGATTTCATACCTGACATCGCGACGACCGCCCAACTGCGGCAGAAGCTGCTGGTCGACAATCCGATGCGTCTCTACTGGCCCGAAGAGCGGAGGAGCTGAACATGGCGCTCGACAAGGAATTCAAGGAAATTCCCGGCACGATCGTTTTTGACGCCGAGCAATCGCGCAAAGGATACTGGCTCAATCAGTTCTGCATGTCGCTGATGAAGGCGGAGAACCGCGCGCGATTCAAGGCGAACGAACGCGCCTATCTCGACGAATGGAAGATGACCGAGGAGCAGAAACAGGCGGTCATGTCCCGGGATCTCAACCGCATGATGGCGCTCGGCGGCAACATCTATTTCCTGTCGAAGATCGGCGCCACCGACGGCAAGAGTTTCCAGCAAATGGCGGGTTCGATGACCGGCATGAGCGAGGAAGACTATCGCGCCATGATGGTCAGGGGCGGCCGCAACATCGAAGGCAACCGCAGGATCGGCGAACACGGCGACGCGCAGCGTCCGGCGCCCGCTTCAAACAAGGACAGATAAGATGGCCCGCATCACAGCCTCGGTCTATACCTCGCATATTCCCGCCGTCGGCGCCGCGTTCGATCTCGGCAGGACCAAGGAAGATTACTGGAAGCCGGTGTTCGCCGGTTACGACTTCTCCAAGGCCTGGATGAAGTCGCACACGCCGGACGTCATTTTCCTTGTGTACAACGATCACGCGACCGCGTTCAGCCTGAGCATGATTCCGACCTTCGCGATCATGACCGGGCCGGAATTCAATCCTGCCGACGAGGGCTACGGCCGGCGCCCGGTGCCGCCGGTGATCGGGCATCCCGAACTCGCGGCGCATATCGCCTCGGAAGTCATCCAGAAGGATTTCGACTTGACCATGGTCAACGAGATCGACGTCGACCACGGCCTCACCGTGCCGCTGAGTTGCATGTTCGGCGAAGTGGACGCCTGGCCGTGCAAGATCATTCCCTTCGCGGTCAATGTCGTGCAGCACCCGGTCCCCTCGGGTCAGCGCTGTTTCAACCTCGGGAAGGCGATCCGCGAGGCGATCGAGAGCTATCCCGAGGACCTCAACGTGCAGGTCTGGGGCACGGGCGGCATGAGTCACCAGCTTCAGGGCCCGCGCGCCGGCCTCATCAACAAGCCTTGGGACAATATGTTCCTCGACAAGCTGATCAGCGATCCCGCGGATCTCGCGAAGATGCCCAATATCGAATATGTCCGGGAAGCCGGCAGCGAGGGCATCGAACTCGTGATGTGGTTGATCGCTCGCGGCGCGATGGCGGATACACGCGGCGGAAAGCCTCCGCATGTCGCGCATCGCTTCTATCACGTGCCCGCGTCGAACACCGCCGTCGGCCATCTCATCCTGGAAAATGCGGCCTGAGCCCGCGCGAACGAGAGGACACATGAGCAAGACCATCAAGGTTGCGCTGGCCGGCGCCGGCGCCTTCGGCCTCAAGCATCTCGACGGCATCAAGTTGATCGACGGAGTCGAAGTCATCTCGCTGGTCGGGCGCGAACTCGACAAGACGAAGGAAGCCGCCGCCAAATACGGCGTCGGCCATGTCACGACGGATCTGGCCGATAGCCTCAAGCTCCCCGGGCTCGACGCGGTCATTCTCGCGACGCCGACGCAGATGCACGCCGCGCAGTCGCTGCAATGCCTGGAGGCGGGCAAGCATGTTCAGGTCGAGATCCCGCTCGCGGACAGCCTGAAGGACGCCGAGGCCGTTGTCGCCGCGCAGAAGCGCACGGGGCTTGTGGCGATGTGCGGCCACACGCGCCGCTTCAATCCGAGCCACCAATACGTGCGCAAGCGCATCAAGGCCGGCGAGTTCCATATCCAGCAGATGGACGTGCAGACCTATTTCTTCCGGCGCACGAACATGAACGCGCTCGGTCAGCCGCGTTCCTGGACCGATCACTTGCTTTGGCACCATGCGGCCCATACGGTCGATCTCTTCGCCTATCAATGCGGCTCGCCGATCGTGAAGGCGAACGCCGTGCAGGGGCCGATCCATCCCAGCCTCGGCATCGCGATGGACATGAGCATCCAGTTGAAGGCCGCCAATGGGGCCATTTGCACGCTGTCGCTGTCGTTCAACAACGATGGCCCGCTCGGCACGTTCTTCCGCTATATCGGCGACACCGCGACCTATATTGCGCGTTACGACGATCTCTTCACCGGCAAGGACGAGAAAATCGACGTCTCCAAGGTCGATGTGAGCATGAACGGCATCGAATTGCAGGACCGCGAATTTTTCGCCGCGATCCGCGAGGGCCGCGAGCCCAATTCGAGCGTCGCCCAAGTGCTCCCGTGCTACAGGGTGTTGCACGATCTCGAACTGCAATTGGGCTGACGGATGTCGCCTTAGTCGCAGGCGAAATCGGAAACGGCCCGGCGTGACCCGCAAGCTCAGGGGCCGGGACGGCGGTCGTACAGCGTCCGCGATCTGCGAAGGCGGCGCCGCCGAGAGAGAGATTCGCTTTTTGAAACAATAGATTACGCAAGAATTGCGCGATCGGCCGCCGACGCTCGTCCTGGCGGCGGTCCCGGAATGACCGGGACACGTTCGCTCACGACCAAGCCGGGCGGCCTCGGGGTCGCCGGAGCCCCCAACCCAAAAATTCGGCCCGGCCTCGCGTATTTCCGATCCGAAAGTCCTTGCGCTTGCTGCGACGCACAACTAGATTATTGCGGTGCGGTATGACCTACCGCATATGCCCTCCTTGGGCGTTTCCTCCCTAAACTCGAGGCCGCTGTGGCGACACGGCGGCCTCCTTTTTTGGGGAGGCGTGCGTAGCGAGCGCGGCCTGAGCGGAAATTGGCGTCGAGAGTTCCGCCACAGCGTTCGGCCCGTTTTGGCCATCGACGCCACGCCCCGTCCGTCATGGGCCGTTCCGGCTGGCGCCCCCAAGGCGACGATCCGCCCGATCTATCCGCGCGCCGATCCCCCGAACCGCGTCATCCACATCGAAGGCTGAAATTACGTCGCGAATATGAGACGGTGGTCCCGACAGCCTCCGACACGGCGAGGATCGCATGGCATGGGTGGAAATCCTGGGGTACGCGGCCTCTGCCGCCGTGCTCGCGACATTTTGCATGAGCACCATGATCCCGTTACGGGCGCTGGCGCTCGTCAGCAACGTGTTGTTTTGCGCCTATGGCGCCTTGAACCATGTTTATCCCGTATTGATCCTGCATGCGCTCATGTTCCCCATCAACCTGTGGCGACTGTCGCAATTCCGTCGCCTCGTCAACCTGGTGAAGCGGGCGCGCAGCGGGGACATTTCGATCGAGGGACTGCTGCCCTACGTGACCACGCGGCGGCTCGCAGCCGGTGAAACGCTCGTGCGGAAAGGGGAGCCCGCCGACCGGCTCTATTATTTGGCGGAAGGCGAACTCGAGATCTCCGAACTCGGAAAATCGCTGCAATCCGGGGCGATCGTCGGCGAGATCGGCGTATTCGATCGAGATCAGCAACGCTCGGCCACGATTGTGGCCCGCACCGACTGCCGACTGTTCGAACTGACAGAGAGCAAGGCGAAACAACTTTTCTTTCAGGACAGGGCGTTCGGATTTGCGGTCATGCAACTGATCATCAATCGTCTGCTGGAGAACAACAGACGCCTGCTGGACAGCCCTGCGAGCGCGTCGAGAGACGTTTGACGACGGCGACACAATGACTTGATTTGCGGCGACAAACACCGTCGGCGATCGGCGCTCCCGCGCACGACGCAAATTCGTGCGCGGGATATGCGCGCGAGTGCGACCAGGTTCCGTTCCCCCGGGAGGCTTCACGCGGCGCTCGCACGAAAGAATGGAGCGAAACAAGCTGCATCCGCCTCACAAGAAAACAGGCTCGGACGCCAAGTTTGAGCCATTCATTGCGAATGTTTCAAACAATTGAATCCCCATAATTCGCTCAAGAAATGACTCCGAACGAAGAGCGAGATTGTCATGTATTGTAATCGGCATAAGCTGAATAGACTTCGAATTCAGCGCACAACGAACACATTGACTTCACTGAAAATCGACTTTTGCGGACCTTTCGTATCCCACGACCTCTTTGACGCTGATCAATATCATACATCCTGTGGCGGCTGATAAGATGAATTTAAATACGTAGCGATTTACGAGGGAGGAGTGGTCGAAATGGCTGCAAAACTGAAAGGGAAAGCGGAAGCGAGCGGCGAAGACATCGAGTTGGCGGATGGGATTCGAGCATCGGCAGGTCAGATCTGGCTCGCCGGGTTAGGCGCTTTCGCCAAGGCCCAGAGGGAAGGCGTCAAGGTCTTCAACGGCCTCGTCGAGGAAGGCGAACGGGTGCAGAAGCGCGCCAAGAAGACCGTCGAAGAGACGTTCAGCGACGTTTCGTCAAAGGCGTCGAAGTCCTGGGACAAAGTGTCCTGGGCTCAGTTGGAAGGCGCATTCGTGGACCGCGTGGTCCAAACCCTTCATACGCTGAGCATTCCCACGAAGAAGGATCTCGACGCGCTGAATCATCGGATCAGCAAGCTGACCGCCGTGACGAAGAAGCTCTCCGAGGAAATGGCGGAACGCCCGCAAACAGACAAACAGCGTGCGCACAGGGCGAAAAAATAGCGGCGCATCTGAGCCCGGCGTCAAGCGTCGGGCTCTTTCGTTCGGGGTAGCGGGCTACGATTGGGCATGAACAGCGCGTGGCGGCGGCACAGGACGCATCCACGGCATGGGCGCCTCGTCGCGAGGCCGGCAAGTCCGATGTGCGCCAGTCCCTGAGTTGGCGTTTTCTTTCCGATGACGGTCGGTTGAAACACGGCTCTACTAGGTTTTGCTTGCGTTCGCGCGCGAAAGCCAAAAGGCTTTACGCTACCGGAGACCGGCGCGGCGCTCAGAGCGTCCTACAATATCGCGCAACGCCTGGAAGCAACGCCTGGAAAACGCAGGCTGCGCGCTTTCGCCACATAGGGCGGGTCGCCATGCAAATGTAAAAAAATAATTCAAGGCTCAACTGCAAGCCGTGAGTCAAATATAGAGAAGTCAAATCCTCTTTCGAACGAAGTAAAAATAAAATGGAGGAAGCCCATGCAGCGGATTCTTGGGTTGCGTTCGGCGCGAGCTTGTCGACGGCCTTTGCTGAACGCTGCGGTGCTCGGGGCTTTGGCCGCACTCGCAACGCAAGGCAATGCGCTGGCTGCGGATCTGACGCCGGCGTCCGCGCCGCCCGTCGTTGCGTCCCAACTGCCGTTTTTCGTTAAGCTCGGGTTCAGCTATGTCATCAATTCAAGCTCCTCGAAGCTGTATTCCGAATTCGCTCCGGGCTCGGCGCAATTGGAAATTCCTGGCGTGGGCGCCAACATCTCCAACGAGGCGACGTTAGGCGTCGAGGCCGGTTACTTCGTAACGCCCAACATCTCGATCGACGTTTCCGCGGGTTGGCCGATGTGGGTGAACGTAACGACCAAGGGGCGCCGCCCGGCGGCGGCCCGCCGCCGGGCGGCGCGGAACTCTCGTCGATCATGTCGTCCTTCGTGCCGATCACCGCGCTCTACCACTTCGATCAGTTCGGCGCGATTCGGCCTTATCTCGGCGCCGGTTTCGCTCCCGTTTTCTCTCTCGCGCAGAGAAACGCGTTCAATACCGGCGTGACCGTCGATCCCACGGTCGGGCTCGTGATCGCTGGCGGGGTGGATTACATGATCGACAATCATTGGGGCGTGTCGTTCGACGTCAAGAAGCTGTTTTCGACCGTCACGGCGCACAGCGCTGGCGACGACCTCGCAATTATCGGCATTCCCGCGACCGTCCCCTTGGCGGGAACCTTGAAGACGCAGTTCGACCCCTGGGCGCTTTCCGCAGGCGTGCTCTATCATTTCTGAGGCTGGCCGCTCGGCGGTCCCGGAGCGGTCGCCGCGGGCGCACTCGCGCGGACCCGGCTAGCCGATCGCGTCAAAAGGCGCAGCGTCATTCCGCGCTGAGCCGAGGCTTGCCGATAGGCTCCGCCGACGCCGGTTTCGGAGCCAGCGCGATCTTGGGCACGAGAAATCCGACGGCGGCGATGGCGAGCGCGATGACGAACATCGTCGTGAAGGTCAGATGCAGCGACTGCTCGAGCGCGGCGCGGATCGCATCGGCCTTCGGGGCGCTCTGCGCGGCGCCGTCGAGCAGACGGCGCAAATCCTCCGAGCTGACTGCGCCCGAAACGCCCGCGTGCGCCAGGCCGAAGTTGAGCACCGCGCCGAAGATCGTGGCGCCGAAGGTGCTGCCAAGGCTTCGCGCGAACAGGAACGAGGCCGTCACGCTGCCGCGCTCCGACCAATCGACGATCGCCTGGATCAGGACAATCGAGGACGAACTGATCAGACCCATCCCGAGGCCGATCACGATGGAGCCGAGGCCCGCGACGACCGGCGAAGTCTCCGGCCGCAGCAGAACAAAGACCAACGCGCCGACAGGGATCAGCAGCCCACCCGCGCGGAGCACGGGACGCACGCCGAAGCGTTGCAGGAGCCGCACCGCGAGCGTCGCGCCGGCCGGCCAGCCCAGCACCATCGCCGAGAGCGCAAAGCCGGCGACCAGCGCGGATTGACGCATGACGCCCTGGACATAGACGGGCAGGAAGGTCGTCAGCCCAATCATGACCATGCCCCCCAGCAGCGAAGCGGCGTTGGCCGCCGCAATCGGCCGGCGGCCCCACAACTTGAGCGAGATCATCGGCTCGGGCGAGCGCCGCTCCTGTACGACGAACCAGCCCGAACAGACGATCGCGATGATCGTGATGAACAGGACTTCGCGGCCGCTGGAGGTCGAAATCGCGGTCAAGTCGGCCATGATCGCGGCGATCGCGATCGCGAAGACGCCCGCGCTGAGGTGGTCGATCCGGCCGCCCTTGTGCTGCACGTTCTCATGGAGGTAGAGGACGAATCCGGCCGCGGCGAGAAGTCCGATCGGGACGTTGATCCAGAAGACCCATGCCCAGGAGACGTGCTGAATGATCAGCCCGCCCGCGAGCGGTCCGGCAATGGCCGAGATCGCCCAGACGCTCGCGAGATAGCCCTGGATCTTGCCGCGCTCATGGGCCGTGTAGAGATCGCCGACGATCGTCATGCCGACCGGCTGCACCGCCCCGGCCCCGACGCCCTGGATCAGCCGGAACGCGATCATCGAAGGCATCGACCAGGCAAATCCGCAGAGAATCGAGCCGCCGAGAAAAATCGCCAATCCCGCCAGCATCACCTTCTTGCGCCCGATCAGGTCCGACATCTTGCCGAACACAACGGTCATGGCCGTCTGGGTCAGCAGGAAGGCCGAGAAGACCCAGCTATAGAGCTCCAATCCGCCGAGCTGGCCAACGATCTGCGGCATCGCGGTCGAGACGATGGTCGCCTCGATCGCGATCACGAAATTGGACGCCATGACGGCGACAAGCGCCAACGGCCGGTTGGTTTTCGAGACGGTCATCATGTTTTCCGTGAAGCGCGGAGGCGGGTCTTCGGACCGGCGACAAACCGGCGCGCGGTCCGAGCCACGGACGGTATAAGCGCTGGCCCGGGGAAAATCACCCGCGTCTTGCGATCAACTGCGCGTCAACTCGGTCGCGCGGCCGGCTCACCCCCGTCAGTCCGGCCGATCCGCGCGATAGTTCTTGTCCAGGCCCTGCCAGCAGTCGACGTAGCCGCTCTGCAGCGTGCTCAGTTCGGCCGCATAGCGCGTGAGTTGCTGGGGAAAGCGGGTCTCGAACATGAAAGCGAGCGTGTCGGTGAGCTTGACGGGCTTCAGCTCGCCATGGCTGGCCTTGTCGAAGGCGGATTTGTCCGGCCCGTGCGGCAGCATCATGTTGTGCAGGGAGAATCCGCCAGGCGTGAAGCCCTCCTCCTTGGCGTCGTAGCGGCCATAGATCAGCCCCATGAACTCGCTCATGATGTTCATGTGATACCACGGCGGCCGGAAGGAATGCTCCGCCACCAGCCAGCGTTCGGGGAAGATGACGAAATCGATGTTCGCCGTTCCCGCCTCGCCCGAAGGCGCGGTCAGCACGGTGAAGATCGAGGGATCGGGGTGATCGAACAGGATCGCGCCGACCGGCGAGAATGTGCGCAAATCATATTTGTAGGGCGCGTAATTGCCATGCCAGGCGACGACGTCGAGCGGGGAATGCCCGATCTCGGCGACATGGAACTGGCCGCACCATTTGACGAAGATCCGGCAGGGCGCGTCCTTCTCCTCGAAGGCGGCGACCGGCGTCTTGAAGTCGCGGGAATTGGCGAGGCAATTGGCGCCGATCGGGCCGCGCTCGGGCAACGTGAACTTGGCGCCGTAGTTTTCGCAGACATAGCCGCGCGAAGGGCCGCCGATCGGATCGACCTTGAATTTCATGCCGCGCGGAATCACCGCGATTTCGCCGGGGCCGGCCTCGATCCGGCCGAGTTCGGTGAAAATCGACAGCCGGCCCGCCTGCGGCGCGATCAGCAACTCGCCGTCCGCGTTGAAAAAATATTCGTCCACCATCGGCGCGTTGACGAAATAGAGATGGCTCGCCATCCCCACCTGGGTAAAGACGTCGCCGGCGGTCGTGATCGTATGAAGTCCGGTCAGGAACGTCGTCGCTCCGGCCGGAAACGGGGGCGGGCTCCAGCGCAAGGGCCCGAGCGGAAGGCCGTGATCGACGACATGCGGCGCCGTTTTCCAATAGGCAAAGTCGGTGCGCGAAAAGCGGCCGACATGGGCCACGGAGGGGCGCATGCGATAGAGCCAGGAACGCTCGTTGGCGCCGCGCGGCGCGGTGAACGGAGAGCCCGACAATTGCTCGGCGTAAAGCCCGTAGGCGCAGCGCTGCGGCGAATTCTGCCCTTGCGGCAGGCTTCCCGGCAGCGCCTCGCTCTCGAAGTCATTGCCGAAGCCGGGCATGTAACGAAGCATGGGCGTAGTCTCCCTTTTGCGCCGCCATTGGACGCGTTTCGTCGTTTCCTCAACGGCGACGGATCAGGCCTTCGGCGCGCCGCAGCACCGCGTCCATGAAGCCGTCGAGCGCAGCGCGCTCGCTCGAACTCAACGCGCCCAGGATGTGATCCTCGCGCGCGAGCACGAGCGGCGCGAGCTTGCGCACCAGCGCCTGTCCGGACGCCGTCAGCCGCAAGATCTTGGCGCGCCGGTCGGCCTCGTCCTCATCGCGCACTATATAGCCTGACGCCTCCAGGCGCGCGACGGCGCGGCTGACCTGCATCTTGTCGAGCGTCGAATAGGGCCCAATGTCCTTGGCCGCCATCGCGCCGTTGGTCCCCAGCGCCGCGACGACGCGCCATTCGGCGCGCGTCAGGTCGTAGCGGTCGGCATAGACCTGCGAGACGGCCAGCGAAACGCGATCGGCCAGGACCGCCAGCCGATAGGGAAAAAAGCGCGTGAGTTCGAATGGCGCGGCCGGCGCGTCGCGCTTGATCTTGCGGGCGCTCAAGAGTCTCTCCCCTTCTGCCGCCGCGCCACTCCGCATCGTGCGCCGGCATTCGAAATTTTGACGCGGGTCAAGCCGAAATCCCGGAAAAATCGATAACTGCGGGCGCGGCCTGCCGCAAGGCGCAAGGTGGGCGCGCGGTTTTCTCGACCGCAAGCGCGCCGCGCGCTTGCGTCATATAGTCACATATGTTACTAATCGCGTCAATCGCTCCCGGGAGGAAGTCATGTTGATCGAAAAGATCCATCACGTCGCCTATCGCTGCCGCGACGCCAAGGAAACCGTCGACTTCTATCGTCGTCTGCTCGAAATGGACCTCGTCGGCGCGATCGCCGAGGACAAGGTGCCTTCGACCAAAGAGCCCGATCCGTACATGCACATCTTCCTCGACGCCGGGATGGGCAACATTCTCGCCTTTTTCGAATTGCCGAACTCGCCGCCGATGGGGCGCGACCCGAATACGCCGGCCTGGACGCAGCACATCGCATTCCAGGTCGCCGACGTCGCGGCGCTCGAAAAAGTGAAGGCGCGCTGCGAGGCCGAAGGCATCGAGGTCGTCGGGCCGACGGACCACACGATCTTCAAGTCGATCTATTTCTACGATCCCTCCGGCCATCGGCTCGAACTCGCGGCCTGGACAGCCACGCCCGACCAGATGCAGCGCATGAAGGCGGTCGGCGACGAAATGGTGGAGGAATGGTCGAAGACCAAGACGCCGCCCCGCCACACGGATTGGCTGCACAAGAAGGAATTCGCGGGCGCATGAGACGCGCGCAATCGTCGAACACTGGCGTTGCTGAAGTGAAACGGCGTGAAAAGGCGATTTTCAAAGGCTTCGGCCGCGAGCCTAAGCGGGCGCCCGGCGCCGTCGCCGCAAGGGTCGACCGAAGGCGGGGGTCGAACCCGCACTGACGCACCCCGGCGCCTAAGGCCCGCAGCCCTCAACAGATAGGTCCCGCAGGCATGTTGAAGACCTACAGCTACCCCAAATTTCCCTACGCGCAGTCGGCCGAGCAGCGCGAGGGCCGAACGGCGCGCTGGCCTGTGGTTGTGGTCGGCGCGGGCCCGATCGGTCTCAGCGCGGCGCTGGAGTTTGGCCGGCTCGGCGTCAAGACCGTCGTGCTCGACGACAACGACACGGTCTCGGTGGGATCGCGCGCGGTCTGTTACGCGCGGCGCCCGCTCGAAATCTGGGACCGGCTCGGCTGCGCCGCGCCCATGCTCGAGAAGGGCGTCGGCTGGAAGGTCGGCAAGGTCTTCTTCGGCGACGAATTGCGCTATCAGTTCGATCTGGCGCCCCAGCCCGCCTACAAAATGCCGGCGATGATCAACCTGCAGCAATATCATCTCGAGGAATACATCATCGCGGCCTGCAAGGCCTATCCCAACGTCGATCTGCGCTGGAGGCACAAGCTGATTTCGCTCAGGCAGGAAGCCGATCACGCCGTGCTCGAGATCGAGACGCCGGACGGCGTCTTCAATATGGAGGCCGATTGGGTCATCGCCTGCGACGGCGCCAATTCCGGCACGCGCAAGATGGTGGGCGCCGAATTCACCGGTCAGGCGTTCCAGGATCGCTTCCTGATCGCCGACGTCGTGATGAAGGCCGACTATCCCGCCGAGCGCTGGTTCTGGTTCGATCCGCCATTCCATCGCAATCAATCGGCGTTGCTGCACAAGCAGGCCGACGACGTCTGGCGCATCGATTTCCAGCTCGGCTGGAACGCCGATCCCGAAGAGGAGAAGAAACCGGAAAAGGTCGTGCCGCGCCTGCGCGCGATGCTCGGCGAGACCACGGAATTCGAACTGGAATGGGTGTCGATCTACCAGTTCGCCTGTCGCCGGATCGACAATTTCCGGCACGGCCGCGTCCTGTTCGCGGGCGACGCGGCGCATCAGGTTTCGCCCTTCGGCGCCCGCGGCGCCAATACCGGCATTCAGGACATCGACAACCTCGGCTGGAAGCTGAAGCTCGTGCTCGATGGCGCGGCCCCGATCGAGCTCATCGACAGCTATCACCATGAGCGCGCCTTCGCGGCCGACGACAATCTGCTGGCCTCGACGCGCTCGACGGATTTCATCACGCCCAAGAGCGAAATGAGCCGCCGTTTCCGCGACGCCGTGCTCGATCTCGCCGGCAATTACGCGTTCGCGCGCCCGCTTGTGAATTCCGGCCGGCTGTCGACCCCGACGCCCTACGTCCATTCCCCCTTGAATACGCCCGACGAGCATATTTTCTCCGGCGAAATGAACCGGGCGCCAATTGCGCCGATGCGCCGATCTCGATCGCCGGCAAGCCCGGCTGGCTGCTCAATCGGCTCGGGGATCGCTTCGTCGCCCTGGTCTTCGGGGGCGCGCCGCCGGTCAAGACGATACGATCGGGCGCGATCACGGCGGATGTCGTTGTCGTCGGTCGCGATTTTGAGGACGTCGAAGGCCTCGTCGCGGAGCGCTATGACGCCCGGCCTGGAACCGTCTATCTGATCCGGCCCGACCAATATGTCGCCGCGCGATGGCGGGACTTCGACCCGGACCAGATCGCGGGCGCAATCGCGCGCGCCTGCGCGGCTTGAGGAGAATGAGAATATGCCGCTCGAACTCTCCCCCAATATTCCCGATCCCGACGGCTTTTATCAGGAGCTGATCGACAGTCAGCGCGAAATGAGCGAGGCGCAGGCCGAACTGATGAACTGCAAACTGGTCCTGATCCTGGCCAACCATGTCGGCGACCGGGAGATTTTGCGGCAGGCGCTGGCCGCGGCGGGCGGCAAGGTCGATTAGCGCGCCCCGAAACTTGGTCGAAACCCTGGAACAGGCTATGAGTCCCCATCGCGCCGAAACGCCGGCGAAGGATATATTTTGGAGAGGAAACGCATGAAACGCTTCGTTCGCGCGACGCTCGTCGCGCTGGCACTTTCCGCCGCGGGGGCGACCGCTCAGGCCGCCGACCCGATCAAGCTCGGCGCGACGCTTTCGGTCACCGGGCCCGCCGCCTTCCTCGGCGAACCCGAATTGAAGACGCTGCAGCTCTACGTCGACAAGGTCAACGCCGAGGGCGGGCTGCTGGGGCGCCCGATCGAGCTGATCTCCTACGACGACGGCTCGGAGCCGGGACGCGCCAACAGCTTCACCAAGCGCCTGATCGAGGACGACCATGTCGACGCGATCATCGGCGGCACGACGACGGGCGCCTCGATGGGCATGTATTCCCTGGTCGAGCGCGCGGAAATTCCGTTCATTTCGCTCGGCGGCGGGGTCGGCATCGTCGAGCCGGTCAAGAAATGGATGTTCAAGGTCGCGCACAACGACCGGATGGCGGCCGAGCGCGTATTCGCCGACGCCAAGAAGCGCGGCCTGACCAAGATCGCGCTGCTGTCGGAGACATCGGGCTTCGGGCAGTCCGGCCGTAAGGAAACGCTCGCGGCGGCGCCGAAGGCCGGCGTCGAAATCGTCGCCGACGAGACCTACGGCGCCAAGGACACCGACGTAACCGCGCAGCTCGCCAAGATCCGCGCGGTCGACGGCGTGCAGGCCATCTTCGTGTTCGGCCTCGGCGAGGGTCCCGCGGTCGTGGCCAAGAACATCGCCCAACTCGGGATCAAGCTGCCTGTCTATCAGTCGCACGGGGTCGCGAGCCAGGAATTCATCCGCCTCGCCGGCGGCGCGGCGGAAGGCGAACGCCTGCCCGCCGCGGCGATCCTCGTGCCGGATCAACTGCCCGACAGCGATCCGCAGAAGGCGGTCGAAAAGGACTACGTCGCGTTCTACACCTCCAAGACCGGGGCGGACGTGTCCACTTTCGGCGGCCATGCGCGCGACGCTTTCTTCATCTGGAAGGGCGCTGTCGAACGGGCGGGTTCCGTCGACAAGGCCAAAGTGCGCGACGAGATCGAGAAGACGACCGGATTTACCGGCACTGGCGGGGTCGTCAACATGACGCCCGCGGATCATCTGGGATTGAAGACCGAAGCCTTCCACATGATCGAAATCCACGACGGCAAGTGGAAGCTCGTCGACTGACGCTTCAACCTTGGCCCGGAGCCACGCTCCGGGCCAAGGTTCGCCGCGCCGCCCCGAAGGGAATGAGCGTTTGTCGCAGCTTCTGCAATCGATCTTCACCGGCCTGACGCTCGGCGCGACCTATGCGCTGGCGGCGCTGGGGTTTTCGATCATCTACAATGCCTCCGGAGCGATCAATTTCGCGCAGGGCGAGTTCATCATGCTAGGGGGAATGATCGCGGCGTCCCTCGCGGGGGCCGGGCTGCCGCTCGCCCTCGCCGTTGTCGGCGCCGTCGCCATCGTCGCGCTGATCGGCCTCGCGGTGGCCAAGTCTTCGATCGAACCCGCGCGCGGCGCCGACGTCACGACGTTGATCATCATCACCATCGGCGTTTCCTTCGTGTTGCGCGGCGGCGTCGAAGTGACGCTCGGCAAGAGCAGCCGCGCGCTGGCGCCGTTTTCCGGCAACAAACCGATTTCGATCGGCGGCGCGACGTTGTTGCCGCAGAACCTTTGGGTGCTCGCGGCGACGCTCGTCGTGGTGGTCGCGCTTGCCGTGTTTTTCCAGCGCACGCGGGTCGGCAAGGGCATGCTCGCCGCGGCCTATAACAGGCTCGCCGCCGAGCTGGTCGGCGTCGACACGCGCCGCGTGCTTTCGCTCAGCTTCGCCCTTTCGGCCGGTCTCGGCGCCATCGGCGGCGTGCTGATCGCGCCGATCGCCAACACTTCCTATGACGCCGGCGCCATGCTCGGCCTGAAGGGTTTCGTCGCCGCGACCGTCGGCGGTCTCGGTTCGGGATTGGGCGCGATCGCCGGCGGCGTCGCGCTCGGGCTGCTCGAAAGCCTGACGGCGGGCTATATTTCGTCAGCCTACAAGGACGCGTCCGCCTTCGTGGTCGTGCTGATCATCTTGCTGGTGCGCCCCCGCGGCCTGTTCGGCGCAGCCTCGAGCCAAAGGGTGTGAGCCTGCGATGAGCGAAGCGGCCAACTCGCACGCGGCCCTGCCCCGCGCCGCTCCACGCAAGCCGTCGTTCGCATCCGCGCGCGCGCCGCTGATCGTCTTCGCGCTCGCGCTGGTCGCGCTGCCGTTCCTGCTCCCGAACGCCTACTATTTCGACGTCGCCATCCGCATCGCCATCAATGCGACGCTCGCCATCGCGCTCAATCTGCTGATCGGCTACACCGGCCAGATCAGCCTCGGCCACGCCGCGTTTTTCGGCCTCGGCGCCTATGGCTCGGCGATCCTCGTGGGTCATTTCGACTGGAGCCCGGCGCCGGCGCTGATCGCGAGCGTCGCCGCCGTCGGCCTGCTCGCCTATGCGGTCGCGCGCGTCATCCTGAGGCTCGAGGGGCATTACCTCGCGATGGCGACGCTCGGCCTCGGCGTGATCGCAACGATCGCGCTCACCAACGAGGCCGCGTTGACCGGCGGCCCCGACGGCATGCCGGTTCCCGACTTCACGATTCTGGGATTGCGTCTGGCCGGCGAGCGGCATTGGTACTGGGTGTTCGCCGCGCTGCTCGTGGTCGGTATTCTTCTGGCTCAGAACCTCATCGACAGTCCCGCCGGCCGGGCCCTGCGCGCGCTGCACGGCTCCGAGGTGGCCGCCCGCGCGGTCGGCGTCGACGCCGGCGCCTTCAAGTCGCGGGTCTTCGTGCTCTCGGCCGCCGTCGCGTCGGTCATGGGCTCGCTCTATGCCCATTACATCGGCTTCGTCACGCCGGGCCTCGCCTCATTTCCGAAATCCGTCGAGTTGGTGACGATGGTTGTCGTCGGCGGGATGGCGTCGATCTGGGGCTCCGTTCTCGGCGCCGGGTGCTCTCGCTGGCGCCCGAGTTGCTGGCGCGCTTCGAGGGCTACGAGACGATCCTGTTCGGCGCCATCCTCGTCATCACGATGATCTTCCTGCCGCGCGGAATCGGACCGAGCCTGGCCGCCCGCTTCTCCCGCGATGGGGGCTGATCGTGCTGCGGGTCGAGCATCTCAGCAAGAGCTTCGGCGGCGTCGCGGCGGTTTCCGACGTCAGCTTCGGCGTCAGCGAGGGCGCCGTCCATGCCGTCATCGGCCCCAATGGCGCCGGCAAGACCACTTTGTTCAACCTCATCTCCGGCGTCTATGCGCCGACCTCCGGCTCGATCCGGTTGCGCGACGAGGAAGTGGCGGGAATGGCGCCCGAGGCGCTGGCGCGCCGCGGCGTATCGCGCACGTTCCAGAACCTGCAGATCTCGATGAACCTCTCCGCGCTCGAGAACGTCATGATCGGCGCGCATCTGAGGCTGAATTCCAGCCTCGTGGCCGCCATGGCGCGCTGGCCGGGGCTGTCCGCGCGCGACCGCGCGGCGCGCGAAGAGGCGGCGGAGCTGATGGCGTTCGTCGGCTGCGGCGCCTATGTCGGCGCGCAGGCGCGCGCGATGCCCTATGGCGCGCTGAAGCGTCTCGAGATCGCGCGCGCGCTGGCGGCGCATCCCAAATTGCTGTTTCTCGACGAACCCGCGGCGGGACTTAATCCGACCGAGACCCATGAAGTCGAGGAGTTGATCGCCAAGCTCGGCGAGCGCGGGGTGACCGTCGTGCTGGTCGAGCACGACATGAAGCTCGTCATGAATGTCTCGCGCCACATCATCGTGCTCGACTACGGCAAGATGCTCGCCGAAGGGACGCCCGACGAGATCCGGCGCAATCCCGAAGTCGTCGCCGCCTATCTCGGCGGCGAAATTGCGGGAGCCTGACGCGATGCGGGCGCTCGACGTGATCCAGAACGAACATCGCAACATGATGCGCGTCGCCAACGCGCTCGGCGCGCTCGGCGAGCGCCTGCGTCGCGCGCCCGAGGACGAGGACTTGCGCACCGTCGGCCTGATCGCGGACTATCTCGACGCCTTCTCCGAGCGGTTCCATCACCCCAAGGAGACGGACGTCCTCTTTCACAGCATTCGCGAGCGCTCGAACGAGGGCGGCGAGAACTCTCGACCGGCTCGACCGCGAACATGAGCTGAGCCCAGGTCAGGTCGCGCGCATTCGTGAGCTCGCGGCGGCGACGGCCGAAGCCGACGAGGCGGGGATCGCGGAACTCGTCAACGAAATCGAAAGCTATCGCGCGCGCCTCTATGAGCACATGCGCGTCGAGGAAGAGGTCGCCTTTCCGCTCGCCCGCCGCACGCTGAAGGAGGCGGACTGGGTCGCGGTCGACGCCGCCTTTGACGCGCATGTCGATCCGCTCGGCGACCCCAACGCCGCAGGCGACATTGCGCTGCTGCGCGCGCGCATCGCGCAATTGCTGCCGGCGCCGGAGGGGCTCGGGGCGCATTCCGACGCGCTCGCCAAGGCGCCGCCGCGCCGCGCCGCCGAGTCGGCCGGAGCGCTGATCGAAACCGTCGGCCTCGTCTGCCGGTATGGCCGCATCGAGGCGCTGCGCGGCGTCTCCTTGAAGGTCTGCGGCGGCGAACTAGTCGCGATCGTCGGCGCCAATGGCGCAGGCAAGAGCACGCTGCTGCGCTGTCTCTCCGGCGTGCAGCCGGCCGCGGCGGGAACGATCCGCTTCGCGGGCCAGGACATCACGCGATCGCCGGCGGCGGAGCGCGTGCGCCTCGGGATCGCCCAATCGCCCGAGGGCCGCCAAGTGTTCGCGCCGATGTCGGTGGAGGACAACCTGAAAATGGGCGCCTATACGCGTCCGGTAGGCGAAGCGCAGACGAGCCTCGCAGAGGTCTACGATCTCTTCCCCGTGTTGCGCGAGCGACGGCTGCAGCCGGCCGGAACCCTGTCGGGCGGTCAGCAGCAGATGCTCGCGCTGGGCCGCGCGTTGATGAGCAAGCCGCGGCTGCTCTTGCTGGACGAGCCCTCGATGGGGCTCGCGCCGTTGATCGTCGAGGAGATATTTCGGATCGTGAAGATGCTGAAACAGTCGGGCATTACGATATTGATGGTGGAACAGAACGCGCGCGCCGCGCTCGCCATCGCCGATCACGCCTATGTGTTGGAGACGGGCGCGTCGGCGTTGGAAGGACCGGGCCCGGAACTGCTGGCCAATGATGGCGTACGCCGCGCCTATCTCGGCATGTGAGGCCAAACAGAAGGGTATCATCAGATGTCGACAACAAAAGCTTTCGCCTCGCAGGCGGACCTGGTCGAGAAGAAAGTCACCTTCGCGCGCATCTCGGAGCACGCCTACGCCTACACCGCCGAGGGCGACCCCAACACCGGCGTCGTGATCGGCGACGACAGCGTGATGGTGCTCGACGCGCAGGCGACCCCCGTGATGGCGCAGGACGTCGTGCGCCGGATCCGCGAAGTCACCGACAAGCCGATCGAATGGGTCGTGCTCAGCCATTACCATGCCGTGCGCGTTCTTGGCGCCGAGGGCTATCGTCCGGCGGGCCTTCGCAACATCGTCGCGAGCCGCGCGACCTTCGAACTGATCAAGGAGCGCGGCAAGGAGGACATGGCGAGCGAGATCGGCCGTTTTCCGCGCCTCTTCCGCGCGGTCGAGAGCGTGCCGGGCCTGACATGGCCGACGTTGGTGTTTGAGAAGCATCTGTCGATCAAGCTCGGCAAGGTGGAGGTCCGTCTCAACCAGATCGGGCGGGGCCACACCGCCGGCGATACGATCGCTTGGCTGCCCGAGGAAGGCGTCGTGTTCTCCGGCGATCTCGTCGAATTCGGCGCGACGCCTTACGCCGGCGACGCGCATTTTGCCGATTGGCCGGGCACGCTGGACAGGATCGACGCGCTCGACGCGCAGGCCCTGGTGCCCGGACGCGGCGAGGCGCTGGTCGGCAGGGCCAAGGTGCGCGAGGGCATTGAAGGCACGCGCGCCTTCGTCTCCGAGTTGTTCGCCGCCGTGAAGGCCGGCGTCGCCGCCGGCCACGATCTCAAGCGCGTTTATCGCGACGCGCATGCCGCGCTGAAGCCGAAATACGGACATTGGGTGATCTTTGACCATTGCATGCCGTTCGACGTCACCCGCGCCTTCGACGAAGCCGGCGGGCTCGACCATCCGCGCATCTGGACCGCCGAGCGCGATCGCGAGATGTGGGCGGCGCTGGAGGGTTGAATGGCGAATCCGACTTGCGACCCGCGCCTCGCCTCCTGGGTCCCCGGCGCCGACCGCGGCGAGTTCCCGATCCAGAATCTGCCCTGGGGCGTTTTCTCGACCGCGAGCGCGGGCCCGCGCGTCGGCGTGCGCATCGGCGACGACGTGCTCGACATGGCCCAGATCGCGCGCGCCGGGCTGACGCCCGCGGACATTCCGGTCGAGGTATTCTCGGCCGACGCGCTCAACGCCTTCATCGCGCTCGGGCCGAAGGCCTGGAGCGCGACGCGCGCGCGACTGAGCGAACTGCTGCGCAGCGAGACTGCGAGGCTGCGCGACGATGCGGCGTTGCGCGCGCGGGCGATGGCGCCGGCGGCGCAGGCGCGGATGCATCTGCCGATTCGGGTCGAGGGCTTCACCGATTTCTATTCCTCGCGCGAACACGCGACCAACGTCGGCAAGATGTTCCGCGATCCGGCCAATGCGTTGCTTCCGAACTGGCTGCATATCCCCGTCGGATACAATGGCCGCGCATCGACGGTCGTCGTGTCGGGAACGCCGGTTCGCCGTCCGCTCGGCCAGACCAAGGCGCCGAACGCCGAACGGCCTGCGTTTGGCCCCTGCAAGCGGCTCGATTTCGAACTGGAAATGGGCGTGATCGTCGGCGCCTCGACGCGGCTCGGCGAGGGAATGACCGTCGCCGAGGCCGATGCGGCGATCTTCGGCTATGCGCTGCTGAACGATTGGTCGGCGCGCGACATCCAGCAATGGGAATATGTGCCGCTCGGCCCGTTCCAGGCCAAAGCCTTCGCAACGACGCTGTCGCCGTGGATCGTCACGCAAGAGGCGCTGGCGCCGTTCCGCGTCGACGGACCGCGCCAGAATCCGCAGCCGCTCGCCTATCTCCAACAATCCGGCCCGATGAATTTCGACATCGCGCTGGAGGCCTCGCTGCGCCCGCGCGGCGGCGGCGCGGCGACAATCATCAGCCGCACCAATTTCGCGTACATGTACTGGTCCTCCGCGCAGCAGCTCGCCCATCACGCATCTTCGGGCTGCGCGATGCGCGTCGGCGATCTCCTCGGCTCAGGCACGATCTCGGGGCCGAGCGAGGACAGCCTCGGCTCGCTGCTGGAACTCGCCTGGGGCGGCCAGCGGCCGGTCAAGCTCGCCGACGCTTCGACCCGCACGTTTCTGGAGGATGGCGACACGCTCGCGATCACGGGCCGCGCAACGCGCGACGGCGTGACGATCGGCTTTGGCGTATGCGAAGGCGAGATATGGCCCGCCAGGGAGCCGAGCCCGAAATGATGAAGCTGCACGGCTACTTCCGCTCCTCGGCCGCCTGGAGACTGCGCAGCGCGCTCGCGCTCAAGGGACTGGCGTTCGAGAATGCATTTCACCATTTGCGAAAGGGCGAGCAGCGCGATCCCGATTATCTCAAGCTCAATCCGCAGGGTCTGGTTCCCGCGCTCGAACTCGAAGATGGAACTGCGCTGACGCAATCGCTCGCGATTCTCGAGTGGCTCGAGGAGACCCATCCTGACCCGGCCATCCTTCCGCACACGCCGATCGAGCGGGCCAAGGCGCGCGCCTTCGCCCTGTCGATCGCCTGCGAGATTCATCCGGTCCAGAACCTGAAAGTGCTGAACCGTCTGCGCTCCGACGCCGGCTTCGACGATGCGCGCGTAAACGCCTGGGCCGCGCGGGTCAATGCGGAGGGCTTGCAGGCCAGCGAAGCGCTGGTCGCGGCGCGGCCGGGACGCTTCCTGTTCGGCGAGCGAGCGACGATTGCCGAGATCTGCCTCGTCCCCCAACTCTACAACGCGCGCCGCTTCGGCGTTGAAGTTGCGCGTTTTCCGCGTCTGCTGATCGCGGAGGCGGCGGCGATGCAATTGCCCGCTTTCGCGGCGAGCGCGCCAGATCGACAACCCGACGCCGAATGAAAACGATCTAACGGAGGAAACATGAAACGATCGCATTGCCTCGCGCTCATGACGAGCGCAGTCCTGAGCCTTGCCGCCGCACCCGAACGGGCGGCGGCGCAATTTGCCAACGACACTTTGCGCATCGGCGTGCTCACCGACGAGAGCGGCCCATACGCCGATTCGGCCGGTCCCGGTTCGATCCTCGCCGCCAAGATGGCGGTCGCCGATTTCGGCGGCTCGGTCAAAGGCCACAAAATCGAGATCGTCGACGCCGACACCCAGAACAAACCCGATGTCGCGGCCGCTGTCGCGCGACGATGGTTCGATACCGAGGGCGTCAGCGCCGTCGTCGACCTGCCCGTCACGCCGGTCGCCTTCGCGGTGCAGGATATCGCCAAACAGAAGAACCGCACCGTCATGGTGACCGCCTCGGCGGCGTCCGAATTCACCTCCAAGGCCTGCTCGGCCGTCAGCACCCACTGGGCCGACGATACGCACGCGCTCGCAGCCGGGACGGCGCGCGCGCTCAGCGCGGACGGCGGCAAAACCTGGTTCTTCCTGACCGTCGACATCGCCTTCGGGGCGGCTTTGCAGCGCGAGGCGACGGCGGTCATCGAGGCCTCCGGGGGCAAGGTGCTGGGCGTCGGTCAAGCATCCCGTCGGCGCCAGCGATTTTTCTTCGCTGCTGCTGCAGGCGCAATCCTCCGGCGCCGATATCGTCGGCCTCGCCAGCGTCGGCGGCGACCTCGTCAACATTCTCAAGACGGCGGGCGAATTCGGGCTCGGCCGCGACGGCAAGCAGACGCCTCGCCGGTTTCCTCGTCTATATCGACGACGTCAACGCGCTCGGCCTCGACGCCGCCAAGGGGCTCTACGTCACCACGGGATTCTACTGGGACCAGAACGACGAGGCGCGCGCCTTCGCCAAACGCTTCTTCGCCGAGCGAAAGATGATGCCGAGCAAGAATCAGGCGGAGATCTACACCGCCGTCAAACATTATCTCGAGGCGGTTGATGCGGCCGGGACGGACGAAGCTGTCGCGGTCAACAAGGCGATGCGCGCGGCGCCGGTCGACTATTTCGGCCATAAGGCCTCGATCCGCGAGGACGGCCGCGTGCTCTATGACCTCACGCTCTACCGCGTGAAGGACGCCGCGCACAGCAAGGCGCCGTGGGACTATTACGAGCCGCTGCGCGTGATCCCCGCCGCCGAGGCGTTCCTGCCCGTCAACAAGGAAGTCTGCAAGTTCTGAGCCGGCGCTCGCCCCCCAGCGCGGCGGGCCGCCCTGTCGGTCCTTCGAGTTGGCCGTATAAAGCGCAACCTCAGGATGAGATGCGCAGCGGTCGGCTTGACCGCTGCTGGTTCCTATCCAGACAAAGCGCGGCGCGAAGGAACGGCAAGTGCGGCCACGGCTTCGAGCCGCCGGCCTTGTCCGGCGGCTCGGCTGTCACGACGCCGGCTTGATTGCCGTGCCGTCCATCGTCTTGCCCGACTGGGTGTAGGTCACGGTCACTTTTTCGCCGGTCTTCAATCCCGCGAGATTGACGCTCTTGGCCATCTCGTAAGTTGATCCGTTGTCGAGGGTCACCATGTTCTTGGCCATGTCCACGCTCTTGATCATTCCGGTGGCGTCGGCGGCAAAGGCCGCGCCAGCAAGGCCGATTGCGGAGACCGCCGCGAGGGCGCCAAAAAGACTACGCATCGTTTCACTCCACGGTTAGATGTCGCGGGTCGCGCTGCGATCGGGTCCTGCAACGCGCCGCGCGAGCGCTTTAACCACGCGCAAATGGCGAGGCGATGGCGCGCGGCATTAAATCTTCGTAAGGAGGAACGCGCGCGACGGCGCCCCGAAGAATTTTAGGATGCCGAGACGCCAAGCGACTGGCCGCTGGAGCCGCGCCGGCGGAAACCGGGCGGCCGCGCCGTGGAATGCGCCGGCCCAATGGGAGCGCCGGCGCTTCCTGTCGGCGCTCGTGACATCGCCGTTCGGAGGGAGTAGCCTTCGGGTTGGCTGGGGCGCGAACGTTCAAGACGTCGTCAAGCCCGTGAGGTCAGGAAGACGCCGGGAGTTCGCTCGTACGCAACGCGAACGAAAGGGCTTCGTCCATGTCCATTTACTCCGCCTTTCACGTCTATTTCGGACCCGATGCGCTTGCGGCCAAGCCGCAGGTGCGTCGCCTCGGCGTCCGCGACGGCTTCGCGGCGCTAGCCGATGGCTTCGACGATTTTCTCGCGATGCCTTCGCATTTCGCCTTTCTCGGCTTCTTCTATGCGCTCGCGGGTCTCGCGCTCGCTTCTTTGAGTTCGGTCGGCGGCGCGTTGCACCTGATCTTTCCGCTCGCTTCCGGCTTTGCGATCGTGGGTCCGTTCGTCGCGGTGTTTCTCTATGAGATGAGCCGTCGTCGCGAACTGGGCATGCCGACAAACTGGCGGGACGCGTTCGCCGTCGTGGGTTCGCCTGCGCTGCCCGCCATAGCCGCGCTGGGGCTCATCCTGACCGCGATTTTCGCGGCCTGGATCGGCTCGGCCGAGGGGCTCTATGTCTGGCTCTACGGGCCCGATCCGCCGGCTTCCGCTTCGGGTTTTGTCCACGACGTGCTTACGACGTCCCGCGGACATGAACTGATCGTGATCGGAGGCGCGGTCGGCTTCCTCTTCGCCGCGCTCGCTCTCTGCCTCAGCGTGGTCGCCTTTCCGCTGCTGCTCGATCGCGACGTCGGCCTGATCGTCGCGGTGAGCGCCTCGCTGCGCACGGCGTGGGAAAATCCACTCGCGGTAGGCTGCTGGGGCCTGATCGTCGCCGTCGCGCTGATCGTGGGTTCGCTGCCTTTTTTGTCGGCCTCGCCGTCGTCATGCCCGTGCTCGGTCACGCGACCTGGCGCTTTTATCGTCGCGCGATCGAACGCGATCCCGCGCACGAACGCCACGTCGATTGGCCAAAAAATCGCTTGGCCGGCCCGCGCGCTTCTACTCGACCCCGCACTCGGTGCTGTTCCCCTGGCCAGAAGGCGGAGAGAAGCCGTAGCGGCCTCAGACGTTCGCCCGCGCTTCGCGCCTGCGCGCCCGCGCTCGCAGGCCGCGGCGGATCGGCCATGCGGTAAGATGCGTCGCCCCCCAGCCGAGGATCACCGCGACGGCCCCGACGACGAAGGCTTCCGCCGTGACCGGCATCGCCGGCTCGAAATCATGCAACGCCCGCGCGACGGTAGGCGCGTCGAAATCTTCGACGAAGACGACCAGCCGCGCGAGCGGAGCGCCGCTCTTCAGTAGGTCCAGCTGGCGTTCGAGCCGGTCGGCGCGGGCGATGTCGTTTTCCATGTCCTCGCCGCGCTCGCGCGCCAGATTGTCCGGGTTCGCTTTCAGGCGTTCGATGGCCTGCGCGCGGGTCAGCGATTCCGCGGCGGCCTCGGCGTCGAATTGCGCGATGACGCGATGCAACTCGTCCAGCGCGCCGCCGATGCGCTGGCGATATTGCTGTGCGAGCTCCGGCAATTGCGCGCCGACCAGGCCGAACAGCAGACCGATGATCAGGGCGAGCCTCTGGACGAACATGTCGGCTTCCTGTCTGGCCCGCCGAGGGCGAAAGCGGTTATGGCATACTGCAATTTGATGAAATCGCGCGCAATGTCATTGCCGCGAAGGCGGGAATCCACGGCCGTTGGGCCCTTTGGTCGAAAGACGGGTCCCCGCTTTCGCGGGGATGACGGTCGCCGCGCTGCCGTTACGGTTTCAAATCAGCGCAACCAAAGCCAGGGCGGAAAACTGAAGCTCGACCTGCAATCGCAGGGGAACAACGACGGGGGCGTCAGCCGCGCGGCCAGCGACCGCGCGTACACGATTGCGCTGACAGGGCTCAGCTCAAAACATGAAATACCGCTGCGCCATCGGAAGCCGATCCGCCGGCTCGCAAGTCAGCAGCACGCCGTCCGCGGTCACGGCGTAAGTTTCCGGATCGACCCGCAGCTTCGGCGTCGCGTCGTTGTGGATCATGCTTTTCTTTCCGATCTTGCCGCGAGTGTTCTCGACCGCGACCAGGGTCTTCATCACCTTCAGTTTGCGCGCGATGCCGCCCTTGAGCGCGGCCTTGGAGACGAAGGTCAGGCAGGAGCCGGTCCGGGCGCGGCCGTAGGCGCCGAACATCGGGCGGTAATGGATCGGCTGCGGGGTCGGGATCGAGGCGTTGGGGTCGCCCATCTGCGCGGCGGCGATGACGCCGCCCTTGATGACGAGGTCGGGCTTCACCCCGAAGAAGGCGGGCGTCCACAGCACGAGGTCGGCGAGCTTGCCTTTCTCGACCGAGCCGATGTGTTTGGAGACGCCATGGGCGATAGCGGGATTGATCGTGTATTTGGCGATGTAGCGCTTCACCCTGACGTTGTCGTTGTGCGCCGAGTCGCCTTCGAGCGCGCCGCGCTGGCGCTTCATCTTGTCGGCGGTCTGCCAGGTCCGGATAATGACTTCGCCGACGCGGCCCATCGCCTGGGAATCGCTCGACATCATCGAAAGCGCGCCGAGATCGTGCAAGATGTCCTCGGCCGCGATGGTCTCCTTGCGGATGCGGCTTTCGGCGAAGGCGAGGTCCTCGGGGATCGAGCCGTCGAGGTGATGGCAGACCATCAGCATGTCGAGGTGCTCATCGAGCGTGTTGCGCGTGAACGGCCGCGTTGGGTTGGTCGACGAGGGCAGCACGTTGCCGAGTTCCGCAACGCGGATGATGTCGGGCGCATGTCCGCCGCCGGCGCCCTCGGTATGGAAGGCATGGATCGTGCGGCCCTTGAACGCCTTGATCGTGTCCTCGACGAAGCCGGATTCGTTGAGCGTGTCGGTGTGGATCATCACCTGCACGTCGTGATCGTCGGCGACCGAGAGGCAGCAATCGATGGCGGCGGGGGTGGTGCCCCAGTCCTCATGCAGCTTCAGCGCGCAGGCGCCCGCCGCGACCTGTTCCACCAGCGCGGCGGGCTTGCTCGCATTGCCCTTGCCGGCGAAGCCGAGATTCATCGGGAATTCGTCGGCCGCTTCGATCATGCGTGCGATATGCCAGGGCCCGGGCGTGCAGGTGGTCGCGAAGGTGCCGGTGGCGGGACCGGTGCCGCCGCCGAGCATCGAGGTCACGCCGGACATCAGCGCCTCCTCGATCTGCTGCGGGCAGATGAAATGGATATGGGTGTCGAAGCCGCCGGCGGTCAGGATCTTGCCCTCGCCCGCGATCACTTCCGTGCCCGGCCCGACGATTATGGTCACGCCCGGCTGGATGTCGGGATTGCCCGCCTTGCCGATCGCGTGGACGAGCCCGTCCTTGATCGCGACGTCGGCCTTTACGATGCCCCAATGGTCGATGATGACGGCGTTGGTGATGACGGTGTCGACGGCCCCGCGCGCGCGCGTCGTCTGCGCCTGTCCCATGCCGTCGCGGATCACCTTGCCGCCGCCGAATTTCACCTCTTCGCCATAGGTGGTGAAATCCTTCTCGATCTCGATGAAGAGTTCGGTGTCGGCGAGCCGCATCCGGTCGCGCGTCGTCGGCCCGAACATGTCGGCATAGGCCGCGCGGGACAGGGTGGTCGGGGGCAGGACGTTGGGACGTTTGGCCATGAGCGGTCTCGCAAAACCATCGGTGAAGCACGAATATGCGGCGGATGCGTTCCTTCGCCCGTGCGGGGGAAGGCGGCCCGGAGGGCCGGATCAGGGTCGCGGCGCGCGACGAGGCGCGGTTCTACACCTTCCCCATCACCTCGCCGCGGAAGCCGACCGCCTGTCGTTTGCCGGCGATCGCAACGAGCCGGACGGTGCGGCTCTGCCCGGGTTCGAACCGGGTCGCGGCGCCCGCGGGAATGTCGAGGCGAAACCCCCTGGCCTTGGCGCGATCAAATCTCAGCGCCGGATTGGTCTCGAAGAAATGATAATGCGAGCCGACCTGGATCGGCCGGTCCCCGGTATTGGCGACCTCGAGCACGACCGTCTCGCGGCCTTCGTTCATCAGGATTTCGCCGGGCTCGGCGAGCGTCTGGCCGGGAATGAGTTTATCGTCCGCTCCGCGGATCGGATTGTGCACCGTCACCAGCTTGGTGCCGTCGGGGAACGTCGCCTCGACCTGGATGTCGTGGATCATCGCCGCGATGCCGTCCATCACCTGATCGGCGGCGACGACATGCGCGCCCGCCTCCATCAGTTCGGCGACCGAGCGTCCGTCGCGCGCGCCCTCGACCACGAAGTCGGTGATCAGCGCGACCGCTTCGGGATGATTGAGCTTGACGCCGC
The DNA here is from genome assembly GCA_963809055.1 of uncultured Pseudomonadota bacterium. Taxonomy (GTDB): domain Bacteria; phylum Pseudomonadota; class Alphaproteobacteria; order Rhizobiales; family Beijerinckiaceae; genus Roseiarcus. The sequence goes on along the minus strand of CAWEID010000033.1, from coordinate 12,041 downwards.
GCTCCAGGCGCCGGCGCGCGACCATCGCCGCCATGGCGATCAGCAACTTGTCTTTTTCGCGTGGCGTCAGATTCATGGGTTCGCAGCCCCCTTCGTTCGGCCGTTTCCGTCAGGCGCAAGCAATCTCGGCGCCCGCCCTCGCGGCGTAGAATGACGGCGAACCGCGCGGCGCGCAATCGCCTGCGTGGCGGAAACCATGCCCCGCGCCCGTCGAAAGCCCGAAATTTGGCGCGGGTCAGACTCGGCTCGGCCGATTGCCCATTTGTGCGGCAAGCGCTGCCGATGCGATAGGCGCCCTATCCCGGCTGGCCAGGGCCACGCTTTTGCCCTAAGGCCATTCGTGACGGTTTTATGACAATCGGGCGAAGGGACGCGGCGTGACGACCGGGGTTTGGGCGGCGGTGCTCGGCGCCGCATTGCTGCACGCTTTGTGGAATTCGCTCGTCAAGAGCGCGGACGACAAGTTTATGAGTTCGGCGCGGGTCTGCCTTTGGACCGGCCTGATCGCCTTCGCGCTCGCGCTTGCGCTGCCGGCGCCCGCCTATGCTTCCACGCCCTTCGTGATCGCTTCGGCGATCATTCATGTCGTCTATTTCCTGCTGGTCGGCCGGCTCTATCGCAATGCGGACCTTTCGGTCGCCTATCCCCTGATGCGCGGGCTCGCGCCGCTGGTCGCCACGATGATCGCGGCGGCGACCCTGCGGGAAATTCCGTCGCCGATCGCGTTCCTCGGCGTTCTCGCGCTGGTCGCGGGCGTCGCGACCATGGGGCTCAGCGGGCTCGCGCACGGGCGCATCGACCGCGCAACGCTCGCCATCGCGATCGCCAATTCCGGCGTTATCGCCGTCTATTCCGTCATCGACGGCGAAGGCGCGCGGCTGGCCGGTCCTGACGCGTCCAACGCGTTCTCCTACAACGCCTGGGCGGACGCGCTGACTTTGGTCTTCTACGTCCCCGTTCTCATCGCCTTGCGCGGAAGGAACGCGTTGCGCGAACTGACGCGCGAGACCACGCGCAGCGCTTTGGGCGGACTCGCCGCCTTCGGGGGCTATGCGCTCGTCGTCTGGGCGATGACGCAGACCTCGATTGGCGCCGTGGCGGCGCTGCGGGAGTGCTCCGTCGTCTTCGCCGCGATTATCGGCGTCGTCTTTCTCGGCGAGCCGTTCCGCGGCGCCCGGGCGGGCGCGGCGCTGCTGATTCTGGCCGGCGTCGTCGCGTTGCGGCTTGCCTGAACCGGTCATTCGGGATCGAGCGCCGGCTCGATCGGGTCGGCGACGCGGTAAAGCGCGTAATCGCCGACGTCGCGCGCGCCGAAACGGCGCTCGAGCCGTGCGATTTCCTCGACCGTGCGGAAATGCCGGCCGAGCTGTTGCGCATAGCCGCGGTCGGCCTCGCCGAACGCCAGACCCGAAGCCGCGAACAGATCGGCGCGAGGCGGCGGCTGGAAAGCCCAGCGCCGCCGCTCCTCGGACTGCAGAACGGGCGGCGTCGCCTCGCCGTAATACGTCAGCAGCGAAGCCGCCGCATAGCCGCGCGCTAGGATGAAGGCGGCGCGCTCCTCATGGGCTTTGGAATCGACCTCGCGCGCCAGCGCGCGCCAGCCGCCGAAGCGCGCCATCGGGTCCGCCGGGCCGAGATCGGGCCAGGCAGTCGCGGCATGGAGATAGGCGAGCGCGACAACGGCGAGACCGATCGGGACGGCGCCCAGCGCCGCGCGCCGCGCCCAGCGGGGCCCGCCTGCCGCCGCGTCCGCGGCCAGGATCGCCAGCGCGGGATAAAGCGGCGCGGTCCAATTGCCTTGGACGCGGTCGTGCAGCGAATGGAGCAGGAAATAGGCGACGGCCGGCGCAAGGCTTGCCATCAGCAGCCGCCGCGCTTCGTCTTCCGGCGCGAGGCTGGCGCTGCGCGTCTTGAAGGCGACGCCGATCGAGGCGGCGGCCGCAACCAGTATGAGCGGATTGGCGAGGCCAAACTGGGCGCCGAGGAATTCGAGGAGATAGCCCGGCGCGAATCCGCGCGCGGGCACGCGGCCGAGTTGCTTGGCGAACGTCGCCCAATCGTGTTGGGCGTTCCAGATCAGAAACGGCGAGACGATCAGAAGCGCGAGGCCCGCCGCCAGATAGGGCCCGGGTCTGAAGACCCAACGGCGCAGCGAGGGCGTCAAGAGCAGCGCAAGCGCGATTCCGGCGCCGAGGAAGGCGGCGGTGAATTTCGTCAGCAGGGCGAGCCCCAGCGCCGTTCCGACGAGCCCCCAGAACGCTGCACGGCCGCGCCAGACCTCGACGAAGCCGTAAAGCGCGATTGTCCAGAATACGACCAGCGGCGCGTCGGGCGTCGCCAGCGGGGCCCCGGCCGCCATCGGCATCGAGACCCAAAGCAGCGCGGCGAAGGCGGCGACGCGCGCCGAACCGTAGAGCCGCCAAGCCATGCCGGCGATCAGCGCGGGCATGGCCGCGAGGACAAGAACATTGAGCGCCCGCACGCCGAATTCCGAGCCACCGAAAATCGCGGTCGAGGCGTGAATCCATGCGGCGACGCCGGGCGGATGGTCGAGATAACCCCAGGCGAGGTCGCGCGACCATAGGGTGTAATAGGCCTCGTCAAAGGTCAGTTCGACCCGGCCGATCAGGGCCAATTGCGCCGCCGAGACCGCGACCGCCGCGGCGATCGCCCCCAGGACGAGCCTTCGATCCTCGACTTGCGGCGTCATTCAGGACCAGACCCGCGGCGCCTCTCGGCCGCGCAGACATCGCATAGCCGCGATCAATCCCTGGCGCAGCCGCTGCGGCGCCGGCGAGAGCAGGCGCGCGACCAGCGCGCCGTCGACGAGGCCCGCGCCGGCCTCCAACCGCTCGCCGTCCGTCTCGACGACCGGCTCCAGCGCGGCGCGCAGATCCTCGAGCCGGGACGACGCCTGCGGGTCGATCCAGAGCAGCGTCGCGATGGCCCGCGCGCCGGCGCCCACCGCCGGCCGATCGAGCGCCGCGCCGGCGTTTTCGAGCCGCACCGCCTCGGCAAAGATCAGCTTGCCGGCGCGCCGGATGCGCCAGTCGTCGCGGAAGACCGCGTCAATCCGCGACTCGCCATGTGCGAGACGTCCAAATATCGCCGCTTCCAGGATCATCAGCGACCCGTCCGCGGCGACATCGGCCTCCAGCCGCCGAGCCAGATCCGCGCCGTCGAAAAGCAGCGTCTCCTGCGGCGCCCAGACCAGCGCGGCGCCCGCCGCAACCTCCAGACGCAAGTCCACCTGCGTCGTCGAGCCGTCCGCGCGGTAGATCTTCTCGGCGGACTGAGTCGTCGCCAAGACCCGCGCGCCGGCCTCCAGCGAGAGGTCGACCCGCGCGCGGTCGCCGCCCGCCATGCCTCCGCCCGTGTTGACGATCACCGCCTCGCATTCGACGTCCGCGCTCGGAAATCGCAGCCTCAGACCGCCGGTTTCGAACGCGCGCGCCGCCTGCGTGCGGACGCCCGCGCGCGCGAAAACCGCGCGCACCTCGCCGCGTGCGCGCGGCAGGCGGAGCGCGAGCGGATCGTTCATCCCCTTGCCGTCCAAACCGAGATCCATTCGTTTTCAGGCCCTTCCCGATTTTCGGGTATAACGAATTTACGCGCCGAGTGTTGCTCCGAGTCCACAGCTTCGCCGCCCTCGCAATCGTATAAGGCCAAAAGCGAGGATTTCTACGGCATGACTTGGATTTCAAAGTCGGCGCCGCACCGACGACGCGGAGGACGCGTCGCAGTTTCTGTCGCGCCTCGGCTATGTCGTGCTGGCTTTGGGGGTCCCCTCCGGGGTCGTGCTGCATCCGCTCGCGATCTTCGTGCTATTTCCCATTGGCGTCGCCTTGATCGTATTTGCGGCGCTGCTCGATCCGCCCGGGCAATTCATGGAGCGGCTGACGAAGGCGTTCTCCTCGCCGACGGTGTTGATCGGGCTGGCGGGGCTCGCCTGGGCGACGCTGTCGATCCTCTGGACTCCCTTCGCCGTGCCCGCCGCCCAACATGTGTTGAAGATCATCGGCTGGATACTGGCGGTCGGGCTCGCGCTCAACCTGTCGCGCGAACATGCCCGCGCGACCGATCTCTATCTCTTTCCATTCGGCCTGCTGCTCGGGATGATCGCGATCTTCGTCGCATTTGTCGCCTCGCGCCAGGGCGTCGAGGTGGCGCCTGAGCGGATCGCCAATGGCGGAACGGTGATCGCGGTGCTGCTGTTCCCGGCGATGGGCGGGCTGGCCGCGCGCGGACGCAACGGCTATGCGCGCATGCTGCTGATTCTCGCGTTCGTATACGCGTTCGCGATCGGCGCCACGCCGACCATGATCGCGCTGTTCGTCGGCTTCGCCGCGCTATCCTTCGCCGTGTCGGATCTCGAGCGGACCACGCGCGATCTGAGCTGGGCCGCGGCGGGGCTCGTCATTCTGGCGCCGGTGGTCGTACTCGTCGCCGCGCCGCTCGCGCGCCTGATGATGCACGCCAAGCTGCCCGACTTGCCGCCGCCCTATCCCTCGCTCGCGCTGACCTTCCATATCGTCACCAACGATTCGTTGCGCCTGATCACCGGCCACGGCTTCGAAGCGCTGGCGCGCGGAGTTCGCAGCGGGATCCTGCCGCCGCATACGCCGCGCTCGCTCTTGTTCGAGATCTGGTATGAATTCGGGGTCGTCGGCGCCGCTCTTGCGGCGACGGGCGTCTGGTTCGGCTTTCGCGCCATCGGCGAGGCCCCGCCTCGGCTTGCGCCCTATCTGGCCGCCGCGCTCGCCTGCAATCTCACGCTCGCCTGTCTGAGCGTCGATCTCAGCGATTTGACGTGGTTCACCGCGCTGGCGATCAGCCTGATCGCCGCCGATGTCGCGGCGCGCAGCCAATACCGCACCACGCGCCCGTCCGCGGAAACGCTGGCGCATTTCTGACGCCCGTCAATCCGGCTCGCGCTGCGCCGCCGGATTTGACGGCAAATCGCGCGCAAAGCCCGACAAGCCCGGCGAAAAGCTCGCTCGATAGAGCTTCGCATTCGCAAGGCTCTATCGATCGGCGGCGCCTCCATGTCCATGCCAAAACCCAAGCGCTCTTCGTTCCTGCTCGAAGTCGGCGACGTCTCGCCGGCCACACATGGCATGACGTTCGATCGAGCCTTCTATTCCCTCGAGGCGCAGGCGGGCCGGCCCGCCGCCCTGATCTTCGCGGGCGAATTGCCGCTCGGCGCGCTCGCCCAGATATTTCAGGCCTTCCAGAGCCGGCTTACCGATTTCGCCGCGCGTGAAGCCGATGTCGTCGCGCTGATCGACATGCAGAGCCCGCATGTCGGCGATTTCGCCGCCCATCCCTCGGCCGGCGTCAAGAAGGCGTTCTGCGAAAGCGACGTCCTGCGTCCCTGGGGCGCGGCGGGGTCGGAGCCGCTGATCGTCGTGATCGATCGCGGCCTGCGCATCGCCGCGGTGATCGACCCGGTCGAACCCGCGGCGTCGGTCGAGGCCGCGCTGGCGAGCGTGGCCGCGCTGCCGGTGGAGACGCCGCGAGATATCGCGCTGCCGGCGCCGGTGCTGATCATTCCGGATATCTTCAGCCGGGACCTCTGCAGCGAACTGATCGCGCATTTCGAGTTCAGCGCCTATCAGCGCGGCGGCATGGCGAGCCGGGACGCCAACGGAAATCTTTTTCACAAGGTCGACGAGAGCAAGAAGCGGCGCTACGACTTCGTCCTCGGCCCACGCGATCCCTTCCTGCCGCGCGTGCTCAACGGCATCATCCGCCGCTGCCTGCCCGAGGTGAAGAAGGCTTTCCAGGTTGACGTGCGCCACACCGACCGCATCCTGATCGCGCGCTACGACGACGACGGCGGCTACTTCCTGCGCCATCGCGACAATGCCGCGCCGGGCGTCGAATTCCGGCAATTCGCGCTTCGATCAACCTCAATTCGGGGGAATACGAGGGCGGCAGCGTCATCTTCCCCGAATATAATTCCCACCGCTACAAGCCGGGCGCCGGCGCGGGCGTGGCGTTCTCCTGCTCGCTGCTGCACGAGGCGACGCCTGTCACCCGGGGGCGACGCTATGTGCTGCTGACCTTCCTGCACGACGCCTCGGCCCAGGCGCGCTGGCTGGAAAGCGCCAAGCGAGGTTTGTGAGCTCGGCTTGACGCTCGACGGAGCGGCTGGTACCGACGCGCCCCGCCGTCCTGGGCGAACCCGTCGATAATCTGGAGCCCGCCGCGCCATGACGATCCGTTTTCACAAGGGCGACCTGCCCGCCGACCTCGACCTCGGCCCCGTCGTGGCGATCGACACCGAGACGCTCGGCCTCGAGGTGCGGCGCGACCGGCTCTGCGTGGTGCAGCTGTCGCGCGGCGATGGCAGCGCCGACGTCGTGCAGATCGCGCCCGGGCAGACGCGCGCGCCGCGCCTGGAGGCGCTTTGCGCAGACCCGAAGGCGCTGAAGCTGTTCCATTTCGGACGCTTCGACATGGCCACGATCTGCCATGCGTTCGGGGTCATGCCGGCGCCGGTCTATTGCACCAAGATCGCCTCGAAGATCGCGCGCACCTATACCGACCGCCACGGTCTGAAGGACCTCGTGCGCGAACTCATCGGGGTCGATCTCTCCAAGCAGCAGCAATCCTCCGACTGGGGCGCGGATGCGCGAGGCCACACTTGCCCAACGTTACGACGTGTGTACAGCGACAGTCAATAACATACGCAAGCGTCATAACCTGCCGCCGCGGGTGTGTAGAGTCTCGAAGGAAGACCGCGAGCTTATTGTGCGCCTCTATGGCTCCGGAATGGCAGGTGAGAAGATAGCCGAAGAACTAAGGATCCAGAAGACGACCGTTTACAACGTCTTACGGCACAGCCACATAAGAGTCCGTGGCGTTCGTAAATGGGCATTCGACGATGGGTTCTTTCGGGCTAGAAACGAGACGACAGCCTACTGGATGGGGCTTCTTGATGGCGGATGGCTCTCTACACATAAGTACGGATCGTTCCCAGAGACTCACCCTCAGCATCCATCAGCGCCGACCTTGCTCATCTTGTCGCCTTTTGTGAGGCAGCCGGCGTTCCTCTTGGCGCGATTACGAAGGTGCAGGCAAAGGCATAAGCCCAAAGAGCGGATGCCCGTATGCCACCCGGATGGCTACGGTCGTGCTGAACCACACTTCGTTTGCCGAGTGCCTGCGGCCATGGGGCATCATTCCGCGCAAAACATATAAGTTCGTGCGACCGCAATCTCTAAACGGTTGTACCCCGCTTTCCTTCGCGGTTGGTTTGACGGTGACGGCTGTATTTACGTACGGAAGCGAGGCGGGTCGCTCAGTCTGATGGCTATTCTGTCGCTTACGAGGAAGAGGCGATCCAGTGGTATTCTATCGCGCTTCGCCAGATCGGTTACGACGGCACATCGACCCGATATTGCGTTCCTAACGGTATTGGGCGGTATTGGCGTTTTTGTATTTCCAGGAGAAACGATGCGCTGCGCCTCGCGGATACGCTCCGAGCAGCACGAGAACCTTGCCTTGCTCGCAAATGGGAGAAGGTCTTGAGCCTTCCGGGTAGTTTCTTCAAGAGTAAAGATATAACTCCGGAAATGGTTTCGCAGTGGCGTCGCATGTACCAGGATGAAGGGACATCTACTACAGAAATTGCCAAGAAGACCGGATTTGCCGCTGGCACGATCTACAAGCGACTGAAGGAGGAAGGAGTGACAATCCGGGGTGCCCAACTGACGAAGGAAGATGAACTCCGCGTCTTGGAACTTTATGGCGAGGGCAGATCACAAGATGCGATTGCCAAAGCGATCGGCAAGTCGCAGTCGACAATTTCGGATGTCCTGGTGTGCTGTGGCGTGCGAGCTCGGCCACGAGGTGGAGGTCGGAGATAATCCTTGCCTCCGCCGGGACGAAAAATGGGATAAGTCCAATTATAAACGCGGGGGCACGTCGCATGAACGCCATGCCGCGAAGAGCCCACATAGCTTCCCAAGGTATGGTCTTGCCGTTGCTCAATGGCGCGGCGAGCCAACTACGCGGCTTTCAAAGTGAGTCGGCCGCGGTCGGCTCCAAAACCAAACAATCGCAAACAATCGGACTTATCGCCCTTTCTCTTCGTCGTAGAAGCGGCGTCTCGCCGCTTCATCGTTTCTGAGGAAACATCGTTGCTGATCAACGCGGCGGGACGCCGCGTCTACGTGCAAGGGGACGGCGCACCTGACCGCGTGGCCGATAGCTACAGCCCCACGCCGATCTCCAGCCGGCGTGGGCCAATGTCTGGCCACTACTCCCTGCCACATTCAAGCGCGGCTCCCACCTCGCCGTTGCATGGGAGCCGATGTCTGATTCGGGTCTGGCGCGAGGAGAAGCCCTGCGGTGAAGAGGATTGCAGTCCCGGGTAATCAGACACTCCATGCGGACAAGCCGCATGGGGGCGAGCTTCCTGGCGCTGTCGGCTGTCCGCTCTCCGCTGTCTGCTATGGCTACTGGCTCTTCCACCGCAACACCGCGCCGGTGTCGGCGCTGGTGGCCATCGTGGCGTACTTGGCCAGGTAGCCGGTGTTTAACGGCGGCGGGGCTTCCAATGCTGCGCGGCGGGCAGTTCCTCGTCGCTCAGGCGGACGTTGAGCGTTGGGCCGGGATGTCGATTTCGATGATGTCGCCGGCTCTAGCAGGCCGATCGGCCCGCCGGCGGCCGCCTCGGGGCTGACGTGGCCGATGCAGGCCCCGGCCGTGCCGCCGGAGAAGCGGCCGTCGGTGATCAGGGCCACGCGTGTCGTCCAGGCCCACGCCCTTGATGGCGGTCGTGGGGGCGAGCATCTCCTGCATGCCGGGCCCGCCGCGAGGGCCTTCGTAGCGGATCACCACCACGTCGCCGGCCTTGACCTTGCCGTTGACGATGCCCGTCGTAGGCCGTCGGTCTCCGACTCGAAGATCACCGCCGGGCCGCTGTGCCGGAGCATCTTCGGGCCGACGCCGGCCGTCTTGACGACCGCGCCCTTGGGGGCCAGGTTGCCGTAGAGGATCGACCAGGCCGCCCTCCTGGCTGTAGGCATTGTCGACCTCGCGGATGCAGTCGTAGCGGATCGAAGCCCAGCTGCTCGGCCGACAGCTCGCGGACCGACGTCGGCCTGGCGCGGCGACGCTCATTCCCTCGGTGGTCCGCTGTGCCGCCGGCGGTGACGGCCGCCAGTTCCAGGGCCTCCTCGGCCGACCGTGCGCGCGCGGATGTCGTAGTCGGCGATGTTCTCGCCCAGCGTCTTGCCGGTGACGGTGGGGCAATCGAGGTGCAGCAGCCCGGGCCGGCCGCGGTCGACGGCTGCCGAGGATCGTGTGGATGCCGCCCGCGTTGTGGACGTCCTCGACGTGGTAGCTGGCTGCTGGGCGCGACCTTGCAGATGTTGGGCGTCTGCTGGCTCAGCTCGTTGATCCGCTCGATGTCGTAGGCCACGCCCGCCTCGTGGGCGATGGCCAGCATGTGCAGCACGGTGTTGGTGCTGCCGCCCATGGCCATGTCGAGGATCATGGCGTTGTCGATCGACTCGGCGGTGACGATCTCGCGGGGCAGCAGGCCGTGGCCCGCGCCCGCTTGTCGAACTCGCAGGACCATCTCGACGATCCGCTGGGCCGCGCGGCGGAAGAGCCGCTTGCGCTCGGCGCTGGTGGCCAGCAGCGTGCCGTTGCTGGGCAGGGCCATGCCCAGCGCCTCGCACAGGCAGTTCATGCTGTTGGCCGTGAACATGCCGGAGCAGGAGCCGCAGGTGGGGCAGCCGGCCTTCTCCAGCTCCAGCAGTTCCTCGGCGCGAGATCTTGCCGTCTGCTGCTTGGCCGCGGCGCCGACGAAGACGTCGATCAGGTCGACCGTCTTGCCGTCGGGCGTCTTGCCGGCCTCCATCGGCCCGCCGCTGACGAAGATCGTCGGGATGTTGCACCGCACCGCGGCCATCAACATGCCGGGCACGATCTTGTCGCAATTGGGGATGCAGATCATGCCGTCGAAGCAGTGGGCCTGGAGCATCGTCTCGACGCAATCGGCGATCAGCTCGCGGCTGGGCAGCGAGAACTTCATGCCGCCGTGGCCCATGGCGATGCCGTCGTCGACGCCGATCGTGTTGAACACGAACGGCACGCCGCCCGCCTCGCGGACGCACTGCTTGACGAACTCGCCGACCTTGTCCAGATGGACGTGGCCGGGAATGATGTCGGTGTAGCTGTTGCAGATGGCGATGAACGGCTTGCGGAAATCGTCGTCTCGCACGCCGGTCGCGCAGCAGGCTGCGATGGGGGGCACGGGCGTCGCCCATTTTGATGGTGTCGGAGGGCATAATCATAGTCCTTTCACTCGCATTCTAAGCTATGGAGACAGGGGCGGCCAGGGGTCTTATTACTCCGGCACGAACGTTCCTCAATGTAGTCGTCACGCTCCGCGTGACGAAAAAACCGCATCACGCTCCAGCGTGATGAGTACGATCTTTCGTGCCGGGGTAATATAATGCGTGTCGAGGAAATGCAATGCAACGTTTTGGGTCGCTTCGCGATTCGCACGATCGTCCACTATTCGCGTGGCGAGCAGTCAATGCCATCCGTTGAATATGAACTCGGTGTCCCGATTCCAGGAGTGAACCCCCTACCGCCGGAGAAGTGGGCGAAGACCGCGCCGAGAAACTCCCGGCAGAAAGACCCATGGATTGGGAAAAACTGTTCGTCGCAAGGCCCCGATCGTACTCGACCTTGGTTGCGGAAACGGGCGGTTTATATTGGCCAGTGCTCTGGCCGTCCGGAGATGGACAATCTCGGCCTCGACATCCTTCCGCTGGTGATCCGCTACGCCACACGCCGCGCGAACCAGCGGGGCCTGAGAAACGTTCGTTTCGCGGTCCTCGGCGGTCAGGAATTCCTCCAGCGGTACGTGGCACCGCACTCGATTGAAGAGGTCCACGTGTACCATCCGCAGCCCTATGGCGACAAGCAGAAGAAGGAGCGGCGACTGATTACGCCCGAGTTTCTCGGCCTGGTCCACCGTTCGCTCGTGCCCGACGGGCTATGGGTAATCCAAACCGACAACCGGGCCTACTGGCGTTATATCGTCGAAGCGGCGCCACTGCTCTTCGATTTTCAAGTACTAGAAGGCCCCTGGCCGGACATGCCCGAGGGCCGCACGCGGCGGGAGATCATGGCCTGCCGCATGAAGCTGCCGGTCTTCCGTGGCTGTGGCCGGCCGCTTGCGGGGCTTGATCCCGATGGCGTTAGCGAAGTAGTCGGCGTCTTTCCCTGCCAACGTTCGACGCAACGCCAAGGAAGCGAGCTGCCCGGACTAGACTCGAAAACTGCCGAGAGATATCTCGCAGTGCCGTGATTCGGCCTCCCTTGCCAAGTGCGTACAATTGTGTCACTGAGATTATTGGCGAGAAGGAGGCGAGCCGTGCCGTCAAGACGTTTAGCGTTTGTGTTGATTCTCGCTGCGGTTGTGTCGGGCGGTACTTGGTCTTGGTCTGTGTGAAAGGGTTGCCGCCTCCAGGCACGACGTGCAAGAGGAGGGGATCGCAATGGCATCCGATTCGACAAGCAAGAGTTCCTCCGAGCCCAGGACCGACGCTGAAGGAAAAAAAACGCTCGCTCGAGCAGCACCGCGTAAACAAGCCGGAAGGGACTGAGGTCGCCACCTTTGCGGCAGGATGTTTCTGTGTGTCGACGCCGTGTTCCGAGAACTCAAGGGCGTCATTTCCGTCGAGTCGGGATATTCCGGCGGGACCATGGAGGACCCGACTTACCAAGCGGTCTGCACGGGTGCGACGGGGCACGCAGAGGCTTGCCAGATCGTCTATGATCCGGCCAACGACGTTTACCGACTTGCTGGAGGTCTTTTGGAAAATCCACGACCCGACAACGCCCGACCGCCAGGGCAATGACGTCGGTCCGCAATATCGCTCCGCGATTTTCTACCACGATGACAACCAGAGGGCGTTGGCGGAAAAGTGCAAACGAGAATTGAACGCCTCAGGGGCTTGGGATCGCCCGATCGTGACCGAGATCCGGCCTTTCACGAAGTTCTACAGTGC